>JAWLGR010000012.1:89038-149645 GCA_041684965.1 Mariniphaga sp.
ATTGTACTTTCGGAAAATTCTGAAGAAATAATTGCCACGGATAAAGTTATTACTACTTACCTGAATGTAGAAGAAACTAAGTACGGGAACGAGACAGTAAAAATATGGGCAAATGAAAATTACAACGGATGGACTGAGCCCGGAAATTATGAACGGGTACTGGAATCGGCTTCCGGATGTGACAGTGTGGTGGTTACAACTCTGATTGTGAGAGGCAAAAACCAGAATAACAGGAAAGGAACAGTAAGCCTGGACCAGTCTTTAAAGAATAATAATTTGGACGATGGTTTTATGGATGACATTACTGAAGAAAATGAATTTATGCTGTATCCAAATCCTGCTCAATCGTTTATAAATGTAGAATACAGCTCTTTGCCGGATGATGATACACGAATAGAAATTCTTGATGGCAGTGGCAGGATGGTTCATTCACAAAATGCTGCAAATACCACTAACAGGATCGACTTTAACAACCTGGCACCTGGTATGTATTACCTTCGGTCGGTAATAAATCAATCACAACAGGTTAAAAAATTTATAGTGAAGTAAATTAATAAATTAAAAAGTCCGGGAGTTTATTCCCGGACTTTTTAATTTATTATCTTATTATTGTCCGCTCTGGATATTCTTTCTCTTTCGTCCGGTGTTCGCCTGTTAACCGGAACAAAATCCAATACCAGTCCCTAAAAAATTGATTATTGAAACCTGATCCACTTTTTGTTATGGCTGCTGTTATCAGTAATTTTGTCCATTCAGAATATAACCTATAATCAGATAATAACCAAGGAATTCATTCGTTCATGTTCGCAATAAACTCACAATAAACTCACAATAAACTCGCAAAATCGCGAATTTGTACCGAATTTATTGCGAATTTAATACGAATTTAATACTTCAAAAGTGCTTATAAGATTATCATGAGTGCAGTTTGGGGATGGAATGAAACAGCCAATTAGAAGCGTTTAATAATTAGATTTTTAAATTTGGAGCTAAAGTCAGATTGTTCTTTTCTGCATTCTGCTCAAGCATGTGGTATAATTTGTTCCATTCGGGAAGGCCAAGCAGGTTTCGATCATCAATATAGATATCAGCATAAATTTTTCGACTGTAGGTATTATCAAATTCTTCCCCGTCAAAATTGTTATTTACAGCATGGAATTCCAATCCGCGGTCTTCACAGAATTTAACTGCTTCTTCAAGTTCTTTACCGTGACGGTAAGTCCACAAAATCAATTTATGGCCTTTTTTCTGAAAAAGCTTGAGTGTTTTTATAGCATATGGAATTTCTTTACCAATAGCAGGATATTTATGCTCAACAATTGTTCCGTCAAAATCAACAGCAATAATCATGATTTGTATTTTTTATTTAACTTTGAATCAGGCAATGTTCATTTTGTATTTGTATTCACCGTATCCTTTTTTCCAGTATTTATTCCCGTAACCGTAGCTCCTGTCGGGCGTTGCATTTATTACAACAGCTGCACGTTTGATATTGTTAAACTCAACCAGCCGGTTTATCTGTTTTAATTCATCCTTATGGCTGTGATTCATGCGGAGGGTGAATAATGTGGCATCTGATGAATGGCTTGTTAGTATGGCATCGGGTACCAGTAACAAGGGTGCATTATCAATAATAACAAAATCATAATCTTTCCTGTGTTTCTCTATCAGGACATACAACCGGGGAGTATCGAGCAAGTCGGAAGGGCTGGCAGGTATAGGCCCTGCCGGAAGCAGGAACAGATTTGGAATGGAAGTTTTGTGAATGGTCTCTTCGGGTTCAATTTCTCCTTTCAAATAATCACTTAAGCCGGGTGAGGCTTTAACCCCAAAGAATTTATGAAGATTTGGCTTGTGCATATCTGCATCTATCAGTAATACTTTTTTATTGCTTTTAGTAAGAACTGCTGCTAAATTGGATGATATGAATGATTTTCCCTCTTCCGGCACCATAGAATTTATTGAAATGACCTTACATCCGGCTTGATCCACAAGCGCATTGATATTTGACTTCAACCCCCTGAACGATTCGGCTATACCTGATCTGGGATAGTTTATTACAGGTAAATTTACTTTGTATTTATGCTTGATGATGCCCTCAAGGACAGGAATTTTACTCACTTTTTCCACCTCTTCCCTTGTTTCGATTTTGGTGTTAAAGAAGCTTGCAAGAGAAATAAACATAAAAGGGATTATAAGTCCAAGCATAGCTCCGGCTCCGACGATTTGTACCATATAGGGACCATTGTATATTGCTGCCTCCCTGACCGCTTCATCAATAACCTGTACTTCAGGAACTATAGAAGATTTAGCGATGGACGCTTCGGCCCTTTTCTCCTGCAGAAAGGTATAGAGATCGTTGTTAAGATTAAAATTTCTTTGTACTTCAATAAGTTCCTTTTCCGTTTCAGGTAATCTGCGAAGACGGTTTTCAATCGACTGATACCTTTGTCTTGAACTAGCCATTACTGATTCTGCTGACTTTAACTGACTTTTTACTGCTTCTTCCAATGCATTTCGTGTTACCCGAATTTCATTCTGAAGGTTAACATACGCAGGGTTTTTTTCCTGCACACTTGCTGCAAGTACCTCCCTGCGGCTGTACAACTCCATTAGCCTCTGAAGCATGCTGTTTATGTTGTTATCGTTTATTCCTACCATGGCAGGACTTGCCATTTCATTGATTTTATCTGAATCATTCAGGTCGCTCAATAAATTGCGGTAATAATCAATCTGGAGTTGAGTCATATATTGTTCATTTTCAATTTCCTCCAGCCTGTCAAATACCGATTGAGCTTCAGAACCCAGGTTCATAACCTGATTGCTTCTGCGATAATCGCTGACGTTCTGTTCGGCTTCAGTCAGGGATTCTTTTATACGGGCCAGTTGTTCGTCGATAAACTTAACAGAACTCTCGGAATTTTGATACCTGCTCTGCAATCCAAAATCAATAAATACATTATTCAGTTCATTTATAAAATCTACTTCGCGCTGGACATTACTTGTTTCTATTGAAATTTCAATTAAATCGGCATTTAAGTCCTGCAACTTTATCTCTGTCCGCTTAAGGTATTGATTAGTTAATGTATTTATATTATTAAAATGAAGAAGGTATGTATCATCAGGATTTGCATTTTTTAAATCCAGTTGAAAATTAAAAAAATCATTTTGAAAAGGTTCGCCAAATCGACCTACTTCTTCAAACTTGAATGATTGCGTATAACCGTTTTGATTGGTTTCTCCCTTGGCTGAAACTTTGTATTCATTTTCATTCAGCATTTCAATTTTAAGAGGGACATTTTCAACATTCTTTGCATTGGGAGGAAGAATTAACCCGAATGGTTCATTGTTATATAGATCTACGTTGTGAAATAATCCTTTCCTGTACCAGGATGTTTGCCAGCCGAGGTTATTTAGAGCATTTCTGAACAATGAGTAGGATCGGAAGATTCCTACTTTATTTTCAATGTTTGTGTTATTTACATTTCTGCCGGGTTGTTGATTGCCCAGATTTAACGAAGGGCTCACTGAACTGTTTTCATCTTTCACCAGAAGCTTACTCACTACAATATACTTATTGGGAAGGTTTTTGTATATAAAAAATCCTATCCCGGCGCCTATAACCAGGAACAGGATAAACCAATGCCAATTTCTTAAGTATTTTACAAAAAAGCTTTTTGTCTCATTTTTTTCCTTCGAATCAATAAGGTCAATTATTTCATCAATTTTTTCCATAGTCTTAACCTTTAAAAGAAGTTGTTATTCAATGCTGTACCTACAACAATTAAAGTTGAAACAGCTGAAAGGATCAGAGAATATACCGTTGTATTATCCCGGGTCCTTTTCAGGTTTGTGGGCGGGATGTACAAAAAGTCATTTGGCAACAAATAAAAAACTTCCGATGTATAAATATTTCTACTGGTTGCATCAACCTTATAGGTATGTGAAGTTCCATTTGTTTTTCTTACCACAAGTACATTCGTCAGATCAGCATAATCAGTAATTCCATCTGCCATGCTGATGGCTTCAAAGATGTTTATATTTTGTTCGTAATTATATAGCAGATCCGGGTTTCTCACCTCACCTGCGACAGTAATTTTATAATTTAAAAATTTAACCTGAACGGAAGGTTGCTTCAGGTATTCCTCTGCTCTGGCCCTCAACCGGTCTTCAGCTTCTATGAAAGTCAGGCCGGCCATTTCAACTTTGCCGATTATTGGTACAGAAACCGTTCCATCATTGGCTACAACATAACCGTTTAAATAGAGTCCTACAGGCGAACCATACATTTGCAGTGTTCCGGTTTGATTGTTGTTGCCGGTCCTGCTTGGATTGAAAATTTCATTGATTTCAGGATCAAGTGTTAGAATTTTCAAATACAGGATATCAGATGGTTTAATCCGGTATTCAGTAGGTTCTTTGGGAGCAAGTTCATGGATGCTCCTGTCTCCTGACAAATCGCGCATTATGGTTATCTCCTGTGTATTGCTGCACGAGAATTGCATTAATACTGATAATGCAAGTAACAAAATAGCAGTCGTTCTCATTTTAAATTTTTTATTTATACTATTTAATGATTTAGTTTACAAAATGTTCACTTGTATTTATTGACCGTTTCTGTCGAAAATAACTTTCACTGTTTTTAACATGATAATAAAGTCCAGCCTTAGAGACCAGTTATCGATGTATTCCATGTCCATTTCCATCCATCTTTCAAATGGCACATTATTCCTTCCGGAAACCTGCCATATGCAAGTAATCCCGGGAGTGATGCTGAGCCTTCTTTTTAAATGACGCTGGTATTGTTTTACTTCGGAAGGAATTGGAGGCCTCGGCCCAACTATTGACATATCTCCGGCCAGTACATTTATAAACTGTGGAAGCTCATCGAGCGATGTTTTACGCAGAAACCGTCCGACACGGGTAATCCGGGGATCGTTTTTAATTTTGAAAACAGGCCCATCCTGCTCATTTAAACTCATCAGCTTTTCTTTTACTTCCTCGGCATCGATAATCATAGTACGGAATTTTATGCATTTAAATAATCTTCCGTGCTTCCCTACTCTTGTCTGTTTGAAAAATACAGGTCCTCCATCCTCCAGTTTAATTGCCAGGGCAATAAGCATCATAAAAGGAGAAATAAAAACAAGGGTGAAAAGGGATAAGAAAAAATCGAGCGTACCTTTAACTTTTAATGCAAGGTAATTCTCAGGAGTATTCCTGAATGATATGAAGAACTGATGGTTCAGGAAATATAATTTAGGACTCAATCCGCTAAAGCTAAGAACCTTGTTGTGTATATGGAAACTAACACCCACTTCCCTGCATTCCTGCACGAACTTTTGAATGTAAGCGGAGTTAAATGCTTGTTTACAATAAAAAACTTCATCAACTACGCGCTCGTCAATAATTTTTGTAAAATTTTCTTCTTCAGAATAGATTGGGAATTTACTTCCGAATTCACTTTTAATGGTTTCCGAATTTGAAATTATACCTCGAATCCGGTAGCCCCATTCTTCAGTTTCTGTTATCTGGCGGATAAACTCAGCCGATGAATCATCAGCAATAACAAGAAGCATTCTTGTATTATAACCTTTTCGTCGCAAATATTTTAGAACTGTCCTTCCGGCCAGTTTTTGAGTCGTGAGGACTAAAAAATTAACCAACGCAAAAGTAATCAGCATGTTCATTGTCAGCCATTCATAGCCAAGTATTTGGGCAAAGAATGATAACATTACGGTGCCTGATGAAATAACGAGGATGTACTTTTTAATAATTTGCCTGTATCTTTGGATTCTTGCCATTGCCCCCAGTTCAAATAACTCAAGCAATCCGAACCAAAGCGGTATTATTATCAAGGCTATAATATAGTGCTCTTTATTTTCTGTTATAATGCTGGTGGTATGACTTCCAGAAACCCAAACGACAAAGAAAAAAGACAGAATAGTAAACCCAACCTGTATCAGGACACTTATTCTTTCCAATGCCGGTTCACGTTCTTTTATCATCTTGTAATAATTAAGGGTTTTTAATATTTATTTTAAATCAGCAAAAAAAACTGCTGTATATACAGAACATATAATCCAAACAGATGTTCTGTGGCAGTAGAATTTTCTCTAATTTTTCGCAGAGGAGGAGCAAATCAAATGCTGGATGCAATCAGGTCCCTGGTTTCCTGAATATGGGCTTTTGAAGAGGCGCCAAATAGTACTGATTCAATTTTTGGGAACCTGCTCAGGTATTCGACGGCTTCTTTTGGATTTAAGGCACCGGCTGCTAAAACCTGCATAGCAATCGGCCTGAATTCCTTTTCCTGTAGATAGGTTTCATATATTTGCCTGCCTCCCGACATCCTGAACCCTATTTTATTTATAGACGAACAAATTATGGGATTGTGAATACCAACTGAATTCAGGGCATCCAGTAAAGCAGGCATATTCATGGTAATATAACCGGGTTCACTTTTATATTTTTTACGGATGTATGCATCGTATTCAGCAAGTACTCCGTACATTTTCAATCCAAGTATTAAATCAACCACTACATTTTGGATAAAAATTACCGGAGTTGAAATGCCTATAAACATTTTCATTTCAGCGTCGATAAACAGTTTCATTAATTTAATGAAGTCTTTATTTAAATAGGCCATACCACCTTTAGCAAATGAGCCGAAAATATTTCCCGGGACATATTGTTTTATTGTTCCGATTATACCAAGTTCGGTAACTGCATTTGCATATTTATGGGCATATGGCATGCAAGGGTAGATTTTATAATCTTTATATTGCTCTTTATTATTCCGGATGTGGTCGCAAATATTAGCTATTCGGTCGTGGGTGGTACACATAAATGTATTGATACCTGCTGAACGCGCCTGATCGAGAACTCGTATGATAGCTGCATCATCTTTAAAACGCATTGTCTGAGCTCTTGCTTTTTCATCAGACAAATGATTTACTCCAAAGAATTGGTTATCGCCAAAAAGTACTTTTTCCATTTTAATTAATCTTTGCTTGTTCTACAATCATTTCAATTACATGATCCGTAATCGAAGCCTGTTCGAAAGTATTGTATTGAGATTGTTGTTGTTGTTTTATACAATTTATGAAATTGTCGATTTGTGCACTGTATTCCTCACCACGTAAATAGAAATCCACAGGAATCGCAAGATCCGTTATGTATTTAATTGTCCAGCCTTTGTCAAGGTTTTCGGAAGGTACTGGTTTTTTTAAATAAATCTTTACTTCAGTGGCATCGCAGATTATTTTACCATTCTTTCCCTGCACAGTAACTGAAGTAGACATCTTACGGAAGGTCTCATCGCTCCAGTTTACCAGAATTGTCCCCGATAATCCGTTTTCAAGTTCGAGCAATGAATATACCGCATCGTAAACACCTTTCGAATAAATGTTTTTTAAAAGTGAACCATGTATTTTACCAGGCCGGCCTACAATTTCCTGGATAAGATTGAGCACATGCGATGCGTAATCGTATAAACAACCACCTCCTTCTTCCGGTTTTGATCTCCATGTACTTCCCTGTTCTTTTGTAACCACAGGTCCGTAAGCTTCACCACTAAAATGGACCAGCTCTCCCAAAATATTCTGAGACAGAAGTCGCTTTAATTCCCGGAAAGTTCCTATAAAATGGTTGTGGTAGCCCACCTGGTTTACCAGTTGCTTTTCCAGAGCAAGCCCTGACAGCACTTTTCCCTCCCCTGCCGTAAGGGTAAATGGCTTTTCACAGAATACATGCAATCCTTTATCGAGTGCATATTTTACCATAGGAAAATGAAACCTTGTAGGCGTGGCAATGACTACAAACTCCGGACTCTCCGCTTCGATCATTTTTTGATAATCGGTGTATGTATTTACATTGCTGAATTTATTAAATGCCTCCAAAACCAGGGAGGTAGTATCGCTAACTGCTACCATTTCAATATCAGGGTGTGCACCTAAAATAGCAGCATGCGAGAGGCCCATTTTTCCAAGGCCAATTACAGATCCTTTAATCATTTTTTTTTATTTTGAAAAAAATTAATAGTACATGCCAAAAAAAGAGCATCTGATTACCGATGTTTCTTTTGAAAACTTCAGGACGGTAAAAGATACGCACAAGCCATCCAATCCTCAGTTTAAACCAGATGGGAGCAATTGCTTTTTGTGTTCCTGCAAACCAATCGAATACATTGCCAATTGAAATTATCAGGCTGGCATTTACCCTTTCTCTGTGCCTGATGGCCCATTTTTCCTGTTTGGGGCAAGTCATTCCAACGAATAATATGTCAGGTTTAAACCGGTTTATGAAATTAAGCATTTCATTGTTATCCTGCTCTGAAAACTCCTGTTTAAAAGGAGGAGAATAGGTTGCTACTTGTATATTGGGGTAAAGAAAAGCAGCTTTTTGTTTTATCAGCTTTAATGTCTGAGGTGATGAACCTAAAAAGAAAACTTTTTTTCCAGACTCATTTGCACGGTCCATAAAGTGGTAAAAAACATCAGGACCCTGGTTTCTTTTAATGTTTTTCCCCTGGAGAATTAAAGAAGCAAATGCAAAATAGACTCCATCCAAAACCAGGTAATCGCTGCTTAAAAGGGCTTCTTTGAATTCTGAATCTTTTGTTGAAATTCCGTAGGAGTTGGGACTTATAGTATTTATTACCTTACAGCCCGGAGATTCCAGTGGAATTTTTGCCAAATCATCAGAAAATACTTTAAATCCTATAGTTTCAACAAACCGGTGTTGTATTGATGTATCATGTGTTAGGGTATGGTTATACATAATAATTAAAAATTATAAATTAAAATCATATGCTTTTAAAATGATTTTTTCAGCTAATTGTTCGGTGTAAGTATTTTTTATTCTTAAAGCAACTTTGTCAGAATAGATTTTCCATTCTTTATTTTTCCATATTTTTTGAATGGTTGAGGCATATTTAAATGGATCGTAATCTTCAATTACCAGTTCAGGGTCATTTACAATTTCAGCATTAAATCCTGCATTGCTGCAAACAGGAACTATCCCAAGTGCCATTGCTTCGGTGAGTGCATTTGAATGGCCTTCACGCACTTCATTTGAAGGAAATAAAAAGAAATGTTTATCTGCCAGTTTTTGTTTTAGCACTTTATGACCGGCAGGTGGAGATAAAAGCACATAGTCGTTCAAATTCAGTTTGCTGATTGTTTCCTTTAAGTAAAGAACATATGTTTCTTCTCCCGAACCAATGATTTCCAGCTTAAATTGAACATCTTGCTTTAAAAGTTCTCTGCAAATTGAAAGGAGCATTTCAGGATTTTTCGATTCAACTATTCTTCCAAAATAAACGAGTTGCAGGGTAGTTGCGTTTTTACGGCTGCCATTGAAATTTACCATCAGAAAATCATTCAGAACAAAATTCGGATAATAAGTGATAATTACCGGAGTTAAACTTTTTAGAAAAGGGATATAAGATTCTCCCTGGCATAAAATAGTTGATGGACTGTTGACAGTTGCTTTAAAAAAGAATCTGTAAACAGAGCTGCCTTCAGTATAAGCTTTTTTTACACCTCCTCCACGCAATTCGTATATGCATTTTTTATTTAGCAATTTAGCTATTTTAACAAGTAAATATTCATGATAGATCAAATGGAGGTAGAATCCGGAAATATGTACTGCTTTAATATCAGAATTTCGAAGCATTTTATAAAAAGAAAAAAGCTTCAAAAACATTTTTGCAACGTAAATTATATAACCTAAGAAGTTTTTAACCGGATACGGTTTATGAAGAGTAATTACATTGATACCATTTTTTTCCAGCAGGTGTATTGTTCGGTAATTCCCTGTTTCACCCCCGCCAACGGTGTACTTATTATCTCTTCCCAATGCACCGTAAAATAAAATGGCTTTTTTCATATTTTGTAACCAAAAAAAAGCAAATGCTTCAATTATTAATTTTTGAGAAGTTGTTCGTATTTATTTACAACAACTTCAACGGAGAACTTTTTTGATGTTTCAATAATTTTTTGTTTTTCAAACCTGATTTCATCATTCGCAACTGATAAAACAGCTTGCGTGAATGCATTTATATCCTGATCGGGTACAAGTATGCCATTAACGCCCTGAATTATAATATCTTCAGGTCCACTGGGACAATTAAATGCGAGTACTGGTGTACCTGTGGCAATTGATTCTACCAAAACATTTGGAAATCCTTCATAAAGAGAAGTAAGTACAGTTGCTTTTGCACTTGAAAAATATTCGAAGGTGGTAGGCTGGTACCCTTCAAAGATAACAGAGGAATTTAATCCCTGGCTGGCTGCTATGGCTTTTAATTTTTCCTCTTCTGGTCCGTCTCCTACAATGATGAGCCGAATATCTGGTTTTTCTTTATGTGCTCTTTCAAAAATTTTTAAAAGGTTGACTAATCCTTTTTGAGCTTGTAGTCTGCCAACAAACAGGAAATCATTTTTCTGTTGTTTTGGAACAGAAGTTTGTGAATCCAATGCTGACAGATTTACGGCAGGGTTGGGTATGGTATAAATTTTATTTTCATTGATTCCAAAATACTTTACAAGATCTGCTTTCATTCCTTTTGATTGTGCTATTATCTTATTGCAATAGGGGAGTATTAGTTTGATTGCTTTTATAGCAAAATATTTTTCCCAAATGCTTTTTGGAAATTGAAATGCTCTGGAAAGCGTATTTATGCTTCTGAAAATAATTTCTGTTTTTAAAAAAAGAATCTTTTTTATAAGAATGGCCAGAATTGCTAATTCAATATTAAATACCAATAGTTTAGATGGTTTTTGCTTATAGAGTAATTTCAGTAGTTTAAAAAAGCTCTTCCTGACATTTTTCTTTTTTAGGTCAATAACATTTATATTTTCATGTAATTGTTGAGTTAAGGACGTATCCCTGTAATCCAAAATCCACAATTCCACATGGTAACTACGTTCAGTCAATTCATTGCATAAAGTTACACAAACCTTTTCAGCGCCTCCGTGACTCAGATTTTTAATGAGTACTGTAATATGGTTTTCCGGGTTCATCGAATTTGCTGGTTTGAGATGGAATTAATAAATTCTTCTATTATAACTTCTTGCGGACTGGTTTTTACATCATGCCATTTTAATTTTGAATCCCAGAAGCCAGGAAATGAAGTGGAGACAAATGCATAGCTCACTTCTACCAGTTTGAATTGATCGTTCTCCTTAATAAAATCAAAAGCAGCAGACTGCATATTTAATTTTTCCGATGATTTAAAAGCTAGTTGCACAGCATCTGATTCAATCAATTTATTATCGTATGTGGAATCACCACTTCCGGAGGCCCGAAAATCACCCTTCCTGCTGTATCTGCGCATTCCAAAGCATTTTGAACCGACAACAACGAGTCGTACGTCGGAATCATTACCAGGAATGAATTTTTGAAAATAGACATACCCTCTTTCCCTTGCCGGATTTTTTTCATTTTCCTTTTCAATCACCAATCTGATTACTCCTTTTAGTATGTGGATGAAATTTTTTAGATTTCTCCTGCGGTTAAACAGCAAAATCCGGTCTTTAAACTTATTCCATTTATTATTGATTTTAAAACCTTTTCCAAATGCTATTTTTGTAATTTTTCTTGCCGTTTTCGCTGATTTAATAAGCTTTACGTTTTCTGAGCTGGCTCCTCCCCTAAGTTTAAATACAACAGGGAATTCTGCGTGCCTGATCCAATCAAATGTCTTTTTTAGATCATAAAATACCCAGGTTAATATAGACTCAATTTTTAATGCTTCAAAAAGATATTTTTGACCTAGTTTATCATCAAAGAGCCAGCAAGTCTGGCTGTTAGGGAAAACTTTTTTTCCTGATTTTTCAACTGAATAAGTTAATTGCCGGGCAAAAAGAATGGCTTTGCTGTCCCACTGCGGCCAGTGCCACATTAATCCTTCACAGTCTTCTATTTGTTTGATTATATCAGTATCAAAACAATTAACAATCTTATACGGGATATTATTTTTTTCACAATATCTTATCCAGATATCACTAAAACTACCGGGCCGGTGATGAATGGCAATCTTCATTTGTTTTTTACCTAAATAGTTACGCTTTTCTATAAAAGAAATAAATTTTATTAGATTATAATATGATGAAATACAAGATGTTATTGATGTTTTAATTCATTAAAGAAGTTAATCATTTTTTTTGCATGGTATTTATAGTTAAAATTTTTCAGCGCGAACTCTCTTCCTTTCTGCCCTATTTGGTTTCCCAAATTAGGATTGACGATAAGAAATTCGATCTTTTGAACAATATCATCAACATCGTATTCAGCAAAGATTATATTATTTCCATTTTGCAATAATTTTCCAACGACACCTACTTTTGTGGAAATTACTGGTCTTCCTGAAACTAAGTATTCACCTATTTTTGTTGGAAAATTATATAAGTTTTGCCTGTTTTCAGGTTTGGCAATGATTAAAATGCCTGCGGATAACAAGATTTTTTGAAGTTCTGCTTCCTTAAGGAAACCTGTAAATACTATACTACTATCAAGATTGTATGTGGTAATTATTTGTGTTATTTTTGGTAAATCTTCCGATTTGGCTGGTGAACCCGTAAGTATTAGCTTGTATTCAGGATATTTTTCCTTTATTTTGGAAAAAGCTTTCAGGATTGATAAAATCCCATCTTTTCTTTCGAGATATGTCCCTGTATAGACTATGGTTTTTTGTATTTCCAATTGTTGGTTTCCAGTAAAATCATCAACTAAGATTGGAACGATGACTTTAGGTTTTCTATCCTTGAGGTCATGGTTCAAGTATGTTAACAGGAGCTCATTAATTACTATATAGCCATGAAATAACTGACTGGTAATTTTTAATTTTCGTAAATCAGTTTTCCCGACTGTATCTTTTCTTAAAAAATCGATCTCATTCTTTTCTTTGATAATGATTAGCGGGAAGGTTAATGAAACGAATTTTAGAAAAAAATGGAAAAAAGTTGAAAAGGAAGAAGTGATAAGGATATCGGGTTTATCTTTAAGAAGAATTCTGGCAGTATTTATAGCACCTGTAAAGTCATGAATTCTTCTAATCAAAAAGGATTTACTCCTTACGGTGCTTTTCCATGTATATTCGAACGGTACTTTATCATATTTTCCAGAGGTAAGTTTATTCTCGGAGTCATCCGTTTCTGTGGGCATTGGTATTATAATCTTTGCGAGATGATCATTTTCAATAAATCCTTTTGCATAAAGATGAAAACGTTTGGTTAATGCATAGCCATTTGGATATGCCTGATTAAGCAATAAATATATTTTCATTCGTACAAAATTTATTTTTAATGGCCGGATGAAACTCACAAGGAATTTTATTCATGCGTATTCGTGAATATTGCATTCCAAAATTTATGTTCGTTTCATTAGTAAATTGTATTATCAGGTTACAGTCTTGATATTACTCCGTCTTAAAAAGCCGGTTATAAGATAATTTCGGGCAACTTCTGTTTTATAAAGATCCGGCAGGTATGTTAACCAGAGAGTCATTAACAAAGCTGTAATGATACTGTAGCTGATAGAAATTAACAGTACAAATGCCATAGGGAAAATCAATCCTTTAATATTGAAAAGATATAAGAGTCTTTGAGATGATTTCCATAGGCTGAAAATAAAAAAGAGCAGTCCTGCAATTCCATACTGTGCCATTATTTTTCCAATTCCTGATACTGTAGCAATATTGGCACCCAACTGATTGGTCCATTTTGCTTCCAGATGTCCGCCATATCCTAATATTGGATGATTGAGAAAATCAATAAAATCTATCTGAAAAGATTCAAAGCGTTGTGGCTGGTATTTAATATTATATTTTTGGGAATAGTAAATAAGTTGTTCTGTATCGAAATCTGTAGTTTCGGAAATCTTTTCTGCCATAAATGGGAGTGTAAAAATGTAGACAGTCAGAATCAAAAAAAATGGTACCAGCCATGCAACTTTATAAATTTCCTGGTTATAGACATAAAATAATATCAGGAGTATAAACATTGAATATCCGGTTGTAGAAAAAGTCGTTGCCAGGGCTGCAACAAATACCAGAAGTTGTTTATTTATCCTGATTTTAAATTTATTTCTAATAAAATGGAAAAGGATGGCTATGGTAATATAGACCGAAAATGCCCCTGGCTCCCATGCAAATCCTGAATTTCTAAATATCCTAAATCCGCCAAATTCAAGTATATATTGGGGAATCACATTATAATTATTAACGGTATAAACAATCATATTATAATCTATATTCCCCGGTGCGTTTTCCTGATAAGAAAATTCAAATTTTCTAAAAAAGTCAATGAAAAAACCAGGATTTAAATTTAAACCTACCCACATTACGATTCCAATGATACATAAATAGTAGAGTATGTTTTCATAAAGAATAAAAAAACGGTATTGAAATGCGGCAATAGTTATATATGCCATTGTTATATGAATAACAGTAATCATATAAAATCGAGGATGTAATTCACCAAACTTTACAGTTGAAGCTATAAAATAGAGGGTAAACCCTAAAATGACAAGCAAATACCGGTGATTAAAATGTACATTTTTTAAGAATACCACTATGGTAAAAATTACTATTGGAAGCAACAAGCCAATTAAATTGTTCCAGCTGTCAATTGACTGGACAAAAGCAGTTGCTTTGCCTGCATAAAAGATAACGATGAAAACAACAAAATAATCAAAAAACAACAATAGGTTCTTTTTTGATAATAATTGACTGATTTCCATTACTTTAATTTTAAATATTATTTGTACCGGCTTATAATTTCTTTCTTCACCAACTCAATTCCCATTGATAATTCTTTTACTCTGAATAAACCTAATAATGATATGTAAATCAATAACCCAAGAGGAATAGACGAAAGAACATATAAATAATCATTTACAATAAATCGAGATAAAGTTATTCCTGAAAGGACCAGCAAGGAAGCTGATAAAAAAAATGGCAGTACATTTTTAACTTGATAAATCAGTTTAAGATCAATTACTTTATTAAGATAAATATTTCCTATATAATAAGAAAGGATTGTAACCACCATATGTCCATAGATCATAGCCATAATTCCATATTTATAGGTTATAAGAATAGACAAAACGATAAGGATTTTATCAATGATTTTTATTTGCAGGTAATAATCACTTCTTCCTTTCACAGTAATTATTTGATGATTCATCACATAAATTATATGCATCCATCCATATGCAGCCATTACATTTAAATAGGGAACTACAGGCAGCCATTTTTCTCCAAGAACTATATGTATTAAAGGTTTGGAGGCAATTATAATGATGCCCATAAGAGGAAGTACAACAGCTGATAATATTCTGATAGCTTTTGTATATCCTGAAATTAATTTTTCATCGTCATCCTGAATTTTAGAAAATACCGGAAATGTAACTTTTTGAATTATACTGGTCAGTGTTATTACGGGAAGATCCTTAAATTGGGATGCTCTGGTGAAATACCCCAGACTCTGTGCGCTAAAAACCCGTCCAATTATGAGATAGTAAATATTTTGAAAAACTGCTTGCATTAAACCGGCAACCAGAATTTTTGACCCGAACATAAACAAGGTTCTTAATGATTTTTTGCTAAAGGTTAACAGTGGCCTCCACTTACTTACCCACCAAAATAATAATGTGGTTATTGTACTTCTGATGACTGTATGAGCAACCAAAGCCCAGACTCCATAATCTGCATAAGCCATTGCAATACTTATAACCCCGGCAATCAGAACACTTATTATCCCAATAATAGACTGGGATTTAAAATCAAGTTTTTTTTCCAGATAAACAAGGTGTATTCGTCCTAATGCATCTATTACAAAACTTAGACAAATTACTTTGATTAGAATTATAAGCTGTGGTTGATTATAAAACTCTGCGATTAGGGGGGCCGTAAAATAAAGGATGAAATAAATGACTAAACTGGCTGCAATATTGAAGTAGTAGACAGTTGAAAAATCAACATTATCTGCATTTTTCTTTTGAATTAATGCCTGACCAAAGCCACTGTTTGTTAACGACTGGCCAATAACAATAAATATTGTTATCATGCCGATTAGCCCGAAATCTTCTGGAGTTAAAAGGCGGGTAAGAATAATTCCAATAACAAACTGGCCTCCGGTTTTCCAAATGTTATCCAGAAATGACCATTTGAAACCTGTTATTGTTTTTTCCTTCAGAGTGCGTTCACTCATTATTTTTTATATAATTTATTCAGCTTAAAGCCTCTTATTAAACATTGTACCTGAACTTTATACAACGCACGTATAAAAGATGCGTGCGCATTATATAGTTCAGGTACAAATAGTTATTGAATTAACCAGCCTTTGCCTATCTGCCAATCCGATATTCTTATTTTGTGATTTTTTTTTTGTAAATCATTTCATTATTCAAAATCAGAACATCTGAACTTTATTTTAGAGTTTTTCATATAAATTTTATTTTTCGAGCTTATCTTTTTATTTCAGTTATAATGTAAATAGAAATGATTTCCATCCTATCCGGCCGACCTATGCAGGTGTTGTGACAATGTTTTTTTTTCTGTTTCTATTTTATCTACAATTACATACTTTTTTACCTGATTAACTACTTCCCTTGAAAAAAGTTTATAATTATATTTTTTCTCGCAGAGATAGCGGCCACGTTCTCCCATCTCTTTTGCTATATCTGGATTGTCAATTAAATAATTAACGCGATCTTTCCACCCTTCCACATCATAATAATCGACGTAAAAACCTATTTTTTCTTTTTCCAGATCAAATGGATACATATCATTAACAGTTGAGATAATGGGTTTTGCCATAGCAAGAGCCTCCATAATAACAGTAATTCCGACTGGCCAAAGCTGACCGGTTTTTTGTAATGAGATTGCAACAGCCAGGGAATTATAATATTCTTTCCGGATCAACCCTACAGAATGGAGTCCTGGTTTAACTGAATTATCAATAATTATATTAGGAGTAATATTGTTATTTAATCCTTCATCTCGCTTTGTAGTGATTTTCAAATCAAATTCTATATCATTAAAAGCTTTTATTAAAGTTTTGAAATCTCTTCCGGTTCCTCCGGTAGAATAAATGAAATCGAGGGTAGGGGGTTGTGTCTGCCGATCAATATAATTAGAAAAGAAATCCAGATCCACACCCCATTCTGCAAATGAGTCATTTTTACTTAACGGGCCATATTCACGGCTGGTTTTGTAAATACTTTCATTAAAAAATAATAGTGAATCGATTCCATTTTTATAAACCGAACGTATTAGTTTCTGTCTTAATTTTTTTATCGGATGATTTTTATATGGGATATGAGTATCGAGCCCCAGTGCCAGGATTGGTTTTTTAAATATTCCCAGCCTTTTTAGAATTGCCAGCAGGAAAACATCTGCAACAAATGGTGCATAGATCAAGTCAAATTCTTTTGATCTTCTGAACAGATTGATTTGTTGTTGCAGGTTAAAAATTTGCATTTTGGCTCCAATCCGATTCCATCTGCTCTTATTGTTGTATTCAATACTTTCTGTAATAATCCCATTTTCTTTAAGTTGGTCGTAGCACCAGACATGATGCAATGGATACTCGCCTCCCTTTTCAATAAAATCCATGATTTCATCAAGCGAATAAAAACGTATGATTTCAGCAACTTTTGCCATGAGTTTCTTTTTAATTCATTAAATGCTCATAAACTTATTAATTCGGGTCTGAGGTCCATACCCGATAACATTTTCCCAATTTCTTTTTCATATACACCATTCATGATAATTACCGAATCGGGTTGATAAGTCTTCAGGAATTCGGGCGGGACATACTGAATTCCAATACCAGGTATGTAATTACCCTGCATGTGAGGATTAATATCTACAACATGCTTTATTACACCAATACCATGAAAGTGCGTCAAGAAACCTACTGATT
Organism: Mariniphaga sp.; assembly: GCA_041684965.1. Taxonomy (GTDB): domain Bacteria; phylum Bacteroidota; class Bacteroidia; order Bacteroidales; family Prolixibacteraceae; genus Mariniphaga. Next base: position 106,972 of record JAWLGR010000012.1, read on the forward strand.
TGGAACCTCCTCCCCAAATAACTACTTTTTTATTGGCCTCTTTCATTTTTTGAAGCTTACTTCTCCATCTTTCCAATTCATCATTAACTGTTACAACAAAATCATCTACAAGCTTCCTGAGAACAGATATCGACTCTTCTGCCGGATGAGGTGTGTTGGATACATCATTAGCAGGTTTGGCTTCAAGAAATAAATATTGATTGTCGTATTCGAGGTAATTATCAAGTATTTCAAATTGGTTCCATCTGAAAAGTCGAGACAGCGAACCAGGGCTGAAATAGGAACAATGTTCGTAGAATATATCCCAGAACGCATTTATTTTTAGGATTCTTACAATGCTGGGAACTTCAATTAAAAGAATCACATCCGGATTGTTTTTTACGGCTTTTCTGATGGTTTTAACAAAGGTTTGATTATCGTGGATATGTTCCATAGTGTGCCTGCAAACGATAACATCAGCGGGCAAATCGCCATGTGATTCCGAATAAAATTCCCTTATAAACCTCAACCCAGGATTTTCTTCCAATCTTCCAGGAACATATGCAGGGTCAATACCAATTCCTTTATTGTTTCCTAACTTACAGATAATCTGCAAAAAATCGCCTTTCCCGCAACCAATTTCTATTATGTTTTTATTGCGAATTCCATATTTATCAATAAATCTCTCAGTAACCCCGGTTATAAATTTCTGCCAGGTTGCAGAAAATCCCTGTTGATCTTCGTACCCTTTGGTGTATAAATCGAGGCTGGTATCGAAGGTACTGTTAAAAATAAAACCACAGTTATTACAGAAAGTGAGTGTCAACTCTTTTTTAGGAACTGCAATGGCATCTTCATACGATTTTATTGTTACAATACTTTGTACCGGAGCATTTTTTAAAATATAAAATTCCTCTGTTTCAGGACTTTGGCAATTTGTACAATTCATATATTTTTTTATTTTTTTATTGTTATAGTTATCATAATATATCAGTCTCAAATAAATTAATGCCTGAATTATTAGTGAAGCTATCTGTTAATCGGTTATATCAGAGGTGAATTTAAGAGAAAGTTATGCAATCTCTTTTGTCATGGTTGCATCGGCAGGGAGAACTGCAGGTTCCATCCATGACCAGGATAGGTTTTCATTTAAATAACCTTGCTTGCGAAGGCTAGCCAGAATTTTTAACCGCATAAATTTTGAATCCCTGAAATTAGTATCAGCCAATCTCATAGCCTTAATTTCATCATAAAGTTCTTTAATTGTAGCTTCTAAGTCATACTTCGGCTGATGATTCGGAGCAAGTTTTTTAAATAAATCAAAATTTACCTTGTAAGATCGTTTATCCGGGGGGGCATCAGTCCTGATGGATACTTTACAATCCGGAACTACATTGCTGACAGCTTTGGCTAAATCTTTAACCTGATAATTCCAGGAACTTGTACCTGCATTTACGGCCAGGTATTCACCACCATTAGCTGCTTTTCTGCCAACTGCCCATTCAAGGGCCAGGGCCATATCGTATACATTAATGAGTGGCCTCCAGGGAGTTCCGTCACTTAAAATATTGATTTCTTTTGAAATGATTGCACCAGCAACAAAATCATTTAATACCAGGTCGAGCCGGAGACGGTTACTCATACCACAAGCTGTTGCAAAACGAAGACAAGTAACTGTGAAATCTTTTGTTGCAAGCTTTTCCAGCCCTATTTCTGCCGCAACTTTTGATTTTGCATAGGCCGTAAGTGGCGCTAAAGTGTCTTTTTCAGTTTTGGGATAATCATCGGCTGCACCATATATACTACAGCTGGATGCGTAAACAAATGATTTTGTGCCGGCTGCTCTTGCCAGACCAGCAATCCGGACAGCTGATCGGTAATTTACATCCATGGTAACTTCCTCATAAATTGCCCCCATAGGATCGTTTGAGATTGCTGCCAGATATACGATTGCATCTATTCCTTCGAGAATGTCTGAAGGGAATTGCCGCACGTCACCTATAATCTGTTTATTCAATCTTATTTCAGGAAGAATATCAGTATAGGTTAAATGATTTGCAAAATACCCAATATCAAAACCTATCAGTTCCGCATCGGGATATTTTTCTCTCAGTTGTTTTACGGTACCAGGCCCAACGTAGCCCATATTACCAATTATTAAAATTCTCATTTTCATTGTCTTTAAATTAAGGGTTACTAAAATTTTTTGCCAGAAATTAATATTTCAAGTTTAAGTTCAGAGTAAGGTATGCGTATCAAAATTTGGATGACTTTTATCTTTTTCTGTTACTACCTCTACAGGTACAGGCCATTCTATATTAAAGAGCGGATCATCAAAACGTATTCCTGCCTCTGCACCTGGTGTATAAAACTGAGTGACAAGATATGTCACTTCCGCATTATCAGAAAGCGTGACAAATCCGTGAGCAAAATTCTCAGGTACGTATAGCATTTTATAGTTAGTTTCTGTAAGCTCTACTCCAAGCCACTGCAAAAATGTTGGGGAATCTTTTCGTAAATCAATAATCACATCAAATATTGCTCCTTTAGTACAGCGCATCAACTTGGTTTCCTCATAAGGATGCTTTTGATAATGAAGGCCGCGAATTGTCCCTTTTGCTTTGCTGAAAGATGTGTTTGCCTGCACTACATTGCCGTTTAATCCATGTTCTTCCATTTCACGCTTGCACCAGGATCTGCCAAAGAACCCCCTGTCATCTTTTATTTGATTAACCTGGATTACAAATGCGCCTTTTAATTTTGTTTCAGTAAATATCATGTATTCAAACATTTAAAAATTCAACCTATACCAATTGGGGTTTATTTACAGCCGATTGCGTCAAATCCAACTTTCTTCTGATACGTTCAGCAAGTGAATCTCCAATTGAGAGTGAAGCGGTAGCTGCGGGAGAGGGTGCATTAAGAACATTAAAAGTGAACTTATCTTCAACAATCAGGAAATCATCTACAAGGCCTCCCGTTTTGCTACATGCCTGTGCGCGTACACCCGATCCTCCAGGTTCTAAATCATCGTATTGTATCTCCGGGACCAACTTCTGCAAAGCTTTTACAAATGCAGTTTTATAATAGGACCTGTAATATTCTCCCAATCCAATTTTCCAGTATCTGAGCATTACCTTTCTGAACCCTGGCCATGCAATTGATTCCCATGCCTCAGGACCACTGAATGAAGTTTTTTTGTATCCTTCACGTTTAAAAGCCCAAACAGCATTAGGACCGGCTTCAATTCCACCATGAATCATCCGTGTGAAATGAACTCCAAGAAACGGGAAATTGGGGTCAGGTACAGGGTAAATAAGACTTTTTACCAGGTGGTTTTTATCAGGTGATAATTTATAATATTCCCCACGGAAGGGTATAATGCGCACGTCCAGCTTTCCAAGGGAAAGTTCCGCTATCTTATCGCTGTACAAACCAGATGTATTTACAACTACTTTTGCTGAAAAAGTTCCTTTATTGGTAATAACATCAATATTATTTCTGTTCTCAGAAATTTGAACAACTTTATTATTCAGAAGCAGCTCTCCTCCATACCGGCTGGTATAAATTTCGGCATATTTTTGGCTAACTTCGCTGTAATCAATTATTCCTGTATATGGAACATGTATGGCCGCCAAACCGGTTGCATGAGGCTCATATTCCTTAATTTGTGCACCTGGGATTTTTTTCATTTTTGTAAGTCCATTTTGAAGGCCTCTCTCCCAAAGTTGTTCCAAGCGGGTAAGCTCTTCGGCTTTGGTAGCAACAATTAATTTTCCGCATAAATCATATTTTACTTTTTCCTTTTCACAAAAATTAATCAGTTGCTGGTATCCATTACGGCAGTTGATGGCTTTTTGACTTCCTGGTTTGTAATATACCCCTGCGTGAATAACTCCACTGTTATTTCCGGTTTGATGGCTTGCTATTTTATTTTCTTTTTCAAGTAAAACTATTTTCAGATCAGGATTGCCTTCCTTGAGTTTCATGGCAGTAGCAAGTCCAACGATTCCTCCACCTATAATTATAATATCGTACATTTTTTAGAGATAAATATTGAATGGTTATTTTTTTTCGGAATCAGGGGATAGAGATATTTTCCAATTCGGCATCAAACATGAATGTTGCTTTTTTTCACCGCATTATTTCTTTTTGTTTCCCATAGCATCCAGGGAGCAGTATATTGCCTGGCCATTTCATCAAGTTGCATTTTGTCCTTTTTTGTATCCATAGGTTTCCAAAAACCAGAATGTTTATAAGTTACCAGTTGTGTTTCCAAAGCCAGTTGTTCAAGCGGCCCTCTTTCAAAAATGGTCGAATCTCCTTCAATATAATTTAAAACTTCCGGCTCACATACAAAAAAGCCTGCATTAATCCAGTTTCCATCACCTTTAATTTTTTCCTGGAAACGCAAAACTTCATTGTTCCCATTTAGAACCAGAGATCCAAACCTTCCTTCCGGCTGAACGGAAGTCATTGTAATTAATTTGCCATGTCCCTTATGAAAATCAATCAGTTTAGGAATATCCACATCTGAAACACCGTCTCCGTATGTTAGCATGAAAGATTTATTATTCAAATATTTTTCTACACGTTTTATCCGTCCACCTGTCATGGTATCTGTACCGGTGTCAATAAGTGTCACTTTCCAGGGCTCTGAATAATTATTCAAAATTTCGGTTGTATTATTTTTTACATCAAAAGTTATATCTGAATGATGCATAAAATAATTGGCAAAATATTCTTTGATAATATAACCTTTATAACCCAGGAGAATTAGAAATTCGTTGTATCCGTAAAAGGAGTATAATTTCATTATATGCCACAAAATCGGCTTCCCTCCTATTTCAACCATGGGTTTAGGTTTTAATCCTGTTTCTTCTGAAAGCCTTGAACCCAGACCGCCTGCAAGTATTACTACTTTCATAATCTAAATTTTTACTATTGAAAAATGCACATGTTTGGTGAATAGATAACTAACTAGTCTGTATACAGATAAAAATTAAAAATCGAAAATGTTCATTTTAATTTATGAATTTCATCTGACTAAAAATTCACAGTATAAAAGAAAGGTTTTAAACATTGGATTATTGTCTCAGGACTGGTGAAGTAAGCTTTTAGCGTGTACAATATTTATCTCATCCTTGGAGATATTTGCAAATATCGAACAACCCAATGCCTCTATTCTGATTACAATACGATAGTTCCCGCATATTTTAACAACCTCACCTCTCATCCCCTTAAAAGGGCCTAACATCACTTCCGCATTTTGACCTTTTTCTATGTTTTCACGTGAAAGAACTACTTCACGTTCCTGTTGTTCTATTAATTTCTTGATATTATATATTTGTTCTGAAGGGATTTGCTGTGGTTTGTCTCCGAAGGAAACATAACTGACTACACCCGGTAAATTCAGAACATCAAAAAACTCTTTATGGCTTACTTTAACAAATATGTAATTCCTGAAGAATGGTTCTTCAATCCATTTTTTTCTGTCACTCCATTGCCTTAACTTCTTTGTAAGCGGCAGATAACAATCAAGATTATCATTCAGAAGGTTATTGTATATCTTTTTTTCTGCATTTGTTTTGGTATAGATTGCATACCAGTTGTAGTTGGGTTGTTTTAAGTTCATTGAAGTGGTTTTTGTATAAAAGTACAAAAAAATTTAAATGATTTAATATTTTTCTAATTTCTTTAATTGTGCCTTTAAGGAAAGATTCTCCAGGCTTAAGTCGGCAAACATTCTTTTTAGTCTTTCATTGTCTTCCTTTAATTTATTAATGTTTTGGATGTCATAGAGCAACTGGTTTCGATATTTTGCCTTCCAGTTATAAAATGTTGCCTGGCTTATTCCGTATTCCAACACAATTTTTTGTATAGGAGTCCCATCTTCATAATCCTGAAGGATTTTTTTAATTTCAGATTCCTTAAATCTTTTCCTTGTCATTTGTTTTGTATTAAATTGTAATGGTTAGATGTAATCAATGATTTTGGACAGAGAACCAAAATCTTTAACAGAACTATAATTTTTTATGATTTTGTGTTGTGTGTTTTTTTCTAAAAAATTAATTGGAACATTCGTAGAATAATTTTATACAAAATACTAAAAACTATTTTGTATAGGACTAGGAATTTAAAATGTTTCTTTTTGATATTTTATAAATTTGAACAAGGTATCCCCTCTGTCACTTACATTAAAATGACTCTCACTAAAAATTTTTTTCAATTATCTGACAAAAGGTCAACAAATCTGGGAGATTAAAAGTTTAAAATTTTTTAATGAAAATTAACTTGGATTGTTATAATTTTGTATACAAGGTACTTAAAAATTCCTAGAAAAATTATTATTTATTTCAAAAGAATATTTTGATGTAAGTAATGCTCTGAATATAATTCGAATATTAGTTAAAATACTAGATAAGAGTAATTTATGAAGTACTTTTCCAATGGTAGGTAATCGTGAAATGAAAATATTCTTTATGCCATACTGTAATTCTAAGAATTTTATCAGAAAATTCTTAGAATTAACCATCTAGTCCATGATTCCTATTGGCTGTTCTTTTAATTTTTTTATACTCAGTAAAGTATTCACTTATCTTTAGAATTTATAGAAAACTAAATTGAAACTATTAGAATAAATATGATTTATTCCAATATTCCTGGAAATATTGATTGCGATGTTGAACACCTACAATATTATTATATAGCCAATTCCTGAATCGTTTTGTAAATGAAAATTATTGATTAATAGTGTTGTAAATCCTTTTCTCCAATGTATTCTTTGAATGACAGAGGGATTTAAAAAATTTAATAATTGACAGGAAACTGGAATACTTTCTAAATTGTATTTTAATTCTAAGGTTGGTTTTGAATTTCAACCGGTTGCGCCTGCAGTTACTTATAGGAGGTTTTATGAGTTCTACATCATCATTTTTCTGTCATTTAAAAGCCTACCAGGTATTTAACACCTCCGATTTATAAGATTTTCCTTTTCTGATATCCTTACAAAACCATAGCGTTTCAGTGAAATTCAGGCTATGCAAAACCTTCAAAAAAATGCTTATGAATTAAAACAATATTAAACAGGTATGAAGTTAGAATGCAAAGCACTAAAATTTTCATTTAGGTTACCAGAAAGGAATTTTTTAATGTGAAACCTTAATTCATTATAATTTCTATATATACTGTTCAATGATAATATCGCCCTGTATGCTAATAACAGCAACTTTTACAGAAATATCTTCTTCAGCATTTTCCAAGGCAGTTTTTACCATCCCAACAAGTCCACCGCAACACGGTACTTCCATAATAATTATAGTAATTGAATGAACTTTAGCCTCATTAATCAGCCGGGTTATTTTTTGAATGTAAATATCTTTTCCCTGGTCGAGTTTTGGACATGCAATTACTAATTTTTTTCCTGTCAGGAATTTTTGATGAAAATTTCCATGTGCAAACGCAGCACAATCGGCTGCAATCAGTAAATCTGCTCCCTGGAAATAACTGGCTGCCGGATTAATAAGATGGAGCTGGATGGGCCATTGGGTCAAAGCAGATGGAGCTTCATTGGTATGCGGATTAATTTTTAATCCGGATGCATTAAAAGTAGCTGTTGTAGAACCCGGACATCCACCTGGGGCATGTTGAAGATTTTTTTTGTTTTCATTTTTACCATTTAGCAATTCATGTACCTGGTTTAATGAAAACGGGAGGTTATCATTATTGGCTTTTAAATAATTAAGGGCCTGGTTAAGATAATTCATTTCATTATGGTCCTGAAGATGCTTCAGATGTGCAAAAACTGTATCCTTTCCGCTTTTAATCATTTGCCGGATCACTGTTACTTCATCGTATTCCTCTGCTTCGCGCTTTTCTATGGTAATGGCATTTTGAGGGCAATGTCCAAGGCAGGCGCCCAGTCCATCGCACATCAACTCACTGATTAACCTTGCTTTTCCATCAATAATCTGTAATGCGCCTTCGTGACAATTTGGGATACATTCTCCACAACCATCGCACAACTCTTCATCAATTTTTACGATTTCTCTTATCATCTCTTTATTGTTAATTAAAACAAATAAAGAAAATCCCCGTTTGCTAAAGTGTATCAATTGTTACAAAATGATGAATTCTAAATTACTTGAAGATTGCCCATTGTTTAAGGGAATACCTGAAAATGAAATTCGAACACTTCTTTCTCAGATTCATTACCATGTCCGAATATATAGAAGAAATGAGATAGTTGCTTTGGCTGGAGAACCGGTAAAAAACCTTTACATTCTCCTTTCTGGAACAGTAAAAGGGGAAATGATTGATTATTCAGGGAAAACAATTAAAATTGAAGATGTTGAAGCACCTCGCCCACTGACCACTGCCTTTTTATTTGGAAAAGAAAATACATATCCTGTTACAGTTACTGCAATAGATGAAGTAAAAATGGTATCGATTCCGGTAGGTGAATTTTTAAATTTACTTCAAAAGAATAAACAGATTCTCAAAAATTACCTTCATAGCATCTCCTCCCGCAGCCAATTTCTTTCCCGGAAGCTTCATTTTTTAAGTTTCAAAACCATAAAAGGGAAGATGGCATATTATCTGTTGCAACAGGCGGATTCAAAATTACACTCCATTGAATTGAAATCTACCCAACAGCAACTGGCTGAATTATTTGGAGTAACACGTCCTTCACTTGCCCGGGTAATTAGTGAAATGCAAAATGAAAAAGTGATTGCGGTAGAAAGGAAAACAATAAAATTGCTGGACATGGATAAACTGAGTAAGATTATTAAAAATGAATGAGAAGTTAATCAATTATAAATCATTTGATGGTTTTTCGTCGGTTAGAGCATTTACCACCAGTCGACATACCATTGAGGGACAATTACGACCACGATTTACAGGAAAACCTGAACGGAAAGCCAAAGATAACCGGGAACAACTTGCAAAAGTAATAGGTATCGGTGTAGATCAGCTGGTATTTCCAAGACAAACCCATACCAACTGTGTGGCTGATCTTACAGATATTCCGAATGAAGAACTTTTTGATACAGATGGGCTTGTTACAGATAAACCTGGAATTTGCCTGTGCATACAAACTGCTGATTGCGTTCCTGTTCTGTTATTTGATCCAATAAAGAATTCCATTGCTGCCGTACATGCCGGTTGGCGGGGAACTGTAGGATTAATTGTAAAAGAGGTAGTTGAAATAATGAGAAGGAAGTACTTGAGTGTGCCTAAAAATATAAGGGCAGTTATAGGACCCTCTATTGGTCCTCAACATTATGAAATTGGTGATGAAGTAGTAGATGCAGTATTTAAAAATATTCCGTATGCAGGTACTATTCTTAAAAGACAAGAAACAGGTAAATTTCATTTTGACCTGTGGGAAGCAAACAAACAAATCTTATTAAATTGTGGTATCCTGCTTAATAATATTGAAATTGCAGGTCGATGTACTTTTACAGAAGAAGAAATATTTTATTCTGCGCGCCGTGAAGGCATTGAAACAGGAAGAATGGTTTCTGGAATCATGCTTAAAGATTGAAGTGTGAATAAAAGCTCCTAAAATGCCACTCTGTTCTTTCTGATTACTGCAAAACAATTATCTTCGCAATTAAAATTTTTCTGCAATAATTATTTAGGTTAGAAAACAAATTCAAATGAAAGAATATTCTTTTGCCAACAGGCTCACCGGGTGGATTGTTTTTTTTATATCAGCGGTAGTTTATTTATTAACCATTGAACCAACAACAAGTTTCTGGGACTGTGGAGAATTCATCACCACATCCTATAAGCTTGAAATCGGACATCCTCCGGGGGCTCCTGTTTTTATGATTTTTGGACGGTTTTTTACCTTATTTGGTGGTCCTGGAAGTGCCGCAGTATTGGTCAATATGATGTCTGCTCTGGCAAGTGCTTTCACTATTCTATTTATATTCTGGAGCATTACCCATTTGGCAAAAAAATTGGTTGTAAGGCAAGAAACTGTTACAACTGGTAATATATATTCCATAATGGCTGCCGGTGTCATTGGGGCTCTAGCCTATACATTTTCCGATACTTTCTGGTTTTCTGCCGTAGAAGGAGAAGTTTATGCATTTTCATCCATGTTAACAGCCATAGTTTTTTGGGCTATTTTAAAATGGGAAAATGTGGCTGATAAGCCATTTGCCAACCGATGGTTGATATTTATTGCTTATCTTATGGGTCTCTCAATTGGGGTGCATTTGCTTAACTTGCTTGCAATTCCTGCAATCGTTTTTGTATATTATTTCAGAAAGTATAAGACTACCCGCAAAGGATTTATTTATGCGTTCATAGTATCAATTATAATTCTTGGTGTAATTATGTGGGGAATTATTCCTGGTGTTGTAACAATTGCTTCCTGGTTTGAACTTTTATTTACAAATACTTTTGGATTGCCATTTAAAACTGGTGCTTTAATTTTTATTTCCCTTCTGATTGCAGCTATTGTTTATGGTATCCGCTATACAACAAGAAAGAAGATGGTACTGTGGAATACTGTAATTGTTGGTGTGACAGTAATACTTATTGGTTATTCATCTTTTGCACTTATTGTAATTCGTTCTGCTGCAGAACCTCCGATGGATCAAAACAGTCCGAAAGATTTTTTCTCCTTATTGAGTTATCTTAACAGGGAACAATACGGTAACCGGCCCTTATTTTATGGACAAAATTACAACTCACCACTTGATCCCCAGAATCGCTATCTGGAAGGAAAACCTGTTTACTCTCAAATTGATGGAAGATATGTTGTAACCGACAGACGTGTGGTTCCAAATTACGACGATAAATTTACGACAATTTTTCCGCGGATGTGGAGCAGTATGGATCCTGCACATGGGCAAGCCTATCAGGAGTGGGGGAATATAAGGGGCAGGAGGATACAACACCGGAATGAAAGCGGACAAACCGTTACAATAGTAAAACCAACATTTAGTGAAAATCTTCGGTTTTTTGTCAGATACCAGGTTGGACATATGTATTTTCGCTATTTTATGTGGAATTTTGTGGGACGCCAAAATGATATCCAGGGGCATGGTGGAGTTTTATATGGAAACTGGTTAAGTGGTATTAATTTCATTGATAATATGCGTTTGGGTGATCAGCAGAATTTGCCTGAACGTTTCGCGAATAATAAGGCCAGAAATACCTATTATTTTTTACCTCTCATCCTTGGCCTGATTGGACTCTTTTTTCAGTACAACAAAGGGAAGGAAGGGAAAAAGGATTTTTGGGTGGTATTCCTGTTGTTTTTTATGACAGGGCTTGCCATTGTTATTTATCTGAACCAGAATCCGATGCAGCCCCGAGAACGGGATTATGCATATGCAGGCTCTTTTTATGCTTTTGCTATTTGGATTGGTCTGGGTGTTTTGGGAATCATTGAAGGCCTGAAGAAATACATGAAAGAAACAATTGCAGCCGGTGTGGCAGGAACTGCTGCATTAATTCTTGTGCCGGGAATAATGGCTGCTGAAAACTGGGACGATCATGATCGGTCAGGTCGTTATACAGCTCGGGATTTAGGAGCCAATTACCTAAAAACCTGCAAACCGAATGGAATTATTTTTACGAATGGCGACAACGACACATTTCCGTTATGGTATAATCAGGAAGTGGAAGGTGTGCGCACCGATGTAAGGGTATGCAATCTGAGTTACCTTCAAACAGATTGGTATATAAATCAAATGAAACGTAAAGCCTATGAATCAGACCCACTGCCATTTTCAATGACTGAAGAAAAGTACCGGCAGGGAAACCGTGATATTGTTTACCTTATGGACAACCCGCGTATTACCCGTGATTGGATTGGGTTAAAGGAAAGCGTTGATTTTATTGCTGATGATAATCCAGCTACTAAATTGCAGCAGGCCGGAAATGCAGCATACCTTCCTAAAAAGATAATCCATTTTAAAGTGGATAAGGATGCTGTTATTCGTAATAAGGTCGTAAGGGAGCAGGATTATGACAAAATACTGGATACAATTACAATAGATCTGTCAGATCGGAGTTACCTTACAAAAGATGAAATGATGATTCTTGATTTACTGGCCACAAATAATTGGGAACGACCAATTTATTGGGCAATTACAGTAGGGAGGGGTAAATACATGAACTTACAGGAGTATTTCCAGGTTGAAGGTTTTGGATACCGGTTTGTTCCTTTACGTGGAGAAACATCAGATGACAGATTAGCATTTGGGACAGTGGCAACTGATATAATGTATGACAATTTGATGAACAAGTTTCGCTATGGAAATATGAATGATCCCAAAGTTTATATTGATGAAAACAACATGCGTATGATAACAAACATCCGCAATAGTTTCAACCGTTTGGCAACAGGTTTGGTGGAAGAAGGAAAGCAGGATTCGGCAATTGCTGTCATTGACAGGGCTTTTGAATTAATTCCCTATCCAACTATTCCTTTTGAATTCTTTTCACTTGAACTGGCTAAAAATTATTATGCAGCAGGGTCACCCGAAAAAGGGAAACTTATTTTTAATGAAGCTCTGGATGTATTTAATGATGAGCTTGGTTATTTTCTTTCTTTAAAGCCAAAATTTTTACATACTCAAAGTGTAAACGAAGATATTCAAAGAAACCTTTTTTATCTGCAAAGTATGGAGCGGGCTGCACGTAATTTTGATGATGCTGAGATGTCTAAAAAAATAGGCGAAGCATTACAGCGACATTTTGAAACTTATAATTCTCTTTAGGAATGAATATTCTTGTTATTGGTTCTGGTGGCAGAGAACATGCCCTGGGCTGGAAAATTAGTCAAAGTAAAAAAACAGATAAGCTTTTTTTTGCACCTGGAAATGCAGGTACATTGATGCTAGGAACCAATCTTGATATTGAAGTAACAGATTTTGATAATATTAAAAACGCAGTTTTAAAAAATCAGATCCAATTAGTAGTAGTTGGCCCTGAGGTCCCTCTTGTGCAAGGGATTCACGATTTTTTTTCAGCTGAACCTGAGCTTCAGCATGTTTTAGTTGCCGGTCCTAAAAAGGCAGGAGCTCAACTTGAAGGGAGTAAAGATTTTGCAAAACAATTTATGGTTCGGCACAATATTCCAACAGCCAGTTATTTTACAGTTACAAAGGAAAATCTGAAGGAAGGTATTTCTTTTTTAAATGACATGCGGCCTCCATATGTTTTAAAAGCCGATGGACTTGCAGCCGGGAAAGGGGTCTTAATTATTGAGAAACAAAATGAGGCTGAAACCGCACTGACAGAAATGCTGTCTGGAAAATTTGGAACTGCAAGCAGTAAAGTGGTTCTGGAGGAATTTTTAGAAGGCCTTGAGCTTTCAGTGTTCGTAATAACCGATGGTAAAAACTATAAAATTCTCCCCGAAGCAAAGGATTATAAGCGAATAGGTGAAGGTGATACAGGTTTAAACACCGGAGGAATGGGAGCAGTGTCACCCGTGCCGTTTGCTGGTATGGAGTTCATGGATAAGGTGGAATCACAGATTATCAAACCTACCATTAATGGGTTGTTGAAAGACACAATTGAATACCAGGGGTTTATTTTTTTTGGTTTGATAAACGTAAATGGAAATCCTTATGTTATCGAATACAATGTTAGATTAGGTGATCCGGAGACAGAAGCTATTTTATTGCGTCTGAAATCTGACCTTACAGATTTACTTATTGGAGCAGTAAAAGGCACACTGGACAGTGAAGTACTTGAAGTTGATGAAATGGCCGCTGCCACCGTTATGCTGGTTTCAGGCGGTTATCCCGGCAAATATGAAAAGGGTAAGATGATTACTGGTATTAATAATGTAAAATCCAGCATTGTATTTCATGCAGGTACAAAACTTCAAGATAATAATGTAATTTCTGATGGAGGAAGAGTTTTGGCTGTAAGCTCTTTAGGGAAGACCATAGAGGATGCTCTGCAAATTTCGTACAGAAATGCTGAGAATATCCAGTTCGACAATAAATATAACCGGAAAGATATTGGCTTCGATCTATAGATATGCTGCTAAATAAATTCAAATCAAACCATACTTTTAATTTTATTCTTTTCCCTTTGCTTGGCGTGCTCTTTTGGTTGAAGAACCTATTATATCCTCAGCCATATCCGTTTTATGAGGGAGAAACGGACAATCTACTTTATTCACCGGTACAGAATCTGCTTGATGATTCAGTATTTCTTCAAAATATTATCGCCTTAATCCTGTTTCTGGTAATTGCTTTTATTATACTTCAAATCAATACAAAATATAATTTAGTCAGAATACGCACAATGCTTCCTGCCTCTTTGTTTGTTATATTGGCGGGGGGAGTTACCGGAATTCATGCACTTCATCCTGTTTATTTTGGAGCTGTTTTTTTTCTTTTTGCATTATACCGGCTTTTAAGTGTTTATGATCAAGCAAAACCTCATTCTGCAGTTTTTGATACCGGATTTTTTCTTGGAATTTCTTTATTATTTTATCTTGGCCTTGTAGTATTGCTGCCAGCTGTTGTTATTGGAACTGCAACGCTTTCACGCGAAACTAAATGGAGGGAGTTTGCAATTTTGCTGACAGGCTTCATGCTTCCATTGATTTTTAGCGTAAGCTATGCTTTTTATACTGATAGTATACCCCAACTCCTGAAGAATAGTTATTCTAACTTTTATACCCCCAATGACTTTTTTTCCAATAACTTAGGGTTGCAGGTTTATACAGGATTTCTTTTGTTTTTAATTTTTCTGGGAAGCATAAAGATCATCAGGGATTATGACACTAAGAAAGTAAGTATCCGTAAGTTCTTCATAGTTTTTTTTATGATTTTTCTGTGCAATGTTGCTGGAATAATTATTATCCCTGCAATTTCTCAAGAAATGTTACTGATTGCTGCTGTACCGGTTACATTTTTAATTACCAATTTTTTCATGTTTTTGAAAAGTCGGTTTTGGGGTGAATTCATTTTTTTATTATTGCTTTTATTTGTAGTTACGTTACAAATAGGTAGTTGATTTTTTAGCTTAACCAGATGTTTAATCCGGCAGTTTATTGCAAGTATAAGAAATTATTTTTTCAGGATATTTGGGGAAGATAATCTGTAATATATAGACCGTAAATTATTCCTTGAGATGTTTTTAAAATCTGAGGTATAAAACGAATATGTATTTTTGCTCCTTATAAAAGAAAGAAGATGGCCGTAATATTAAATATTGAAACAGCAACCGAAGTTTGTGCAGTAAATATTGCCAGTGACGGGAAGGTACTTTTTGAAAGAGAAAGCTCCAAAGGGTTAAATCACTCACAAATGTTAACAGTATTTATTGAAGAGATTTTTAATGAATGTGGTTTTACACCCCAAGAGCTGGATGCAGTTGCGGTAAGCAAAGGACCTGGTTCCTATACAGGTTTACGTATTGGTGTCTCAGTTGCCAAGGGTTTTTGTTATTTTCTTGATATTCCGCTACTGGCTGTTGGCACAATTGATGCAATGGGAAAACATACGGCAGATAATCAGGAGCAATATCTGGGCAAAAAGGATGATTCTGTAATGTTCTGTCCTATGATTGATGCCCGTCGGATGGAAGTGTATACTGCAGTATACAATGCTGCGGGCAGAACAATCAAACCTGTGTCAGCAAAAATAATCACTGAAAATTCATTTTCGTCTCTTCTTTCAAATCACCGGGTCTTATTTTTTGGGAACGGTGCTGAAAAATGCAGAAAGGCAATTACGCATCCCAATGCATTATTTATTGGACCTGAGAAAGCTTCGGCACGGTTTATGATTAAGTATGCTGAAGAAAAATTCAGTAACAACTGCTGGGAAGATGTTGCATATTTTGAACCTTTTTATCTGAAGGATTTTGTTGCAACAATTCCAGGGAAAAAAAGCAATAAATGAAGAAATTATTAATAACATCCTTGTTGATCATATCGGTATCACTTATTTCCGAAGCCAGAAAAGAAAAAATAAATTTTAATCTGAAGTTTGGATTTATAAAAGGGGGTGAAGCTCAGCTTATAATTACCGATACCATTTTCAATAATCAAAAGGCAAAGCACTATTATTTGGTGGGACGTACGACCGGGCTTACCGACAAGTTGTTTGGTGTAAATGATGTTTATGAAACAGTTGTCGATTATCATACTCGGCTTCCGCTTAAATCGATCCGTAATATAAAGGAAGGAAAATACAGCTGGTACAACGAAACACTATATTATCATGACATTGATTCTATAAAGAGTCAGAAATCTGGCTGGAGGAGTGTACCCAATAATTTGGTGGATATAGTCTCTGTCTTCTTTTATTTTATAAATCATTATCTGGACGACGGTATGCAACAGGGTCTGGAGGTAACTATGCCAACTTTTCATGCCGATGAAATATCGGATGTGACTGTTAGATATATGGGCGACCAGACAATAGATACAGGCAACGGTAAGGTTGAATGTTACATTCTTGCTCCCAGTGTAGATAAAGGAAAGGTACTGAAACGTTCTGACGGGTTGAGATTTTTTATTTCAAAAAAGTCAAAACTTCCAATCCTGCTGGAATTCGATATGAGGGTGGGTGCATTGCGGGCCGAAATGCAGAGTTATGAAGTTGATGGCAAAGAACAGGCCTTCCGGTGAAAACGCTTTTATTTCTATTAATGGAGGATTTTATTGATCTTTAACGGATTTATTTATTTTTGCACCGTTAAAATGATAAAACAAAAAATTCATGGCTACAACAGCAGATTTTAGAAACGGAATGTGTCTTTTATACAAGGATGATATTTATACAATTGTGCACTTTCTGCATGTAAAACCAGGTAAAGGACCGGCATTTGTTCGTACAAAGCTAAAGAATGTTAAAACTGGCAGAGTAATTGAAAACACGTTTAACTCAGGAGTTAAGGTTGATGAGGTGAGAGTTGAACGACGTCAGTACCAGTACCTTTATAAGGACGATATGGGGTTTAATTTTATGAATACTGAAACATTTGAGCAGATTTCCATACCTGAGTCAATGATAGAAAACAATGATTTAATGAAAGAAGGTCAACTGGTTGAAATAAATTTTCATGCTGATACAGAAACCCCATTGACTGTAGAAATGCCTCCGTTTGTTGAACTTCAGGTAACACAAACTATTGAAGGGGAAAAGGGGAATACTGCCAGTTCAACAGCTTTGAAACCTGCCACCCTTGAAACAGGAGCCGAAATAATGGTTCCTATGTTTATAGGCGAGGGAGAAGTATTAAAAATTGATACCCGCGACCGTTCATACAGTGAGCGTGTAAAGCAATAAGATTTTTTTTAATTTAAATACAAGCTTAAAATCCGCTTTGAATTTTTCAGAGTGGATTTTTTGTTGATTTTTCAATGGTTCTCCGCGAATGGATATCAATTGCAACAATCATGGCAGTAAAACCCCAGAAAGGCACGGAGAGCTTATCGGTATCAAGAAAATTATTTAGAAAGCCATGAACATAGTAGGTAACCAATCCTATAAGAGCAACCAGAACAATGCCCCTGAGACGGTAATCGGTTAAACGCGTCCATGTCTTTATGGCAGTATAAACTACCGTAATAATAATGATTAGAAATGTTAACAAACCTCCAATTCCGGATTCAGAAAGCGGCCCCAGGTATTCGCTGTGAGCATTACCTCCATCCCCGGCATTAGTACTTATGATGGTTCGATCTTTTTTGAGCTGATATTTAGCATATTGAAACATATATGTGCCCGGGCCGTAACCAAATAACGGTCTTTCCTTGTACATACGTATTGCACTGTTCCATCTGTTAATTCGTTCAAGGTTCGATGCATCAGAGGATATATTGGTCATTGAGGAAAAATGTTCTGTAAGGTTGGAAGAGGATTCATCTGTATTACGCTCCAGATACATGACTATATGGGTTTGAAATGTAAAAATAAAACCTAACACTATCACTGTGGAAATGATTATGGTTTTAAATCGTATTCTTAATTTGATGACAGCCAAAACAATTAATCCTGCCAACATACTTAACCAGGCAGCACGGCTGTATGATAAAACAAAAGCTAAAAATAATATGCTGAACAGGCCTGCGGCAATAGTTCTGGTTTTAATCGAATAAGTGCGGCCAATGGCAAACCATGCAGTGAACGGCAGGTACATGGCAATAGCTGCACCGTATGATGTATGATCGTTGTAGAATGGGTTCATTACAAAATGGGCAGCATGCTTGTTCAAAAATCCATATCCCCAATGTCTTTGTAATGTATACCCTATTACTATCAGGAATCCTGTAAGATAAAGCCATACATATTTTTCAAATTTTTGATTATCTGAAAAGATTTTAGCCATTAAAAAATAAAAAGCTACCAGAAACCACAAACGTACCAGAAGAAATTTGAATGAAACGACTGGCATCGAGCTGGTAACGCTGGTGAGGAAAATCCAGAGAATATTGATATAGATAGCCATAGATACAGGATGCAGAAGTATCTTCCTGTCAAACTGCCGTTCAAATAATACTTTCAATAAGAATAAAATGAGTATGCCAAACAGTACAGGTTCAGTAGGCAGATACATATTAAATCCATAGCCAGGCATAATTCTGTTAAGTTCAATTGACAATGGCGCAAAAAATACGACAAGATAAATCAGTTTGTCGAATGAGAAAACTGCTGTAAGACCTATTACGAGAACAAAGGGCAATATATTCATTGCCATTGAATCTCTTTTTATCATGAAATATAAATTCAATAAAACAAAGCTTATTGAAATAAAATAAAAGAGATAAATCTTTATTGTTGCCTTCTGAAACAAATTAAATCTATATTTCTTTTTTGTAATCTAATACAAGAAAGGCCAATAAGGCTAAAAATACAGCCGATAGTGCGGAAAAAAATACTATTATCCAGCGTACCGGATATGTTTTATCGTCTGCAGCAAATGGGAACTCAACAATATGACTGTATGTAATATCTTTCTCGTATTCATTAAGGTTCAATTCATAAATTGCTTTGATGCGTTCTATTTCCTGGAGAACATGATCAAAGCTTACTTCAAGTGACCGCATTTCCGCTCCTTTCTGAAGTGTATTATGAAAAATATCTTTAACCCGGTTAATGTTTTCAGAATTTCGACTACCTTCAACTAACGCTTTTACATAACCCCGGGTAACTTCAGGTGCCTGACTTACAACATCAACAATTCCAGTTTCAGTGCGAAGTTGGCTTAACCGTTCAATCAGGGCGTCGGCTTCCATTTGTTTTTTCTGTAGCTGGCCTTGTGAAATTAATACCAACTCCCAGTTCTTTGCCCTGTACATATTACCAACTCGCTTATTGTAGAAATGGATAATGGAGTCACACATATCACTTGCTACTTGCGGATCATAGGACAATGCCCTTATTTCAACCGTTTCATGAGGGGTTTTAGAAATTTTGATATGTTTATCATAAATAGCAAACATATATGTGAGGTAACGCGGGTCCTCCTTGTCTACTTTAAAAATATCCTTACCCCCAAAGGCATTAAACATCTTAAATTTAATTGTATTCGAACTTAATATCTCCAGCATCTGTTCCGTCTTTGATTCTTCACTCATCTCGCCTAAGTTTGTAGGATAAATGCGGGCAGTCGATTTATACTTTGGTCTTAAAAATGCCGGTCCGGAAAAGACAGCGGCTAAAAGTACAGCCACTGTGCCAATAATTATAAAATGAAATTTACGCTTCCAGATTACTTCAAAAATTCTTTGATTGTCAAAAAAATTATTCATAAAAAAATGGTTCCATTTGATAGCTATTAAGCAACGATTCTTAAAGGCTTTTAGTATGTTTAATTTGTTTATTTATTGGGCTATAATAAGTGAGTAATTCTTTTTTCCTTTTTGGATAAGAATATATTTTTTACCAATCAGGTATACGGCATCTACTATTAAATTTTCATCAGGAACCTTCACCTTATTGATTGCCAGGCCATTCCCCCTGATTGTCCTGCGAAGTTCCGCTTTGGTAGGAAATACAGTTGTTTTTTCTGTCAGCAAATCCACCACATTGACACCAGTTTCGAGCTCTGACTTTGCTATAAAATACTGTGGAACCCCTTCAAACACCGATAGAAAAGTCCGTTCATCGAGTTTTTTAAGATGGTTGGCAGTGCTTTTCCCGAAAAGAATTTGTGAGGCTTCAACAGCCATCTCATAATCTTCTTTTGAATGCACCATAACAGTTACCTCTTCTGCCAACCGTTTCTGAAGCAGCCGTTCATTCGGTGCTTTTTGATGTTCAGTAACCAGATCAACTACAGTTTCTCTGCTCAGCGGGGTGAAAATTTTGATGTACTTTTCTGCATCGATATCCGATGTATTGAGCCAGAACTGATAAAACTGATAAGGTGAAGTACGGTCCGGATCCAACCAGATGTTCCCTTGCTCTGTTTTTCCAAATTTTGAGCCATCTGCTTTGGTAATAAGCGGCACTGTAAGGGCAAAAGCCTCGCCTCCTGCTTTACGGCGTATAAGCTCGGTACCGGTTGTAATGTTGCCCCACTGGTCGGAACCACCCATCTGCAGTTTGCAGTTCATATGCTGGTATAGCCACAGAAAATCAAAACCCTGTACCAACTGATAAGTGAATTCAGTGAAGGACATGCCCTCTTTTGATTCGGCTCCGAGCCGTTTCTTTACTGAATCCTTTGCCATCATATAATTTACAGTGATGTGTTTACCAACATCACGGATGAAATCCAAAAAGGATATTTCCTTCATCCAGTCGTAGTTGTTTACCAGTACAGCAGCATTGGATGCATTTGTTTCGAAGTCAAGAAATCTGGCCAGTTGTTTTTTAATACACTCCTGGTTATGACGCAAGGTTACTTCATCGAGCAGGTTCCGTTCCTCCGATTTTCCCGATGGATCCCCAATCATCCCGGTAGCACCCCCTATAAGGGCAATTGGCTTGTGACCGGCCAGCTGGAAATGCTTCAGCACCATAACCCCTACAAGGTGTCCTATATGAAGTGAATCGGCTGTAGGGTCAATGCCCAGATAGGCTGCTGTTTGTTCCTTTCCAAGTTGTTCTTCCGTGCCGGGCATGATGTCGTGCAGCATGCCTCTCCATGTGAGATCTTCAACAAAATTCATCGTTAACAATTTTTTTATACCCTATTCCTTTAGGGCTGAAATGCGCCGCAAAGATAAAAAATGCCGCGGTTATTCACAGGTCTGTTATTAAAAATAGAAACGATGAAAAGACATGAGGGTATTTAGCCTAAAAACTTTTAACTGAATGAATCTATATTGTCAAGGAAACTCAGGCTTTTGCAAATTACATATTCCGACAAGCTGTATTGGCCAGGTTGAATTTAACGTAAAAAAAACGGAAAATTCCTGGCTAAGAATGATTCCCATAGGAATTCATCTGGGTTCAAATAATTGCAGGAAAGGTTTTTTCGAGTCAAATAATGTTTAAAGATCTGAGAAATACCCCACCCACAATAAACCAGAACAACAAGTTGTAAATCAAAGAAATTCCTGTGAATTTTAGTATAACTTTAAAAATGCTCTGTCCATAAAACCTTTTGAGCGCAAGTATAAAATATAACACGACGGTGAAGAGGAGTGTCAGATTGATTAAATCAGATACTTTTTCAAACAGAAAATGCAGGGATATAAGCAGTATATAGATAAAGAAAATAAAGGTGTGCAGATAAATGGAGAAAACAAGGTGCCGGATAAAATAATATTTTCTGCGAAAGTAAAACAATTTAAGTATCAGTGCGAATAAGGGCAACAGCAAGAAAAAAGCCCATGACATATACTTCAGGATTTTGGCAATTGCCTGTTCGGGTGAACGCATTAAACGGATTTGTTCCTGCAATTTTGCTTTTTCCTTTGGATCCTCTTCCTTCTGGAGTACTTCTGCCATTTGATCAGAAAGTTCCATTAGTCCCTCTCTAATATTCCGTTTGTTAAAAACTACTTCTATGGATGAACTTATTCCGGTAATCCCTATAATCGCTGAATCAGGGACTGAAGAAATTCCAGCCAGAAAAGGATCGGAAAAAGCAACCGAAGCCGAATCGGCAAGCTCTTTTTTTTCGTATATAACAGGTGCATCCAGTACATTGGTCAGCATACGATTGCTGTATATCTGGAGCAGGAAAAAAAGAATGAAGCTTGACAGGATATACAGTCGGGTAGGAGTGGCATATTGTGCCCTTTTGCCTTTGAAGAATTGTTCTGACAGATAACCGGGCTTCAAAAATAAGGCTTTGACAGTTTTAAAAAAGCGGGAATCAAAAGCAAACAGATCGCCTGCAAAATTGATGATAATAAAGCCGAAAGGGCGATCAAGGTCTCTTACACCCTGGCCACATGCGGGGCAGAAATAACCATTGAATTGTGTATTACAGTTTTTGCAGATAACATTTTCAGTCAGCACAATCCGGGGGCTTGTCTTTTGCTTCACGTAGTATCCGGTTTATATGATCTTATTTTGCTTCTTTTGCGGTTCTTTTTCTCCCTCCCAATTACTTATGAAAGGAAAGACTGAGGGGGCAAAATTACGGATGGGTTCATAGAGCTGCGATTCAGCTTTATCCCGCTGCGACAGAATATGTATATCATTGTCTATTTTGTTAAAAATCAGCAATAAAATACTAAGAATAAATGCTGTTTTTAAAAATCCGAATACCAGACCTGTAATCCGGTTTAACCATCCAAGCATGACAACCTCCACCAGCTTGCTTAATGAACTGCCAACGAGATGAACCAATATGACAATCACAATGAAAGTAAGGATAAATGATATCAGATTTATATAATTAGTTTCCAATCCCAGGCTTTCAGTAAGAAATTCTGTAGTCAGATAGGAAAATTTTATGGCACCCCAGACTCCAAGTACCAGAGCTGCCAAAGATGCCACCTCGGAAATCAACCCTTTCCTGAACCCGTTAATCGCCGCAAACAGCAGAATCAAAATCAGGATCAAATCGATATAATTCATTTAATTTCTAATGTATCGTACCTGACAAAAGTAGAAATTATTTTTATAACTCATTTTTTTGAAAGATTTCCAGTAATTCTTTTAAAACCCATAGGAAAATAACATCAGAAATTTTTTTTCAATAATGAGTTCAAACCATTCGTCTTTTGTACTTTTGAAATCAAAGACGGACCTGGAATATGGAAAGTGAAATTCAATCAAAGATTTTTTTTGAGTTCAGGGAATTTGAACCGGTATTAAGAAGATGGAAAGCTGATGGGGATGAGGTAGTTTTTACAAATGGTTGTTTTGATATAATTCATCATGGACATGTGCAATCCCTTCTTCAGTCGGCAAAGTTTGGAAAGCGGCTGATTGTTGGACTGAATTCCGATGAGTCGGTACGCCTTTTAAAAGGGAATGGGCGGCCTGTTTTAGATGCAGGAGCGCGTGCGGTGCTTCTGGCTGCTTTTGCTTTTGTAGATGCAGTTGTGATTTTTGAGGAGGAAACACCTGCTGAACTTATAGAACAAATTATTCCCGATGTATTGGTGAAAGGGGAGGAGTATGCTCTTGAAGAAATTGCAGGGCATGAAACTGTGTTGAAACACGGGGGCAAAGTGGAACGGTTGAAACTGGTTGAAGGGATATCCACATCGCAATTGATTAACAGGATAAAAAAACTTGATGAATGGCACAGATAAAAACAGTATATGTTTGCCAGGAATGCGGAGCCCAATCGCCTAAATGGATGGGCAAATGTCTTTCATGTAATGGCTGGAATACGTTTGTTGAAGAGATTGTTGAAAGAAAGAAATCCGGTCCTGCCGTGATGTCGGTAAATGTCGGGAATCAACCACTGACGCTCCAGGAAATCACTACTGAAAGGATGGAACGCATAAAGGTAGGAATTACAGAATTCGACCGTGTACTGGGGGGTGGCATTGTGCCAGGTTCCATAGTGTTACTTGGTGGTGAGCCCGGAATTGGGAAATCGACCCTGGTATTGCAGATGGCTCTTGGTCTGAAAGAAAAAAAAATCCTGTACGTTTCGGGGGAAGAGAGCCTGCAGCAGATAAAATTGCGTGCAGGAAGGCTGGGTATAAACGGCAGTAATTGCCTTTTTTTGAGCGAGACATCCCTGGAACATGTCATTGCCCAGGCTGGGCAGGTAAACCCGCACCTGCTCATAATTGATTCCATACAAACTCTGGCAACCGGCGCCGTTGAATCGTCCCCCGGTTCAATAACACAGGTGCGGGAATGCACCTCAGCCGTTTTGAAGTTTGCCAAGCAGAACCATATTGCTGTAATCTTAATCGGACACATTAATAAAGAGGGCAGCCTGGCAGGACCTAAAGTCCTGGAACATATTGTAGATTCAGTATTGCAGTTTGAAGGTGATACCAACTACATGTACCGTATTTTGCGGGCGAGTAAAAACCGCTTTGGATCGACAAATGAGTTAGGTATTTTTGAAATGCGGGGCAATGGTTTACAGGAAATATTAAATCCTTCCGAACAACTCATTTCGAAAGTGAGTAACGATGTGAGCGGAACAGCCGTGGCAGCTACCATCGAGGGAATAAGGCCATTTCTTATTGAGATACAGTCGCTGGTAAGCTCTGCTGCTTATGGCACACCCCAGCGTTCTTCCACGGGGTTTGATTTGAGACGGCTGAATATGTTACTTGCAGTGCTCGAAAAAAGGGCTGGATTCAAGTTGTTGGCCAAGGATGTATTCCTGAACATTGCTGGTGGACTGCGTATCAACGACCCGGCTACCGACCTGGCAGTCATCTGTTCCATCCTGTCGTCCAACATCGATAATGCAATTGATCATAAAGTCTGTTTCACTGGTGAAGTGGGTTTAACGGGTGAGATTCGAGGAGTAAATCGTATCGAGCAACGAATTGCCGAGGCCGATAAGCTGGGATTCGAAAAGATATTTATTCCGAAGCTAAACAAAGGGTTTGATGCCCGCAGCTTCAGCATCCAACTTGAAAAAGTTTCACGTGTTGAGGAAGTATTCAGAAAGATATTCCGTTGACCTATGACATTGAGAGCATTGATAAAAAAAAGGCAGAGTGTACGACGGTACCAATATAAAGCTGTGGAGCCGGAGAAAATTGAGAAGCTGGTTGAGGCGGTCCTCCTGGCTCCTTCTGCATGCAACTCGCAGCCCTGGAAACTGATTTTAGTCGACGACCCGGAATTGAAGGACAAGGTGGCCCGTGCTACCTTTAACCGTATTATTTCATTTAACCGTTTTGCACTGGAAGCTCCTGTAATTGCAGTTCTTGTGATTGAGAAAGCCAGGCTGATTGCTCAAATCGGGGGCAGTATAAGAAACCAGGAATACCCTTATTATGACATCGGAATTGCAGCTGCTCATTTTTGCCTGCAGGCTGCTGAACTTGGATTGGGTACCTGTATTATCGGCTGGTTTAATGCGAAGAAAATAAAGGAACTCCTGAAAATTCCGGAAAGCCGGAAAATAGGTCTGCTTATAACATTGGGGTATCCACCGGAAGGTTATAAACAAAGAAAAAAAATCCGCAAACCAAAAGAAATGATTTGCGGATTTAACTCCTGGTAAAATTACTTATGCCAGGAATTGTTTTAGGTAATTACGGCTGGTTAAAATTGCCGCTTCAACATCTTTTTGTGATCCTTCATATGCTTTATCTTCAACCTCGATACACACAGGTCCGCGGTATTTTACTGAAGTAAGGGCTGAAAAGAAACTTCGCCAGTCAACATCACCCAATCCTGGTATCTTAGGAGAATGATAATCCAGCGGATAAGCCATCGTACCCACTTCATTCAACTTATCGCGGTAAACTTTCACGTCTTTCAGATGGATATGGAAGAGTTTTTCTTTAAAATCATATATAGGTTTTACTTCGTCCATCTGCATCCATACCAGATGCGACGGGTCGTAATTGAGACCAAAAGCAGGGCTTGGAATTTTTTCAAACATTTTTTTCCAGATTGCCGGTGTAGTTGCAAGGTTCTTTCCACCTGGCCACTCATCGCGGGTGAATATCATGGGGCAGTTTTCAATTCCGATTTTCACGTTGTTTTCTTCGGCTACTTTTATTATTGCAGGCCACACATCTGCAAATTTTTCCATGTTCTCTTCTACACTTTTCACCGGATTCCTGCCGATAAAAGTGTTGACTACTCCTATATCCAGCCTGGCAGCCGTGCGAATTACCTTTTTGATGTGTTCAATTGATGCTTCGGCCTGGGTTTCATCAGGATCGAGCGGATTGGGATAATATCCAAGACCCGAAATATATACATTGTTCTGGTCCAAAACTCTTTTTATGCGGGTCACATCCTCATCTCCGGTTTCATCTACGTTGATATGAGTAACCCCGGCATACCTGCGTTCGGCTTTACCTACCGGCCAGCACATTATTTCCACGCATTTAAATTGATTTTGTGAGGCAAACTCGATAACTTCTTCAAAGCTTTTTTCAGCCACTATGGCACTAACAAATCCTAAATCCAACATATTTTCTGTAGTTTTTATGTGTAAAATTGCTGTTTATAGTACTTTTCAGGATCTTTTATATATCCATTCATTTTTATTAATCCACCTGGTATTGTTCAATATAAGAATTATTTTTTTAATGATTCCTTTAGAATAATCCCAATTCATTATTTGATCTTTTCCGGATAAAAATTTAAACGGGGTATGAATTTTTTTTTCATTCCCTGTTAGGGAGTTAAATTATTATTTTGACCGGGGATAAAAATCCATACACCTGATTCAGGGTATTTGTCGAGGTAGTTGTATTGCTGGCCATAGGCAACGATGGGGTTATCAAAAACATCAATGCCAACTAGATAGAAACTTCCATGTTTTCCAAGGTGAAAAGGTTCATAACCTTCACTCTTTAGCCGGTTAAAATATTTATGTGCATTTTCAAACTCTTCAAAACTTCCCCTGATTAAGTAATATTTGGAAGTATCAGGCGATATAAATCCGGTAGAATCTGTAATTTCAACTGAAGCAGTTTCTGTTTCCCCCTCCTGCACAGGAGTGGTATCCTCAGTAACTGTATCAGTGGGTGGGATGATTTCAGCAGAAGAGGGTTCTTCAACAGTAATGTCAACAGTAGAAGGAGGTTCTGCTGTATCTTTGGTGATTATATAAATGACAGCAGCAAGCAGAGGGATAAGGAAAAGCAGGAGCCACCAAATTCTTCTTCTTTTCGTTGGAGGGTTTTCAGTATCTTTTAATGAAGCTCCTTCATAAGCCACAGGTACTTCCTCTTTAAATGGATCCTCACTATCGTTTTTTTCAATATTATTTTTCATCAGAGGCCCTTCTTCAGGAATATCCTCTGGTTCATCTTTTAATGAAATTGGTTCAAGACCGTACGCATCAAGAAGTAAAAAATTCCTGCCAGCCGAAGTAAATTGAATTTCCTGTTTCTGATTGTAGGATAATTCACCCATGTTTTCAAGTGTTACCTGCTCACCTTTATCGAGTTTATAAAGCATTTCTTCCCGCTCAGATTCCAGTACCCGGTATGCTTCTGTAAAAGGTATCCCTTCATCTTCAGCAATCTTTCCTGCAAGCAGGCCATCGTT
This sequence comes from Mariniphaga sp., assembly GCA_041684965.1. Taxonomy (GTDB): domain Bacteria; phylum Bacteroidota; class Bacteroidia; order Bacteroidales; family Prolixibacteraceae; genus Mariniphaga. The sequence continues at coordinate 134,520 of JAWLGR010000012.1, forward strand.
GTTCTTGATTTTTGGTTCGAAAGAAACTTCTTTGGAGGGTGGAAGCATCTTTCCCGATTGCTCATCTACCTGAGCAGGTTTATAGGTTGAAACAAATGCTCCCATTCCCGGTATGACAACTGTGTCATGTTCCGGTAAAAGTGCACGGATATAATTTCCCAAATTCATGTTAATCAATTTGTATTGTAAAGTTAACAAAACATTGGCGGAAGTCATGCAGAAGTTCATTAAAAAAACACCTTCGTTTGAAATATACGGTTCACCTGCCTATAAATTTATATTTTTACACCAAAATTTCAGATACAATGAGCAAAAAAATATTGGTAACCGGAGGAACTGGTTACATTGGATCACATACCGTGGTTGAACTCCAGGAAACTGGATACGATGTTCTGATAGTTGATAACCTGTCCAATTCGAACATAGAAGTGCTTGACAGCATTGAAAAAATTACGAAAAGAAAGCCTGTTTTTGAAAAATTTGATTTATCAGATCGTAATAGTACAATCAATTTTTTCAAAAAATACTCCGGCATCGAAGCTGTTATTCATTTTGCTGCTTCAAAAGCTGTTGGTGAATCGGTTGAAAAACCACTGTTGTATTATCGGAACAACCTGGTTTCGATGATAAATTTATTGGAATGTCAGATTGATTACAACATCCCTCACATGGTGTTTTCTTCATCCTGCACGGTTTACGGACAGCCCGAAAGACTCCCTGTTACGGAAGAAACTCCCAGAAAGGATGCCGAGTCTCCTTATGGTAATACCAAAAAGGTAAATGAAGATATTTTGCGTGATACCATTGCTGCAAACCCCCATCTATGTGGTATTGCACTCAGGTATTTCAATCCGATTGGAGCCCATCCTTCAGGTTTGATTGGTGAACTCCCCCTGGGCATACCTCAGAACCTTGTACCTTTTATTACTCAGACAGCAGCAGGCATACGAAATGAACTGAAAGTGTTTGGAGATGATTACAATACTCCTGACGGATCAGCAATTCGCGACTATATAAACGTGGTGGATCTGGCCAAAGCACATGTGGTAGCTATTGAACGATTACTGCAAGGGAAAAATAAAAAAAGCTATGAGGTATTCAATCTTGGTACCGGTAAGGGAGTATCGGTACTGGAAATGATAAAAGGTTTTGAAAAAACTACAGGTCAAATACTAAATTATAAAATTGTTGGACGACGTGCAGGCGATATTGAAAAGATTTGGGCGGATACTTCCTATGCTAACAGTGAACTGGGTTGGAAAGCAGAAAAGGATCTGCAGGAAACACTTGTTTCAGCCTGGGAATGGGAAAAACGGGTAAGAAATATGAATTAGGCGATGTTTTGCTGCAACTGGCAATTGAATAACAAATAAAATAAATAAGAATATAAAAGAAAGAAGAATGAAAACGATCCTTATAACCGGTGGCGCCGGGTTTATCGGGTCACATGTAGTCCGGCTTTTCGTTAACCGCTATCCCGGCTATAAGATTGTGAACCTGGATAAGCTAACCTATGCTGGCAACCTGGCAAACCTGAAGGATGTGGAAGAAAAGGAAAACTATGAATTTGTGAAAGGTGACATTGTGGATAGCAGTTTTATCATGAAGTTATTCGAAGAATTGCAGTTCGATGCCGTAATTCATTTGGCTGCAGAATCTCATGTTGACCGTTCAATTTCCAACCCAACGGAATTTGTTTTTACCAATGTTATCGGAACCGTTAACCTGCTGAATGCAGCCAGACAAATCTGGAAGAGCGGTGGAGACAAACTTTTCTATCATATATCGACCGATGAAGTTTACGGTTCGCTGGGGGAAGAGGGTATGTTTAATGAAGAGACCCGCTATGATCCTCATAGCCCTTACTCAGCTTCAAAAGCCAGCTCCGACCATTTTGTACGGGCTTATCATGACACCTTTGGTTTACCTGTAGTTATTTCCAACTGCTCCAACAACTACGGGTCGTATCAATTCCCTGAAAAACTGATACCTTTATTCATCAATAATATAAAAAATAACCGGCCGCTGCCGGTATACGGGAAGGGTGAAAACATACGCGACTGGCTATGGGTGGAGGATCATGCTGCTGCAATTGATGTAGTTTTTCATAAAGGAAAGAAAGGAAGTACTTATAACATCGGCGGTTTCAACGAATGGAAGAATATTGATTTAATCAGGGTGATCTGCAGGGTCATGGATAAAAAGCTAGGCAGAACCGAAGGAGAGTCGGAACGGCTGATAACTTTTGTAAAGGACAGGGCTGGTCATGATTTAAGATATGCCATCGATGCCACCAAAATTAAAAATGAATTGGGATGGGAACCTTCCCTGCAGTTTGAGGAAGGCATAGAAAAAACCATCGACTGGTATCTTGAGAATACCGAATGGATAGAAGGTGTTACTTCGGGTGGCTACCAAAAATATTATGACGAACAATACCTGAACAGGTAATCAATTCCTAATTAAGCTTATTCGGATATCCTGCAATCCAATAATGTGCTTTTGTAAGCACAAGCTTACGGCTCGGTTCTGGTGAACTGAAACAAATGCAGGAATGCAGCACCTGGCTGTGCAATTTATATCATGTTGCTATAATGCCTTTCTCGTATAAGACCTAATACGCCTGGATTCATGATTTATCCAATTAATATCCATTGGCAATAGAGTAGTGATGTGTTTTTCTGATTGTTATATGTTCTTGAGGTAAATCTTATATATAGAAAATCCAGACACCACTGACCTGTGTTTGTTTGAGAAAATTCTTTTGCCACTTTTCCGAAAGCCATAACACTTCCAATGATCACCCCAATTCCAATTAATATTGCAGCTGTTGCATCCATTAATGGTCTTCCTTTTTTACTTTATTGCCTTCAATCGAAATCTTATGGAGCGGATGATAAGCAGGGCCTTCCAACACCGTTCCATCAGGTTTGAAGCGGGTACCGTGGCATGGGCAATCCCAGGTTTCTTCAGCATTGTTCCAGTTGACAATACATTTCATGTGAGGGCACACAGCAGAAACAAGTATCAGCTTTCCTGCTTCATCCCGGTAAGCCGCAATTTTACTCTGGTCTTTCTCTACAATTGCACCTGTACCAGGCTGAATATCATTAAATTCTGAGGTGTCTCTTACGCCGGGGAGGTCCTTCAGGAATTCCCCTGCAACATTTATATTTTCTTTCAGGAATTGTTTGGCTGATTTAACCGGTGTGAACCGATGAGCATTGTATAATTCGGCCCATTCGTTTGCTTCTCCGGCAATTTCATCTGCTATAATCATTCCTGCCAGTGTACCGTATACCAGTCCGTCGGTTGAGAAGCCTGTGGCAACAAATACATTGGACGATTTACTTTCCCGACCTATGTACGGAAGCAAATCGGCAGGGCGGTAATGCTGTCCGCCCCATCGAAAAGCAACTTCTTTAAGCCCAAACTGACGGGCAGCAAATTCCTCCAGATTACGAATAGCTTTTACATTGTCGTCCGATTGCCCTACTTTATGAGGTTCGCCAACTACAATTACATAACGCTGATTGTTACGTTCATAAAAGCGTGTGGAAATTTTTTTTTCATCCTCGTGGTAGCCCCAGAAAATTCCTTCAGGAAATGGTCTTTCCCCTGCATGACAGGCAATGCCGTATTCCCGGTAAGGACCAAGCAGTGTATGATATACCTTCACTCCCTTAGGAGTATGAGTGGCATGAACAGCATAGCGGGCAGTTATGACACCCCCTGTTGTTTCGAGCCGGATATGATCTTTTTTTTCTTCCACTTTGAGTACTGTGGTGTGTTCGTAAATCATCAGATTGTCTGACCGGCTGACATTTGCCAACTCTCCAACATAACGCATGGGATTTAATTGAGCCTGGTTTTTAACTTCTACTGCTTTAGTAAAAGTGGCCGGGATATTGGCAGTTTCCGACCAGGCGACAGGAATTTTTGCATCCTGTGCATATTTGTATTCATTTTCTATTTTGCTGTTGTGCTCTTCAGTACCCGAATACAAGATCCATGGCACCCGTTTGAAGTCGCATTGCAGATTGTATTGTCTTGTCCAGCTTTCTATCTGATTTATAGCTTCCGAGCGCGACTGTACAACTTTACTGATTACTTCTGCATCGTATTTACCATGAAACTGGGCGAGGTTTTTATCAACTGTAATATATAGGTTTCCTGTACTGTGGCTGGTGGTTCCGCCACCTACATTAAAGCTTTCAATTACAATTGTCCTGAAACCCTTTTGTGAAAGAAGTAACGCAGTAGTGATACCGGTGATTCCACCCCCGATAATTGCCACATCAGCTTCAATGTCGCTGCTGAGGGCAGGATAAGCATGGGGCGTTGTGAATTCATGCCAGATCGATTTTGTGTACATATTGAAGTGTTTAAAATTGTCTGTTAAATGAAGTTTGTTACCGTGAGGTACCTGTAGGTGTTCCCCTTTCCATCCTGCGTTGAAACTCATTCATGAAAACTGTATCGGTATGCATTCGTGTGGTTACATTGTCGATTACGGTGGTATCCATACCCGGATTTTGCTCCCACATATAATTCATGTTTTCTCTGTTAAACAGCTTTCCCGTTAAATCACTGTCCTGCATCATCCGGTTCATAGCCTCCTTGTTGTCCAGGAGTTCCATGAAAAATTCATTCTGAAGTTCCGGATTGTTGAGTATCTGGTTAAACGCCTGTCTTTTATGGGCATCATTATTAAGTAAATCTATTTTCTGAGTGTCCCTTGTACAGCCTGTAGTAAAAAAAATCATGACTACAATGAATAATGTGGCTTTAGTGGCAGAAATGAGATCAATCATAACTTTTTTTCTTTCTCCGGTAATAATCTGCAAATGTTATCTCAAGGCAGTTATTAAATACCTGGTGTTTACATTGGTATGGAAAAAGATGTACCAAAAATAGATGAGCGGCAGATAATAAGTAAAACCTCAGGTTTTACTGGTGTAAAAATGATTTGGAAAATCCAGGTAAATTAATAGGATTGGGGAACGATTACACAGGTGTGTATTTTTTGTAACATGTAACCATCGTAATTATCAAACAGAATACCTTCAACTCAGTTCCTCTGCCGGATCCCAAAAATATCTGCTGAATTGGATAATCTGATCGTTTTTAATCTTGAGCCCTTCGTTTTCCAGCAGCTCTTTCATTGCGGAGGGGGTATCAAAATGATGCTTGCCTGTGAGCAGTCCATTGCGGTTTACCACTCTGTGGGCAGGGATGTATTCATGGTGGGTGTGTGCGGCATTCATGGCCCATCCAACCATCCGTGCCGAACCGGTAGTACCAAGGTACCGTGCAATTGCCCCGTAGGAGGAAACCCTGCCGGGAGGAATCTGTTTTACTACTTCATATACTTTTAAAAAGAAATCGCTCATGAATCCTGTCCTTATTTCTCATTGTATGTTACCTTTCCAGGGCTTCATACATGTTATCAATGTTTAGGCATTCTGTTTTTACTGTAGACAATTTATTATCAGCACTCTTCGATTTTCTTTTTGTTGTCATTTTTTCTTCTTACTATTCATTAAGCTATTGTTCATTAATTTTTCACTACGTGCAGATTCTGAACTACTTCCTTCTCCGGGATTAAAAATCTCTTGCACTCCGCCCAAAACTTCGGTATTCATCTTTTTCAATTTCAACTGTAGGTTCACGAAAAGAATTTTCGTTTAACCTGAATGCTATATATTTGATAGTAATACCTCTGTGCAGCCACTGGTTTTCATAAAAGGTTTTAATCTGCAGTTTTTCATTTAATAGTTTTGATTCGTAAAGGTTGGAGGTATCGGCCAGTATTTCAAACTTATTTATAAGGGCCAGCTCCCGTGTGTAGGAATACTGAAAACTGCTGTCGGTTTTCAGATGGATGATTCCATCTCTCCTGAGAAACTGCCGGTATTTGTTCAGAAAGAAGGTGGAAGTTAATCGTTTACGGGTTTTTTTCATCTGCGGGTCTGGAAAGGTAAGCCAAATTTCATTCACTTCATCAGGTGCAAAGAACCGGTTTATTATTTCAATATTGGTGCGCAGAAACCCGACGTTCCTTAACCCTTTCTCCAAAGCTGTTTTGGCACCTTTCCACAGGCGGGCCCCTTTTATATCGACCCCCAGAAAGTTTATATCAGGATATTTTGAAGCCAGTTCAACCGAATATTCCCCTTTTCCGCAACCCAATTCTAAAATGAGGGGGTTCTGATTGCAAAAGAATTCAGTGTGCCATTTCCCCTTCAGGTGAAAATCTTCATTTTGTATAGCCACGTAAGGAGCCTGAACAACATGTTCGAAGGCTTTCATTTCTTCAAATTTTGTTAACTTGTTTTTACCCACGGTGCATCAATTCTTTATTCTGATTTTACTGTCTTATGCTGCTTAGGGAGTTACCTTTTCTACCCGGAATCCGATATCATGGATTCCATGAAGGTTTTCCTCACGCATTCCATGCTGAATAGCAACTGTATATTCGCCCGATATTGGAAAATAGATGTTTCGCCGGAAAATAGCCTGTCGGTTTTTTAATCCACCGAATCCATCACCGAGCCAGCGGCCCGAAGGGTCGGCTAATACTACCTCAAAAGTGTCGCGTGATGTTTCTCCATCAGGTTGCGTGATTTCAATAAACAGCCAGAGATTACTAAACCGGTAGCTGGTTTCATTTCGAATCTGGATGAGCAGGTTGTGGTTTTGCAGTGTATCATCTACAGGAACCTGGAAAATAACAATTGAATCTTTATGCCAGATGGATGCAGGGATTTCTTTGTACTGGTCGAAAACCCGGTTGGAATCGCAGGCTGGCAGACAGGCCAACAGCAATAAAACAAAAAGCAGATGGATCACCAGGCTCCTCATTTTTTACCCATTCAATTATCCTTAACCTTTTTTATCCGTATCGGTCCTTTCCTTTGACTCCGGCTGGTATGTGCAGGTCTTCGTTTCTTTTTTCCTGCTTTTACCTTTGGCTTGTTAAAACGGTCAAGATCTTCCTGGCCTACCATGTTCAGGAAGGTATCTTCAATATTTTGCACTGATGCTTTTTCTTCCGATAGGAGCCGTTCAGGTTTTTGACCGTTACGGTTCATTCTCTGTACCCGTTTTACCACACTCACCGGTAATGCCACCACGCCGGAGGAAGCTTCTCCTTTTACAGTATACCAGTAAAGGTTTTTAAAAATATCGGCTTTCAGGAACTGGTAGGTACCAAATTCTGTTTCCAGCGGAATATGGTTTGGCGGGAAATCTTTTTGGGCATCAATGTAGGAATCGACTTCGTAATTAAGGCAGCATTTTAATTTTCCACACTGTCCTGCCAGCTTCTGCGGGTTGAGTGAAATTTCCTGGTACCGTGCGGCATTGGTAGTTACCGATACAAAATTGGTAATCCAGGTAGCACAGCAAAGTTCCCTGCCACATGGGCCAATCCCTCCAATGCGACCTGCTTCCTGGCGCGCCCCGATTTGCTTCATTTCTACCCGTATATGAAAGGTGTCGGCCAATACACGTATCAACTGCCTGAAATCCACCCTTCCGTCAGCAATGTAATAAAAAATGGCTTTTGTACGATCGCCCTGGTACTCAACATCGCCAATCTTCATTTCCAACTTCAGTTCGGAAGCAATTTTTCTCGACTGGATCATGGTTTCGTATTCCAGCGAAATGGCTTCCTTCCATTTCTCAATATCTGTAGGCCGGGCAAGTCGGTAAATTTTCCGAAGCTCTCCATTTACAGTGGTTACCTTGTATTTTTTCATTTGTCCCGCAACCAGTTCGCCTGTTAGCGAAACTATACCGATATCATGCCCGGGGTTGGCCTCTACGGCTACCAAATCACCTGCAACGAGTTTCAGGTTGTTCACATTGCGAAAAAAATCCTTGCGGGTGTTCTTAAACCGCACTTCCACAATGTCGTATTCCCCGTTTCCGGTAATGTCTTTCAGCCAATCGGTTGCATGTAACTTGTCGCAACTGCCATAGCTGCAGGTGCAAATGCCCCTGTCTATTGTGTCAACATTCTCCATAGGCAATTCATTCAATGCATGTCTCAAATAATACACCTGATTTTAGCATTCCTCCTGACAAAAATAAGGATTAATACCAATTTGATGGTGGAAGAATTGATTTTTAAGCAGAAAAGAATGGATTTTAATGCTATTTATTTTGAAACGAACAGGAATTTTGAATTGCGACATTCACAAACACGCATGAACAAAATTCATCGTGAGTTCCATCCGACTATTAAAAAATAAATTTTGTACGAATGAAACGACCATGAAAATAACAAAAATCAAGACAAGGAGCGTCGGGAACAGAAAACATTTTTTCTTTTAGAAAAATATACTCCTCTTACTTCCTGCACTAAAAAAACTTTCTGTCATCTTTTTATAAGCCTTACCATTTTTAAGGCAGTGTCAAGGAATACAATTTTCGGATTTCCGTTCATGGAAATGTGTTTAATTCCCAGTTCAAATTCCTTTGCAAACGGGATAATATTCCGTTCATTAATAAAGGGAGAAAATTTCTGGCCCCAGGTTTTTTCTTCCTCATTCATGTAATTCAGGGAGGGACGGTTTAGGTTCATAATAAAATATTCCCGGATCATGCGAAGGGCAAAACCAAAATACGCCTTCTGCCTGTCGCGGCCCAGGGCAGCCATTTCATCTGCCCATTGAGTGAGTTCAAATACCTGGCGTGCGTATGCGAACCGCATCATCTCCTGAAATTTGTTGAAAAAGTAAGATGTGCTTTCATCCGAATTCAGGTAATCCTGTACTCTGATGTAATTGCCGTTTGCCAGCCGGATGACATCAGCAATTTTTTCATCAGGGATTTCACCTTCCTCTTTTAAAGTTTTACGCATCGATTCATTGTCGATAAACGGTACCTTTAATAGTTGTGCCCGCGAACGGATGGTTGAAATGACTGCTTCCTCGTCCTCAGTAATAAGTAAAAATAGGGTTTTATCAGGAGGCTCTTCAATCAGTTTCAATAATTTGTTGGAACACGATGGATGCATCTTCTCTGCCAGCCAGATAATCATCACTTTGTATTCTGATTCAAATGATTTCAGGCTGAGCTTTCGGATAATTGAGTCGCTTTCCTTTTCATAAATCAGTCCCTGGGCATTTTCGTTCTCAGCAAATCCAAGCCACTGACTAAGAGTGAAGTAAGGCGATTTGAGTACCATTTCCCTCCACTTGGGAAGGAAATCATCGGAAACGGGTTTTTTAAATGCTTTTGTAGTGAAAACCGGGAAAACAAAATGTAAATCGGGATGGGCGAGCTTCCGGTATTTTCTGCACGAAGGGCATTCGCCACAAGATTCATTTTCCTGCCGGTTACGGCACGAAATAAATTGTGCAAAGGCAAGTGCCAGTGCCAGCTTACCTGTGCCTTCCGGGCCGGTAAACATTTGTGCATGACTGATACGCTGCTCTTTTACCGAACGAATAAGCCGTTCCTTTATCCTGTCCTGACCAATTACATCTTTGAAAAACATGACCCAAAAATAGTGGTTTATTAATGTTATCCGGTATTAAGCAGGGCCATTTGTGAAACATTTTTTAATTCAGATTATTCCCAACAGACTGAAAGTTACCTGCCAGATATATTTTTTATCTTTGATAAAATTTTTAGAATTCATTAAAAACGTATACAATGCAAACAATTCACAACTACGATTTCAAAGGTAAAAAGGCGCTCATCCGCGTGGATTTCAATGTGCCGCTGAACGAGAAGTTTGAAATTACCGACGACAGCCGTATGACAGCTGCCCTTCCAACTATTAAGAAAGTGATGGAAGAAGGAGGTTCTCCGGTTATTATGTCGCACTTCGGTCGTCCGAAATCAGGTCCTGAAGACAAGTTTTCAATGAAGCACCTGGTAAGCCATCTTAGTGATTTGCTTGGAAAGGAAGTGAAGATGGCCCCCGATTGTGTGGGTAAGGAAGTGAAGCAGATGTGCCAAAACCTGCAGCCAGGGGAAGTGCTGTTGCTGGAAAACCTGCGCTTCCATAAGGGAGAGGAAAAAGGCGATGAGGAGTTTGCAAAACAACTGGCCGAAAACGGCGACTGCTGGATTAACGATGCTTTTGGTACAGCACACCGTGCACATGCCTCAACAGCTGTGATTGCCAAATTCTTTCCCAACGACAAGATGTTTGGATACCTGATTGAAAGCGAAGTGGAAAGTATCGATAAGGTGGTTAAAAATCCAAAACGGCCGCTTACTGCCATTATGGGGGGTGCAAAGGTTTCTTCCAAAATTACCATCATCGAGAACCTGCTCGACCAGGTGGATAACCTGATTCTGGGTGGTGGAATGACCTATACGTTTGTAAAAGCCAACGGCGGTGAGGTAGGCAGTTCCATTTGTGAAACCGATTTCCTGGATACCGCACGCAACATCGAAAAGCTGGCTAAGGAAAAAGGAGTGAACCTCTACATCGCCACCGATGTGCTGGCTGCCGATGATTTCAGCGAAGATGCCAACACAAAAATTCTTCCCGCCAATGAAATACCTGAAGGTTGGCAGGGCCTGGATGCCGGTCCTGAAACCATTGAGAAATTCAAGGAAGTGATTAAGAATTCTGCTACCATTTTGTGGAACGGTCCGGTAGGTGTATTTGAAATGGACAAGTTTGCCAAAGGCTCCATTGCAGTTGGTGAAGCCATTATGGAAGCAACCAAAAACGGCGCCTTCTCCCTGGTAGGCGGAGGCGACTCAGTTGCCTGTGTCAATAAATACAACATGGCCGACGGCATGTCGTACATCTCTACTGCCGGCGGAGCCCTGCTCGAGTACCTCGAGGGAAGAACCCTCCCCGGAGTGGCAGCTGTAAGAGGTGAATAAGTTTCTCTTATACTCTTAATAAAAAACAAGCAAAACAGGCCCGGGGTTAAAAGCTCCGGGTTTTTTGTCTTTAATTCATTCTTCTGTAATATTTTACTTCAACCTCCATTAAAAGAGGTTTTAATAAGTTTTAAGAGAATTCGGGGTGGAGCGGTTTCCGAACCGCCCTTTTAAAATACCCGGTAAAAAGAGCAGAGTACTTTAAAGATCAGAGAAATAAACAGGAGCAGCACAGAGAAGCAATCTTAATAATAATCATTATCCTTCATAACCCACGGTGGATACCAGGGCTTTGTCCCTTCTTTCCCATCACCATTAATCTCCACCAATCTCCACTTAAGCTCATAAAATTTTTCCACAACCTTCTCCCGTTTATTGTTTTAAACAGAAATGTTTTATAGATTTATTCCGTCGAACTTAAAATCTGAATTATTACCGTATATACCGAAAACCGTACATAAAAAAGTTTCCCGATAACAATCTTTTAACCGCAAGGAAATCCGTACAACCGGCAGGTGATTTTAAACAGGTATAAAAGAAGGAACGTCGGCTCCGGTTGCAAGAGCTTTTTAATGCAGCGTTTTAACTGTACAAAACCGGGTGCTTCCTGTGACTGAGAGGGCGAAGCTGTGAGAGGCTTAATTTCCGCTTACGGAATTTCTGCCGGCCAGTATGTAAGAATTGAGAATAAAAAAGTTATAAAAAGCAATACTTATGAGAAAGCAAAATGGGCAGCAGACTGGGCTAAATGATTTCACGTTAAAGATTTGCCGGGTTCCTACCTTAATTATGTTGTACCCCAACCGATTGCAAACGCTTATAAGTAGTTAAATATGGATATGTGTTTGTAGAATAAGCATTTAGGATATAATGGATAAAGAAGAAATATAATTACTACATATAGATAACCGTTACCCAACATAATGAAAGAACATGGTGCAAAATCAAAATGAGAATTTAAAAATTATTGTCTAATCAAAATAGGATAAAAATGAAATCAAAACTTTTACTATTTATTGTCGCTGCAACATTGCTGAGTAGTTGCTCTGTAACAAGACCAAGATTAAGTTATTCAGGAAGCAATTATAATAGTGTTTCAGATGACATTATTATTTACAACTCGACACAAGAAGCAGTTAGTAAATTAACAAACACGCTAAATCAAACTGACAAAATATTGTTAGTCCAAGTCGTTGGTAACGATAAGAATGATTTTCTTGCTGACCGTATTTTTGAGGAATTATATAAGCGTGGTTACATTGTAGCTCTTGCAAAAAGTGAAGAATTAAAAACAATGCAAACCGATAATTTTGATAAATTCTTGATGTTTTATCCAACTGTTTATGGTACAGAAACAGCACAAACTGAACCAACATTTTGGCCAAAAGCTGTTGCGTCAATACCTATCATCGGTTGGGTTATTGGACAAAATGTAATTGCTAAATATACTTATACTGATAGACAAGCAGGTGTAAGTATCCATTGCAGACTTGTAAGTGCAGAAACTGGAGAAGTAGAATGGATAAAAGATTTTACAGGACAAGATAAAATCAGGCTTGAAGGCGGTAAAGGCCATGAAATAATTTTCCCTAACAAATAAATCTTAATGATATGAAGAAATATTTATTAATAACATACCTGCTTTTATTGTCTGTTTTTATTTATTCTCAAGATGGTGCAGAACATAAAATCACAAACATTATAGGTGCTGGTAAAGTAGAAATAAACATCGGAGAACAATTTGAAATAAAGGTAGATGATATTTTTCAAGTATTTGGAAAAGGCCAAATAATTCACCCAGCAACAGGAAAACTTGTTGAACGAGATAATATTTATCTTGGAAAAATTAAAGTTATAGAAGTGAAAAAGTTAGCATCTATTACAGAAATAGTTGAAAAGAAGGGCGAGTTCTTAGTTGGGAATAAAATTGTTAAAGTAGTTTCAGCAGAACAAAAAGTTATTGAAAACAAAAGACCTGTACAGGCGGAATTTGAAAATCCAAAAGAAAGAAATTATGCAGAAACAATTTATACACAAAAAGAAAAAAAGGCAAAACCCAATAAAGAAGTTCATATAATTGAAATAAAAGAGGAAGACAATCAACCAATTGCTATTATTGATAAGGGTAAAGAAACCAAAGCTAAGGGAGGTAATCCGACAGTTGGGAAAAAGTATTACATTTTTGTGCCAATAGTTGACACATCGTCAATAACTGGTCAGCAACGCATAGAAGGTGAAGAATACATAGGGGATGTTAAAATAACAAGTGTAGAACATGATGCAAGTACAGGTAACATGATTTTGAATAAAAATGTCAGTTACGATTTTGTAGAAAAAGACAATACTTTACGAACTTACATTCCAAAATATAAAGGATTTCATCATATTATAAATGTAAATGTAGCATCAATGAATTTTGCACTTGGGGACAAGCCTATTAGTTTATTTAATGGAGTATACACAATGCATGGTTATATGACAAGTCCATATTTCTTTATTGGTGCTGGTTTAGGTTACAATGTTGAATATCATGATGATTATGCAGAAGCAATAATTAAGAACTTACCAATGTTTATTCATACAAGATTTAATGTTTTAAATCGAAAAACATCGCCAACTTTTAATTTATCAGCTGGTAAAAATATTGTATTAAATAAAGAAAACGAAAATAGACTTTATACATTAAATGGCGGGTACTTCTTAAGTCCTGGGTTTGGTTTGAAAATATACATTGATAAAAGTGTCGCTCTACTGCTTGATGTAAACTATGAATTAAAGTTCTATAAGTTTGAGTATAGTAATATTGACAACTATTACTTCAATTTTTATCCTCATGATGATATTCATTCAATATCATTTAAAATTGGTGTTTCATTTTAAAAATAGTAGCAATGAAAAATATATATATAATATTAGCAGGTCTTGTAATTCTTTATTCTTGTCAGAAAGATTATGAAGAACAAATACCGAGTGCAACATTTACAGTTGATAAAACAACGGGAACAACCATTGATAATTTTACATTTTATGCAATGGGTACGAGTGAAAATGATTATGACTATTATAATTATCAGTACGTCATAAGGTGGGATTGGAATGGTGATGGAGTTTGGGATACAGACTATTCTGAAAATCTCAAGGAAACACATCAATTTTCATCGGAAGGTGAATATAATGTAATTATGGAAGTAGCTGGGCGCAATACATTGTTAAAATCTGCTACTAATAGTAATATTACAGTTCAGAAATATACTCCACCTTTAGATGTTTGGTATTCTCAAAACATTGATGTTGGTAGGGCACATGGCTTGTGTCATATACCTGGGGATTATTCAAAGCGATATGTTGTATATCACAAAACTTGCTACATTTTAAATTGGGATTTTTCTGTAACAGGTACTTCATTTACTTGTTCTCAAATTACTAATTCATCAACTGGTGATTGGGCAAGTGGTATTTGTGCAGATGAAAATTATTTATACGTTGTTACAGGTGGTAAACAAATCGAAAGATATACACACTCAGGGAGTTTTGTAGATGTATTTATTAATCAAAGTACAATTGTTAATGCAGGTTTTGATAATGACGGATATTTTTCATTATGTGATATTACCATTGATAATAATAATCATTTGATAGTTACTGGGGGCCCTGTTTTTCATATTGACAATATAGCTCTTTTTAATAAAACAACAGGTCAATTTGTTTCAAAATGGAATACCGTCCCCGAATTTCCATATGGAATAACATGGCTTTCATCATTAAATTATGGCAGTATAAATTGTAATACTGCAAATGGTTGTGTTGTTGTAAGCCAGTATGGTACAAGTAGCAATGGCGGACAAGATGGTTTTGGGGAATTATATGTTTATAGCCCTGATGGTAGTACTTTTTACGGCAAATTACCTACAAGTGAGGAAATTCGTCAAGCTGGTCTTGATAGTGGTTCAAAAGATAAAAATGGAACAGCTAGAAGCAATGTTCTTTGGATAGGATATTATGCTCATTCAAAAATATCTGAACTAATTATTGAATAAATTACGTTGGGTAACACGCGGTCATAAAACATTGGGGATTAAGTGTTTATTTAAACTTTGGTTCTCGTATCAAAGTTCATTGTATTTTGATGGTGAAGTAGCTCCGAAATCCCCAACGTTTCATACCGCCACCGTCAGACTGTCTAAAAACCGAACTTCATTTTTTTTTGTTAACAACTAACCGAGATATCAACATCACTGAAAGACAATCTTTTATATCTTCAGGCAT
>JAWLGR010000104.1:0-4573 GCA_041684965.1 Mariniphaga sp.
AACCGGGAAAGGTATGCCTGCCAACGAACAAAAACTGTCTGAAACAGCCGGTTTGTCAAATATCCTGCATGTATAAACCGAAAGGAAAAGCACAAAAACCTGCAATACGTCAAAGAACACTTCAATTATTTTTCTTCAAAAAATTTTAAAATCGTTATTAAGTACATAGCCCTGAGCCCGGCGGATGTAGTTCAACATGGAATAATCGCTGGGTACTGCGTACCGCTCATATTCCTATTTATTGTAGCCTGTGCTTTATTAATTTTTTATTGTTCCATGCTCATTCTGATTCATAATACAGATTTAAATCATATACTTGGTTACCGTCTTTTTCATGTCTTGAAAATACTATTGATGAATCAGTAAATTCTTCAATAAAATAGCTTCCCGTTAATAAATATTCTGCTTGGTAATCAGATAATTCTCCATTTGGAGGTTGAGCAACTTTTATATTTTTAAAATAGATTGAATCATTAATAATTTCATAAGTCCCTTTTGTTAAACAATAGATTGGAAATTTTTGAAACCATACTCCGCCAGAGGCTATTTCTTCAAAGCTATTATTTTGAATTATAAATGATTCCCACAAGGTCTGATTGTCATAGTTCAATGACCCCATATATGAACCATTCTTTAATTTGAAAGCAACATCGTTATTATCTTTTTCGCAACTTATAAATCCAATTAAGAGGATTAATCCTAAAATGATTGCATTTTTTTTCATGTCAATTGATTTTTAATTTAGGCACTGTTTAATTTTTAGATGTATTTTTCAATGTGATGGTTGCGTTTTTTAGCATTGGCTACAACGGTTGGTACATGTTGCCGGGGCGGATTTCGAAGAGCGTTCCTGTCCGAAGGACACGGAACTGCGAAACGGGAACCCGCAGTTGGAGTACCACCGAACGCCGCCCTGCAATATGTACTTTTGTTATAGCCATTTATTTAATCCTAAATGTTCTTTTCTTAAAATTTAATTCCATTGCAAATGGGTACATATTTATAAGTGCTTCTTTTTTCTCAATATCCAATTTGTCAAATTTTGTATCCCAAATTTCGATTGATTTTTCATTCCAGATATCATTATACACAGAAAATACTCGTCTGATGGTATCTATGTAAACATCCCAATTCACTTTTTCTATATCTTCCGTGATGTCAAGTACTGTGATAACCTTTGATACTAAAACAAAACCAAAGTATCTTACTTCTTTTATTTCTCTCTGTGTTGAATTTTCACTTGTTTCAAATTGGAAAAATTTGGCTTTTAAATCATTGGAAAAGTCAGATATTTCAATTGGTTGTTTTTTATGAATTAAGCCATTTTTACCCAAGGTTAAAAGATATGCATTTCTTTCTCGTATATAATAGTCGCCAGTGTCCTCATTTGTATTTACAAAAATTGGATATATATCGTTGTCAGAATGTGATTCTAATGTATTATTGGCTAAGCTTATTTGTTGATTTTTTTCTATTAATGAATCTAATTTTCCATAAACAAAATCTTTTCTATCAGTATTGGGGAATTCAATTAGGAAGTTTATTAAATTTTCAACTTTAAGATTTCCTGAGATTTTATTCCAAGTCTTATTTTCTTTTTCAATTTTTTTATCACTACAGCCGAATGATATTTGAATTAGAAATATAAAAATCAGTATGTTGTTTGTTCTTTTCATAATTGGCTATAACGGTAAATTGTAAGTTGTCGTTGCGGATTTCGAAGAGCGGCATAGTCCGCCAGGACATGACGGACAAGAAATGAGCAGAGACAACAGCATTGCACTGCCGCCGCAATGCAATTTACAAAATGTTATAGGTTGGGTTTTATTATTCGTCTACAAATTAATTATATATTTTGTACTTGAATTAATTAAATTGATTTGTTATTATTCGATAAATAATGAAATTATTAAGTTTTAGAACGTTCTACAAACGAGCAATTAAATTTATAACAATCAAGAAGATTTATAAACTTATCCGTAAATTCTTGTGTAAATATTACTTGTGAACCTAATTTTTTTCTAAGATGACTTGCTCTATACTTGTCAATCGTCGCAGAAATGAGACCTCCAACTAAACCATGTAGCAATGTATATGATTTATCCACTTTACTTGCCGAAAATCTAATTTCACAAAAATCACTTTTTAATTTTTGAAAATCGTTAAAAACTTGTCCAATTTGTTCAAGTATTAAAATTAATTCTGTATTCTCCATTACATTTGGGCTATTGATTAACCAGAAAATTTTGCTATTATTTATTACGGCAATGTCATTTAACGAATAAGTTTCAAATACTTCATAATTCGAATTGGAAATTGTGTAGATTATTTTATTTTTTTGAATTAAATGAAATTTACTAAAATTAAAACAATCCTTTTTTGAATTGCGGTCTTCTCGGACTTCTAAAATTCCAGCCGTATCATCCATGTTAAATTCGGTTTTTTTTTCCCATTTAAGATTCGTGGGTAACTTTGCATTACCAATATCCCATAAAGATTTAGATACTTCTTTACTTCTAACTTTTAACACTCCAATTTCGAATTTGTCACTGTTAAAGTTAATGCCAGTGAGCTTCACATACTTTTTTTTCCAAAAATTACTATAGATTGTATATGGTACAAGTAGCAATCCAACTATTAAATAAAGAATACCTTGAAGTAAATTATCCTCTGAAATGTTGAATAACCAAATGATACCGAATATTAAAGCGGGTACTCCTAATGCCATTCCAAAGATTAAACAACCTGCATTAAAATCAACTCCTTTTCCAGAAATTTGATATATTCCATTGTAATTTGTTCCCATAATAAGATTTTTTAGTTGAAAGTGTGAATTTCTCTTTATAAATGGTTTTTGTTATATTTCCTCAACCTTGGCGGTAACGGTTGGCGGTATGAACCGTTGGGGAGTTCGGAGCACTTTCTTATCCGGTTACACTGAACTAAAAATAGCACCCCAAAACACGGTAAACCACCTAAACCCCAATGGTTTATGACCGCGTGTTGTGTGTAGTACTTTCTAAATAATGAATTCTTAATATTTCAATTGTCTCTGCAATCCTTTTAGTGTTTTGATTAGATAATAAGTTCTGAATATTTACGACAACTTCATGATTTAATCTTATATTGCCATATTTTATCATATCAACAATAGATAACAATTTATCTGTCGCTAAATTGTTTGAATAGTATTCAGAGACAACAGATAGATATAAAAATGGAGTATAGTTAACAAGTCGATATATGTCAATTTGAATAATGACGCTTATAATCCAAAACCTGATTGCACTATTAATATCCTTCTGTAAAAACATTAAGTATGCGTATGCCTCATACAAATCAAATTTACTTTTTGACTTTTCAATACCCATGGTAAGGTATTGTTCAGCTTTTGAAAAATCACCTGTCTTAATAAAGATGTTTGCATAACAGTAATACAAATAGAAATAATCCTTAAACTCATTTTGAATATTATCAAGCATTAAAATAGCACTTTGAAAATCATTTGAATTTAAAGTTCTATTGAAAGAAACCAAATCTATCATATCACGTTCTTTCCTGTTTTCGTAATATTCCTCAAGTTCTGAATTAAAACAGGAATCAATGAATTTGTCATTTGTATCAATTTGTTTCAGTTGTAAAAGATTAGGGTTTTTAAAATCTATTTTCTCAATATCATATTTGGGATTAATCTCTTTTATTACTTGAATACCAAATTCCCTAACTGAATTGTCATATTTGCAAACTTCCAGAATTATCGGGATACATTTTTTGTCACTTGTTAGTTTTAAAAGATGTAATAAGTCTATTCTTATTTTCGTTTGAATTTCTTGGTCTAAAGGTTCTCCTTTTATCAGTTCATTGAGCAATAAATCATTAATTTTTTTCTCAGAATTTTTAACAAACTCATTTATTTTATTTAAAACTATATTAGTGTTTTCTTTATCTTTTAAATTATTGTAAGCAATGTATTTAATAATATAGATTACCCTATTGATTGTTTTATTAGTATTCGATTTTATCAATAAATCTATTGATTTTATGTTTACTGGATTCCAATTATTTACACACAATGCAAATCTTTCAAAAGATTCATTTTGTAAAACTTTGGAAAGGTCATCTATGTTTGTTATGCTATTAAAAATATAATTGGCAATCTCAAAGTCTATTTCGTGTTTAATTGTCTTACCTTGGTGGTCAAATACACTTTTTTTAACCTTTAAGAATAGAGCTATAAAGTCATCCGTTAAATCAATCTCTATTTTATTTAAAAGATTAATAGCATCTAAAATATTTTCTGGGTTTTTAATACGTTTTTTTAGAAATTTGATGTCCTTCTCAGTTAAGGTAGTTTCTTTTAAAATATCAATGGCCCCATTTTTTCTTGAAGTTTTACCACGTATTGCAAGCCTAATCAATCTCTTATTATTCATTTATATTATAGTTTGTTAATTCTCGTGAATGTATTACACACAACGGTTCAGTGCAAGTTCTCGGGGCGGGTTGCGTGCGATTTCCTGTCCGAAGGACAAGGGAAATCAAGCGTGAACCCGCCGACCGCGTACCTCCAAAC
>JAWLGR010000105.1:0-4543 GCA_041684965.1 Mariniphaga sp.
GTTTTAAATTAAAATTAAAAACAAATGACAAAAAAAAAAAAAAAAAACATACATAACTTAACTATCGACTCACGGAGATAGGGATGGGATTTACTTAACAATTTATAAATAAATCAATAATACAATCAATCCCCGCTACTGTAGGCTGAAAGGACCATCTTTTTCAATTTCTTTTTATATATGTATAGTGATGGTGATTCACTTACTAATTCAAATAACTTATATTTATTCGCAATATGAGGAAGTTGATATCTTAAACTTAGTCTGGATCTCTCAATTTTAACAAACGGGAAAAGAAACTTAATCCTAGCTCTTGATAAATGGCTATGTTTATTTTCAACCAAAAGTTTCATACTATTGAAAAAATGATCTTTATGTTGGATTTTCAAAAACCATATGCCCAAATTAAGGTGCAAAATTTGTTGTAAATCCAGAATATCAAGAAATAGAAAAGATGTTTTAATTTCAGATAATTCCTCTGTCTTCCTAGGGTGTGCTAAAAAATGGTCCAGAATTCTTATTGATTTATTTTGAACAATTTGGAGTCCTCGTAAATGTGAAGGGAAAGTCAGCATCCAAACAGTCGAACAATACTGGAAATAACAATCAATTAATGAAAAATATAAAGTTCTAATGATTTGGTATGGAAACAGAAACTTTAATCTATGCAAACAACCGAGATTCCTGGACACTGTTGCTTTAAGTTTACTAATATGCGTCTTAAACGACAGAGTTGAATCAATATAAATACCTAAATATCTAAATAAATCCACTCTTTTTATGGAGGAAGCTCCAATATTAATAATTTGAAATGACACACGCTTCACTGACCTCGAACTTCTCCCAAAAACCATAAATTCCGACTTCTCTAAATTAGGTATTAATCGGTTATCATGAAACCAAGAATTTACATTCAAAGCAACAGTCTCCAAGGACAATCGTAGGTCCTCCTCGTTGCCCGCCCTCAAACTAATTGCTGTATCATCCGCAAACAATATTGGTAACTCATCACCTGAAGGCATGCAATTTGGAAGATCATTTACATAAATCAAAAAAAGTATCGGCCCCAATACAGATCCCTGCGGTACCCCTATATTTTCTAACGGGAAAATATGAGATGATTCTTCACAAACTTGGACTTTAAAACTTCTTTCAGATAAATACGATCTCATTAAATCCAGAGCTATTCCACGGATTCCTATATTTTCCAGCTTATCAAAAAGAATTGCATGATCTATTGTATCAAAAGCTTTTTTTATGTCAAAAAATATAGTTGCCGCCAAATAACTATCATCCATAGCCTCTGATAAGAAATGATGTAAAGCAGCTACTGCTTGCTCTGTTGATCTACCACTCAAAAAACCAAACTGATTAGGAGAAAAAAACTTATTCTTTTCCAGAAATGAAATAAATCTACTTTTTATTATCTTTTCAAAAACTTTAGAAACAGGTGATAAAATAGTAATTGGCCTATAATTGTTTGGGTTATCTTTATCACCTTTTTTAAACAAAGGTAAAATTTTAGCTACTTTAAGACAAACTGGGAAAAATCCATTTTTTATACAAGAATTAAAAATATATAAAAGCGGCTGAAAAAGTACACCAGCTAATTCTTTAAACAGAGAAGTCGATATACCATCACATCCTGCCGAAAATCCATTTTTCAAACTAGTAACGGCTTTTTGGTATTCCGAGAACCGGATAGGGTACATAAATATAGTCTTATCTACTTTATTTGGTAAATATTTTCTATGATTATGTGTTCCAGCAGAAATTTGATCCACCAGACCATGTCCAACTTTTCTAAAATGGTCAGCAAATGCTTCCGCCATCCCTCTCTCATCAGTTATCTTGACTCCTTCATGACTTGTAATGTGAGATGGAATATTTCTTGTTTTAACATTATTCATTTTTTCATTTATTAATTTCCATGTTTCCCGAGGTGAATCACATTTGCGAAATTCATTTTGATAATATTTTGCTTCCGCTTCTCTGAGAACAAGAGTTAACCGATTTTTATATTTTTTAAAATTTTCAATATTAATTTCATTTGGGTACTGCATCTTCACCTTATACAATCTATTTTTTTCTTTTATACTCTTTAACAGGCTTTCAGTAACCCATGGTTTACGAGGCAAATCCTTACTCTTTCTTAATACCATAGGACATACTTGGTCAAATATTTGGTTAAATTTACTATAAAATAAAACAATTGACTGATTCGGGTCTTCAACATTTAGGACATCATTCCAATCTATATCTCCTATTTTTACTTTCATCTCATCTATCTTTTTTTGGTTAATTATCCTTTTATAACTTTTATTTGGTCTCTTTTCACGTTCCACTCCTGATCCAGAGAAGTCAGAAACAACAACACAATGATCAGATGTATCATTCAAAATAATATGGGTATCAAGGCAATTTTCAGATGTAAAAATGTTATCAATAAGAGTTGCATGGTTATCACAGATTCTTGATGGTAGTAAACAAGTAGGTGACAAACCATGTAAAAATGAAATATTCAAAAATTCTAATCCCTTATTCGATGTCGAAACATTATGTCGCATTAAATCAATATTAAAATCCCCCATTACATAAAATGGATGGTGTTGCTGGGTGAGGGCATCTAACAACGACTCATATTGACTTAAAAACTCTTGAATACTAGACGATGGTGGCCGATATACTACAATTACCAAAAAAGTATTTCTTCCATCATTCACTTCTACTACACAACTCTCAAATAGCATCTCAACATTCCAAACCATAAATTCATTACGTAAAGAAGATGCAAAAACATCTCGTATAAAAATACCAACTCCTCCTCTCTTATTCTGTTTTCGACTAGCATGAAAAAACTTATAATTTTCATAATGTTGGAATGTATTATTTTTATCAAGAAATGTTTCACAAATTCCTAACACATCTGTTGACGACCCTTTAAGAAAATCATGCAAAAAATTTAAGCTGCTATTTAATCCTCTACAATTCCAAAATGACAGTCGTTTAAATTGATTATTTAAAGGTGGAAGATCATGAACAAATAAATATTTATTTTTAGGTGCATTATAATAATCTGGCAAATCTTGATCTTGTGACGAAAACCTATGAAAAAATTTATTAATATCAAGAGGATTTTTTTCAAGTTCCTCCAACCTACCAGCAGGAATTTCTACAAAACTTAACTCATCCATAATCCAAACTCAACAAAAATTTCGCATCCCATCTCCGTGAGCCGATATAAATAAAATAAAAAAAAAAAAAGAAAAAAAAATAAAAGGCAACAAAAATTTCGAAAATAAAAAATAAGAACAAAAAAGTAATACATAAACAATATTTGACATCATACTCACTCTAACCATTATCCTTATCATCACCCGAAGGCGAGCGCAATTTAATCACGGATACCTGAGCTAAATCACAACTAACTACAATCATAAATCCACTCAAACATACTAAAAAACCACTTTAATCCACTTCCGATACATTTTTTATGCATTTGACTTATACGACATTATACCATTTAAGCTTCACTTTTTGCTCATTCTCAATCAAGCATAATACAGGTGGGACGACTGGGGGGATCCAAGCACTGACTCCCTTTTCTCTCAATTCTTTCTGTTTGATTTTCAGGGAGTTACGAATGTCACGAACACCTTTTGTCACATCATCTGTTATATAGACATAGGGAGATTCACTTCCGGCTACTCTTCTGAACGGGTTTTCACGCAATTTCTTGTTTCCCTGAAGGATACAGAATTTGTCCTTATCATCCTGGAGCTGGATTTTGATAAATCGATCCGTAAACTCAAGTAGTTCAAATTGGGTATTAATCCCAAGATGTTGGGAAAGTAAAGCGTTAACATGCTCCTTAGCTTTTGACTTAGATTCACCTTTAATGTTCCATAGAATAATATTCCTTCTTCTATCCATGTTTTCTACCACAAGGACTCTCGTAGCTAACTCACCAAAACCGGGTTCCTTTGCAATTTGTTTACGTAGTGCCGATATTTCCTGCTTAATACTGGATAACTCATTTTCGTGGGTCACTTTTGCTAATTCCAAATCTTCAACACGAGACGTTAGGGACGCTAAACCAGACTTAATGTCACTGATTTCCCTTTTTATTTCCGAAATATCATTCTTAGTTTCTTCGACGATTGCAAGGATTTTATCCAACTTTGAAACATTATCAGTCGATTCCGTGGACCCTCTAGACTCGTCCAAATCGCTTTGTCTTGATCGCTTTCCACTTTTCTTAACCATATTGGTATCCAATAATGTTTATAATTTTCAAATAGCTCGATAAACGAACGCCCAAGATAATTCACTAGGCACTTCACTTGTCAACTTATCAAATAATTTTTTGTATTGTCCTCTATCCAATAATGTTTATAATTTTCAAATAGATCGATAAACGAACGCCCAAGATATTTCACAGCAAATTTTACACAGCGCTCGCACAGGGATGTTACTACTCCGGGTGCATTGAATGAACTGACTCCGGGTGCATTGAATGAACTGAATAAGGGCAAGGGCTTGT
>JAWLGR010000050.1:0-26031 GCA_041684965.1 Mariniphaga sp.
GTGGTACACTTTGCTCCGGAGTCAGTGGTACACTATAACCCGGATTTACTGGTACACTTTGCTCCGGAATTAGTGGTACACTATAGCCCGGATTATACATTCAAATAATAATATAACTTTATTAAAGATATAAGTTTAATATCCGAAATAATAATTTATAAAGAAAATATGATTTTTTCAATATTGAGCCCGTGGGTATTTATCCTAATCACGTTGACAGTAGGCGTCGCAAGCCATTATTTGATTATAAGTTATTGGAAAGCAGTTCTTGTCTCTGGGATAATAATTGCAATTTTATTAATAATTGCAGAATCTCTATTACAAATCTACTATCTTGGAGGTATTAAGGGATATCTAATTTTAATCTATCCTGAAGCCATTGCTGTTTTGATAAGTGTTTTAATAGGTTTATTCTTCAAGATATATAGAAATAGTTAATTTTTTTTATTACATCGATAACACGAAGTACATCACATTTTTTATCTTATATATCAAAAAAATACTTAAAATGTACCATTTCTAATTCGCAGAAACTGTTCACCCTTGTTGCCAAAAATTATGCATTGTTGTTGCAAAAATCTACTGAAATTTTATTTGCCAACCCGATTCTGATTGATATTGGCTAAAACCTTTTTGCGCAGGGCTTTTATGAGTTTATCTTTTGCCTTATTGATTTTCTTTAAGTACTTGATTTCCTGCTTAAGGAAGTAAATGTCCATGTGCAGACCACCATCATCCAGAATTTCTGATGTTGTCAGTGCATCTTCATCTTTTAGAACAGCTTCACCAATGGCATTCTCCGGGTCCTGGAGTTCAGTTTCTGATATAACCGACGAACTTTCGGGTTGAATGTTATCAGGCAAAGATTCCACGGTATCAGCCTTTACTTCCTTTTTTTGTTGCTGTACCTTTTGATAATTATAATAAGCATCAGCACTGTATGTAGCTTCTTTTCGTAAATTATTTGTTTTTAGGAATTCATCTTTGCTGATGCCTTCTGCAACTGCCTGGCGAATTTTATCTTTTAATTTCTTATTCAGCCTGGTTGATTTAAGCATCCGCATATGTTCAATCATTTCTTTTACTGTACTGAAGGAAGGCTCTTCTTCATGAATCCAGTGGTACTGAGTTTTTCGTCGCTCACCTGTTTTTTCGATGTAAGACATGTTTTCAACTGCATGATTGAATACTTTGTAGTCGATGTTGTGTTCTTTGCAAAGAGTTTTTAAACTGTAATAATTTCCTCTGTTATCGCTGATAAATTTCAAAACCCTGTATACCCTGTTGATTTCATCCAGATTGTTGTCTTCTACATACTTTGTTAACATTTCCTGCTTAGGAAGATAAGCGTAAGTATTGTATGTATCCTCTGTGGAAGATATACGCCCATAAGCAGTATAGCCTGCTTTTTGCAGGGCAGTAGTCAATGCTTGCTTAAACCCCGACAGTTCTTTCTTTGTAACCATACCTTATTTTTAAAATACTAATTAATGGAGGCTGCCATGCACAAATGTAATACATTTTACCAATAAATGAATCTATGTAAAAATTCCAGCCATTGGATGCAAGAAGGCAGGAATTCAATATGTTAATTACCGCTTAAAAAGCTTTTTCTTACCCTGTTTAAACTCTTATTAAATTCGGAACAAACTCGGACTAAACTCAGAACAAATTCGTAAAATCGCGAATTTATACCGAATTTGTTGCGAATTTGTTGCGAATTTATACCGAATTTGTGACGTTTAAAGCAGGGGCTATAATTATATCAGAAATAAGAAAAGTATGGGCTCAAACATTGCTGTTTATCCAAAGAATATATCATCAATAAATGGTTTAAGATGGGAGTTCAGGGTTAATGCGGCAATATTATGAACTGGAACAGAAAATTTTTTTCCCTGGTGTTGCAACAGAAAACTGGTGATTGAAATTTTCTATAGATTTTGTTTGTTTATTTATTTTCAAATTGTTAAATTAGTTTCAAATAGTTCTATATGAAACGGTTATAAGTATTTGCAAACGGATATGTTTAACAGTTACAATTATTTAAACGCGTATAACAACAATGCAGATACTACCATAAAGCATGCTAAAAGAAAATCAGAAAAACATACTGTCGGCCAATTTTTTTCCTTTGGAAATTAAAATTATAAACTAAACATGAAGTATACTTTTTCAAAACCTGTCAAACGATGTCTGGGATTGCCCGTTCTCTTGTTATCCTTAACTGCCGGAGCGCAAATACCTGATGGATATTACGGTTCTGCCCTGGAATTATCAGGTGAATCTCTGAAAGCTGCCCTTTATGAAATTGTAAAAGGTCATACAAGTTTTCCTTACACATCTGCAGGCACTGATGTATGGGATATCCTGAAAGAAACAGACAGGGACACTGCAAATCCGGAGAATGTAATTCTTTTGTACAGTGGCTGGAGTGTTAATGCTGCCCAGGAATACAACAACGGCAAAGGTTGGACGAGGGAGCAGGTATGGGCAAGGTCTCATGGTGATTTCAGCACAGGTAAAGGTCCAGGAACCGACGTGCATCATATAAGGCCTGTTGATCTGTCGGTCAACAGTGCTCGAAACAATAAAGATTTTGACTGGGGAGGAAGTGTATATATTGATGGTGATGGACCGACCCAATGCTACAGCGATGCCGATTCGTGGGAGCCCCGTGATGCCGTAAAAGGAGATGTCGCCAGGATGCTGTTTTATATGGCGGTCAGGTACGAAGGTGAAAACGGAGAGCCGGACCTGGAGCTGGTTGATGATGTAAATTCTGTGAACCTAAATGAACCCAGGAAAGGATACCACGGAAAGCTTTCGGCTTTGTTGGAATGGCATAAGGCTGACCCTGTAGATTCATTTGAAATCAACAGAAATGAAGTGATATTTACCTATCAAAAAAACCGGAATCCTTTTATTGACCATCCCGAGTTTGTGGAAAAAATTTGGAGGGTTACAGCAATTGATGAAATTGCTGAACAGCCTTTCCGGATATATCCGAACCCGGCAGATGAATTCATTTGGATTAAAGGTGTGCCGGGGTTTCATGCTGAAGGATGTTTGTATTCTTCTGAAGGAAATATTATAATGAATTTTAAAGTTTCGGAGAATATGAAACTCATGCTTAAGGATAGGCTGCCGGGGGTTTATTTTATCAGGCTTGCATGTCAGAATGCAACTTTTATTGAAAAGATCGTGATTGGTATTAAATGAATTATTTTGTTTTGTTGAATGTCGGGGAAATTTTCTGGCTGTTTAATTTTCTCATTCGTTATTTCGGGGAGGAGGTAAACACTTTTTTTATAAAGTCTGAATCAACTATATTTGCCCGGTAAATTAAAAAAATCTACAAAAATGAAATTACTTGAAGGAAAAACGGCAATCGTTACCGGTGCTTCTCGTGGAATAGGTAAGTCAATTGCTTTGAAATTTGCACAGGAGGGCTGCAATGTGGCATTTACCGATCTTTTCGAAGATGAAAATATGAAAGCGACGGAAAACGAAATGCAGGCACTGGGTGTTAAGGCAAAGGGATATGCATCGGATGCCAGTAAATTTGAGGAAACAGATAAAGTGGTATCGGCAATTGCCTCTGATTTTGGCAGGATTGATATACTTGTTAACAATGCAGGTATAACAAAAGATACTTTATTGATGCGAATGACCGAAGAACAGTGGGATGCTGTTATAACCGTAAATCTTAAATCGGTATTTAATTTCACCAAGGCTGCTCAGAAAACGATGCTAAAACAACGTTCAGGCTCCATTATCAATTTGAGTTCTGTAGTTGGGGTAAGTGGTAATGCAGGGCAGTCGAATTATTCAGCATCAAAAGCTGGAATAATAGGATTTACTAAATCCATAGCACGCGAACTGGGATCTCGCGGGATTCGTTCTAACGCCATCGCTCCTGGTTTTATCATTACTGAGATGACAGCAAAAATTCCGGAAGAAGCCCGGAAATCATGGGAAGAATCAATCCCGATGAAGCGTGGAGGGACTCCTGAAGAAGTTGCCGGGGTAGCCACATTTCTGGCTTCTGACTTATCTTCCTATGTAAGCGGACAGGTAATTCAGGTTTGTGGTGCAATGAACACCTGATTGCAGTTTTTATCAGACACCGGACCGGATGCAGAACAATAAGATACTCTTGCTGATATTTATTATGTTTTCATTGGTTGGGGTTACAGCCTATGTTGCAGGATTATTCATTGATGTAACAAGGGATGCAGGATTGTATGCCACTGTTTCAAAAGAAGTATACGAAACTGGCAACCTGGTAAACCTTACCATCCACAACCAGCCCTACGATCAAAAGCCACCACTTCTGTTTTGGTTGGGTGCATTGGGTTTCTTAATCGGTGGAGTATCTGATTTCTGGTTTAAGCTTCCGGTATTTCTTTTGGTGTTGGCTGGAATTTATTGGGCTTTTAAATTGGGTGAAAGCCTGTATGACAGGAAAACCGGCTTAGTTACGGCTGTACTCTTGCTCTCTTCATTTATTTATTCTCTTTACAGCATGGATATCCATACGGATACTCCATTACAGGCCTTTGTTACGCTTGCATTGTGGCAGCTATTTGAGTTCATAAAAACGGGAAAGAACAAAAACTGGATATTGGGTTTTGTTGCCATTGGTTTGGCTATGTTGAGCAAAGGACCGATTGGAGCAGCAATTCCTGCCTTTGCGGCAGTGGGACATTTACTCATAAAAAAGGATTTTAAACGCTTCACTGATTATCGATGGTATGTCGGAATTGCTGTTGCATTTCTAATTACAAGCCCGGCGTTAATTGGTCTCATGAATCAATTCGGATGGGAAGGTTTGCGTTTCTTTTTCTGGGAAAATATGGTTGGCCGGATTACCGGTTCGTATGTCAAAGCTGTTAACGATCCGGTATTTTATGTCCATAATCTGCTTCACCAGTTGTTTCCCTGGAGCTTGTTGTTTTTTATCGCTGTCTTTTTTGAATTCAGGGAATTAATAATCAATAAATTCAATTCACCTGAGTATTTTACTTTTACGGGAATCTGGATTTATTTTATAATAATAAATTCAGCCAGCAGCCAGCTTCCCAATTACGTGTTTCCTATTGTTCCGCTTATGGGTGTACTTGCATCAAAATGGATAGTTCGCTCAGCAGGTTATGCAGGCAGAAATTTTAAGATTTTGTTTTCAGTACAAAATGTTATGGTTACATTAAGCTGGTTTGGAATTGCAATTGTTTCTTTTTATTTGTTTCCTGCCCCTAAAGGTTATTTTTGGCTGATTGCAATTGCGGGGTTACTATCTACATGGTATGTATATACAAAAAGTAATAATCTTTTGGTAAAAGTTATGGCCCCTTCGGTTATTGTTTCATTTATTCTGATGTTTCTGATGAATACGCATGTTTTTCCATACCTTTTCAGTTACCAGGCATCAACTGAAGCAGCCAGGTATGTTAACAATCATGCAGGTGAAAACGATAAATTATTCGATTACAGGCACCAGCAATACGAAATTTTCTTTTACAGTAAAATAGATGCTAAACAATTAAATGATTTTAATGAAGCTAAGTTGGTTGCCGGAAGAGAAGGAACCTGGATATTTACCAATAGGGAAGGGGTAAACGAATTAAAAAATACCACTGCTGTGCCCGATACGATTATTGAATACAAACATCTAGACTTAAGCAGACCTGCAAAATTTGTAAACCCTCGTACCAGAGATGAAGCATTGCAGCCCATGTTTTTGATAAAATATTGAAAGGTAACCATGACTAGTGACAGAAAAATCAGAATATACAGCTTTTTTTATAAAAGTACTGTCATCCCCCTGGAAAATGAATTGTACATTCCAGTCATGGTCGGAAACGCATTGAACCTAAACAAAACCGGCATGACAGGTGACGATTCGGGATTTTCAATATCTGAAAAAAATAAATATTACAGTGAGCTTACCGGCATTTATTGGGTATGGAAAAACACCAGTCAGGACATTACAGGTTGCTGCCATTATAGAAGATACTTTTATGCAGGTGAAGAAGAGCCATTTGATTACAAGGTAAAACGTATATTTTATATTTTAACAGGGCTTCATAAAAAAAGGCATGGATTAATATATACGAACAATATAAGCAGGTTCAGGCAAAAAATTTTGGGAGAAAAGGAAATTTGTGAGATACTAAAAACTTATGATGGTATTTTGCCTCAGCAAAGAAAATTAAGATATACCGTTGAGGAACATTACAGGCGGTATCATAATTCAACGGATATGGAAATTATTTCAGAGATACTCAATGAAAAACACCCTGGATATGTGGGGGCATTCAACAGGATGCTGAAAAATAATACCATGTATGCAAACAATATGTTCATACTTCCGTCCGCACATTTTCAAAACTTTGCTGAATGGTGGTTTTCTGTCCTTTTTGAATTCGAGAAGCGGGTTGACTTAGAACAGTATCAGGGATACCAGCAGCGGGTAATCGGATTTATTGCTGAACGGCTGCTTACAACCTGGTTTCTTCATCACAACCTCAGAATCAAAGAACTGCCTGTCATTTATTTTAAGCGAATTAAAAACTGAACCTGACAGATAATAATAATTTAGAGCGAAATGAAATTTTCGGGACTTTTTGCAGGATTAACGACTGTTGATATACACTATTTTGTAGATTCATTTCCTGTATCAAATAAAAAAGTAAAAACAGATGCTCCTGAATTATTTGTTGGGGGCCCGGCAACAAATGCTGCTGTTGCTTTTGCCTGGCTAAACGGAGGGGCAAGCCTGGTATCTTCCACCGGGAAAAATTCATTTTCCGGATTTATTGAAAACGATTTGATACAAAATAAGGTACAGCATTTTAATCTTACCGGTTCATTGCCAGTCAACCCTGTAGTGGCATCGGTAATCACATCCAGGAAGAATGGTGACCGAAATATTTTCACCCATAATCCGGAGCGGATAAATCCGGAGATAAATGCAGATGAATTATTTCTGAAGAGCAGGCCTGAAATTATATTACTTGATGGATTTTATCCTGAATCGGTAGTGGAATTTGCCCACAAGGCACGAAATCAAAATATCCCGGTGGTTCTTGATTGTGGAAGCTGGAAACCTCAGTACAGGCAATTAATTCCTTTTGCAGATATTGTTATTTGCTCAGCCGATTTCATTCCACCTGGCTGCAAAAATGAAGTGGATGTTGTTGATTTTTTACACGATGGTGGAGTAAAAAAATCAGCAATCAGCCGGGGTGAGAAAAATATGATTTATTTTTACGAAGGAAAAATAGGGGAGGTGCCTGTTGAGACAATCAAAATCAAAGATTCATTGGGAGCAGGTGATTTTCTTCATGGAGCTTTTTGCTACTATTATCTGCATATGGGCCATGATTTTGTAAGTGCTTTAAAACAGGCAGCAAAATTCGCTACCTTTACATGTATGTTTGACGGTACCCGTAGCTGGATTAATAATTTCAATACATTCGTACAGATTGCGAAATAATTCTTAAATTGAGAATCAACAAAATTGAGTGAGAGAGAATGGTTGATAAATCAATTGCCTATCGGTTAAGTTTTTTTATATCGATTGCTGTAATAGTTGTTTTTATTGCAATCATTGTTGTTTATTTCGTGCTTAATCAACGCTTGATTAGGGAAAATATTGGTTACAAAGCCGTTGGACTGAGTACAGAAGTAAGTTCAGTTATTAACCGGGAGATAATTTCAATTAAAAAACTGAGTGCAAATCTTGCAGAACAGGCGAACTATTATAAAAATAATAATGACATTGAAGAGTTATTGAACCAGGTGACTAATAAATACCCTTATCTGACCTCTGTGTATGTATATTTTGATACAGCCCGGATATCTCCCTATTCTTTTTATCGGATTGTCAGAAAAGACAGTCTGTTTGAATTTGAACGCTTTGAATTGCCATATTTTGCTTGCCAGTCCGAACTGGAAAATTTTCAGGAAGCCCAAACATCTTCCTTTTCGGGTTGGACTGCTCCCTATTTTTGTGGAGAAAACAAGGAAGCTGTGGTTTCTTATATTTATCCAATGATTTCCAAAACAGGTGCTGACGAAATCGAAGGCCATGTTAGCAGCAATCTCTCTTTAATAGAATTGAACCGTATAATTAACAATATAAAAGCAGATGATAAAGGCTTCGCTTTTATTGTAGATATCCAGGGAAATTATATCACTCATCCGAATGAAAATAAAATAATTAATTCGAATCTGTTCTCTTCATCATCAACGTTAAATCAAAATAATTACAATGATGATAAAATATTTGCCGGAGGAAAAAGCGGCCAGGTAATTGCCTATCCGGAGACATTTGATTATGAGAAAAGTTGGGTGTATTTTTCTCCTTTACCGGAAACCCGCTGGTACCTTATGTATGTAATTCCGTACCGGGAACTTTATGGCGAATTGTTTAAGATAATTTTCCTGATGTCGTTGTTCGCCCTTTTTGGTATTGGTTTAATCTTTTTATTGGTTTCTTTTATTATTAGAAAACAAATTGAACCGTTAAGCAATCTCACATCCAGACTCACTTTATTTAGCAGCCCGTTCAAATTAAACACAAAAAATGAAATCAAACAGGTAGCAAACAGCCTGGAATACCTGAAAATATGGTTTGAACAGTACCAGATTGCCCGGGAAAAGGATGTAATGAATAATAATTTGCATAAGCAAGATTTACAGCAAGCTTCTGAAATACAGCAAAGCCTTATAAAAACTACCTTTCCTGCTTATCCCGACCGTAATGATATAGATATTTATGCAGTATATAAACCGGCACAGGTGGTAAGCGGTGATCTTTTTGATTATTATTTTATTGATGAAAACCATTTGATGTTTACCACTGGCGATGTCTCAGGAAAAGGAATTCCAGCGGCGATATTTATGAGCGTTTGTCAAACAGTTATTAAAAATAACTCCCACTTCAAGCTTCCTGGTAAAATTGTTGAAATAACAAATACAGAGTTGTACACCAGTAATCATCATCAGTATTTCTTAACCCTTTTCGTAGGCATCCTTAATGTTAAAACAGGTGAATTAAACTTCTGCAATGCTGCACATACATTTCCTCTGATAATAAAATCCAACGGTGATGTCATTGAGATCAAATCAACGCATGGACTGCCACTTGGGCTTTATCCTGAAAAAGAATATCTGGATGAAAGTATTGTGTTGGAACCAGGAGATATTGTTTTGCTGTATACCGATGGTGTCTTTGATGCGCTTAATGAAACGAATATAACATCAGGGGGCAGGTGGCTTAAGAGTAAATTAAGAAATATGAAAACGAACACACCTAAGGAGGTACTAAATATAATCGAAAGTGAACTGGAAAAAAAAGAAATTACTTATAGGGATGATATCTCGATGTTGGGAATTAAGTATCAAAAAAATAGCCTGGTATAAACCAGGCTATTTTTTAATTATTGCTTACTTCTTTGTTCGATAATATCCTAATGGATAATTTTTCATTCTTTTTATCAAGTCCTACTGAAATAGTGTCACCTTCAGTAATGGATGCTTTGATGATAATTTCTGCCATTTCGTCTTCGAGGTATTTTTGGATTGCCCTTTTTAACGGACGTGCTCCAAACTGAGGATCGTATCCTTTTTCTGCAATAAAATCTTTTGCTGCTGATGAAATCTTCAGTTTATAATTCAGAGCTTCAACGCGATCATACAAATCTTTTATTTCGATATCAATAATTTTATGTATGTGCTCTTTCTCCAGTTGGTTAAACATAACCACATCGTCAATCCTGTTCAGAAATTCAGGGGCAAAAGCTTTTTTCAATGCCTTTTGAATTACATATTTCGCATGTTCGTTGTCAGAAATGCTGGATTGGTTTACAGTAAATCCAACTCCACGTCCGAAATCTTTTAACTGACGGGTTCCAATATTGGAAGTCATTATAATAATAGTGTTTTTAAAATCAACACTTCTTCCCAGGCTGTCGGTGAGTCGTCCTTCATCAAGCAACTGAAGCAGGATGTGGAAAACATCAGGGTGTGCCTTTTCAATTTCGTCGAGCAAAACGACCGAATAAGGTTTTCTTCTTACCTTTTCTGTCAGTTGTCCGCCCTCTTCATATCCAACATATCCGGGAGGAGCCCCAACGAGGCGTGAAACAGAAAATTTCTCCATATACTCGCTCATATCGATTCGGATAAGCGAATCGATGCTGTCGAACAGATACAATGTAAGTATTTTAGCAAGCTGGGTTTTTCCAACACCTGTAGGTCCCAGGAAGATAAATGAACCAATAGGTCGGTTTGGATCCTTTAAGCCTGCACGGTTTCGCTGAATTGCTTTTACAATTTTTAAAATAGCTTCTTCCTGTCCGATGACTTTTGCCTTCAGGTCTTTCTCCATATTCATCAGGCGCTTTCCTTCAGCCTGTGCGATTCGCTGAACCGGTATTCCTGACATCATAGCAACCACTTCAGCCACTTTCTCTTCATCTACCGTTTCCCTGTGATTTACCATTTCTTTTTCCCAATTTTCCTTTTCTTTTTCAAGAAGTAAAAGAAGGTTTTTCTCTTTATCACGGAAATTGGCAGCGAGTTCAAAATTCTGACTTTTTACTGCAGCTATTTTTTCCTCTTTTGTCTGTTCTATTTTATCCTCAAGCTTAACAATCCGGTCAGGTACATTAATATTTGAAATGTGCACACGGGACCCTACTTCATCAAGTGCATCTATTGCTTTGTCAGGCAGGTATCTGTCAGATATATATCTGGCTGTAAGTTTTACACAAGCCTCAATGGCTTTTGGTGTATAAATAACATTGTGGTGATCTTCATATCTGCTTTTAATATTGGTAAGAATCTCAATAGTTTCATCTGCAGTAGTAGGTTCAACCATTATTTTCTGAAACCTGCGTTCAAGGGCACCATCTTTTTCAATATGCTGACGGTATTCGTCGAGCGTGGTAGCCCCAATACATTGTATATCACCACGTGCCAGTGCTGGTTTAAGCATATTTGCGGCATCCAGTGAGCCTGTAGCACCTCCGGCGCCAACGATTGTGTGAATTTCATCAATAAACAAAATTACGTTATTAACTTTGGTAAGTTCATTTAAAATCGCTTTCATACGTTCCTCAAACTGACCCCTGTATTTTGTGCCTGCCACAATTGAGGCAATATCAAGGCTGACAACCCGCTTATCGAAAAGGATGCGCGAGACTTTCTTTCCTATTATTCTCAGCGCAAGGCCTTCGGCAATAGCCGATTTACCCACCCCCGGCTCTCCAATTAAAATAGGATTGTTCTTTTTACGCCGGCTCAGAATCTGTGCAAGACGTTCAATTTCCCGTTCCCTGCCAACAATGGGATCGAGATTGTTTTCCTCTGCCAGTTTTGTAATATCAATTCCAAAATTGTCCAGTACAGGAGTATCTGATTTTGGTGCAGCTCCTTTTTTGGCACCACCCTGACTTCCTCCCGGACCTCTTGAAAATGCACCTCCTGGTTCGTCATCCTCACTTTCGGGAAAATCTGAACGTGCTTCGGGATTTTTGTAGTCTTTAAGTTGTGACTTAACGATGTAATAATTAACTCCGAACTCAACAAGTAACTGTGTTACTATATTGTCATTGTCTTTAAGTATTGCCAGCAAAAGATGACCACTGTTGGCAGTAGGATTTTTAAACCAACGAGCTTCCAGATAAACTAATTTTAGTGTTTTTTCGGTGGATTTAAGCATCATAAGGTCTGATCTGTCATTTAATGGTTTGTCATTTCTTACCTTGTTTTCAATAAGATGCTTAACATCTGCCAAATTAACACCCATATTTTCCAGAATATCGGTAGCAATACCTTCTCCGTCCCTTAATATTCCTAGGAAAAGATGTTCCTGTCCAATATAATCATTGCCAAGCCGAATGGCCTCTTCACGGCTATAACCTATAATATCTTTTATTCTTGGTGAAAATTGAGAATCCATATTCATAATAACTTTTTATAGACACAAACAAAAACTATTCCTAATAGTTTGGCGTACTAAAATACTCATTTTCCTTGTGCAATAACAAAAATCATGCATGAAGTTTTCAGGAATCAAGGCTTATGACTTACTGCCGTAGCGTTAATTTGTTGATATCTTCTTAACAGTGCTTTTATTTTCAATTCCCAATATGTCCTTTTGACAGAGTAATTTTACTATTTTTGTGGGTCTTTTCAATAAACAGAAAAATTATTATAAAGAGGAAAAAAGAATGAATGAAGGAGAACGGATAATTCGCATCAACATTGAGGAACAAATGAAATCTGCATACATTGATTACTCAATGTCGGTGATTGTTTCACGGGCCTTACCCGATGTACGCGATGGTTTTAAACCCGTACACCGGAGGGTGCTTTACGGGATGTATGATTTAGGCATTTTATCAAACCGCCCTTATAAAAAATCGGCAAGGATTGTGGGTGAAGTATTGGGGAAATATCACCCGCATGGGGATTCTTCGGTATATTTCACAATGGTAAGAATGGCTCAGACCTGGTCATTACGTTATCCACTAATCGACGGTCAGGGGAATTTCGGATCAGTTGATGGAGATAGCCCTGCAGCAATGCGTTACACCGAAGCGCGTATGTCAAAAATTGCAGAAGAAACTTTAGCTGATCTGGATAAAAATACTGTTGATTTTCAGCCCAATTTTGATGAATCATTAACAGAGCCATCGGTTCTGCCAACGCGTATACCCCAGCTTCTTATCAATGGATCTTCGGGAATTGCTGTCGGTATGGCCACTAACATGGCTCCTCACAATCTTTCCGATTCGATAGACGCCATAGTGACATATATAGAAGATAATGAAGTTGAAATTGACCGGTTAATTGAAATTATAAAAGCTCCTGATTTCCCTACAGGTGGAATTATTTACGGCTACCAGGGGGTAAGGGAAGCCTATGAAACAGGCAGGGGCCGGATTGTTTTGAGAGGAAAGGCCCATATAGAAAACGAGGGTAACAAGGAAAAAATAATTGTGACAGAGATTCCTTACCTGGTTAACCGTGCAGAAATGATTCAAAAAACTGCGGATCTGGTTATCGAGAAAAAAATTGAAGGTATCTCCAATGTCAATGATGAATCAGGAAGAGATGGTATGAGAGTGGTGTACGATTTGAAAAGAGATGCCATGAGCAATGTGGTGCTGAATAAATTGTATAAATATACTGCTCTTCAAACTTCATTTAATGTTAATAATATTGCATTGGTAAATGGAAGACCCAAAATGCTGAATCTTAAAGACATCATCAGGCATTTTGTGGAACATCGGCATGAAGTTGTTACACGCCGGACCCAATATGAACTTGAACAGGCCGAAAAGCGTGCACATATTCTTGAAGGTTTAATCATTGCAAGTGATAATATTGACGAAGTAATTGCAATTATCAGAGGGTCTTCTACACCTGATGAGGCAAGAGAAAAGCTGATTGAACGGTTTGGTTTGACAGAAACACAGTCGCGAGCCATTGTTGATATGCGCCTAAGACAATTAACAGGCCTTGAGCAAGATAAACTGCGTAAGGAATTTGATGAAATTATGCAGCAAATTGAATATTACAAAAAGATTCTTGCTGATATCAATTTACGTATGGAGATAATTAAGGAAGAGTTGCTTGAAATAAAAAATAAATTCGGAGACGAACGTCGGACTGAAATTGTACCAAATGCTGAGGAATTTAACCCGGAAGATTTTTATGCCGATGAAGATATGGTAATTACTGTATCCCATCTTGGCTACATAAAACGAACCCCATTAACAGAATTTCGGACCCAGGGTAGGGGAGGTATTGGTTCTAAAGGTGGTTCTACCCGTGAGGAAGATTTTCTTGAGCATATTTTTATAGCATCTATGCACAACACATTGTTGCTTTTTACAGAACAGGGAAAATGCTATTGGTTGAAAGTGTACCAGATTCCGGAAGGTACCAGGGCATCAAAAGGCAGGGCTATTCAAAATATACTTAATATCGGGGCAGATGATAAAGTGCTCACTTTTATGAAAGTTGCTACTTTAACGGATGAGGAATTTATAAACAACAATTACATTCTTTTTGCTACAAAAAAAGGAATGATAAAGAAAACTTCACTCGAAGCCTACTCCAGGCCACGCCAAAATGGGGTAAATGCTATAACTATCAGAGAAGGGGATGAATTACTGGAAGCCCGTTTAACAAATGGTGAAAGTGAAATTATGTTGGCAGTTCGGTCAGGAAAAGCTATCCGTTTCAATGAAACCAAAGTACGGCCCATGGGTAGAAATGCCTCAGGAGTAAAAGGAATTACCCTTGCAAATGAACAGGATGAAGTAATCGGTATGGTTTGCCTGCAGAATGAAAACGAAGATATTCTTGTAATTTCTGAAAACGGCTATGGAAAGCGTTCTAAATTAGATGATTACAGAGTAACTAACAGAGGAGGGAAGGGTGTGAAGACATTGAATATTACCAGTAAAACGGGGAAATTAATTTCTATAAAAAGCGTTTCAAATAAAAATGATTTGATGATAATTACACATTTCGGACTGACAATCCGTCTTGCTGTCAGCTCAATTTCATTGCTTGGCAGGGCTACTCAGGGGGTTCGGTTAATTAACCTGAAGGATGAAGACAGTATAGCGTCCGTTGCAAGGGTAGTCAACGAAACTATAGCAAATGAAGTAATAGATAATATTAAGGAGGATGATGATTTGCGAACCGATAATAATGAAGATTACGATTCCATACCGGAATAATTATTGATAAATTATTTGAAGAAACTATTATTCATGATATTTTTGTGAAAAATTAAAAATTAAATTTTATAAATGATGAAAGGAATAATTATTTTTTTGAACATGGCGCTTTTAATTTTACTGGTGGCTTGTTCCCCCAGAACAAAAGTTACTAGTTCTCAAAGTTTGAAGGATTCCGGAAAATTGGAAGAAGCACTTCAAACTATAAATGAAGCGATTGATCCTACAGCTGAAAATGCTGAAAAAACCCTGGTTTGGCCACGTACGTGGGAAGTTAGAGGTGAAATTTACCAGGCAATCTATCAGTCGAAAGATAATGAGGTAAAAAAATTGGCTGAAGATCCACTATCAGAAGCGCTTAGCTCATATAAAAAAGCACTTGAACTCGATGAAGGTGGTAAGTTTGAGAACAGCGTAAAGGTGAAATTGACATTGTTATCCAATGACCTAACCAATCAGGCAGTTGAAGCCTTCAATAAGGAAAATTATGAAAAGGCTCTGCGTTCATTTGAACAAATTCTAGAAATTCAGGACATCCCAATAATCGAAAAAGATAATCCTGGAGTAATAGATACAGTTATTATTTTCAATGCAGGTCTGGCAGCATACAATGCGGAAAATTATGATAAGGCAATTGATTATTATAAACAAGCAGCTGAAACCGGTTACAATGAAGCTAGAACATACAGCCTGATTGCCAATGCATACCAATTAAAAAAAGATACCCTGGGTGCTTTACAGGCGTTGCAGGAAGGATTTGAAAGGTACCCGGAAGACAATACTGTTTTAACCACTATGATTCAGATATATCTGGATATGAATAAAACAGCAGATGCTATGAAATATCTGGATTTGGCCATTGAACGTGAACCTGGAAACGCTACGTTTTATTTTGCCCAGGGAACCCTGCATGAAAAAATGGGTGAAATCGATGAGGCCATCAAATCATATGAAAATGCTATCGAAGCAGACAATAAATTTTTTAATGCATTTTATAATCTTGGAGCCTTATATTATAACCTGGGCGTGAAACAGATTGAAGTAGCAAATGCTGTACCTACAAATAAAAATGAGGAATATGAAGCTGAATTGAAGAAAGCCGATGAATGGTTTAGAAAAGCATTGCCTTATATGGAAAGATGCTATGAACTCAGACCAGAGGATACAATGACCAAAGAATCATTGAAGAACCTGTACTACAGATTAAGAGATATGGAAAAATACAATAAAATGCTTGAAGAATTAGGTCAGTAATCATTTTTAAAAGGAGTGAATTTCACTCCTTTTTCTAAATTTATTTTATTTATCATAATATCAATTATAAGACTATCATAGTATCTTTAAATATTATTAATAATTCCTTGTGTTTATGAATACTTAACTGTTTATAACTTGTTTTACTCAGAAGAAAACCAATCGTTACTTGAAGAAAATATTACTTATTTTTGTCCTTATAATAATTAAAGATCAATTTCGTTTTGTTTTTAAATTAAAGAAATAAAAATCCATGTTAAAACTTTTAATGATTCAGGCCGATATTGCTAATGAATTGGATACTTTGGCCGCAGAACCAGAAGGAATATCGACTAAATTTATTGATCTTGCGATCAAAGGCGGTTGGATTATGATTCCAATTATACTTTTATCAATTATTGGAGTCTATATTTTTTTCGACAGGTATTTTGCAATAAAAAAAGCAGGACAATTTGATGCTGGTTTCCTTGAAAAAATCAGAATATATATAACCAGCGGGAAAATTGATGAAGCTATTATGTTATGCCGGAACCATTCAAATCCTGCTTCCCGGATGATTGAAAAAGGCATCAGCCGTATTGGCAGGCCATTGAACGATGTAAATGCAGCCATTGAAAATATTGGTAATCTTGAGATTTCGAAGCTCGAGAAAGGACTTCCGGTGCTTGCATCAGTAGCTGGCGGTGCTCCTATGCTTGGATTTCTGGGAACTGTTATGGGAATGATCCAGGCATTCTATGACATGGCGAATGCAGGTAATAATATTGACGTAACACTCTTATCTACAGGCATTTATCAGGCAATGGTAACAACTGTGGCTGGATTGATTGTTGGAATTATCGCTTATTTTGCCTATAACATTCTTGTAGCTAATGTAGAGAAGGTGGTTTTTAAAATGGAAGCCACAACTTCTGAATTCATGGATTTGCTTAATGAACCCGTTTAAAAATTTAATATGGCTTTAAAACGCAGAAATAAAATCAATGCAGCTTTCAGCATGTCATCTATGACAGATATTGTATTTCTTTTACTGATATTTTTTATGGTGACATCTACACTGGTAGCTCCTAATGCATTGAAATTACTGCTTCCACAGAGTAATAATCAGACAGCAGCAAAACCAATAACCACCATTTCTGTAACACAGGATCTAAAATACTATATTAATGACGAAGGTGCATTAAAAAGAGTTGAATTCAGAGAAATTGAACCTTTTTTGCAAAATCGGTACGGTATTGGTAATGATGATATATATATTTCATTGCATGCTGAAAAATCAGTACCATGGGATGAAGTGGTGAAAATTATGAACATTGCGCGAAAAAATAAATACAAATTGATTGCGGCTACAGCGCCCGAAAGATAATGGACTTTTACAAAAAACATAAAAGAGGCATTATTGGTACATTGATATTTCATGTAGTTATATTGGTATTGCTTATATTTATGGGATTTTTTACTCCTCTACCCTTTCCGGAAGAGGAAGGAATTCTCGTAAATTTTGGTACCAGCAATCAGGGACTTGGAATTACTGAACCCCGACCTCAGCAAAGACAGCCTGAACCGCCACCGCCGACACCTCAAACAGAAGAACAAAGTACTCCACCTCCACAAACAAATGTTACACCTCCTGTTAGCAGGCCAGAGCCGGCAAAAGAGGAATTGATGACCCAGGATTTTGAAGAGACAGCTGCTATTGATGCTGCAGAGAAGAAAAGGAAGGAAGAAGCTGAACGCAAACTTCAGCAGGAAGAACAGCGGCGCCGGCAGGAGCAGCTGGAAAAACAAAAGCAGGCTGAAATTGAAAAACAGCGTCTTGCTGAAATCGAACGTCAACGACAGGTTGAAATAGATAAGCAGCGCCAGGCACAACTCGAGAAACAACGGCAGGAAGAAGCTGAACGGAAAAAACGGGAAGAAGAACAACAACGAATAGCTGAAATAAATTCCCGGGCTCAGGGGGCTTTTGGTGGAAACACCCAGGGTTCAGGTGGCCAGGGAACATCCGACAATCAAAGCCAGGGCGCTACTTTCCCCGGAGGAAACCAGGGAGTGTCTACAGGTGACCCCAATGCCGGCACTTACGGACCGGGAGGCAGCGGTTCGGGCATACAGGGTGACGGTCCTTCTTTTGATCTTGCCGGTCGCACAGCACGGGGGACATTGCCTAAACCTAATTATCCGGCCGACGATGAAGGTATTGTTGTAGTCAGGATAACAGTTGATCAAAAGGGAAATGTTACAGCTGCCGTAGCCGGAGCCAAAGGTACAACTATATCAGACTCACGGTTCTTGCACGAAGCACGGCAGGCTGCCTTAAAGGCAAAATTCAGTGAAGCACCAAATGCTCCTGCCACTCAACAGGGATTTATTACCTACCGTTTCCGGTTAAATTAATAACCACTATTACAATAATTACCGGAACTGTCTTCTGTTAATTGCTTTTGTATTATTGCATACAAAGGAAACCAACCAGGCATTCCTTAACCCAATAATGATTGCTTTTAACTGACAGAACAACCTAATCACTTGCCTCCGATTAATGTAACAAATCAGTTTCAGTTG
This sequence comes from Mariniphaga sp., assembly GCA_041684965.1. Taxonomy (GTDB): domain Bacteria; phylum Bacteroidota; class Bacteroidia; order Bacteroidales; family Prolixibacteraceae; genus Mariniphaga. The sequence goes on from JAWLGR010000050.1 coordinate 18,588, forward strand.
CGCTCCTTATGGATTTCAGTTTGATGTTCATGACTCTGCTTCTTTGTATCAGCCACTATTTTATTGTATTGCTCACGGTCTATTTTTTTAGCTTTATAGCCTTTCTTTTCGATGGCTTTGGCAAACGCATTATCATTGTTCTTTTTCTCGACATACTCAATTAAAATGGTATTTGATGCATGATCTATCTTTAAATCCTTCACTCCTTTTTCAAATTTAAGATATTCATACAGCGTATTTTCGCAATCGGCACAATCCATATCGCTTTGAAAACATACCACTGCTCTGTCCTTTTTTTGAGCATAAACCTGGTTGGTGAAACTACCTACCATGAAAAGTAAGATTATTACTGCAATTTGTTTCATCTCAATCAATTTTAAGAGTTTAAATTAATTCATTTTATTCATAATTTAATAAAAATCGTATACCAGCATAAATACGACGTCCCATTACAGGTCCCCAGATATTAGTAGCATCAAACTGAGGACCGTATGGATTATCAGAACCTGAAACCGGGTTCTTTTGCGTAAAATTAGTAAAATTCTCTGCACCCAGGTAGATATTCCAATACCTGAAGTACTTCGTTATCTGCGCATTCATAACCGTGTAGGGATCAAACTCAAGATATCCGGCAGGAAAGTCTGTCTGGTCCAATTCCCCAATTGGGAAACGGGGTATCCGGCCTCCCCCATTGAATTGAATTGTATAATCGAACATCCATTTTTTCATATTTGTGGTGTAATTGAAGCTGGCCATAGCTTTATACCTGCTCATTAAGGGTTTTTCGCGCAACTGACCACGAATGGTTTGCTTAACATCGTTATGACGATAGGCAAGCAACATATCGAGCCTTTCAATGGGCTGGTAGCGCAAATCCAACTGAATGCTGTTGGAGAAAGATTCCCCATCGAGGGGTGCCAAAATTATATTATCTGCTGAAGTCTCCCGGTCAACTACCAACTGCGATTGAAAGTCGGTGCGGAAAAATTCCGTATTAATCTGAAGTTCACGATTCCATAAGGTATAATATTGTACAATGGCAAAACCATAATTCCAGGCTTCTTCCTGAAAAACATCTTCGGTTAACAGGATCGGACGTGCGCTTGCAAGAAGGTAATTGTTTTCAGATATTACATTTGAAGTTCTGTAACCTTTACCTGCACTCCCCCTGAAAGTTAAATGATCTCCATGATTGTAACGAAAATGCATTCTTGGGGTGACAAAAGTCCCAAAAATATTATGAAAATCCGTTCTTATTCCTGCCATCAGTGTAAAGTCTTCGTTTGGTTTATATGTGTATTCACCAAATACACCTGGCACCTGCTCAGTTCTGTCATACTGCGTATCGTATAAATTTTCTGCAAAATCATCGTAGATAATGCTGAATCCTGTATTTAAGGTATGTTTCCCTAAGAAATCAAGATCGCGTGTTAAAACAGCACTTCCATAAAACCGGCTTTCATTTCCATCATACCGGTTAAGACCATAAAATGAACGGGTTTCATGTCTTGAAAAATTTGATAACCAAGCCAGTGCCGTACGTTGATTGGGAAATACGTACCCGGTTTTAAAGAAACCTTCCAATCGGTCGTTATCTATTTGGATGCCATAAGGGTTGGAAACACCTGGCAGCATACCACGTTCGAAATCAGTTTGGCCACCCAATCGATCTTCGGTAAGTAAGGTGAACCCGGCCTGGGCCATAAATCCGTTATGGTTAACAAATTTCCACCGGTTAAATACCTGGATTTGTCTTGACAGCGGTTCATCCAGAAATCCATCGCTGTTGTCATCATTTCGTTGAGATTGGTCGGCTGCATATACAAACAATCCGGTAGTAAGCATATCCTTATATACGCGAATGTTTCCATTGCCGTTAAATTCTAAACGACCACTGGCTCCGGCATATGCATTGAGAAATAATTTCTCCTCCGAATCAGGTTTTTTGTATTCAGCATTTATCTGGCCTGCAATCGATTCATACCCATTCAATACCGAAGCTGCCCCTTTTGAAACCTGTATGGATTCCATCCAGGGACCGGGAACGTAGGTCAGACCAAAATTGGTGGCCAAACCTCTCAAAGTAGGCAAATTCTCTATTTGAAGAAGGGAATAGGTACCATCCAGTCCGAGAAGCTTAATTTGTTTTGCTCCCGTTACCGCGTCGCTGTAACTAACATCAACTGATGGATTGGTCTCAAAACTTTCTGCGAGGTTGCAACAGGCAGCTTTATGTAATTCAGCTCCATTGATGCGCTCTGTCTGAATGGGATCGATCGCCGACAGATAAGTGCCACGATTCTTATGCACCACATTAACTTCTCCCAACTGTAAATTCGGCTGAAGGGTGATTTCAACCGGACTTAAATCATGAACACGCAGTTCATGCGTTTCATACCCAACAAAACTAAATACCAGGATTTGATCTCCATTGTCTTTTTTAATTTTGAAGGCACCATCATCACCTGATGCCACTCCTTTACTGGTACCCTGCCAGTATATATTTACTCCGGGAAGTGGTTGTTTTCCATTCCCATCATTTATATAAACCACTCCTTCAAGTGCTTGCGGAAGTGTTACAAAGGGTAACAACATAAATAAAAATAAAACTGTAAGTTTCATACTTAAGAATTGGTAATAAATAATTGTTCTTGCGGGTGAGGAAGTTAAACCAATCTTAAGCCAGGTAGGGGATTTTTAACTGATGAATGGGAATAAGGAAATCAAGAGATGTTTTATCGGAAGGGGGTTCAATGTATATAATTTCATTTTCTGGCAGGTCTTTAAGGATATCTGTAAAAACAAATAAATACAATTCAGGATTTACTATTTTTACAGGTTGCTTTGTTAATGTCCGGGTCTTTTCATGAACAACTTCATTCTTGAGTTTAATGAAATTTATTTTTGTATCGTTACATCCGCATTCTTTGGTGTGGGAAGCGCATTCATGGCACTCTCCGGCTGTGGAAGGGACTTCTTCCCCACCCTGTTTATGAGTATGATGAGAATGATAATTATCTTCACAAGTTGCCGGACTAATATAAAGTGACATTTGCTCATCCCCAGTGCAAATGCAGTGTGACTGAAATATAATAATACCGGTAGCCGACATCAGAAACAGGATACCCAGCACTAAAACCGATATATTCTTTATCCATTTCACCTTACAAATGTAATGAAAATCAATTTACACCTCATGTTAACAATATGTTAAAATAAAAGAAGATAAAGGAATTATCAGAAAAAGCAAGCAACTATGGTGTAATTAAATTTTCAGAACTTCCGCTTCCAGCTAAAAAATAGTTTCTCCTGAATTCCTGTTTTTTCAATTTTGATATTTTTAGATTGCAGTACCGGGACAAATAAAACCTTTTATTAAGTGCATCCTATCAGTCACCGTATCTCTGAATTCTTATAACCAGCTTTTAAAAGCTTGCTATACCTAATTTTGACCCTGTCATTGCAATACCCAAAAAGATATCATCTCTTTGTCAGGCCGACATTAACATCGTATTAAATTCGGTACAAACTCGGTACAAATTCGGTACAAATTCGCGTTTTCGCGAATTTGTACTGAATTTATTGCGAATATATACTAAAGAAGATCAGGTGTGAGAGTTATTTTTATACGGGATTTAAAATCTTAATTGTTTCATCCCAACCTTTTGTACTTCTATATTATTGTATACTTCACGGCAACATCCTATAAATCATTAAAATTGTCGTACCCAACAAGCCAGCTATAGAGGTGAGCAGAGACACACCCTACTGTTATTCAAAATTAGTAACAGCTGTTAACAAAAAGTATCCATTAAACATACAGGTATTGAGAGAATCTCCGGCTAAAAGAGAGTGTTTTTGGAACAACTTGTTTTAAACAAATAAAATTGATAACCAATTACTTACATGGTTAGCACAAAAAAAAATGCAGGCCATAGAAATAAGGGAAATTACGGGAGTTTGGCAGAGAATGATAATGTTTAGCATTTATTTGATTGCCAAAACTTCTGCACCCTGTTCAAAAACAATGTCTCGTGGAATTCCTTCTTCGCCAATCCGGTTTAGGTCATTTTGTAGCTCCTGACGAATAAAGCCTTTTTCCTCAATCATTTTTCCTGCATTCTCGTAATCGCCGTCTCCCTGTATTTTTAAAATCAGCTCGGAAAGACTGAACATTGCTTCTTTCATTTTTTCGAAATCAACACGGTATGTACCCGTTTCCGGGTCCCGTTCAAACGCACCTGTTTCCTGAAAGTAGTAGAACCGCATCATGTTGGCTTTTCCATGAGCACTGGCAGCACCAAAACGCACTGATCTGAAAATTCCGGCCATAAAGGTTACAAAATTATCCATCATATCCTTATCCCCCAGTTCGTCCATTTCATTCAGCTGATAAACGCACCACAGTCCCAGAATATCGGCTTTGCTTTCTTCAATTGATGTATAGGCATCTTTAAGGGCCTCCCGGACAGTGGAACTTTTATCAACAGTATTTCCCAATCCCAGGCCATGAGCTACTTCATGGAACATTGTATTTTCAAAAAAGGCATCAAACTTAACATGCTTTCTCTGGTCTTCAGCAATAAGTAAATCAGAAATAGGAACAAGAATCTTGTCGAATTTTGCCTGCATGGAATTTTTAAGCTGTAATTTCCTGCTGCCTTTATCTTCACGAACTTTCTCATCGTTGGGGAGGTTAATTGCAATGGTTTTGCTCCCTGCATTGCAATCTCCGGCATAATAGATGGCATCGTACACATTCATATCGGAATCAATACCAGGAGTTTCATTTTTGTATTCCTGGGAAACGGGTAATGCTTTCTGCAATCCGGGAAGCAGCGAAGCATATTTTTCAAGCCGGGCACTCCATTCCTTATCTTTAATAAGGATATAGGATTCATAAGCTGTTTTGTATCCGAACAACTGGTCTTCGTAATTTTCAATCGGTCCTGTAATGTATTCAATGGTATTATTTTTCATTTCCATCCAGGCAACGTCGCTTTCATAGTATTCATCTGTAAGTAAAGCTTCAGCACGTTTCTCCAAATAGTTTTTCAATCCAGGGTCTTCTGCCAGTTGCGCCGCCTGACGGATGAGACCTGCTGCCTTTTCAACCTGGGCTGCATATGCTGTATGGTAAGGAATTGAAACAAGGTTACCATTATCGTCACGCCTGATTAAAGTATACTGACTGGCCTTTGTTTCATCCTCCCAGGCTTCAAACTCCTCCCTTGTCATATCAGCAGGATAAAAATTTGCACCTGCAGGTTTTGGTCCGTATGTTTCTATGAAGGGCTTGTTGTTATTCAATCGTTCCCATGGGCCATAATTTATTTGAACAAATTGCAGTTCATAATCAGTCAAATCCCTGGAGAATAACTCATTTTTATCGCCAAAGGCCTGCGTCCAGAAGATGTCATCCATTATTTTGGCTGCCTGCAGCAACAATGGAAGCATCTGTCTTTCTTTTTCAGTAAGAACAGTCAGGTCTGTATGCAGCTTTACAGGGACAAATTCTTCTACTTTTTGTTGAATGGATAATTCCTCTTTCATTGATTTTCTATTATTAACAGTTGACGTACAGCTGAATAGTGCTATTACTGCCATTATTGATACAACTTTATTTTTCATTTAGCAGGTATTTAATTTTAACCCAAAGGTACAAAATGGCCGAAATACAAAAAGAATTAAAATCATATTTGACAATTACGTGCATTTTTACTTTTTCTGTCAAATGAATTCTGATAAATCAATTCTGATTATTTTTGAAGAATTTAGAATTCAAATAACGAAATGAGTAAGAAAACACTCTGTTTATTTTTGCATTATTCTCCTGCGGATTATTTCCCACTCTACGTTCAATATTATATAAATGAACTTTTCCTGCATTTCGATGAAGTAAGGATGATAACCAACAGCAGAAATATTCAAACACAGCCTGCTGTTCTGAATCAAAGTGTTCAAATTAAATTTGTTGAAAATGAAGGATATGATTTTGGCATGTTTTATAAAGGAATCAAGGATATAAATCTTTTTGAATACAGGCAGATAGCATGTATTAATGATTCAAACCTGTTGTTGAAGAAACTGAATTTTTTGTTTGAATGGGAAAAGAGAAAGGATGTTGATTTTTGGGGGTTGGTTGATTCGGAAGAGCATCCCTGGTTTTCATCGCATAAAAACAATTATCATATTCAAAGCCATTTCATTGTATTTAATACGAATGCAATAGCGTTGCTCCCGGGATTCTTTGAGCAGATTCAACCAGACAGCATATTTCATGAAAAGGACCCTAAGCAACTGCGAAGAAGGGTAATTAATGACTGGGAATTGGGTGTGAGCCAATATTTAACAGGCAAAAACTTAAAATCTGCCACCTGTTTCAGCAGCCGGCAGTTAATCCAAAAATTTCAAAGTAAAGGGAAAAATGTTACCCATTCACTCTATAAAGAATTGTTGGCAGAAGGATATCCTTTGCTTAAGAAAAAGATTTTGCAGGGAAACCAATGGAATTTCTTCAACAAAAAGACGAAATTTAAAAAAATGATAGAGCAGTATGAAGAAATAGAATGGGATTTGGAGAAAGTATTGGATGAAATTATGTGATGGTTAGTTCTTTTTTAAATAAAAAATAGCCTGGTCACCTTTTTTCTTTCGGTTTAGCATTTTGGCTTTAGAAGCATAAATGAGTTTTTTACTGGTATTTAGCAGCCTGCCTAAACCTGAATCATAACTGCGTTCTTTCATTGATTTTCCCTTTTTATAGCGTTCACTGATAGTAAACTGATGGTGTTTTGAATCAAAATCAATTTTCACCAATTCAAAATTTGTTTTTTCTGTTAAATACCGGATACTTTCAACCGAATGGAGAAAAAAGTGTCGTGGTGCATCGAGCTGAAACCAGTTAACTCCATAATGCTGCCATGCAAATGATGAAACTGTCGGAATCCGTATTATGCAAAATCCTTCAGCTTTTAAGAGACTGTTGGCTTTTTGAAGCGTATCAAGTGGATTTTCCAGATGCTCAAATGAATGATTAAAAGTGATAACATCCCATTCCCCTCCCATACCGGAAAGCTCCCTTTTGTATAATTTCGGACCTCCGGTATCCAGCTGTTCTTCTTCCAGATAAGGATCACAACCTGCAATGTTATGGAATCCTGCACGATACAGCGGGGCCAGGAATTTTTGACCATTACCACAGCCAACATCCAGAATTCTGGCATCCGTATTCTGAATGCATGTTTTTAAAAAACGCACCCTCTTTACCGGTGGTAATAATTGTTTTATAATGCCTGTAAATCCACGACCGGAAAGTACACTTCTTTTGACGCGGTACTTTAATAAAAATTCCAAACCTCTATTTAATATATCTGTTTTATATTTTTTAAAGCTGTAATAATCTGAAGGATAATATTTTGACATGTTATCCGGAATTTCAGCA
>JAWLGR010000106.1:0-4481 GCA_041684965.1 Mariniphaga sp.
CCCGTATTGGAATTCACCGAGGGGGAATATGCTAAAATTCATGTAACCAATAATATGGATGAGGAAACCTCAGTTCACTGGCATGGTCTTTTACTCCCCAATTTTTTTGACGGAGTTCCTTACCTTTCCACTCCCCCTATTCGTCCGGGAGAAACCTTTACCTACGAATTTGCTCTGAAACAATCAGGAACTTATTGGTACCACTCCCATACCGGATTGCAGGAACAAAGAGGGGTATATGGCGCGATCCAGATAAACCCCAAAGAACCTGAATTTGAATATGACCATGATCTGGTATTGACTCTATCAGACTGGATGGATGAAAAACCCCATAAACAACTGAAAAACCTGAAAAGGGGTAATGAATGGTATCTAATCAAAAAAGGTCAGATTCAAAGTTTAAATAAAATATTGAAAAAGGATGCGCTTGCAGCAAAGTTAAAAATGAGCTGGCAGCGTATGCCAGATATGGCGATATCAGATAATTACCACGATCTTTTTCTGGTGAATGGTAAACCTAAACAGGAATATCCCAAATTCAAACCGGGTGAAAAAGTTAGATTAAGGTTCGTGAATGCCTCTGCTGCTTCCTATTTCTGGTTGACTTTTGGTGTGGATCCTACTCTGATTGCTGCTGATGGATTAAATGTTGTACCCATAAAAAAGGATAAAACGCTTATTGCCGTAGCTGAAACCTACGATTTTATCGTAACGATTCCCGAAAATGGAAAATTGGAGATTAGGGCAACTTCTCAGGATGGGTCTGGGGAATCTGTCACCTATCTCGGCGAAGGGCCCGTGATAGCCGCGCCTGAAGTTCCGGAACCGGATCTTATTGAAATTATGAAGCAAATGATGTCTATGGATATGAAGATGGGGGCTCCCGCCTCTAAATTCAGACCTGGTCATCAGGATTCCATAAAAGTCATGGAGAAGTATTCAATGAAAATGGATATGAATGATGAAAGTATGGATATGGAAAAGATGGATGATTCGAAAACTGATATGGAGAAGGATGCCGATGCGGATAAGAAGGAAGGAATGAAGATGGATATGGACCAAAAACCCTTGCCGGCTGATGTGGTTATAGGCGACAATATGAAGACCGCAGGAAACCCTGAATTTAACTATGATTATTTAAGATCTCCGGAAAAAACTACTATTTCTGATGAACAGCCTCTTAAGGAAATGCTGTTCAACTTAACAGGAAATATGAACCGGTATGTATGGAGTATCAATGGGGTGCCTCTTTCGGAAACCGATAAAATTAAAATCGAACAGGGACAAAAGGTCCGGATCACCCTTAATAACCTCACCATGATGCATCACCCTATGCACCTGCATGGGCATTTCTTCAGGGTGATTAATGAACATGGTGAATATTCCCCTTTAAAACATACAGTGAATGTTGCTCCCATGCAGAAAACGGTTATAGAATTTGATGCTAATGAATATGGAGATTGGTTTTTTCATTGTCATGTTCTTTACCATTTGAATGCCGGCATGGCCAGGGCATTTAGCTATGATACCCCGCGTGATGAACGTTTAAAGGAGTTTCCTTTAACCAACCTAACTACAGAAGCCAATGAGATGTTTAGCTGGGGAGAAGTCCTGGCCGCAAGCCATATGACTGAATTGTATGCCACGGCTTCCAACATTCGAAATCAATTCACATTCCGGGGCGAATACGGATGGAATGAAAATCTGGAGGCCAGCCTTACCTATGAGCGTTATTTGAACGATTATTTTAGATTATTTGGAGGGGTAAGCGTGGAAAATGAAATGGAAGATAATCTTGACGAACTCGAGACTACGGCTATTGGAGGAATTCGATATTTACTGCCTATGTTAATTAATTCTGAGTTGCTTATAGACAACAAACTCAGGCCAAAAATTGCGCTTAGCGGAGGATTAATGGTTTTTCCCAGATTAGGTATTTTTGGGGAATATGAGTATCAAATGGATTTTGGTTGGAATACTACCTTGCCGGACAATTCAGATTTTGAAAGCGAAGAAACCTGGCAGGCGGGTCTGGAATATGTTGCCGGGAAAAACATAAGGCTCATCGCCAGTTACGATAATCGTTTTGGCGCCGGAGCAGGTTTGTCGTGGCTTTTCTAAACTACCAGTTGTATTTTTATAAAAACTTCCCTGCTGAAAAATCCAGGGTTTGATAAGTTCCTCCTTCATTCTACCGTGAAGAGACTACAATTACATACTAAAAGAACAAAGGTGTTCTGGCTCAAAGTCTGAAGATTTTGCAACAACGAGAGGTGACTTTTTTTAATTAAATAATGAAAAAGTAAAAAAGAGTAACTGTAACGGCCAGAAATAGGATTGTCATTCCACTCCCTGCCTTTAAATAGTCAGCATTGCGATATCCACCCGATGACATCAGGAAAGCATTAACCTGGTGTGTGGGCAGAATAAAGGAGTTTGCTGCACAAACGGCAGCCATCAGCACAAGTGGCCTGGGGTCAATACCGGCTATACTTGCCATACCAATTACCAGCGGAGTCAACACGACAATTGCCCCAACATTGGACATAAACAGTGAAAAAACGGTTGATAACACTCCGATCATCAGTATGAAGAAAACAGGGTGTAAATCAATAACTACGCTCATGATGGATTCGGCCAGGAAGGTAGCAGTCCCTGTTTTTTGCATGGCCACACCCAAAGGAATTAATCCCGCCAGCAGAAAAACTACTTTCCATTCAATTGAATCATAGGCCTGTCCGATATTCAATACACGGGCGAGAACCATACAAAGAGCTCCGGTCAAAAAAGCCATGCTAATAGGAAAGCCGAACATTGCCAGGGTAATGGCAAATACAAAACAGCCTATTGCCGGCCAGGTTTTTGACTTGTCTTTTTTATCTACATCGAAGTCAGTGACCACAACAAAATCAGCACTTTCTTTCAAATCTTTTATATTGTCCCACCTGCCGTAAACAATCAGAGCATCACCCGTGCGGATTTCCACATCAGAAAAATCTCCTCCAACTCTTTCTCCTTTGTTGAATAGTATTACCGGCTCAACAGCGTAGCGTTTTCTGAGGGAGTATTCTCGTATACTTTTTCTGGCAAGTTCTGAATCCGGAGGAATAATTACCTCTGCAAAACCGCTTACATTAGGGTCAAAATCATCAGAGAAATTGCCCGATGAAGAGAGATTCTCAAGCTGAAAGTCTTTTGAAAACTGATCTGTGTTCTCAGCAGAACCCAAAACGGCAAGCGTTTGCCCATTCTCAAACTTATTTTCACGCCAGGGGGCGTACACCACATCCTTCTCTTTCCCGATGCCTAAAAGATTAATATTGTATGTTTTCCATAAGCCTGCCTCTTCTGTTGTTTTCCCGGCCAGTGAACTTTCATCGGGTACGGTCAACAGCGTGATGTTGTCTGGCAAATCAAGCTTCTCAACTAGCTTTTCCTGCTCAGTTTTTCCTGTTTCCCCACCTTTCTTCTTAGGTAAAACTTTATTTCCAAACAGCAAAAAATAACCTATGCCCGACAAGAGAAGTACAATCCCAACAGGGGTTACGCTAAATAGGTTGTAGGCTTCAAGGCCTTCATTTCTTAACAGGTCGTTTACCAGAATGAGCGGACCCGAACCAACCATGGTTAGGGTCCCCCCCAGTATGGCAGCAAATCCAATGGGCATAATAAGCGATGATGCGGGAATCTTCGTACGGCGGGAAACCTGCATGATTCCGGGCAGAAAAAGCGCAGCTGCGCCAATGTTTTGAATTAATCCCGATAGTAAACCTGCCGAAATTGAGAGTAATCCAACCAGATTTCGTTTGCGGCTGCCAGCCTTGCTAATAATAAATTTTGAAAATTCATCCATGATACCCGTTCGGGCAATGCCTCGCCCCAGTATCATCACGCTTAGCATGGCTATTACGGCATTACTCGAAAACCCGGAAAACATCTCTTGCGAATTTAAAACACCGGTCCAGCCCAGCGCCAGCATACAGCCAATAGCAACAATGTCAATGCGAACTAAATCGAGTACCAGCAATATTACTGTTACACTTAGAATTATCAAAACTATAATAATATCTGATTCCATTATTTTTAGTAGAATTCTGAGAATACAATTTCAAACAATTTTGTTTGAGTTTACGTTGCCTCTGTCTTTTCTTAGCCTTGTTCGTAACACTAACGGTAAGTTAGTAATTATTTTTTACGATTATTGTACTTCCTGCCTAATTTACGCAGGGATATTGAATCGAAAATTTTCCGGGATATACCAGCTTTACTTCCTTTTTAAAAATTTCAGAATGCTTTCAGAGAGTTTTTAAACAACTTCTGATTCAATTTATAAAAAATACGGGGCCGCATATCGGGCGGTACAAGGATATAAAAAATCCGCAAGCGAATAAAAATTAGCGCATTGCGGATTATTGGTGTGACCTTTCCAGGAGTGGCTTCGCCCTTCCTTTGAGCTCCCACCTGAAAATAGAAAGTTGCCC
>JAWLGR010000013.1:0-128945 GCA_041684965.1 Mariniphaga sp.
GCTAGCTTAAGATTTTTCCACCACAACTCCGGCGATTGCTCTGCCCATCCTGCCTGGTGTGCTGTTATAAGCATTTCTTCTTTGGGATAAAATGCAGAGGCTATGCAATTGCCATTTTCACCATCCACCAGTGATGCTTTTACTGAGGAACTACCGACATCGAAACCTAATAAATACATGATATTAAATAATTTATGTTTTTACCTGACCTGGAATAACCCTGTTCCGGCATGCTTTTAAAAATAGCTATAAATTAGCGGGCTTTAAAATACGAAAAAATGTTGTATAACCTGACGTTTAAAAGGACGTAGTATTGCATGCTCAATGTTATTCCGATGAAAATTTCACATTTCTCTGTTAGCTGAAAATTGGACGACTTTCCAATGAAATTGCCGACTCTTCAATGAATGATATCAGAAAAAAAGCGGATGTCATAAAGATGAAAATGTGTTTGATTTAAAGCAGTATAAAACCGGCATAAAAATCCACTTTTGAAATTAATTTATTAAATTAAAAACCAGTGAGCGTAACTAGATAGCAATAGATAAAACTTTCAGTCGTTAATAAAAAGAGATAAGGAAAGATTACCAGTTCGAGTGGTTTAATTTGGTCAGTATTACTTCTATTTATTTTTGGTAATTTTTTCCTTATCTTTTTTGTTGAATTAATCATTTGTTTGAGTTTTCAATTATCCTTTTTATTAATTTTATCGAAATAAAGCAAAAAATTATGATTTATGAATTAATAAAAAAAAACCGCAGCATTCGACGGTTTGATAGTTCTCAAACAATAAGCAGTGAAACAATTGAAAAATGGATTGAACTGGCAAGACTCTCTCCCAGTGCACGAAATATGCAGTCCTTAAAATATGTGATTTGTACCGATGAAAAAATAAATGGATTAATTTTTCCCAACCTTGGCTGGGCAGGATATTTAACCGACTGGAAAGGACCGGAGGAGAATGAACGTCCGGTTGCTTATGTTGTGGTGCTACTTGATAAATCACTTGCAGTAAGCAGTGCCTGCGATGAAGGAATTGCAATGCAAAGTATTTTACTTGGAGCAGTTGAGGATGGTTATGGTGGATGCATCATCGGATCGGTTAATAAGAGTAAGATATCAAAGATACTTCAGCTTCCGGGCAATCTCGAGGTTATATACCTGTTGGCACTTGGTAAACCTGCTGAAGAAGTAGTGATTGAAACGGCAGAAAATGGTGACATTAAATACTGGAGGGATGAAAACAATATCCACCATGTTCCTAAACGTTCGCTTCAGGAGATTATACACAGGTCTGTCTGATAAATTGTCTGTGTAGTGGAACGAATGATTTTTTACCCCCTTACAATTAATGCCTTAATAATATGTTGGGCAATTTTTGGATTCTCTTTTAGCCTGCGGGATGAGTAGTTAAACCATTGTTTTCCAAAAGGGACATACACGCGCATGCGGTGCCCGCTTTCGATTACCGATTTCCTAAGTTCAGGAGTTACTCCAAACAACATTTGAAATTCATGCATTGATTTTGGTACCTGGTATTTTTTTATCATCTCAATTGATTGTTTAATCAGATAGCTGTCATGGGTGGCAATTCCTGCATACATATTATTTATGAAAAGGAATTCAAGATCTTCAAGAAAATGTTTCCGGACCTCATCGTATTTTTTGTAGGCAATTTTTTCAGGTTCAATATAAATACCTTTGCAAAGTCTGAAATTCAGAGGAATATCTTTTGTGTTCAGATGCTTCAGTTCATTTAAGTCGTTCATTGTACGACGAAGGTATGCCTGCAGAACCAGGCCAACATTCCCAGGAAATTTTGCGTGAAGCTTTTTGAATAGTTCAATTTCCAAATCAACGCACTGAGAATCTTCCATATCAATGCGCACAAACCTGTTCTTTTCTGCAGCAAATGAAACTATTTCATGTATGTACTGGTAACAAATATTTTTATCGATTAACAGGCCAAACATAGTGGGCTTAAGCGAAAAATTTCCATTTATTTTTTCAGTTGTAAACCGTTCTATAATTTTCAGGTACATTATTTTGTTGGAATGGGCTTCGTCCAGAGTATGAATAAATTCACCCAGCAGATCGATTGTAACATCGATATTTTGCTGGTTTAACAGTTTTGATGCCAGCAATCCATCATCAATGGTTTCTCCGGCAATATATCTTTTCGAAAATACCCACACCAGTTTTTTAGGCATGTAAGGCAATATATTTACAATTAATTTATTCAACATTTCTTGTTTTAAATGTTTATAACTTATTCCTGTAGCTGTTGTAAAAATACTGCTGTATAATGTCTCTTTTCAATGATGTTTGTCAGTGGCAAGCTATGATTTTCTGCAGGTTTTATTTCAAAATCAATGCTTATCAACCAATTAAAAAAAGTACTGTAATCCTCTTTTGCATTAGAACGAAAAAATTATCTTTGCCCGGTTGAATGACCAAAAATTAAAATATTAAAATGAAAGGATCATCATTAATTATTTCCATTGTTGCTTTAGTAGCTGTAGGTGTTTTATATTTTTTTCATTTTACCGGTGACAGCCAGCCAATAGAACAAATTCCAGACAATAAACATACAAGAATTCAGGAAGGAGTAAATTTACGGATTGCATATGTTAAAGCCGATTCCGTTATTATAAATTACGACCTGGCCCAGGACCTGCACGATGATTTTTCTAAAAAGCAGGATGCCTATAATAGTGAATTTAGTACCAAAAGGCAGTCGTTCGAGCGTGAAGCCGCAGCCTTTCAGGAAAAACTTCAGCGTGGTGGATTTCTTACTGAACAAAGGGCTATTCAGGAACGCGACAAGCTTGTTAGTAAAGAACAGGAAATTATGAAGCTCGATCAGGATTTGTCGGGTCGGCTGGCAGAACTCCAAACTTCCAATAACAAGCAAATTCTTGACAGTTTATTAAATTACCTTCAGGAATTTAACCGGCACAGTAAATACGATTATATTTTAAACGGTGGCGATGTGCTTGTTGGCAACGAAGCATACAATATTACCAGGGAGGTAGTTGTTGCATTAAATCAACGTTACGCAAAAAAGACAGCATCTAAATAATGATTTTTAGTAATAAATAATCCGGGTAGCACCCGGATTATTTATTCTAAATTTGAAAGGTCATTAATAATGGATCGTTCATGTTTGCTGAAAAATATTTTTTACGCAACGGGTTTTCAGGAAAAATAACTAAGTTTCCACATAAGAATCTGGGTATTGCTGTTGTCATTCCCTGTTATAATGAACCGGATATCCTTAAAACCTTAACCTCTTTAGCACAATGCAATTTATCGGAATGGTATGTGGAAGTCATTGTTCTGATTAATCATTCCGAAACAGCACCAGATAACGTAAAGACTCAAAATTATCTAACCAGACAGGAAATTGATGAATGGATTAAAGATTATTCTACTGAAAGAAAGCAGTTTCATGCTGTTGGCCCCATTGTACTGAAAAAGAAATGGGCTGGAGCAGGAATGGCACGTAAGGCAGGCATGGATGAAGCTGTTGCAAGGTTCAATGTTCTAAACAAACCGAAAGGCATTATTGCCTCGTTAGATGCGGATACTGTGGTGGAAGCGAACTATCTTCAGGAAATTGAGAATTATTTTAAAACAAATCCATCGTATGCAGGGGCAACGATTAATTTCAAACATCAAACTGATAATCTGGATGAGAAACATCTCCAGGGCATTCTGTTGTATGAAAATTTTATGGATTATTATAAAAGGGCAATGGGTTATACCGGTTATCCCTATCCAATGTTCACTGTAGGGTCAGCTTTTGCCGTAACAGCTGGTGCCTATGTAAAACGTGGAGGAATGAACAGGCGACAGGCTGGTGAAGATTTTTATTTCCTTCAGAACCTGGTGCAAATTGGAACCGTGGGAGAAATAAGCAGTACTGTAGTTTATCCTTCGGCACGGCTTTCAGACAGGGTGCCTTTTGGTACAGGCCCGGTGTTGCAAAAATGGATGAAGGGAGAGGAAGACCTTAGAATTACTTATAATTTTTATGCTTTCGAAGATTTAAAGATTTTTTTTGATAAACTAAACATGCTTTTCCGGATTACATCAGAAAATTATGAAAACATGCTTTTATCATTGCCACTGCCAATCTCAGCATTTTTAAAAGAGATTGATTTTTGGAGCGAATTGAATGATTTGAATAAAAATTGTGCTGTCCTTTCTTCATTTCGTCTGCGCTTTTTTCAAAAATTCAATGCGTTTAAGATTTTAAAGTATCTTAATTTCTCACATGGAAGATATTATAAAAAGGAAGACCTTGATGAGCAGATATTTTTACTGAATGCTGAACTGAAAGGCTCTTAATAAACACAAGAAACCAGTTTTCGGAATTGCAATTAATTGCCTGTATTTTCTAGAATGCCGACACAAAGCCAAAGCTCAGTTTATGGTGTTTTCTGTCTGTATTGGTGAAATCGTATGTGTATTCGGCTGCCAGCCTTACATTCCTTCGTAGCAGGTAGCCGCAATGAAAAGTCGCCGTTTGGTAATTAGCTGGTAAATAATCTGAATCAACCCAGTTTAACAACCCCAACAGGTACCAGTTACTTTGATCTCCACGTGGACTGAAGATTAATTCAGCCATAGCTCCTTCTGTTCTGACATCGGTCATTTCATTGGAACTATAGATATCCGGATAAACAAGTGAGTCATCGCGGCGAAGGTATTGAACATTGAGGGTCCACTGTTCATTTGGGGTAAAGGTAGCATCGGGTCCCCACATCATTACAGAGTTGGTCCTGCCCCCTTCCGTATTGTGCATTAAACTTTCTTTTCCTGAATATATGAAAGCTCCCAGGGTAATAATTTCTCCAATGTCCTGTGATATCTTACCAAAAACATTTTTGTATTTATCGTTATCGAACACTCTGCGGTGAGCTTCACCAATTCCGTTTCCGTTTACAACCTCCATTGTAATACCTGTTCCTGAAGGTAAACCCAGGGTTACCATAACTCCTTTATCGTAGGTAAGATTAATTCCCGAAGTTCCGATCCGGGAAGTATAAAGCGTATAATCTTCTAGCGACAACCGCAGTTCCCGTTTAAACAACGGATCAGAAACCTGGAATTGCCCTAGATAAATATCCAGGTCGATGCCAAAAAGATCGTTGTACATTAAAAAAGCATCCTCTACTCCTGCTACTTCACCGCGTTCACTAAAAAAGAAATAGAAATAATAGGAAACACGATCTGAAAGTTCTCCTCCTGAAAGCAATTTAATGATATAAGGGGAGGCAAAATCAGTGCGTTCCATGCCATCCAGGTTGTAACTTGCAAATCCATCAAGCCTTACAGCGACAGGCAGCTCCCTTAGGAGTGAAAGCTTGTCGTCACCGGTTTCCATATAATACCGGGGCGATTGCTCTTCTTCAAGTCTGAAACCGTTACCTGCAAACTCATCACCATAAGGTTTAAGAGCGGGGGCTGCCGGTGTATGGCAGGTAGTGCAACTAAGCCTGTATTTGCGTGCAAAAGCAGGTATGGCATTAGCGTTTTCAGAAATAAATATTACAGAGGTAATCAAAATCATTGAAATGTATAGTTTTTTCATGAATCCGGTATTTATAATTTATGGATAAACGGTAATGTCTGTTGAATGCCTGTTGACTTCAAGTGCTGCATACTCTTCTTCCGGCACTTCCAGGTATTCTCCTACTGGTTTTACCAACAGCCTGTAATACATGGTTGCAGTAACTGTGAGCTTTCCTGGTTCTGTTTCAAAAGGTAATTCAAAAGTATAAGTTTCCGTTTTGGTTTCACGAGGTCCAATCCGGTAATCAACGCCAAGTGAGGCAGTGTTCCATTGCATAATGGTCATTCGGCCCTGCGGATCGAAATAAGGCATGCGGAAAATCCGGTCACCGATGGGGACATCTTCCCGTCTGACACCTTCAAAGTTTTCAATTCCCAATGGTACTCCCATATCCTGGTATGCCAAAAAATCACTGGCAATAGTGTATTCCTCCCCTTCGAAACCTTTTTTATCAACAGGAATGTGATAAACATTTCCTTTTTCATCTTCTGCTTCCACATGCAGCCATACAATACGGTCTTCTACTGAACCAGTCGGGAATTTATGACCTGTTTTCTGGTTAAACAGGGTTACAGTGAAAACGACCGGTTCACCAGGTTCTGCTTCACGTATATCTGGTTGAATACGAATTTCAATTGTTCCTTTTATTTTACCCGGATCGTGGGCACCGTTAAATAAATGCATTTTTGCATCCGGGTATATAGGACCCATCTTTGCTGTAGCCATTATTGCAGCGGGCATGTGACAATCCTGGCATAATACATTTTCTTGAGCATAAGGACCTTGTTCCCATTCCAGCTGGGTTGATTTCACCCACACCCCAAAAGGACTCTTTTCATTATGACAGCTTCCACAAATTTTGGTGTCACTAAACAAATCAGTTTCAACAATCTTATGATCGGGTGATTCTGTGTCGCCCTTTCGGGAACTGTATTTAGTTCTCCCCGGTTCAATTACCCAGTTAAAATTGTAGGCAGTATCACCTTCAATGCCTTTTATAAGATGGCAAACTTCGCATGAGACCGCTTCATTGGCTCTGGAATTTTCAGATGGGAGGGGGGGAGGTACATCCCCGGCAAGGAACGCCAATGGGGCATGACAACCATTGCAGCCCTCATGCACACCTGCCATGGCTGGATCGGCTTCAGAATGTGGGACTGCCAGTTTAAAATATTCTATTTCATCCCACTCATGCGTATAAGCCTGTGACATCATTGCCTGGCTCCATTGCTGATAAAATTGGTTGTGGCATTGCTGACAATATTCAGGCTTCTGAAAATCTTTGTATTTAAAGGCACCTAATTTTTTCCCTTCCTCTGGTAATGGTTTTATAAAACTTAATGTTATAGCGAATAACAGGACCAATAAACCCAGTAAAGTAAACGGAAATATTGTTTTCATAACAATGCCCGGTATTAATTGATTTTTGATAAGACTAATGTAACAAAAAAATAATAGCCATGCAATTGATTTTTCTTTTTATACTTAAAAACATGAAAAGTAAATTGCCTTGTTTGGGTATTTTCAAATAATTATGAAGTGGTTTCTTATCAGTAGTATTTTTATGCTAACGGATAATCAAGTTTTAAACAGGCTAAAAAAGGGCATAACTTATCTGTAACTTTTATTTTTTTTATTTTTGAATATATGATTGTTGAGGTATAGTCTTTGGTTTTAAAATTTCAAAATATGCTTGAATAATAGTTAGAAGATATATCTTTGAAATGTAAATGGCAACAATAGAGATGGAACCTTAAAAATAAGTTAGCTGCTTTTCCTGAGTATTGCCTGTTTTTGTTATAATAATGAATTGTTTCATTGAACCAGGAGCCTGGGTATTTTATAACAATAAAATAAATCATCAATAAAAAAGTATGAAAATTATTATCCGCCAGGAAACTCCCAATGATTATCCTGCGGTTTTTTCTTTAGTAGAACAGGCTTTCAGGGAAATGGAGTTTAGCAATTTTGATGAGCAGTTCCTTGTAGAGCGGCTGAGAAAAACAGAGGCATTTATTCCCGAATTTTCATTGGTGGCTGAATGTGAAGGTGAAATAGTAGGACATGTTTTAATGACCAAGGTAGCAATCAAATTCATTGATAAAGAACTTCCTATGCTTGCTCTGGCACCGGTTTCTGTATTGCCTGTCTTCCAAAGGCAGGGCATTGGAAGCCGATTGATTGAAAAAGCGCATCACATTGCCCGGGCTAAAGGCTTTATAGCAGTAGTTTTAGTTGGCCATCCAGATTATTATCCAAGGTTTGGATATATAAGAGCCAGTGCTTTAGGAATTGAGTTCCCGTTTGATGCTCAAGATGAATGCTGCATGGTAGCTGAGCTTGTTAAGGATGGATTAAATGGTGTGACCGGTATTTTAGAACATCCTGAGGAATTCTATTGACAGGAATTTAAAGATGATGGTTTTCTGTTGAAAGTATCACCGGCCTCTATTTTAAATAAAATACCTTACTGTCCTTTTTATTGCTGCCTTTTTTGCTATGTTGGCAAAATCTACTATTTTCAGCGCGTTAATTGAAACTGTACCAATGAAGAAGATATATTCGTTTTTGACTTCCATGCCATTTATGGCCTTTTTGTTTTTAATCCTCGCATTTTCAATGGCTGTTGCTACGTTTGTAGAAAGTAGTCATGGCACTCCGGCAGCCAGATCCTTAGTCTATAATGCTTGGTGGTTTGAGCTGATTTGGGTACTGTTTGCCCTCAACCTGCTTAACAACCTGATAAAGTACCGGTTGTTGAGCAAGCGGCGTTTCACAATGGGATTATTTCATGTGGCCTTCCTTGTAATGTTGCTCGGTGCTGCTATAACCCGGTGGCTCAGCTTTGAAGGAATAATGCACATTCGTGAAAATGAAAGTGCAGATTATATTTTATCTTCCAATTCCTATTTTTATGCCGGCCTTAACGGAATTGAGGATGAGGGGGAAGTGCTGTTTTCTGAACTGACTCCCCGTGAATTTTCTACCCGGTTCAAACTGAATGGAGAAAAAATAAAAGTCAAAACAGTGGGGTTTATATCCCATGCTGAACGCAAGGCCATTCCTTCACCTTCAGGTGAAGCAGTACTCGATTTCGTGTTTGCTGCCCCAGACAGGCAGGGAATGCAATCGTTCTCTTTCCGTCGTGGTGAAATACTTGAATATCCCGGATTTATTGTCGGGTTTGAGGCAGAAAAGGAAACTCCTGTACAGTTTTTTGCCGAAAACAATGAATTATTCCTGATTTCAAAACACCCTGTACAGGAGACTACCATGGCGAGTCAGGAAGTCACAGAATATGCAGGAGGTGATACCATCACAGTTCAGAAAATGTTTCTTTACAATTTAAATGAATTCCGGTTCCTAATACGTGATTTTCTTCCAAGTGCCACATTCACAGCAGTGAAGAGTGCACATGAAACCCATGAGCAGGCTGTGATGGTGCAGGTTTCAGATGGGAAGAGGGAACAAACCATTCCTGTTTTTGGCCATGCCAATATGGCTGCCGATACTGTAGAAGTGCCATTGGGTAATACCACTCTGAAACTTGCCTATGGTGCCAAACCCATTAATCTTCCATTTCGCATTCACTTAAAAGATTTCCAGTTGGAGCGGTATCCCGGTTCAGAATCACCATCATCTTATGCTTCTGAAGTGGTGCTGATTGATGAAAAAGAAAATGTAGAGCGCGATGTTCGTATTTATATGAATAATACTCTGCTCTATAAGGGCTATAAATTTTTTCAGTCTTCATACGATCGGGACGAAAAAGGAACAGTGCTCTCGGTAAATTATGATTTTTGGGGAACCTGGATTTCTTACCTCAGTTATTTCCTTCTTGCCGTTGGATTTGCCTTGTCGCTTATCAATAAGAACTCTTATTTCAGATACCTGGTGCAGCGGTTGAAAAAAAGCTCAGTAAAGGCCACTACTCTGATTTTATTGGTGGCCGGCTTAACATTTGGTTCATCAGCGCAGGAAGGTTCCGGAGCCGGGATTCCGGCAATTGAAAATGAAGTAGTGAAAAGCTTTAGTGAAATTTGGGTGCAAAGTATTGATGGCCGTATCAAACCTATGTCATCCCTTACAAGTGAAATAGTGCGCAAGGTAAGCCGTAAGTCTTCGATTTACGGAAAATCATCCGATGAGGTGGTCATAAGTATGATGACCTATCCTGAAGTATGGCAGAAAAAACCAATTGTTCGGGTAGCAGATAAAACCCTTGCTACTGATCTGGGGATAAGAGGTAAATATATTTCCATTGAGCAACTATTCGATGCACAGGGTAATTATCGTATTGCAGAACAGGTACAGGCTGCATTCAATAAACCGGCAGCCTTTCGAAACCGTGTGGAAAAAGAATACATTTATTTAGATGAAAGGGTAAGCATCTGCTTTATGGTATTCCGTGGTTCCCTTTTTAATATTTTTCCACGGCAGCGAGTTGAGGATTCCTGGTATTCGCCAGGAGATGAGGCAAAAGAATATACAGGTGGTGATTCAATATTTATCAGAAGTGGCTTTAGCCTGTTGTTTCAATCGATTAGGCAAAATAATAATGGAGAAGCTCTGGAAGTGCTGAATGCCGTGGATAAATTCCAAAAGAAATATGGCAACGATCTGCTTCCTTCTGAAACTGTAAAACGTGCTGAAATACTTTATAACAATGTAAATCCGTTTGAACGGATGTTCCCCTTTTACCTTCTGTTTGGTTTCTTGTTACTGCTCGTATTGTTTATAAATATTTTCAGGCAAAAACCTTTGCCTTCACTACTTAAGAAATCATTTTTCTATACCATAGTTTTTCTTTTTATTGTGCATACGGCAGGCATTATCATACGTTGGTATATTTCGGGTCGGGCGCCTTGGAGTAATGGTTATGAATCTGTGGTGTATGTAGCCTGGGCGGCCATGCTGGCAGGTATTATTTTCGGCCGGAAATATCCTATGGTAATTGGAACTGCGGCTTTTTTAGCTGGCATTTCTTTGTTTGTGGCCCATTTAAGCTGGATGAACCCTGAGATTACCCCATTGGTTCCGGTTCTTAAATCTTATTGGCTTACCATTCATGTATCAATCATAACTGCCAGTTATGGATTTTTAGGTCTGAGTGCTTTTTTGGGAATCCTTGTGCTGATTCTTATGGTACTTCGAAAAAATTCAAACGAACATAAGGTAAACCTTTTCATAGACCAATTGACTTCTATAAATGAAATGTCAGCCACTGTTGGTCTTTATTTCCTTACTTTGGGTACTTTTCTGGGAGGAGTATGGGCAAATGAAAGCTGGGGACGCTACTGGGGCTGGGATCCTAAAGAAACCTGGTCACTGATTACTATTGTAATTTATTCATTTATTGTCCATATGCGCCTGGTTCCTTCCCTGCGCGGAGTGTTCAATTACACAATGGCTTCTGTCGTCGGGTTTGCATCGGTTATTATGACTTACTTTGGAGTTAATTATTACCTGTCGGGGCTGCATTCCTATGGCAAAGGTGTGGCCGATGGAGTTAATCCGGCAGTTCCGGTCAGTTTTGCCTTATTGATTGGTTTAATGATTTGGGCATACATTAAGGATTTAAACTATCTGAAGGTAAAGGAGCAGAAATAATTGCTATTTAATTAAGATGTACTTCCTTTTTGAAATTGTATTTCTAAGTCCTGAGGTGCGTAATAATTACTGTCTATTTTTCTAAATTTTTAGAATCTATTATTCTTTAATTCGACTGGCATTCATATATGACATTGAGAATCATGAATTTAAATTTATGTTGAATCGATCTAAATAATTTAATAAGGTTAAATTCACACAATAAGCGAAATTCTTTAAGAGCTCAAAAGTCTATATTTGGCCGTTTAATTTATTTTCATAATCATGACTGTAAATGTTTCACGTACATTTGATATTCTGGACAGATATTTAAAAGAGTTCCCTCGGGAAGATGCGTTGGGTGGAAAGAAAAATGGCACCTGGTACACCTATTCAACGGAAGAATATTATGAAAAAGCGCATTGTTTTGCATTGGGTATTCTTGCAATGGGATATGAGAAAGGAGATAAAATAGCTACCGTTACAACAAACCGGCCGGAATGGAATTTTGCTGATATGGGCATGGCTATGACAGGAGTGGTGCATGTGCCCATTTATCCTACTATAGGTGATGATGAATATAAATATATTCTTGAGCATTCAGAAGCAAAGATGTTGCTGGTGGGAGATAGTAAACTTTTTGAAAAACTGAATCCTGTTGTAAGAAAGTTACCCGGACTAAAAGATGTCTTTACGTTTGAAGAAGTTCCCGGTGGCAGGAATTATGAAGAAATACTAAAGCTGGGTGAAAACAATAAAGAACAATTAAGTGAGAAATTGCAGTCATTGAAGGATTCCATTGCTCCGGTAGATTTGGCTACATTAATTTATACTTCCGGCACTACCGGGGTTCCTAAAGGAGTAATGCTATCCCAACAGAACCTTGTGTCTAATTTCCGCGCCCATGTTAAGATGCATCATCTGGGGAAAGACCACCGGGTAATTAGTTTTCTTCCGTTGTGCCATGTGTATGAACGTAGTGTAAATTATCATTTCCAGTATAAAGGAATGGGTATCTATTATGTGGGAAATTTATCTCAGATTGTGGCTGCAATCAAAGAAATTAAACCGCACATGTTTAACTCGGTACCACGTTTGCTTGAAAAGTTATATGATGGATTTGTAGCTAAAGGGAAAGAACTGTCGGGTATTAAAAAGGCTATTTACTTCTGGGCCCTGCGCCTGACCCGCCATTTTGAATTCAATAAGAAGTACGGTGCATGGTTACAATTTAGAATAAAAATTGCCGACAAAATGATTTATTCAAAATGGAGGGAAGCATTAGGTGGCAACATTGTTTATATAGTTTCAGGAGGTGCCTCTCTACAGCCACGAATAGCCCGGGTGCTTGGAATGGCAGGTATTTATAATCTTGAAGGATATGGCCTTACAGAAACTTCTCCTGTTATTGCCGTGAACAATCCTGCAACGGGTGAAATGAAAATTGGCACTGTTGGGCCCGTTCTTGAAGGTTTTGAAGTGAAAATAGCCTCCGATGGGGAAATTCTTTGTAAAGGACCCGGCGTGATGATGGGGTATTATAAGGCACCTGAAATGACAGCCCAGGTAATCGATGAAAACGGATGGTTTCATACAGGTGACATTGGTGTATTTGAAGATGGGAAATACCTTAAAATCACTGACAGGAAAAAGGAAATTTTTAAACTGTCAGGAGGAAAGTACATCGCTCCACAAATGATAGAAAATAAGCTTAAAACATCAAATCTTATTGAACAGGTAATGGTAATTGGTGCCAACGAGAAATTTGCCAGTGCTCTTATTTCACCTAATTTCCAGTTACTTCATGACTGGTGTGCTGAGCATAAGATTCATTTTCGCGATAATTTGGAACTGATTAAGATTCCTGAAGTAATAGAAAAAATTCAAAAAGAGGTGAATGCGATTAATAAAACTTTGGGGACACATGAGCAGATTAATCGCATCAGACTGGTGCATGAGGAATGGACACCGGCTACCGGTGAATTGTCACCCACTTTAAAACTTCGGAGAAATGCAGTTGCCGTAAAATACCAGCACCTTATAAATGAGATTTATTCAGCAGGGAGAAACTAGACTTTTTTATATACATATTTTTTGAAGTGCCACTCTGGAAATCAGAGCGGCACTTTTTACTTATACATATAATATTGAATATTATTTGATTCAAATAAATTTCCCGTATTAGGGTAATAGGGTTTTTCCTGAAGCAGAAATATCTGTAAATAGCCCGGATGCCATGGAAAGAAATCAAGAGCTTAAAAAAATCGATTAAGAGGACAACGCGAACTGGCATCGTATTTCGTTTAGTGCTATTTAATAGAAAAGAACAGTGGAAATATTCGATGGCGGAATACTTGCCAGAAATAATAAATGCCTTTTAAGTGGGTTGCTCTTTTCTTAAATTAAAGCCCTGTCCCAAGGGATTCCAGCTAATATTAGAATAAAAGCAATTCCATACCAGATTGCCGCTGATTTATGTTTTTGAACAGGAATTATTGCTTTTTTTGATTTAATACGGCCAATATGGATCAGTACAAGGGCAATAACCATCAATAGTATATGCTCAACTGCATAAAAGCGTAATACTGAATTTTTCATTGCTGCACCAAAATCAGCAAATGCAGCTTTGGTAAAAGGACTTACAAAAAAATACAATACCAATCCGATAACCAACTGCAGATCGACAAAGATGGTTAGCAGAATTCCTGCAAGGTTATCTTTTCTTGACCAGTCTTTTTTTCCAGTCCAGCCTGTAATGGCAAAAATAAGTGCAATGAGCGCAGTAAAAAGAACAAACCAGCGAAGGAGGTTGTGGGTGTGTAAAAGTCCGGTGTACATAATTTTTAGCTTAAGATTACCTATGTAACAGTTTATTTTTAGTTTGGTTGAATAATTATGGGATCAAAGTACTTTTATTTTCATTTTACTGCTTTGCAAGTTCAAAAATTTCGTCGGCAGTCCATATTGATTTACCATTAATTGGTTTTAGTGATGCATTGATCATAGCCCTGGCTACAGTGATGTCCTTAATCGGACGGAATTTTTTAAATACAAACCTTGTTACCAGCTTTACAATGGGTATGGAAATTGATTCAAGCCACCTGGTTTCATCGCGTTCACCCTCGAGTGCTGATGCTCTTAGAATTGACAGATTACGGAAATTAAGATTCAACACAGCATCATCAAGTTCTCCTTTCATGCGATTGTAAAATATTTTTGATTTGCTGCTTGCTCCTACTGCAGAAACAAGTATATAATTGGATATGCCATTTTGCTTTGCCTTATTTGCAAAACTCAGATTATACCTGAAATCCACTTCGTATTGTTTCTCTTTACTGCCGGCTTTCTTTAGGGTAGTTCCTAAAGCTGAAAAAAGAACATCACCTTTTAATTGACTTTCCCAGGTTTTTGTATTACGGAAATCAACAATTTTTTGCTCCAGCTTTGGGTGGGAAATCGATAGGTTCCGGCGAACGAATATACGTACCTTTGTAAAATGCGAATCATCAAGCAATAGATTTACCAATTGTTTCCCAACCAATCCGGTTGCACCAATCACATTTGCTGTTAGTTTGGTATCTTCTTTTTCTTCAGTACGGGTATTTTGCATTTGTATGTGATTTTTTGTTATAAAAGCAGGGATTTTTTGTCTCCGGTGGAAATCAAAAATCTCCATTTAATATTTTTCAGAGCAATCCAAATAACCTGCATATTATTTTGTATTGAAGTATTTTATCTTTTTTCCATTGATTTACGTGAAATTTTTAAAAGGGTTTTACGCGGGATAAAATGAACGAGCCATTGCAAAGTGAACTTTAAAAGGGGTTTATCAAAAGAAATTACTTTCCCTTTCATCATATCGTTGTAGCCGATTCTGGCTGTTTTTGCCGGAGGAGTGGTTTTAAGTATTCTCATGATATTTGAATCGCCCATGCCCGACAAATCAACAAACTCTGTTTCTACCATACCAGGACACAGTGCAGTCACCGTTACACCTTTCCCGTTGAGCTCTTCCGAAAGCGCCTGGCTGAAAGAGGTGACAAATGCTTTTGTTGCATAATACACTGCCTGCATTGGTCCAGGCAAAAAAGATGCTGTAGAAGAAACGTTCAGAATTTTTCCTTTTCCACTGGCAACCATCTCTGGTAAATAAAGCCTCGTGAGGAGCATAAGCGAAGAAACATTTACATTCACCATATCCAAAAGGTTTCCTGCCGGTCGTTCATGAAAAAATCCATATCCTGCAAAACCGGCATTATTAATCAGGTATTCAACCACTATCCCTTTGGATTGAGTTTCTGCGAATATTTCCTGTGGGGAAGTTTGCTTTGACAGATCTTTTTCAATGAATACAACTTTGACGTTAAATTCTGACTGGAGTTCCTCCTTGAGCTGTTTCAGCTTCTTTTTACGACGTGCAACCAACACCAGATCGTTTCCTCTTTTTGCATGTATGTGTGCAAATTCTCTGCCCAGACCTGAGGAGGCGCCTGTAATTAAAGCTACATGTTTCATTTAAGTTTTTAAACCATTGCCAATTAATTCAACAAAAACGAAAAATGAATGTTTCGCGAAATCCAAATGATTTTATTGTATTGTGTCAACCAAAGAAATTTGTTTCAACCCTGATACAATCTGCTGCATTCAGTTTCTAATCTGCCGGAAGTGTAAAACTGAATACAGTGCCCTTGGGTTGATTCGGAAAAGCCCGGATTTTCCCGTAGTTCTTTTCGATGAATTCCCTGCAGATAATTAAACCCAGTCCGGTTCCTTTTTCTCCCAGAGTTCCTTTACGGCTTATATTGTCATTATAAAAAAGATTTGTGGCATCCTCCATGTCAATGCCAATTCCTGTGTCGGCAATATTTATTTCCACCTCATGCTGATTTCTGAAGGCTGTAACAAATATCTTGCCTCCCGGATGAGTAAATTTAACTGCATTGTTTAAAAGATTTCTGACTACAGTATTAACCATATCAAAATCAAACTTAGCTTCCAGTTGTTCCGGAAAATCTTTATGAATTTCAATCTCTTTTTGTTGCGCTGAGACCCTTCTTAATTCAACGTTTTTGTTTAAAACAGGTGCCAGGTTTTGTTTTAGAGGTTTGCTTACCGTTTTTTTCATTTGAGAATGTGCCCAGGTAAGCAGGTTTTCTAAAAGCTCAAAGGTGCTTTCAGCTGAATTTTTAGCCATAACAAGCAACTCCTGCTTTCTGTGCTCTTCCATTTCTGTTTCCTTGTCGGAAAGAAGTTCCAGAATACCAAGCACCCCGGCAAAAGGGCTTCGTAAATCGTGGGAGATAATAGAAAACAGTTTGTCTTTAGTCTGATTTATTTTCTCCAGTTCGGCATTATTGTATAAAAGTTCTCTGGTACGTGCATCTATTATTTTTTCCAGCTCTTTCTGGCGAATCAGGAAAACCCTTGATTTGGTATAAATGATTAACAGAATTGAAGCTATTATTATCAGAGCCAGCAATAAATAAAAAGGAACAGTTTTCCAGAATGGAGGTTTTACCACAAAAGAAAGCAAAACCTGCTCTCCGTTCCAGTTACCTGTTTTATCCTGCGTTTCAAGTTCGAAAGTGTAGTTCCCCGGAGGAAGATAGGAGAATGTTGCCACCTGCTCGTTTTGGGGGTAATGCCACTGTTCTGTTAGCCCTTTCATGCGGTATCTGAATTTCTGTCTTTCAGGATTCGAAAACAGAAGATTTGCAAAACGGATACTTATCATCCGGTGATCATGATTTAACTGCAGATTTAAAGGCATGTCGCTTTGATTTCTGCGAATGAAAACCGGTATCCCGTCAACGGTAATTTCTGTCAGCAAAGGTTTGGAAAGAGGAAAATTAAGTGATTGAACTTTACCAGGATCAAAATAATCTATTCCTTCATTTCCTCCAAAAAAAATCATTCCATCGTTGTTTATGGAAGTTGAACGCGGGAAATAGGTAGTTGATATTAGACCGTTTGAAC
Source organism: Mariniphaga sp. (assembly GCA_041684965.1). Classification (GTDB taxonomy): domain Bacteria; phylum Bacteroidota; class Bacteroidia; order Bacteroidales; family Prolixibacteraceae; genus Mariniphaga. The sequence continues at coordinate 17,147 of JAWLGR010000013.1, forward strand.
GATTGAAAAATTGCGTTTCCGTCAAAATGTTTTCCTGGTCTGAATCCAGGGTATAATTTAGGCTGAAAATTCCTGTTTGGGTGCTTACCCATAATTCTTCCGGTTTAGCCGATTGAATTGCTGACACATTCAGGTACGAACCGTTCTCGTCACTCAAAACGGATTGAAAAGTACCTGAACCTGGTAAATAAGCATTCAGTCCGATACTTGTCCCTGCCCAAATAATTCCAGAGCTATCACAATAAATAGTTTGTACCAGATTACTGTTTAGTGTATTCGGATTTCCCTCTTCATGAAAAAAACTTTTAAATTCCATTTTCTCCGGATTCAGCTGAGAAATACCGCTTGAAGTAGCAATCCAGATAGTGTTTTTATTGTCTCTGCATAGGTCATTAATCCAATTGCCGGACAAACTGTTATCGGGTTTTTCCGGGTCATGTCGAAATAAATCCATTTGATGAGTGGCAGGATTGTACCTGCCGATTCCATTTCCATAAAACCCTATCCAGAGGTTTCCCTGGTCATCTTCTATGATACTTCTGATATCTGCTTCGGCAAGTAATATGTTGAAACTATCGGGCAAAAAACGGACAGGGCTGAATGTGAATCCTGTTTCATTTAATTTTTGCAATCCGGTGTTATTACCACCGTACCAAATTTGCTGTTTGCTGTCCTGAAATATTTTTAAAATTGCACCCGCCTCATTTTGACCTGATCCGGTAGCCGGTTTGTAAGTTTCTTTCCTTTGCCGGTTAAAGCTGTGCATTTCAATAACACCTTCTTCATATCCCAGCCACATATTCTCCTCATGATCAAAAGTGATTGCTGTTACCTCCGGTTGTAGCAACTGAAAGGGAACTTCTCCTTCTGAATAATGATTGAAAGGTACATTTGTGAGACCATAACTGATCCCCTTTACTCCGGAAGAAACCCAAATGTTTTTTTCCTTGTCAGCAAATACAAATACAATTCCGGAGCGGTTTATGCTAAAAGGATTGGAAGGATCTTCGGTGTAGCGTCTGAAATTTCCGCCATGGTATTCGAAGCGGATTAATCCATTGTTGGTGGCAAGCCAGGCTATGGAATCATCTGTAACTTGAAAATGACGGATTTTTTCACCTTCCATGGAAAACGTTTCGTTGAAAAGCTGACTTGATTTAGGATTAAACCAATACAACCCATTTTTATCCGTGTTGATAAAAAGATAGTTTCCGGAATATTGAATCTGAAGAATTTCGTCGTTGCTAAACCCGGTATTCCCTGAAAAAACGAGTTCGTTTGCTTCTCCTGTTTCAGGATCTAATTGGTACAATCCTCCCGAAGAAACCACAAACCAGATCTTCCCGTCAGGTTCACAGGCAAGTGATTTTATATCCAAATCTGGAATGTAGATATTATCTCCCGTTTTTAACAATGTTATATTGGTAAGCCAGGTGGTTTGTTTTGTAGCCGGATCCAAAACAGCAAGTCCGGAGTCTGTAGAAATCCAAAGCATGCCGTCAACTGCCTGGTCTATGTCATTAACCTGCTCATTACCCCAGCCCTCATTAAGCCTGATAAATTCATCTATAAAAAAATCATAATATAAAATTCCCTGGTTTGTGCCTGTCCAGAAGATGCCTTTGGAATCGGTATACAATGCATTTATCTCTGATATAGGTTGGAGCGTATTCTTATAACGAGCATTTCTGTAAATTTTAAATTGATTACCATCATAACGAAACAGGCTTTTATTGCCCGAGAGCCATATAAATCCTATTGAATCCTGACCTATTGCCGTAATACGCGATTCTGGCAGTCCCTTTTCAGTTCCGTAATGGAAAAATGCAATATTGGCGTACGATTTACAAACCCCAATAAAATTACGGTTAGCAGGCTAATCCTGATTAATAAGTTTAACATTCTATATTGCAATTTCTTTTTTGGAAGATTCAAAAATAGTAAAATGATTGTAATATGTTAAAACAGGTAAAAAAAGATGATGCTGTCTATATTGATATTCAGCTTGTATGTTAGCTTCCTTGAATTATAATATCAAAATACCGATATTGGTCGCACCGTTCTGAAAGAGAATCGCTTGAGCCGAATAATTCAATATACCCGGGTAAGAATACCCAACAATTCGATTGTTTTGGAGATATATTTTTTGTTACTGGTGTTGGAAAGAAAACTAAAAGCCTTTAATTTGTTTGCAGAACTAAAAACCATAAGTAGCCCGTTCTACTATAGGAAAAAAAATGTAAAAAGTTTTGTCCAGTTCATGAAGTAAAATCAATAATTAAAACCAACATAGATTATGAAGAATCTGATTATTCTTTTATGCGTTCCCGTAATTTTAGCAGGTTGTCAAAATTCGAAAGACCATCGTATACAACCGTGGTCGGAAAACCCGTGGTATTGGCAATATAAAGGGAATCCGGTGCTGTTGCTGGGAGCAAGCAGTGATGATAACCTTTTTCAGTGGCCGGCTGAAATTTTAATCCCGCACCTCGATTCCATGAAATCTGTGGGTGCAAATTATGTGCGTAATACCATGAGCGACCGGCAGGATCGTGGGTTCGAATTGTATCCGTTCACAAAACTGCAAAACGGAATGTATAATCTGGAGCAGTGGAATGATGCGTATTGGCAGCGGTTTGAGTTTTTTCTCGATGAAACTGCAAAACGAGATATTATTGTGCAGATTGAAGTATGGGACCGTTTCGATTATTCAACCAATAACTGGCCTCCCCATCCTTACAATCCCCGGAATAATGAGAATTATTCATCTGAGCAGTCAGGACTTGATTATGAATACCCTGATCACCCGGGTCAAAATAAGCAGCCATTCTTTTTTACTACACCCAACCAGCAAAACAACACGGTACTTTTGAATTTCCAGCAAAAATTTGTAGAAAAAATGCTTTCCTATTCGCTAAATCATAATCACGTGCTTTACTGTATGGATAATGAAACCTCGGGTGAAGAGGAGTGGGGGGCATACTGGGCCAGATTTATCAAAGACAATGCTGAGCAGTCCGGTAAAACAGTATACGTCACTGAGATGTGGGATGCCTGGGATTTGAAGTCAGACCAGCATAAACGTACTTTTGATAACCCTGAACTCTATGATTTCTGCGATATTTCACAAAACAGTCATCAACGCGACCAGGCGCATTGGGATAATTTTCAGTGGGTAAAGAATTATATTTCATCGCATCCAAGACCGATTAATACAGTAAAAACCTATGGGCGTGACGGGGGACGGCATGGCAATACCAACAATGGCATCGATAGCTGGTGGCGGCATGTTATTGGCGGTGTTGCTTCAGCACGTTTTCACCGTCCTCCATCCGGATTGGGATTATCTGAACTTTCGATGGCTTCTGTACGTGCTGCCCGTGAAATAGAAAGAATTACTCCATTTTGGGAACTCACTCCGCGTAACGATCTGATTACGAATCGTGAAGAGAATGAGGCTTATCTTACCGCTAAACAGGGTGAAAGTTATGTGGTGTTTTTTCCAGATGAGGGAGAAGTAGAACTTAATTTAACAGGGTACGATTCAAACTTTAACCTAAAGTGGATAAATGTAAGAAAAGGAACCTGGACTTCCGACAGTTCGGTAACAGGTGGCCGGCATGTGGTTCTTAAAACCCCGGGAAATCAGGAGTGGGTAGCAGTGGTTTTTAAAAATTGAGTTTAATCCAGCTAAATAAGCTTTTCTTACTTAACTGTTACTTTTCCCTGCCATTCCTTCAAATTGGGAACAAGAATTCCTGGCAAGCTATTCATTGAATGACTATAGTTGTGTGGGAACAAAAGGCACACTTTTGTGTCTTCTCAACTTCTGTACATCTCCAGTATAAATTCGGAACAAATTCGGAACAAATTCGCTATAAATTCGCGATTTTGCGAGTTTGTTCCGAATTTAATGCGAATTTAATGCGAGTTTGATGTGAGTTTAATTACTAATTAATTAGGAAAATCGGTAAGAAAATGCTCCCTATTAAAAGCATTTTTTATTTTCGACGTAATTTAACTGAGGTTGAAAATTTTACCTCAGAATTATGGTTTTTAAATCGTCTTATTTAAAAAAGTAAGTGTAATTGACCTGATTATTTTGAAATGATAGCTGCAACTTATTTTTTGCAAAAAGAAGGACTGTAATTTTTAAGAATCAATTCATTTGGGTTTTCAGCATCAGGTTCCTGGTTATCCTTTTCCTTCCTTTAGGATATTTGAATGATAAGAGCAGCCGTAACCGCTTGAAGCATCCTTGTAGGCTTCGGGTTTCCCTGTTCGGGCGTGGTCTTTTGATTGGTCAAGCATTTGATTTATTTGCTGTTTGGTAAGTGGTTTGAAATCTTTTCCAATATTTATCATCATTTGCAATTCATCTATTGTTTGCATGCCGCAAATAACAGTGCTGACAGGTAGCGAGAGCGCGTAGCGACGGCAAAGTTCAGCACTGATGTTCAGTCCTCCTGAGATTCGGTTATAACCTCCGGCAAGTGATTTCATACCAAGAGCAGCGATTTCGCGTTTGTTTAACAACGGAAGTACACGCTTTTGAAAACTGTTATAATGAGCATCCAGAACATTTAGGGGAAGCTGAACAGTATCCCATTCAAAATCCATACTTAACATGTCGAGGTGGATTTCAGGGTCACGGTGTCCGCTAAATCCAATCAACCGTAGCTTTCCTTCTTTTTTTGCTTCAATGAGCGCTTTTAAGGCTCCGTTTTCAGAATCAAAAATCCGTTCCCTGTCGCCCTTGTACTGGATTGAATGCAATTGGACCAAATCGATGTGGTCGGTATTCATTCTTTTCAGGCCATCTTCAAGATGTCGTTTTGCGCCCTCATAATCGCGGGCACACACTTTAGTCATAAGAAAAACTTTCTTCCTCAGATTGCTTTGTTTAAATGCCCTGCCAACAACTTCTTCCGACCGGCCATTGTTGTACTCCCAGGCGTTATCAATAAATGTGATGCCATTGTCGATGCCCTCATGCAGCATCCGGATAGCCAGATTTTCATTGATGTAACCCAAATCCCATCCACCAAACCCGATGATGGATACCCGCTCACCGGTTTTTCCAAGAGCACGTGTTGGAATCCCGGTGAGACTGGAAGCCTGTGTTTTTAGAATTGCCGGCCCCAGCATAATCCCCGTCATTAGTGTCTGGATAAAATCTCTTCTTGAAAACCCGTTTTTCATTATCGGATACATTGTATTTATTGTAACTAATTTTATATCTGCAAGCTATCATAAATAAGAATTATTGCAAATCTTTTGTTCAGCCTGACTGTAAAAAACTTTGTATTGCCAGTGTAGGGCAGGTAAATATGACTGTTGGATTTATTTTCTTTATGCAGTTCAGAGATTAACCAATGAGTCTGCCTTTCAGGCTTCTTTTGTAGTGTGCAGTAGAAATTTCTTTTTTTATTCTACAGCTTCATTGTTTTGATCTGTTAGAATAGATCGAAAATTTCCTTTGGATAGGTTGAAAGGTCTTTGGCTGTCCAATCTGCTTTTCCCAGTTCTTTTTCCGAAAAAGAAGTCATTAGCGCTAGGCATTTGCATCCGGCGCTTTTAGCAGCTTCCACTCCTCCTGGGGCATCTTCCACAACCAGGCACTCCAATGGTTTTAATCCAATATTTGCAGCTGCCGTAATAAAAATTTCAGGATTGGGTTTATTTTTTGAGATATCCTCTCCCGTAACAACCGTATCGAAACTGGATTCACTGAGTCCGATTAGGTTAAGGTTGATTTTTAATTTATATCTGCTGGCACTGGTGGCTACTGCTGTTTTCAGGTTCATTTTTTTTACTTTTTCAATAAATTCAGGCACTCCGGGAAGCGGTTTAAGTTTATCCTTTGCCATTTCGGCAAATAAATCGTAAACTTTATTTTTTTCAGTATGTACATCGAAGGGAATGCCATGCTTTTTTGCTACCCCACCAAAATAATTTTCTTCACCTGTTCCGTAGAAGGGTATAAAATCTTCGGGTTTTACTTTATAGCCTTTACCGGCAAAATATTGGACGGCTGCAATTGATGTCAGCTCTTCTGAATCAAGCAATACTCCATCCATGTCGAATAAAACTCCTTTTAGCATAGTTTTCAGTGTTTTATGTGCAAATACGTTTTTCTTTATGTTATGGCTGAATTGCAATGATTACCCGCTGGTACCTGGTTAATGCAGGTTCACCGTCATCGGTTACAGATACAACGAAATGTATAGACGCTGGTTCATTCACCTGGGGCATGGTAACGGTAGTTTTTGCCTCATTTGCCGTGTCAGGTACTATCCATGCAGGATAGGTGCCTGCTTCACGGTAATGTATCCACTCATAAGAAAGCTTGTTATTATCAGGGTCAACAGAGTTTGATGCATTTAATTCAATGGTTTCTCCAGGCTTAGCTGTAATATTTCCTGCATGAGTTAGCCTGACAACCGGTGGATGGTTTGCATCTTCAAATTCCTTTACGCACCAGTCCATACGCGCCGCAAAATCGTTTTGATAATGTTCACGCCATCTCCAGATAGTGGCCTGGTCATTGATGTAAATAATGCCATCTGATTCAACCCAGTCACTGGCATTAGTCCATATAGGGCGGCTTTCGGGTTCATGGTAATAAATTTGTGGTTGGGGGCGGTATAGTTCGTATCTTCCTCCCCAGGAACCCCAGTTTGGATTCTCTGGTGATCCTAACCCGTTATTTATCAGGTAAAGAAAAGAGGGAGAGTCTCCTTCCATGATGTATTCAATATCGGGATACTCTTCCCCAAGCGCACCATGTCCGAGCTGAATGTGCTGTTTCACCCAGTTGTTATCGACAATGAACTTGTTGGCGCCACTGGGGAAATGATAGTTTCGTTCACCCGATATGCCAATCCAGGTTGCATAGAAGTATCCTGAAGCGCCATTTTCATGGTATCCCGGACTTACTATGTAAAACAAATTTTTAAAAGTATTTCGCATCCATGGGCCGGAGTTGTCCTGATCGGAAATGGTATAGACGCGTAATTTGTTTATAAATTTATTTACTTCTTCCTGGGTGCGTGTATGCTTCACTTTCCATAATGCCTGGGCAAGACAATTGGCTCCGCCCCACACCGATATCCAAACCGGCCGGGGATCGTCTTCATCAACTATTTTTATAATCCAGTCAGAACCTTCGGAATCCTTGCCCTCTCCAACTGCAGACATTCCATAATCCGGATATCCTTTTTTTATTCGCTGTTTCAGATAGGAGGGAGTAGGATATCCTTCTTCGTGTTTTTGAAGATTATCGAATACTTTAGCATAGGCATCAACAATTTGATGGATGCGCCATTCGGCAGTTTTATTAGGTTGCCAGCAGGAAGTAGTTGCAACAACTCCTTCGACATCAAAATGGTTCGAATACAGGAGTAAACGCACCAAAGACTGCGCGTCATCGGGTTCATTTTCTATGTCGGTCAGTACTAAAATCCTGTTTTTTATTGCATGTTCATCTCCATATGTAAATCCCGGAAAAGCAATCAGGGCAAAAAAAGTCGCCAGTAAAAAATTCCCTGGAAATCTGTTCATAAAATATAATTTATAATTTTTAAATATACCCTTAGGATTGCCCAGGAAGGAACTTTCTTGCAACAATTCTTAAAATTGGCGTTTATTTATTTTATCATTCTTATTAATTCCATAAAAATCAGCCTGACACCAATTGATAAACGGAGCAAATAGACAGAAATATTTTTTCAGGCTGTATCTTAAGAAGATAAAGCGTTATTTATTTGCAGAATGACCTGCGATTTTTTTAAATAAGTCATTGAAAATTGCATCCCGGCTAACTTCAGTGGCCATTCGGATAAAGTGCCTGGACCTATCTGTGCTGAAGGTAGCCTGATCGGTAAGTACCGGACTATGCACCAGGTCAGTAGCAATCCATTGGGGATTTACCAGCCATGCCACCGCAGTTACATCCCAAATTACTTTCGAATACACAGCACGGCCGCCGCTGTATTCCACTACGATATTATACAGGTAATCGGCCAGTTCATTTTTGCCCTCCAAATGGTGCTTTAGTTCCGGCACCGTAGTATGGAAATGTGAAACGACCGGCCGGCAGGGCATAACAACCAATGGCACCCCTGAATCAAAAACGACACGTGCAGCCGGAATATCCTGTCGCAGATTAAATTCTCTTTGGTGGGGCCAGTCCAGACTATTGCCTCCAAGCCACACTACTACAATGTTATTAATAATTTCAGGTTCGATTAAAATGGCAGACGCAACATTGGTAATACAGCCTATTGGTACCACGTAGAGCGGGTTTTCAGGACTTGCTGCCATTGCCCTTTTGATCAAATCATTTACTGCCTCGCTTTCTATGGGTTTATTGATGTCTTCCAGATAACGATCTGAGCCGCGAAAAGCAAATCCTTCTGATTTTTTCCCAAGCAGTTTTAACAAACGGAGAATTTCCTGGTAGCTTTTTTCCATTCCATCGGCCGGACCGTTTGAGCGTCGGTTATGGAATGGAGCAGCATAAATTGCTTCGAGCTCAATCCGTTCATTTGAAAGAACTGCATAGGCCAGGGCAAATTGGTCATCTACTTCGTTATAGGTATCGGTGTCAAGCACCATTTTTATTTTTCCGGTTGGTGGTGTCAATTGTCTGAGACGGAAAGTTTCGTCTGCTTTCTGAGGATTTTGGGCATGGGATGTCATAGCAATCATAACTAATGTTAAAAAAGTACTTACATATTTTTTCATAATTTCAGGTATTAAATGAGTTTTTTAAGGGATGCTTCAAAATTGTCTTGCTGTTTACAAGAAAGGTATATTCTTATTCTCAAAACAATTATAATTGTTGCTGCTGACTTCATTGCTTCATTTAAACTTTTTCATGTAATCCAGGAAAATTTTAGCAGTGCGGTCGAGATTTTCAATTGAGCCGCCTCCATCCAGCACTTCGCACATTTCGTAAACCACCCAACCCTGGTATCCGATTTCCTTTAATGCAGAAAACCAGTTTTCATAATCAATGATGCCTTCACCTGCAGGCACAGCACGCATTACCGGCTGCTCAGCTTTATAATTTGTCAAATCGTTCATGTAAGTAAAACGTGGATGAGTTACATAATCGGCTACAATTGTATTTACTATATAAGGTTTCATTTTTATGATTGACTCCCTCTGTTCTTCGGGAGTCAGACCTTCAAGCACAGGCGACCAGGCATCCCAGCCTGCCATTACATTGGGCATGTTTACTTCTTTTAACAACCAGTACATGACATCGTGATGAAGTGCAATGTCGTGATGATTTTGTACTGCCAGGGTTACTCCGTGTTCAGCAGCAAGTTTACCTGCCATTTTTAAGCCTTCTACCACCTCGGAATACTGTTTGTCGTAGGGAATTCCCGGACGCTCGTACCCAGTGAATATTCGAACCATATCAGTGCCCAAATCTTTGGCCAGCCGGGCAGTTTCACCCACCCAGGTGGCCTGTATTTCGGCATTGGGTATGCCTGGCTTGTCGATACCTGCAGTAAAATCAGTATATCCGGCAAGAGCAACAAGAGTAAGGCCCAAAGAATCAATTTTTGCTTTCAAACGGGCACGTGCTGCTTTATCGTAGTCGTGAGGTGAAACGTGTGGTCGTTTTGCCACCAACATCACTCCTTCGTATCCCAATTCTTTTGCTTTTATTAAAAATTCATCAACAGTAAGACGTTCCTGGCCTCTCCAGAATCCGGCATAACTTACCGAATGAAGACAGGTTTTAACCTTAAAATCCGCAGGATTGCCAGTTGGGGTTTTTTGAGCATGTGTTAAATGGGAAAAGAAAAATAAAGAAAGTACTAGAATTGATAGATTTTTCATAATGGAAGTATTATATTATTATAGGTTTTTTAAAATGCGCAATAAAGTTTTTTAATCATTAATTAAATTCATATAAATAGTTATTCCGGAAAGTTATTATTAATTTCTTTTAAAAGGATTTCAAAAGCAGGAGAAGCCATCGCGCCATGATTAAAACCATCGAGTTCGAAAAGCGTGGTTGTTGTACTACCTGCTTCTTTCATCATTCGCCATAAATAGGCATTTTCTTCGTACCTGCCCAGTAATTCCAGCTGACGATCACCGGTAATCAGTACAAGAGGTGGGGCATCAGCCCTCACATGATAAAGTGGTGCAAATTCATCTACGATTGGCCTGTATTCTTCTATTCCACGTTCTTCACGTATTGTAAAATGTGTGATGGTATGTCCGCTGAAAGGCACAAGCATTGCAATTTTATCGGCATCGATATTGTGCTCTGCAAGCCATTTCTTATCGAGGCCAATCATGCTGGCCAGGTAACCTCCCGCTGAGTGTCCTGAAACGATTATTTTTGATGCATTTCCGCCGTATTTTTCAATATTATTGAATGTCCAGGCTACTGCTGCAGCTGCATCTTTAATATATGCAGGATTTTTGACTGCCGGGCTAAGACGGTAATTTACTGCTACAATGGCAATACCGTTTTCCTTCAACTTCCCGGGAATGAATTTATTTCCATTTTTAATGCCACCTCCATGAAACCAGACAACGGTAGCAAATTCCTTAATGCCCGAAGGATAATAAACATCAAGTCTGCATCTTTCAGTAATATAGTCATCCTGTGTTGCTTCACCGTGAGAGTAGTAGTTAATATTCTCCTCCAGTTTGTATCCGTCAGCAGTTGCTCTGTCTGAAAAAGCCTGCGCATTGAGCTGTATAACCGGAGAAAGTATAAAGAGAAGAATCAATAACCGCCTATCCAATTCTGAAAAAGCAATCATGCTATTTTTTCTATTGACTATTCGTTCTTTCATTTCAATGACTAGTTATCAATTATTTCGCCACGTCTGCTGAGTAAAATGGCAATCGGCCTTGTGCCTTTAAATTCCGACATAATAATGATAAGGATTACTGTTATTGGAACACTGAGAAGCATACCGGCAATTCCCCACATCATTCCCCAAAGAATAAGTGTAAGAAAAACAACCAACGGACTTATGTTCATTGATGTACCCATTATCCTGGGTTCAATGAAGTTCCCAATAATAAATTGAATCAGACCAACTATAACCAATACCAGAATTGCAGGAGTAAATGCACCAAATTGAAGCAAAGCAAAAAAAGCAGGAAAAAGTGTGGCAATTAAAGAACCAATTGAAGGTATAAAGTTGAGAATAAAAATCAGAAATGACCAGAAGAATGGCGCATCAACTCCAATGAACATTAAAGCAATATAACTTAAAATGCCCGTTAATAAGCTTACCAGGGTTTTAATTGCAATATAGCTGCTGACAGAATGATCTATCTTTTTTATGAGGGAATTGATTTTTTTATATTTGTTTTCATCCGGATACATAGCCTTGATTTTCTCCGGGAAGATAGACTCTTCAAGAAGAATGAACACAAGGTAAATAAGAACTAGAAAGGCATCACTGAAAAAACCTGTGAGGGTGGAGAAAATTCTGCTTAAAATATTTCCGAAATCGATATCGGTAGTAAGAGCATTCCATACAACCGGAAAGTCCAGTTCAAACTGTGCCCAAAATCTTTGGGTAATCTTGTTAATATTATCTTCATAGGCAGGTAAGGTAGTTGTCAGATATCTGATGTTAATGGTAATCATGGAGATGATAAGAAATAATAAGCTAAGCAGGAATACGGAGGAGATGATTGAAAGCAACCAGTCAGGTAACAGTCTGAAAAAAGGAATTCTGTACATCAGCTTTTTAATTGCACGTATCATAAACCAGACTAAAATTGCAAGAATGAAAGGAATGATTATGTTCTGCGCCACAATCAGAACCACCACTGAAGTCACTAAAATAAGAAATACATAAATTTTTCTGACATTATCCATATCCCACTGTTCGCTGTAAAGTTTTAATTACCACCCCTTGCTGTAAAAATCGAAAAAATTTTGTATTTTCCGGTAGTAATATCGAATTGTTTTTATCAAATTCTTTGTAGAGGCTGTTTATATTGGAGTTGATTTTAAACAGAAATCGCTTCCGGATTAAAAGATTATTTTAGTTTTGTTTGTAGAAATTTAATTATCAAACCGATTATAAAATGCCTGCAATGTCGAATATCACGCTTTTAATTTCTGTCCTGTTTATTTGTTCATGTACTGATTCCACCCAGAACTGGACACATTTTAGAGGATCCGGCATGAACGGACATGCTGAAGTTGGTAAGGCTCCTGTGCATTGGGATGCTCAAACAAACATTGAATGGAAAACACCGGTAAAAGGTACTGGCTGGTCGTCGCCGGTAGTTTTTGGAAACCAGGTATGGTTAACATCTGCAACTGAGGATGGGAAAGAATTTTATTCTTTGTGTTACGATTTGCAAAGCGGCAAGCTGCTTAATGAACAAACGCTTTTTACCAGTACGAATCCGCAACGCATTCACAGCACAAATTCATATGCCACCCCAACTCCATGTATTGAGGATGGCTATGTATACATACATTTTGGTACATTTGGTACAGCCTGTATTGATACCCGGAATTTTGAAATCGTATGGAAAAGGGAGGATTTACTTTGCAATCATATGCAAGGTCCTGCTTCTTCTCCCATTCTTCATAATAATTTGTTGATTGTCCACCTTGAAGGAACGGAAGACCCTTATGTTGTTGCACTGGATAAAAAAACCGGAGAAACGATCTGGAAGAGTGTCCGTCCTGCCGAAATTTATAATCCCCTTCAACCTGTTTACCGCAAATCATATCAAACCCCCATTGTTATAAAAGCAGATGGCCGTGAATTACTTATTAGCAATTCAGCATATATGTGTTTTGCTCATGATGTTAATACAGGAGAGGTAATCTGGACCATTGAGTACGGATACGATTCTACAGTCAGCCAGCCGCTGTATTGGAATGGACTGGTATATGTTAATTCGGGATGGATTTTTGAGGATAACAAACCTTTTTATACACGTCAGTATGCAGTTGATCCAACCGGAAGGGGAGATGTAACCAAAACCCATGTAAAGTGGGTGTATGAAGATGAAGTTCCTCAAATACCTACTCCTGTTATTGTTGAAAATTATATTTACATGGTCCACGATCGTGGCATGGCAACCTGTCTCGATGCTGCTACAGGTAAAGTATTATGGAAAGAGAAACTGAATGGAAATTTTAATGCTTCACCTGTTTATGCCGCCGGACATATTTACTTCTTTAACGTAAAAGGCGAGTGCACCATAATCAGACCTGGTAACTCATTTCAAAAAGTAGCTGAAAACAATATCGGAGAAATTGTAAAAGCTGTGCCTGCTTTTGTGCAGGATAAGATGATCTTGCGGACAGCCAATAACCTTTATCTTATTTACTGAGGCTTAAATCTTCTATAACATTGTCCAGTTTTCGTCCAATTTCCATGGCAATACTTTGTACGGTATTGTTTTTTACCGCCATCATTGATGCCAGTGGATCAACTGCTGCAACCTCCACATCCCCGTTTTCATGTTCTTGTACCACAACACTACAGGGCAGGAGTGTTCCAATATTTTTCTCGCTTTGCACGGCTTTCAGAGCTGAAGAAGGACTGCAGGCTCCAAGAATAACGTACTTTTTGAATTCAACATCCAGCTTCTGCTTAAATATCTCTGACATATTAATTTCTGCAGGTATACCAAAACCTTCTTTTGCCAGACTTTCTTTAACAGCATTTACTGCTTCTTCAAAACTTTTGTTTTTTAATAAGGTACTATTAAAATAGCTCATTTTCTTTTATTTTTTTTTAATGAAGAATTATTTCAGAATCATAACAAAATAACAATCATTCCGTTCACACAATTTTTATATTTTAATTTTAAGATATAACCTTTAAAATCAGGGAGAGATTCAAGTCAAATTAATACTGTTTCCAACTATCGTTTTAAGTTTCCGATATATATAAAATCAAGAAATTAAATCCTCATGTTTTGCAAACACAAACACTGAAGAAACTTATTCTTTAAAACATGTGGATTCCATCTGGCTATTTTAATAATTATATTCTGAATGGATGAAAAAAATAAAATTCCATAGAAAATCAGATTGAGTTTTCCATGCCCAGACAGAAATTAGTTGAACTTTTTAATCTGAAATGTTGTTACTAAAAGACATTAAACTCTTTTTCTATGAAAAGAGCTGCTGTCTTGTTCGTTATTGTTATTGGTTCATACCTTATGTACGGATGCCGGTATGATAATGAAGAAGAATTATATCATAATCCGGATGTAGAAGATAAATGCGACACGCTAAATGTTACCTTATCCAATACAATTCAGCCCATTTTATCTCAAAATTGTTACAGCTGCCATTCCATTACCAATTCCGGCTCTTTTGGCGCGGGAATTAATCTCGAATCTTATTCAGAACTATTAACTCTGGTTCACAGTGGCAGATTAATAGGCGCAATAACACATTCACCCGGTTTTTCTGCCATGCCTCAGGGAGGGACAAAACTTGATGATTGTACGATCGACCAGATTAAATCATGGATTAATGCCGGTGCTTTAAATAATTAAAATTGCCCAGATGAAAAGAGCTTTAGTCTATTTATTAATTCTGAACCCTCTTTTTTCAGCAGGGCAAACTATGGATGAATTGCTGGAATCGGAATTCATTAAAGATAAAAGTTATGAAAGTGCTGTATTCAAAGCAACAAGAATAATAATTGGACACTCAGTAGAACAGATGAAAGCCAGGCATCTTGATTTCCGGATTTCTCATCGGTTTGGAGAACTGAATAACGGACCGTATGAATTATTTGGGCTTGATCAGGCTACAATTCATTTAAGCCTGGAATATGGATTGAATGATCGTTTTATGGTTGGAATTGGCCGTAGCAATCTGGAAAAAACTTTTGACGGATTTATTAAGATGAAACTGTTGCGGCAAACTGAATCCAATAATATACCTCTGTTTATTTCATACGTCGGTTCAACGGAAATAAATGCAACCAGATGGGCAAATCCAGAGCGTGACAATAAATTTACTTCGAGGATGGCCTATATTCACCAGTTACTATTTGCAAGGAAATTTAGCCCGGGATTAAGCATGCAATTAACACCGGTATTGGTGCATAAAAATCTGGTTCCTGGAAAAAAAGATTCCAATGATTTATTTGCGTTGGGAGCAGGGGGGCGACTGAAAATTTCGAATCGCGTATCTTTCAACGCTGAATACTTTTACGCTTTTCGTTCTGAAAACTCTACGCTTTCATATCCAAATCCATTATCTCTTGGATTTGATATAGAAACCGGTGGACATGTTTTTCAAATTATGCTTACCAACGCGCTGTCTATGCGTGAGGGAGGTTTTATCTGGGGAACTAATAATGGCAGATGGTCCGATGGCGGCATACACCTTGGTTTTAATATATCAAGGGTTTTCTCGCTTGGGGGGCAAGATATTTATTAAACTAAATTCTTTGTCATGAAATCAATATTACTCTTTGTCTGTGCATTTTTTATGCTATCCGGATTGTATTCCCAGGAGATTTTTTACACCAAATCCGGAACTATTATTTTTGATTCTTCAACGCCACTTGAAACTATTTATGCCAGAAACAACCAGGTTACCTCTTTTTTGAATACTACTGAAGGGGAAATTAATTTTGCTGCCCTGATGAGATCGTTCAAGTTTAAAAATGCCCTGATGGAAGAACATTTTAATGAAAATTTTATTGAATCGGCACAATACCCCAGGGCTGTTTTTAAAGGTAGAATACTGAACTGGCAGAATGTTGAACTATCGAAAGAGGAAGAACAGGAAGTTGATGTAGAAGGAGAACTAACATTACATGGGGTAACAAAAAAAATTAATCCAAAAGCTGTTTTGCATCCTAAGGGTGATAAAATATTCGGGCGTTGTAACTTTATTGTTTCAGCAGAAGATTTTGATATCCGGATTCCCGCGGTTGTCAGGGATAAAATTGCCAAAGAAGTAAAGGTGATGGTAGAAATGAGTTATGAACCTTACTGATTTTTGTCATGAAGCGTTTATATGTTTTTATAATAGTGTTTGTAGTATTAATTCTTATTGCCGGTGCAGGTGTTTATTGGTATGCTTTTTTGCGGTCTCATCAGGACATGCTCAAAACCAAGCCAGCATATGAAGTCAGCTCAACCCAACTCATAAATGAATTCTCTGCGGATGAGCAGGCAGCTTATGAAAAATATGCCGGGAAGGTTATCGAAGTTACCGGGAATGTTGTAGATATTAGAACCGGGGCTGTACAGACGGCGGTTATCCTTGAAGATCGGCTTTCTGGAATAAGTGTTTTTCTCGATAGTATTTATGTGGCAGATAATCCTGAGAAGATTAAAATTCTGGATACAGAAAAGGATATTACTATTCGCGGACAATGCGATGGAATGTTAACTGATATCGTCATCAGCCGGGCAGTAATTATTCAATGATGTTCTCTTAATTTCAAAAAAATGAAGGAATTCAGAAAATTAAGAATTGAATCCTTCGTTTTCCGAATCCCTTGTTATTTTTTAATTTATTCTAATTTTTAATCAGTTTCATTGTTTTTTTGTCTGATACTGATTGCAACTGAATGAAATAAATCCCTTTATTCAGGCTGTGCACTTTCACTTCAATCCTGTTGTTCCGGGTTATAGATTCTACCTTTGCAAGCCGTCCTGTAATATCATAAACCGATAAGGTATACTCACTGGCATTAAAATTATTCGTTTCAATCCATACATTGTCTTTAGCCGGATTGGGATACATCCTGAATGTCTGGTTTTCAACAAGTGGGGCTGATGTTGCCGGAAAAATATCGGTAAAATTGGTATTGTGGACAAACTCAAGGGTTGTATCGCCTGTTGGGTTTTCCAGTACTAATTGCCATGCATGGTCTACAGGTGGTGCATCGTACAGGCCGTTGTTATTAAAGTCGGCAAAGAAATTTATGTTATAAGTATTGCCTGGTGTAATACTGTATGAATGTACAGAAAAATCTGCTTCCGTAATTTCATCGATGGTTACGGTATCTACAACTATTCCATCTTCTGAATTTACTACATACAAAACCAGCATCTGGCCTATATGAGGGTTCATGCCTAAAAATTCAACCGTAACCCTGTTGTTCCACATGATGTCTGTAAAACTTGTATTGTGAGAAAACATCAGTGTTGTATCGCCCATGACATCGTCCAGATCAAGCCGCCACGCATGATCGGTGGGTGGAGCATCGTACATGCCGTTACCATTATGGTCTGCCCAAAAATCAACTTTATAGGATTTGCCCGATTCAATTCCTGCCACCTTTAACGTGTAATTGACATCTGCTGTAACATGGGCGCGGCTTGTAACCAGCCCCGAATTTTTATCGTCAAGCGACAAATAAAAATTCTGCCCGACGTGGGGATTCATCCCACTGAATTCCAACGTTAACATGTACTTCCACATAATGTCTGTAAAATTGGTATTGTGTGTAAATGTAAGTGTTGTGTCACCCATCACATCATCAAGGCCAAGTCTCCATGCATGGTCGGTAGGTGGTGTATCATATATCCCGTTTCCATTATGGTCGGCCCAGAAATCTATGTCGTAGGATTTTCCTTGCTCAATACCGGGTACTGTCACCATGAAATCAACTCCTGCTGTGATGTGTCTCCTGTCTACTTCTATTCCTGAATTTCTTTCCACTACAGCAAGATGAAAATCCTGTCCTACATGGGGATTCATATTGCTGAACTCAACCGTAAGTAAGTTGGACCACATAACATTTGTGAATTCAGTATTGTGTGTAAACATAAGGACGGTATCACCCGATACTTCGTTAAGTTCAATCCTCCAGGCATGATCTGCAGGGGGAGTATCGTACCTTCCGTTTTCATTGAAATCGACCCAGAAATCCACGTGGTAAGACTTACCCGGTTCAATTCCCGGAACAGCAACATTGAATGTTTCGCTGGCTGTCGTCTGAACACGACCGACTTCCGTACCAGTAACCGATTCTTTTACAGCAAGGTGCAGATTTTGTCCTACGTGAGGGTTCATTGCGTTGAATTCTATTGTCAGCAGGTTTTTCCACATTATATCTGTAAAGTCGGTATTATGGGCAAACAGCAGTGTAGTATCGCCCGTCACATCATCTAAGTTAAGCCTCCAGGCATGATCGGTTGGTGGGGAATCGTACATGCCGTTACCATTATGGTCTGCCCAGAAATCTATGTAATAAGACCTACCGGTTTCAATTCCAGAAACCTCGGCTACAAATTCAACGGCTGCTGTTGTTTGAGCACGGCCAATTTCCAGGCCTGAATACTTATCCACCACGGCAAAATAAAAATCCTGACCAATATGTGGGTTCATTCCAATGAAGTTAACAGTCAGCATAAACGATTCGTCTGATGATACTATGATTCTGCCAACCATTCCAAGACCAACATGCGGGTCGCACTGATAATCATAACTGCCTGCTGTTGTAAATACGTATTGATAGGTCCAGCCATTTCCTGCCGCATTGCCAAATGATTCAGGATTCGAAGCGTAAGTTGACTGGGTGCCGTTTACGTTATGAAATCCCTGCACATTTCTCCATTCTACGGTGTCTCCTGCTGCAATCTCCAGCTCAGCAGGGTCATATTCCGTGTCTCTTACTTCTACTATGTGCAGCTTCTGCCCATAGATAGTTATGCTTAAAAGAAGTAATACCATAAAAGTCGCGAACCTTTTTTTAAGCAAAATTTCTGCTAATGTAAAAATTGTTTTCATATTGCCTG
Organism: Mariniphaga sp.; assembly: GCA_041684965.1. Classification (GTDB taxonomy): domain Bacteria; phylum Bacteroidota; class Bacteroidia; order Bacteroidales; family Prolixibacteraceae; genus Mariniphaga. The sequence goes on from JAWLGR010000013.1 coordinate 35,897, forward strand.
TATTAGCGTTAATTTCATCAAGTTACGAAGATTATAAGAAAATAAAAGACAATATGGTATTAATTTTAGATTATTTTTTAGTATTTATAGTTGTCGTATATAAAGGCATTTATTCCTTGCTATATCCTAACAGAATAGGATAATTAAAACAACTGGTTTGTTTTGAGTTTTTAGATAAAAAATTTTTGATGAAATGTAAATTAAGAGATCTAAAAGGTAGAATAATATTATAAATATTAATAAAATGTCAATAAATAATTATTTTTAAAGAAAAAAGATATATTTTATTCTTTATTAGTGTCAAAATGTATATTTTAGCTAAAAATATTATTTTAAATTAAAAATGAATTAAATATGTGTGGAATAGTATGTGCATTCGATTTGAAAACCGGTAGTCAGCAGTTGCGGCCTCAGGTTTTGGAAATGGTTAAAAAATTACGGCATCGCGGCCCCGACTGGTCAGGTATTTATTGTGGAGAGAAAGCCTTGATTGCCCATGAACGGTTATCAATTGTGGACCCGAAATCGGGTGGGCAGCCATTATACAGTAAAGACAGAAAGCTGGTATTAGGTGTGAACGGTGAAATATATAACCACCGTGAACTAAGGAAGCAGTTTGAGGGAAAGTATGAGTTTATGACTGGTTCCGACTGTGAGGTTATCCTGGCACTTTACCGTGAAAAAAAGGAAAAGTTTCTGGATGACCTGAATGGAATTTTTGCCTTTGGGATATACGATGAAGAAGAAGATGCTTTTCTGATTGCCCGTGATCACATTGGCATCATTCCCCTTTACCAGGGTTGGGATGAGTTTGGGAACTATTATGTTGCATCAGAGCTGAAAGCATTAGAAGGGTATTGCAGAAAAATTGAAGAGTTTCCACCAGGACATTACCTTTACAGCAAAGATGGTGAATTGACACGCTGGTATTCCAGGGATTGGGTGAATTATGAAAATGTTAAAGATAATCCTGCTGATATTGCTGAGCTTTCTCAGGCGCTGGAAGATGCTGTGCATCGCCAGCTTATGTCAGATGTTCCATACGGAGTTTTACTTTCCGGAGGGCTCGATTCATCTATTACGTCTGCACTTGCTAAGAAGTTTGCGGCAAAAAGAATTGAAGAAAATGATCAGAAAGATGCCTGGTGGCCTCAGTTGCACTCTTTTGTAATAGGTTTGGAAGGGTCACCAGACCTCGCTGCAGCCAGGAAAGTTGCTGCACATATTGGTACCATTCACCACGAAATACATTATACCATACAGGAAGGACTCGATGCCATCCGTGATGTTATATACCATATCGAGACTTATGATGTGACCACTGTGCGTGCTTCAACTCCTATGTATATGATTGCGCGGGTAATCCGGTCGATGGGTATCAAAATGGTACTCACGGGTGAAGGTGCCGATGAAATATTCGGGGGTTATCTTTATTTTCATAAGGCGCCCAATGCCGAAGAGTTTCATAAGGAGAGTGTACGCAAAGTGAGCCGGTTGCATCTGTATGACTGTCTGCGGGCAAATAAATCACTGGCATCATGGGGTGTCGAAGGACGTGTGCCTTTTCTTGATAAAGAATTTATGGATGTCGCTATGCGGTTCAATCCAAATGAGAAAATGGCTAAAAACGGACGGATGGAAAAGTGGTGTCTGCGAAAAGGTTTCGAGAAGTATTTACCTGAAAGTGTAGCCTGGCGGCAAAAAGAACAATTCTCGGATGGGGTGGGCTACGGCTGGATTGATACATTAAAGCAAATTGCAAGGGAACAGGTGACCGATGAAATGATGGAAAATGCCATTTTTCGGTTCCCGGTAAATACACCCAGAAGCAAAGAAGAATATTTATACCGTACAATTTTTAGTGAACATTTTCCTTCCGATCAGGCAGCAGCCTGTGTGCCATCAGTGCCTTCAATTGCATGCAGCACCGGAGAAGCTCTTGCGTGGGATAAAGCTTTTCAAAATAATGCCGATCCGTCAGGCAGGGCAGTAAATTCTGTGCATTTGCAGGGAACTGTTTTTGAAGATATTAAGCCAGGGCAAAAACAGCCAATTGAGGTTGTTTAGCAGATTTATACAACCCCTTTACTCCGGATGTGCCATTTGGAAGTCTGAGATTCTGTTGAACCAGGAACAGGTAATTTTTATGCCAATCATAAAAATTACCTGTTCCTGGGAAAAGTTAGTATTTCGGGAAAAAAGGTTGTTCGGAATTTTACTTTGTAATCATCACTGTAGGATAATTTAATCATACAAGCCAATTAGAAGAAAGCTGAAAAATTTGGATCAGATACGCTGTGTTTGATGCGGAACCAGAAAATCAGTGGATACAATTTTTTTCGTTTTTAAATGATTTCCTATCTTTCGCCCCTGATATTTTTATGCTTTAATGCAATAAATTATAGTTTTAAGAAGATTTATTAAAATGAAACACATGAAAAAGATTATATTCCTGCTTTTTGCAGTTACTGTTTTTGCCTGTACCCAAAAGCCTGAAGGATATGAGATAAAAGTTGACATCGAAGGAGCTGAAGGTAATATTTTGCTGGAAAGGCGCGGAGAAACAGGCTGGATTCCTGTTGATACAGCCAGGATAATAGATGGAACAGCAGTTTTAAGGGGTAAGGTTGACTTTCCTGAAGACCACTACCTGTCAATTTTAGGTCAACGGCAAAAGACAATCGTTTTTGTGGAAAATACAAAGATGACTGTTGAAGGAAGATCTGATTCGCTTGCAAATGTATCAGTAAGCGGTTCAAAAACACACGATGAATACAATAATGTAGTAAAACAAATACAAAAAATTGGCGACGAGTATATGAGGCTGTATCAGGAGGCCCGGCAGGCCGCTGCAGTCAACGATACTGCCAAAGCTCGTCAGCTTATGGAGCGTGTAATTGTGTTGAATCAAAGTACAAGCACCATTCAGGAAAATTTTGTGCGATCAAATCCCGGTTCTTATGCTGCTCCTTATTTTTTAATGGGTATGCAAAATGGTATGGAAACTGAAATACTTGACGAACTGGTTTCATCGCTTCATTCTGAACTTGATTCAGTTCCAGCGGTAGTTTTTTTAAAAGACAGGGTGAAAAAGCTTAAAACAGTTGCTGTTGGTCAGACAGCCCCTGATTTTATAATGAATGATCCGGGAGGCAATCCCATTCGTTTTTCAGACGTTTATGCACAAAATGAGTATACACTGCTGGATTTCTGGGCTGCCTGGTGTGGACCTTGCCGGGCTGAAAACCCCAATATTGTTGCAGTCTACAATGAATTTAAGGAAAAAGGATTCGGAGTATTTGGCGTGTCACTTGACCGCGACAGGGAAGCCTGGCTGAAAGCTATTGAAGATGACCGTCTCACATGGACACATGTTTCTGACCTGGAATATTGGAAAAATGCTGCTGCAGAAATGTATATGGTGAATTCCATTCCCTCCAGTCTGATAATCGACCGTAATGGGAAAATTATTGCCAAAGATAAACGTGACAAGGAATTGAGAGATACAGTTGCCAACTTGCTTAAATAGCGAAAATAATACTGAACTTTATATCAATGCCTCTCCTGCTGGAGAGGCATTTTGTTTGCACGGAATTACTACATTTGCCGCCTTAAAAATGCAAAACTATTTTGGGGAAATAGCAGGATTGCTCACTGCAGTTTTTTGGACAGTAACCAGTATGGCTTTTGAGTCAGCAGGTAAAAAAGTGGGTTCACTGGCCGTAAACCTGATTCGGCTGGTGATTGCATTTTTTTTGTTGGGAGTATACAGCTGGATTGCCCGTGATTTCTTTTTTCCTACAGACGCTACTGCTTTTCAGTGGAAGTGGCTGGCGCTTTCAGGCCTGGTTGGGTTTGTATTGGGTGATTTAATGCTTTTCCAGGCTTTTGTTGTTATTGGTGCCCGGATTTCCATGCTGATGATGTCTCTGGCACCACCTTTTGCTGCTTTTATTGGTTGGCTTATATTGGGCGAAATGCTGTCTGCCTTGAATTGGCTTGGAATGGCCGTTACTATGACTGGTATCATCATTGTAATTTTGAAACGTGAAAAATCGGAATTAAATGGTTCAATTGTGCGAAGGTTAACCTCGGGGTATTCCGTACCTGGAATCCTGCTGGCTCTGGGTGGGGCTATTGGGCAGGCTTCAGGGCTGGTGCTGAGTAAAAAAGGAATGGGAAGCTACGATGCATTTTCTGCTTCGCAAATCAGAGTATTAGCCGGTATTGCAGGTTTTGGTATTCTCTTTTTTTTTATAAAACGATGGCCCCGGGTATGGGCAGCCTTTAAAAATCCACCAGCCATGCGTCGAATTGCCCTTGGTGCTTTTTTTGGTCCCTTCCTGGGAGTATCCTTCTCTTTGCTTGCTGTACAGCATACAGAGACGGGTGTTGCTGCTACTTTGATGGCAATTGTACCGGTACTGATTATTGCCCCGTCTGTCCTCCTGTTAAATGAAAAGGTTAATACAAAAGAAATTCTGGGTGCCATCATTACCGTAATGGGTGTTGCTTTGTTTTTCCTTTGATTATAATAAAAACAACTTGCTTCCGGAGGAAAATTTTACCTGGTTAAAATCTATGTCCTCATCTGGTAAACGGATGTAAAAGCTTCTTTTGGTAAGTATACCGTATTTTGTTAAGTGATTGGGAGTGAGATTTTTCCTAAATAATCAGTTGCTGAATGCATTTTTTATTGGGGACTCAGGTCTGCTTAAATGATAACTGGAATCGTTTCGTCTGGAAGTTAAGGCTACGGATAAAAGAAATCTCTGTCCGGACAATACAAATATTTAAAGAAAAAAGAGCTGAAAAATCAGGACAAATTGCCCGTCATTTCAAACTCTTTCTGAGATATACCGGTAAATTGTATAATTAATTTTCTTTTATCGGGCCAATGTATTTCTTTGCCATCACTACATGATCAAGCTGCATGTAGCTGTCGGCTGCTTTTGGATCGTCGTGATAAAATTCAAGCCAAATCCAGTTTATATTCAGGTTTTCATCCGTTCTCCATCTAAAACCTTCAAAAGGTTTTCCATTGGGTTCAATAAAAAAATTCCCCCAGGTCCAGCTGCCTTTTGGAAAACCGGGCCCCCAGTAACCAGTTTCCTCCCCGTTTATCCAGGTTCTGAGTTCGCCATTATATGCTGAGACAGGATTGTTCAATTTTATCATTATTTCCACACAGGTCCATTCATCAAATACAGCAGCTTTTGGCGGATTATAATCACCACATTGCATCAGGTTTCCATAGCATACATTATTGGGAAAATTACGCATATCGCCCCAGTAGATATAGGTTCCAATATGGGGATAGGGATGTATTCTGTTGCTGTCCATCATTTCATAGGCAATGCTGATTCTTTTATCTCCCATCCCGCATCTGCCAGCCTGAGGACTTGCATATTTTGTTGGTGGATTGTACCCCCCAAACCAGACTCCTTCATGATGGAAATATCCTTTTGACGATTCCGGATATTTTACGTAATAGCGGAGGTAGACTACACTGTCGAAACCGGGAGAGAAATTACGGTATAAATGTCCGCCATTATTTTTACCCTGAATGCTTGTCAGTTTAAGTGAAAACCCATCTTTACTGCCGGGTGGAAGGTCTTTCTCCAGTACCATGCCGTCCTGATTCTGAACATCGTTGTAGCGGGATACTATGTTGGACAATCCATCATCAAACATTTCTACGTACAGAACATCCGGATCGTTTTCAATTCCTATATCGTTTGGATATTTATCTGAAATCTGTCCGGATGAAAAAATAATCATGAGCAGAAAAATGCCCGAGAAGAATGCTTTCATTATCATATTTTAGGCTTTTAAAATTTTTGGGAAATTAAATATTTTTTTCCCCAATCCTGAAAAAGTAGTATTTTATTTTGTTCGGTTTAGTAAAAGGTGAACTGTTATAAAGGATAATTCAGATATATTCATTTAATTTAAATTTTTGAATCTGTTTGATATTGACAGAATAAGAGTTCTGCAATTCCGGCAATGTAAAATAATTGAGCATGAAAAGAAGAAGCTTTCTGAATGTTGCCAGTTCAACAGTATTTGGAGCATTAACCTTGCCTCCGGCATTGCTGTCGAAATCTGTCTCAGGCAGAATGACAGCCAATGACCTACATGAATATCTCAGGTCGTTGCAGGAAGTTGATGAACCTTCAGTAGATAAAATTATTGTTGGAAATCCGGATGCAGTTATCCGCAAAATGGGTACTGCCTGGATGCCATATTGGAACACACTTAAAAAGGCTCATGAATTTGGGGTCAATGTTATGATTGTTCATGAGCCGACATTCTATACCCATTTGGATTTAAATTCAGTTAGGGGCGATTATTTATCTGCTCCACTGCCTGCAAAGGAAGCGTATCTGAAACAGGTTGCACTCAAGCAAAAATGGATAGATGATCATGAAATGGTTATTATACGTTGCCACGATGTACTTGATAAGATCAAAGGCTATGGAATTCCTTTTGCTTTGGGCAGGGCGCTCGGTTTTAATGACTCAGATATTATCCGCTCAAGAACATACTACAATGTCTACCGGGTTGAGCCAAAGCCTGCGTTGGAAGTTGCCAGATTAATTGCTGAAAAACTTAAAGTTGTCGGCCAGCCAGGCGTAGCTTTTTACGGTGATGAAAAGTACGAGGTGAAATCTGTTGGTCTCGGTACAGGTTGTATTTGTGATCCATTGAATTTTATGGATATGGAACCCGATTTGTTTATAGCAATTGATGATTCCATTAATACCTGGACTCAAACAACTTTTGCAGAAGATACCGGCAGACCCCTGGTGATTATTAATCATGGTACAGCAGAGGAATTTGGAATGCAGGAGCTTTCACAGCAATTGAAAATGGTATTCACAAATTTCGAAACAATTCATTTTGACCAGGGATGTAGTTACAAATGGGTAACTTAGTTTAACGTTTAACCTTGATATTTGAATATTTAAAGACAATTGAAACTTATGAATAAAAATTTATTTTTTATAACTGCAACTGCAATTTTATTAATTTGGGGATTTAACAATTCTTCTGCTCAAAATTTTACTGGCTTCTTCAATTTTAACTATGATGAAAATGAAGACAGGATAATTTTGGAAATAAGTGAACTGGATAAAGAATTTTTATATGTATCCTCTTTGGCTTCTGGTGTTGGTTCCAATGAGTTAGGGCTTGACCGGGGTAAGCTAAACCGTTCAAAAGTGGTTAAGTTTATAAAAGCCGGAAACAAAATTCTTTTAATACAGCCTAATTACAGTTTCAGGGCTGGCAGTACCAACCCGGATGAGGTAAAAGCGGTGGAGGATGCATTTGCACAATCGGTTTTATGGGGATTTAAAATAGAAAAGCAGGAGAGGGGAATTTATTATGTAGATTTAAAATCCTTTCTCATGCAGGATGCAGCAGGTGTAGAAGGAATTCTTCCGGGAAATTATAAGTTGGATGAAACACGATCAGTTCTTTATCTGCCGGGTATTAAAAGCTTTCCAAAAAACAGTGAGTTTGAGGCGTTATTAACTTTTACGGGAAAGCCTTCAGGCAGACTGGTTGGAAGTGTTACACCTACTGCAGGTGCAGTTACAGTTCGTCAGCATCATTCGTTTATTGAACTTCCCGATAGTAACTATAAATTACGGGAATACGATCCCCGTGCCGGATATTTTGGTATCAGGTACCAGGATTATGCCGTACCCATTGAAGAGCCGATAGAGAAACGGTTTATCAGCCGGCACCGTCTGGAAAAGAAAAATCCGGGGGCTAAAATGAGCGAACCTGTGGAGCCTATTGTTTATTATGTAGACAGAGGAGCGCCTGAGCCAATTAAATCGGCGCTTATAGAAGGAGCAGAATGGTGGAACCAGGCATTCGAGGCTGCTGGCTACAAAAATGCTTTTATCGTTAAGGAAATGCCTGAAGGGGCCGATATGCTCGATGTACGGTTCAATGTAATCCAATGGGTGCACCGTTCTACACGCGGCTGGTCGTATGGATCAACAGTAACCGATCCCCGTACCGGTGAAATTATTAAAGGACATGTTTCATTAGGTTCACTGCGTGTACGACAGGATTTCATGATTGCACAAGGTTTGCTTTCACCCTATGGTAAGGATAAGTCACAGGTTGAAAAAGCTAAGGAAATGGCTCTTGCCAGAATCCGTCAGCTTTCTGCACATGAAGTTGGCCACACCCTTGGGTTATCACATGCTTATAGCTCCAGTTCAGAGGAAAGATCATCTGTAATGGATTATCCTCATCCCCTTGTTTATCTGAAGAATGGAGTAATAGACTTATCGGAAGCTTATGATAATAAAATCGGGAAATGGGATATTGTTTCCATCCTTTACGGCTATCAGGATTTCCCCGGAGGGACCAATGAAAAAGAGGCTTTGAATGAAATTATTCAGAATAGTCTGCGCGAAGGATTATCGTTTCTTTCTGATGCTACTGCTGCAGGAGATGTGCACCCCTATACCCATCAATGGGATAATGGTATTAAACCATACAAAGAGCTGACCAGGTTAATGGAAATAAGAAAAACTGCCCTGGCAAATTTTGGCGCGAATACTATTCCTGATGGTGAACCTTATGCAAATCTTGAAGATGTATTGGTGCCGGTTTATTTTTTTTACAGGTATCAGATTATTGCTGCAGCAAAAGTGGTAGGAGGATTAAATTACCGCTATGCCCTTAAAGGTGACAATCAGCTGATAACACAAATGCTTCCGGCTGCAGAACAGATGGAGGCATTGGATGCATTGCTTAAAGTGGTAGCACCTGAAGAATTAGCAATTCCTGAAAACCTGATAAAAATGATACCTCCTAAACCAATGGGATACAGCAGGAGCCAGGCAGAAAACATAGCTGGCAAAGCAGGGGTGGCATTTGATCCCCTGAGCGCAGCAGAAGCAGTTGCAAATATGGTATTTGAAAAACTTACGGACTGTAGGCGCGCACAACGCCTGCTTGAATATAAAAGCAGGGATGCTAACCAGCCGGGGCTCGAAGCGGTGCTTGATAAAATTATTGCACAAACCTGGAAAAAAGAAAAACCAGGAAGTTATCAGGGAATGCTTGCCAGAATTACTGACAACTCATTTTTAATGCACCTGTTAAGATTGGCTGCAAATCCGGAAGCATCAACTGAAGTGAAAGCAATTGCTGTATTGAAAATCCAGGATTTAAAAGATTTTGCCATGCAGAATAAATCTATATCATCCGGTGACGGATTAAATGCCCACTTTGCATATGCAGTACTTCAAATAGAAGAATTTGAGAAAAATCCTGAGAAATTTATTCAGCTTAAAAAAACCATGCCACCACAAGGCGCACCGATTGGAATGGAATAATTCTATTTTTAAAATGTTATAACAAAATTTGTAAAGTTCAAATATAAAAACCTAATGAAAAAATCTTTGGAAAATCAAAACTTTAACAGACGTAGCTTTCTTAAAGTTACAGGTCTGGGTGTAGGAGCCGGATTAATGGGACTTCAAAATTCAGCGTGCAGTGGTGGAAGCCGGGAAAAACAGCCGGTAATTCAGGGATTTGACGAAACAGAAGAAGGTGTCCAATCTTCAAAAAAATGGGAACCTGTTTCCGATCGAAAAATTCGTGTGGGTATTGTGGGGTATGGTGTAACCAGATTTGGAGCTTCGTTTGGCTTCCAAAATCATCCGAATGTGGAAGTTGCTGCTGTAAGTGATCTTTTTCCTGACCGCTGTGCAAAACTGGCAGAAGAAACTAATTGTAAAAAGACTTACCCTTCTTTGGAAGAACTTGTTAAAGACGATACAATTGAAGCAGTTTTTGTAGCAACTGATGCCCCAAATCATGCTAAACATTGTATTGAGGTTTTAAAGCATGGAAAGCATGTGGCAACAGCTGTTCCGGCGGTTTTTGGCTCACTTGAGGATGCAGATGAATTATTTAATTTCGTAAAGCAGAGTGGTTTAAAATATATGATGTTTGAAACTTCCTGCTATAGAGAGAACCTTTACGCAATGCGCCAGATTTATAAGGCTGGTGGCTTTGGTAACCTTGTTTATGCTGAAGGAGAGTACTGGCACTATTCGGAAAATGGAATTGCATCATACAACAACTGGCGCCATGGAATGCCACCTCAGTGGTATCCAACCCATTCGGATGCTTATTACATTGGTGTAACAGATGGTACCTTTACCGAAGTTTCTTGCCTTGGAATGCCCAGCGCGATGAAGCGTTACCAAAAAGGAAATAATGTTTACGATAATCCGTTTGCTACAGAAATTTCACTTTACCGCACCAGTGAGGGTGGAATGGCACGCATGGCCAGGAGCAGTGATTCTTATGGGCATGGCTACAGCTCTGAAACCGGAAGGGTCAGAGGTACAAAAGGTTCTTATTATGAAAAGTATGAAGGACTTGAAAAAAATCTTCCTGACCTAGAACGTCCGCCTCTTCCTTCTGAAGTTCCCGCAGGTGGGCATGGCGGCTCTCATGGTCGCCTTACCGATGAATTTGTATCGGCAATTCTTCAGGACCGTAAACCACTTGTTGATATAGCCACAGCATTAAACATGACTGTGGGTGGTATAGTTGCTCACCAATCGGCTTTAAAGAATGGAGAATGGCTGAAAATTCCTCAGTATAAACTGTGACACAATGCCATTTGCAGCCTGATCAGCCGGAGTTTTAATTCGTAATGGAAGATGCCTCCTTTCGAATGTTATTTATGAACGATTCGAATTTATTATATTTGCCCCTTCCATGAAAAATAATATAGAATATGAGAAGAACGATATTAACTTCCGGAATACTGGTTTTGATATTTCTGTTAACGAATTTCCGGATTTCTACCGGGTGCACTAATTTTCTCGTAACCCGGGGGGCTTCAGTTGATGGCTCTACCATGGTTACTTATGCTGCCGATTCACACAGCCTCTACGGTGAACTGTATTATCAGCCTGCTCAGAATCATCCTGAAGGGGCTATGCGTGCTATTTACGAGTGGGATACCGGCAAGTACCTGGGGCAAATTCCACAGCCCCGACATACCTACAGCGTAATCGGAAATATGAATGAATATCAGCTGGCAATTGGTGAAACTACATTTGGCGGACGGGAAGAGCTTGGCAGCCAGAAAGGTGCCATAATGGATTATGGCAGCCTCATTTATGTTACTCTTCAGCGGGCAAAAACAGCCCGGGAAGCCATACAGACAATGGCCCATCTTGTGGAAAATTATGGGTATTACAGCTCCGGAGAATCGTTTTCCATTGCCGATCCAAATGAAGTTTGGATTATGGAACTCATTGGTAAGGGTGAAGGTGAAAAAGGTGCCGTTTGGGTTGCTTTGAAAATTCCTGACGGATACATCAGCGGACATGCCAATCAGGCACGTATTACTACCTTCCCGAAAAATGATCCGGAGAACTGCTTGTTCTCACCCGATGTTATTTCTTTTGCCCGCCAAAAAGGCTGGTACAAGGGCTCCGATGATGATTTTAGCTTTTCAGATGTTTATGCACCGGTTGATTTTGGTGGTGCCCGTTTTTGTGAAGCCCGCGTCTGGTCCGGTTTTAATAAGGTAGCTTCCGGAATGGAAAAATATGTAGACTATGCAAAAGGAATTATTGAATACGATAACTCCAACAACTATGCAACCAACCGCATGCCATTATGGATAAAACCCGACAGGAAACTGAGTGTGCGTGATGTGCAGAATATGATGCGCGACCACTACCAGGGAACTGAGCTGGATATGACCGGGGATGTGGGTGCCGGCCCTTTTGCCATGCCTTACCGCTTTGGACGCCTTACCTGGGAAGTTGATTCGGTGCAGTACTGCAACGAACGACCCATATCAACCCGGCAGACCGGCTTTTCATTTGTGAGCCAGAGCCGCAACTGGCTGCCTGACCCGGTTGGAGGTATTCTCTGGTTCGGAGTTGACGACACCTATAACACAGTTTATGTGCCTATGTACTGTGGAATAAATGAAATCCCGGAATGTTTCGTCGAAGGGAACGGTGATTTTCTCACATACAGCGAAACCTCTGCTTTCTGGACATTCAATAAGGTGTCGAATTTTGCATTCCTGCGCTACAGCGATATGATTCAGGATGTGCAGAAAGTGCAGAAGGAACTGGAGGATAACTTTGAAACATTTGTACCACTGGTCGATCAGGCTGCGGCCGGATTGTATAAAAAAGAAGGAGCAGATAAAGCCCGGGCTTTCCTTACCAGGTATTCAGTGAATGAAGCCAGCCAGGTAACCGCCCGTTGGGAAAAATTGTGGCAATACCTGTTAATTAAGTACCTGGACGGAAATATAAAAAAGGAAAAGGACGGTCAGTTTGAGCGTACAGAAACCGGGATGCCACCTTATCCCATTTTTCCTGAATATCCGGAGTGGTGGTACCGGGTAATTACAGATCAAACCGGTGACCATTTCAAAGTGCGTGAATAATATTTAGCGGAACGGAAATAAGATAAAAAACCAAAAAATTTCGCTGAGAAAATTCTCATTCCGTTTACAGTTAAATTTTTAGAGCAGGAACATTGTCCTGTAAAAAAAAGTATTACTTTTGCGCCGGATTTAAGCAATCTCTTTTCCGTCAGCTGACGGATTACATTGCCACATTAATTAAATTATTTCAAAATGGATTTAATAAAATTTGTAGAAAACGAATTTGCGGTAGAAAAGAAACACCCTGACTTTGGTGCCGGCGATACAGTTACCGTAAGTTACCTGATTCGTGAAGGGAATAAAGAACGTGTTCAGAATTACCGTGGCGTTGTAATTCAGATACGCGGAAGAGAAAATACAAAAACCTTTACAGTTAGAAAAATGTCAGGAAACGTAGGTGTTGAAAGAATTTTTCCGCTTTATTCACCGTTCATCGAAAGTATTGAGGTGAACAAACGAGGTAAAGTTCGTCGTAAAAGGTTGTTTTACCTTCGTGGTCTGACCGGCAAAAAAGCACGTATCAAAGAAAAAAGATACTAATCCAACGGTACTATTAATAATTAAGGTCTTCGAATGGAGACCTTTTTTATTTTCTGCAGGTACTGATTGGATGACTTTAAAAATTTGGCCGGATAATTTAAATCGGATAACCATCCAAAAGGATGCCACCCGTTCAGTAATTTAAATCACCCTTTAAGCAATTCTCTGGCTGCTTTTAGAGTAGTATCGGTTAAATTCTCACCCCCCACCATTTTGGCAAGTTCCTCAATTCTTTCATTTTCATTTAGCAACCTGACGGAAGTAAAGGTTTTGCGGTTTTCTTCGTACTTATATACCTTGAAATGAATAGTGCCCTTGGCTGCTACCTGCGGCAGATGGGTGATGTTGATAATTTGGGTAGATGTTGAAAACTCCTTGAGGATATTTCCCATTTGCATGGCAATTTCGCCCGATATTCCTGCATCAATTTCATCAAAAACAACGGTAGGCAAGGCTTTGGAGGTTCGCAGCAGGTTCTTAACAGCCAGCATGAGCCGCGACATTTCGCCCCCGGAGGCTATCTTTGAAATCTCAGAGGGCATTGAATCTGAATTGGCGCTGAATAATACGGAAACAATATCCCGGCCATCAGGGGTGAAATCAGGCAATGGCTCATGCACTATCTCCAGTCTGGTTTTCTCCATTCCCAGCTGCCTCAGGGTGTTTAAAATTGCCTTTTCAATCGCACCAAACGATTTCATCCTGATTTCAGTTAAAACAAGTGCCTTTTCATTCAGCTTTTTTCTGTTTGTCTCCAGTTCCGCTTCTAATTGCAGTATTTTCTGATCGTGACCGGCAATTTGCCCGATTTTTTTTGAATAGGAATTTTTCAGGTCTATGAGTTCCTGTACTGTTGTTACCTGATGTTTTTGCTGCAGTGAATAGATTAGATTAAGTCGATCGTTTACCAGTTCAATGCGGGCACCATCGTACTCCACATTCCCTGTAAGCCGTTCCGAATCATCTAAAATATCTTTTAGTTCAAGCAAGCAACTTTGCATACGTTTTGCCATCTCCGGCACATCCTGAATGTATTGCTGAATCCCTTCCAAAAGCTTTTGGCTGTCTTTTAGATTTTGCAAAACTGAGAAGCGTTCATTGTCTATAAGCTGCTGTACGCCCAAAAGTGCGTTCTTTATTTCTTCAGCATGAGTAAGCCTTTCTAACTCTTCTTCCAATTCTTCCTGCTCGTTTTCCTTTAACCGGGCTTCCTCCAGCTGATTGAGCTGAAACTGCCAGTAATCCAAATCAGCTTTTTCCTTGTCATTTTTGTTTTTTAATTCCTCCAGTTCAGTTTGCATGGATTTATAACGGAAGAATTGTTCCTTGTACTGCCGAAGGTCTTTTCCGGCTCCCGACACTACATCTACCAGCTGGAGCTGAAATTTACGGTTGCCAAGTTCAAGATTTTGATGCTGTGAATGAATATCGATGAGTTGCAGTCCCAGTTCCCTGAGTGATTTTAGCGATACGGGCGTATCGTTTATAAATGCTCTTGATTTCCCAGAGGGGGTAATTTCCCTGCGCAATAGGGTCGGATTGTCGTAATCCAGATCGTTTTCTTCAAAAAAATATCCAAGGTTGTAATCCTTTACTTCGAAGTAACCCTCCACAATGCATTTTTCATCCTGGTTTTTGAGTACCGATAAATCGGCCCGGTTTCCCAGGATCAGTCCAAGGGCACCCAGGATAATTGATTTGCCTGCTCCGGTTTCGCCGGTGATGGTATTCAAACCGGTATAAAATTCAATATCCAGGTTGTTTATCAGAGCATAGTTGGAAATTACCAGACGGGTCAGCATAAACCGGTTTGATTAAAGGTCTTCGCTTTCGGAAATCCGCTTGTATTTGCTCCCGTTTGAGGGGTCCACTTCATTTAAGATAGCCACTACACGGTTCCTTTCATCAGGGAACGATTTAGAAAAAACATTCACAAGTTCATCGGATTTTGAATCAAAAAACATCTGCAGGATGTATGTGGACGGCCTGCGCCTGAAAACTGTCTGAATATCTTTTAATGAATTTGCAATATTTGCCCTTCCTTCTTCAGGCTTTTGCGCCATTAAATCAAGCCCTTGTCTGTGGTAACTGTACATGACGCTGCGATAAGCAGAATACGATTTATTCATAATGTTTTCTATCAGCCAATAGCGGTTCCGTTCTCCTTCAAAAGCTTTCCATCCCTTTTCGGGGGAGTTCTGCGAATTATTTACAATGCCCTGTGCCTTCTCGAAAAAAGGTGTGCCACCTTCTTGAGAGAATGTGTCGTAGTCGAACCCAAGAATAACATAGGCATAAAAAGCCAGAATATTGGTCAGGTTGTCCCTGTTCGATGTTTCGTTGAATTCAAGTGGCTGAAATTCCACGTACCTGCACCTGAAATCGTTGTCCTTAATATTAAGAACAGTGGTTTCATAGCTTGAACCAAATACGGGTCTTGTCAACTGCACCTGTATTGAGCCTCTGAACTCATCGGTCGACAGCTGCTCATCGAGCCGGATAAGTATATTGCACTTTATTTTTTCATCGTATGTATAGGCATGCTCAGTCCATTTACGGTTGTTCATGAACTCATAAATATCGGATTGCATGGTACGGAATATCTGCCGGTTGGCTCCCTGAATGCTTGGTGCCGTTACTGTCACATTGCATCTTAACTCCTGTGCATCAAGCACAGTGAAGGAAATTACCGCTACCATTAATAAAATCAGTTTTTTCATAATCATTTCCTTAATTCATGTAAAAGTACAAAATTTCACAGCGATTAAAACTATTCAGGCAGCAATGAAATGATTTCATTTACAATATCTGCTGCCACTTCCTTCTTTGATTTTAACTCAAATGGCCGGATTTTATTGTTTTTATCCAGAAATAGCACCTTATTTGTATCGAAACCAAAACCTGCCCCTTCATCCTTTAGCGAATTTAATACAATTAAATCCAGGTTTTTTCTTTTCAGTTTATGCCTTGCATTGTCCAGCTCATTGTTTGTTTCCAGTGCAAAACCTACCAATATTTGTCCGGGATTTTTAATTTCACCAAGAGCTGCAGCTATATCGCGGGAAGGTTTCAGTTCAATGGAAAGATTTTCCTTTTCCCGTTTTGTTTTCTGCATTTTGGGTGAGACAGGTGTAAAATCGGCCACGGCAGCAGTCATCACAGCTCCGTCACACGATGGAAAACTGTTTATACATTCCTCATACATTTCACCTGATGATTCCACCCGTATTATCCTTATGGCATTATTTGAAGTTGAAACAGAAACGGGTCCGGATACCAAAACCACATCCGCCCCTTCATTTGCCAGTGCATCAGCAATGGCATAACCCATTTTTCCGGTAGAAAAATTACCTATATAGCGGACAGGATCAATTCTTTCGAATGTGGGTCCTGCTGTAACCAGGAATTTCCTGTTCAGCAGTTTTTTTTTTGGCTGAAGAATTCAACCAACGTTTTCAGTATGTTTTCGGGCTCTTCCATTCGTCCCTTTCCTTCGAGCCCGCTTGCCAGTTCCCCGACAACCGGGTCCAGAATTCTGTTGCCAAATTCTTTTAGTATGCCAATATTCTTTTGGGTGGAAGGATGTTCATACATATCCAGGTCCATTGCCGGGGCAATAAATACCGGGCATTTGGCCGATAAATAGGTAGTTATAAGCATGTTGTCGGCAATGCCACCGGCCATTTTGGCAAGGGAGGCTGCAGTGGCAGGTGCAACAATCATAGCATCTGCCCACAACCCAAGATCTACATGACTGTGCCAGGTGCCATCGGCGTGGCCAAAAAAATCGCTGATAACAGGTTTGCCTGAAAGGGCAGACAATGTTACAGGGGTAATGAATTCCTTGCCTGCAGGTGTTATCACAACCTGGACCTCTGCTCCTTCACGCACCAGCAGTCGTAAAAGAAATGCCGACTTATATGCAGCAATACTTCCGGAGATTCCCAATATGATTTTTTTCCCCTGAAGTTTCATAGACAATTGATTTAGGCCTGTTTGCTTTCCCTGGCAGGGTTGCGGTGGTATATATGCCCTTCCTCCAGTTCCTGGTATGAAATTAAAGTGGGTTTCGGAAGGCGTTCATAGAATTTGGAAATTTCTATCTGCTCCCTGTTTTCGAATATCTCTTCCAGATTGTCAGTATAGGATGCAAATTCCTGTAGTTTTTGATTTAGTTCTTCTTTTAGTTCGGAAGAAATCTGATTTGCCCTTTTGGCAAGTATCATTACTGTTTCGTATATATTTCCGGTTTCAGTTGAAAGGACATCCAGGTTCCGTGGAACTGTAGTAGTGGCAGCTTTTGTTTTTTTATAATCCATTTTCTAATTTATATTTGTTTCTTGTTGTTCATCGTAATTCAGCAGATTGGCTACTGTATTGTAAAATCTGTCAACTTCCTGCCTGTAACTGCTGTCGGGAAATTCATCCACGAATGAAAAATATTCATCCAGGGCATTCGAAAGCCTTTCAGTTTTTTTATCTTCCACACTGTTGATAGCAAGCAGGTATTTCGATTTTAAAAGCATATACATCAACTCCTCCCGGTAGGGGCTGTCAGGATATTCCCTCAGACTGTTCTCCAGGGCAATTCCTGATGCTTTATGGTTTCCAAAGTCATAATAGAGTTTTGCATTCAGGTACGACTTGTAAACCAGTTTCGACCTCAATTCGTCAATCAGCCGGTTGGCTTCATCTACCCTGTCACTGTAAGGATAAAGATTCATATACAGTTGCAATGATTCAATGGCCTCACGGGTGACTGTTTGATCGAGTCTTGGTTTGGGCGAAAGCAAATAAGAACAATAGCCTGCCATAAACTGCGACTCTTCAGCAAACTCACTGCCGGGAAATTCTTTTAACAACGATTTAAAATAATGGTTTGCCATCAGGTAATCTTTTTGACCCATCAGGCTTTTTGCATAATAATAATAAATCTGATCGGCACGGGAGGTCCCGCGATATATACTGACCAGTTCCTGAAACAGGGTACTGGCTTTTACATATTCGCCTGCTTCAAAGTACTCGATTGCCTTTTTATGCTTAAATTCATAATCGGTACTTTTTAGAATTTTGTTGTATTCGCCGCAGGATGAAAGGGCCATTAGAACAACAAAACCAACGACTAATATTCTTACTTTCTTTAACATGGCGCAAAAATAAGCTTTTTTTACATACTCCTGAATCAATTAGATGAAATTAACACATTTGTCAAAGTTTTAAAAAAGTTTACATTTGCATTCATAATTTTAAATTATCAAATCGTGGATATTTTTCAAAAAATCAGGTCCAATAAGGGAGATATCGGTCAGCATATGAGCAAGGTACACGGCTATTTTGCGTTCCCGAAACTGGAAGGGGAGATAAATGCGCGAATGAAATTCAGGGGAAAGGAAGTACTTACCTGGAGTTTGAACAACTATCTGGGTCTGGGAAACCACCCGGAGGTGAGAAAAGCAGATGCCGAAGCTGCAGCTCAATACGGCATGGCATACCCGATGGGAGCCCGTATGATGTCTGGGCAAACAACAAAGCACGAACAACTGGAACGCGAATTGGCTGACTTTGTTGGTAAGCAGGATGCCTTCCTATTAAATTACGGGTACCAGGGAATGGTTTCTGTTATTGATGCTATTTGTGGCCGAAATGATGTGGTTGTTTACGATTCTGAATCGCATGCATGTATCCTTGACGGTGTTCGCCTGCATATGGGTAAACGGTTTGTGTATCCGCACAACAACATGGAAAACCTGCGCAAGCAGCTGGAACGTGCTACTAAACTGGCTCAAAAGCAGGGAGGAGGCATTTTGGTAATTACTGAAGGCGTCTTCGGCATGTCGGGCGATTTGGGTAAACTCGATGAAATTACTAAATTGAAAGATGAATTTGAATTCAGGCTGCTTGTTGATGATGCCCACGGATTTGGAACAATGGGGGAAACCGGTGCCGGTGTACCTGAGCATTTTGGAGTAACCGATAAAGTGGACCTGCATTTCGGAACATTCGCCAAATCAATGGCCGGAATAGGAGGCTTTATAGCAGGCGATCCCGATATCTGCTTTTACCTGCGCTACAATATGCGCTCACAAACCTTTGCCAAATCACTCCCCATGGCAATGGTCCTGGGAGCCTTAAAAAGACTGGAAATGCTCCGCTCAATGCCCGAATTGAGGCAAAAACTCTGGGCAGTGGTTAATGCCCTGCAATCGGGATTAAAAGAAGCCGGGTTCGACCTTGGCCGAACCAATTCACCCGTTACTCCGGTGTATATGAAAGGTGGAACTGCCGAAGCGACAAACATGGTTTACGATCTGCGCGAAAATTACGGCGTATTTTGCTCCATCGTAGTCTACCCCGTTATTCCCAAAGGTGAAATTATCCTGAGGCTTATCCCAACAGCTATGCATTCTCTTGAGGATGTTGAATACACTTTACTTGCATTTAAAGATGTCCGTAAAAAATTGCAGGAAGGAAAATATTCAAAAACCGAATTTGCTAAAGTAGAGGTTGATATGTAACCTTGACGTTAAATAACCATACTATTCAAAGAGGTTGCCTTATCTGAGGCAGCCTCTTTTACATTTCCCCCGTTTATAATTCAGCCATGTAAAAATATCCAGCCGGAAAGTGATGTTGCCTGTTGCTTATAACTCTTAAGCTGGAATCAGATATTGCCGAAGGTTCTACTTTATTCACAATCCATAAAACAGAATTTATTAAACTTTTAATATAATTTAAATGCCGGTAACACATTAATTGATTAATTCTTAGAGTGATGTCAAATAAAAAGAGACCACTGGTATTTTCCGTTATCCGGCAATAATATCTACCTGTTCACTTCGTATCAAATTCGGACTAAATTCGGAACAAATTCGCAAAATCGCGAATTTATTACGAATTAACCCCGAATTAACCCCGAATTAACCCCGAAGATAATCCAGATTTATTGTGATGTGATTTATTCTGTTCGAACTGTTTTCAATACCGAAAAGTACATTACACTGGTCGGCCCGGGATAGGCAGGATCAGTCCTCTGACAGGGATTAATAAAGGGAAAGCTTTAACGGGTCGTTTAATTCGGGTATGAGGGGGTTGAGATGCCTGGGGCGAAGAAGGAAAAATAAAAAAACCGCTCACGGGCGCGGGCGGCTTTTTTATTTTGCTTTTCAATGATTTTTTTCAGAAAAGTATCTTTCGGCATCCATGGCAGCCATGCAGCCTGTACCTGCCGCTGTAACTGCCTGCCGGTAAATGGAATCCTGCACATCGCCGCAGGCAAAGACACCGGGGATGCTTGTTTTTGAGGTGCCGGGTATTGTTTTAATATAACCTACAGTATCGGTTTCGAGGTAATCTTTGAAGATGTCGGAGTTGGGTTTATGTCCGATAGCCAGGAAGAACCCATCAATTTTAATTTTTACTTCCGTTTCATCGACTTCACCTTTATTCTTTATTAGGTTTGCACCTTCTACCACGTTGTTTTCTCCAAACAATCCTTTTGTCTGATGTTTCCATAGAATTTCAATATTGGGAGTTTTTTTTACGCGATCGGCCATTACCCTTGAAGCCCTCAATACATCACGGCGGACTATCATATAAACCTTGTTGCAGAGCCCTGACAAGTAAAGTGCTTCCTCGCAGGCGGTATCTCCGCCGCCAACCACTGCCACATCTTTACCACGATAGAAGAATCCGTCGCAGGTAGCACAGGCCGATACACCTCCACCGGCATATTTCTTTTCATCTTCAATTCCCAGGTATTTGGCTGTAGCACCTGTGGCAATTATGACAACATCGGTCTCTATTATTTTCTTGTCATCGATCCATACTTTATGAGGAGTTTCTGAAAAATCGGCTTTTGTGGCCATTCCCCAGCGAACATCTGTTCCAAAACGTTCTGCCTGCTTTTTAAAATCTTCCATCATAACCGGACCGGTAACTCCTTCAGGATAACCGGGATAATTTTCTACTTCAGTAGTGGTGGTCAATTGTCCACCGGGCTGAAGACCTTCGTACATAACCGGGTTCATGTTTGCACGGGCTGCATACACAGCAGCGGTATAACCGGCAGGACCTGAACCGATTATTAAACATTTTACTTTTTCTGTTTCAACAGGCTGAGCAGATGATTTCTCCTCACCCTTATCAATATTAAGCGGTTTAAACATGACTGTTAATTTTTTTTTTGATTTGCAAAAATACAAAACCTGGTGGTTGTTACACAGGCTTTTTTAATTGATAAAAACAATCTTAAATAGAAAATTTCTATAAATATGAGAAAAAAAACTTCCCCGGCACAAAAAAAGTTTTGCAAAACAAAATTCAAGAGTTACTTTTGCAGGCACAATTTTTTTGGGGTTTGGCGACTGTCGCAACATTTAGACAAAAATAGCCTGCACGAAAAGTTAAAAAACATAAGGAATCGGGGTGTGGCGCAGCCTGGTAGCGCACTCGTCTGGGGGGCGAGGGGTCGCAAGTTCAAATCTTGTCACCCCGACAAATCAAAAAACCTGGTACGGCAGTATCAGGTTTTATTGTGCCCAAATTTGAGCTAGCTCAAAAATTTGGGCACAATAAAAGCTGGTATGAGCTAAGCGAACAGGCTTCTTGATTTGAATTCCCCCCTCTAGGATTCACGCCAGTAAGTCTTGTCGAGCTAATAAACAAAATCTTGCTCCAGGCTTTAGAAATGATTTGACATGAAGCTCATGGAAAATTTTTTATATCCTCTTTAATTTTTGATGGATATTGACTGGTATGAAATATATCTACAATGATTATGCATTCTTCGGTTACTTCATAGATTATTTTATAACTCCATTTTGATACAGAACGGAAATTCTCAGGTTCCTCAGCCAGATATTTTTCAGTTGGAAACTTTTCAGGAAAATTATTCAGGCTATGGGCAATAATTACCAGCTCTTTCTTAACTTTTCTTGCTGCTGGTAATGAATCCTGTGCAATATAAGCATATATCCTGTCCAGGTTTTCTTTTGCAACTCTGGCCTAACGGATTTGAAGTTTCTTTTTCTTCACCAATTCCTGATCTCCTTTTCAACTTCTTCCTGTGAAATATAATCGCCGGATTTTACTTTTTGCGAAGCAGATTTTGCTCTTTCCCGAAGCTTTTCCTGTGTTATTGGTAAACCATCAACATTATAACCCACAATGGTGTTTTTGTTATATTCTTTGCTCATGGCAGAAACCATCTTCAGGAATCTTTCATCTGCCTTATCAATATATTCATGAAGCTCTTCCCTTAATTTTTTTACTCCCATAGCTTTAATGTTTTCTACAAAAATAACATTTAATAATAATATTTGGTTTCATATCAGCGAATGGACATTTCCTTTA
Organism: Mariniphaga sp.; assembly: GCA_041684965.1. Lineage (GTDB taxonomy): Bacteria > Bacteroidota > Bacteroidia > Bacteroidales > Prolixibacteraceae > Mariniphaga. The sequence continues at coordinate 58,257 of JAWLGR010000013.1, forward strand.
TTCCTAAAAGCGAAGCGGACAGGTTTTTACCACAGATTTTCAGTTGATCCTTTTCAGTTTTTACCTTGTTTATTTTGCTCTTGTGGCTATTGTACATTGAAACAATGTACTGTATATTTCCGTACAATTCAATTGGATTATACGGATTATTACCGTACATTTGCATTACATATTATAATCATGGGAGCACGGAAAAAAGATAAAGCGAGATTTGATACAAGATTGCCTCTGGAACAAAAGCAGTTTTTTGAAAAAGCAGCTATATTGGGTGGATACAGGAATCTTACTGATTTTGTAATTGTTACGGTTCAAAACAAAGCTAAAGAGATTATTGAAGAAAGAGAACAAATAATTGCCTCACAAAAAGACAGAGAAATATTTTTTGATTCTTTGATTAATCCTCCAAAGCCAAATAAAAGCTTGCTTTCTGCAAAAGATGAATACAACAAATTGATTAAATGAGTTATTTAACTGAAACGCTTGATTCAAAGCATAAAAAGGAAGATTTCTCATGCGGCAAAGATTTTCTGGACAATTATTTCTGGAAACAGGCAAAGCAAGATGTTAATCGAAAACTTTCTGCATGTTTTGTATTGGTTGATAATGAAACTAAAAAAATTTCCGGATACTATACACTTTCAAGTAGTAGCATTCCTGGTAATCTGATACCGGTTTCATTTAAAAAGAAACTGCCAAAATCGTATTTGTCAATTCCAGCAATACTTTTGGGCCGATTAGCAATTGATAAAGGTTTTCAAGGAAAAGGAATTGGTAAGATTCTGCTAATTGATGCTTTAAGAAGATGTTATGACACAACTGAATCTATTGGAGCATTTGCAGTTATTGTTGATCCATTAGACCAGGATGCAGAAAGATTTTATAAAAAATATGGATTCATAAAATTACCTGGTAGTGGTAAGATGTTTCTTCCAATGAAAACTATAAAGGAACTATTTGAATAATGCACAGCGTACAACACTTAGCCTCCATTCAGTGTTGATTGCCTATTCTCGCTGCTGTTACTGAATCCTGTTTCTATCTGGGCATATCTCCTGTCCAGACTGTTCGTTTGTCAATCTGGCCAGCTGGTAGGCAGTTTCTTTTTCTTTACCTCCCTTTTGAACTTCTTCCTGAGAAATATATTCACCGGTTTGATTCTTTGCGGAGCTGTTTATACTATTTCCCGGACATTTTCTTTTGTTACCGATGAATCATAAATATTATAAGTCAGTATTTATTTGCTGCAAAATATGCTACGATTATTTTTACAATGCAACGATTAAGCATTATATTTGTTGTAAAATTTGCAACGAATGGAAAATGATATACATCATCAGGATAATTGGCCGAACTTTACCTGGAAGAACGATGATGTTATAACCTTGTTAAGTGAAACAAGAAATCTTCAGGGACGGTTAATCGGGAAGATGGAATCATTGGGATTTGAACTAAGAAACGAGGCTTTACTTGACACCCTAACCCTGGATGTTTTAAAATCGTCTGAAATCGAAGGTGAAATTTTAAATCCGGATCAGGTTCGCTCGTCAGTGGCAAGAAAATTGGGAATGGAGATAGCAGGAGCAGTAGAGTCTGACAGAAATGTTGACGGTGTTGTCGACATGATGATTGATGCAACACAAAACTGTTTTTATCCATTGACAGAAGAAAGGCTCTTTGACTGGCATTCAGCTTTGTTTCCAACCGGCAGAATTGGAATGGACAGAATAACCGTGGCCGGCTGGAGAAAGGATACAACTGGTCCAATGCAAGTGGTATCAGGAGCCATGGGTAAAGAAAAAGTTCATTTTCAGGCGCCTCATTCCGATTTAATAGAAAATGAAATGCAACGATTTTTAGAATGGTTCAATCATGAAGGTAATATGGAGTTAGTTCTGAAAGCTGCCATTGCTCATCTCTGGTTTGTAACCATTCATCCGTTTGAGGATGGGAATGGCAGAATAACCAGGGCTTTGACTGATATGCTGCTGGCACGGGCAGATAAAAGTAATCAACGATTTTATAGCATGTCGGCTCAAATCAGATCAGAGCGACAACAGTATTATCAAAAGCTTGAAAAAACACAAAAAGGGAACCTTGATGTTACCGATTGGATGAAATGGTTTTTGCAATGCCTGATAAATGCTTTAAAATCGACAGAATCAATACTTACTGGAGTTTTATTCAAAGCAGATTTCTGGAACAGACATTCAAAAACGATCTTAAACGAAAGGCAGAAAAAGCTGTTAAACAAATTATTGGACGGCCTTGATGGTAAACTGACTTCTTCAAAATGGGCAAAAATTGCAAAATGTTCAAAAGATACTGCCATCAGGGATATTAATGATTTAATTGGTAAAAACATCTTGAAAAAAGAACAGGCAGGTGGAAGAAGCACTAATTACGAATTAATTAAATTTTAAGAACACCTGCCAGGTGTGAGTATGCGTAGTACGGTAATTGGCTGGTTTGTGAGCTGCTTATTTTTGAATTTCCTGCCTTTCTTAAACAAAAGCAATCATTTGTAAAAAATCAACAGCTAAAAAATTTATAAATTAACCGGATTTTAAATTTCACGCAACCGGTGAATTGTACTTCAATGATTTACCCAAAAATTACCCGTTTGAAAATGCTTTATTTTTAATCGCATTCAAATACGCATCATTCAAAACTGTTTAGCCAACTGAATTCGTAGCGCAGCAATTCTTCTTCATGAACAGGTGAGGAGTTTTCGAACTCCTTGTCTGATTTGCGTATTGCTCTCACCTGTTCATAATTCGAAAAAGATTGTTTAACTGGTAAGGATGGTAGAGGTTCTAGTGATTAGTTTATGAAGTGCCCTGCCAGGTTTTCCGGTAAAATTGTACATTTGTTTTATAACTTATAAATTCATGGTAAGGTTAATTTTAATATGGAATCTCAACCAATTGAATTTTAAACTGATTTATTTTTTTTTTGGCACGAACAACAGTTAATTTATATCCATGAAACTACTTAATATTTATCGGCTCGTCGTTGTTTTTTTATTTTTTTCAGCCAGTTTGGCCGGGCAGGAGTCTTTTTGGGCTCCTGCTGAAAAAACAGGAAGTATAACTGTAAAACTATATCCTACTGAAGTTGTATCAGTTGCGGATTCTACACTTGTAACATTTGGCGTACCCTTCACTAAAGGCTCAATTACGCATGATGAACTTCAGACTATAAGGGTATTGAAAAATAATTCAGAAATACCATCTTTGGTTAAAGCACTCACTCCCTGGAGAAATCCTGTCACCGGTGATACCTTATTTGTCCGGATTGCTCTGATTCAATTTGAATATTCCTTTACCAATATTCATCCGGAATATGAGGAAGTTACAGTTGAATGGGGAATGGTGGACCGTTCACAAACCCGGCTTGCTTTTGTTAATCCTAAAACTGCTTGGCATCTGGTTGAAGAAGGCACATTTACAGTTGCAGACAATATTTATGAACCTGATGTTTATGCGGTTTTGCCCAGGGAAGTATTAAGCAAGGGTGTTTTAAAAACAACACGAATGAGTCCGTTTCATGCTGAAATAACAGAAGCCAGGGATGATGCATATAAGATTAACTATGATGGCATGACAGGGGGTATGGTTCATGAATCAGCTTCAAAAAATTTCTTATATTCTATTATTAACGAAGATACCCCACCTTCTCTTCTTGCCCCGGATCAGATTTGTGATTACAAAAATAATTATGAACCCTGGTTATTTGATCGATCGGCAACAATGTATGTAACCTATTTCAGGTCTGGATTTATTAAACCATTACGGGAAGCAGTCAGGGCATCACAGTTTTATAAGCAAAAAATTTATTCTGATACAGTAGATTGCCCAAAATGCACAGGATTTTTCAGCCTTAAGATGGATAAAGATTACAACTGGCCTGATGGAAATAATTCTATGTACAGTTACAATGAGAACCTGGCTTATACTTACTGGTTAACCGGAGATACGGATATGCTGGAATATATGCCCTGGATTGTCAAAGCACAATCCTATTCCGAAGAACCAAGGTGGGGGCCGGAGAATAGAGTTTTTACGGAAAGGCACATAGCGTTTGAGATGCTCGCAAACACAATAGCTTACGAAGTGCTGGGGAAGATTGAGTATTTTAACAGAGCAATGAAAATTCAAAATGATTTAATCTGGCATCAGAATGGAGCGGACGGACAGATTCCCTCAGACAGGTTAAACGGGGCCTTATGGCATTATGGCAGACAACATGGCGACTGGCCGGCCAATACGTTTGGTGCATCTCCCTGGATGTCGGCAATATTGATTGATGCTTCATTAAGAAACTATGCGGTTACTGGCAGTGAAGCTATTGCTACATTTATTTATAAGTTTGGTGAGTTCTTTATGGAAGCAAGCACCTTAACAAAAACAGCATTTGGAGGGGGGAAGAGATATCCTATGTATACCTGTTTAATTGATGGTTCATCCGGCCCGAACCTGAATGAAAGTACAGATCCCTATCATGCAGTGGATGTTGGGGTATCATTGGCGTGGGCATATTATTTTTCCCAGGTACTTGGTGAAAATAATGTGAAGATGCAACTTATGGCAAAGGAATTTTATGAAACATATAAATTAGTGGTGAAGTATTTCACCCGACCTGCCGGACCTGCCACAGGCAAAACACAATATCGTGTTACTCCGTGGCGCAGGTATAACTGGGAGCACAGAATTTCGGGCAGTTATCCATGGCTTATATTTGGTAGACAGGATGTGGGAACTGGAATCAGAAAGCAAATGGGTCATGTAAATGATGTACTGGAACAAAACTATCCAAATCCGGTTTCAACTTCAACTGCAATTAAATTTCATGTATCCGAAAATCAGTTATATAATCTTTCTGTATATGATCTTTCGGGTAACCTGGTAGCCCTCCTTTTAAATGAAGAAAAACCTCCTGGCACATATACCATTTACTGGGACGGAACAAACTCTGCAGGAAAAAAAATCAGCGATGGCATATACTTGTATCAGTTAAAAAGTAATAAAGGCATTTCAAAGACCAGAAAGTTAATTGTTGGTAACTGATTACCTTGTTCTTTTTGGTGAAAAAATTTCAACTCCAAAAAGCGGATAGCACATCAGGCCCTGGTTGTTATTTCTTCAAAAAATGTTCGAAAAAGTTATAAATGGCTTCATTTGATTCCGGAGTTGGTGCATGGGTAGGGCGGTTGGTCATTGCAACCCTGTTTTTGTATCCCAACAGTTTATTCACGGCTACGGTATGATTAAGAGGAATCCAGCGCTCAACAGGATCTTCGGAACCTCCTGATACCAGGAATGGCCTTGGTGCCATCAGGGCATGTAGTTCGTGCAGGTCATAACCATTCTTTACCAATTCAGGATAAAGCCCCTTTGCCGGGTTTTCAGGAGTTATTACCCCACCTTTTCTCCAGGGCTTTTGGTGGTAACCAATATACCATGGTTCCCAGTAGTTCACATTGGGCCGTGATTCATCGAATACAATTCCGCCATCTGACCATGCAGCACAGGCAAACTTGTCATACAGGCAGGATGCAAACATCGACCATTTGCCGCCATAGGAATGACCAGTTATTCCAATTCTGTTTGAATCAACCTCAGGATGGGAAGCCAGAAAATTATAAGCATTGGCTGCCAGATATGCCAGCATTGATAATGGCTCCACCGTAGCATCATCAGATGTGGGATAATACTGGCCATAAGGGCTGCTGTTTTTAGTGGCACCGGTACCAAGTGATAAGGTTACGAAGCCCCGCCTGGCCAGTTGATAGGCAAAATCGAGCAAGCCACCTTTTAAACCTGCTGCTGTTTCAGGTTCATAGAACACTGTAATAACCGCTGGTTTTTTTTCGTGCACACCCGGTGTGTCAGGAATGAGCAGATAACCGGTTGTCATTTCTCCCTGGCGCCATTCCAGCCTGATATGATGTTGTGTGAAATTATCTCTTTTAACTGTTTCGATTATTTCCATTTTGGGCGATTCTATCAGGGGAGGCCATTGCCCCATCATCTTATGCCACTCAGCAAGAATTTCTTCTCTTCGCAATGCCCAGTCTTCGGCTGATTTCACAGTCCGTCCATCATAAAACTTTAATGGCGACCGATAGTCACCAAAATTATTTTTTAATTCTGCAGGAGGGCTAAAGTAAGTTTTAATTTTTTTCCATTGATTACCCGTAACTGAAACTGTTTTTGTGGCAGATACCTGAAGGGAAAACATCAATAGGATGAAGGAAAGTGTAATCATTATACAAGCTTTTAAATTCATATGAGTATAGATTTATTGGTTTAAAATTAATAAAAAATAAACAGAATATTTATAATCGTACTTCAATTCTCATTACTACCAATCACTCGTCAACAGATCAATAAACACATCCTAAAATTCTGAATTAAAATTTTACTCTACAGTTAGCATCATAAACGGTGCAATTCCCGTTTCATATTCTTTTACAAAAGTTCCATCTTCAGAATAGGTTTTGGCAAGCCCATTTCCAGTAACACTTTCTGCAACGAAACAGAATACCTTGTCGCTGTCGAATGCTATACCATTCAATCCTGAAATTCCTTCAATAAGAAAACTGCTGTTAAAACTTTTTGAAGCTATATCAAAAGTAGCTACGGCACCGGAAAGGTTCCAATTTTCATCATAAGCTGATGTCATTACATAAAGCTTTGAAAAATCGTTGTTCATTGCCAGTATATTTACATACGATGTACTGACTCCTTCTAAATCGTAGGTAGCTTCCAGCACATCTGTAGAAGTATTGATATATCCCAAACCAGTTTTTTCAGCAGGACTATTGTAGGTATCCAATAAAGAAAAATATAAATTATTGTGAATGTCTTTTACGAAATAAGATGAAACAGCAGGTATCTTGATATATGAAATTGCATTATTGCTTAGATCAATAACTGCTATACTATCTTTGTAGTTTAACGCTGCATAAAGTTTGTTGTTAACAACTGCCAAGCCTTCAGGGCCACCGTGCAGTGCTATTTTTTCTTCAACTTCATTCGTAGTTAAATTAATCTTTGCAATGTATGACAGGGTCTCATCTGACCAGATATCTCCACCCCAACAAGAGACATATAAATAATTGTTATTTCCCACACTATAGCGGGGTTTATTGATATCTATAATTATTGCATTTTCCGTTTGCTTAAACGTTTCACTATCTACCCAAAATAGCTGATCCGAATTATTTCCCAAAAAATAAATTTTGTTGTTATACTCAATTGCATGTTGAATATTTGAAATAATGTCTACTCCATTTACAGATTTGTAATATTCGTTAATTACCAAATCAGTTTCCTTGTTTAATGCTGAGATTGTACTCTTATCCCCTGAGAAACTTCCGTAATTGATGATATAACTACCAGTTGATTGAAATTCTTCTTTTTCCGAAATGTCATCTTTGCCACAGGAGGATAATAAAGACAAAGAAAAGGCTAAGAATACTAAGACTGAAAATTTGTTTTCCATTTTTTACGATTTATTGATTAAAAATTTATTTAAAATTGTATGTCATACTTATTCGATAATTTCTTAAGGGCATTGCATAACCATAACTTGACTGATAGCTGGTGTTAAATAAATTATTCAGCATTCCGTTAATCTTTAGACTGTTGTATTCGCCAATTTCAATCTTATAGCCGGCTGCCAGATTCAGCAGGAAATACGCATCAAGAATATATGCAGCTTCCTCGTTTGTAAACTGTTCATCAGTAATGCTTCCATCTATCGTTATTCCAAAGTTTTTGTATGTTGAGGTGGTATAGAAATTTCCACTGTGCCTGGGTACATATTCAAGCTGCCGGTTTAAAGCGTTGGTATTAATTGTTGATTTTTTGCGTTGAGCCGAAGTAAATGTGTAGTTTATTCCGGAAGTTGTTTTTAAAATCCAAAGATTATATTGAATATCTGTCATTGCCTCAAAACCTTTGCTTTCAACATTCTGAACATTTTCGGCATACCAAAAAGAGCCACCGTTTTTCCAGAGAATCCAATCCTCTATTTTCATATAAAAAACATTAACTTTCAAATTCCCTGAATGATTCTCATCACAATAACTCAGTATTGATCCCAATTCATAATTCATCCCTTTTTCAGGATTTAAATCAACATTTCCTCCAGGCACCCAAAAACGGTCGTTAAATGTAGGTACCCTGTAACTTCGGGCGACATTGCCGCTAAAATTCAGTACGTATTTTTCTTTTGAAAGGGCGATGTAGTTTAATCCCACAGAAGGTGTAACGGGCACGTCAAATTCAGTAACAAATCCCTGGCGCAGGTTAACTGTAGCTTTTAATTTATTGTGTAACTGGTGAAAAAAGGAAGCATACAGATCCATTCTGTCTTCGTAGTTCAAATTTGCAGAATAGGCATAAACAGTTGGATAAATTCGTGATGCTTTTATTCCAATTTTATAGCTGGTATTAAACTTTAAATCATGTTCAACAAAAAATTCTCCAACAAATCGTTGTGTTTGAATGGAATCGTAAGTATTTCCATTGTGCATTGAGTTATCGTAAACGTAACCTCCACTTAACTGGTATTTAAAATCCTTTTTCTGATTTTTATAATCTGTCCAAATCCGGATATGCTGATCGTCAAGTGTCTCCCTTAAATTAGGTTGAGTGAGATTCGATTGCATGTTTTGCTGAATGAGTTGCCAATCTTTTTCTACCCATGCCCGAAAAAAGAAAAACTCTTTCTCTGCAAATTTGTAGTTAATCTCCTGCAGCAATCCCATGTTTTCGATATCTGCATTCTGCTGTTTATCTTCAATTTCAAAAATGTTATTTTCAAAATCGCGATAATTTGGATTAGTAAATTTAAAATTGTTGGTTTTATAGTAATAGTAAGCACGCGTGACAAATTCAAGTTTGCCATTCCCAAAAAATAGTTTAGTACCATACATTTGCTCACCAAAAGAACCATTTGCAACTCTTACTTCCGCTTTAAACCCTTCTGTCCAATAGTTTTTTAAACCTAAATGTATTGCTCCACCAATACTTCCCGAACCGTTTACGGAGCTTGAACTTCCAAACTGAATGCTAATATCGTCGAACAAGTATACAGGAACACTACTGACATTTGAATGACCAAGCGTTAAGGAGTTGATGTTGATTCCACCAAAGTTAATACTGGTATGGTCGGGCGCTGAACCTCGTAATCGAATTGTCGAAAGGCCACCGGCATTTGCTTTAAATGCAACTGGTGTTGTTCGTAACAGTAACTGTTCTAAACTACCGTCCTGGGCAATACTAAACTGACTTGAAGGGATTTTTTCAATTTTTGCTCCCGATTGGTATTTCCGCAATTCACCATACGTTACAATTTCATCTAAATGAATGGTATCTAGGACAGACTGCATTTGTTGCGCCACTGCACAAAAACCAAAAGTCAAAATCAGAAAGCCAACTATAACAAACCTCCTCATCACAATAAATTTAAAGGAGCTTTGGATAAATAAGTGAAAAATACGATAATATTTCTCAAGCTTTTACCCCGAAGCTTAACAATAAAATGCGAATCTATGGCAGGTCTTCTGACTCATTCCGTTTGTTGATGCCTTCCCAGCCGTCGTCTAACGGTCAGTGGCGTAAAATTCAACAACACAAATTGCATAATGCAACTGGAATTTACAGCTGCGGGTACAGCTCCGGATTTTCACCGGATTCCCTATTAAAACTGTTCATGAAAATGAACAGGGTAACCATAATTTCATTGCGAAGATAGTCAGTTTTTTGAAAAGCAGGTGTCATTTTTTGGATTTAATAAAGTTGTATTAAAAAGTTAAGTGGGGTAGTCTGTTTTGGGTTTTGGATTCTGAGAGATTCTCGATCAAGGTTTTCCATTCTGATTTTACCTGCCTGACTGAACATCCGGCTGTCAGATTTGATTTATTTTTGTTATTGAGTGCATCGAACACTTTTTTCGTCCTGCTGATGAATTCATAAACTTGAAAATCTGATTTCGCAAAGTGGTATTTTTGTTATTATGAAACAGCCCTGGAATAATGCAGAAAAAACTTCCCCTTATGCAGCAGATTCTGTCTGGGTATTGTTATACAATAACACTGAAATTTATTAATCAAATCGATGGTTTTTCTAGTGTCTTTACTGACAATAACCAGGAGAATATATTTTTCAAAAGAAATGACAGCAGGGTTAAGGCAAACTCAATTTTTATTAAAGCATCCGGCACAAAGCCTGATTTCAGGTTTCAGCTTTAAACGTTCAAAAGGAATGGATTTATGGCATTTAATGCAATAACCAAATTTATCATCGTTTACAGTTTGCGCTATTTTTTGCAACTGGTCCAGCCGGTTCTTTAAATTGCGCATGCTGGCTTCCACAATACTTTTATTGTTAATGGCATCCATACGCGAAATACGTCCTATTGCATCATCGGGCGATACAGGGGCAGTAAATTCCTTTAATTCATCAATCTTACGGGTTAGCTTTTTAATTTCCGTGTGAATGGTTTCTACAATTTGTTTTTGCTCTTCTGGTGTCATTCGTTACTCCCTTAATTAATGAAAAAGCTATTCTGCGCTTTTACTTATTTCTGATTAACGAAAAAGTAAGGCTATAATTACCTGTTGGAATTGTTTTTTTGATTTGATTGATGATACCTTGTGGGGTTTCATTTTTCCTGAAAAGTACAATCTTTCTCTCATCACTACTAATTTGCCTTAATGTGTGTAATCCTTTACGTAATATCATTTCCTGAAAGCCTCGGCAGTTGTCCAGTGTTCTGTCATCACCATCTCTGAACAATAAGCTATGCAGTTATTCAACTTTTTTAAAATTTATTTGGAAACAACAGAAAAGCACGTTAGGGCTTACTGTCAGATGTCACCCGGACCAGAATCATGGTGGAGTAATCCCTCAATGAATTGTTACACTGTTTTTCATTGCAGCAAAGTTAACACGAGAGGACGGTTCCCGAAATCAAATCATTACTTTCAGGTAAAATTCGCTGCAATCCGCATGAAGTTTAACATTGAAACAGTTTTAATCAGTATAGGGTGTGCATTGTTTACATGCATGTTTCATTTTACTTGATAATGATTTCAAAATTTGAATAGCTGAAATTATCAGCAGTGTTACGGTGACAATCATTTTGCAAAGGTTCGATTTTTAAAAATTCCGATTGAATGGGGATTCTGATGGGGTTCTCTTTCGTCGGTGTTCTGTTAAGCCGGATTTGAGCAGAAAGAACTGCTCTTCCTGTATTAAATAAGTGTTGTTTTATTCCTACCACAGTAATATCGGGATTATTCCTGTTGTTTACCGGAACAGTAGGATGCCAGGTTGCTATATCCAGCGAATCGAATGCTGATGGGGGTTGTATCCAGATTGAAAAAGTCTCACCTGTTTCAGGTTTGCCGTTACCATTACCTGTACCTTCAGAAATTAAACCCGAAGAGACCGGTTGTTTCCACTTACCCCATTCATATTTAAATAACTGGAGATTTTCTGATTTTCCATCCATAATTTTTATTTCTGAGTAGTCAAGTTGGGTGGCGTGTTCTAAGATATTTACGTGGATTATTTGTTCCCGATCCTGAACTACTCCATCTATGACCGGGGTTATTTTCAGGTATCCGGTATTTTTATAATCAGAGTAAAAAGTTCCTTTACAAATTAACAACGATTCAACTCTTTTTTTACTTCTTGCAGGAATTGTAACTTGCGTTTCCCCTTTTATGATTTGTAAGATTTCATTATTATCTGTTGCTACTACAAAATCTACTATTTGAGGTGATGTTGATAAATTTATCAAGTCAAAAGAGAGCGAGGTTTCAATATTATCCTTAAGGTAAATAGTCTCGTTGATCGTATCAGTTAAAATAAAAACCGGTGGTTGAAGTCCGTTTCCAATTATTCCGATCTCTTCGCCAACTCCTCCGGTTGAAGCTAATGTAAGCCGGCCAATCGAATCAGCTTTAATCTCATCTATTGAGAAAGTGTTGTTCTTATATGAATATCGGGAAAGCGTGTAATATTCATCGGGTGTGTAAGTGGCAGGAGTTGTTACTGAAATGTTAAACGGACTGAGACTATTGCCCCAGGGAAGTCTTTTCCTGGTGTAAATACCTAATCCGTTTCTGGTGACATTATTAAGGTATATCCAGCCGTTTCCGGTTTTTGAACTTGAAACATTATATCCCCAAATTTCAAAATCGGGGTAAAGATTAATGTGCGAGAAGCATGTATTGTGTTGTTTCGGAAGTTGGAAATTTTTCATGTGAAAGTCAAACTGCAAATCAATTCTTGCTGCATGATGTTTGCAATAATCTGCGAGATAAAAATAGTTTTCAAAACCGGCTCCGTTATATACAGAGCTTAACTGCTCAGTATAATAACGCAGATAATCCTCTGTATTCGTAGAGTGCCGGAATGGTAAGCCTCTTAAATTTCTCCATAATTGTTTTACGTCAATAGTTGTCATATATGAAGGCTCTCCAACATCAAAATAGGTTGGTGAATGGCAGAACTCGGAAGCACTGCTAAATAAATGTGGATTTGTTGCTGCCAGCCAAATTGCAATCTGGCCTCCCATCGAAAGCCCGGAAATTGCCCTGTATTGCGGTCCCTTTTTTGTATTGTACCGTGAATCTACAACGTCAAATAGCTCTCGTATATAGGCAGAAAAATTATAGAAATCTCCATTCCAGTTCTCTGCCTGTGAGGGAAAATAAACACCGCACCCTTGCAGCCCTTCAATTTTCCCATCAACACAAACAATTATTACTTTTCGTTCATATACAAAATTTTCGAAATCGGCATTATTGGGATATTCATAATCTGGATTAGAGTCGTTGCTCATAACAACAGGGGCGGTTAATCCATGCGCTGCGTAACTGTATGTACCACTTTTTTCAAAACTTCCGCCACACCCATGGAAATAATAGATTACCGGGTACCGTACAGCACTGTCTTTGGCATCGTAATCAGGAGGTGTGAAAACCCTGAAAAAACGGGTAGTTCCAAACGTTTTACTGTAGTGGCTGTCGTCTTTAAATGAAAAGACTGAAACAGAAATGAACATTAAAAGAAAGATTGATACGGTTGTTTTCATTTTTTATTGGCTAAAATTTCCAGGTAAATATTCACTTTTTTATAAATTAAACAATGACATCTCTGGCCATTTTTACAAATCAACAGAAGGATTATTCGAAAAAACTCACCATTTTTACGACACGTTTAAGTATAAATCAGAATAAATTGTTTCAATATGAGCCATCAAATCCGTATAATGCCTTGCCTGGACATGCAAAACGGGCGTGTTGTAAAGGGAATTCATTTTGTAGATATTAAAGATGCCGGCGACCCGGTAGAAAGTGCCAAAGCTTACAGCGATGCGGGTGCTGACGAACTTACCATGCTGGATATAACTGCTACAATTGAAAACAGACCTACGATGATAGACATTGTAAAGCGTATAGCTGAAGTAATATCAATTCCTTTTACAGTTGGGGGTGGCATTTCAAATGTTCAAACAGCAGAATCTGTTCTTAAGGCCGGGGCAGATAAGATTTCCACCAGCAGTGCTGTTTTTCTCAAGCCAGATTTAATTGCTGAGATGGTTAAAAATTTCGGAGTAGAGAAAGTTACGGTAGCAATTGATGTTGACCGGAACGAAGCTATGCCCTCCGGATATGAGGTTTATATTAACGGAGGAAGGACTGCAACGGGAAAAGATGCTGTGGAATGGGCTAAACAGGTTGACGGGTATGGTGTGCCTGTAATATTACCAACCAGCAAAGCTGGTGACGGTGCCCGTACCGGCTATGACCTGCCGGTTATCCGTGCAATAAAAAATGCTGTACAGGCTGAGGTGGTAGCATCTGGAGGGGCAGGAAAATTGGAGCATTTTCCCGAAGCAGTAGAGGCAGGTGCTACAATTTTACTTGCAGCTTCGGTATTCCATTTTGGAACGCTCCGTATCAAGGATGTTAAAGAATACCTTAAATCGAAGGGGATAAATGTAAGGGGTTAATTTCTTTCAAAGAATAAATAATAGTGTGCGGGATCGTAGGCCTTGATGGAAACAGTTACAGGAAATGTTTCATGAACCTGTTTCTTTACAATCTACTGTTTCAGGTTAGTTTTTTGTGCTTTGTTCCTGTAATTTTACTAATTCGTACTCCTTGGTTAAGAAGGGATAATCCCAGCATCCCATCCGGTGGAATAGTCGTCCACCAAATCCTTTTTTATAAATATGTACCCCATACAACGGATGTTGACGATTCAGGTTTGGGGCAGAGCCAAACATGTCGTATTCCGAACATCCCCATTTTTTGGCAGTTTTAATTGCTTCCCACTGCAATGCATAGCTTGCCATCAGGTTATCATTGCCTCCTGAAGATGCACCATATAAGTAAACTCCTCTTTTATTGGTTAATGCCAGGAACATTGATGCCAGGAATTGACCTTCATAATCTGCCATCAACATTTTTATTTGGACGCCATTTTTAGTATTATCCTGGTTCTGCAGAATAGTGGAAAAATACTGTTCATTCTGTAGGGGCATAGCATGACGCACGGCTGTTTCTGCATATAAATCATACCATTTGCCAATTTGCTCAATTCCATGTTCCTGAACACGAATACCTTTTTTTACGGCGCGCCTGATATTGTATCTGGTATTGTATCGCATTTTGTAAAGCAAATCCTTCTCGTTTTGAGTCAGATCCAAAAAGAAAGTATTTTTGGGTAAAATATCTACAGGGCTTTTTCGCAGGTTCCAGAATTCTGTTTTGTAATTCACCCTGAATTCCTGTATGTTACTATCCGGTGGTCCCAACCAGTTTCCTGAACTGTCGAAATAGTCATTGTCCTGTGTCCATTGATTTTGCCACATTAAATCGTATCGGATAAAAATACAGTTCTTGGGCAGGTAACTTCGTAGTGTTTCGGATAGTTCTTCTAAAAATACTCCCTGGTTTTCAAACGCTGGTTCAATTTTCGGACCATATGGGACATAGGCAAAGCAATGTGTATTGTTAAGGTATTTTATAAAGATAAGCAAATCATCGTGAATTTTAACGGAACTGTTACCTGAAGGATTCAACAGTTCCTTGGAAACTGTCAGGTCAAAGGCTTTTGGAATAAATCCCTGGCCATGTTTTACTCTGCCCCAAAATGGTGTTTGGGGTAGAATATTTGTAGGTTTAATGACTTCTAATTCTTTTGTTTCTAAATGGCAGGTCATTTTTTTTTATTTGCAAAACTATAAAAAAGAAAACAGGTAACCGATTCCTAATAATGTCATGGCAACTGGTAATGACATATATGTAGAACCACAGATTGGTAGGACAGCTTTGAGTTTTGGGAGTTTATACTCACTTCAGAGGACATTGGGTTTATTGGATTTAAAATATTAATTAACAAATACTTAACCTGCTTATTTGGATTAGTCAGATGTTCAGGGTGTCATTATTAAAGGGAATCCTTCCTGTATATGTAATGATTCTTTGTATTCAAATGCAACTCAGTTGAAGTTTTGAAATGTATATAGTTCGTCTGCATGATTTCCGGTCATTATGATGAAATAAAATGATTATAGTTATTTGATATGACTTTTATTTAAAAACTGCTCCGGCACTGCTGTCTCTTTTTGCCCCTGTTACCGATGCATAACAATTTATTTCTCCCAACTGGCGTAATAGTCCCAGAAAGGCAAAAATCAATGCTTCTTTGAAATGTATAATTACTTTAGAAGGGATGCTGATTTCGCAGTTCAAATAATTCTTAAATCGTTCAATAAGAAAATCATTAAATACCCCGCCACCTGTAATTAATAGTTTTCCCCTGGTTGGAGTTGCAGTGGCTATTTGTTGGGCAATATGTTCATAGGCAGTACGGAGTTTATCCTGAGTTGAAATAACCGATGTTCCCATTAATGGCAGGAAGTACATATTCATCCATTCACGGGCGAGTGATTTTGGGGGTGACTTTTGGTAAAATTCCAGCTGGTTCAGCTCTTTTAGTAATTCGTTATTAACAATACCTTTTCTGCCTAAATCACCATTGGCATCGTAAGGTTTACCCATTATTTGAGCCAGATGATTTAATATAAAATTTACAGGACAGATGTCGAATGCAATGCGTTGCTCGTTTTTTTCAAAAGATATATTGGCAAAACCTCCCAGGTTAAGGCATGCTTCATAATCAGGAAAAAGAAGCCGGTCACCTGCCGGTACAAGTGGTGCACCTTGTCCGCCCAATGCCACATCGCCCGGCCGGAAGTCTGCCACCGTCGTAATACCTGTTTCAGCAGCAATTACGGCTCCGTTTCCAAGCTGAAAGGTAAAACCTTTATCGGGCTGGTGATAAACCGTATGTCCATGTGAGGAGATTAAATCCGGTTTAAGCTGATGTTTCCGTATGAACCAGTTGATTTGCTGCCCAAGAAACCTTCCGTATTCATGGTGCAATCCGATTAACAGTACTCCGGGCAATGAATGGGAGTTTATCAGCTTTTCCTCCCACTCAGCAGGGTATTTCAAAGTTTCGGCAGCAATTAACTCAAATTCCCACCGGTTTTTTTTTAGTTGGAATTGCACTGCTGCCAAATCAAGCCCATCGAGCGAAGTACCTGACATGGTTCCTATTACCAAATGTTTATTTCCAGAATGAGGCTTCATAAATGGTTTTGTTATTTTTAAAGTCGGTTACAGTTAAAATGAGGGTATGTCTTTTGCCAAATTCAAATCTTTCACGATCGAAATTGTGGGTAATTGTATTTATTTTGGCATCGTATTCGAACAGTGCCCATTTACCGTCAAGCATTGCTTCATAATCTTTGATTCCCGATAATTCATCTGTAATACGGAAACGGATACGCGATGATTCGGTTAATTCACCATTACTACCCAGGCTAAGTGGAATTACGACAGGTGGTATTGTATCAACAGCAACAGCATAGTTTCCGAAACTGCGAATGTGTCCGGTAACCCATCCATTTTCATATGAACCACCAGCAGAAGTAAATTTGCCTGTCAGAGTATCTACCTTTACCAGCAGTGATTTTTCGTGATATTTTTTGTTGAAAGTTTCTGTTTTTACAGAGAGCAATACATTATCATGCAGGGGAGTGGTTTCATCATGTATAATATGAATTGCGGAAAGAAAAGGGTTGGAATGAGGTATTTTTTTATAATTAAACATTAAATCATTGTAGAGTACATTCTCCGGAAACTCAAGTGCAATATCATCATCAATAAACTCATTGTGCCTGTCGTAGCGGAGGTAACTTGCAAACTGTGGCTCCAATCGTTGTATTTCCATATATCTGCTTACCAGGGTGAATTCAAGGACAGATGTATTGCCATTTAAATCTTTAAGTTCAATTTTTACAGGATGGAAGTTTCCATCGGTCATTTTAAGGTTCCCTCCACGTTGTGTAGAACTGTATATACTGAGTCTGTTGCCTGGTTCTATCCAGGTTTTTTGAAATCTGCGCCTGCTGGTCACATATTCTCCATAATCAATAAAGCTGTTTATATAACGGGTTTCCTCGAATGAAAACCGGTCCATCTGATGTGAATAGTATAACTCCCCGTCGAACCACAGCTTCAACGAATAAATTCCGCAACGGTTTTCCGACCCATCAAAAAAATCGTTGGCCTGAATTGCGATACCAATATTCCCATAAACCGGAACCACCGTTTTTTCTTTTAATTGATATTTGCCATTTATATTGATAACCGGATAGATTTTTTTTTCCGGATTAAAATCCACATGTGAAAAATCATTCATTGGTACCAGCATAATTGAATACAGTTGAGGGGCAATATTATCTTTTACAGCAAAATTGAACTGAAGCGGATTTAAAGGCTCCTCCGATTGAGTATCCCTGATCTCGAAGTGCAGGTGCGGCCCGCCGGAGCTTCCGCTGTTGCCAGTTGTTGCAATGATTTCATCTTGTTTTACTTTGAATTGATTTTCCGGTACTTTTACATCTATTCGAAAAGTCTTTTTTTCATACTGAAGATTTTTGATGTATTTTTTAATATCTTCCCGAAAATTATCCAGATGAGCATAGACGGAAGTAGTGCCGTTTGGATGGTCAATATAAAGTGCCTTTCCGAATCCGGTAGGTGAAACAACGATGCGGGAAATGAATCCTTCGGCCACTGAATGAACCGGAAATCCAATCTTGCGCTGAGTCTTGATATCGATGCCCGAATGAAAGTGATTGCTGCGGAGTTCGGCAAAACTACCACTTAGGAATATTGGGATTTTAACAGGATTTGTATAATAATTCTCCTGTGGTAAAACATCAATTGAGGTGACGGTTAAAAATAATATTATTAAAAATTTCATCTGAAAACAAGGCATATATCCGTTTTTAACGTTTATTTCGAGCTATAATTGTTCGGTGTTCGGTTCAATATTTTATAAACATTTTTACAATATGGTAAAAATATTAACTTTGTCGGGGAATTGCAGCAAATATGACCGACGAAGATCGTTTGCTTCTTAATGAATTAAAGGCTAATGTGCAGCGGTTGTTTCAGGAATATGTACATTTGAAAACCGTCAATGAATCGCTTGAAGAAAATGTAGCTGTTTTAACAAATGAAATTGCACATCTTCAAACGGAGAAGAATGATCTGAATCGAAAGTATGAGAATATAAGAATTGCCAACCATCTTTTATCAGGAAAAGATAAGGATGGGGAAGCAAAAAGAAAAATAAACAATATAGTACGGGAAATCGATAAATGTATCGCATTACTCAACAAGTAATGAAGGGTGAATAAGGATCAATTTAGAATAAATATCAGGATCGAAGGACGTGTTTATCCACTGAGAATCGATCGCAAAGATGAGGAGAGATACCGTAAGGCTGCAAAAACGGTGAATGAAACAGTGAGTAAGTATAAAAACTTGTTTCAGGATAAAGATTCACAGGATATTCTTGCTATGACGGCATTTCAGATAGCACTGGAACATGCCGAAATGCTGGAACGTGAAGATAAGTCTCTTTTTATGGATGACCTGAAGGATTTAAATGATGATATTTCTGATTTTTTAAAGGAAAAAGTCAAGGAATAAGGAATCAGAGTGAAATAAATTTATCGGAACCCGTATTGAATCGCTTTAAAAAAGAGTGATTTTATACGGGTTTTTTAATTAGTTAATTAAAATTAAATGCAATGGATTTGATATCGATAGTCATAGGCGCTGTCGCCGGTTTTGTAATCGGTGGGGTCCTGGCTTATTATGGCTGGGATAAAGCCCTGAAAAAGAAAAAACGAAAAATAGTTAATGAAGCCAGAAGTGAAGGAGAGGTAATTAAAAAAGACAAAATTCTTCAGGCCAAAGAGAAATTTCTGCAGCTGAAAGCCGAACATGAGAAGTTTATTCAGGAAAAAAATTCCAAAATAAACGTTTTAGAGAATAAATTAAACGCACGTGAAACAAGCATAAACCAGCGACGTGAAGAATTACAGAAAAAAACTAAAGAATTTGAAATTTCCCGCAAGGAAGTGGAAACCTTAAGGGAGAACCTTAATGCGCAGATGCAAAGGATTGAACTTAAAAATGAAGAACTGGATAAAATTCACCGTTTGAACCTTGAAAAATTGGAACAGCTATCGGGATTGTCAGCAGAGGAAGCTAAAGCTCAGCTTGTGGAATCCCTCAAAGATGAGGCACAGTCTGAAGCCGCTGCTTACATTAATGAAATCATGGAGGAAGCCCGGCAGACTGCCAATAAGGAAGCAAAGAAAATTGTGGTAAAGTCGATACAGCGGGTGGCAACTGAAACTGCAGTTGAGAATGCTGTAACCATTTTTCATATAGAAAGTGATGAGATAAAAGGCCGTATCATTGGCCGCGAAGGCAGGAATATACGTGCACTGGAAGCTGCCACCGGAGTTGAAATAGTTGTAGATGACACCCCGGAAGCTATTGTGCTTTCTGCATTTGACCCGGTACGCCGTGAAATTGCCAGGCTCGCACTGCACCAACTGGTTACCGATGGCCGAATCCATCCTGCACGAATAGAGGAAGTGGTGGAAAAAGTGAAGAAACAGGTTGAGGAAGAAGTAATAGAAACAGGGAAACGTACTGCTATTGATCTGGGAGTACATGGATTGCATCCTGAATTAGTACGGTTGATTGGTAAAATGAAATACCGCTCCTCCTATGGGCAGAACTTACTTCAGCATTCCCGGGAAGTGGCCAATCTGTGTTCCATAATGGCTGCAGAATTAGGGCTGAACCCTAAGAAGGCAAAACGGGCAGGTCTGCTGCACGATATTGGTAAAGTGCCTGATGACGAGCCAGAATTACCGCATGCTGTATATGGTATGAAGCTGGCTGAAAAATACAAGGAAAAACCTGATATCTGCAATGCAATAGGGGCACACCATGACGAAGTGGAGATGGAAACATTACTGGCACCTATAGTGCAGGTTTGTGATGCAATTTCCGGTGCCCGGCCAGGTGCCCGACGTGAGGTAGTGGAATCGTATATTAAACGGCTGAAAGACCTCGAAGATCTTGCTCTTTCGTATCCCGGTGTTACCAAAACCTATGCTATTCAGGCCGGTCGTGAACTCCGTGTTATTGTAGGATCTGACAAAATGAGCGACAATGAAGCCGAACAATTATCTTACGATATTTCAAAACGTATTCAGGATGAAATGACCTATCCGGGACAGATAAAAATAACTGTAATCAGAGAAACCCGGGTGGTTAGTTATGCAAAATAAAGTCGAAAAGTTCATCTGTTAATATAAGGTAGGCCCTCCGTTTTCGGGGGGCTTATTATTTTAGGGTTAAATCAGATACCTCTGGGAGAAACGATGATTCATAGAATCACTTCCTTGACATTTATCTCAGTATTAGAAAGTGAAACAATGTATGTTTTAACCGATAAAATCCCTGAAGGCATTATACGTTCCACCAGTACGCTCACGCTCCTGCAAAATTTGCTGATTTAATTTCCAGTCGTGGGCCAGGTGTTTCATGGTTTGGTCAGCGTGGGAAAAGAACATTTTGTAGGATTGGCAGAAACGGGGTTTTCGATTGTCCTTTGGATCTTTTATGCGGTCTTTTGTGCAACCGCCGTAACATTTTGTCAACCATGGGCAACGACGGCATTCTCCGGGTAGTATTGCTTTTGCAGCACCAAATGCCTGCTGCTTTTTAGAATTCAGCATAGCCGTTATTTTATTGGTCATAACATTTCCAAGCTTCCATTTGGGTTCAACGAAAAAATCGCAGCTGTATACATTGCCATTGTGCTCAACAACTACATAGGGACCACATTCCTTCATCATGGTACATTCAGGTGCCTCAAGCCCCACATACGGATAGAATACCGAATCAAAATGTCTTACCTGTGTGGCAGGTTGTCCATTTACGAAGTCTGCCATCCATAAATCAAATATCCTGCACAGGAAATCGCCGTAAGCTTTTGCCGAAACGGAATACGGTGCTGCTCTTGAGGGATCGATGGGATCCGTTTCAACAATAGGAATAAACTGCATCCATGTCAATCCTAGTGATTTGAAATAGTTATAGGTCTCATCGGGGAATTGTACAGAATAATCGTTTAAGGTAGCCAGTACGTTCACTGCAACCCCGCTATCGAGCATCATGCGTACATTGTCTTCTACTTTTTGATGAGTACCTTTCCCTGCATTATCCTTGCGATATCGGTTGTGTATATGTTCCGGCCCATCGAGTGAAAGACCTACCAGCCAGTCAAATTTTTTAAGGAATTCTGCCCATTCCAGGTTTAACAGCGTACCGTTGGTCTGCAGGCCGTTTCCTACCGTTTGTCCATGACCATATTTCATTTCCAGTTCAATAGCGCGTTTATAAAAATCAAGCCCCATAAGAGTCGGCTCGCCACCTTGCCATGCAATGGATACTGAATTACCCGATTGCTGCATTACCTGGCGAATCATCTCTTCCTGCACTTCATTACTCATACGATGCCTTAATGACTCAGGGAATAGTTCTGCTTTTTCAAGATAAAAGCAGTAGGTGCAATTTAAATTGCAGTCAGGGCCGGTTGGTTTCACCAGCACCGATGTTAATGGTCGGTGTTTTATAGCCATTCTCCTTCTCAAAAATTTTATCAGCTGTTGCAAACATACTAAAATCTGCAGGGTTTCAAAAAATTAAAACTAATTTTACCCATTACATCAAAACATCGGGTAAATGAAGATTTTGGGGAACATCATCTGGCTGATATTCGGAGGTCTGGCAATATTTATTGAATACATCGTAGCAGGTGTGGCAATGTGTTTAACTATTATCGGTATTCCTTTTGGAATACAGGCCTTTAAACTGGCTACCCTGGCTTTGTGGCCTTTTGGTACTGAAATTTCTTACATGAAGTATGCTCCCGGATGTCTATCCACTATCATGAATATCCTGTGGCTGATAATTGCAGGAATCTGGATTGCTCTCACCCATTTGTTGTTTGGTATATTGCTTGGGATTACTATCATTGGTATTCCATGGGCCAAACAGCATTTTAAAATGGTTTCTTTGGCACTTACCCCCTTTGGTAGAAAACTGGATTAGAAGTTTCCTGAATTAAATCATTACTAATAGCAATTAAATTTATTCAGTTTTATTGTGTTTGAATTTCCAGATGAATGACACTCTGGTTGTTTTATAATTCCAATGTCGTATTCCGTGATGGTATTGGAAGCGTATAGCTTTATTGGAAAAATCCTTCCGGAGGTCGAAATTAATTTGCATTGGCTTGTCACGTTCGTTTTTATATCCGGAATAACCCGACCATGAACCAGATACGAGCCAGTTGCTTTTTTTGTAATCTAATCCCATCGCATACAGCAGGGCATCGTTCTGGAGGTTTAGTTCATCGTTTGTTTGCCAGCTGTAAAAGCCAAGCATGCCAAAGGGTCTGAGCAGACCTGTTAATTCCTGTCCAAGGTTTTTGGAAAAACTAAAATCAAAAAAATAACCGGGGCTGTCGGTATATCGGGCTCCTTCCAACTGGTTACCCGAAGCAGTTCGGGTTGCAAATCTAAACAATGTATTCGGAAAGGTCTTATCGTGTACAATTTGAATCAATGTGCTGAAATAGAAGTCCCCAATTGCAAATCCCTTGCCATCTTCAATTCTTGCAAAGCGTTCATTACGAATTTCATTCGAGAAGGTAAACTGTTCAACAGCTACTCCATACATTTCTATTGCCACCTGATTGCCTGCAAATGGATAGTAAAAATAACCTGAAACATCGCGTGTGGGATCTCCTTTATGAAAATGATTCGAAGCTGCCAGTTCAAATTCAGCAGTCCGTCTTAGTTCTCCTTTTTGTACGTGTGGTACCGGAAGGGCATTCGGACCAAGATAACCAGGTGTAATTTTTATCCAGTTGCGCCATCCCGGGTCACCTTCCTGCCAGCCATGCTGGTGATTCCACCATGAATAATCAGAATCCGACAGCTGTGCATACCCATACAGAATATCAGTTATAAGGAACAATATCAGCAGGCAGCTTTTCATATTAAAATTCCTGGATTACGGTCTAAAAAAGACTGCAAATAAACTGCAGCCCCCTGGTTTATAAATTAAGTTTTTCTCTTATAGACGGAGGAATGGCATCTTTATGTACCATAATACACATGGTTTTATAACTTACATAGGGTTTAGATGCATAAAAATATCCGTTAAAACTGTTATAGTTTCCCCATGAATTTTTTACTTTATAAAATGTCTCTCCACGAGCATCTTTGGCAATACCAATAATGTGCATTCCATGGTCATCGGTGGTCTGGAAATTATCGAATGCAACCTGACGCATTTCCTGTGTTACCTTCTTTTCGGGGACTGGTTTTTCAAGTTTATACAATTCGTTCTCGCGTTCTTTTTCAGGCAACGCTTCCCAGCGTGCTATCTCAGTTTCACTCATATTCAATTGGGGTGCTTGGGGCAAAACAGCTACTCCCTGGTTTCCTGAAACAAAACCTTTCTCAGTTACATCAGCGGCCCAGGCAATAGTAAATCCATTGGTTAATGAATAATCAATAATTTCTTCCAACTCATGCAGCGGAACATTGTACATGGCATCCCACGACCAGTTGTCAGGTACTTCAAGGATGAATTTTGTATAAAATGGGTGGTGTGTGTAGGATGTAATTTCTACATAATCTTTCATATTTAACCCTACATAATTGTTTGCAAAACTTAAAGGTGTATACGATCTTCCTTCATATAGAAAATTTTGAGGGATCTCGCCTAGATAGGTATTCAGTATTTCTTTAAAACCTTCGTGCCACACAATGCTTAATTTTTGATTTTTATTTTCAATAACTGCATTTACATATTCTTTTAGCACCAGGTCCATTTCTCCATGATTATGCTTATCTTCTCCATAATTTAAACCTTTATAAGCTTCTTCGGGTACAATTCCATATCTGGAAATTACATTGGTAACATCATGAAAAGCTCCGCCTGCTGAAAAATTCATGTTGCCGTGAACCCGCACATGCTTCCTGGCTTTTTCCGCATAAGTTTGCCACACTACAAACATCTCAGAAAAATTTACACCCGGTTTACCCAGCCGTATCATTTCAGAAGAAAGAAAGGAAAGTCCGGCAAATGACCAGCATGTGCCGGTGCGGTGCTGGTCTTCTACAGGGGTGGTCAACATGACTTTAACATCTTCAATTTTCCATGCATCCTTTATTTCTGCAGGGTTTTCTGCATACCCGGAAAACAAAAAACTGACAACAAGAACTGCTGTCAGCAGGTGGTATAATTTGTTCTTCATTCAGCCTGTAATTTCATATTTGGCATTCAAAATTAATATTTAATTTCTCTTTGGAAAATTTTTAACAATTCTAAATATTTCTAACTCTTACTATTTACTTGATTTATTTCATCGTATCTGAAACAACTTGTAAGGTGATCATTTACCATACCTGTGGCCTGCATATGGGCATATACAATAGTTGATCCGGTAAACTTAAATCCTCTTTTTTTCAGGTCACCTGAAATTTTATCTGAAAGTGCAGTTTTTGAAGGTAACTCGTTCAGATTGGAGAATGTATTTATTATGGGATTAAAATCGACAAAGGACCAAATATAATAATCGAAGGTGCCGAACTCTTCCTGAATTTTTAAAAAACAGTCTGCGTTGTTTATACATGAAGTAATTTTTTGTTTGTTGCGGATTATTGCTGAATTCTCCATCAGGCTGTTTACCTTTTCATGGTTAAAATTTGAGACAATAACCGGATTAAAACCTTCAAAAGCCATCCGGAAGGCTTCACGTTTGTTAAGCACTGTTTGCCAGCTTAAGCCTGCCTGAAATCCTTCCAGAACAAGAAACTCAAATAGCTTTAAGTCATCATGAAGGGGTACCCCCCATTCCGTATCGTGGTATTCAATCATGAGTTCATTGGCGTTCGCCCAATTGCATCTGTTACACATAATTATTAAATTTTGCTGAAAAGTTAAATAAAACTAATGAATCCTTTTCCTGATTTCATTTAATATTATTTTTGCTGCCTAAGAAGATGATATGAAACGGACATGAATTTTGGATTGCTGCATTCGCAAACAGGCATCACAAAATTAATCGTGAGTTCCCTGCCTGTCCGGCAGGCAGGCATCCGATCATGGAAAATAAATTTTGTATGGATGAAAAAATATATAATTATACTGGTCTTATTACTGAATTTTGTTGAATACTCCGGGGCACAATTAAATATCAATCATTATATGCGCGTTGGAAGGACACGTATTTCCATAGAGAATTATACGGGCGCCATCGAATATTTCAATATAGTTATAAAATTTAAACCTTACCTTCCGGAGGCCTACTTTTACCGGGGAGTTGCCAAGCATCAACTTGAAGATTTCAGAGGTGCTATTATTGATTACGATAAAGCTATTGAAATGAAGCCTTTTTATCCGCTCGCATATATGTATCGTGGAATGGCCTATCATAATCTAGGAAATTTTGAAAAAGCTATTGAAGATTATAACCGTGGCCTGGAATTCGATCCGGAGAATGAATCAATTTACAACAACCGCGGAATTGCAAAGCTTTCATTAAAAGATGTGGACGGGGCTATTGAAGACTACAACAAAGCCCTGGCCATAAATTCCAAATCGGTTAACGCACTGATGAACCGTAGCAACGCACGGATTGTACAGGGGAATGTAGAAGATGCTATCCGGGATTTGAATCAGGTGATTATTATTCGTCCTCATTTTGCCGGTGCTTATCTCAATCGTGGTATTGCACGTTTTGAAATGGAAGATTTTGCATCGGCATTGCGTGATTACGACCAGGCAATACGGTTTGAACCTGAAAATGGCCTGGCATATAATAACCGTGGTATTGTAAAACATAAGCTGGGTGATTATGAAGGAGCTATTATGGATTATGATATGGCACTCCGGCTGAACCAGGAGATGGCTAGTGCCTATTTCAACAGGGCTATGGCACGGGAAATATTGGGGCGCCCCGGATATGAGAATGATTACCGCATTGCTGCTCAGCTAAACCCTCAGTTCGATTTGGAAAGCAGGAGACTCGATGCAGAACAACTTGCCCAAAACCAACAGCAACAGTCACAGCAGAGTTCTGCATCTGCTGGCCAGTCAGGAACTTCCCAAAATAATGCCCAAAATAATAATTCCCAGCAAAATAACCAGGGTAATACAAGTCAGGATGCACCCGGTGATACCAGTGAAAATGAAGCCCAACGTAAAAGGAGGCAACAAATCAATCTGGTAATTGAAGATACCCGAAACCTGCCGGATAAGGAGGAGGAAGAGGTAGATGATGGTAGGATTCAGAACCGAAACATTGCGATTGACCTGCAACCGATATTTATTATTTCAGCCTTTGAGAAAAATTCTGTGGACTATGAACGTTCACAGTATTATAATCTGGCAATTGATGGCCTGAACCAGAAAAACAACTACAATCCTCTGTTTACAATTACAAATAAGCCTGTAGATGAATATCAGGATGTTTTTGAAAATTTCATCCTCTATTTTAATGCGCGGTTAGATATTACAAAAACCAGTCATAATTATCTGAGCAGAGGTATATTTCAAAGTCTGACCGGTAATTACAATGCTGCCTTTGAAGATTTAAATCAATCATTGGATAAAGATAAAGAACAGGGTATTGCTTATTTTATAAGAGGAAACACACGGTATAAGATGCTTGAGCAAATCGAAAAACTTGCCAATCCTGTTGAAGATGTAACGGTATCTATTTATGCCCCGGCAACCGGAAGTGAGGAATTTCCGGTCGATTTGCCGGAATACCAAAAAATAATGGATGATTACCAACAGCTTTTATACCTTAATCCGGAATTCTTTTTTGGTTATTACAACCGTGCCTACATTAAATTAAGATTAAAAGAATATAAAAGTGCCATTGAAGATCTAAATAAGGCTATCGAACTGGAACCCGAATTTGCTGAAGCGTATTTTAACCGGGGACTCACAAAAATTTTCCTTGACGATATTGAGGGAGGAGCACTCGACCTGAGCCGTGCCGGAGAACTGGGTATTTATGGAGCCTATAACATCATTAAGCGATATACCAATTAAAGTGTTCTGTCAGTATTTATTTTCCTGAGGAATAAACTATGGGTTCAACACATTTCCCGTAGTTGGGAGGAGAATGGAGGAATTTGTTGTTAATTGCCAATGCTTTTGGATAGTGAGGATTTAACAGGAGATTTAAATAAAAAAGCATCTGTCGGGTGACAGATGCTTTTTTATGTTGCGGTGCGGACGGGACTCGAACCCGCGACCCTCGGCGTGACAGGCCGATATTCTAACCAAACTGAACTACCGCACCTTTTTTCTTTTCAGAACTCCCTGTTTTCAGTTGTTACCGTTTTTTTTAGGTGCTGCAAATATATACTTTCTTTTTTTTTCTGCAATACTTTAATTACGATATTTTTTTTCTTTTAGGCAGACGGCTGAAACCCATTAAGTAGGAAATGTATTTATTTCTTCACCCTGATAATATGCGATTCAGATAATTCATTTTCACCAAGCCAGCGATAGGCCAGCAGCGTTTTACTTCCATTAATGCAGGCATCTATGCAGCAAATGTTTGGAGCTATGATGTGTGGCCCGTTATACCGGCAGTAATGCCCAAAAAAAACAATGGGGTTATCTTTATTATAAGGCAATCCTTCAGGCAAAATTTCTGGTGGAACCGTATATTCAGGTAAATGATATTTATTCTCAAACGAAAGCTCTTCGAAAGTTTTTTCATGAGGATTTTCCCACCATCGCATTCTGAATGATCGTGGAAAGATTCCCTTATTGTTTAGTACTTTTAGATCCCCTGGCAGTTTAAACTGAAGTCCTTTTGTAAGTAGCCAGATATTTTGTGCCAATGGGGACTCCGGATTTTTATCTATTTTCCGGAATACCTCCTTTTTTATCTTTCCCGGAGGTATATTTTCTTTCACAAAATCTATAGCCTTATCCGACCAGCAAGCGTGGACCACCCGGATTCCATCCAGTTCCAGGAACAGAGGGAGGCTGCGAAGCCATTTAATATGATCGTCCCATTCTTCAGGAGAATCCCTGAATTCCTCAATAGTTTTAAGTTCAGAAATATTGTTTTGGAGAAACAGGCTGTTTTTATTTTTCAGGTATGAGATAATAATGTTTATTTCATGATTGCCAAGGATGGCCATTGCATTGCCATTTTCTACCATCAGGCGTATCATCCGGAGTGTTTTTCGTATTTGAGGTCCTCTGTTTATAAAATCACCTACAAAAATGGCTTTCCTTTCCGGATGATAATATCCCGATGTGGTTTTTCTGTATCCAAGCTCAAGTAGTATTTTTTTTAGTAACGATGCATAACCATGAACATCTCCAATAATATCATACATAAGTAAATGTTATTTAAAAACAAGTTTACAAAGCTGGTATAAATTAACCATCTTATTTAATTCCGATCCAAATTTCTTAATTAATTTCCTGGAACCAATATCCCTGGCATTAGGTGTTTTACTGCCGGGGATATTAAATGCTGCATCTGTTTCTATAGATTATACCCTACATCTTAAAACTTTTCCATTCATAGAGTATTTGCTATTTAAAACTTTTCCTGCCATAAAATAAATGAAAATTTTCGCATTGTTTTAATTGTTTTTAGCTCTATTTTGACAGAATAGAAAATTATTTCAATCTGTACATTTAAAAATTCAATTCTGTTAATGAGTATATTCACAGACAATTAGTAGGCATTACCCTCTGGATTGCTTATCCGGTAATGTTCTCCGGCTTGTGATTGAAAATTCAAAGACTTTTCAAAGACTATTCAAAGACGATACAAAATCCAATGAAAGACTAAAAAGCCTGGACAGAATCCTGAAAGTACATTTGTTATTGAGAAACTTTTTTTTAACAGTGTTAGAATTTAATTAAATACCTGAATTCATTTCTGTTAAAGGAAATATCTTAATTTTGATTCGTGATATCAAATTATCTTCATTCTACTACTATTTAATAAAAAGAAATGAGAGATTTTAAAGCCTATTTTATTATACCCGCCGAGCCAGAAGATATCTATAATGCAATTACCAACAAGAAAATGCTTGAAATATGGACCGGAGAAGAAGCGGTAATGGAACCTCAAACGGGAACTGAATTTTGGTTGTGGGCAGGTAGCATTACAGGGGTAAACCTCGGGTTTGAAGAAAATAGAAGGATTGAGCAGCAATGGTATTTTGGGGAACAGGAAGAACCATCTATTGTAACAATAATACTTCATCCCGATAAAAACGGAACGAGTGTTGAACTTCGGCATACCAATATTCCTGATGAAGCCTATTATAACATTACGGAGGGTTGGAAAGAAGATTATTTCGGGGCACTGAGGGAGCTGTTCATTTAACAGGAGAACCTTTACGTACGCAGTAATTTTGCCGACAGCTGCTTTCGGAATAAAAAACTTATATTTAGGAGAATAATTATCTTTTATATTGTAATTGGCACGATTTTAGTAATTTTGCATGCAGTTCTTTGGCAGAAAACGCCTTTATTATCCGGGGCTGACTGGTTTTGACAGCGGGTAGAAGAGGCAGGTAAGCATGCAGGGTTTTGATTGTTAACCCTTTAAAATAATGATCAAAACAATAATTGGCGAAAATAATTACGCTCTTGCTGCGTAACCGAATTACAGTAGGTTAAACGCTTTATCCTGACACCAGGTGTCGGGACAAGACATCACCCGGGTGCTGTAGCCACGAAGCGGCCCGAAAAGGTGGTGCAAGTAAATCGAGGCTTAGCTGAAGTTTTGCTCCGAAACTTCAGCGAAAATAAAGGAGCTAAGGTATCGGTCGGTGGCCCTGATCCAGCCGTTACACGAAAATTAAGTCGGGGATAAGCATGTAGAAGGCTTGTGGCTTCCTCGTTTGGACGCGGGTTCGACTCCCGCCAGCTCCACATGGATTTGTATATGTATCTAAAAATGAGTGCTATGATGGTGCTCTTTTTTTATTTTGTCCAACTATTGGCCCTATTAGTTGCTGTAATCAAAATTTATTTCGAAATATAAGGATTATTTATTTTAAGAGAAAAATAAAGTATATTTTGATTGGAAATCTGAGAGGAGTCACAATCATTTGTTCATCATTGAATAAGAATGAGATTAAATCAATAATCAATAAAGTTCAATCTTAAAAATCGCCTCCCCGCTTGGTTTCAATTAATATTACACCATTTGCACCTCGAGCACCATAAATAGCCGAACCGCCATCTTTAATTATATTGATGCTTTTCACCTGAATGGGTGGGATGGAACTCAAAGCACTGCCATCAACCGGAATTCCATCTACCACCACAAGTGCTGAATTGCTGCCTGTAAGGGAATTTATTCCGCGGATGATAACTTCTCCATTAGAGACTTGTACTCCGGCAAAACGTCCTTTTATAAGGTCATAGATGGTGCTGTACTGTGAGAAATCAAGTTCATTATTTCCCATCCTGGCCAGTGCATTCAGTTTATTCTGGTCGGCTATATGTCCATAACCGATTGCATATTCCAAGTTTTTTTCTCCGGGTTTTAACTTCAGGTTTACAGCAGCAAATTTGGTATTTTCTTCCAGTTTTACATTTTGGTTGTAAAAGCCATTGGCACTTACCTTTAGCCTCTCCCCGGCGTTAACCGGTGCTGAAAACCTTCCCAGAGTATCTGTTAACACAGTTTTCCTGGTGCTTCTTACATATACTTCTGCGTCAATCAGAGGAATGCTGTCGAAAGTAGTGACGATTCCATGGATTACCCGGTCTTGCGCTCCGCTATATATAGCCAGAAATAAAATTATTGTTAGAAAAATGGATTTTTTAAAGAAGTTTGTAAACATGGTTTTTTAAAATTAAAACGAACAGAAATTAACTTTCTTACAATTAAATAATAGATAATCTTTATTAAAACATCCAAAAAACATGCCGAATTTAACTCACTTTTTGTTGCTCATTTGCAGGGATTACACGTTTAATCCGGTATGGCTTTTTATTCTGTGATTCAAAATAAGTTCGCATCTGAAGTTCTGCAATTATCCCGATGGTTATAAATTGAATGCCTCCCATTACCAGTAAAAAACCCAGCAAAAGTAAGGGTTTTCCCCAAATGTCATGACCGAAGATTTTTAGTACCAGCAGGTAGAGATTAATAATTACTCCAATTCCAAGTGTTACAATACCCAATCCTCCGAAAAAATGCATGGGGCGCTGGATATAATTTTTTAGAAAAAGCATCAGGAAAAGATCACTGATAACTTTGGAGGTGCGACTGAGATTGTACTTCGATGTACCAAATTGCCGGGGCCGGTGATTTACTTCCACCTGCGTTATACGCGTAGCTCCTTCCTGGGTTACCAGCACGGGGATAAACCGGTGTAATTCGCCATAAATATGAATGCTTTTTATGGTTTCGTGTGTGAAAATTTTCAATGTACAGCCAAGATCCTTCATAGTAGTGCCGGTTGATTTCCGGATCATATAATTGGCAATTTTTGATGGAATTTTACGAAGAAATATCCCGTCTTTACGGTTGGAGCGTATCCCGGCTACCATATCCCATCCTTCATGCTCCATCAGATGCAGCATTTTTGGAATATCAGCCGGATCATTCTGTAAGTCACCATCAAGCAATGCAATATATTCACCCCCGGCATAATCGATGCCTGCCTGTAGAGCAGAACTTTGTCCGTAATTGCGTTTCAGTTCTACCATTACAAATCGGTTATCATTTATTTTTAGAATTTCGGAGCGGGTCCCGTCAGTTGAACCATCGTCAACTAAAATGGCCTCAAAATCAATATGATTCAATGATTTTATAATTTGTTCTGACAGAGGTTTAATATTAGGCTCTTCATTAAAAACACATACTACCAGTGAAAGTTTTTTCATTATTAAAGAAGTTGTTTTTGAAAAATTACAGAGCAAAGTTAATTAAATCCGATTCACAGTCTGTTTTTTCATTTATTTCAAAAGCATAATAACCCGAAACGGACATCAATACGATACAATTTATTATTATTCAAATCTTCTTCTAAATTGTTGATGTTCTTTTTAATGAATATGTCCTTTCCTGAATTTCTACAGAAGTATTTATCATTCAATGAACTTAAAAAAGTAAATATCGAACATTCCATCAGTCGGCTTTGTTTTACTTAATCCGAATCTATAATTTATAAGTTCCGAATAGAAAACTCTACAAATGAATAATTTTGATACAGGCATGTTAAGTCATACCAAAACAGAAGTTTCACCTTTCTCAAATTTCCTGGAAACTTTGAAGTCTAAAATACATAGAATATTTAATGATAAGAAAACGCATGATCAGCTAAGTCTTCAACGTGAGGTGCCAGCATCAACCCTGCGGGAAATTATGTCCGGGAATCCACTTTCAGTTGGAATTCCCCGTGAGTATGGAGGCAGGGGTGGATTGATGCATGAGAACATCGCCTTACTTTCCATGGCTTCATATGAATCCTTGCCCTTGTCACTTACCTTAGGTATTAACACCGCACTATTCTTACAACCTGTTGCCAAATATGCATCACACGAAGTAAAAGAAAAGGTTTTCAAACGGTTTCTCGAAGAAAAATCAATGGGGGGACTTATGATTACTGAACCGGGCTTTGGAAGTGATGCATTGAATATGCAAACCTATTTCACTGAAGAAAATGGTAATTATCATATTAAAGGTAAGAAGCACTGGGCAGGGTTGTCGGGAATGGCTGATTTTTGGCTTTTAACAGCCAGGAAAAAAAATGAAAATGGGAATCTTCAGCGTGATATTGATTTTTTCATTTGCGATGTGCATGCACCCGGTCAGGAAATTGTAGTTGAAGAATACTTTAACAATCTGGGGCTTTATATGATTCCATACGGAAGGAATCACATTGATGTAAGGATACCTCCTGCCCATCGTTTGCAGCCCCACACTACAGGTGTAAAAATGATGCTCGACTTGTTGCACCGCAGCCGCATGAGCTTTCCTGGTCTGGGTATGGGATTTATTAAGCGTATGCTTGATGAGGCTATAACTCATAGCAAACAGCGGTTTGTCGGGGGGAAAAGCCTGTTTAATTACGATCAGGTGCAACAGCGGTTATCGAAACTTCAGACATATTTTACCATTAGTTCAGCCATGTGTTCCAACAGCAGTGAAAAGGCAGGTATTGAAAATGATCTCGCATCTCATGGAATTGAAGCAAACGCAGTAAAGAGTGTAGTTACTGATATGATGCATGACGCAGCTCAGTCCTTGCTGCAACTTGTTGGAGCAAAAGCATACCAGCTAAACCATATCGCCGGTCGGGGAACGGTTGACAGCAGGCCGTTTCAAATATTTGAGGGATCGAACGACATTTTATATGCACAAATTTCCGAAAGTATCCTGAAGCTGATGAAACGCACCAGGGAGACCAACTTGTTTCAGTTTTTGCATGGGTATGATCTTACCAATCGTGCATCAGAATACATTAAAGATCATGTGAATTTTAATATTAACTTTCAGATGCCTCAGCGAAAGTTGGTTGAACTGGGAGAAATTGCAGGGAGAATTATCTCGTTAAATCAGGTACTTGTTCTTGCTGATAAAGGCTTTCGGGCAGATCTTACAGGAAATACCATCCATTTGCTACAGCAGGAAATTTCAAAGCTAATGGCTGGTTTTTCATTGAAAGGACAGTCGAAAGTAGTTGAAGAATATGAGGAAAACAGCTCATGGATGAATTTTGTAACCGGTTAAAAATATTCTGGAACTAATAAATGGGATAGAAGATAGAATAATTTTCTTCCTTATTTTAAGGAAGAAAATTAATATTCTATTCAAAAATTTAATTATAATTTTCTGAAATTATATTTGGATACATACCGTTCTCTGGCTTTTTGTGGATCTTCGTCAACTGCAATGTAGATTCTGGTGCGGAGATCAATTACAACTTCCTGTAGATTACTAAGATCCGGTGATTTGAAATTGTTTTGTTTTTTCTCAAACATGTGTGTATTTCTCATTATTTTTATAATTATATATTACGTATTTCTTAAATGATTTTATTCGATTAGATTGTATATTTGTTTCTTTTTGGTTATGGCGGTAGACAAATATACATTAATTATTTGAAAATCTGTGTAATTTACAATAATAATGCCTATCTTGCGGCTGTTATTAAAATTAATTTTATGTATAAAGGAACAGTGAAGTTCTTTAATGAGGCAAAAGGTTTTGGATTCATTAAAGATTCTGACTCTACAAAAGAGTATTTCGTCCATTCTAACGGTTTAAAAGATAGCATTCGTGAGGATGATGAAGTAACTTTTGAATTGGAGGAAGGAAGAAAAGGTTTGAATGCGGTTAATGTTAAGCTAACTTAGTTTAGTTGAAAAAATATCATTACCAGTAAAGATTAAATCCCGCCACAGGCGGGATTTATTTTTTTAGGTACTAATCAACTCGTCCCGGCGCTCTACGGTCCGAACCCGGGTTTCCGGTAAGATTATCCCCCAGTTCTTGACGCGCCCCTGATGCAATTTCTTCAAGTCGCTTCACAATTTCAGGATAATATTCTATCAGGTTATAGTCTTCCCCGGGATCCCTGCGCAGGTCAAACAATGCTGCTTCATGGGAGTGGTTTTCATTTACCTTTCCTGGCTGTCCGTCGTTTCCTGGTTCGAAACCCACATAGGTACGGCCCGGATGAGGAAATACCAGCTTCCAGGAACCATCCTGAACAGCCTGAAGGTTGTTTTGCCGGTAATAATACCAGAAGGATTTACGTGGTGGTTCTGTAATCTCACCTTTGATTAAATTCAATAAGCTTATTCCGTC
Organism: Mariniphaga sp.; assembly: GCA_041684965.1. Lineage (GTDB taxonomy): Bacteria > Bacteroidota > Bacteroidia > Bacteroidales > Prolixibacteraceae > Mariniphaga. The sequence continues at coordinate 93,641 of JAWLGR010000013.1, forward strand.
AATCTTTTGTTCAGGAAGCGGTGCTCCGGCAATTTCTGCAATTGTAGGAAGGATATCCATCCCGGCAACCAGGTTATTATCTACTGTGCCGGGTGATATAACCCCTTTCCAAAGCATCAGGCATGGAACCCGCTGACCGCCTTCAAAGGTAGTGCCTTTCCCTTCTCTAAGACCACCTGTACTTCCCGCATGATTACCATAGTTAATCCATGGACCGTTGTCTGAAGTAAAGATAAGAAGTGTATTTTCATCCAGGCCTGTTTCTTCCAGCTTTTGAATGATTTGTCCGACACTCCAGTCGATTTCCATCATCACATCCCCATAAAGTCCTTGCTTTGATTTGCCTTCAAATTTTTCTGAAACAAAAAGCGGAACATGCGGCATAGGATGAGCAAGATATATAAAAAAAGGTTGTTGTTGGTTTTTGTCTATAAAATTGAGGGTGCGTTCGGTGAACCAGGTAGTAAATTGTTTTTGATCTTCGGGTGTAACAGCAGGATTTACAATGGTTTCATTTTCAAACAGCGGTAAGTCAGGGAAGAGATGAGACCCTCCGGGGTGAAATGGCCACATGTCATTCGAATATGGGATTCCATAAAATTCATCAAACCCATGGCGGGTGGGCAGAAATTTTTCCTGTACTCCCAGATGCCACTTTCCAAAAATAGCAGTAGTGTAATTTTTTTTCTTTAGCACTTCTGCAATGGTTTCTTCTTCTGCAGAAATACCAACCTTTGAAGCTGGTCCCAGGGCACCTGCAAGACCAATCCTGTTGGGATAGCAACCCGTTAATAACCCTGCACGCGAGGCGGTGCAAACGGCCTGCGGGGCATAATACCGGGAAAAGAATAATCCCTGGGATGCCATCTGATCCAGGTTGGGTGTTTGATAACCAATAGCTCCTGTTGATGCTAAATCTCCAAAGCCCATATCATCAAGATAGACGACAATAAAGTTTACCGGCTTTTCCTGTTGTGTGTTTTTGTTGCATGAATTTAGTAGCAATAGCAGGAGGATAACTGCCATAGATAAAAAGGTTCCTGGTTTCATTCGTTTATCTTTTTATTATTGAACGACTTTTAGGTGAATATCTGTTAATCACCGGAAAAATTTTCTTAAATATGACAAAAAAAAAGGACTTCATCAGGTATTTTATCCTTTTGAAGTCCTCCTGTTACCTATTTTTACATATTCTGCTTTACAATTCGCCTTTTTCGGCAGCTTCTTTCAGGTTTTCATCGGCTATGATACCGATTTCCACTCTCCGGTTAAGTCGTCTGCCCTCGGCAGTAGAATTATCAGCAACAGGTAAGCTTTTTCCATGGCCTGATTCTGTAATGCGGTTGGCAGTTATTCCCAGTGAACGAAGATGAGTAGCAACTGATCTGGCTCTGCGTTCCGATAAAGTCTGGTTGTAACTGTCGGAACCGGTACTGTCGGTATGGCCGTCTACCTTGATTTTTGTATCCGGATAATTTTGAAGAACATTGGCCATTGATTTCAGTTCTTCCTTAGCCACCGGCTTCAGATCATAGGAATCAATTTCAAATAGTATGCCCGACTCCATTGTAATCTGTATCCCTTCGCCAACACGTTCCACTTTTGCATTTTCCAGCTCCTTTTCCAGCTCTTCCGCCTGCTTGTCCATGTATTTTCCAATTAGTGCACCGGCTGTTCCTCCAACAGCTGCACCAATAATGGCACCAGTGGCTGTGTTGTTTGACCGGCTTCCAATGATTCCCCCGATTGCTGCTCCGGCACCACTGCCAATAGCACCACCTTTTAGCGTTTTCGATGCATTGCATCCTGAAAATACCAACGCACTGCACAATGCGAAGACAACGAAAGTTGATTTTGTTTTCATTTTGTTTTTAAAGACAGTTTAATAATAATATTAATTGAACTCAAAGCATCACAATGAAATAAATTCATGAGATATAATTCACAAGCTATAACACAATTTATGCCATTTCTGGTTGTTTGTTAGAATGAAATGGACTTTCCTGCCCCGGTAATTCCAGGAAATTTTAATGATTCAAATGGTTAATAATTTTTCCTGTATATATTTTCTTTCCGGATTATTTTATGAAAACAGCATTGGGTCCGTTTCCTCATGCAACTGCGACTCTGAAACAGGTTGTAAAGTTGTTGTTTACAGTTTCATGCGGGCATGATGGTATAATTTAATTATTTCAAAGCAGCTAATTGATTTCTCAAAGCATTCATGGCTACCGGTAATTGAGTTTCAAAATCTTCCCATCTGCTTTCAATTGACATTCTGCCCCTGTAATTTGCATTTTTAAGTGCCTGCAGGTAGGGTGTAAAATCTTCATTATGGGTACCCGGAGCTGCCCGGCCTTCCTTTTCGGCAATGTGGGTGTGGTGAATCAAATGACCATACTTCACAATGCTTTCAGGTCCCTCACCGTCCATTAACATGTGGTAGATGTCAGCCAACAGTCTAAAATTCGGATGATTTACTTCTTCAACTATCTCTCCGCCTTCAATAACAGAATTTATAAAATTACACTCCCTGGTATTTAGGGGTTCCAGCACAACCACAACATTGTATTTTGCTGCAACAGGTGCCATCCGGCTACACAATTCAACAAACTGCCTGCGGGCTTCTTTCGGTGAAAATCCCTCTGGAATCGACCGTGAGCCTCCACTCCCGAAAACAATATGTTCCACACCTGCTTTTTGCGAACGACGAAATGCTGTTTCCATATAGTCCAGGATTTCCGGATGCACTGCATCAGGACCTACGCTTTTCATACTCCCCGGAATAAAAAGGTTGCATGCTTTTGGCTGAATAGCATTGGTGGAAGCTTTTTGCAAAATTTCATTAAATTCTTCCTCGCTTTTAGCAGGCATCAAAAAACCACCTACACTTTCCTCAATATAAGAATAGGAATGGCTGGCCAGCAAATCGGCATTGGAAATGTTGGTGCAAACTCCTATTTCTGATAAAAAGTTATCAGACTTTGTAAAGTTGCACGATGAATAAAGTAAAATCAGAGAAGAAAACATAATTGTGAAAACTAATTTTTTTGTCATAAAGTATGTATTAAATAGTTAATCAATGTTGCCGGTAATCAATATAAAACTTAACAGCTCCGGACTTTCCTGCAGCACAGCTCTTGAATGCAATCATTAACCAAAAAGGAACCATAAATATTCTCTTCAGCAACTATTCTTGCGAATAAGAATACACCTGAAACAATACTGTATGTATATTTGAATCTAATCTTTTTGCCTGTCATCTTTTTTGAAGCTTTCCAATAGGTTGAGCATGTATTTTGTTTTTTCCGGCATTGAATTGCTTAAGTCGCGGTTTTCCCTGAAATCATTTTCTAAATTGAATAATTCAACCTTGTTGTTGTTCTGATGAACAAGTAATTTCCAGTTTCCTTCTCTCACTGCAAATGCTTGTCCTGTTTTCCAATACATCCGGCGTTCATTTAACGTATTGGGTTTATCAGTTAAAACGTGACCTATATCCTTTCCGTCAATATTTAGCTGTTGTAAATTCTTTTCATATCCGAGCAAATTGCAGAGCGTTGGTAACCAGTCGGCAATATGCACCGGTGTGTTGGTCATCCCCGGTTTTATTTTCCCCGGCCAGTTAATAAATGCCGGCACCCGGATGCCTCCTTCATATAAATCCGTTTTCCAACCGCGCAGGGGATAATTATTTCCAAGTACATCGTGGGGTTTATCTGCATATTTTCCCCTGTATTCGGTAATGCCGTGCCAACTGTGCTGCCCACCGTTGTCGCTTGTGAAAATAATCAATGTATTTTCACGCTTTCCGCTACGCTCCAATGCATCGATAATTTTACCAATCCGGTCATCCATATGGGTAACACTTGCTGCAAACAATTTTCGTGAAGGAAACATTTCCACATTGTTGTAAACCGACATCCATTCATCCGGTTCCTCCAGCGGATAATGCGGTACATGGTGGGCTAAATACAGGAAAAACGGAGTGTTTCGCTTTTCTTCTATAATTCTGATTGCTTCAGTTGTAAGAAGATCTGTAACATGGCCTTCTTCATCGAGGTATTCATCGTTACGGTGCCACGACCTTCTGTCAGTTAATTCTGTTTCCGTTTTGTACTCGTGGGTATAGGGATCAATTTGTCCGTCGAAGTACCCGTAGGAAGATTGAAACCCGTATTTCAGCGGGGTATAAGGAGGAGATCCTAAATGCCATTTGCCTGCAATAGCAGTGAAATAACCATTCTCATTAAGTATGGATGCCAGGGTGGGATCCCCCAGATCGATAACTTCTCCGTAATCTGGTCCGGTAACGCCATACCTGCTGGGAAATTTTCCTGTCATGAGGCTTACGCGGGTAGGAGTGCAGGTGGGCATCACATAATATTGATTAAAACGCAGGCCCGCATTAGCCAATTTATCAATGTTCGGGGTTTTGATTTCCGACCCATGGTAACCTACATCGCTCCAGCCCAAATCATCCGGAATAATCACAATAATATTGGGCTTGTCAGCCGTTTGCTTTACTTCATTTTTGCTCTCACTGCTGCCCCCGGAGAATGACATTAATCCAACCAGGGGAAGACCTATAAGTTTATGAGAATTGAATTTCATATGGTTTAAAATTGTAAATTTTCAATGGCATTATATGCCTGCCTTTTGCGGTAGACAAAGAGTCTGCATGTCCCGATAGCTGTCGGGATATTAATCTTCTGTTTGTGTTACATACCGCTCATGCTCATTTTATATTGTAATATTAATTAATAGCCTCGAATCGCATCGAAACAATCAATTGGAATGGAACGCAGGACATTGTGCCGATACTTTCTCCCGTTTCCTGGTTTTTCCTCATGTGAAAATCAATTATTCATTACTGTACAAAGAAAGAACGGGCTTCCGGAATTGCCATTTTCATGGTTTTAACTTTTACTGATGATGGCTTTTATGGTTATTAAGTAATATTTATGTACACATCTTATTTTGAAATTATAGAGTTTAATCCTCCAACTGAACAAATTTAAAACTTTTGATTTCTGAAGGAATATGTTCCCTGTCAAATATAGTTTCAATTTTTTTAATAATTTCAGGATGATTAACTGAAACATCGTTTAATTCCAGACTATCTTCCTCAATATTAAATAGTTTAACATGCAAATCACCTTTAAAAATATTGTTTCGCAGCCCTTTCCAATTACCCATCCTAACAGCCTGCTGGCCGCCGTATGCAGGAAATTCCCAATATAAATATTCATGTTTTTTCTGCTCTCCTTTCCCGGAAAGGGTAGGGAAGAAGCTAATGCCATCAATTGGACCGGCAGGTACTGTACCTGCAATATCGCAAAGAGTTGGCATTACATCATACTGAGCTGAAATCAGGTCGGATTTGGTTCCAGGTTGTATTTTCCCTGGCCAGCTGGCAATCATCGGTACCCGTATTCCTCCCTCGTTTGCGTATCCTTTTACATACTCCGGATTAAAAGGCCCGGCGCTGTTAAACCTTCCTGAACCTTGTCTTGTAGGACCGTTGTCACTGGTAAAAATGATAAGAGTATTTTCATATAAATCAAGTTCCTTTAATGTTGCAATGATTTCCCCTACCTGCTCATCCAGATAGGAAATCATTGCGGCATAGCAGGCATTCGGATAACGTTGGGGGAAATAGCCACCTCCGGTATATGAGAAAGAAGGTTCTTCATCCCCAAATTTTTTAACGTAATAATCGATCCATCGTTTGGGTGCCTGCAGGGGTAGATGTGGGATGGGAGTGGCATAATACATGAAGAAGGGATGGTCTCTGTTATCTTTTATAAATTGAATCAATTCTTTTTGCATTAACTCAGGGGCATAATCTGTCAGCCAAAAATCAGAATACGATTCAGGATCATAGGGATCAGCCCCCTGGGGAAGTCCGGTAGCACGGGGCGGAACCATTTTATTGTTTAGAGGCACTTTTCCCATGTTTTTCCAAAGATGAACCGGGAAATACGTGTGTGCCTGCCGTTGACAGTTATAGCCGTAGAAAAAATCAAACCCCATTTTATTGGGAACACCATCTGTAAGAGGAGCACCAAGCCCCCATTTGCCTACAATCCCGGTTTTATAACCGGCCTGTTGCAGCAGGGTTCCAATGGTTTGTGTTCCGGGCTTCATCGGACGCTGGCCTTCCAGGTTTGGATCATTTGCTGCGGCTTCAAAATCCCAGACATTCCCGCGCTCAGCCATTTCATCGTTGCTTCTGATCTGTGCATGGCCTGCATGTAGTCCGGTTAGTAACATGCAACGTGCCGGGGCACAAACAGGTGCACTTGAATAGTGTTGGGTAAATAACATGCCGTTTGCAGCCAGTTTATCAATATTAGGCGTTTCTATTGCTTTCTGGCCATAGCTGCCCAAATCGCTGTACCCCAAATCATCGGCCAGTATGTATATAATATTGGGCTTTTTTGGAATTGGCTCCCCCGACTGGCAGGAGGTAAATAACAGCAATACTGATGGAAAAAGTACATAGGATTTCATAACCTGATATTTAAGCAGATAAACTTTCAATGGCTTTTAACTGAAGAACCATCAACAAATATAAGAAACACAACTGAATTAAAAAGTGAATAAAAGATAACCTCGTTCCATATTCATAGTAAACTCGGAACAAATTCGGAACAAATTCGGTAAATCGCGAATTTGTTGCGAGTTTGTTGTGAGTTTAATGCGAGTTTATAAAGACCTTTGTACTATCAGGATTTTTCTCTGGAAATAATGAAACAAAGAATTTAGTGTGCAAAAGGAGTATAGAAAAATTAATTCCGGATTATTGTGCAATAAAGGTTGATGGTTAAGAAATTACATTTTTATTGCCTGTTTCATTTTCTTGTATTTTCAACTTGAGTATCCGGGAGAATGGAATACACAAATGGAATTCCGGAGGAAAAAGATGAGGAAGAGTATTTAATATAAGGCAGGTAATTTAAATTTCTTTAAAACGTGATAAATGAATGTAGTTATTACACATGAAATTGATTTTTAGACATTTTAAGCCTTTTAGTTTTAAAGAAATGGTCCCATCGAAAATTATGGGTAGTATCTAAATTTCAAACACATTCAGCATTATCAGGATTTAACAGGCTTTATCGTGCATATCCGTTCAAGTTAGTAATGCCAGTTTTAACTTTTAATTTACAGAAGCAACTGTAGTTATTCTGAAAAAAAACAGCTTTCTCTGTATTTGGTTATTCAGAATATTTTATACTCCCTTAAGTTTCCATGGTTTACGGTATTCATAATGCAACAGGTTGTTAGCTTCCGGACTATTTGTGAACACTTCATTTTTTTCATCCCAGTGAAGTGTTTTGCCCGTTGCAAGGGCTATATTCGCCAAATGGGCAAAATTAGTGGATTGATGACCATCTTCGAGCGTACATAAAGGCTCCCGGCGGGATTTTATACATTCCAGAAAATTGCGGATCAATCCCGATGTACTGTCGGCGCTGCTTCCATCCTCAAGCATCTGACTCTTATGTGTATATTCTTCTGCCTCAATTTGTTTATCCCATTTTTGAAACTGTCCATTTGAGGAAGGGACTATCCGGTAACCTCTTTCACTTGCGTAAAGATTGCCTTTGGTACCACGTATTTCCAGTTCACCAAAAGGAAAGTAACTTCCCCCTGTTGCTTCGAAAATACTAAAAGTAATCATCTTTTTTGATGCGAATTCAAAGGTTACCTGCATTGTATCAGGTATGTCGGCATCGTGGTCGATTATATAGTTGCCTCCGATTGCACTGATGGTTGCCGGGGCAGTTTCACCCATTAACCAGCGAATTGCATCCATATAGTGAACGCCCCAGTTCCCCATCTGGGTTGAATAGTCACCCCACCACCTGAACATATACGGGGCGATGTTGTACTGATAAGGCCGGAAAGCACGGGGCCCAATCCACATATCCCAGTCAAAATCTTTTGGGGGCTGTTCATGTTTCATTTTCCCTATTCCATTGGGATACATATTGCTTATTCTGGTTGCACGGGCAACTGATACCTGGCCTATTTTTCCTGCAGGAATCTTTTTGGCAAGTTTTTGATATACGCTGTTACCACGGCGGTTAAGGCCAACGGCTACTACCCGGTTGGTGGCCTTTTGGGCGTTTATCATTGCCCTGCCTTCTTTTATAGTTGCTGTCAGCGGTTTTTCAACATAAACATCTTTGCCCGCATTAACAGCATCAATTACCTGGAGGGCATGCCAGTGATCAGGAGTTGCAATGCAGACAGCATCAATGGTTTTGTCTTCAAGCAGTTTACGGTAATCGGAATAGGTTTTCGGATTGGAAGTAAATTTTTCTCCCATTTTTGGAATGCGTTCCCCCATGATTTCATGGTAACGGGGATGTACTCTACTGTAATCGCGGTTCATGTAGGGTTCATAAATATCGCACAAAGCAGCAACTTCAACCTCTTTTTGCTGCATAAACAAATTTAAAAGTTGTGAACCCCGGTTGCCTACCCCAATAAAACCCATCCTGATTTTCTCGTTTGCACCGGTAATCCGGTTATGGGTTGCAGCTGTCATTGCATTAGCCCCCAAAACAATCCCTCCTGTGGCAACGCCTGTTTGTATTATAAACCGGCGACGGTTTTTCCCTTTTATACTGCTCATAGTTTTATTTTTTAATTAGTCCGGTAATTTTTTAACTTGTAATCTGAATGCTGTTAAAGAAAATTTTATGATATGGAATATACGACTTTCCCAGGAATTCATCAGCTGCGGTTGTTTCAAATGTCAGGAATGAATGTTATAATTTCCATGGTTCCCTGTATTCATATGACAACAATTTATTTGCTTCCTCACAATTGGTTACAATTTCCTTTTCTGCATCCCATTTTAGCGTTTGTTTTACATGGAGTGAAATGGTAGCCAGGTGAGCCATATTTGTCGACAGATGGCCATCCTCCAGTGACACAATTGGCATTTCCCTGGATTTTATGCAATCAAGAAAATTGCGCACCAGGTTTGCTCCCGGATTGGCATAGCTGCCGTCAACAAGTTTTCCGTTGCCTGAGCTTTCAACTTCATAAATTTCGCCATCCATTAATTTATCCCACGACTGAAACTGGCCAATCGATGTTGGAACTATTTTATATCCATTGTTTCCGGCAATATAAAGTGTTCCTTTTGTTCCACGCAATTCAAGGAATCCTTCACTCAGTGTACTGCCTGAACTTGCTTCAAGCTGAGTGAATGTTGCAATGGCACCTGAGGGAAACTCAAAGATTGTTTGCATGGTATCGGGAATTGTACGGTCATCGTCAATGGCATATTTCCCTCCCAAAGAGGTAATGGCAACCGGGGCTTTTTCATTTAACAACCAACGGATTAGATCAAGGGAGTGGACTCCGTTATTGAGTATCTGATTGTCGTATTCTTCCCACCATCTGAACATATAGGGTGCGATGTTATATTGATAAGGCCTGTAGGGTTTTGGTCCGAGCCACATATCCCAGTCAAAATCCTTTGGTGGCCGTTCAGGCTTCATTCTGCCAATTCCGTTAGGATACATATTCGATACATGGTTGCTTACGGCAAATGTTACTTTCCCGATTTTTCCTTCAGGAACTTCCTGAGCCAGTTTCTGATAGGTTCCTGATCCCCGCCGGTTCAGACATACACCGGCTACCTGGCTGCTCTTTTCCCAGGCTTTAATTACAGCCCTGCCTTCATGGATGCTTTTAGTTAATGGCTTCTCAACAAATACATCCTTGCCTGCTCCTATTGCATCGATAGTCTGAAGCGGGTGCCAGTGATCGGGAGTGCCAATGTATACTGCATCAATGGATTTGTCTTCAAGCATCTTTCGGTAATCGGTATATCGGCCCACTTCATTGCTGAATTTTTCTCCCATCTGAGGAATCTGCCGGGGGCGTGTTTCAATGTAACGGGGGTCTACTTTTGAGCGGTCGCGCATTAAATAGGGTTTGTAAACATCACACAACGCTGCTACCTCGCAGTCAGGTTCATTCATAAATTCATGCATTACCTGTGTGCCACGATTTCCTACCCCGATAAAAGCGACCCGGATTTTCTCATTTGAGCCTGAAATCCTGGAATAACTTTTTGCACTTACAGCTTTTGCTCCCAAAGTTATTCCTGCTGCCAATGTTCCTGTCCGGGTTATAAAATCGCGGCGTGTGGTTTTATTTATATTTTCGCTCATAGTATTGAAGTTTAATGTTATATTTTTGATAATACAATCAAGAACTATTAACCAGCTTTTGTTCTCAATTAAAATTTATATTTCCTGCTCTCCTTCCGGGCTTTCTCCATTACCTGATCCATGGAAACGGGCTTGCCTCCCAAATTTTTACTGACATCTGCAGCTTCCATAAAAGCAAGTATTTCAAGTGTTTCATCAGGTTGAACCGGTATCTTTCCACTTTCAAAGTAGATGGCAATATCTTCCAGAAGAGGATTGTATCCATCGTACGATCCCAATACTTTAATTCCTTTCTCGCCGAAAACAATTCCCCCGTAACCTGATTTTCCTCTTCGGATACCGCGACTCGTGCCCACCCGGTTATCATCCCAGACTCCAACTACCACATCGGTATCGGGGGTATAAGTCCGGCTCACTGTTTTGCATCCAGTTCCCATAGCTGTAAAAAGAGTCTCTACACCATGGATCCCATACCAGAACAGGTCCGGGTGTGTCTTTTCCAATGGGGCAGGGCTGTAGGTTTCAGCACCAATAATACTGCCAATTTCTCCGCCTTTAATTTCATCCATGCCTTGTATATAACGTAACGAGGATGCAGAGAAAACAGGGATGCCGTAATGTTCTGCTGCATTAAAAATCACCATGGCATCTGAAAGGGAAGCAGTCATTGGTTTGTCGATAAAAACCCTTTTTCCGGCTTTTAATACCGGTAGTACCTGTTCAAGATGGCGCCTGCCGTCATTGGTTTCGAGTAAAATAACATCCGATTTTTGAATAACCTCCTCAATTGACCCGGTGATTTCTATCCCCATATTTTTCATTTGAAGGGTATAACTTTCAATTCTGTCAACAGTAGGTTTTATATCGAGAGTGCCTTTGGGGTAGGCAGCTACTACCCTGAACCCTAAAAAAGTATTTCCTGCATCGGATGCATTAAGTGCTTTGGTAAATTCAATGCTGTGTGATGTATCCAGTCCAATAATACCTACCCTTCGGCCTTCAGGGATGTCAGAGTTCATGGTATTTGAAGCAACAGATGAACTGATGGAAAGCCCGATGCCAGTTAATGTGCCTGCCTTTATAAAATTTCTTCTGTTGATCATTCTGTTAAAATTAAATTTCGGGTTTAGTTTTTTACAACCTCAAACAGGGACCAGGCTGGTGCTTTGATTTATCTTTTTTTACCTGGAGTCCATTTAGAACGGCCACCTGATTCTGCTAAAAACCTCATTGCTTCCAGGTGACAATAAAGTTGTGCATCGAGAAGCATTTCAGGAGTGTGCATGGCAGGTTCGCCTGCTCTGTTTTTTCCTGCAAAGCTGTGGCTTGGTGATTCAACGACTACACTCAATGCACCGCAGTGCAGGTTTAAAGCCCCGTCAAGATTGAAAACACCGGCTGGTGCACGTTGGGCATTGGCTTCAATAGCCGGATCCCGGGTGTATTGTAATCCTTCCAAAGCCAAACGCGTATGAATCTGTTTATACAGAGAATCGAAGACAGGAGACAGGACAGGCTCACAAAATGGACGGTGGAGGTTCATATAAATTGCGCCAGTATGCATGTTGATAATCAAATCGGGGCGTTCAAGTTCAGTAAGATCAAACAATGCCTGTGTTTCAGGTTGTAATTTGCCAAAAAAGTCATCGTGCTGAATGTTAACACCGGCATCGTTTGGATACCCCCCGGGAAATACCGGCTTTCCAAAATCAAGCGGAATAAATTCTTTAATGTGGGGCCAGCCAATAATTGTACCGTCCGGATTTCCTCCGGTATTTAAATATTCATGAACTGTATGGTCGGTATCAAAGTATTGTTCCATTCGGAGCGGGATTCGTGCCCTGCCATCCGGATTTACCATTGGAATCAGAATTATGCGGTCGAGTTTTTCTGCAATTTTGTTGATTTCCGGCCATTCTTTCCCCCGCAAATCTTTGCCGGTTTCGAGAACGGAGATAAGGTTTACGGTTCCAATAATTCCTTCAAATTCCCCTCCATGGACTGCCGACATTCCAAGGTAAACTACTTTTTCATGGTCCGGGCCCCTGTAGGCACCAACATTACCGAATCCCAATGCTCCTGAGAATGTTGTAGTGCCTTCATCCTGCCTGGGCTTTCCATAAAAGACAGCCCGAACCGGCCTGTTGCCGGCAGAAGTGCCAATGACTTTAATCTGTCCCTTTTTAACATTTCTGTATAGAAATTCGCTGACATCATTTACTGAAGTGACCCAAAACCCGGGAATAGGTTCCCGCTCCAAAAAATAAGCTTCGGGGACTCTAAAGGTATAATTTCCTGATTCAAGGTTCATCGTTTCTTGCGCCAGTGAGTTGAAACTGCTCAACCCTATAAGAAGAAAACAAAACGATAAAAAGACAACATTCCCTGCACTGTTATTTTTGATTGCAAATTGATACTCCATAATTTCTCCTGTTAAAATAAAAATTCAATATTATATTTTTAAAATTCAGACAATCATGGTATATACGCCTGGTTTTGTGGTTCGGGCCAATTCAGGTGCTTATGGAGGAACGGAAAACTTACATCCCCGTTAATGATATGTCCTCCATCATGCAGGTCAAGTACCGTTAAATCCCCTTTCCCCATCCGTTCATAATGTTCTTTTACTTTGGCATATTCATGCTCCACCCATTCGGGCAATGCGATACCGTCCTGTCTGCCATGCTCTACCATAAAAGGGCGCGGGAATATCAGGCGGTTGGCCATTTCGGCATATTCCAAAGTATGGCCCCTGTTCCACATAGGCATCTCTGAGTCGACATGATATACAAAGCTTGTAGTGTAATATATTGACGATTCTTTCCGGGCACTTTCATTGAAATAAGCGCAATTAATACTAAGTGCATATTCAGGAATCATCGATGCCACAAGCGATGCGGCTTGTCCGCCAATGCTTTTACCATAAATTGCAATTCTGGAAGGATCAACGAATGGCAGGGTTTTGAACCAGCCAATGAGCTGCTGGTGCTGGCGGCCCACTGTTGACCATAGTCCGGTGCGGGAGGGTTTGGCGATGCGATCAATCCATCGAAACCGTGTTTCTCCTGTCCAGTTTCCAAAAGGAGTGAATACCACGAAACCACGATCGGCCAGAACTCTTCCAACCTCATAGTACCCTGACCCCTCACCTAAGGCAGTGGTTGGATAGCCGCCACGTCCATGCTGCAGAACAATTACCGGCCGCTTTTCTCCCGGTTCAATATCTTTTGGAATGCAAAGGATGCCCCATAGTTCTACATCGGGCAATACATCCATTAATACATCGTAACATACGTAACCGGGCTGGTCATCAAATTTTTTTGTCCTGACATTCATTGGCAGGAAGTCATCGTCGACCCAGCCGGTTAATTCCCGTTTAAAAAACTCCCGTAATTTTTCCTGGTCTTTAATGGTTCCATCAAATTCCTTTCGAACATATTCGCTGTCTCTTAACAGAAGTTGGGTGTGCCCAACCATCTGTTCTACCATTCTGCCCATGCGTGCTGCAGGATCAAAATTTTTACGGTTATCTGCAGGTATTTCATCAGAAAGTTCCACAGGTCTGGAATGACCCAGCATTTTCATAAACTGGTTTACGGCTTTTTCAGAGCCAAATGGTACTCTTGCCCCTGTACTTTTATATATTAGTTTTCTTGTTCCAAATCCTGGTTTGACTAATGTATTAATCCTGTCAAATTCCGATTGAATTTCATCGAAGTAAGGAGTCCATAATCTGCCGGGGGGTTCTATTTTTTTTCCTTCATTCAATTCTCCCGTATAATCGGGTCCTTTGCTGTATTCCACTACCAGAGATCGGGGAGCAATCATGCTGGCCAGTTCGGCATCGCCAAATTCGTACAGCAGGCCCCAGATGTTCCGGTAAATTGGCTCTTTCCATATTTCTTCACGTGGTGCAAAATAGCCACTTATTAGTGTTGCATCAACCCGGGTGTCAAGGGCAGCAGTATACAATGCAAGCAATCCGCCTTCCCCATATCCGGCAATTCCGATTTTTGCCGCACTGCCTGCCTGCGTTGCAAACCAGTCAACCACTGCTTCCATCTTTTGTACTTCGTAACCTGCAACAGTTCGTCCCATTTCATGCGCCTGAGAATAAATCCATGATCGTGAAGGCCTGTTCGTACCTCTCGACCAGCGGGTTGTTCTGTCAATAATAACAGGTACCACCACGGTGAACCCATTCTCAGCCAAACGCCTGGCAAACTGAGAGTTTTCCTCTGTCCCCAAACTCAAACCTGTCAAATCTTCAGGATTCTGATCGGCATCAGGTACCGCAATTGCATACCCTTTCGGGGTACCCTTAGGTACCAGCATTAGTCCTTCCCCGAATATTTTGCGGGGAACATCCAGTTCCGGCCAGTACTGAAGGGCAGGACGTGGCAATACCTCCTTAAGTACCGGCCAGCGCACTTCATAGATTATATAATCATCGGTTTCTGATATTTTCTTAATTTTTTCCATTGAAACCGGTTCCCGTTCATCTATTGCACCAAGAATTGACCGGAAACTGGCCCGGTTTGGTTCTACAGATGCATTGTAAGCTTCGGGAGAGGACAAGTCGCGATCCCAATACAGCTCCCTTTCAGGCTTAGTGGTTTTAATTCGTTTTTCATAAAACCTTCTTACTCCATCTATAATATTTTCCCATTGAACATCCTCTTCCAACGGATTTGTAAAAGATATGTGATTTCCTGTATAATCTTTTGCATTAAATCTTGGAGGTACGGGTAACAGATTGAGAGTAAGGCCGGTTGATTTATTCGTCAGGCGGTACTCCAAAGGCTGGTATCTGCTCTTGCCTGCAACTAATATCAAATCAGGGGAATCCGATTCTTTTTTTAAATATACGGTTGCATTTAATTCCTGTGTTGTTATACCGTTCAAATCTGAAGTGGGAACTTTTAATAAAAAGCTTCCATTTTTATCTGTTGTGGTCGAATGATTTGTTCCTTTTAACACTACCTCAGCATTTTCAACAACAGCGCCATTAAGCCCGTCGTTAACAACTCCCTTAATTTCAAACACCGGCCCGGTGCAATTGAGTGCAAGTAAGCCAACTATTATAAATATGAATAATAAATTATTTTTTTTCATGCCGTATTATTTTTTAAAAATGGCTGTCAGATGTTTAAAATTTTGATTGAATGGCTAATTCTCTTTACGTGCTTTCTCCTGTACAATTGTGGCATCCCTGACATGTTCCTCGTGTGTTCTCAGTTCAAATTCCTTCAAAATATCTTTTACCTTTACATCCGGTGACAGACTTTCAATAATTGCCCATTCCTCTTCATGAAATAAGGTAATCCGCACATCGCGGCCATATTTTTTATGAATATCAGGAAACCGTCTCACATAAGGCCATAGGTGCAGGATAGCCTTCTCCAGGTTAACGGGGGCACAAATGAAATTTGAGTTCCAAATACCTGTTTTGTCTATCTCTGTGCCGCTGATATCGCATATTTTTGAGGTGTGTTTTCTTGTACTGGTAGCAACTACATATTTATTTTGCCAGGCTTTTGCGTTTACCATTTGCCCGCCGGGAAATGCTGATGGCAAAAATACTATCTCTGCTTTTTGGTCCCTTAACTTTTTCCAACCATCATCCCATAATAAATCAAAACAGATTTGTACACCTATAATACCAAAATCGGTTTGAAAGACAGGAGGAGATAAGGTTCCCGGTGCAAGTCCCATACTTATTTCACCTTCTGTTAAGTGAATTTTATGGTATTCACCTATTGTTTTTCCTTGCCTGTTAATGATGACGGCAGAATTATAAATTTTACCATTCTCTTCGGTATAAACCGGACAAACAATATAGCAGTTGTTTGTTTTGGAATATTCAGACATCCTGGTGATTGCATTTTTAGACAACTTCACACTTTCCTCCAGTGAATACCTCCTGCTCGTATTTGAGGTAGGGAAAACCTCGGGTAAGCATACAATGTCAGGATTATAGTTCTCTAAAACCGACATGATTTGAAGCATTTTTTCCACCATTTCTTCCGAGGTTTCGGTATTTATTCCCATTTGTGATATACTGGCAATCCAGACCTCCCTGGGTAATTTGTTTTGGTTGGAGAACAATAATTTGTTTTCAGGGGAAGCCATGGAAGTTAAACTACCCAAACCTGTTAACCCTGCTGTTAAGGCGGATGTTTGTATAAAATTCCGGCGAGATAAGTTCTTTTTCATAGACAAGAAGTTTTATTGGTCGATTAAAAAGTACAAAACTTTATTGATTATTCGGGATGCTTTACCATAGAATTTTCCAATTGATTTAGAATTGTATTCAATGCCTCTCTTGTATGCAGGTGTCCGTTTGTCATAACGGTATTTATTTTGCTGGTGTTTCGGATGTCATCCAGGGGGTTTGCATCAAGTATTACCAAATCAGCCAGCATCCCTTCAGCAATTGCTCCCTGCCGGTTTTCAATTCCGAAATATTCAGCTGGCTTAAGTGTTGCAGACTCTAAGGCCTGCAAGGGAGTCAGCCCGGCCTGAACGAGCAGTGCAAGTTCTTCATGCAGGCTGTAGGCTGGAGTAAGAAATGAAAGCGGCATGTCGGTGCCGGCCATTATTCCAATTCCTGCATCGGCTAATCTTTTTACCATGTCATACGCCCATCCGGCATGGGCCAATCCTTCTTCGGACGGAGTTTGGCTGCTTTTCCTGGCAGCTTCTTGTTCCCATCTGTTTCTGATTGATGCCGGTAAATAACGATATGTTTTTTTCCAGTCTTCCCGGTTATACATCCTGTGTTCCTCCTGGGCAATTATTACCAGGGTAGGTACCTGCCAGGTACCGTTTTTTGCCAGGGTGTTAAGAACTGTATCGCGGCGATTATTATCTTGTGTGCGAAAGGAGTGCAGGCGTTGAGCCCTGTATATTCCTTCCCGGAGTGACTGACCGGATTTTTCTTTTCCCTCAGCAATCATCTGACGCCGCATTGTTAAAAGCGAATCCCAGTCTGCCGAACACGCCATCTCCAGGTTGTACATGTGCTCCATACTCGTTAGCCCTGCGTTCGAGGCTTCAACAACATCCATTGCAAGGGGCACATGAGCACACAAAGGATAATTATGTTCCTTTGCAATTGAAAACACTTCCAGAGCTACATCACGTGGAATTAAATCGTACACTTTTATTTCATTCACTCCTGCCTTCATAAGGGTATCAATCCTGAGCCGGGCTTGTTCCACCGTACCAGCACTTACAGATGAAACCCAACTGAGCTGCATTCCGTCGATGTGTGGACCAGTAATAAAAATATGGGGAGCCATTCCCTCTGAGTCCAATGCTTCTTTGGCTTTTCCCCTTAAATCAAGGATTGATTCGAGGGTAGCCCCGGTATCGCGAACATATAAAATCCCGTTTGCTACAAAAAGTGGAAATAATTCAGGCATAGCAGCATCGCTGTTTGACAGGTGCACATGTGCATCCCATAATCCGGGGATCATAAATTTTCCGCTGCCGTCGATTGACATTGCACCGCGTGGAATTGAAATTTCTCCTGCCCGGCCGGTTTGTGTTATCCTTTTTCCTGTTACAATTACATCCTGCCCGTCCCGCTGCCCGTTCACAGCATCTATTACACTGATATTCCTGAATGCATAAATTTTCTCTTTGCTATCCGGGGTATCGGATGAACATGCTGAAAGGATTAACATCGGGAGAATAAGCAGCAGAAACATTTTTAAATTCCCCGGAGCAGGAAGGAGAATACCTTTTTGTATTTTCATTATTATCATTGTCAGATTAAATTATCTATTTTCGATACTGAAGATATGAAAAGCTTCCCAAATAACAAAGAAATTAGCCGAACCAGGCTCTTTGCCGGCTCTGTGCTTTACTTACACTTTCGACAGTTTGAATAACATTTTCTACAATTTGGAAATCAAACATTCCTACTTCGATAAAATCAGCACCATTATCAAAAGCCCATTGAAAACCATCTTTTGGAAGAAGGGCACCCCCGGCAAGCACCTTAAATCCTACAACCGGTTTTTGAGCTTTTTGGACGAAATCAACGGTTTCTTCAGGAAATAAACACCACATATTGTCGTGAAATTTATTATGATCATCGCTAATATTGGAACTCCACAGGAAAGGATAACGATTTTCCCTTGGGTGAGCTGACCAGTATTGATCGTGATGCATGGTTTTATAATAAAAATCAGGGTCTATTCCTGCCTCCACGCATGCCAACATTGCCTGGATGGTATGTGCCCCAAGGCCAACAGGAAATCCCTGCTGGCGAATGTAATCCACACATTTTACAATTACATCAACCTCTCCGTCATAAATTCTTCTGTCGCAGGCAGCACCTTGTATGAAAATATAGTCAACTCCTTTATCAATTGCCCGGTCAACCTGGCTGTAAATATCGTCTTTGGTTGGGGCCACATTTACCCAGGTTTGAAAATTCCCTCCAAACATTTTCCTGTAACGGTCGAGCAGGGGAGTGGCAAAGAAGAGGTTAATGCCAGCCTGTTCGGCCAACATATAGGTTTCAATAATTTTCTTTTCAGTATTATAGGCTTTAAAAAGTGAACTGGCATATTTTAAATCACGGGCATGTGCATTTCCCGATAAATGATTCGTTCCCATAATTAAACGGCTAACAGGTTTTTTCCCCTTGGCTAAAATACCCATAGGCATTTTCCCTTCAATTTCACTCAGTGATCGCTGGTTCAGTTTAATGGTGCTCCCCGTAAAACCATCGGGAGTGGAATTTTTTTTATCATTAATAAAAGCCCAGCCAAAACCTCCCAGGAAAGGCAGAAATGTCAGACTTTTAAGCATCTCCCGGCGGCTGCTTGAGTTGCCTGCACCGGCTTGCACAACCTGTTGATTTTTAGTTTTTAAAAAGTGTGGGATTGGCAGGTTGAATTTTAGCTTTTTAAGCAGGCTCCAGAGCCCGATATTGAGTGTATGAGGGAATAATCCAAGCAGGACTAATGCTACAAGTTCAATAAAAGTTTTATCAACCAACAGGTAATGTCCCTCCTGCGGAGCAAAGAAGTTATATCCCATAAATGGAGGATAGGCGATGTAGTAAAAGAATAACAGTACAATGCCCGCAAAAACCGCTGTACGTGCAAGTATGCCCAGGAACAAACCCAGTCCGATGAATAACATCCCCCAAATATTTAAAAAATTTACAACTTCCAGTATGACCGGATGAGCCGCCATTGTATGAAAAATACCTGAAAACAATCCACGGGTATTGACCAGGTAACTTTCAGCAGACCAGCCCGGATCCATTAACTTTACAATTCCTTCGTACAGGAAATGCCAGCCAATGATTATACGTAAAATGATTAGTCCCCATTGTTGATAGGGATTTAGTTTTGAAGCGTCTTGTTCTTTTTTCATAGAATTCTTGTAATGAATACTTATTCCGGTGTTTTACAAATAAATTTCACGAATTTATTAAAATTAATAACCCATCATTGATTTTTAACTCAATAATGGGTTATTAAACTGCTTCTGTTGATTAATTAATTGTTTCCCCAGCCGGGATTTTGTCCCAGGTTAGGATTTAAAGTAAGCTGACTTTCCGGAATAGGCCACAGATAGTCGCGGTTCAGCTTAAACTGATATCCGTTTGGAAAAACATTCTGGAATACGTCCAGATATCCATCGGGTGTAACCGGCAATCCTGGATCGTGAAGAAACTGGTCGGCTTTTGCTCCGGTTCCACGTTCTCCAATTAAATATTTCATGGCAGCCCATCTTAAAAGATCATCCATACGGAAATCTTCCGATGCCAGCTCCACAAGCCTCTCACGTCTTACTTCGTTTACAATGGGTGACAAATCAGGATACCTCCAGTTTGGGTCATGTGTAATGTTATCAAGTTCCAGATGAGGCATTCCTACTCTGTCTCTTAACAGGTTGATGGAAATATCAAGGTCTTCCTGCGTTAACGTTCCAAGTTCTGTTTTTGCTTCGGCATAATTAAGCAGAACCTCTGCATACCTGTCATTTAAGGTTGGTGTTTCCTCATGCTGGGTATGATGGTAAATCCGGTGAGCATTGTACGTTTTACGCTGATGGTAACCTGTGGCTCCCGAGTGGCTGATGTCCTGGAAAGTACGGTTGAAAGTTACTTCATAATAGTCAATGCTGCCGTCTTCATAAATATATAAAGGATCATCTTTGGTGAAAATGGTCTGGTCCATTCTGGGGTCTCTGTTCATTACTTCATCCTCAATGGTTTCATCTCCCTGATAAAGTGGACTCACTGCTATTGGAAGACCATCGATGCTAAGATACTGGTCAACGAACTGTTTTGTCAACCCTCTTGTTTCAGGGTAAGCAAAATAAAACAATTTACGGCCGGCATTAATGTCCTGTGCCAAATCCATTTTTGTCCATCTCATGGCTTCCGGGTTATTGGTGAAGTCGCGCCAGTTGAATGTATTGTAATAATCATTTTCCGGGTCTCCGGTTGAATGGAGCTCATAAAGCCCGGAGTTCATTATCTCGAGAGCGGCAGCAGCTGCCTTGGCAAGATATTTATCCGGATTGGCATTCGTAACTCCAAAAACTGTTCCGTTGTGGTATTTCTCCCAGGTGCCTTCATAAAGAGCTACTCTCGATTGCAGTAACAAGGCAAACCATCTGGGCAACCGTGAATAACCGTCGCCTCTTTCGGCGCTCAGATACATAGCTGCGGTATCCAGATCAGCAATCATATTATCGGCTACTACATTTCTGGGATCTCTTTCACCATATAGTTCAGGTGAATCCATGGTTAATACTTTATCAATCCACTGTACATCTCCAAAATCCCTTAATAACCTCCAGTAATAAAATGCCCTGAAGTAATGGGCTTCACCAACAGCCTGTTTGATTTCATCAAAATCACCTTCCCATTTCCGGGATTGTTCCAAAAGATAATTGACCTGGCGAATGTTTCCATAGCTATACCCCGGGCCTGAATTAATTGTTGATACGCCTCCCAGCCTTTCCGGTATGGAAGTCCTGGAAATAAGCACATCAGTATGATAATCACCCCATCCTGTCGATGAACCTCCGGTGGAAGTATGAAACCTGTTGACAAAAACAGTAAAGTCATTGGCGTTTTTAAAGAAGGATGCTTCGGTAACCTGATCCAGTGGTTCTCTGTCCAGCCAGTCTTCCTGGCAGGCTGTTAAGATTACGGTTAACCCAATTAAGCTTATTATTATTTTTTTTAAGTCCATGATGTTTTATTTTAATGATTCTTTAGAAAGATATGTTAAGCCCTAATGAATACATCTGGTAAATAGGATATGTTCGCATGTAGGTATCTGATGCAACCATGTTTTCCGGTTCATATCCTTTTGGCAGTGATTGCAATGTCAGCAGGTTTTCGCCTGAGAAATATACCCTTAGGTGCTCTATAGGCAACTTGCCGATAACAGTTTGTGGCAAAGTATAACCAATCTGAAGATTTTTTAAGCGAAAATAGCGTGCATTGTCAATAAACCTGGTTTGCGTCTGAAGGTTTTTATTCCGTTCAGATGAGAAATAAGGCTTTGGTTTATACGAATCGGTATTTGGACCCAGGAAATTTGTTTCATCAGCCGGTCTCCAGTAATCAAGATGGTATGAATCCTTTATCAGGATAGCAGAATTTGGATTATTGACATGCCCCCAGTAAAATTCCGAGCCGGGCAGAGGTACAAATGGCTGGCTGCCTATTCCCTGCCAAAACATGTTAAAATCCCAGCTTCCCCAATTAAAACCACTAGTTAAACTGACCAGGTACCTAGGAGTGGTGTTGGCAATAATTGAAAGGTCTCCATGGTTGTCAAGAGTTTGTTCTCCCGGATCAATTACACCTTCACCCGTAAGGTCTACGTATTTTATGTCTCCCGGTCCCCATGTAGCATAATAGTATGACTGGTCGTGAATGGGTTCCCCTGCTTGCTGGATTATTCCGTCTGTTGTGAGACCCCATACGTCGCCATGCTTTTTACCGGCATACCAGGTGTGGACATTGCGGGTTTCATTCACATACTCGAGGATGGTTGCCTGGTAATCACCCAGCGAAACTTTTGCATGGTAGGCGAAATTTTCAATCCGATCCCTCCAGCTCAGTGATATTTCATATCCTTTTGTTTCCAGTTTGGCATTGTTTGCTGTAGGGGCACCTGCACCTAAAACCGAAGGAAGCTGAATGGATGGTCCCATCATATTGTCGGTTACTCTGTTGTACAGGTCGGCTTCCAGTAGCATGCGGTTATTAAGGAAACCTGCTTCAATACCTAAATTGGCAGTAGTTACAGTTTCCCAGGTAAGGTTTTCTGAACGAATCCCCGGCATACCGGCATAATTGGGACGAACACCATCAATAATCCGGCCTAACCTTTGGGTAATTGGAATTTCTTCAAGGTATAGGTAGTTGGCAACATTCGGGTCGAGCACTTCCGAAAATGCCTGTCCTGAACGTACAATCCGGCTTCCAATAATTGTCTGGTTGCCGAGTGAACCATAAGAAGCACGAATTTTTAACAGCTGCACAACAGGTTCAACAGCTGCCCAGAAGTTTTCCCTTGAAATGGTATAACCAACTGATGCCGATGGGAAAAAACCCCATCGTTGTCCCTTTTCAAATCTTGAGGAGCCATCGTAACGGGCGCTGACCTCTAATAAATATTTTTCATTAAAGTTATAGTTTACCCGTCCAAAGATTCCCTGGGTGGCCCAGTGATTAATAACATCATCCACAACCTTGGTACCAAGGGCAGTGCTGATAGAAGGAACTTCTACTGATATCAGTTCAGAACCCTCACCATACATATTCCGGTTAAATTCATAGTCCTGTTCAAAACCTGCCATGACTGAGAAATAATGATTCTGAATCGATTTTTCGAATTGGGAATAGGCAGTAAACACTGAATAATGACCTGTTCGCAGCTCTTCTCTTAATCCGGTCTGCGGAAATCCTATATTTCCCATTGATCCGTCAGCTATATGAACAGGTACCGGAAACAGAGTGTTTGTAGTTGTTCCCGCCCTGTAGGTGTAGTTATAACGGACATTGGTTTTCCAGCCTGTAACAGGTTCCAGTTCAGTTCCTATAGAGAACCGGGCATTGTTGTTATTGGTCAGAATTCTGCCACCATCCATTAATGCTACCTGTATGGGATTGTGCAGTGTTCCGTCGATATTGTACTGGGGCATGGTAGGCCACAGAATGTTAATGTGCATCCAGTAACCGCTCCGGTCATTCCAGACACCTCCGTTGGGATAGTCCCTTTCGGTACGTGCAAATCTGCCACTGAAATCGAACCGTGCCCAGTCGTTTACCTGAGAGGAAACATTGGCAAGTATGTTATATCTTTGATAGCGGTCATTTCCCCATGTCATCACGCCCGGTTGATCCTGGTATCCGATTGTTGCGTAATACTGGTTTTTTTCATCTCCGCCTTCAAGATTTATATTATGTTTTTGCTGAATGGAATAATCCTTGAAATACAATTGGGGCCAGTTAATATTGGCATTGCCATCCCATCTTCCCCTCCACTGGCTGAATGGTGGTTGCTCAGGGTTGTATGGATAAGGGTAAGTGCCTTCCATGTATCCTTTGATTCTTTCCATTTGTTCGGGCCCAAACACAGGTCCCAGTCCGGCATTGGCATTTGCCTGGTTAAACATGGTGGCATACGTGTAGGAGTCAAGCATGTCAGGAACATAATAGGGGACATTGGCAGAAGTAATATTGCTGTATGATAACCTCATAGGCCTGTCGGAACCTCTTTTGGTCTGAATCAGGATTACACCGAATGCTGCCCGCGAACCATATACTGCCGATGCTGACGCATCTTTCAATATCGTAATGTTTTCAATCGATGAGGGGTCCACCAGGTTCATGTCCATCTCCACTCCGTCGACCAGAACAAGAGGTGAGGCATCTCCGGTAATTGAACCGATACCCCTTACCTGTATTTTTTGTCCGGCTCCCGGTTCTGCACCTCTTAATCCCATAGTGATTAACATGCTGGGTGACTGGCCTTGCAGGAGCTGAGACGTTTGGGCAGCAGGTCTGCTGGCAAGATCATCTCCTGAAACAACCTCCAGTGAGCCGGTCAGATTCGCCTTTTTCTGGGTGCCGTATCCAACAACTATAATCTCATCCATACCAATGGTCTCTTCATCCATAGCTACCGTGATTGTCGATCTGCCTTCAAGGCTTATTTCCTGTGTTCTCATTCCTACGAAAGAGAATTGCAGAATGTCCCTTCCGGCCGGTACGTCAAGTTTAAAACGCCCTTCAGCATCGGTCACCGTTCCAGTTGTAGTGCCCTTTACTACAACTGTAACACCTGGCATTGACTGCCCCCGCTGATCGGTTACCACTCCTGTTACAGTTTGCTGTTGTTGAACTGCTCTTGACATCAATACCTCCCTGACTTTCTCCTTTAACAGGATTTGCCTGTTGCTTCGGATTTCATAATCAACCCCGGCAGTTTCACAAACTCCTTTTAAAACCTCCTCGAAGGGTTCATCTGAATAATCAAATGAGTACTTTTGATTCATGTCCAAAATACCATCCTTGTATAAAAATACATGTCCGGTCTGGTTTTCAAGAATGTCCATCACTTGCTGAATGCTTGCTTTTTCCAAATGAATGGAGACTTTAGCCTGAGAAAAGCCATTTCCGAAAGAAAGCAGTACCAGCATTGAAAAAATGAATGTAAGTTTCATCTTTCTAAATTTTTGTCTTAGTTTTTGATTATCTCCCCCGGGAGAAAACCATACTCGCTTTTTTTTCATACTTTTGAACTTGTTAAGTTACATACTATTAAAATTTAACACGTTGAAACCGGCCGGTGCTGCAACACCTTCCGGTTTTTTTTATCTGCTTATTTTATAATATCCTTCATCTATCCCGGTAATTTTTACTGAAGCTACCGTAGCAATGTTATCAAGTATCGATTCACGGCTTTCGGTTAGCTCAAGCTTTCCGGAAATTTTTATTCCTCCCAAAAAGGGATTGTCGTAATTAAAACGTATGTTGTAATAACGTTCCAGTCTTTTTACAATACGGCTGAGATCCGTGCTTTCAAATTTAAGCAAGCCATCTTTCCAGAGAGTGTAGTTCTGCACATCAACCTCCTTTATCCTGGTTGTGCGATCGGTTTTATTAAAGGCAGCAAGATTTCCAGGTTTTATCTCTGTAGTTTCAGTAAAAAATCCTGAATTGTTTTGTTCAATTCTGACTTTGCCCTCGGTTAAAACTGTTTCGATAACATGATCCGAAGCATAGGCAGAGATATTAAAGCTGGTACCCAAAACCCTTATCCGTATGTCGGTAGTTTGCACGATAAATGGTTGGTTATCCTGTGGTGTTACTTCAAAATATGCTTCACCTACTAAAAAAACCTCCCTTACTTTATCCCTGAATCCATCGGGATAAATCAACCGGCTACCTGCATTAAGCCATACCTTTGTGCCATCCGGAAGGATAACCTCTGAAGTTTTTCCATAGGGAATCATCAATTGGTTAATTTCGGGCACCCCTTTATCTTTTGCAGAAACTGCTTCCAAAATATGGTTGTTTATTACCAGTTGGCCATCCTGCCGGTGTTCAATCCGGGAGTTTTTCTCATCAAGCAGGATATCTTCACCTCCCGGTCGCTTAAGGATTGCCTGATCAGGGTAATTCAATTCCGAAAATCCCTGTGGGTAAAATGCCGGGTTAAAGTTGTTCTTTTGATAAAAAAACAAGGCTCCAATAGAAAAGAAAATAAGGGCAACTGCAGCATACTTCATGAATCCGGTAATTATTTTACGGGACTTGCTGCCATGCTGCTTTTTTTCAATGCGGGTTAGTATTTGGGTAAAAAGGAGAATTTTTTCATCTTCTGAAAGTGCTTTGTCTGAGGTGCGGAGCTTTTGTAGTATTCTTTTTGCCAGTTGAAGGTTTTGTTTTTCCTCAGGATTGTTATCTTCAAATGTTTTCCACCACTCATCCAACTCATGACTGGTGCTGAATACCCACTGGATAAACCGCTTATCTTCAAGATATTTTCGGATATTTTTCATTTAGACCTGATTGTTCTGGTATAAAAGGACTCGAGCATGGGAAATATGGACTTCAATTTTGCATTATTTTGCAAATTTTTTTCTCTGTGCTAAAAGCGTTGATCTTTTCTGGTGAATTAATTTGTGCGGGAATGAGGGTATTTGATATTTTTTGGTAGTAAAGAACAAAACTTTTTTAAAAGTTGTATTTGTTGCTAACTTACTAAAACAGTTCCTGCTTTCCTCTTGTACCACCTGCAGTGAATAATACCACTATTTTCTGATTTTCAATCTTTTTCCTTATAGATTTTAATGCCCGGTATACCTGCTTATGAGCAGATTTAACAGATATATTTAATAACTGTGCAATTTCAGAATACTCCATCGATTCGTTAAATCGTAAGTACAAAACTTCTTTTTGTTTTGCAGGAAGTTTTTGAAGCAGGTTATGGATACGGTGGTTTATTTCAGCCTCCGTTTCATTTTCAATTATTATATTTTCAATGCTGTACTCCGGTTCAAATACCAGGTTGCTGTCTTCCCCTTCAATCTGTCTGCGGTTTCGTTTGAGTTTTTTTATCAGATTGTGTTTTAAGGCCAGTATAAGGTAATATCGAAGGTTTCCGGGATTGGTTTTATTTTTATGCCGCTTGAGAAAAAGTTCAAGAAAGATTTCCTGGATGGCATCTTTAACCAGATTTTCATCGTTGCACAACTTAGTGCCGTAGCGGTACATGGATTCCACATGCATACTGTAAATATATGCAAAAGCTTCCTTGTCGCCTGCCAGAAAGTTTTCCCAGTAAAGTACAGTTCCATTTCCGTTTTCGCTCATAAGTTTCCTGTTAAAACAAACCTTGGTTTTTACAAATATAAGAAATACAATGAAAAAATAGAATGCATTTCTTTGGGTTGTGAAATAGATTGTGCTATCAGCTAAGGTATTGTTATTTAAATGGATGTATAATTATAAACAATTAAGTTCAACTGTACCTCCCTTGTTTAGTTATAAAATAGGCGCCCGAAACTTTCTGCTTATTATTAACCATGCTGTTTTCACCCTTTTGATAAAAATGTTCTTAAGCCTAAGAGAAATTTGTGCCATCTGTTAAATATTGTTTTAATACTGATTTTTTCCCGGTCAGGCGGCTTTATTGGGAATGTTTAATTTTATCGTTGGCAAAATACGGATTGAAGTTATAGTATGAATGTTTTGCATAAGGCTTGTCTGTTTCCGGCAGAAACCTTCTTAACTCTTTCGTAATGTTTACTGTATTACCGGTTGACACCAGGTTGTACCACTCATTTGGATCGTTTGTATGGTCATAAAATTCTTCCGACCCGTCATTGTACCGGATGTACCTTTGGTTTTTGGTGCGAATGCTATGGTTCCCCCAGCCATAAGTGGTTAATGCATATCCCTGCACAGAATTATCTGTACCTTTCAATACAGGGACCAAACTAATTCCTTCATTTTCTGCATAGGGTTCCAGGTTGCACAACTCCAGCAGAGTTGGATAGATTGACAACATTTCGGCAGGTGATTCAACTTTTTTGTTTTTTTGAATGCCCGGCCCGGCAATTATTAATGGTGCTTTCGTTCCTGCCTCCCAAAGGCAATGTTTTGCAAAAGTCCCTTTTTCTCCCATACGGTAGCCATGATCGCTCCAGAGTAAAATAATTGTGTTATCCGAATGGTTGCTTTTTTCAAGTGCATCCAATAATTCACCTACATAATGGTCAACAAAAGATATACATGCCAGGTAGGCTTGTATCATCTTTGGCCACTCTCCGCTTTCTATTGCCCACTCAGTGGAGGGCATCATGGGCAAATCGTCAATCTCTCTTACAATGGCAGGCAGATCATCCAGATCTTCTTTGAAGTATGGTGGTTCCTTTATGGATTCAAGAGGGTGCAAATCGAACCATTTCTGAGGCACATACCATGGCACGTGAGGGCGCAGGAACCCTACAGCCAGAAAAAAAGGCTGTTTGTATTCCCGGTTCAACCGTTCAATGGCCCATTGAACTGACTGGTAATCGGGCATTAACGAATCTGCAGCAGGATATGCACCCCAATCCGTACTGGTTCCTTCATACCCCTCTTTGCCTGGTCGGCCTGACCATACAAAACGTTCTTTCGGTGTGGGACCAAACCCCCGCACTCTTCCTCCCGATTCATCAAAAGCTCCGTCGGGTGCATGCTGATGAAATATTTTCCCAATCCCCATCGTGTGATAACCATTGTTCCTGAAATACTGTGGCAGAAAAATGATCTCTTCAGTAACCGGATTGTCCAGCGTTATTTTGTCGTCATCAATCATCCCGTAGATACCGGTGGTCGAAGGCCGTAATCCTGTCATTACTGACGCACGTGACGGGCCGCACAACGGAGCCTGGCAATGGGCATTCATAAACAGGACACCACCGGCTGCCAAACGGTCGATGTTTGGTGTAATCGCATTGGGATGACCGTTCATACACCCCAGCCAGTCATTCAAATCATCAATGCAAATCATTAAAACATTGGGGGGCTCAGCTTCTTTCTCCAAATTGCCGCACGATAATGTGCTAATTAAAATAGCAGGGAAAAGAAGAAGTGTGGGAAAAGTATTGTCTATGGTTTTCATCGTAATACCGGTTTAACAACATCTCAATACTACAAAAAAATATGGACATCTTGTTGTTGCTTGTATATAAAATCATTTAATGGTCCAGTTGTTATTTATACAGACCATTTAATTCATCACCGGCATGCAGATTTTTATTATCTTTATAATGAATGTTAATCTGATAATATATGAGAAGCCGGCTGGCAATGATATTACTTTTTCTGACAATTTGGTCATGTGCCCCTGATTTATTGAAGAAGAACGGGATTTCGCTAAAGAATGCAGCTTCCTTTCCTGTTGGTACTGTTGTTACTTACGGACAGCTGACAACGGGTGATTCTGTAAATTCTCTGATTGTATCTGAGTTCAATCGTATTACTCCTGTAACCGAAATGCAAATGGACAGTTTAATGCCTAAACCCTATGAATTCCGGTGGGACCGCCTGGACACAGTGGCTGCTTTTTCTATGAAAAACAACCTGCAGATGTTCGGTCATGCACTGTCAGGGCATGCCTCCAATCCCGGCTGGTTGAAAGAGGAGAAACACGACAGCGCTTCGTTGTCCTCTTTTTTGCAGGAATACATTACAACTTATGTGGAGCGATACAGGGATGTGGTAACCGGATGGAACGTAGTAAGTGAACCCATAGCCGACAGCAGTGGCAATTTCAGTAATAACTTGTGGTACAGCGTTCTGGGCGAATCTTATGTAGACCAGGCATTTGTCTTCGCCCGTAAAGCCGATCCCCGCGCTGAGCTTTTTATTAATGGTTTCTTTCCCGAAACTGATACATTGAAGTTGAATGCGCTCATCAGCCTGGTAAGCCAACTGGAAAACAGGGGCGTGCCTGTTACGGGGATTGGTTTGCAGATGCACCTGTACACAGATTCTCCGCTGGAAATGATTGCCATTATGCTCAATAAAGCTGCAGATACACGACTGAAAGTATATCTTTCAGAAGTTCAGATTCTATTTAACCGGACCGGCCGAAAGGTATCCCGGGAATTAACAAGCGATATGGCCACTGAACAAGGTAAGATGTATCAGCACGTAGCCGAAATGTACCGCAATATAATACCGGAGAACCAGCAATTTGGTATTACCGTGTTGGGTTTCAGCGATCGCAATACCTCTTTGCCCTCACCGGATGCTCCTGACTGGCCTGCACTCTTTGACCACGAACTGAGGAGGAAGCCTGCCTATTTCGGGATTTTAAATGGTGTGCGGAAATGAGCGCCTGTAGCTGGCTGTAAATGCTCCCTTAGTCTTTATGCCTGTTCCGGATGGGTGGCGCGATTTTCGATCGTGCATCTATCATGCTAAATGTAATTTCAGGGAGGATGCAATTTATATCGGAATTGGAAATTATTGTGGAAAATCATTCTTCTTACTTTCCCTGCTTTAGATTCATCGGTTAAAAGAAAAGGCTGTCATAAAATGACAGCCTTTTTAAAATAGAATTTTAAATGTTTATTCTACAACTTCATTGGGATCATACCCATATAAAGCATCACCACAAAGCATTTCATCAACAACTAATAGCTTAATAAGATTACCATTTTTTGCATCCAACAGTTCTGCAGTCCAGTCACCAATTACATTCCCGTCTTCTGATGTTCTCTCATTTTGTCCATTCGTTTTTACGTATTCCCAGTTTACAATGAATGTATATTCTGTGCATGCACTAACAGGTCCTTCCCAACCGCCTACGCTGGCATTTGAATTTAAATTTTCATATCCGGAAAATTCATATTCAACATTGGTTGCCCATCTGGTTAAACCTCCCTGTATTTTTAGCCAGCCATCTTCTTCCGGAGTATATGTAAATGTAGCTGTACGATTGAACCCGTCACATACAACTGCACCCGTCATTTCATAACTGCAAAAACAATTTTTTACCTCCACAGATTTTTCAGAAAATCCACCGCCACCAATTTTATACTGCAGAATGTATGTTCCTGCTTCAGGAAATTCATAATCAAAACACTGAGGTCCTGAGCCGAAATTACCCTGAAAGATTTGTTCCCAATCTCCCTCATCACCAAGTTCAGGATTCCATATTTGAACATTGACATTCGTATTTGTGGTATTTCCATTTGGCAAATAGTCCTGGGGAAATTCCAGACAAAATTGATGTTCTTCACCAGCACAAACCCCGGCTTCCCAGGTTAGGTCATTTGTTGATTCCATTGCAACTACTTTACCTTTTTTCATGAAACCATCTTCAGGGTTCATAATTTCTTCTTTCTGGCAGCTCCAGAAAATGCCACTGACAACAAACAGGATCAGTGTTCCCATTAAGAAAAAATTTCTTTTCATCTTTTTAATTTTTAAGGTTATTAAAAGCGTTGTTTACTTTGGTTTGTAAATAACGATGTTAAATTATACTATTTCAGGCAATTATGAGCTACTGGAATGTCCCTCTACGGGAAAAAATCAAGGCTTTATACATAAGTAAAAAGCACATGTTATTTTCAGGTTGGTGCTTTATGAATCAAAAGTGAAAAATCCTTTACATGGCAGGTTTTCAGTATATTATATATAAGGATAAGATATGGAGCAGTTACTTGAATAATTTAAAGGCATAATTTTTGATTTGTCTCGTTTTTCCATTTTTGGAACTGCCTTTTTTTTCATTATCAGACAGCCGGAACGTCAGGTTTCATGCAGTTTTCGGAATTTAGCACAACAATTTCGAGAAAAAACAGAAGCCTTCCGGATAATAAAAAAGCTGCCTGCACTATTATGCAGACAGCTCTTGCTGTTTTTCCTTAGTAGGTGATTAATAAATCATTCCATTATTTTTTAATAAACCGGGTTGTTTGTATTCCGTCTTTTGACTGTACTGTAATAAAATGAATTCCTGATTTCAGTTTGCTAACTTCAATTGTTTTGAAGTTTGTGGCCCCGAAAACCGATTTTTCAACCAGTTGCCCCAGACTGTTGGATATGCTGTAGCCGGTTATGCCGGGATGTTGCACATACAGCTTGTCGAGTACCGGGTTCGGATAAACTTTTAATCCAAGTTCTTCCGGAAGTCGGGCCGAAGTAGAAACTTCTTCTCCAAATACTATGTTGTCGAGGTAAACAACAGTACCTTCTTCCCGGTCTTCAGAGAAATCAGGATAAATAGCCAGTGCTTCATAAGTACTGCCAATGGCATCAGAAAAATCGAAGGTGAGCACTTCCCATTCATCTATAAGAGTGTTTGGCACCAGAATTTCAAGGTCGAGTCCCAGATTTATCTCCCCTTCAAGTTTAAGTCCCACATTGCTTATTTTGCTTTTATAAACCATCATGGTCATAATGTGGTTCTCTTGGGTAATTGTTATGGCACTGTCGCCACCAAACCGCACATTGTTTACTATACTTGCCCATGGATCGGCATCAGCATTTACTGTAAACTGAAGAACACTGTCCGTCGGATTTAAACCCGTTGCATCCGGGTTTGTAACTACTATTACATCGTCATCAGCCGGAGAGGTGCCATTTGCAAAAAGTTCCCATCCGGTGGTGTCAGCCTGGCTTTCAAAAACAACCAATGTGTCAGCTGCAGGTGTGTCAGCAATCTGGGCATTGATTGTTATGAACCCAACGGCCGTTAGAAAAAATGCAAGTAGAATTATTTTCATTTTGTGAATTTTTAAGGGTTTCTGTACTAGTAACCCTTCCAGTTGATAAAAGGTTTAGCTGCCGGAAGGAATTTTTATCTGGTATGTTGCACCAAAATTGGCCAGATACTTATTAATGGCATTAAAAGTTGCTTAAATTAATGTTTATCATGTATTTCCTTCGATGCAAAAGAGAACAGCGAACACAGGGAGGTGAAGTAACAGAACGTCCAAAACTTAAAGTGCTATTATTAATACAAAAATATCTTTTTTTATATTAATTATTATTTCAAAATGTTTTAAATTAGTTGAATACAAGTGTATTGTACTTAATAAAATAGAAAATGTTAAAAAAGGGCGAATTCCGATGACAGTTATTAACTATTTAAATTAAAAAAAATGAAACTAAGATTCTTTTATTTATTGCCGGTTATACTCTTTCTGGCAGTTATCCTGCTCTCATCGTGCGGGAAAGATGAGGAGAGTGTTTATTATATCCGCTTTACAGCGAACGGGGAACCGGTTGAGTTCAACAATCAACTGATACTTATTGCTGGATTCGGGCATTCCGGCGATATATACACCGGCACTATCGGCGGAGCTAACGATGTTAGTTCGAATGTAGGACTTCAGATTCATAACAACGCTCCTATTACTGAGGGTACCTATAGCGGATATGGTGGTGCGGCAGGGGTAATCATCAGTTATACTGAAAAAAGTTCGGGAGTATTGTTCAGCTCAGGAGGCGGGCCAAATGTGGATGCCACGGTTGTGATTACCGAGATGACAGCTACTTCTGTAAAGGGTACTTTTCATGGCAAGCTGCTGGCAGCCGGGCAACCCGACATGACTGTCACCAACGGTTCTTTTTTTGTCAGGCGTTCCAACTGATCTGATAAGAAAAACTGATTTTATAATTACAAGGATTCCATCCTTATGTTTTGCTGCCAACACGGATGGAATCCTTATTCCTTAAGAAGCGTTTTCATGGTTTAAAGATTCCCATCTGTTCCAAACAGCACATTCATAAATTTCTGCTTACGGTATTTGAAGAGCAGTAAGGATGGAATCCCTTCAAAAAGAAAAAGCGCATCCCGGCAACTGCCGGAACACGCTTCGTTCCCATAGATTAATTCTTCTCTTTAGGGTTATCTTGTATAGACCACCTTTCCATTTTGTACGTTGTTTCCAAGGATCATGCGGTAGATATAAGTTCCTCCCACTTCTGCTTCGGGTTTAAACCCGGCATTGTACATTACTCCGGCTTTCACCTGCTGGTTGAATACAGTCTGAACCAGGCGGCCGGTCATGTCGAACATGTCAATACGGGCCTGAGCATCCGCTGCCGGTACAAATTCGAAATTAAGCCTGTCGGTAAATGGATTGGGGTAGGCTTTGAACATCGAAGCTGCAACAGCCGGCGTTTCAGGTAAGGAGATTTCAGCCGATTTGTTTCTTCCCGGAGCGGCTTTCACCTCGTGGATCACAATCGAGCCGCCGCCTCTGCCGTTGTCGCCAAGGATGGTGGCTGCATCTCCATTTTCATCAGCTCCCAGTCCATTATCGTAAACTAGGCTTCCGTTGATTGTGGAGATTTTGATGCGGAATTCATCCGGATCGCTGTTTCCGTTCCAGTCACCGTCGATGGCTACAAGAACAAACTTGTATCCCGGCTCTCCGTTAATCGTACCTTCACCACGGTAAGTAGCTTTTTTGCCGGATATTACCAGTGATCCCGGTTCGTGCATCTGGCTCTTGAAGTTCAGGTTGCCTGCCTTGAACTGGAATTCAGTATTGCCATCCACATCCGATTTTCCTTTTTTGTACTTGGCATTGAAGCCGAAGTTGGCTTTGCCAATAGCAGCTAGGTCGGCAACATAAGCGCCTGCCGGAGAGTTTATCCAGCCACCGCCTGTTACAAAACCACCATCCGGATCGTAAACCGGCATGTAAGCTATGTCTTCATGACAGCCATTACCGGCTACAGCAGTTATTTTGTAAACGTTTACTTCAAGGTTACCGTAAACATCCACATCTAATGTTGCTGTACCATTCTCATCAGTAACTCCATCACCTTCCCAATCTTCATCCAGGTAAAAATTCACCAGCACGCCTTCTTCTGCGGGCGAAACGGTAGCGCTCAATGTAACAGAAGTAGCATTGATGTTTACCGGAGTGCTGCTGGCCGAAGCGTCGATGGTGATGCCGAGGATAGTGAGGCTGCCAGGTATATAGGTAATGTTATAATTCTCCAAACCTGTTCCAACAGCATTACTGATGTTGATAACATACGGTGAATCATCCTGGGATGCTATAGCCGGGGCTCCATCACTGGTTATTGTTGCTGATGTTACTACATCATTATTAACTAAACCTGCAGTGGTAAATTCTGAACCGTCAAATACGTATGTCTGCCCACAGAATTTTGTATCGCTATTGGCTATAATAGTTAACTGTTTCTTACCCACCTCAAAAGTGCTTGTCAGCAGCGGAGTGAAATCGTAATTATTATCCGAAGCTGTACCTATTGCAATTGTTGTATTGTAGGTTCCAACCGGGTCAAACTGTGAGTAGTCTGTTCCCAAATCAAACCCAACATCGTCCAGGTCTGCAGGACCATCGGTGCTTACAAATCCGCTGTACTGAACAGTTGGAGTTGGTTCCGGGTCACCGTAGGTGATGTCCGGGGTCACAGCAGTAACCTGCAGAGCAAGTTTACCAACTTGGAACTGGCTTGTCAGCAGCGGAGTGAAATCGTAATTATTATCCGAAGCTGTACCTATTGCAATTGTTGTATTGTAGGTTCCAACCGGGTCAAACTGTGAGTAGTC
>JAWLGR010000013.1:129045-144263 GCA_041684965.1 Mariniphaga sp.
TGTTCCCAAATCAAACCCAACATCGTCCAGGTCTGCAGGACCATCGGTGCTTACAAATCCGCTGTACTGAACAGTTACCGCTGGCGCTTCATCCCCGTAAGTGATGTCATCTGCTACGGCCGTCACCTGAAGGTCAAGTTTATTTACCGTCAACGTTTGCTCAACATCTTCTGCAGCAGAATAATAATCATCACCAGCCTGGCTGGCAGTGATGGTCGTTTCACCAGCACCAACTATTGTAACAGTATTTCCAGAAATGGTCGCAACTTCGGTATTGCTACTGGTGTAAGTAACATCCAAACCACTGGTTGCAGTAGCTGTTAAATTAAAATCGTCATCACCATAAGTTTTAGTTGCCAAAGCTCCGAAAGTGATAGTTTGAGTTACTTTTTCATATGTAAAAGCATTGGTTAATGTAGCAGTGCCAGAATTTCCTCCTCCCGGTGCAACAACTGTTACCGATACGTCAACAATACCTTCAGGTTGAGCAGGTGTAATTGCAGTTATTTCTGTATTAGATTCCCTTGTTGCAATAACTGGAGATGCAGTCCCAAAAATCACAGTTATGGAATATGCATTGGAAAGAAAACCTTTTCCTGTTAAAGTAACCAAAGTACCACCTGTTGTTGGACCCGAAATTGGATCAATTGAGTTTAACTCTGGAGCATCCGTAAAAGTTGTGGATGCTGTCAGATCGGAAGAAAGCCCGGTAGCAACTAAAAGAAATTCTTCTCCAAGGTGGTTAATTTCTATGGGAAATTCCAGATTACTGAATTTTCCTCCACCATCAGCAGTGGTATTCATATAATAGGTATCGTTGAAGGCACTGTAAATCACAATGTCCACCACTTCATTTGCCCACCATCCTGCCCCTGAAATATAGGCGATTTCTCCAGGTGCATAGTCATCTTTATCGGTCCACACAGTGGCCTGTGCATAACTCATCACGCTCAGCAGCATAAACAACGCCGTGAGCGGAACCAAAAGGCTCAATTTTTTTAATTTAAGTAAAATTTGTTTCTCCATAATCGTATCTGGTTTAAAATTAAAATCCAATGAATTTTTTAAACGTGAATGCGATTAATGGAAGGCTGTTTTTCAGAAATAAGAAAGGGTTTGTTTAATGGGCAATTAATTATCCGGTTTTAATCATAAATATTTAGTTTTAGGGTTTGACAAATATAAATAGTGTATTGTATGCCGGCATCCGGTGCCGGTATTTGTACCTGCTATTGCAGGCAGACAGTTTATATGAAAAAAATAATGTAAAGTCGTCATAGTTCAATTTGGGTTTAGGTTAAAAACCATGCCAAATGTAAATAGTCCAACAAGTTCTGACATTTTTCAATACAAGTCAATAGTTCGGTGTCCCACTGGGGGAAAACTTTTGTCGCAGGGGGAAAATGTTCGTGCTTTAGTGGTTAAGCTTCCTTTTTTTTACCACTAAACCACTAAAATCACGAAATTTACCAAACAAGAATTTTACTGTATGTATTGGTGTCATTTGTGTTTTAGTGGTTAAACTCTCTCTTTTTTTTACCACTAAAACACTAAATTCACTAAATTCCACTAAATAAGAATTTTACTGTATTTATTGGTGCCATTGGTGCTTTTGTGGTTAAACTCTTTTTTTTTACCACTAAAACACTAAATTCACAAAATCCCACTAAACAGAAAACAGGTACATTATTGCTTATTGTATAATACTTTCCCGGAATACGTGCGGTTGCCGATTATTAGCTTGTACAGATATACTTTTCTTGTCCGGTTTTCAGGCCAAAAATCTGCCTGATAGAGCAGGCCGGCTTCTACGGAATCCTTAAGCAGGCTTTTTATCAACCGGCCATCTATGTCATAAATGTCCAGGCAGGCATTGGCTGATTCCGGAGAACGGAATTCAATTCGTAAATATTCAGAAAAAGGATTGGGGTAAACCTTCAATTCAACCTTGCTGTTTACCTGTTTCACAGGTTGTCCGGGTAAAGCAGCCGACTTGTTTGCCTGTGTGTGTATCACAATGGAACCTGTAATATTTGTTTCCGTAAGGTTGTCATACAGAACCGCATTGTTATCATCTTTATCCCAAATTTTTATTCTGATTTCATCACCGCTGCTTTTCAATCCGTCGGTAGCAGTAATTAAAAAACCATAGTTTCCTGATCCGTTTAGTGTGCCTGAACCTTGTATCCGGGCGTGGGTGCGTCCACTTATTATCATCCAGTCGATGGTTGTGCCTGAAAATTTAAAATCACATTCTTCTAAATGAAATTGCACATTGCCGGCAGGAATGGTTTTCCCTTTTTGATATTTTACAGCAAAACTAAAATGTGCTTTCTGTTCGGAATGGCTTACCTGGTGGAAGTTTTTTGCCTGTTTCGATTTTTTAATACCGGAACCCGATTCCTCTGGAAAACCCTTTACTGCATCCGGTATGGAGATAAACCAACCGCCTCCTGTTATAAAACCGCCGGCCGGATTGTACACTACAACTGTTTTTTCTTCCGGTGCAGAAGTATTGCCGAATGCATCGGTTGCTTCAACGGTAATGGTATAAATTCCTGATTCCTGATAAACATGTGTTGCATTCAATACACCACTGGATACATCCGGAAAGGTTTCGGTTGTTTCATCATCCCATTTTACAGTAATATCGGCAGGCAGGCTGCATTTGTAAAAAACGGTCAGGTTAACCGGGTGATTTACTTCAACGGGGCTGTCAGGAGAAAATTCAATTGAAATTACACCATTTGGTGTCGGTGATAGGGTTACGGTTACCGGGGCGGACGTAGCGCTGCATCCGTTTTTATAAGTTACTTCAACCGTATATTCACCTGCGGCTGCAACAACAATATTTTGGCTTGTTTCTCCTGTTGACCACAGGTAGCTTTCTCCTTCACCGGCTGTAAGCAGGATGCTTTCTCCTGCATACAATTCCACCGGGCCGTCTGGAGTAATTTCCGGCATGGGTGCTTCCAGGGCATCTTCTATACTGAAAGCTTCTGATGGCGCACTGACACACCCCCCGGTACTGTATGCTGTTACCGTGTAGGGCCGGCCGGGTTCAAGTCCGGTAACTTCACCACCGGCTTCTGCTGACGGGCCTGCAGGAGAGAAGGTATAGATATAAGCAGGGTTGTAGTTGGTGATGTCTGCACTGCCGCTATCTTCACAAGTGGCATCTGTCACTTTAATAACCGGGCATGCCGGAGCCAGCGGCTGTTCCTTAATGACAGCCGTCGTGGCAGGGGAGATGCATCCGGTACTGTTTTTTACCATTACACTATAACTGCCACTGGTCAGGCCTGTGAATACAGGGGAAGACTGGTAGCTGGTGCCGTCGAGACTGTACATGTATTCTTCGCCAAGGGGAGCCGTTATTTCTATTGTCCCGGCAGCAACCTCACACGATGGATGAATCAGGTTCACCGACGGTGCAGCAGGGGCAGGGAGTGGCCCCACCGTGCCGTTAATGTAATATGCCTGTTGGGGGGTGTCAGCGTAAATATAGGCTGACAAAGGGCCTGCAAATTCACACGACCTGCCGTCATCAATCCATTTTAAATCTGTTGTACCCCCCAGCCAGGTGAAGTTCAGTCTAAAGAAAACAGTTTCATCGGGTAAACTGTATCCATCCGGGCTGTTTGTAGCTCCACTGACAGCAAGGGTGCCCGGAGTGGGGTTATCTATTATCATTCCCGGGAACCCGCCGGTGTTGTCAGCTGAAT
The DNA here is from genome assembly GCA_041684965.1 of Mariniphaga sp. GTDB lineage: Bacteria > Bacteroidota > Bacteroidia > Bacteroidales > Prolixibacteraceae > Mariniphaga. Next base: position 132,771 of record JAWLGR010000013.1, read on the forward strand.
TAAAGTTTAGCACAACCGGATCGTACTCCAGTTTTAACGATACAGCCCCGACATTCTTAAAACCTGTTACTGTGATTGGGACATCTATGTTCCCGATTGATGCTGCAGTGAAGGAAGGGGCTGTGACAACCGGTGCGGTGCGCTCATGAAAAGTAAGCGTACCGGGAATATAATACTTACTGAATGGTTCATCGAAGAGCTTTTCATGTGAGCCGTTATAAAAGCGGCAGTCGAAATCACTCACTGCTCTGTCGAAGCTTACCTCTGAAGTGCCGGCACTTACCTTATTGAACCGGATGTTGAAAATTACCGATCCATCGGTTAAGGAGACTGCCGGATAGGTGAACCATCCTATTCTTACTACTCCCGGATCTTTTAGGTTGTAGTCAAATGTGCCTGTCAGGCCAGGTCCTTTGGTGACTGCTGCAGGGATTGCTATTGCAGTATCATACAGAATCTTTAAATTGCCGCTGGCTATGTTGCTGAAATCGTTTGCTGTAACAGACAGGATTGCAGTTGACTCCGATGATGAAACGGATTCTGCTGTAAAAACAGGAGCATCCTGTAACTTAAAATCCAGTATGGCAATAATCAGAAGGATAGAAACTAAAGCAGTTATGCATTTCATAGTAATTAAAAAAATGGCTGTTTGAATTTTTATGACAGAGAACAGGGAAGATATCCCTGTTCTCTGAACATGTCCTGTCAGAATTTAACCAGTGTAGTTGTTGTCACTTTTATCTGTCCGTTTTTGTCTGTTAATCTAAGAGTAATATTATAAATTCCCGGAACCAGATGGGCCCCGTTAAAGCGGGTAATGTGTTCGCCTGCCGGTTGCTGTTCGTTTTTTAGGATGCTTATCCTGGTTCCGGTCAGTCCTGTTAGCTCCAGGTTAACCTGCCCGGTTTCAGGAAGAGAATATCTGATAGTAGAAATAGCGTCAAAAGGATTGGGATAACATTCCAGGTTTAAATCTGCACTGCCGGTTATCTCTGTTCCTGTAACGGTTTCCTTCATCGACAAGCCGTCAACAATCAGGGAGGCATTATCCATTGCAATCATATTTTCATCTGCCAGTTCGTTTAGCGGGTCAGGCACCAGTTGCAGATAGACAGGCTTATCTGTATTCTCCCCAATCATTTTCAGGCGCAGTGTGAATATGGGTTCACCGGCTTCCATCGCAATTGGATTCACCGAGTTCCAGCCAATAATCAGCATGTTGTTCATTACATTGTATCCTGCAGCCTGGTGTTGGTTATCTTTCAGAAACACTTCCAGCACCTGCAACCGGTCAGTCGGAAAATCAAATATCAGGGAAATAGCTCCTACCTGCATGGCTGAGACGGCACGAACCGGAAGTTCAATTGTTCCATCTGCATCGGCAAATAAAGTGTCTCCCCTTATCAGCGTAACAGAGCTTTCGTCTGTCCGTGCTGATTTAAGCAACAGCGACTTCATGGAGCCGGCAGCCGGGACATTGCTGCGGTCAAAATCTCCGCTTACCAACCCGTAGAAATGTTGAATTGCACCTTCTGATTCTGCCGGAATTTCTACCTGCAACACATTTTCCGTCTGAGGTTGTGTTGAAACAGGATCGTCTGCTTTCCAGAATTCCCAGGGTTTGTCAAATTCAACCTCCGTGCCAAGTGTAAGGAAATAATTCTGAATTATTCCTGCATCTCCTGCATCAACATAATCGTCTTCATTTACATTTCCTGCCAGGAAACGTATCTTTTCGATTGTGGGCCATATATATTCTGATTGCGCTATACTCCAGGAATTCACCTGGCCTGCATCTGTGGAATTGATGCTGCGCATTGGCTTATCGGTAAAAATTGTTACATTGTATGTGCCCGGGCTAAGACTGGCAAACGAATAGTGGCCGTCGATATTCGTTTTGGTTGTTGCAACAACATCCCCGGTTTCAGGTTCCAAAAAAGTAACCGTTGCATCATCAAGCGGTGTGCCCGTTTTATTGTAATATTTTAAGGTTCCGGATACATCAACTCCCGTGACCGTTACAGTATAGGAACACCCGCTTACATTGACTGCAGCATCGGCTGCATTCCAGGTTACTGTGGTTGTACCCATGTTAAAGGCAATGCCATCCAGGCTTGTACCTGTACCGCTGGTTGCTCCGGACAATGTATAAGATAGATTCTCCACTGAACAATTATCTGTTGCTGATGCATCCCACTCTTCTCCGCTGTGCACATAAGTAGCTGAACTGTTCTTTAAAACATCCAGGTTTCCACTTACAGGACAGTCAATTACCGGTGCTTCATTGTCAATTACTGTAACATCAAATGTGCAGGAAACAGTTTTGAAGTCATTGACGGCCGTTGCAGTTACCGTTTCAGTTCCCACAGGGAAGAAATGGCCCGGTTCAATTGGAGTGCCATCATCCAGGGTATAGGTAATAACCGGTGCAGGACTGCCGCTGGCTGTGGCTTCAAAAGATACCACTGCACCGCATACACCGGGATCATTGTTTACTTCAATGTCAGCCGGACAAGTAATAACCGATGCAGAACTCAGATTCAGCATTACTTCAATTTCCTCAGAAATACAACCGTTCACATCGGTTACGGATCCGCTGAACCTGTAACTTCCTGCAGGATAATCGCCATTAATGCGCAGGTTTCCTTCCGCATTGCTGTATTGATACTGCAGGCCATCGATGAGTTTGTAGTCAGTGCCATCGAAGCGGATATAAAACATAGGCTCCAGTCCGCTGATTATATCCATCATTACAGCTTGCCATCCATCGGCGGCACCGGCATTTACTCCCTGAGCATCCCAGTATTCATAGAATCCCGCTGGTACTGAAGTTACATCAAGATAGAATGCATTCTTTTCAAAATCACTACTTAACTCTGATGAAACGGTTAATGCTTCAATGGCAAAGTAATGAAATTCTTCTGCCGGGTCAGCACACATATAGTATCCGGAAGAAAGAGTGCCGGTTGCAGCTGCCCATGTGCTTTCATCGGTTGATGTCTGAATGCTGACCTCAATAACTTCCGGAAGCGGATTGACAGTTAAATGAATATAATCTTCAGAATACGTATAATATTCTCCGTCAAGCAGTGCAACGGCCTCAATGGTTACTTCATTGTCCGTCATCAGGCCTGTATTGCTGATTTCAAAAGCCCATAAGTCCGCTCCGGAATGCCCCTGCAACGGACTGGGATCTGTGTCAACCAGGGTTGACAACATTATTTCAGATGCATTGGCTGGAAGTGTATAACTTCCATTTATACTGCTGTTGTAATTCCATTCAATAATTGTTCCTTCAGGGAATTCATTTGTTACGGTTATTTTAGCATCCGCCCTGATTGCAGTATTCAGATTGCTGATAGCAGGATATCCGATTTCGGCTGTAAACTGCAAAGGATCTGTGCCACAAACTGCAACGGATTCTGTCACTACAAGTGTTGCATCGGCAAATGTTACATTAAACGATTCAGTATCCAGAACAATTACACATCCATTTAAATCAGTATAGGCCAAAGTTTCAAATGTTACGGGCAAGTTAACCGGAGAAGTGAATCCGTCGATATAAAATTCCCAGCTTACCGTCTGGCTGCTGTAATTTATTAATGATGACGCTGCTGTTTCAAGTATTTCACTCAACAGCACTTCGTTTTTTTCTCCAATATCAAAAGGAGATGAAAGTACAGAAATGTCATTACACGTTACTTTATAAATACGGGCTCCTGCAGGGAAGTATCCTGTACCGTTATAACTTAGTCTTGCATTGGTCAGTATCTTAGTGGAAATGCCCTGAGCTTCAAGATCGGGATAAGTAACAGAAACAGGAATGATAACCGGAGTTGCGGTAACAGTGCTGACATCTGCTATTGGTTTTACATCCGTTCCGGAAACAATCAATTGCTTCACTGATCCGTCAATGTAATAAGCTTCTGTCGGTACATCACAGAAAGCTTCTGTTTCAAATCCTGTTTCATCAAAAGCACTCATAAAACTGTAGCTGCACCATGAATCATCCGGCGAATCGATCCATTCCAATTCTGTATTTCCACCGATGTAATCAAATTTCAACCTGAGTAGTTCAGCATTATCCGGCAGTGTTGGTAAATTTTCATCTGAGAATTTAGAAATGGTTATCAGTCGAAAATCTTCGTATGCGATATCACTTACCTGAATGGCATCGGTATCTTCTTCACCAAATGCTATGTCTCCGTTTTCAAAGTCCTGATAGATCATGACATTGGGGTCGTATTTCAATCGAAGTGATATGTCACGTACTTCGCGGAATAATTCTACTGTGACGGGCACTTCAACTGTAGTATTCGGACAGGCAAAAATTGCAGGTGCGGTGGTAACCGGGCCAAAGTAAACTCTGGCCGCACCGGTTGCATCGTTCAAATCGCCGCTGCCATCGGTAACGGTACCTTTAAGGCTGTATGTGGTGTTTTCTGTTGGAAAAACTGTAATTACATGCTGAGGATCGGAGGTTTCCGGCACTGTGAAGTCGTTAACCCCATCTGTCCATGTAAATGTCCAGGGTGCCTCTCCGGTTAAATTTACGACCAGGTCAGCACTGCCTCCGGTACAAACAGATTGAGTGCCGGTAAGCCTGGCAGTTGGAAGCCCTCCAAGGGTTTCATCCACATCTATTTCCGTGCTGCAGGTGGCGGTACATCCGTTATCATCTTCTACTGTTAATGACAAGGTGAAAGAACCGTTTTCTGCTCCGGCCCTCACAGTTACTGTCTGATCATTATTGTTGCCTGAAATTGTAGCACCCGTAACCGACCATGAATAAAGCAACATCCCGTCCGGGGCTGAAAACGTTAATTCTGATGACGGTCTTACCGGACCCTCTCTTCCTGAAATGGTGCATTCTGGCGGTTGAAAAAGGGTGATATCGGTTGTGGCAGCAACTTCATCAAAAAATGAATAGGATACTACATAATCGCCCGGCAGACTGTTTGTCAAATCAATGCTTCCCGTTGACGGATCGATTACCAACCCGGGGGAAGAAGAAAATGTACCTCCTGACTGGCCTTCAAATTCTACCTCTGCAGTACCCTCTCCGGTGCAGAAGCTGCTATTTTCATAACTTATGGTTGCTATTGGCAATTGGGATGAAGTTGTGTAACCACTGACTGAAAAGTCATATAATCTCAAATAGGAGGTTGTGCTTACCTTAAAGGTAAAATATATTCTTATATACACTGTTTTGCCTTCCTTTACTAAAATAACATCAGGAAAGGTCGTCGTAATTATGTTGCTCGGACTATCAAATCCGGGTTCAAATTGTTTAAATGTTGGAATTTCTGTTGAAGTCGAATGCCACATTATTAACTGAGCCGGAGTGTCCAGATTGTCAATCACATTATGAGTTAAAGACACATGATTGATGAAAAGATGTAGATTGGGTCCGGGAGTTATTTCGAATTGTATATAACTGTCAGGGCCATACATGTCTTTTGAATCCGGGCGTACGATATATGCCTTTAGGGCATCTTTGTATTCGAATAAGTCAATTTTAGGACCTTTAACGGGTCCGGTTGCTGTAATGTTATCAGTGGTGATTAATACATCGTCTTCTGAGAAAGGCCATTGAGCTGATGCAACATCCTGCGCTTTCAATGTGGTGCCCAGGATTAAGAAGGCTGCTGTTGCCAAAAAATAATTTCTAATGTGTTTTGTTACGTGAAGTTTCATAATTATATTTTTTAATTCATAATTATGATTTATGGAAGGTTTATTTCAAAATAGAATGCGCCCGGGGTTGTTTAGGCTTAATGATAAAAGTCAGCTGGTATCCATGGTTTTAAAGTTTAAAGTTAACAGTTGCAGAAACGGGTAGTTTCTTCCAATAGCGTTTACAGGAAGAATTCCGGGAAAAAATACCGGAGAGATTCTATCAATAAATTAGCTTCCTAATGAATGATATGGGCAGAGTCCTGGATGACATTTGAGTCATCAGGAATTCAGGAACAAAAGTTCAGAACATTTTTAATATTAAACAATGAAAATATGTCCCAATTATGGAATATGGGTTTCAATAGAAGAAAAAAAATAGTTTATTGTATTAATTTTCTGAAAGTTTAGTTGTATTATTTTTTTTTTGCAATCATGCCAGTTCTTCTTATGCTATTTTTTTTATTTACCTATGTTTGGTTATTTTTTTATTTAACAGTGAAGTTATTTTATCGGACAGAACTCGTTTGTCAGTATTTATACAAAGAATAAATTCTCTTTTCACTCTTGTATAGCCTGTGTCAATAATTACCATAAATAGCCTGGTTGAAAATTAGGTGCATATTTTATCTGATTTTGAATTCATCTTTAATAACACTTCTGCAGATCAGTTCATAAAACAATTTATTTTAAACTGGGTTGTATTGATATTAAAAACAAATACAATTAATATTAAAACATGGATTACAATAGAAGTTTTAACAAATTATTGGCAGTTATAGTGGTGTTTGTTGTATTTGCATCGTACCAGGCAGACGGGCAGAATAACAAAAAACTGACTATTTACGAAACTCCTGAACAGATGGTAGCTGCTGCTAAAGAAGTAATTACGGAAATTCCGGTTGAAGCATTTAAAAATACTTACACACGCGATGATATTGTCATTATTGATGTCCGTACAGCAGCAGAACACAATGAAGGTGCCGTTCCCGGAGCAGTTAATATACCACGCGGGGTTCTTGAATTTAGAATAGGCCAGGAAGAAACATGGGAACCCGCCGGTAAAAATCCTCCACAAAAGGACGATCGCATTATTGTATACTGCGGCACCGGAGCACGCGGTGCCCTGTCCGCAAAAGCCCTGATGCAGCTGGGTTATAAAAATGTAAAATCGGTTAAAGGTGGCTGGGGGGCCTGGCATGAAGCCTATCCTGAAATAAAAGAATAACTTCAGGAAAGTTTGTGAGATTTGGTCTTATTAGGATACCAATTTTCTCTGCTTCTCCAGCACCCTGAACAGTGACCCGCCGGGTGCAGTGCTTTTTATACTGTGCTTTATCCGGAAGCTGCAGAAAGATAAACGACTTTACAGCTCACCGTCAATTTACCTTATTAGTCAAAAGACTTTATTCTCTCTTATAAAAAACAACCCCGACTCTGTTTATATGCTCAATTAAATCAGGGTTCTCAATTTTATGAAACAATGATAAAATATTTTATGAGGTAGAAGAAGGTCATCAAGGTAATTTTCTTGTTTTCAGCATTGGGATACCTAAAAATTATTGTGGATAATTTAATTGAGTTCTGCCTGTTCCTCATCCATTTGGAATAGCCTGGATTTTGTATGTTTTGAATCAGGAAATGTATATTTAACGGATCATTATACATCTAATTATTTGAAAGTAACACAGGTTAAAGGATTTTTTTTGTAATTTTAATAAAATAAGTTTTTACAAAAAACGAAAAAGAAATTACCCGGAAAAACTAACATCTGAATAATGATTTATCTAAAAATTAAAAGCATCATTCTGGATAACGATAATCTATCGGGAATGAAACTTTTAAGCCTAATTGTGAAAAATTGTCCTGAAATAGAAATACTTGAAAACTGCAAAACTATTGATACAGCCTATAAATCCATTACAGTTAATAAACCTCATTTAGTTTTCATTGATGTAAAGGAAAAAGAAGATATTGGATTTGAACTGCTTAAAATGTTTGATATCATTGATTTTAAAATTATTTTTATTTCCCACAGCCCTGATTATGCCCTGGAAGCATTTCATTTTGCCGCAACTGATTACCTCATAAAACCGATTAAGAAAGTAGAGCTTGTTAAAGCAGTGAATAAAGTTCATTGTAAATTAATGCTTGAAAATTTTTATGAAAATACTCAAGTTTCAGACAACAGACATGAAGTTTTGAATCAACCTTCCAACAATCTGATAATTTATCACCGTAAAGGATTTGATGTTATAAAATTATCAGACATCATTTATTGCGAAGCCAGTACCTATTGCACCAACTTTTACATTTCAGGGGGGAAAATCATTTGCAGTGCAAAAAATCTGAAATTCTATGAAGAATTGCTTCCCTCCGATCAGTTTATGCGGGTTCACCATTCTTTCATTGTGAATATTCATCATGTTGCAGGTTACAGCAATCATGAGGAAATATTTCTTTCAGAAAATTTACGTTGCTCATTGAGTGGATCTCATAAACATGCTTTTCTGCATCTCTTCAGGAAACCTGAATAAGTTAATTCACCCGAAACCTTTTTTTGGAATAATTGTGATTTATTCTGAATAATCTGCCTGCCACCGGTTTTTTGAAGGTATCGTTCCCGGTTATCATATAACTAACCGTGAATATAGTTTAACCCGACCTGTTTATTGGATTGGTAGCATCCGTATTTCATTAATGGCTATTTTAATGCAGCATAAAACAACCTTTCAAAATCAATGGGTATGAAAAAGCATTTAACCCTGATTTTATTATTCGTTTGGTATTTTCAGGCTTATTCCCAATCAAATGATTACGATGTAATTCCAACGTCAGGTAATTATTTTACTTCCGCTGATTATTCTTTAAGCTGGACGCTGGGCGAATGTATAACGGAAACCTTCCAAGCAACTGAAATTATCTTAACCCAGGGATTTCAGCAAAGTATGTTTCTCATTACATCTTTGGAAGAATTCACCGGGGAAGGTTTTTCAGTTAAAGTTTATCCAAATCCGTTTACTGATTTGATAAACATAGTTGCTGAATACACCGCCGTGCCTGATAATTCCATCCGGATTGAACTGTTTGATGCCCAGGGGAGAGTATTGCTTGTTAATAAGTACAGCAGCAACAGAATACAAATTGATATGTCGGGTTACCCCGGGAGTGTTTATCTGTTAAGGGTGATGAATACAAAAAACCAGATTCAACAGAGTTTTAAAATCCAAAAATTAACCAATTAAAAATAGTCATCATGAAAACCATTTTTTTACTTCTTCTGCTGTTTGTATTTGGTTTACACCTGCTTTTTGCCCAGGCACCGGAAATGATAAAATACCAGACGGTTGTAAGAAACAGTTCCGGGGAGGTGATAAAAAACCAAAACGTTGGATTCCGGATATCCATCCTGCAATCCAGTTCAGATGGTGTTGCTGTTTACAGTGAAACACATTCCAAAATGTCCAATGAATTTGGACTTGTTAATCTGGAGATTGGGAATGGTACTGTTGTATCCGGTTTATTTTCATTAATTGACTGGGGAAATGATAATTACTTTATAAAAATAGAATTTGACGGGAGCAACAGCGGCTCTTATGTTGAAATGGGAACCAGTCAGTTGCTTTCGGTGCCTTATGCATTGTATGCAAATAAAGCCGGTAACGGTTTTAGTGGCAGTTGGCTCGATTTAACCGATAAACCAAATTTTGCTGCCATTGCAACATCAGGTAGTTTTACTGATTTATTGGATAAACCAAATTTTGTAACAACTTCAACTGCGCTACAAACCGGGGATGTCTTATTTTATAACGGAACTGCCTGGCAGGTCCTGCAAAAAGGTATCAATGGCCAAACTTTGCGGCTTGATAACGGCATGCCCAATTGGGGAGAACCCGGTTATGCTTTACCAATGGTGACGACAAGCGCCGTTACTGATGTTTTGCAAACTGGTGCCAAATCTGGAGGAAACATTGTTGCAACCGGATTTAGTAATATAACTGTCCGTGGTATTTGTTGGGGTACTAATCAAAATCCAACTACTACTGATAGTAAAACCAATGATGGCTCTGGCATTGGAACTTTTAACAGTACTTTGACAAACCTTGTTTCAAATACAACATATTATGTGCGGGCGTATGCAACCAATAGTGCAGGAACTGCTTATGGAAATCAGGTTACATTTAAAACCATTCTGAATGTTGTTTTCCCAACTGTAACCACTGCTGCAGCAACCAATATAACTGCAAATGCAGCAACATCGGGCGGAAATGTTACAGCAACCGGTGGTGGTGAAGTAACAGCTCGTGGTGTGTGTTGGAGTGACCACCAAAATCCTACAATTTCTGACAGCAAAACTAACGACGGTACTGATACTGGTGAATTCCGGAGTCAAATAGATGGACTTATACCTGGCACTTATTATGTAAGAGCTTATGCAACTAACAGCGCCGGAACTGGTTATGGCAATATGGTCACATTAACCACCGAAAAAACATTACCCGTTTTAACGACAAAAAACATTACCGATATTTCTGCGATGGGTGCCGTTTCCGGAGGTTCTATTTCTTCTTCAGGTGGTGGAACAATCTCAGCCCGGGGAATTTGTTGGAGCGATACCCCAAATCCAACCATAACCAATGAAAAAACAACAAGTACAGCTACGTCTGCTTCTTTTAGCGCTGCCATAACAAAAGCCAGCCCTAGCACAATCTACTATTTAAAAGCTTATGCAACTAACGAAATAGGTACCGGGTATGGTGAACAAAAAACCTTCACAACTTCAGATGCTGCCTATTATCAGAGCTTTGAAGCAGGAATGATGCCATTAAATTGGACTGGCACATGGTCGGTTTCAAATGAAAATGCCTTCGATGGAAGCTATTCTCTAAAATCGTTAACTGGGCAGTCATGTGATGCGTTATTTACAATTTCACTTTCAACTGCAGGTCAAATTAGTTTCAAATATCTGCTAAATACAACTCAGTATAGCCCATCTCCATCGTTAGATTTTTATATTGATGATATAAAAATCGCCAACTTCCCAATGGATGCATCTGGTTGGCGTCAAGCTCTTTTTCCCGTCACTCCTGGTACGCGTACCTTTAAATGGCATTTAAACGGAATTTATCAGTATAAATGCTATTTGGATCAAATAACCATTACCAAATAAAGTTAAGTAAAGTTTTCCCGGTGGATGGAGAAGCCTGCCGGAAAACAAACATTTAATTGGGTGCATGGGAATTTTAAAGGTGCATTGATAGATTTTATAGTAATGCCTAAATAGGGGAAGGCGAATTATAAGAAAGGCTATTTCTAACAGCTTTTTTGATATAGAAGGCAATTACCTGAAAAACAGAAAAATAACTTCAGAAGAATAAACTAAACATCAAAATCATGAACAAAATTTTTACTTTAACAATCGTATTTTTATTAATAACGGTGGTATTTACTCAAGCAAATACAGAAACTATACTTTGGAGTGAAAACTTTGAAGGCGACTGGACTGCGAACTGGCACGTAGATGCCGGTACTTGGGAGGTAGGTGAACCAACCAGCGGGCCAAATGCAGCCTACGCTGGTGATAAATGTGCTGCTACTGTTTTGGGAGGGAATTATTCAGCAATTGTACAAAGCAGACTAATTAGGCATACTTCATTTACGGTTCCATCAGCATCGGAAAATCCCCGTTTACGTTTTTGGCACTGGTATAATATTAGTTCATACGATTATGGAAAAGTGCAGATTAAAGTAGATGGCTCAACTGATTGGGTTGATATATCCTCTTCTTATACGAGTACCGGAAGCAATATTTGGACT
>JAWLGR010000014.1:0-143205 GCA_041684965.1 Mariniphaga sp.
GTAATAGCAGGTTATAACAATGTCAGGATTCCGGGCGACGCAGGAACCTTATTCTCACTCACTGATGATCTGAATGCCATACCGGCTGTTTTTTATCGGTTGAGAGCTGGCTATACGATAAAGTCGAGACATACTGTTTCTGTTTTATATGCTCCGCTTACGGTTAAATCAGATGGTACAGCAACTTTTCCAATTGATTTTGAGGGAATAGCTTTTCCAGCCAATACGTCATTCGATGCATCTTATACCTTTAACTCATACCGCATTACTTATCGGTATGATTTTGTGAAGAAACCCAGATTTGAATTTGGGCTTGGCTTTACTGCAAAAATCAGAGATGCTGAAATTGCCCTTAAAGGTGATGGTTTATCAGCAAACAAGACAAATGTGGGATTTGTACCGATTATAAATTTCAGGTTAAACTGGTTAATGAATGAGAAATTTGGTCTGCTTCTCGAGGGCGATGCTTTGGCTGCCCCTCAGGGAAGAGCTGAAGATGTTTTGCTTGCTTTAACCTATAAACTAACCGACAAGGTTGCTTTAAGGACGGGTTACAGAATACTCGAAGGAGGGGCTGATAATGATGAGGTTTATAATTTCTCACTGTTCAATTATGCAGTAGTGGGTTTATCCATAACTTTATAAACGTCATTTTGTTGAAGCAGACATGAACAATCCAGTTCAATTAAGAAAATACATTGAGGACATACTAAAAAATTGCCGGCTGGCAGTTCTGGCTACAGAGGCTAATGGGCAGCCGCATGTAAGTTTGATAGCAATTACACCGATTCAGGGTTTCCGGCAAATAATTTTTGCTACGTATCGCAATACCCGGAAGTTCGAAAACATTCTTCATAACGGCAGAGTTGCAGTTCTTATTCAAGGGGAAGAGTTGGACAGTTCCAATCAGCAGAAAGGATTCGCTCTTACCGGTTTTGGTAATGCCCAGGAGATTGGGATTTCAGAGTTGGAGGATGCTATGCATGCTCATCTGGAAAGGCATCCGGATCTGGTGAATTTTCTGAGCTCAGGGGATTTAGCACTCATCCAGATAAAGATAGAAGAATATCAGGTTGTTCGTGGAATTGATGATGTTACCTGGTGGCCTGTAGAAGATTCATATTAGTATCTCGATAGTTATTTTTATAAAGCGAAACTCAACATGCCAATAAACGTAATATCCATCATTTCATCAAAGTAAAATTAAAGACTTCAAGGACAGAAGTTAAGCCAATAATTTATTCAAATACAAATTCAAAACATACTACTACCTTTGTTTGTAGAAAGTCTCTTGTCTTCATTACAACACAATTACCCCTTCAATTTTATCCACCTTTTCTGTTATCTCAATTATTTGATCAGCGGAGTCCATCAGTGCAATACAGGTAATCGATACATGGTTTAAATTAGAAGTATGCTTAAATGTTATTATACCTGTTTCCGGAAGCAAGGCCTTTATTTTATCCACCTTACCATCCCGGTTTGGCGAAATAAATTTGAACATATATTTCATTGGCCAACTCCCATTTTCCATTAACCTATAGCGTAAGTTTCTGAATTTATCTATATTCATAATGTTTACATTTTCTTATTAATTATTACAAGCCACAGTATCAAATCGTTCATTTTATCATTGTAAAAATAAGGAAATACAGATCTCCCAGAGTTTAGCGAGACCTAATTGTAATTTTAAGAACAGGTCTGGATATTGATACATAAAAGCCTCTGGGATACGGATATAAAGACTTTTCTCCGGAAGTATACTATAAAGCACCGGCTTGTTATTTCATTGATAATGAAAAAATAACTGTAATGATTGTTGCTGCATCAGGTCATTGCCAGGACAAATAATGGCTATTTCAAAAACTCGAAGTCTTCAAAACAAAAAAGCGTTACATGAAAAATTCATATAACGCTAATTCTTTTTTAAAGGTGCTCCCATGACAGCCGGAAGTTGCAACCTAATTTGGGAAAGTTTGGTGTGAATTAACACCATTCAAGACTACTATTATCAAAGATGAAAATTATTCCTTATTCCATCATCTCAACTTATCAATTGCCAGTTCCAACACTTTATCAGAACCTGCTGAAATATCTGCAGATGTATTTTGAATGTACACGTCAGGTGCCAAACCAATTCCTTCATACGATATTCCATCAAACATTTCAACTTTCTGAGGAACGAGTGAGTAAAACCAGCCGTTTGCCAGTTCTCTTCCTATCATAGTTCCATGGGCTCCGTTGGTTGTATCGCCCAGAACCGTTACGTTTGGTAATGTTTTAAATGCCATTACAGCTCGTTCTCCGGCGCTGATCGTGAACCTGTCACTTAATACAACAATTGGTTTGTTGATATATTCTTCTTTGGGTTTAATGTCCCATTCCTTCCAGGGTGTAAAATCATTCTTCCCTATTCCGTTTTTGGTTTTACTTCGAAAAACAAATCTGGATTGACTGGTCAATCTACCCATTTCTGATAAACAATAGGTAAAATCTCCACCTGTGTTGTGTCTAAAATCGACAATAAACCCATTTGCGTTTTCATATTCTGCCAGAAAATCATTTAGTTTTATAAAATTTTCACCTACAAAATCAAAGAATATATACGCGATATTTTCATTTTTGATTTTACCGTAGATGTAGCTGTCTTCAGCTCCGACTTTAAATCCTTCTTCCAGGTAATTCTTTATCAAAGGGATATTGAAAAGTTCATCACCAATCAATTCTCTTCGGTATTTATTGGAGAAAAAAACTTCCCGCCCCGGTGCAGTTAAACTCACATGTCCATCATCCAGTGATGCCAGTAATTCAGACAAAATACTGAAAAGTTCATCATCATTGGTTTCCGGAATTATCATTGGGCGAAATTCATTATAAAGTGAATCCCAGTATACATTTCGTTCCTCAAACAGCGCATATTCTGCATTAAACGACGCCCATAAATGATCAAAAACAGCTTCGGGATTATTTGCCGGTTGCTCTGTAAACATTTTTTCACAACCAAATAAAAAGATGGATAAGGTAGTAATAACGAAAGTTATTTTTCTGGTTCTCATGATTCAAAATTTTAAATTTACTGATAAGTCAATCGAATTGCGAAAGGAAAGCAGGTTTCGTGGAAGAACGGAATGAATATAATTAAACGAATATCCGGCGCCAATTCCCCACCTGTGACTAAATTTATACAGATATTTAACCTCTAAATCAAGAATTTGAAGATGATTTAAGGTATTCAATTTTCCGTCATTCTGGAATTGCATAAAACTTTTAAGATCGGAATTGGAACTGAGGTTCTCAATATATTCATCATCGTTTACCAGGTAGGGCGAACGGGCAAGCCAGCTAATCAAAGGCAATTGCGAAGAACCCATCAAGCTGCTTTTATCAGAAATACGCAGAGTTTTTTTGATAAAGCCTCCCAGTCCTATTGAAGATAAATAACCGAAATTCCCAATTCTTCCGTACACATAATTCAATAATTGAATATCTGCTGAAAAAAGCAACCCAACGATTAAAGGATTTTCATTTGTCGAAGTTGCCTTACCTATAAGATAGTCTAAATCAAGAAATGTAAAGTAATGTGGCGAAGCTGTCTTTATTTTTTCATGTTCGGTAAATTCGAAAGGCACTATAATACCAGGATTGAATGTTGCAAATCCAACGTTCAGTTTCTGATAATAAAATGCATCTCTTTGGAATTCCAGAGCCAGATTCACTAAGGAAAGATCCGCATGAATCAAGGGGGAGAAAATTAAATCCTGCCGCAAGATATATTCCGGTCCGAATTTGATTGTGAATGAATTTCTTTCGGATTGTTCTTGCCCGTTGCTGTAAATAAACACCAACAATGTTACGAATAGCGTTAATACTTTTTTCATTATTTATTTCTCATTAATTAACTTATCAGACCTTCAGGAATCAGTCTGGAAAAGTTTGATATTTATTTTTAGCATTTTAGATATTATTTATCAATAGTTCTTCATGAATCATGGATCCTTCCTTAAGTACGATTTTTATAAGAGTCTCTAAATCGGAGAAAGAAGTTCTGAAGTTTACTATGCAAACACGAAGGCAATAGCATTCATTAACAATAGCATTACTGAGAAAAACTTCTCCTCCGGATTGTAAGCGGTTCAACAGTTTTTCATTAATTAGATTCAGATAAGCATTATCTTCAATATCAAATGGAACATATCTGAAAGTTGTAATACTTAGGTTTTGCGAAACTGCTTGTATTTCAGGAGTCTTTTGTGCAAGCTCAAATAACTTTTGTGCCAGTTCAATGTTGTCGCGTATCATTTCGGAGATACCTTTTTTCCCCACATACTTTAATGAAAGCCAGACTTTAAATGCTTTAAACCCTCTTGAGTTTTGCATTCCATATTCATGATAATTTAACGGTTTTTCGCTGCCATTTCCATTAAAATTATAATAAGCCGGGCTGAAACTAAATGTATCATGTAAGTTTTTTTCGTTGCGTACAAGGATACACCCGGCTTCAATAGGGCTATACAGCCATTTATGCGGATCAAGAGCTATAGAGTCTGCTTGGTTGATTCCTTTAAAAAGTAATGCTGTTTCGGGTAACATTGCTGCTGGTGCACCGTAAGCACCATCGACATGAAACCATATGTTTTCATTACGGCATAAAGAAGCAATTTCATCCAAAGGGTCTATTGCACCTGTAGAAACAGTTCCTGCATTTCCAACTACCAAAAATGGAACATGACCATTTTGCCGATCGCTTCTTATTTGTTTCTGCAATATCAATACATCCATCTGATCCTGGTTGTTTACATCGATTAATCGGATTGAATCCGTTCCATGGCCAAACATATCCGTTGCTTTTTCTATCCAGGTGTGTGTCCCTTTGGCACAGTAAACAGTAAATTTCTTTTTCTTTTTGAAGCCATGACTTTTTTCAGGATTCAAGCCCCAGGGAGGAACAACTTGATCAGCAAGCATTATGGGTAATCCTTCCTTCCGGATATCACTTTTAATTATGCTTTTCCGGGCGGCTAAAAAACCAATAAAGTTGGCCATGTTGCCTCCACTAACAAACAATCCGCCACAGTTTTTCTGATATCCAATAAGTTCTGCCAACCATTGAACAGTTTGTTTTTCAATTTCTGTAGCAATTGGTGACAAGGCAAATGCCCCAACATTTGCATTTATGGTAGAAATAATTAAATCCGCCAAAGCCCCTACAGGTGTTGCTGACGAAGTAATGTAGCCCCAGAAGCGTGGATGTCCGTTAAATAAGGAATGTTCAAATAGTAAAGCGGTAGATTCTTTAAGGACTTCATTAATCTCAGTACCTTCATTTGGTACTGATTGGTTATTCAGCAATGCTCTTATTGTTGCCGGATTTTCGCCGGTCGTAACTTTTTTGGCAGGCAATTCTTCTAAAAATTGGGCAAGTTGTTCTACCAGTTCAAATCCGGCGGTACGGAATTCTTTCGAATCCATATTCAATGTTTGTATAGCCTTTTTCATCTTTTTGATCTCCTAATTTTTACAGGAATTATCCTGGGGGTTAATTTTTTGTAATTTAAATACTGTTTGCCGAAGGTTCTTACAAGATCTTTTTCTTCATAATACTGGCCTATTAAAATGTAGCCGGTTAACAGGATGGAATAAAAGAGGTGAGTAACTGTCATTAAGGGTGTAGACCATATTCCTATTAAGGTTCCAAGGTATAATGGATGTCGGGAATATTTGTAAAAGGCAACCACTTTAAATTCCACATCTTTATAAGGAGTACCTTTCATATAGAGGTAAGCCTGGCGGAGACCGAATAAATCAAAATGATTAATCATGAAGGTGGTAATAAAAAGAATTCCCCACCCGGCGAAGAACATTCCATAAAGAATAGAATACCATACTGAATCGTTGCTGACCCGCCAGATAACCCCGCCTAGGGGTTCCCATTGCCAAACCAACAGGGAAAGTACAATTCCAGTTGCCAAAACATAAGTGCTGCGTTCGGTATGGGTTGGGATATACCTGGTTATCCATACCTTAAATCTTTTTCTTGCCATTACAGAATGCTGTATCCCAAACAATAAAACCAGGCCTGCATTTTTAAGAATAGCCAGATTTGTATTTATCCTTGGTGGCCCGTCAATTGATGCATTGGGGAGTAGATTACCGGTTGAAGCTATCCAGTATAGCAACGATAAAAATCCAATTGCATAACACATCAGTGCGTAAACTGAACTTAGAGTCTTTTTCATAACTGCAATTTTTAAATGGTGAATAAATTAATACCACAAAGTTAAATGCAGATAAAAAGACATCGTTGTCCTATTCGTCCAAATAATTGATGATTTGGCTTTTAACTGGAAATAATTAACTTGTTAATGCCTGTCGCCTAAAGCGTAAAGGAGATAGTCCATAGTGCTTCTTGAATGAGCGAATAAAATGCGGAGTGGTTTCAAAACCGGAGTGAAATGCAATATCGTTGATGCTCTCATCGGTAGTAAGCAGTCGTGTTTTGGCATATTTAAGGCGCTCCTCAATCAGCCACTGGAGTGGTGATATTCCAAAAGTCTGTTTAAAATCCCGTTTAAATGAAGAAAGACTCCTGTTACAGAGTTTAGCATAATCTTCAATTGTTAGGTTGAACAACAGGTTTTTGCGCATCACTGACTCAATGTTTTCTTTACTTTCTTTTAGTGTCGATAAAAAATACTTTTTAAGTGGTGTGTTAAAATCAGTGGTTAATATCTGAAGAACCAATTCCTTAAATTTCAATTTTAAAAGATGTACAGAGGGACTCAAATCCTGAGAAAAATAAGTGGCTACGGTTTCAAAAAACAGTTTTAAATTTATATCAATATTAATTGGTAACACATGAAAATCAACCGGTCTCTCTTCGCTAATCCTTGTTAGATCGATTTGGTATTCAAAAACTACCTCATGAATAAATGTTTTTGGGAAGAAAAAAATTAATGCACAAAAATCGGATTCATAAAAGTTTTTCATAATACATGCTCCCTTTTTACAGTAAACAGCATCTCCCTGGGAAGTAGGAAATTCACCTTCTGGTGTAATCCATGTTTTTGTTCCTGAAGTAACATAGACCAGATGCGCATAAGGCGACCACAAACTATAAATCTCCTTGCTGTCGGGAATACATGTATATTCTACGAACAAAAGTCCATCACATTCAATTCGCCTGTAATTGGAGTTAAGACTATCTTCGTAGAGATTTAACATTTCAAATATTCTTTTGTAGGTTTATTTTCCTGAGCATAGTTTTAGTTTAACCCATTTACAAGTTGTTTGGTTCATCTTTTTTTATTATGAGGAAGTATGACTGACAGATTCTCCTAGTAAATCGCAACCTGCAGAATACAGAAAAAGGCTGGGGATTATGCTTTCTGTTTTTCAATGAAGAATTAGAAATTAAATAATATGAACTTACCACCATACAAATATTTTTCCAAAAATCTCAAATGACACGATAATATTAAGGCAAATTCAGACGTCAGACATAAAAGATCTTGTTGAAATTTGATTTTATGACTCGATACAGGCCAAAACCGTGCAGCAGGCGATTGAAATGCAAGCTAAAATCAACAAAGATTATTTAGACGGAAATTCAAATCATTGGGGCATTTTTGACAAAGTTACGAATAAAATTGTGGGGACATGTGCTGATTTTAGCCGTTGAATTTGGACTTTAAAAAATCGGTCTAAATCGTATTTGGGCTATAACAAATCAAAACAATAAAAAAGCTATAAGGCTTCTTGAAAGACTTAACTTTGCAAAAATTTCCACATTGAAAGACAATGAAAATGAATACCAATTTCAGATACAAGCTCAATAATTCAACATGGACTTTTCTTTCTAATAAAACCAGAATAGACTTAAACTGACTTGTATTTTTCAACGAAAACAAAAAAGCGTTACATGAATTTCTCATACAACGCTAATACTTTTATATCGGTACTCCCCTGACAGCCTGAAGTTGTAACCTAAATTGGGAAAAGATGGTGGGGATGAAGTAATTTGTCGAATAACAATGAAGAATTTTTGGTCGTTCACCGACCAAAAGGGAAAAGCATTGTAATGATGTCGTTAGCGGAATATAACGCCATGCAGGAAACTTTTCATCTGAATAAAAGTAAAGCAAATCGTCAAAAGCTTGAAAGTGCTATCGAAAACATTAATGCAAAAACAAACCTGGTAAAACAGAACCTTTCAGAGTAAATGGATATTTTCTGGTATAAATCTGCCTTGAAAGGTTATTTATACTGGCAGGATAATGATAAGAAAGTTTTACGTAAAATAAATTCCCTGATAAAAGAATGTCAACGCGCTCCTTTTGAAGGAACTGGCAAACCCGAACCCCACAGACGAATCACTTTTAATACAGTCAAATTTATATTCAGAGTTCTATTTCAATTTCTGTAATTTATTTACGAAAACGTAATTCGCAATTTCTTTTCCCATCTTGTCTCCTGCAATATTATCGTTTCGGAAATTATGACCTACATATATCCTGGAAAGGGCCATGTCATCGGCTAGTTGTGAGAAGCTTATATAACTTCTCTCAACTCCAGGCAAAGTATAACTTCCTACAGTAAATGATTTTTTATCCGTTCCGAAGAACATTTTACAAATTTCAACTCCTGCTTTACCGGCAGCAGCATAACCAGACGGATATGGTGGTAAGGGCGGAATTGCCCTGCCTGCGGTGACAGCATTCCATGAAATGTCACCATCGGTATCGCTGTTGCCATCAATTGCCCCATCTCTAATTGCAGTTATCGGCCTCCAAAAATTATAATGAAAACCAGCATTGAATGTGCAAATGAGTGCATCTGCAGTAGCCATCTGCGTCAAAGCAAATAAACGGGCAGTCTCCCAACCATTTAATTCTTCACTTACAGCAATGTCCTTTGTCATCCTGTTTATCATGCCTGGCATGTTATCGGTAAAAAATATGCCCATTGCTGTTTGTTCAGGTGTTCTTACTGCACTGGTATTGCTTCCAATGATTTTCACTTCATTATAATCTGCAGTATATTCTGGTGAGTTAATTGCAAAAGGAGGCGCTGAACGAAACTGATCTCCGGATAAAATTCCAAAAGGAGTTGTCGTGCCCCATTTTGCTCCAAAAACCGCGTTTGCCGGCCAGGCAGGACCAGGATTGGACCAGGGCAGGTAAGAACGATATTCCCCTGGCGGCGTTCCCTGAGGATAGACTTCAAATACCGGCAAAACATCATTTTGTCTTTTTGCAAGCATAGCCAAAGCAGCCTCCTGCCCAATGTGAATTCCTTCAGTTTTTAGTTCAGAATCTTCAATTGCTGACAAACAGGTAGCTAAAAGATCATCGGCACTTGATTGTGCAGGTGGATATACCTTCACTAATACGTCATGTGCGGCTTGAGCCACAGCTGCATCAGCAACCGGATCAATCGTTTTTTTCGAAACTTCTTTTCCGTCATTCCAACTATTGTCCATTGCATAAGTTGCATATTTGGGGACAACATTGTTTAACGCATCATGCATTGCCAGTGTTACCATAGCATAAATCCTGGATTCAACGGGTGGTGGCATCTTTGCATCAATCGCAAGACTTAAAGCTTCATTCCATTTTATAACCATCGTATTATCATACGATTTAATCATGCCGTTATTGGCTCTTTTGAGTTCGACTGATTCAATGAAAGGCTCTGTTTCATTTTTTTCGCAAGAAAACATTGCGAACAGCACAATTAAAGTGCTACCTAATACTTTTAATTTTCTTTTCATGATTGTGAGTTTTTAAATAAAGTATTTTACTACATTTCAAGTAGTAGATTATTATGACTATCTATTCTCCTTTAATAAATTTTTTTGCAATAACATTTTCATTTGTCACCGCACGAATAGTATAAATCCCGCCAGGTATATGAGAAATATCTACCTTAGTTATTATTCCGTGAATTACAGAATTCTTTAAAACAGCTCCGGCAGAGTTGTATATCTCTATAGTTCCGGATTCCAAGCCCTCAATTGTTATTAGGTTCTTTGCCGGATTTGGATAAACGTTAAAGTCATTTGAATTAACAGATATATCATCATTTAAGCCGGTGTTAATCTGATAATCTTTGAATTCCACAACACCTGTGCCCCCTGTTCCAAGCCAAATCGTTCCCTTTTTATCAATAATTATTACTCTGATGTGCATATCTGGCAAATCTGAATTTGCCCTATTATATACTGTCCAGTTACTCCCATCAAATTTTACTAGCGCCGACATTCCGAACCATTTGTTTCCTTGCACATCAATAGCGCAAGACGTAACATTATGGCGGGGCAATCCGGGACTATTGTTATTATTGTAATAATACCATGTCTCATTGTCAAATTTTATTACGCCTCCATGGAGATCCGAATCTTCCGCTGTTCCCATCCATTTGTTACCTTCTGCATCTATTACCATGGATTGGACCGATCCATACCAAGTCCAGGCTGATTCAAAATCTGGAATATCTATAGATGTCCATTGGCTGGCATCAAACTTAAATAATTTCATACCGGATTTTACCCATATGTTTCCAACCATATCAATCTCAATCAAGCCGATATAGTCCAAGGATAAGCCAGTAGTAGCACTGTTGTATATGGTCCAGTTCGTATCGTCAAATTTTACGATTCCTTCACCGTTAGTACCGATCCATTTATTTCCTAATGCATCAATTGTAATATCCGTGATACCGGCATATGGCAACCCGGAATTCGAGTTGTTATAAACGGTCCAGTCCGCATTGTCAAATTTCACCAGTTCACTCTTTACATTAAAATTAAGATCAACTGTTCCAATCCATATATTATTTTGGGCATCTGTGGCAATTGATTTTATGTAATTACCTGATAATCCCGAGTTCGATTGATTATAAACAGTCCAGTTGGTATCATCGAATTTTACGACTTCCCCGTTATATGTACCGAACCATTTATTGCCCTGCGCGTCAATCGCCATTGATGTAATTTCGTTATGAGGCAGGCCGGAATTGTTGGTATTAAAAATCCGAACTTGCTGACCTACTGATTGCAGCGGATATAAACTACACAAAAGAATCAGGAACAAATTGATTCTTAATAGTAATTTTTTCATTTTCTGTTGTCCGGATTCCGAAGCAATCGTAAACTTCATATAATCCTGACTTCTACGCCTAAGTATAAAATTCCTTTTCATGATTGTGATATTTAAGATTTCATGTTAATAATAAAAGACCTATTTGTATGATATAAAATTAAATCAAAGAATTGATGAAGTCAATACCCGATATCGGGTATTTTTCTCAAAAGCTAAGAAGTAACAGGAAATGAATCAGATGAGGTTAAATACCTGTGCAAAATGGGTGCAGTCGTAATTGGTTTTACAACCCAGTTTGCGTTTTATGTTTTTACGGTGTGTCGCAACGGTTTCAACCGAAATAAAAAGTTCTTTGGAAATCGCATCATTTTTAAAGCCAAGAGCAAAAAATTTCAGCAGTTCTTTTTCCCTTTTAGTAAGTGAATCGAATAGATGGATATGCTCATGCATGAAATTATTTTCACTTATTATCCTTTGCGCTTTTTGGGCCATCTCAAGCAACGAATTGATAGGTATTGACATCCCGATTAAAAGTTTAGGATGTCCTTCATTATCTCTTAACAAAACCTTACAACCGGTAATAAACCAGGTATAATTGATTTGCTGGGGCGGCCTGACTTCCTGGAAAAGCGAAATAATCTCTTCATTATTGGTTCGTCGCAGTAATTCGAATATTTTAGGCGTATATTCAACAGAATCTTCCGGATTCAATATACTTGTATGATAGTTTACACCCATTTTCTGGATTTCGTCGATTGTCATTCCTAAAAAATCCAGGCCTCTTTTTGACATGTATCTTAAACTAAAATCTTCTGCATTAAAAATTATAATAACACCTGGCATGTCATCTTCGATAGCAGCTATTTCAGAAATCTTTTTTTTGATAAGCTTATTGATTGATTCATTCGAGTCATCCATTTTTAGTGTGTTTAATTTTATTGTGCCAATTTCATACATTAAAATTACAACGTTTTTTTTTGATTTTGTCCGGAGTAATTAATTTTTATTTGCAGCAAATTTTTGTCAATTGATAAACTGAAAAACAAGAACTTTAAATGTTGTAATAGCTTTTAAATCAATATAATATTGACTAATCGTACTTAATAAATCAGCTTTTCGGCTGTATTTTACATTTTTTGAGAAGGGATTTTCTGTGGTGTATGTAGAAAATGCCACTGAAAAAATGAGAAGAAAGAGTGACCAGATTGGTTTGCCCTTTTTAATATTATGAGCCTCCAATACACCAACAGGTTCTCTGTTTACAAAAAGTATATAATCTGCTGGTCCGGTACTGGTAGGATATTCACGAACAGTCACTCCCAACGCAGCACCAGGATTAATGTCTTTTAAATCATGTATCTGCCAGCCTGCCTGCACGAGCATCTGATCTATTTTCTTTTTGGCATCTGCTCAGGTGAGGTCATAGGTT
The DNA here is from genome assembly GCA_041684965.1 of Mariniphaga sp. GTDB lineage: Bacteria > Bacteroidota > Bacteroidia > Bacteroidales > Prolixibacteraceae > Mariniphaga. The sequence continues at coordinate 12,529 of JAWLGR010000014.1, forward strand.
TGTTTTTGAACAGCTAAAAAAAATATGTTATAGTAAACAGGAAATTAATATCAAGAGGTTCCGATGCTGGAGAATTGCAGAATATTACAAAAAAGCGGATGGAAAGACCAAAAAGAAGATTTTAGGTTGTATCTTTTCCGGAAAACTGGTTTTGAAAAAAAATAAAGTTGCAACCTATGAATTCACAAAACCGATACAGGTACTTCTCAATGCTTGAAACTATTTACTATATTTGTACCAGATTCGGTACATATAAGATGTTTTGAAATGGCAATAATTCAGACAACGAGCAGACAATTCAGGGATAAACAAAAAGACTTTTTTGAGTTGGCGGATAAAGGTGAAAGGGTAATAATCAGGAGGGGCAAAAAACAAGCTTATCTTTTGACTCCAATTGATGACGAAGATATATATTTTACCCCGGCTATGCTTGATAAAATCAACAGGTCAATAGAACAAGTGAAAGAAGGGAAGGTTACTAAGATAGAAACGGAAGAAGAATTAAATCTATTTCTAGACAATCTATGATCTACACCTTACATTTTACCGATGAAGCTAAAAAGGACCTTGCCGGATTAAAGAAAAATGAACCCGCTGCATTCAAAAAAGCAAAAGAATTATTAGCAGAACTACAGCAGCATCCTAAAACAGGAACCGGAAAACCGGAGCCACTGGGTCATGGATATAAAGGGTTCTTTTCCCGAAGAATTACCAAAAAGCACCGACTTGTATATTCCATCGATGATGAAAAAATAATTGTTCTTATTGTTGCTGCATCAGGTCATTATCAGGATAAATAATTTTCATTATAAATCCACAACTTCCAATTCTCAAAAAAAAAAAGCGTTACATGAATTTCTCATATAACGCTAATACTTTTATATAGGTGCTCCCCAGGTAGGACTTGAACCTACGACCTACGGATTAACAGTCCGCCGCTCTAACCAACTGAGCTACTAGGGAATATTTCTTCTCCCACTCTAACCTCCCGATAGCAATCGGGATGAGCTACTAGGGAATATTACTTCTCCCACTCTAACCTCCCGATAGCAATCGGGATGAGCTACCAGGGAATATTACTTCTCCCACTCTAACCTCCCGATAGCAATCGGGATGAGCTACTAGGGAATATTTCTTCTCCCACTCTAACCTCCCGATAGCAATCGGGATGAGCTACCAGGGAATATGTGGTGTTCTTTACAGAACTTGAATATTTTCAGAACGCCTGCTTTTTTTCTAAAGCGTTGCAAAAATAACAGCTTTTCGGGAAAGAAAAAATTTTTTTAAAAGAACTTTACTTTTTTTAAAACAACTTTTTCCGCTTAACCAGATAGGCCAGCAGTACCTCCTTGAAATCCTTGTTGATATCGGCTTCAGCCAGATCAATCTTATATTGGCCACACTTTACCTTTAAATCGTTAAAATAACTGCTAACAGTCGATACATAATGGTCCTTTACTTCCCAGGGATTGAATTTTACAGCCTGACCGCTTTCCAGATCAACAAATTTATAGGGTCGGTTATTATACTGAAATTCCCGTTCCTGTTTGTGATCAGTAACATGAAACAGCAACACTTCGTGCTTATTGTACCTTAAATGCTGAAGTGCTGAAAATAATTCTTCGGTTTTCTGGCTGTCGATCATGTCGCTGAAGATTACTACCAATGAGCGTTTGTGTATACTCTCGGCAATCTGGTGAAGTACATCGGTGGTGTTGGTTGTTTTTCGCAGCTGTGCATTTTCAGGTTTTATCAACTCCGACAGCTTGCCATACATTAGTTCAGCATTTACCGATGAGAGGCGGGGAGAGGTGTGAAACTCAACTTCATCCGAGAAAAGTGTCAGGCCTACAGCATCACGCTGCTTGCGCAGCAGGTAAATAAGTGCTGCAGCTGTGTATACCGAAAAAGCCAACTTGTTTTCAAGGTGTTTTTTCCCTTTAAAATAGGGAAACAGCATAGAAGATGAGGTATCAATTACCAACTGGCAACGCAGGTTGGTTTCTTCTTCATACTGCTTCACAAAGAGTTTGTCAGTCCGGGCATACAGCTTCCAGTCGATGTGTTTTGTAGATTCCCCCTGGTTGTACGCACGGTGTTCAGCAAATTCAACCGAGAATCCATGAAAAGGGCTCCTGTGCAGCCCGGTAATGAATCCTTCGACCACTTCCCGGGCAATCATACCCAGGTTATCAAACTGATGAAATTGTTCAATGTCAAAAATATTCTTCAAATCCTTTATTTATAAATGCAACGGACAGCTTCTGGATGTTGAAGCTGTCCTGTTATATTTCAGAAACGCAGTTTACTTTATAACAAGGCATCAAGTTTTGAGGTGAACGCCTGTTTTGGGGCTGCACCAACCTGCTTATCTGCCACTTCGCCGTTCTTAACGAAAAGGACGGTAGGGATATTACGGATACCGTATTTTTGGGCCACACCCGGATTGGAATCTACATCTACTTTCCCAATTACAGCTTTCCCCTCATATTCTTGCGACATCTCTTCCACAATAGGTGCAATCATACGGCAGGGACCGCACCAGACAGCCCAGAAATCAATCATTACAGGCTTCTCCGAATTTACTACCAATTGTTCGAAATTGGCATCGGTTATTTCTATTGCCATAATTTTTATTTTTTAATGTTAATATATTTGTTCTGCAAAACTAGCTAATTAATTCTATATCCTAAACCCGGATTTTTTTCAAAATAACTCAAAAAACGGTTGGTTAGTTCAATACGTGTATTCCTCGAGAACAAATGGATGTACATATTATTCTCAGGATTGTAAACGTTAAATTTTAACAATGCCTGACCTTTATTGTTTCGGGCCAGGTTTTCAATATCTGTTACAACCTTTTCTGTCAATTCATTCAGCGAAATATTAATTGTAACGCTCTTGACATAATTTCTACGGGCCTCGGAAAGCAGTTCTATCTGGATAGCTTTGAATTCATAGGAATCGCTGTTAAACCGTTGTTTTACAGTTCCCTTTACCATAATGAAAAGCCCAACCTTACAATATTTATGAAAATTAACATAGTCCTGTCCAAAGAAGAAAAATTCGTATGAATCGTTGTAGTCGGTTAATGTAAGTGTACTGAACGGATTCCCGTTTTTTGAAGTTCCTTCTCTGGCTGAAGTAACCATTCCTCCAAAGGTGAATTCACGTTCTTTGTATTTTTCGATGTCGTTTTTCAATTCCCTAAGCGTTACATCGCGGGTACAGAAGCTTTGTATTTCAAGTTTATAATCGTCGAGAGGGTGGGCCGTAAGATAGATGCCAATAAGATTCTTTTCCTTTTCAAGCAGAATTAGTTTCGGCCATTCTTCAACTTCCGGTATGGGTGGTTTTTTTACTTCTGCGCCTCCTCCCATATCACCAAACAAGCTTTGCTGCATACTCAGGCTTTCTGTCTGTATTTTATTCCCGTAACGTATCAGCTTTTCAATAAAAGTGGTGTTGTCGTTTTCATTTTCGCCGGAGAAAAAGCTGCTGCGTTTTACTCCTTGAAGACCGTCGAATGCTCCGGCCATGGCAAGAGCTTCCAGATTTTTTTTATTAACCGTTTGCAGGTTAACTGTTTCTACAAAATCGTAGATGGAATTGAACAATCCGTTTTTATCCCGTGCTGTGATGATATCTTTTGCAGCCCCTGATCCCACGCCTTTTATGGCACCCATCCCAAACCGGATGTTACCGTTTTTATTGGCCGTGAACTTGATAAAACTTTCATTTACATCCGGACCCAGAACATTTAGGTTCATACGGCTGCATTCGTTCATGAGCTTTGTGATATCGGTAATGTTATTCAGGTTACGGCTTAAGTTGGCAGCCATAAATTCCCCGGGAAAGTGTGCTTTCAGATAGCCAGTCTGGTAAGCAATATAGGCATAACATACCGAATGCGACTTATTAAAGGCATAGGAGGCAAAAGCTTCCCAGTCTTTCCAGATTTTTTCGATTACATCGGCCGGATTTTTACCTACATAGTTGCATTCATCGATAAATTTCAGGTTGGCTTTACACCCTTCGATGAATTTAACCTTAAGTTTATCCATGAGGGAAGTAATTTTTTTCCCCATTGCTTTACGCAGCAAATCAGAATCGCCCCGGGTGAAGTTGGCAAGTAAACGGGAAAGTAGCATAACCTGCTCCTGGAACACGGTGATGCCATAGGTTTCGCTCAGGTATTCCTCCATCATTGGCAGATCATATTCCACCTTCTGCCGCCCGTGTTTGCGGGCAATGTAGGCAGGAATGTATTCCATCGGACCCGGGCGATAAAGGGCGTTCATGGCCACCAAATCTTCAAACCGGTTGGGTTTAAGATCACGCAGGTGCTTCTTCATTCCTTCCGATTCAAACTGGAATATGGCTGTTGTTTCGCCATGGCTGAAAAGCTCAAAGGTTTTCTCATCCTGCCAGTCTATATTCTCAATATCTATTTCAATGCCTTTCGATATTTTGATGTTTTCAAGTGTCTCTTTTATGATCGAAAGGGTTTTTAATCCCAGGAAGTCCATCTTCAGCAAACCAATATCCTCAACAAAACGGCCGTCGTACTGGGTCGTCGACAGGTTTTCACCATCTTTGTTAGGCATTAGTGGGATGTGATCGGAGAGCGGGTCGCGGCTGATGAGAATACCGCATGCATGAACACCTGTTTGCCTGACAGATCCCTCCAGTGTTTCGGCAAACTTTATGGTTTTAGCAATCAGCGGGTTATCCGACGTTTTCTCTTTTTTTAATTCCGGATTTTCCTTAAAAGCTTTGGCAAAAGTCATCTTTGGTGCATCGGGAACCAGTTTTGCAAGGCGGTCTGCCTCGGGAAGAGGGAGTTTTAGCACCCGTGCCACATCCCGGATAGCCATTTTTGTTGCCATGGTTCCAAAAGTACAGATATGTGCAACCTTATCGGTTCCGTATTTTTTGGCCACATATTCAAGCACCAGTTGCCGGCCATCGTCGTCAAAATCAATATCTACATCGGGCAGGGAAATACGATCGGGATTAAGAAACCTTTCGAACAGCAGGTTGTATTTAATGGGATCAATGTTTGTAATGCCGGTGCAGTAAGATACAGCAGCTCCGGCTGCTGAGCCCCTGCCGGGGCCTACAAGCACTCCCATTTCCCGGGCAACATTAATAAAATCCTGGGTTATAAGAAAATAGCCTGGGTAGCCCATCAGCTTGATGGTTTCCAGTTCGAAATTGAGGCGGACAACAACTTCTTCGGGCAGCGGATCCCCATATCTTTTTTTTGCTCCGATGAATGTCAGATGTCTAAGATAAGCTGCTTCCTGTTTAACACGCAATACTTTCTCATAACCACCCAGCCGTTCAAATGTTTGTTCACCAAACTCCTCAAGAAGCATATTCTCAGAGAATTTTTTCCTGAACTCTTCTTCAGTTCCAAATTCTTCAGGAATGGGAAACACAGGCATGATAGGCGCTGAATCCAGATCAAATTTTTCAATCTTTTCAACGATTTCAGCAGTGGTGGCAAGTGCTTCAGGAAGATCGGCAAATAACTCATTCATTTCCTGCTGAGTTTTAAACCACTCCTGTTTGGTATACCGCATTCGTGATGGATCATCTACATCCTTTCCGGTATTAAGACAAATGAGCAGGTCATGTGCATCAGCATCCACAGCGTTTGTAAAATGTACATCGTTGGTGGCAATGTACTTTACCTTGTGCTTTTCTGCCAGCTCAACAATTGCCTTATTTACCAGCATCTGGTTCTCGTAAACTTCTTCCCGTTGCTTCTGTTCTTCTGCCGGGTGACGCATCAGTTCGAGGTAAAAGTCACTTCCGAAAATGCTTTTGTACCATTCAATGGAATTTTCTGCTTCCTTTATTTTGTTTTTCATTATCAGTCCCGGGATTTCACCACCCAGGCATGCTGAAGTAACAATCAGTCCTTCGCTGTATTTTTCAAGTGTTTTTTTATCAATACGGGCTTTATAGTAAAAACCTTCTGTATTTGCAATTGAAATAAGCTTAATCAGATTCCGGTATCCTGTATTGTTTTTTGCAAGCAGTATCAGATGGTCGCCATAACGATCCACTACATCCGTTTTATCCTGGAGGCTTCGGACAGCAACATAGGTTTCACAGCCGAGAATTGGTTTTACACCTGCTTTTTTGCAGGTAGCATGAAATTCTTTTATCCCGAACATGGTGCCGTGGTCGGTAAGTGCAAGTGCTGTCATACCATCAGATTTGGCCTTGTCTACCAAAGCCTGGACACTTGCTGCGCCGTCCAGTATAGAATATTGTGAATGTACATGTAAATGTGTAAACGGAACCATTTTTTTTATTTTTTTCAGCTAGAGCTATTTATTTTTAAGGTCGGCTAAAGTTACTTATTTTGGTCGCTTTGGACTTGGATTGTTGATAAAATTGAAATAAAAAAGAGAAAGAATCTCCCCCTCAAAAAAATGATAAACCTTATCAGAACCGTCTGTGTTAAGATTTTTTTTGGAGAACTCCTGCACCATAAATAATACTTTACAAATTCGGAATAAATTCGCAATAAACTCGGTACAAATTCGCGAAATCGCGAATTTGTACCGAGTTTGTACCGAATTTGTTACGAAGTTAATGTTGAACAGGCATTGGCAAAACTGTTTCAAAATTACCTATAAATAAAAACCTTAAAATTTAATGTTGCGGAAACAGGGATAAAATAAAAGCCGTAACAAGAATATGCTTTGCTACGGCTTTTATTGTTCCAACAGGTAGTTGGTTATATTTTTTCTGAGATTTCTTTTCTTAGAGTTTCAAATTCGTCCTTATTCATTTTAATTTTTTCAGAGAAATTCAAAACATCGGTTTCATCTTGCATAGGAATAAGGTGTATGTGTGCATGAGGAACCTCAAGTCCCAGCACCAAAACTCCTACTTTTTTACACGGAACTGCCTTTTTGAGGCCCATGGCCACTTTTTTTGCAAATAACTGTAATCCGGCATAGAGCTCGTCATCAATATCGAACAGATAATCGACCTCTTTTTTTGGAATCACCAGCGTATGACCCTTTGCTGCCGGCGATATATCAAGAAATGCCAGGAAGTTATCATCTTCGGCTACTTTATATGCCGGGATTTCGCCTTTTACTATTTTAGTAAAAATACTTGCCATAGTATTTAAATAGAAATTTGAATAATTTCGAACGGTATAAGTCCCGAAGGAACTTTTATTTCAACTACTTCACCAACTTTTTTCCCCATCAGTCCTTTGGCTATGGGGGTTGTAGCAGAGATTTTCCCTTGTTTCAGATCGGCTTCCCCTTCCGGTACAATAGTATATTGCATGGTGGTATTGTTCCTTTTATTTTTGATGGTCACCTTGTTCAATATCTGCACTTCCGAGGTGTTTATTCTCGACTCATCGAGAATACGCGCATTGGCGACTTTCGATTGCAATTCAGCAATTTTTGCCTCCAGCATGCCCTGGGCATCTTTGGCGGCATCGTATTCAGCATTCTCTGAAATATCGCCTTTTTCAATGGCTTCGCCAATAAGTTTTGATATTGCCGGACGTTCAACGTTTACAAGCCTGTCCAGCTCTTTTCTCAATTTTTGTAATCCTTCCTTTGTTAAATATGTAACCCTCGACATTATCTGTTCCTCCTCATTTACTTTGAGCTATAAAAAAAACGAAAGAATTCCGGTCATCCGGAACCCTTCCTTTGGCAAATGTATATAATTTCCCTGATATTAAAAACAACTTTTGTTAAGATTATTAAAAATGAATTATTTAACAGTATCTAAAAATATTTCCGGTTAAGTATTTCACTGTAAATAATTGCTTTCTTCAAGGGAAATCTTTCCTTTTTTATGACCTTTGCAACAGCTTTTTCAGCAGTGCTTTGTGACGGTTTTTTGAAAACATCTCTTTTCATCATTCCTTTTGCCGTATGAAACCTGTCCTCAACAGCTATTTTTTCTGCTGGTCGATGGTGTTCACTCACTCCCATGGATTCTTCGTCCTCAACAATTGTTTCCCAGAACTTTTCTCCTTGGGAAGGTTCCTGGTCGCCGGTTTCAGGGGGCAGAGGCCTTTTTTTTATTTGTCCGAATATTCCGGCAGCAATAAAAAGAAGGGTTAATATAAATACGATAATATCATCCATTATTTTTGTGATTTTTTGACAATAAATATATGAATTTTGAAGTTTCTAGTAAAAGTACGAAAAATGAGGCAGTTGGTTTTAAAGTATGTGAAGTATTTTATTTATTTTCTTTTTTTAGCATTTGCTTACCCTTCATGCGATAAAATAAATGAATCACCCATTCCCGATGTATATGTTTCATTTACCGTAGACTTGCATATAGCCAATGAACTTACTATTCCCGGAACATCGGTTTTTTTCCCCCAGGCAGGCTTTGGGGGGGTAATTATTTATTGTTTCGATCAGGGCATGTGGTATGCTTTTGATGCGGCGTGTACTTTAGAAGCCAGCAGGAACTGTATAGTTAAAAATGAAAGTGGCCTGGCTGAATGTCCCTGTTGCGGTTCACAATTTGTTTTACCAAATAGTGGTTATCCGGTCAAAGCACCTGCCACTGTCCCTTTAAAGCATTACAATGTTTCGCTTGTAAACAACTATATCCTTAGAGTTTTTAATTAATAAGAACGGAGCTTGTTGAGCTCCGCTCTTATTGTTCTATATAATTAATACCGGTAATGTTCGGGCTTGTAGGGACCTTCTTTAGGGATTCCGATGTATTTTGCCTGCTCGTCGGTGAGTTGGGTTAGCTTAACGCCTAACTGATCAAGGTGAAGGCGTGCAACTTCTTCGTCCAGTTTCTTAGGAAGCCGGTACACATCAATTTCATAGTCATTCTGCCAGAGATCGAGTTGCGCAAGCGATTGGTTGGTAAATGAATTGCTCATCACAAATGACGGATGTCCCGTGGCACAACCAAGATTTACAAGGCGTCCTTCTGCCAGCAGAAAGATGCTGTGCCCGTCTTCGAATGTGAATTTATCGACCTGTGGTTTAATATTAAGTTTTTTTATTCCGGGAAATTTGTGCAATTGAGCCACCTGTATTTCATTATCGAAATGACCGATGTTGCAAACTATTGCCTGGTCTTTCATTTTTGCCATATGCTGCACCGTAATCACATCCTTGTTGCCGGTGGTGGTGACAAATATGTTTCCTTCATTCAGGGCATCCTCCATTGGTTTTACCTCGAAACCTTCCATGGCAGCCTGCAGGGCGCAGATAGGGTCTATTTCAGTAACAATTACACGGGCACCATAGCCCCGCATAGACTTGGCACAACCTTTACCCACATCGCCGTATCCGGCAACCACTACAACCTTACCGGCAATCATTACATCGGTGGCCCGTTTAATGCCATCGGCAAGCGACTCCCGACAGCCGTAGAGATTATCAAATTTCGATTTGGTAACCGAATCGTTTACATTGATGGCCGGGAAAAGTAATTTTCCCTGTTCTTTCATATGATAAAGACGGTGAACACCTGTTGTGGTTTCTTCTGAAACACCTTTAAATTCTTTTGCAGCATTATGCCACCGATCAGGATGTTTATCCAGGATTCGTCTGAGGATTTTATTCAGTTCGATTTCATCTTCTCCTTCGGCAAATTGGTCCAAAACGGAAGGATCTTTTTCAGCTTCGTAACCGCGGTGAATCATTAATGTGGCATCACCTCCATCGTCTACTATCAGGTGCGGGCCTTTTCCATTGCCAAAATCCAATGCTCTTTCGGTACACCACCAATATTCTTCCAATGTTTCCCCTTTCCATGCAAATACCGGAATCCCGGCTGCAGCAATTGCTGCAGCAGCATGATCCTGAGTGGAAAAAATATTACAGCTCGCCCAACGGACATCGGCACCCAGTTCAATGAGTGTTTCAATCAAAACAGCTGTTTGGATAGTCATATGCAAGCTGCCGGTTACACGTGCGCCCTTTAAAGGTTTTTCAGGGCCAAATTTTTGCCTGATAGACATAAGTCCCGGCATTTCCATCTCTGCAATTTCAATTTCCTTCCGGCCATAATCTGCCAGTTTAATGTCTGCTACTTTGTATTTCAATTGTTGTTCTACAGCAATGCTCATTTTTTCGATATTTTAATGTTTTTTAAAAAGGCGGTGCAAAGTTAATAATTTCGGGCGATTATGGTATTTCATGTTTCAGGTGGTGTAATTTGTCAATTGCCCAAATCGGATAAAAATTTGATGCGCATCAGCCGTATGTCTTCTTCTGTATATTCATCTTCCCCAAGCTCTTCAAGAGCTTTTTCAACTGAATCGTTTTCAGCTTCCCTGAAATAATCAAATACCTCTTCCTGATGTTCTTCATCAATTACATCGTTCACATAATAATCGATATTCAGCTTTGTTCCTGAATTTACAATGGCTTCAACTTCCGAAATTATGTCTTTCACCTCCACACCCTTGGAATTTGCAATATCATCGAACGATAGCTTGCGGTCAATGCTCTGGATGATGAATACCTTCATTTTTGATTTATTGGCAACAGAACGGACAATGAGATCTTCAGGGCGTTCTATTTCATTCTCTTCGACGTATTTTTTTATAAGTTCAACAAATTCTTTTCCATATCTGCGGGCTTTTCCTTGTCCTACACCCTGAATTTTTTGAAGTTCATCGAACGTTACCGGATACTGAATTGACATATCGGCGAGGGAAGGATCCTGGAAAATTACGAATGGCGGGAGATTTTGGCGTTTCGAAATTTTCTTTCTTAAATCCTTAAGCATGGCAAATAAAACCGGGTCACCGCTGTTGGCAGCCGAAGGAGCACCGCCGGCCCCGGTATCGTCATCTTCCTCGTATTCGTGGTTTTTTACCAACATAAATTTGGTTGGATTTTTCAGGAATTTATGACCCTCCGGAGTAACTTTAAGCAGACCATAATTTTCAATATCTTTATTTATGAGGCCTTTTATCATCGATTGTCTGAAAACAGCGTTCCAGAACCGTTCGTCGTGGTCTGTTCCAGTCCCAAAAGATTTGAGTGTATTATGTCTGAACGATTTAACTGCAGCCGTTTTATTTCCAATTAAAATATTGGCAATGTGTTCTCCCTTGTATTGTTCATTTACTTCAAGAATTGCGGTTAGTGCCCGGGTTACTTCATTGCTGGCTTCTACCTGCTCTTTTGGGTTCAGGCAATTATCGCAGTTCCCACAGTTGTTTTGCGGGTAAATTTCTCCGAAATAGTGAAGCAGTATAGTACGGCGGCAAATTGCAGATTCAGCATAAGAAACGGTATCGAGCAAGAGCTGTTTCCCTATTTCCTGCTCGGCAACAGGTTTTCCATGCATGAATTTTTCGAGTTTTTGTATGTCTTTATAACTGTAAAAAGTAATGCACTGCCCTTCACCTCCATCGCGGCCGGCCCTTCCTGTTTCCTGGTAATAACCTTCCAGACTTTTAGGAATATCATAGTGAATAACAAACCGAACATCGGGTTTGTCAATTCCCATTCCGAACGCAATGGTAGCCACAATCACATCTACTTCTTCCATCAGGAACTTGTCCTGGTTACCCGAGCGGGTGGCAGCGTCCATCCCGGCATGGTAAGCCAAAGCTTTTATGCCGTTTACCTGAAGGGTTTCAGCTATTTCTTCCACTTTTTTCCGGCTAAGGCAATATACTATGCCCGACTTTCCTTCATTCTGCTTAATAAAGCGTATGATTTGTGCTTCAGGCTTAACCTTGGGTTTTACCTCGTAGTATAAATTGGCCCTGTTAAATGATGCCTTAAACACTTTTGAATCGAGTATCCCCAGGTTTTTTTGTATATCGTGCTGAACTTTGGCAGTTGCCGTAGCCGTAAGTGCAATAATGGGAGCGGTGCCTATTTCCTCTACAATTGGGCGTATGCGCCTGTATTCCGGGCGGAAGTCATGACCCCATTCGGATATGCAATGCGCTTCATCAATGGCATAAAATGAGATCTTAACGTTTTTAAGGAATTCAATGTTCTCTTCTTTTGTCAGCGATTCGGGAGCTACATAAAGCAATTTGGTCCTTCCGGCCTGTACATCTGATTTAACTTCCTGTACTGCTGCTTTCGAAAGTGATGAGTTAAGAAAATGTGCCACATCATCTTCAGTTTGCATTCCCCTGATGGAATCTACCTGGTTTTTCATTAAGGCGATTAACGGTGAAATTACAATAGCAGTCCCTTCAAGTAACAGGGCGGGTAACTGGTAAATTAGAGATTTGCCACCCCCGGTAGGCATAAGTACAAATGTGTTTTTTCCTTCCAATACGTTTTTAATGGCTTCTTCCTGCTGACCTTTAAAACGATTAAATCCAAAATATTGCTGTAAGTGCTTTGTAAGTGAAATATCTTTATTCATATAAATTTGACTCTCTTCCTTTGAAATATTTTTTTTAGCGATTTCTAAATTATTAAAAGTAAGAAAAATGACAATAGGTTTTTTGTTTTTTTAAGATTTAATAGCGATCATTTAAATAATGAAGGATTTAAAAATGTTTTGATTGACAGGAAGTATTTATATTTGTGGAGTTTTTTAAAAATCAGGAATTAATGAGTGTAGAGACGAAACAAGAAAAGAAAAAGCGTAAGATAGGTTGGACGAAGAAGAAAAAAAGAGCGGATTCCACATATACAGAAATGTCATTTCTTGAACACCTTGAAGAACTGCGCTGGCATATTATCCGTTCAGCACTGGCCATCATGGTGTTTGCAGTGGTGGCTTTCGTTATGAAGGATTTTATATTCAACACCATTATATTAAATCCAAGGACACCTGAATTTTGGACAAACCGTATGTTTGCCCGGCTTGCTGATATGGTGGGCACCGATGCCCTTCGAATAAATGAGCGCCCTCTGGAGCTTATCAGTATTCAGATTGCAGGTCAGTTTCTTACTCATATCTGGGTTTCTATAATTGCCGGATTTGTAATTGCTGCGCCAGTTGTTTTTTATGAATTCTGGCGATTTATTAAACCTGCACTTTATGAAACAGAGAAAAAACATGCCGGAGGGGCGGTGTTTTTTACTTCGATACTTTTTTTGGCAGGCATTTTATTTGGTTATTTCCTGATTGTACCCTTGTCGGTTCATTTTCTGGGAAGCTATAATGTAAGCGGGGAGGTTACAAACCAGATTAACCTTCGCTCTTATATAGGTTCGGTAACTTCAATCTCATTGGCAGCAGGAGTCGTATTTTTGTTGCCTATCTTTACCTATTTCTTAAGTAAAGTAGGTATACTGACGCCCGAATTCATGAAGACCTACAGAAAACATTCTTATATTGTAATGCTCCTGCTTTCTGCTATTATAACCCCACCCGATATTTTTAGCCAGGTTATGGTTTTTGTTCCATTGTTTTTTCTCTATGAGGTAAGCATAGTTATTTCACGCCGTATCGTTAAAAAACGTGAAAAAGAACTTGATGAGCTTTAACTCATCAGATAAAAAGGGATATTTGCCGTCATGATTCTTCGTGCAGAAAATATAGTAAAGAAATACCGGAAAAGAACGGTCGTTAAAGGAGTCAGTTTTGAAGTAAAACAAGGAGAGATAGTAGGTTTACTTGGTCCCAATGGTGCAGGAAAAACCACTTCTTTTTATATGATTGTTGGATTAGTAAGGCCTTTGTCGGGGAAAATTTTTATGGATGACGTGAATATAACCCGGTTGCCGGTTTATAAAAGGGCTAAGAGAGGAATAGGGTATCTTGCTCAGGAAGCATCCGTATTCAGGAAACTGAGTATAGAAGACAACCTGAAGGCAGTATTGGAAATGACTAATTACAGCAAGGAGTACCAGAAGGAAAAAGTTGAAAAATTGCTGAGCGAATTCGGTCTTCAGCATATTCGTAAAAGCCTGGGAATCCAGCTTTCGGGAGGTGAACGCCGGCGTACTGAAATTGCCCGTGCCCTGGCTATTGACCCTAAGTTTATTTTACTGGATGAGCCCTTTGCAGGGGTCGACCCGATTGCAGTAGAGGATATTCAGCAGATCGTTATCAAGCTTAAAGAAAAAAATATCGGGGTACTGATAACCGATCATAACGTGCACGAAACTCTTTCAATTACCGATCGGTCTTATCTTTTGTTTGAAGGATCGATTTTGAAAGCCGGTACGGCTCATGATTTGGCAAACGATGAAGACGTGCGCCGGGTTTACCTTGGACAGAATTTTGAGCTCCGGTAAGGGCATTTTCTGTGTGTTTTTCACAGAAATTAAATAAATTGTTGTCAGGAAAAAAATTTTGAGGAAAATTTGGTGGATAATAAAAATGAAGTATTTTTGCAGTCCCAAATTAGGGAATACATAGGAAGGCCCGTTCGTCTAGGGGTTAGGACGCCAGGTTTTCATCCTGGTAGCAGGGGTTCGAATCCCCTACGGGCTACTTTATATTTTTAAGAAATTAAAAGAAAGAAATGGCAAATCACAAGTCAGCTTTAAAAAGAATAAGGCAAAATGAAAAAAGGCGGGTACACAATAAGTACTATGCCAAAACAACAAGGAATGCAATTAAAGAATTGCGTACTCAGACCGATAAGGAAGAAGCAGTAAAAAGTTATCCTTCAGTTGCTTCTATGATTGATAAACTTGCCAAAAAGAATATCATTCATAAAAATAAAGCCGCTAACCTGAAGTCGAAACTGGCAGTTCAGGTAAATAATTTGTAAGATAATTTCTTCATCATACATTTAAAGCCTCTCCTGGAAAGGGGGGGCTTTTTTGGTGGCTGATATAATTGGTATTTTTATTCCCGGAAAATGTTTATTTTTATCGGAACACCAGAAATATGAACGAATACAAAAAACTAAACATCAAAGAGTGGGCGGTGGAAGACCGCCCTCGCGAAAAGCTTCTTGCCAATGGAGCACGATCATTAACGGATGCTGAGTTAGTAGCCATTCTTATAGGTTCGGGTAATTTAAGCGAAACGGCTGTTGAACTCAGTCGGCGGATTTTAAGCTCGGTTAACAACAATCTGAATGATTTAGGGAAAAAAGGTATAGACTACCTGAAAACTTTTAACGGAATCGGAGAAGCTAAGGCAGTTTCTATTGTAGCCGCACTGGAGCTTGGTAAACGCAGGAAGGATGCCGGGGTGTTTGTAAAAAGGAAAATCACCTGCAGCCGCGATGCTGCCGATTTTTTTATGCCATTGCTTGGCGACTTGCCCCATGAGGAGTTTTGGGTACTGCTGCTCGACCGGGGTAATAAAATCATTGACAATTATAAAATCAGCCAGGGAGGAATTTCAGGTACTATTATAGACGTTCGACTCATTTTAAAAAATGCGCTCGAAAAAATGAGCGTTTCTCTTATTCTGTGCCACAACCATCCTTCTGGCACCATGGAAGCTTCCGATGCCGATATGAAAATTACACGGAAAATAAAACAGGCTGCCGATTTTATGGATATTACGGTTCTCGATCATATCATAATCGGGCAAAACCGTTATATTAGCTTTGCCGATGAAGGAATGTTGAATTAAACCTGCTGTTATGATACTAGTATATTCCGAAAAACTTAATCCACGTATCGAATACATTTTTCGTCTGGTTTTTACAACTATCCTTCAGAACGAAGTATCTTTTACCACCAGGTCAAATAAATTTCTGAAATCGAAATTACCCAGGATCAATTACTCTTACGAAAGGTTTGGTGGGGAATTTTATATTAAACCCCACCGGCTTTTACATTGCAAGGCAATTATCCAACCCGATATCCAACCTGTGTGGTACAACGGTGAAAAATATTTTTTTGAGAGTTCCTCCGATTCAGTATTTCCCTTTGACCCATTTGCTGCCTCTTTTTACCTGGTCAGCCGTTACGAGGAATACCTGGATTTTGAAAAAGATAAATTTGGTCGTTTCCCTGCCGAAGGATGCCTGCTTGAGAAGTATAATTTGCTAAAAAAGCCTGTGGTAAATATCTGGGCACGTATGATTGCAGAAGAGCTGGTAAAAAGACATCCCGAACTTGTGTTTCCACAACCGCAGTTCCGGTTTCTGCCTACAATCGATATCGACAATGCCTGGGCTTATGCCCATAAAGGAGTAATGAGGAGTATTGGTGCTATAACCAAATCGGCCCTAAAAGGAAATTTTACGGAGGTTGAAACCCGGTTGAAGGTTTGGTTGGGCAGAGAAAAAGATGCTTACGATACCTATGGATTCCTTGACGAGATATTTAATGGAAATGAGGATAAGGTTATTTTCTTTTTTCTGGTGGGTGATTACAAACGATTCGACAGAAACGTGTCCTGGAATAACAAGCCCCTGCAGGAACTTATCCGTGAAATTTCATCCCGGTATACTATTGGTATCCATCCATCTTATTCATCAGGAAAGAAGAAAAACAGGAAAAAAGTAGTTGTTGAAAGAAACCGGTTGCAAAAAATTGCAGGAAGAGAAATAAAGAAAAGCCGACAGCATTATTTAAAGTTACGGTTCCCCAGAACATACCGGACTCTTTTAAAGAGCGGAATAGTGGAAGATTATACCATGGGCTTTCCCTCTCATACAGGTTTTAGGGCCGGTATCTGTACTCCTTTTCCATTTTACGATCTGAATAAAGAAACTTCAACATCTTTAATGGTTGTGCCGTTTCAGGTAATGGATGGGACCTTAAAAAATTACATGAATTTATCTCCTCAGGAGGCAGTGGAGGAGATTATAAACCTGATGAAGGAGGTGCAGCAGGTAGGAGGTACGTTTTCTTATATCTGGCATAATGAAACTCTAAATGAGCAAGGTGAATGGAAAGGTTTCAGGGAAGTTTTTATAAGGATGAATGAAACAGGTTTTAAATGGATGAATGGAGAAAAATGATCTGAAATACTTGAAACACGGGGAAATTGATTACGAAAAATGGAACCAATGCATTGGAGAGGCTCAAAATGCAAGAATTTATGCCACCACATGGCTACTCGATCGTACAGCTGAAATATGGGATGCAATGGTGTGGAAGGATTATGAGTTTGTAATGCCATTGCCGGTTGGCAGGAAATGGGGAATAAAATACATTTATCAGCCATTTTTTTGCCAGCAATTAGGAATTTTTCCTGCCCCGCCAGTCGATATTCAATCGCAATTTGCAGATGAACTGATTAAAAGGTTTCGCTTTTTTCAATTTCAGGTAAATCCGCTTATGACTCCTGATGCATTTAAAAAATTTGAAGTTACCCCTAAAATCAATTATGTTTTACCGTTGCTAGAACCTTATGCAACTATAGCATCCCAGTTTAAAAGAAATGCCAGATACCATATTGCCAATGCATATAAAAAAGGAATTCAGGTAGTGAACGCGTTGGATACAGGGAAGTACGTGGAAATGAAAAAACAACAGGTTGCCGGGGATGTAAGCAGCAAGTCGTTTAAAATGCTGGCAAAAATAATCTCATGGGGACAAACCAACGGCAATGGTCAAATCCTGGCCGCTATAACTCCTGGAAATGAGGTATGTGCTGCTGGGTTTTTCCTGCAATATGGGAATAGGTTGGTTTATTTAAATTCATTTTCCACTTCGGAAGGCAGAAAGCTCAGGGCAATGTACGCTATTTTGAATGAAGTTATCCGTAAATATGCAAAATCAGGATTGCTGCTTGACTTTGAAGGTTCTTCTGTTGAAGGGATAGCCACTTTTTTTAGAAGCTTTAATCCTGCTGAAGAATTTTATTATCATTTATATCTGAATAATTTGCCTTTCCCTTTAAAATACCTTAAAAAGAATAAAACATGAGCCGTGCCCTGAGTAAAAAACTGTTGTATCAGTTTTCAAGGCCTTTCCCATTAAAGCTGATGCAGAAGTTATCAAATCAGTATTTTATTTTTCCATTCTACCATCTGGTTTCAAATACTCCTTCCCCTCTGGTTAAACATCTTTTTCCTGTTGCCACTGTTGAACAGTTTATGAAGGATTTGGATTTTTTGCTGAATAATTTTACTCCTGCCACATTCAATGAAGTGCTGAACCTGGCGAAAAATAAATCATTTAAAGGAAAGCCTAAATTCTTCCTTACCTTCGATGATGGGTTTTCTGAATGTTTTCATGTTGTGTTGCCCATTTTAAAAGAAAGGAATGTCCCTGCTGCATTTTTTATTAATCCGGCCTTTATAGGGAACCGACAGCTTTCGCACCGGCAGAAGGTGAGCCTGATAATTGAACATGTAAAAAATGACAGTAGCTCCAGGTTGTATAAAGAGGCTGAAGAGTCAATAAGAATGAAGTTTCAGTATCCGGAGGATTTGGCAGGATTTGTAAAAAAACTTACAATTGCTGATGCACCAACAATTGAAAAAATTGCAGCCGTATACAGAATTGATTTCAAGGCAGCACTGCAGCAGCATAAACCATATATGGATGTTCCTCAACTTAGGGCATTGATAGAAGCAGGCTTTATTATCGGTTCTCACAGCAATGAACATCCTGAATTCAACCTGCTGTCAGAAGATGAGATGAAGGTTCAGGTCATTCGGAGTTTTCAATTTCTTTCCAGGGAACTGGGGATTAGCAACCGGATTTTTTCATTTCCGTTTCATGATATTGGTGTTCCGCTTTCATTTTTTCATTTTCTCCAAACTGAAGCTGGTGTGAAAGCAAGCTTTGGCACTTCGGGGATCAAACACGACAATGCACCCGGACATATACAGCGTATACCGCTAGAGTTGCATGGATTCAATAGTGCAGAATCCATAATCCGATCAGAGTATTTTTACTATCTTGCCAAGACCCTTTTCGGTAAGAATTATGTCAAAAGAAGATGAACCTGATTCAGAGATTTTACAATAATTTTAAAATTTACAGCCGGAACACTGCATTTGTTTCAGATGACAGAAACCTGACATACGACCAATTTTTCTCCCTGATTAACGGGAGCCGGATGTTGCTTGAAAACCAACCGGAATTTGCTCCGCAGAAAGCAGTTGGAGTCTTGTGCAATGAATTGGCAGAGACTTATGCAGCAGTATTTGCCATCTGGTTTTCCGGCTGCGTATTTATACCCTTGAATCCTTCTCTGCCTCCTTTGGCTAATAATGAATTAATCCGTAAACATGAAATTGATTTTATTTTTTCTTCCGGGAAGCTACCTGCCGGTTTGGATTTAAAAAGCACAAAAATCTTGTATAATAACCAGCTTGTTTCCACTAGCATATTGTCATTGTACAACTTAGGCCTTGATCAGGTTTTATATGTTTTAAACACATCGGGAAGTACAGGTATCCCTAAGAATGTTCCTATAAACCTTAAAAATGTTACAGCTTTTGTTGAAGGCTTTCTCAATTTGTATCCTGAATTGACAGATGCTGATAATTTTTTACAAACCTATGAGTTGACAGCCGATGCAGCATTCACCGGTTATCTGATTCCTTTTTTGATTGGTGCAACGGTATATTCAGTTCCGGGTGGCACATTTAAACCTTTTGCAGTAGCAAAAATGATGGCCGAAAAACCTATAACCTGGGTACAGGTTACCCCTTCTTTACTGGCATGTTTACATCCTTTTTTTCATTCATTTAATTTAACGAAAATCAAACATTTTCATTTTGGGGGGGAAGCATTGCCGGCAGATATGGTGGAGGAATGGAGGCGACACATTCCAAACGCTGAAATTTCCAATGTATATGGCCCTACTGAAACCACCATCACCGCAACAATCTATAAATGCCGGCCAGGTGAAGCAGTAAAGGAGAAAAATAATGTTGTAAGCATCGGCAAACCCCTTAAAAATGTAGTTATTTATATTCAGAAAGATGAAAATTCAGAAATAGGAGAGTTACTAATTACTGGAGAGCATGTGATGGAGAAGTATCTGTTCATCGATGACCAGCCTTTTAAAATTATTGCTCCGGGAACTGATGTTTATTATCCCACAGGAGATTTGGTAATGAAAGATGAAGATGGTTATCTGTACTTCTGTGGAAGGTTTGATGAACAGGTGAAAATCAGCGGATATCGTGTGGACTTGATTGAGATTGAAAATAAGATTCGTTCATTGCTCCCTAAACCAGTTAATGTAGCAGCAGCGGCGATTGAGAAATCTCCGGGAATTAATCAACTGGTAGTTTTTATTGAAAATTATTCAGGAAGCGGAAAGGAAATTATTGAGAAACTTCTACCAGTTTTTCCAACTTATAAAATTCCGGAAAAAATTGTTGGAGTCGAGCATTTCCCTCTTTCCCCGTCGGGCAAAACAGATAAAAAAGCCTTGGTCTATAATTTTAAAAATTCCTCAGTGGGATGAATGTGAGTGAAATAAACCTTTATCAATTTTATCGGCTGATTGGGAATAGCAGTTGTGCTTCGTTAATTGAAGGGCATGACTTTTACGTAGTTTCCGGAAACGGTAGAAGCTGGCCACAAATGATCTTTGATATTCGTTTTGAGGAAAATGCTGGTCTTCAGCTTGCAAGGGTGTTCTCGGATGCATCTGAAATTATAAATGTTGATTATGCAGTCTGTAATAGAATTATATTCAATATTCAGGACCAGGTTTTGCTGCGAAAAAATAAGTTATATCCACTGGAAACCTGGCAATTAATGGAAATAAATCCAAAAAATTATTGGGAAATCAGACAGCAGAATGAATTTGAAATAAAGAAAATAATGCATAATGATGACATTTCTGCTTTTACTTCACTTGTGAACTCCGATTTAATGAGTAATCAAAAAATAAATGCTGAACTTTTACAGGAGCTTGCCAATCATTCGGATATTGAATTGTATGGATTGTATGTCAATAATCAACTGGTAACTGGTCTGCTGTCTTTTTCCGGATTAAATAAAGTTACAGGTCTGTATTTTATAGTAACTAAAAATGAGCATAGAGGGCAAGGTCTGGCTTCTAAATTGATAAGTTCAGTTATAAATTTACTTTTTCAGCAGGAAGTTACTAAGGTGGTTTTGCAAGCCTTACCAAAAGCAGTAAATTTGTACACACGAATGGGATTTTCAGAAAATGGAAAACTTGTAACTTTTTGGAAACAGTAATATGGACAAACAACTTATTCTTAAAAGGACACTTGATGTTTTTAAATCTGTAATTGGGGAATCTTCTGATATAAATGAAAATTCGAGCGCCGATACAATTGAAAAATGGGACTCATTAAATCATATTGTTTTAATTCAGGAATTGGAAAAATCCTTTGGAGTAAAATTCGACCTTTTTGAGATTATTGAAATCCGGGATGTAAAAGGAATAGTCGACTATATTTTTTCAAAAAACTATTCATGAATTTCCGGGAAATAACTGTTGGCGGATTGATTGATTTTATTCACAGCGAAGAATATTCTAAGCTGGAACCCAAACCTATTACATCATTGCGTGCAGTTTCGCAGTATAATAATCCTGCAGCCCATGAAAATGATATTGCACTGGTTTTTGCTTCAGAAAACAATATTTTACTTGCCTTTGCGGGTTTGTTGCCTGATAATATTATTGGGAGTTCGGAGCCGGTTTTTTCAAATACAGGATGGTGGGTTCATCCTGAGTTGGGGCGCCGATATGGATTACCGGTATTTTTAAAAGCATATACCAGTTGCCATCGTCGTATGTTTTTTACCGACTGTTCAGAATACACAAAAACCATTTTGGAGAAAACAGGTTTGTTTTTGTTTCAGCCACCTTTAGCTGGCTCGCGTTTTTTTCTTCGGTTTTATTCAGGGAATTTATTTCGAAGAAAGGGTAAAGGCCGGGTCATCACAGCGTTATTTTCCATTGCAGATGCATTTTTGAATTCATTGTTTTTCCCCTGGATCGCCTACTGGAGAAAGAAAAATTTACCTCATGGCTATTCAGTTCAAAATGTAGAAAAGATAAATGAGGAGTTAGATGCTTTTATTAAAAAGCATTCAGGGAAAAATTATTTAAAACAATATGGTGATAAACTGAACTGGATAATTCAAAATCCATGGGTTACAGATAAAAATAATGTTCTTCCTGTTTCATATCCTTTTTCACATATAACCAACAGTTTCAGGCAGGAATTTCTTGAAGTGAAAAAAAATGAAGAAACTGTTGCCTTGATGTGTCTTTCAATCCGGGATAACCAGGTATCAGTTCCTTATATTTATTGCGATGAAAAATATTTAATAGACACAATAAAATTATTGTGGAATCATTTAATTCTTTCCGGCGTCGAGAGCATGACAATTTTCCAGGCCGACGTGGTGAAAGCAATTCGGAAAGCAAAAGTTTTGTTTATTTTCAAGTTGAAAATATTTCGGTTTTGCGGATATTCAAAAGAATTGAGTCAAGTTTTTTCAGGAGATAAAAAATTTCAGGATGGGGAAGGTGATGTTGCTTTCACCTGAGAAGAATTGCTCAATTGATGAACTTTTCTTCCTAAACTCAGATGTTCCCAGCAACTTATTTGATATTTCTTCTATCCTGCCGTTCTAAATTCTATTTTCAAGAGCATTATAAATGATTAGAACAATCGTTGTTTCTTTTTGGATGAAAATTCCCATTTTTGCACGACCAATATAGACTTCAGGGAAGTGTAAATTTAATTGCCGAAATCTGATTGGCTGCGCTTAAAATTTAGCATACAGACTAAGGATTTATCAACATTTAAAAAATGGAAATTAAAGTTTTAGGTAACAATCATTCCATAATTGACCAGTATCTGGCAGAAATCAGAGATGTAGATGTCCAGAAAGATCCATTACGTTTCAGGGAAAATATGTACCGGATAGGCGAGTTGTTTGCTTATGAAATTAGTAAGGAACTGAATTATAATGTGAAGGAGGTTACAACTCCCCTTGGTATAGCCAAAGTTCCTGTACTCGATAAGCAGCCGGTATTGGCTACTATTCTCAGAGCAGGTCTTGCCATGCACAATGGACTGCTAAAAATCCTGGATCGTGCAGAAAATTGTTTTATTTCTGCCTATCGTAAATATACTGAAACCGGTGGTTTTGAAATCGAATTTGAATACATGGCATCTCCCTTGCTTGACGGAAAAGTGGTAATTCTTTCTGATCCGATGCTGGCATCAGGCAGATCAATGGAAATTGGATACGAAGCACTTTTTAGCAAAGGTACTCCTTCTTATGTACACCTGGTATCAATTATTTCCAGTCAGCAAGGGGTTGATTATATATCGAATGCAATTAAAGCTTCGAATGTAACTTTGTGGCTTGGAGCTATCGACGAAGGAATGACCCAGAAATCATATATTTCTCCAGGGTTAGGAGATGCGGGGGATCTGGCCTATGGAGAAAAAGTAGATTCAAAAATGAATCAGAAATAAACTTCCACGGTCACATCATCACGGTTAAATCCTTTTTCTTTCAAAATTTCCATTGCGTCGAAAATCATATCACTGTTACCGCATAAATAAAAACAGGTATTCTTTTTAAAATTTGCCTCTTGCAGGTATCCTGTAAGTCTGCCAAGATAATCTCCGGCAGTATCTCTTGAGGTACAAAGAAAATATCTTTCTGCTTCATAATCTTCCCGCTCGTAAGCTTCATTTGCAAATCTTACACCATGAATAATTTGATAGTCGATTCCAGGATGGCTTTTTACCATGCTATGAAATGGTGCTATGCCTGTTCCGCTGGCAATAAAAACATGTTGATGTGAATTTCTTTTTTTCGAATCAAGCCAAAAACGACCGAATGGACCATGTATTTCAACTTTGTCACCCGCTTTTAAGTATTTTAGTTTCGGGGAAAAATAACCACCCTCAACCTCTTTAACCAAAAGCTCCAGAAAAGGTGCATCTTCTGCACTGTATATCGAATATTCCCTGCTTTGGTAATCACCGGCAATGGAAAGGGAAATATGCTGACCCGCCTCAAATTTAAACCTGCATTTAGGTAACTGTAATATGAAGGTGCTGTCAGTTAAATTTTTAATTTTTTGTATACTATAATAATTGGTATCAATTTGTACCTCAGGTTTCATTTCAATTGTCATATGTAATTAATTTTCAAAAATAGCATCAATTGCTAATAGAAGATAAATTAGTATCTTATTTTGTCTCTTTTTTAAGAGAATTAACCGATTTTTAACCTAATTGTTCGTTTTAAGAAAGTAATTTTTTAGTACTCTCTTGTTTTTATAAAGCTTCTGATAGAATAATTTTAAAATTAAAGAAAATAGAAAACAGGTATCGGATACATTCAGAATTAGATATAAGAACTTTGTTATTAGGATCAGTAGATACTGTATTAATCCATTTCATTCTAGTGACTAAAAATTCAGATAAAACTCCCGCGTCAGAATTTTATAATTGTCAGTGAAGCTATTACTGTCCTCATTATGAATAAGCAGAGTGCTTTTTTTAATTATGACTTTATCTGCCTTTCCTAACTCTAATAAGTAACGATGAGGCTTTTTTAGGTTATTTGGTCTGACTTCTGTTTCCCTTAAAATTTGCAGATTTTCTTTTTCTGCCAGATTTTTTATTGTTTTGACAGAATCAGCAGGAAGTATGATTGCAATCTTACCGTTAGGGGTTAATAATCGGGCAGAGCCTCCTATAAGTTCGGCAGGAGGAAGTAAATGGTTGTGTTTTGCAATAGCTAATAAATCGCATTTCGACTTTTGACTGTTTTCAAAAAAAGGAGGATTGGAGATGATTAAATCATATGCTTCTGATGTTTTGTATACAAATTCCTGAAAAGATGAATGTAATATTCTTATACGATTGCTCCAGGGGCAACTCAGTGCATTTATTTTAGCTTCTTCAGCAGCTTTCTTTTCAATTTCAATTCCTGTGATTTTAGCATTCGAGCGTTGAGCCATCATTATTGAAATTAGTCCTGTACCTGTTCCAACATCAAGTATCGATTTTGCGGCACCAATGTTTGCCCATGCCCCCAGTAAAACTCCATCAGTCCCTACTTTCATTGCAGATTGCTCATGGATAATTCTAAATTGCTTAAATTGGAAGTAATTGTTTTTGCCCATTTTAAAATCGTTCGAATATTCCCAGACCAAAGAGAGCGAAATCGTACTTAACCGGATCAATGGAGTCAAATTCACGTAGTACTTCTGTTACTTCTTCTACTGCTTTCCAGTCGTTTTGTTTCCTTTTAAGAATACCAAGTTTGCGTGCAACATTGCCTGTATGTAAATCAAGAGGCAACATCAGTGCCGATGTGGGTATTGCCTTCCAAAGTCCAAAATCCACCTTGCTTTTATCACTGCGAACCATCCAGCGCAGGAACATGTTCAACCTTTTGGCTGATGCTCCGCGTTCAACATTGGCCACATGTTTACGAGTGCGTTCTCCTGGTATTTCAAAAACTGTAGAATGCAAATTTGCCAGTGCTGATTTTACTGTTTCCCCCTCCAGAAATGCATTTTCAATTACATTCTGCAGACCACCATAATTTTTATAAATATTTTTTATTGAATGAACCAAGTAATTACAGTCGGTTCCGTTGAAGGTGCGATGTTTAAAAGCTTTTAATTTGCTGTATTCATTCGGGGATGCATGGATAACAAATTCATATGGTCTGTAACCCATTAATTGCATCAGGTGGAAGGCATTCTTTATTATAGAAGCACGGTTTCCCCAGGCGATGGTTGCAGTCAGGAAGGCTGCTATTTCGATATCCTCTTTTTGTGAAAATTGTTTTGGAACTTGTATTGGGTCGCTTTCAGTAAAGCAGGGTTGATTGTATTTTTCAGTTTTTTCATCAAGAAATGCCTTTATTTCCGATAACTTCATTTCCTCATTAAGCTCAATTTTCTTCAATTATACCATCTTTTATGTGGATGATTTTATCCGAGCGTTCAGCAAAATGATCATCATGGGTAACAATAACAAATGTCTGACCTATTTCATCACGTAATTGGAATAATAAATCATGAAGTTCATTACGGGTAGCAGAATCAAGATTCCCGGAAGGTTCATCTGCCAATACCACAGAGGGTTTATTTATAAGAGCCCTTGCTACTGCAACGCGTTGCTTTTCTCCGCCCGATAATTCCGACGGTTTATGATGTATTCGGTTTGAAAGACCCAAATAGTCAAGTAGCTTCATGGCTTCCTGTTCTGCTTCTTTTTTCGGACGGCGGGCTATGAAGGCTGGTATTTCAACATTCTCAAGAGCGGTAAACTCAGGTAGCAGGTGATGAAACTGAAATACAAAGCCAATTTCCTTGTTTCTGAAATTTGCCAGCTGATTTTCAGAAAGTGACGAAATATTTTTATCTCTATAGAACAGGTGACCATTATCTGGTTTGCTAAGTGTTCCAAGGATCTGCAACAATGTAGTTTTTCCAGCTCCGCTTGCTCCAACTATTGAATATATTTTTCCAGGCGGTATTTCCAGATTGATACCTTTCAAAACCTGTAGCTGGCCAAATGATTTTTTTATGTTTTCTGCTTTAATCAAGTTGAGTGGTATCTTCTTCCGGAGGGGTGTCAGTTCCTTTTTTACCCAGCTCTGATTTCTTTTCTTTTAAAGAAGCAGCATCGTTAATATTTTGCCTTATTTCAGTGGTCTCCTTTTCAACTGTTGAAGAAACATTATTCAAATCTTCCTTGATTCTGCTGGTTTCCCTGTTTACAGTCGATTTCATTTCATTGATGTCCCTTTTAATTTCGGAAGTGTGTTCATTCAATTCACGCTGAATTTCATTGGTAGCTTTTTTAAATTCCCGCATTCCTTTTCCCAGGGTTTTAGCTATGTCAGGTATTGCTTTCGATCCAAAAAACAGTAATGCCAGCAGCATTACCAGTACAAGCTCTCCTCCGCTTATGAATAATATATGGTTCACCATTTTTTAAAAAAATTAATCCACAAATATACAAATTGACTTAATCATTTATACAGCATTGCTTCAATAAAAAACAGAAGCCCCGCAAATGCAAGGCTTCTTGTTTCTTTTTTTAATTTTTTAACAAAATAACTTTATTTCTTATTCTTTGAAACCGCTTTAGCCAGCTTCTTCTGAAAATCATAAGCTATGGGTGTAGCAATAAAAATTGATGAATAGGTACCAACAATGACACCTATCAGCAAGGCAAATGTGAAACCACGAATTGTTGCCCCTCCAAAAAGAAATATAGCAAGCAGCACCACAAATGTTGATAATGATGTACTGAATGTCCTGCGGAGTGTACTATTTACTGCTTCGTCCACATTCTGTTCCCGCTTTCTTTTTGGATGAAGCTTAAGGAATTCACGTATACGGTCGAAAACCACTACTGTATCATTAATAGAATAACCCAACACTGTCAGGATTGCAGCAATGAATGCCTGATCGATTTCAAGTGAGAAAGGCAGCACATTATATAACAAGGAAAAGATTCCAAGCACAATAAGTGAGTCATGAGCAATGGCAGCCACGGCTCCCAGTCCGTATTGCCAATTGGTAAACCGTATCAGGATATACAGGAAAATAATGATCAATGCAAAACTAATTGCAATTACCGAGTCTTTCCGGATATCATCTGAGATGGTTGGACCTACCTTTTGAGAACTTAACTGATAATCTGTGGTAAATTCTTCAAGTGATACATTCCCGTCAAGCACATTTGCGTCCTTAAGTCCTTGCATCAGCAACTGTTCTACCTCATCATCCACTGTTTCACTATCATCTTCTATTTTATATGTTGTTGTAATGCGGATTTGGTTGTTACTGCCAAATGTTTTGACTTCAGGCATTTCTCCAAATGCTGCAGTTAATGCTGACTGTACATCGGCTACCTGCACATCCTGATTTAGGCGTACCACATAGGTACGGCCTCCTCTAAAGTCAATTCCATAATTCAGCCCGCGGAATGTAAGCGAACCAATTGAAAGAATTATCAAAGCTCCGGATACGATGTATGCAATTTTTCTCTTTTCTAGAAATTTGATAGAGGTATGCTGCAGCCAATCTTTTGTAAATTTTGTAGAAAAAAGAATATTTTTGGTGCGCTTAAGCTTCCATTCAAATATCATTCGGGTAATGAATATTGCACTAAACAATGATGTTAAAATACCTATGATTAATGTGGTAGCAAAACCTTTAATCGGCCCTGAGCCAAAAACGTATAATACAATACCTGTGAGCAGGGTTGTTACCTGTCCGTCAATAATGGCTGAATAAGCATTCTTATACCCATCTGATATAGCCAGCTTTATTCCTTTACCTGCACGTAGTTCTTCCTGAACCCTTTCATAAATCAGTACATTGGCATCAACCGACATCCCGATGGTAAGTACAATACCTGCGATTCCCGGCAAAGTAAGGGTAGCACCCAATGAGGCCAGAATACCAATGATAAAAAACATGTTGGTAATAAGTGCAACGTTGGCTGTTAGACCAGCATTGCGGCTGTAGAAGAAGAACATGTAAATTAAGACCAGCATAAAGGCGATAAGGAATGAGTAAAAACCACTGTTGATGGCTTCCTGTCCCAGTGACGGACCTACAACTTCTTCCTGAATAATACGGGCAGGAGCTGGCATTTTACCAGATTTCAAAATGTTTGCAAGGTCTCTTGCTTCTTCAATACTTTCCAACCCTGTTATGCTGGAGCGACCTCCTGAAATTTCATTCTGAACTGTGGGGAAAGAGCGTACATATCCATCAAGAACAATGGCAATTGATTTACCAATATTTTCTTTTGTCAGCCTTTGCCATGTCTTGGCACCCTCACTGTTCATAGACATGGAAACCTCCGGGTTTGATCCAAACTGGTCAAAATCCTGACGGGCATCGGTAATTACATCCCCATCAAGCGGAGCACGACCGTCACGTGTACCGGCTTTGAGTGAAATTAAACGGAAATAGTTTCCAGCTTGATCAATAGAATTGGCAGTCCAGCGAAACCTCATATCGCGTGGAAAGATATTCCTGATTTGTTCCCTGTTCAGGTATTCATTTACCCTTGAAGTATCTCTTGAATGGGCTATACCAACAACAGGGCCCTGAAATAACTGACCTGACTGATCGGTATTAGGATTTAATATAGCAAACAGCGGGTATTCTTTTCTGAAATCGGCCAGATCATCCAATCCGGTTTCTGTTGTATCTCCTGCAATACCTGCTTCGATTTCTGACAGCAGTGAGCTTACATCTTCCGGATCAGTAACTGCTGTTGTATCTGCATCCTGACTTTCATCCACTGTTGATTGCTCATCGTTCCCTTCAGTTGTATCCTGCCTTGCTGCAGTCTGGATTTCCCTCAGACGTTGATTTACCTGTAACAGGTAAGGATACACTTCCTGATTCTCATAGGTTTCCCAAAATTCGAGCATGGCCGTACCCTGTAAAAGTGAACGCACCCTGCTTTGGTCTTTTACACCCGGTAATTCAACTAGTATACGCCCCCTGGTTTGAAGTTGCTGAATGTTTGGTTGTGCTACCCCGAAACGGTCGATACGTGTACGTATAATATTAAATGCATTATTAATTGCAGCATCTGTTTCAGATCTTAAAACACTTAGAACTTCTGAATTGGTGGAATTAATGTTAATACGATCACGCAGATCAAGTGTCAGAAATATGGATGCCAGTCGTGCATTGGGATCAATGTCCTCAAAAGCACGTCCAAAAAGTGTCACAAAATCTTCCTGGCTTCCACGCTGCATTTCTCTGGCTCTTGTCAGTGCTGCATTGAAGGTTGAGTCGTTGTTGTAGTTTGACAATGCTCTTATGAGGTCATCTACTGAAATTTCCAGAGTTACGTTCATCCCTCCTTTAAGGTCGAGTCCCAGGTTAATTTCCTGTTCCTTTACCTCTTTATAGGTAAACTTTTTAAGTCCTATAAAATTATAGACAACCTCACCTGAAATGGAATCAAGGTAATAAAATTCCCTGTCAGGGTCACCCTGTGCATATTGCACGGCAGCTTTTTCCACCTGTTTAGCCTTGAATGTAAAGGATAGCTGGTATATACAAACAGCAGCAAGCAGGATGGCAAATGTTAAAATTGCACCTTTGTTTTGCATGTGATTTTTGTTTTTAAAATGTTGTTATTTGAAAAATGAATTCGATTTATATAAATACGCACTTCATATCTGTTGAAGTGTAGTTCGCTTTTAAGAAGTTGGGGTATTAGAAATTCCGTGGCTCATCATCTGGAAAAGTAAAATAACTTTGTCTGAAGACAAGGTTGCGACAGGTAATATACAATGGCCTTCGGGGTACTTGGTTTTCGGCTTTAAAAGCCAGCTGATTTCGAAGTTGATGGCACTTTTGGACAAATTTATCATGTGCCTGTACAAATAATATTCGGTAGGGTGATTTTTGAACAGGAGATTTGGCATTAAAGGTACTGGTTTGAGAAAACAAGTGAACTACGCCATGTTCGTTATTGGGTTCTTCACTGCAGGCTTGAAATTCTTTTAATATGCCTGGATGACTTTCTGTATAATAATCAACCAGTAAAGCAATGCCTGATAGTGCTATAAATAACACCAATTGCAGAACGAACCTCCTTGTTATTTGTAATTTTATTTTCACTCTTTTTAATAAGCGGGGCAAATATACCTAATTCGATCAGGTTTTCAATACTATAAATGATGAAAAATCTATTCTGTGAAAATTTTTAACCGGATCATTTTTTAGTTGTATTTTTTTTTGGTGCATCCTTTTTTTTCAAATTTACTTTCCTTAATCACAGCCAATAGATAAAACAAAAAGGGAATTGCCTGGAGTTTTAGTTCCTGATTTCAAAAATCAGTAATTTCTTTTTATAGTTCACCACTGCATTGTATTTCATTAAAAAATCCCCGCCCAGCAGACCACATATTTGCAGGTCGGCAGCCTGTGAATAAAACTGGTTGATGTGCGATAAATCAAGTAAAGCCACCCTGAGTTTTTCGATGTAAAGTTTTCCCAGGCTAAAGGGATTCAGCCATCCAATAGCCGTTTGAATTGGCTTTTCCCCTATACCGGCTGTATGTACCTGGTCCGTTTCATCTCCTGCTGCCTTGTACTGGTTTTTAAGATTCAGATCGAATACTGTTTTTGATGCTCCTGTGTCAACAATCCAATAACCCTGCTCCCCGTTCTCAAAAGCGGAAGACACGACCAGATGAAAATTATCGTCATCAAGTTCAACTATTTTTAATGTTGTTTTAAATTTCATTTTTCAAATAAAATGAAAAAACGGCTGATTCGTAAGAACCAGCCGTTTTATTTACAAATCTATTTTTTGATTGTAGTTTCCTGTTAACCAGCAGTCGGCCAGGTGTTAATTTAAAGAATATTCATTCCATCGAGAATGTCCATAACACTTTTTACCGCATTAGCTGAATTGTGCAACAACTGTTTTTCATCTTCATTCAATGATACTTCAATTACTTGTTCAACACCATTTTTCCCCAGCTTAACTGGTGTCCCCACAAACATATTGTTTAACCCGTATTCTCCTTCCAGTTTAACACAGCAAGGAAAGATACGTTTTTGGTCCATAACGATGGCTTCAACCATTTGAGCTGCAGCTGCACCCGGTGCATACCATGCCGATGTTCCCATAAGGTTTACCAATTCACCACCGCCTTTTTTGGTACGATCAACAATAGCATTTAATGATTCTTCATCTATCAGTTCAGTAACAGGAATTCCTGAAACAGTCGTATACCGGGGTAGCGGTACCATGGTATCGCCATGACCTCCCATCAGGAGTGCCTGAATGTCGAGAGGAGATACATCAAGTGCTTCTGCCAGAAATGCCCTGTAACGCGCTGTGTCAAGGATGCCAGCCATGCCGATCACTTCATTTTTAGGTTTTTTTGCTGTAACATAGGCAGCATAAGTCATTACATCCAAAGGATTGGAAACAATGATGATTTTTGCCTTCGGAGAATATTTTACAACATTTTCGGTAACACTTTTAACGATACCGGCATTGATAGAGATAAGGTCGTCGCGGCTCATACCCGGCTTACGGGGAACTCCTGAAGTAATTACCACTACTTCCGAATCGGCAGTTTTCGAATAATTATTGGTTGACCCAGTCAACCGCGTATTGTAATAATTTACCGGTGCGGTCTGCCATAAATCCAATGCTTTACCTTCTGATATTCCTTCCTTAATATCAACCAGAACCACTTCCTTTACAATGTTCTTCTCGGCAATAACCTGTGCACAGGTTGCTCCTACATTACCGGCTCCAACAACTGTTACTTTCATTATGAATATGAATTTGTTACAAAAATAAATTTACTGCAAAATATTACTTTTTAAAAAATGACCAAAGTTAATGGATTTAATCGATGTTTAAAAATTAAATACCTGCCCAAATCCAGTTTAACATTTTAATAAAACTTTCACTAATTCAACCAATAGGTTATTTTAAGTACCAATGCCTTGTTTCGTGAGCTCCAACTACCGGGAATATAATTGTCAGTATAAACCAGGAAAATATCTGAAACAGGTTGGTAACGCCACTGAAACCGCATATTTATATTCATATTGTCCAGTTGTTCGTTGTATTGAATAAAGGAGGTCCAGAAAATGTTTTCTGAAAAAGTTACATCTAGTTTAGGTCCTGCCAACCAAAAACGTGTCCGTTCAAAAGGCAATGGCAAATGAATATCGGTGTAATTAAAATTAAGGGCAAAATTGACGAATGGTTGGTAACGGTAGCCTAATTGTCCTTGTACATATTGAATTTCTCCGTTATAAAAAGTTCCTCTGCCAATTTCAGAATTCCATTTGAACATATTTTTTTGTGTAGAAGTAAAATTTATAAACGTGTTGCCAAAATTATGCCTTGTCCCGGCCGGAAGAAATTGCCCGCTAACATGGGTAGGGTCGAAATCTCTTTCCAGTTCGATTAAAAAGTTTCTGTAACCTACGTTCAGTGCCGCCCGGTTTTGAAATACAAACTGGTAACTGAATGTATTTTCATGTTCTGTTTTTATAAAGTCCGGATTGAAATAATTATCCAGTTTTAAAGTCAATCCATGACTTGCTATTCGTTTATTGGGTACAAAAAGATAAGTAATTGCAGTTCCCAGAAAATTATAGCCTCTGCGAGGAACAAAACCTGTTTCTGCAAGATAATTTTCACCAACCGTTGCCTGGGTTAAACTCGCCTGGATATTTTTACGTTTATATTCCAGTTTTGCGCCCTGTGCATATTGTTTGTCAGGATTGCCTGGTTGAAACGAGCGGTGGTAGAATAATTTTCCATTCCAAAAATTTGTTCTGCTTGCCAGGTTAAAGTCAAAACCAGCCACCCTGTTAAATAATTCCAGGCTATCCGGTTGGTCTATATATTCTTTATTTACCAGGATGAAGCCAATATTTGATCGTGCAAATATTTTTTTCTGCATGGATGCAACTGTAAAATTCCGTGCAAGATAATTGCTCGTTTCCTGTGTGGTCATATTCATAAATCCGATACGATAATCGTTACCTATTTTACCACTCAACCGGGCGCCAGCCAGAACAGGAGCATCCAGACCAATGCGTCTGGAAAAAAAAGGTGTCAGGTTGTTATAGCCATATCCTGAAAAAAGATCGCTGTTTTCAAGAAAAAACTGACGCTTTTCCGGAAAAAAGAGTTCAAAACGATCGATGTTGGTAACTTGCCGGTCAACTTCTACCTGTGCAAAGTCGGGATTATAAGTCAGGTCCAGGTTCATTGACGAGGAAATACCAATCTTAACATCGAACCCAAAATCTTTATGATATTCTGCACCTGTTCCTGCTTCATAGTCATTGACAAAACTTCCATAAATGTATGGGATAAAGGAAAATTGAACTGTTGGTTTCGGGAGGGGGCCGTCAAAATCCATAATACCTGTGTATGCTAGTGATGCAGTTGGGAATTGCCTCGGAACGGGTGCCCAGCTCGATTTTTCATTGGTTTTTAAATCGAGCCTGCTAAAATTTACATACCAGCGCCGGCTTCCGGCCGGATATCTTACTGATTTGAAAGGAATGCGCATTTCAGCTATCCACCGGTCCTCATAATGTTTTGTTTTTGATTCCCATTTAATATCCCAATCAAGATTAACCGCTGACCCATTGCTCATAGTTCCATCCCATTTGGCTCCTGAGGCTGAAACACCAAATGAAAATCCATTGGTTTGATCCAGAAAAGTATCAAAGAAGGAAAGAAAATTATCGTTGTTTCCAAAAGGAAAATCACGCTTGAAGGATTCCATAACGCGTTTGCCTGGTATGGTGTCATAAAAGATAAACGCCATATAAAGTGCTTTCTCATCGTAGGTGAGCATTACTTCCGATTGTTGTGTCGGAAAGCCTGTATCAACTGGCAGGACTAGGAAAAAAGGGGTAGCCTTTTGAGCTTCCGCCCAGTCGGTTTCATCCAGTATTCCATCTATGTGAATCGGACTCCGGGCTTTTTTAACATGGTAGGTAAAATCTTTATTATAGGGGAGTGTGACAGTGTCTTTTCTTTGTTCATAAATGGAATTGGCATGTGCTAAGAATCCGGAAACTAAAAGGAAACAAAGTACAACAATCTTCATAAGCTGAAATGTTTAATTAATCCAGGTAATAAGCTCCCAAAGATATTCAATCTGAAATTACCACAAAGTATGAATCTGCATGATTGATTCCTTTATTGTGAAAAAAACCTTTCAATCACATATTCAGGTTGATAGCTGTCAGGATTTTGGTTGAGTTTTTTATAGTCATATTCCATGGGTAATGTGGCAGCAGGTAATAATGTTGCAGTATCGGCTGTTGCATTATGCCAGTTTTTAATCAAATCCATCATTTCTGTAACCCGCATTTTATTCTCAGGTATTCCTGCTAAATTATTTAATTCGTGGGGATCTTCATCAAGGTTAAATAGCTGAATATGCTTTCGCTGTAAATACCAGATTAATTTCCATTCGTTGTATCGGACAGCTCTTACAGTATTGCGGTAGGCTGTATAGATTGAACTTCTTGATTCCTTTGTATTTCCCAGGATGAGGGGATATAAATTTTTACCGTCAATTCCTTCAGGTTCGGGTAACTGACATAAGGTTAATAGTGTAGGAAATACATCAATGAGGTATACCGGTAAATTTACTTCACGTCCAGCAGGTATCTCCGGCCCTGACATTATTAAAGGAACTTTAATACTGTGCTCATACAGGTTCTGTTTGCCCAATAAACCATGGCTGCCTGCAGCAAGACCATTATCGGATGCAAATACAATCAGGGTATTTTCATATAGATCTGTTTTTTTTAGCAAATCAATGATATCACCGATTCTTTTATCAAGGTGACTGATGAGAGCATAATAATCGGCCAGTGTAGCTTTTATGTGTTCAGGTGTTCTTGGCCAGGGTGCCAGGGTTTCATCCCTGATGTTGAGGTCGTCAAACTCAAATGGATGCAGTTCTTTAAAGTTTGAAGGCAGAGGTATATTTTCATCTCTATACATGCCGATATAATCCTCTCGCGGTGACCTCGGATCATGAGGGGCAGTGAATGACAGATAACAAAAAAAAGGATTTTCTCTTTTACCCTTCGCGTATGCCTGTATGAACTCAATGGTTGCCTCAGCAAATAAATCGGTTGAGAATCCTTTTGACATCGGGTCCGATAATTTGTTACCTGTATCCAAATCCCGGCATGGAACACTGAAATGATCGCTCATCCCCCCCAGAAATACATTCTTTCCCTTCTGAAAGGATTGCTCAAAACTCTTTGAAGTATTGTGCCATTTTCCTGTGCCGAATGTTTCATAATTATGTCTTGCAAAATGAGCAGGCATGGTTACTTCCCCATCAAGATTATCGTAAACATGAAACAGGTATTTACCGGTCAGCATCATAGCCCTGCTAGGTGCACAGATTGCCCCGTGATGGCCTCCCATTATATAACAATTGGTAAAACGTATGCCGGTAGTGGCCAACAAGTCGATATTGGGAGTTTTTATAATTGAATTTCCGGCACAGCCCATAGCATCTGCACGCTGGTCATCGGTTAAAATAAAAAGTACATTAGGTTTTTCCGTTTGAACCATTCTCCCCGTTTGTTTTTCTGTCTGGCAACCAATCAGAACTGCCATAATCAGAAAACATGCGGGATGATTACTACGGTTCATCTAATCTAATTTTGAATTTGAGGCTGCACCCATGCCTTTTGCTTACCCAGTATCGTTCCGGTTTTCGGGTCGATTTGATCTGCTGAAGAAGTTATCCGTGCCCGTACATACAACTCATCACCTGTAAACTTATAAGATGGTTTTAAAGAATTGCTTGTTGCGAGTACCCTTCCAATTTCGTTGCTGTATGTTTTGGTGGCGTTCTCAATTTCGGTTTCTTCAGAATCAATGGTTGGCCTTCCATTTAAATCCGTTTCCTTTAAGGTTCCAATAAACTCAGTGGTATATTCAATTCCTTCCAGGGGTTCAATTTCAATCTGAAGGCTGTTGTTGTTAAAGCCAATATCTTTTAGCACAACTCCTGTCGATGAGTAAAAGTCACCTTCATCAATAGCATCAAGTATTGCATCCGGTGATAGTTCGCCGGAGCGCACCATTATCCAGCCTTTTCCAGGTCCTACACTCCCTCCATGGTAATTGTGGGCATCATCTGTTGCCAGACCATATAGCAGCTCTCCTTCGCCGGTTGCCAGTCTGTTGGCTAATACAATATCCCAGATTCTGTCCGTGCTTGCCCTGTTTTCATCACCCTCATTATTTACCTGTGGATGCCCGTTATAAACTTCGAAAAACCGGAGTTCAGGTACATTAATCATCATTTCGGCTGTAATTGCCCATCTGAAATTAGGGTGAGCGAGTGCCGGATGTACATTTCTTCCTGTTTCCTGACGATAGGTTTTCAGGTTATCAACCGTTTCACGTATCATTCGTTCCCGTTCATCCTCGTTGCCTTTAATGGCAGGGATAATCCTGTCCTGATGAAATGCCAGCAGATGCACGGCATGCGGGTTTGAAATTTCATTTCCCATGATGAGCAAAAATTTTCCCGGCTCTTCATACATTGAACGAAACTCTTCCAGGGTTTTTAAACGAACTTTTTTAACCCCTTCTTCTTCTTCATGCGAATGCATATCTACCCACTCATCGCCATAAGATTCCAGGTATTTATGCAGGGCAGCATGATCTTCCGGGAAATTTCTCCATCGCTCTCCTTCCAGTACGACATTGTGATCTGTTAAAGCCAAAAAATCATACCCGTTTTCTTTATACCATTTTACAACAATTTCCGGAAATTCATCGCCATCGCTCCAGAATGTATGTGTGTGCATGTTACCTTTTATCCAGGCAGTCTCTTGCCGGCTGCAGGAGCCAAATAATAAAGCTATGGAAAAAATACCGGCAAAAATAATGAATGACCTTCCTTTTTTTAGTGCGTTTATTATCAATGGTATTAATCCGGTTTTCATCTTAAATATAAAATTCATTTTGAGATAAATTTATGAATGAATAGCTGCAATTTACAAATTAGCCTTAAACAAAAAAGATTTTAAAGATAAAAATAATCCAACCGCCGGTTTTTCATCTAAAAACAACCGGCAGGGAAAGAATATTTACAAATTTAATTTTATCACCAATGAATCCAGGTTTACCTTCAATCGTTGCCAGATTCAACGTTTATACATTGGGAGAAAAAATCACCGGCTGAAAGAGGCAGGAATTTAACTGGAGGTAATATCTGATTGTTATTTTCTTTTTTGAATGAACGGTTGTATCCATGCTTTTTGTTTTCCAAAAAGTTGTCCTGAATTTGGGTCGGTATGATCTGCTGTTGAAGTAATAATTGCGCGTACATATAATTCATCCCCCGTGAAAGTGTACTTAGGATTTAATGAGTTGCCGAAGGAGAGAACCTGCCCAATTTCATGGCTGTATGTCAGGGTAGTATTTTCTAATATATTTCCATCTGAATTGATAGTGGGGCTCCCCGTTAAATCAGTCTTTTTCAATGTTCCGATAAATTCTGTTGTATATTCCACTCCTTCCTGCGGCTCAATTTCAATATTCAAAGTAGTGCCGTTAAACTGTATATTTTTTAATGTTACACCAGTTGAAGCATAAAATTCCCCTTTATCAATCGCATTGAAGATAGCTTCAGGTGTAAGTTCATACGCACGCACCATTATCCAACCTCTTCCTGGCCCCGATCTTCCTCCGTCGTAATTATGTGCGTCATCGTTTGCCAATCCGTAAAGAAGCATTCCTTCACCTGATGAGAGGCGTTTAGCTAACACAATATCCCATATCCTGTCTGTACTTGCCCTGTTTTCATCTCCGTCATTTTTTACACTTGGGTGGCCGTTGTAAACCTCAAAAAAACGAAGTTCAGGTACATTGAGAATCATTTCGGCAGTAACTGCCCAATTGTAATTGGGATGAGTGAGCACAGCATGCACATTTCTTCCCGTTTCTTTTCTGTAAGCATTAACATTTTGTACAGTTTCCCGGATCATATTTTCCCTGTCTTCCGGTTTGCCCTCAAGAGCAGGTATAATCCTGTCCTGATGAAAGGCCAGCAGGTGAACATCCCCGGCATTGGAAATTTCATTTCCCATAATAAGCAGGAACCGCCCGGGTTCTTCAAACATCGGACGAAATTCGTTAAATGTTTTTAATCGTACCTGCACTGTTCCTTCCTCCTCAGGGTGTAAACGCATTTCTATCCATTTTTCACCGAAAGTGTCTATGTAATTTTGAAGTCTGACACTATTTTCAGGAAAATTTCGCCATTGTTCTCCCTCAAGTATCGTGTTGCCTTCGGTTAATGCCAAAAATTCATACCCGTTGTCCCTGTACCACCGGGCAACCTGTTCGGGAAATTCATCACCATCACTCCAGAATGAGTGGGTGTGCATATTCCCCTTGTACCACTTCGGATGAGGCTGACTGCAAGAGCTATTTAGAAAAATCAGGGGGAGCAGGAAAAAAAAGAGCTTGAACTTTTCCCTAATGTATGCTGCTGTCCTGGTTGCAGGTAGTATTTTCATATTCCTGATGCTATTATGATGATTCCATTGATAACATTGTGCAATTTACAAATTAGAAGGCAATAAGTGGTTGTGAAAAAATAAGAAACATCTGTTATTAATTAAATCAGGATGGTTGAAAAACAGGGGGCAATCCAACACTGAACGGCAGGAATGATTTTGTCAATTTAGTTTAACCGAAAAGAGCTTAAATATCTTCACGAACCAAATGGCAATTAACAGAATACAAAAAAAAGCACCCAGATTTAGATAACAGAAGGTTTAAATTCGCTGTATCTTCGTTATAAATTCGTTATAAATTCGCTACAAATTCGCGATTTTACGAATTTATATCGAATTAATATCGAATTTGATACGAATTAACCATGTCGATGCATGCATGGTGGCAAAGCCTTGGTGGAATAAAAAAACTATTGCTGTTCTATGGTTGGAACAACCTGTCAAAAGGAAATTGTTTCACCGTGTCCGTCATCCGGCTTTCGGCATTTCTGATATTTTATTTATACCTGAAAACGCAGTACTGCATTTAATGGGGAACCACTTTCAGGCATATCTCCAATTTCTTCGAGGAAAACATTGCCTCCTTTTAGAAAAACCATTCGGGCTGTAAGGTCCAGCAGGGAATTATCAATTGGATTCTTATCTTCACGTAAAGTGGGCTCACCGGTTTCATCGTTAATATCACCCCAGATTATTCTGCCTTTTTCAACAAAAAGTGTTTCTATCTGGCCCATATAAGCAGCCTTAATAACATTTTGAGTGTCGGAAATTATCTGATTGTCGGGAGCTTCAAGATATTTTTTCTTTTTTTCATTCTTGACCTTATCAAAATAAGGTTTCAGCAGTTCATTTGCTTTATTGTGAATCAACAGTATATCGTCGTTATCCCAGTTGCCCGGAACACATTTCGGATAAAGGTTTTTAAGTGTCGACACTTCTTTTAATTGTGCGTATATACTTTCCACGGATGCAATAACTACAGGAACTCCATAGCCTTCCAGTAGTTGCTTAAGTCCGGAATTAATGTCTTCCATGTATTTCATTATTTCTGTTTCCTTGTAATCCTTACCTTCTCCTTTCCCGTGAAACGGGGCAAATTCCCTGCCTGGTATCCTGCTCCTGAATTCCAGCGACTTTTGCACAACATCATATCCTATTGTATCATGAATGTTGCCTGGGAATATGTCGTCCGATTCGATTTCAATTATTTCATGCTGAGTTGCCTCATACAATTTATTCATGTTCAGACTTAAGAGAAAAATAAAATAGCTGTTGTTCTGGTTAAACAAATCGAGCAATGGCAACAGATAAAATTTGTCGGAAACAAGGAAGAACTCTTTTGTAGTAATAGGAACATATTTTACTGAATAATAATCCTTGCTCCTGAAGATAACCATTGTATCGGACAGAAGCCTCCAGATGGACGTATCATCAACAACTTTTCTTATGGGCTCCAAATATTTTTCAGCCTCTGCTTTTTTAAGTCCCAACCCAATAAGTTGTTTTTCTACTAACGATACTGTGTTTTTAAGTGTGAGCCTGCTTTCTTTGTTTTCACCAACTCTTTGTGTAGGTATATAAATAGAAATGCAGTATTCAGTATTAACTGCAGCCAGTTCCTCAAATTCTTTTTTTTGAAATAGTGCCATTATTATTACTTTTTAGTTTGATATACTTGCTAATCCGGATTGGGGTAAGGGAGATCATTTAATATCTCACCACATACTTCTTAGAATATTTTTAATTCTGATAACTTAACAAGATACAACACCTGTACCTAAAAGCATTTGCCCGATAAATTGTTCATGGGTATTTCTCTGTACAAAAGGAATATTAAGCATAATTCCAAATTTCATTTCTACTAAGAGAGTTAAAAAGAAAGTGGAATTAAAAGGAAAATTGTGGAATTATTTCACACCTGATGATACCATTCCTGAACCGGAACTTCCGGTTATTGATGACAATTCCGGAGATACTATTACAGTTCTGCTTCTATCTTCTCATTGTTTTCTTCCGCATGGGTTTTTAATCCATTAATTTCGGTTACATTTTCACCCTCTCCGATAATAACTGTAAAGGTTCCGCTTTCAAATAACTGCGGTTGAATTTTATCTCCATGCATTCTGAATATATTTACTGTTTCACAGGTTTCTTCATTGATGATTTGAATTAGCTGGTTTGATTTATTAACAGTAATTTCAGGGAGGTAATTTTGAGCGCCTTTTCCCAGATTTTCGAACTGTGATATTGTTAATGGCCAGCCAGGAAACTGATCCCTCACAGGATTTGGATTTTTTGCATCCGCCTGAAACCGCCATGACTCCATTTCAATTGTACGTTTCTGCTTATCGAAAGTAATTATTCCAAATCCGGATACACGAAGTTGTGCATTGTTGTAACGGCTTCGTTTGTCGGTAGTAATTTTTCCGGGATTGCCAACTGCATAAACGTAATTTTTATTACCAAATGAATCTTCATAGTTACCTGTATTTGGATAATTGTGTTCCGGACGGTCCACAACAGGTATTTCCAGTTCATCGGGCAAAAACCAACGCATATAAAAGTTGCAGATGGCTGGTGTGCAGAAGCTCCAGCCGGCATCACGGAACCCGTCAATCCCATATTGTACCAGCGTTGTAAGGTGTTGGTCACCATTAATATGTAATGCAGCTCCCTTGCGGAGCAGACGAATTATTTTATCACGCCCCGATTTTGGCCAGCCTCCGGAATCAAGATCACCGTACAGGTAATTGTCAAGGCTGCCATGGTGTGTAGCTACATTTGCATATACTGTTTGAGAAAGCAGCACCTTCATGTCTGTATCTTTCCAGTCTGTAATCCAGTCTTCCAGGAAGAGGGATTGCCTCTCTCCAATCATCTCTACACCGGGTTTATCGAGAAATGATAAATCTTCGCGGGGTGCTTTCATATGATCGTGTCGCCCTGCCCAGTCGGAAACAGCCTCGGGGGCTGTTTTGAAAATCCGGTCGCTTATAATGGCAAAACTTATCCGGCCATAATTGAGGCTGGTATACCAGACACTCATACCTCGTTTGATTGGTGAAGGATCGTATGGATCGGGCATTTGCCCGCACTGGGTCTGATTCACCACATTAACCATTTTCACTGATTGACGAAACCCACGGCTATCGGACGTTCCGGAACCTTCAGGCATCTCTGCACCGGCTTCTCCCCATAGATTTCCATGATACACATCGTGATCATCAGGAGTGCAGATGGTTGGACGATCACGCATCAGATCCCTGAACGCCCATCCAAACAAATAATATTTTCCCAGGTAATTAATTATTGATACATCCTCCGGCTCACGTTTTATGGGGTATCCTCCGTTTGGTTCATAAATTTGATCACCTGAAAAATAGAGCAGGTCAGGATTCAGATGGGTCAGGTTTTTTACAAGCGGAGTATAGGGAAATCCTGAGGTAAACTGGCAGGTAAGGGCACCCAGTTTTAATGGCCGGTTGGCCGGTTCTCTTCTGATTGTTCCCTGATACCATGATTTTATCTCCGTTCCCTTTTTGTTTTTTTCAACATATTCCACCCTGTAATCCACGTTTCTGGAAACATCCCAGTCTTCCAGCCTGAAAACTGCTGTGCGCGAATCCGGTTCAATGGTTTCAGTTGCTACTGGCCTCCACGACAATCCATGTCGTAACTGAAGAGTTACTACCTGATTGTCGTCTTTACCCATGGGAGGCATCAAAGCCATGAGCTTTACCTGATTTCTATTAAGGGTGTACATAGTCCAGAGGACGGGGCCAAAAGAATTCTCAG
This sequence comes from Mariniphaga sp., assembly GCA_041684965.1. GTDB lineage: Bacteria > Bacteroidota > Bacteroidia > Bacteroidales > Prolixibacteraceae > Mariniphaga. The sequence continues at coordinate 55,204 of JAWLGR010000014.1, forward strand.
GTTCATGCACAACCTTTGACCCTGTGAATTTAAGGTTGTCGAAAGTGAAGTCCGAATTGCCCGGATTTTTATCTATGCCTGTATGCATATTGGCGGCTATTGCCAGCAAACCCTGAATGCCATCAGTGCTGGTTGAAATGTCTTTTATGCGAAGCCCGTTTTGGTCGGTAACTTCCATTTTAATCCGGTTGTCATTCCCTTTTATGGTGATATTAAATTCATCAAAACTAAACTTTTCGGGCAGCATTACTTTCTTATCATCCAAAAATGCATACCCTTTTATGCTTACCCCGGCTGGTACTCCTTCACCAAAATAGCAGGCTGCCCGTAAATCGGGGTCTTCTTTGTCCTCAAGCCCAATAAGAAAACCGGCTGAACCCGGAACACTTCCTTCATTGGTAAGGCTGATAATAACAGAAGCTTCAAAATCACCACTCCCCTTAGATAAAACATGTGTCAGCAGGTTTACCCTTGCCTGTGGAACATTTCCTGTACAGTGCAATTTACCATTCTCAACCTTCCAGTCTTCCAATGGAACCGACCAAAAATCCTTGCCTATCCAAATCCGGTCGTTGGTATTATTGAAATTTTCAAAATAAGCAGATTCTTTGGTGCAGGAGGATATCAACAGCAGGAAAAGTAGCGAAACCGCAACCTGTTTTTTCATTGAGTTCATCTTTGGTTTACAAAAATTATCCGGATATTCTATCTGAAAATCAAATATATCCGGTTTATTCCTTTTCGGTATATCTCCCTAAGTTTAGTTCTGCAAGATATAATTTGTTATTCTAATGTCAAAAAACCCTTTTCCCATTTCCCGGTTTTGCAAAAATCAGACTAAGGCTCAAAACGGTGTTTTAACAACGGTTGGTATTGTTTTTTAAGGTAAAAAAGAAAGAGTAAAATGGCTGCAAGTGTAATTAAAATCCCTGCAGTGTAGGAAACTTGCTTTGAAAGATTAAATCCTTCAGGTGCCAGGAAAAGATAGGTTGAAATTACAGCAGTCATGAACAGGGCAGGCAGAAGGGTAATCCAGTAGTTTTTACGGGAATTAACCAGGTAAATGGTTATTGTCCACAGCACAACAGTTGCCAGAGTCTGGTTCGACCAGGCAAAGTAGCGCCAGATGACTGCAAAATTGATTTGAGTAAGGAAAAAGCCAATTGCAAATAAAGGGATACTTATGAGCAGTCTGTTTTTCATTGGTCCCTGCTTTAGTTTCAGAAAGTCGGCCACTATAAGACGGGCGCTGCGAAAAGCAGTGTCGCCTGAGGTAATGGGTGCTGCAACCACACCCAGCAGGGCGAGGATAGCCCCAAATTTACCCAGCAGCGAGTTGGCTGTTTCATTCACAACCCAAGCTGCGTTTCCCTGGTGTTCGTTCATTATTTCATTTAATTCACGAACACCGCCAAAGAAACTCATACTGATTGTAGCCCAGATCATTGCTACCACTGCTTCGGTAATCATAGCTCCGTAAAAAATCCTGCGCCCATGCTTTTCATTTGTCATGCAGCGTGCCATTAACGGTGACTGTGTTGCATGAAATCCTGAAATGGCACCGCAGGCTATAGTAATAAACAGCATAGGAAAAACAGGGAAGGTTCCCGCCTGAATGTGTAAATTTCTAAAAGTTGACGAAGTTAATTCAGGAATATGAAACCCTTTTGCAAACAGTGCAATAAGAAGTCCGACCGCCATAAACAATAAGGCGAATCCAAAAACAGGATAAATCCGGCCAATTATTTTGTTTATAGGCAGAAGAGTGGAAAGAATGTAATATAAGAACACCACCCACACCCAAAAAGTCATTGAAGCATATCCGGGTGTTATTTCGGAAAGGATTTTTGCAGGTCCCATGATAAATACTGCACCTACTATCACCATCAGGAATACTGTAAACCCGCGCATGAATTGTTTGGTGGCCGTTCCCATATATATGCCCACAATTTCAGTGATGCTTAATCCTTTGTGCCTGATAGAAAGCATTCCTGAAAAATAATCGTGCACCGCCCCTGCAAATACCGAACCCAGGATAATCCAAAGATAGGCAACAGGCCCCCACATGGCTCCCGCAACCGCTCCAAATATGGGCCCCAGCCCAGCAATATTTAGAAATTGGATCAGGAAAATTTTCCACCAGGGCATGGGAATGTAATCCACCCCGTCGGTCATTGTGATGGCAGGTGTCGGGCGGCTGGATTCAGCACCAAAAACCCTTTCAATGTACCTGGAATATAACAGATAGCCTGTTATCAGTACTGCCAGTGATATGATGAATGTTACCATCCGGTTTTCTGTTGTTCTTTACAAAGAAAAATAAAAATCTTTTATAAGAATGTCTTTTGAATCATTTGATTTACTTAAAACCTTCAGTTAATTTCCGTGTAAGATTACGGATGTAATTGTTTTCATGTGTCGAAAGGGTATCAATATGTTGTTTGATTTTTTTATTCTGCAGATGTTCGGCTGAAATCATCCTGAAAATTAAATTTAGGGAACCCACATCCAGTTTTTCTTCTTCAAAAAAATGCAGCAGTTTTAAAACAACCTCTTCATCGATTGCTTTTAAAGCTGTAAGTTTCCATAAAATATCGTACTTCTCCCTGGTTGAAACATCCGGAATCAATTCAGCCATTTTCTTCTGAAGAACTATCTCCTGCAGATGAGAAGATTGAAAATAATCCAGTGCCTGTTTTGCCAATGCCTCATTTTCTGACTTGATGCAGTTCAGTATGTTCAGGGAAAATGATATGTGAAATTCCTGAAATCCTTTCACTATTAGTAAGGCCCAGCTATTGTACGAAGGGTTTGGGCTGTTGAACCAAAGGGAAAGATAATTTTCATTCAATCTGTCATGGTTGATTTTTTGTATTGCATTTTGTGCCGGTCCGTATACCGTGTGCCATAATGTGTGACAAGTGTAAACGGCATCTTTCACTACTGCACCGGCAATGGCAGGCTGAGTTGCTGCCGTGTATCCATCTACTTCATATGCCTGGTATGGATTGATACTGTCGGGGACAATAATTAAATCTTCAGGATTTAACTCTTTTAATACAGAGGCACTGTCTCCGAGAATGGCTTCCAGCTTTTTATAATCAGTTGAGTCAAATTCAGTGTGATCTGATTTTGTTAAAGGTTCAGTTTCATGAAGCTGTATTCCAAGAAAGTTACCTGCACCATCCCAGAATAACCACAGGCGTATCATTTTGCATTCACCTGACATACAAACGTCCTTAAAGATGTGACGGCCAAACCATATGGGCAATCCATTATCATCCTGAAGTTCATAAATTTCCGGGCCTGAAAGGGTATCGGTCGTATCTGCAAAATAATGAGTTACCAGATTGCCGTTCATTGCCCAATAGCCGGTTTGGGGCTTTTCAGGAGGTTTGTCTGAAAACCCTGCTGACAGCACAATCAAACCTGCTATAATGCCTTGAATGATATATCTGGTATTAGAATTCATCCGATATAATTCCTGGTATTCATTGTATATACATGAATTGTAATTTTTTTTTAGCCATTAATTTACGATGAAATTTTCATGAGTTAGGTAAATTATTGTTCTTCCGGTTTTTGTATCCCTGGCTGCTACTAATTTCCGGCAGGTCCCAATGTTCCACCTTCATTATAATTCTGGATATTTTCCACGTTGTATTTTCCGACTCCTTTTACCATTAAGGAATTCAATTCATTCAGGTAGTTTTGGTAAACACCTCGTGGCGTGGTATTGTATTTTGTGGCAATGGAGGCAGCCATACCTGTCACTTCACCCATCATTCCGGTTGTTCGCATTACCCTCACAGTTCCAAGTGCAACATGGGTAACACTTATGTTTCTGCCGGCCATAAAAAGATTGTCAACATTGCGGGAGTAAAAGCAGCGGTAGGGTATAGGATAGGGATGAATTTTCTTATGAACAGCAATTGATTTAAACTCTCTGTTCGGGAAATGCTTCGTGTTATCCGGGTCGGGATAGTGAAGGTCGATTGTCCAGGTTGTTGGTGCTGATGCATCGGGATAAATTATATAATCTGTGATATCCTGCTCTGTGAGAATATGATCTCCAAGCAGCCTGCGTGATTCACGTTTGCCTGCAATATAAGCTACCCATTCCAGCCGGCGGTTCATGTATCCATCTTTCATTGAAATTGAATTTTTAAGGACCGACCAGTTGGAATATACCACCAGAAGGCCATAATCGCGGATGCGTTCAAAGTCGTATATCTGATCGAAATTCATTCCTGTTTCCCAGGTCCATTCACCCATGGTAACTTTTTCAGTATTCTGTTCATTGAATTCTACGCCATACTGAAAAACCGGGAAATCAACCGGCTTGTCTTCTTCCACTGAATACCATTGTACAGAGGACCCCATAGTCATTTTATCAGCTTTTTCAGGTGCGGTGGGCTCTCCGAATTCATTCCTGCCTTCGCGGCCCATGGCAAAATCGGCACCTGCCAGAAATCCTATTGTTCCGTCGCCTGTACAATCAGAAAATAAAGGAGCAGAAAATGAAAGTTCCTCCGATGTTTCAATGTGTCTTGCATGTACTTCAATGATTCGGGACTTTTTCATTCTGACATTAAATGCCCTAAAATTTGTATAAAGGGAAATGTTTTCTTCGGCCAGTACTATTTCCATTTTCTTTTCATCTTCATAAAATTCTGCAGGTTGTGCATTACCTCCGCGTGAGGGCCCAATTTCTTTTATCACATCGCCAAGTGCCGGGAATGGCTCTACATTTATTCTTCCGCCCAGATGTACCCGCACTTCCGAGCTGTTGTTTCCTCCCAATACCGGTCTGTCCTGAATAAGGGCAACTTTTAGTCCCAGCCGGGCTGCTGAAACAGCAGCTGCTGTTCCTGCAACTCCACCACCGATTACAACCAGGTCAAATTCTCCAGCTTTGCCGGGTTTAGCAGGAATGTTAAGGTGTTTCTTTCTGAATTTACTTAAACCGTTCAATTCATTTGGAGGAGGAGTATTTCCCTGTGTAAAAAAAATAGCATCAACCCGACCATTAAAACCGGTCAGATCATGCAGTACTACTTCCACTTTTTTATTGCTGATATTAATCTTTCCGGCTTCCTGCCATAACCATCCGGAACCTTCAGCCCCTAAAACAGCACCTGTTTTTTGTCCGTTAACTATTAGCTGAAATTTTCCTGGTCCTTCTCCATCGTACCAGGGAGAAGTCCAGTTGAAGGTCCGTACAAAAACCTTGTACTCTCCTGTTGAAGGAAATGTTGCAGTCGTCTTCGCATCGGCAACAGGAATGCCCATTCCATGAGCCATTACATAAGGTGAACCCATTAAGTCCATAAACTGCTGATCGACTACCCAACCTCCTTTAATATTAAAACTTTCGGCTTCAATAAAAACCGAATGAGAATTCCTGGCCCCAATGAAGGAAAAGGAGACAGCGAGAATAATACTTAGAATTAAAGATTTCATTTCCGAAATTAATCAAAAGATTTATTTTTTAGTAAGTGGTCCTTTATAATCAGGTCAGTGAAAATTCATGAAAAAAAGTTATAGTTTTTTGTCTGTCGTTATTACTTGACCGGTTTGCTTCTGAAGTTTTATTATTTAGATAAACCAAAAATAGGTAAACAGACGAAGAATGCAAACAATAAGGTATCAATGTAATTAAAACAACAGGTGCGTTTTTCTAATTTGAATCATCAGTTTCTCTTCATTCCTCCCTCAAAATAAAAACTTATATACTCTTCAACAGACTTCTGAGTTAAGGTATAAATTTTTCTGTTTGTCGAAAAATTGCATAAACTCATTCCGATTTTGGTAAAATATCATGTGAAAATAACGTAATTGTATTGCTGGCACTGTTGCAGCCGGGATTGAAGAACATTCAATTATGATTCTATAATTCCTGCCTTCCTGCAGACAAATGTTGCCGATGTATGAATTTGCAATATTTGTATAGATGGAATTACCGGTGTGGAAAGTGAACTGGAAATGTTTCTGATCGAAAGCTGATATATAAAGAATAATTGTTGAGGAGAAAAATTTAGCTCTGATATGTAAGTGGTCAGGATTCTGTTCCTTCCGGTGGTATTACTATTTTATTTTTAAAATTTGGCTTGGGGGGAGAATTCATCATTTTAATACTTTTGGTAAAGACCAAACTCATTTCAAAGTATTTTATCCAGCATTAATCTCGGGATGAATTTTAAAAATGAATATTTGATGGATATAAACTAAACGGGTCCCCGTACTTGTAACAACTATTTTCTCGACGTCCAGAATCAATATCAACATGGAATTATAATAATAAAAGGTGCACTGTTTTTTAACTATCTAAACAGTGCACCTTTCATATGGTAAGAAATTATTTTTACACTTTTTACTCTTCAAAATGCTGCTGCAACTTCTGAAGCAATTCTGGATTTGACTGAATTGACATGGCTATTTCCTGATAGCGCTCAGTTGTCAGTTCAGTTTCTTCGATGGCTTTTTCCATCTCCTTATGTGCCTCCATCTGTATTTTTTCGATCTCCTGATATGCAGAAGCAAACTGTTTAAGCTCTTCTTCGCTTGCGGTTATCTCCTGTGCAGGATCCTGTTGGGCATTCAAATACTCATTAAACCGCTGGACATCTACCCCTTCCTCCTGGACAGTGTTAATCATTTCCTGCTGAACTTGCTGGTCGATTATTTGTATCTCCCTGAAAGCCAGTGCAAATTGTTTTATTTCATTATCAGAAACTTCATCAGGTTGCTGTTGGGGCATTTGCTGCGGGAGCTGGGCATTGATACCCGTTATGCCAACTGTTAAAATAAAAAGAAAACTAATCAAATTTTTTAAAATCATTACTATTTATTTAAAGTTCATACTTAAAAATCCTGTCTTTCATTCAAAAAAACAAATCATGTATGCTTTATGCATCCTATTGTATGTGAAATAAACTTAATTGGAGCCAATTAAAAATTTAGTATAAGGATATATTTAAAATTATCTAGCGCCGTTTTATATTTATTCCAGTTATTATAACTGGCTGAGATCATGCTTTTCAGACGCATTTTCTTAAATTTGTATGGCATCCTGTTTGTTGTTTAAGTATTTTTAACATATTACTTTATGCATATTAACCATATTCCTTGTCTTTTTTTGTTTTTCGCATTAATGTTCTTTGTGTCCTGCGACCAGATTGTTGAACGGGAGAACACCATTAATCCTTCATTAACTCTTTGGTACGATACGCCTGCCAATGAATGGACAGAAGCTTTGCCTTTAGGCAATGGACGCCTGGGAGCAATGGTTTTTGGGGGCATCGAGAATGAAATTATTCAATTTAATGAAGAAACACTTTGGAGTGGTCAGCCTCACAATTATGCCAATCGCGGAGCATTCAGATACCTTAATGAATTACGCCAGCTGCTTTGGGATGGGGAACAAGAACAAGCCCACGAACTGGGAAACCAATATTTCATGTCGCAACCTGTTGGACAAATGAGCTACCAGCCATTTGGAAACATTTTTCTAAACTTCCCCGGGCATGCCGATGCGACATCCTACCGGCGCCGCCTGAATCTCAGAGATGCTGTATCCACCGTTTCATACAGGCATGATGGTACCCGGTTCCGTAGGGAAGTATTTACTTCAGCTCCGGGGCAGGCATTAATTATCAGGCTTGAGGCTTCTGATAACAAAGGACTTAATTTCACTGCAGGACTTAATTCCCCTCATTCTGACTATGAAATTCTTGTTGAGAAAGACCAGATTATTCTCAGGGGCAAAGCCAACGACTATCATAAAGAAAAGGGCAGCGACAATTATCCCTATCCGAAAAGCAGGTTAACATTTGAAGCAAGGCTAAAAATTGAAACTGATGGAGGAGGTTTGGTTCAGTACGATGATTCCATCGGAATTGTAAATGCGCGTAATGCAACACTTTATCTGGTAGCGGCGACAAGTTTTGTAAATTACAATAATATTAATGCCAACCCTGCTGAGCGCTGCCAGGAATATCTTGCCAAACTTGATGGGAAACCTTATCAGACTTTGAAAGAAGAGCATATTAGAGATTACCGATCTTTATTTAATCGTGTTTCCATTGATTTGGGAAGTTCTGATATTTCTGGCAGGACTACAGATGAGCGGTTGTTCACCTTTATTCATGATGAAGACCCAAGCCTGGTTTCGCTTCTGTTCCAGTACGGCAGGTATCTGCTCATATCTTCTTCACGGCCGGGAACTCAGCCAGCCAATCTGCAGGGCATCTGGAATGATAAGCTGGCTCCACCTTGGGACAGCAAATACACAATTAACATTAATACCGAGATGAATTATTGGCCTGCTGAAATGACCAATCTTTCTGAATGCGCCGAACCTTTGTTTGCAATGGTTGAAGATCTTACACAAACCGGCCAGAGGGTAGCTAAAGAACACTACAACCTGGAAGGTTGGGTTGCACACCACAATACTGATCTGTGGAGGGGAGCAGCGCCTGTTAATAATGCAAATCATGGTATCTGGCCTACCGGGGGAGCATGGTTAAGTCAGCATCTTTGGTGGCATTACCAATACAATGGGAACAGTGGGTTTTTAAAAAACAGGGCATACCCTGTCCTGAAGGAAGCAGCGCGTTTTTTTGCCGGCTACCTGGTTCCCTGGCCTGATAATCCGGAATGGCTGGTTAGCGGACCAAGTAACAGCCCTGAATTGGGTGGTATGGTAATGGGGCCTGCAATGGATCATCAAATAATACGGGAACTTTTTTCCAACACTATTAAAGCAGCAGAGATACTGGAAGTTGATGAAGAGTTTTCTGAAATGTTACGCCAGAAACGCGATAGCCTGGCTCCAAATCAAATTGGACAACACGGACAATTGCAGGAGTGGCTTATTGATGTTGACGACCCTGATGAGCAGCATCGTCATGTATCACACCTTTGGGGGCTGCATCCGGGAAATGAAATTCATCCTCTTACCACAACAGCCCTGGCTGAAGCATGCAAAGTAACCCTTTTGCACCGGGGAGATGGGGGTACAGGTTGGTCAAGAGCATGGAAAATCAATTTTTGGGCACGCCTGCTTGAGGGTGACCAAGCTTTTTTGCTGCTTAAAAATCTTATGGTGCCATCTATCAGTATTAAAAATAATTTGGAAGACAATGGCGGACTTTATGATAATTTGCTCTGTTCACATCCTCCTTTTCAAATCGATGGAAATTTTGGTGCTACATCGGGAATAGTTGAGATGGTTCTGCAATCACACCTGACCGATGAAAATGGAATATATTACCAGGATATACTTCCGGCTTTGCCAGCCAAATTAAAAGATGGGAAGATTTCAGGAATCAAAGGCCGCGGAGGGTTCCAGTTTGCAATTACCTGGGAAAACAGAAGATTGGTTTCCCTTAAGGTTGAATCACAGCTTGGGAATACACTGAAACTTCGCTATAATGAAAAAACCATTTCAAGAGATACACAGGGAGGAGGAACCTATTTATTTGGAGCGGGAGACTTTCAATAGCGGTATTTTTACAAAATGAATTAAGTTACTACAACAGTCAAATTAAAGAAAAATTTATTATCTTCTGTGATATTTTCGATGTCTGCTTCAGACAATTAAAAATTTTATAGAGGGTGCCAGTTACTAATGATAGAGATTCAATACTTTCTTATGAAAATTAAAATTCACCATAATGAATACTGCTTCACAAAAAGACGAACAGGAACGCCTGTTCGATGAGCTTATTTCTGTTAAGCTGCTATACAGGACAAGGGAAAAAGAATGGAAACGGTTGCCTGAAGACAGTCCGGTAACCCATGAAATAAGGACTGAGCTGACAGCCCTTAAAATACGTATTGGAACTATTGAAAGAAATATATCCCGGTTTGGCGATAGTTTTTTTGATGTATACGATTCTGAATTGATAAAGCCATTGAGTGAATCGGATATCTTTATATTACGGGATGAAATTAAGGAAGTTCGCAATTCCCTTGAGGCAATAGGGCAGTAAACTCCATACCCGGTTAATGTAAATGATTCATCCCAAAAATTAAATTATATAGTTTTCTGCTGCAGTTAACTGTATGATTTAATGAAATGTTCCTGTTTTTTTCAGGCCAGAAAAATAAAGTTTTTCATTTCCTTATATTGCTTTCCCAACAGAAATTTCCTGATCTTTTCCTGTGCACCATACCTCCCTACCATTGATACAATAAATGACTGACCTGGCGGAGGGATTTCAGAAAAATGCAAAATGCGTTCTTTGGAATCTTTCTTTTTCACAATATCAATGTACCCCCGAATTATAAGTCCTTCCAATTCAAGAAGCCGAGCTCTCTGTCGTGTTTTACGACCGGCACCCCAAACCCAAATAACAGGATGCTCCGGATTGTTTTTTAGAGACCAATTTTTCAAATATGCTGCTTTTGTGCGGAAAAATGCCTCTTTTGAATACCGTTCATCATTACGGGTAAGCCGGGATGAATAATCATGCCACTCAAGTAACGGCTCCGGCAATTTTGCCATTCTCACTCCTGCATCGAGGTATCTCAGCAGCATTTCATAGTCTTCAGGAAAATTCCCTTGCCTGCACCCGCCATACATTTCATACAACTTACGCCGGAGCATAATGGTTGGGTTCACTACCGGAATTTCAATGAACTGTTTGCATTCAATGTCGTTTGCAGAATGAAAAGAATTTACCCAATTGACAAAACGAATAAATCCATTGGTCCTCCTGATATGTGAAACATACGACACATAACTTCCCACTAACCCGTAATCCGAGTTTTCATTTAGGAAACGGACCTGCTTTTTGAGCCGTTCCGGATGAGAAATATCATCGGCATCCATACGGGCTATGTATTTCCCGCGTGCATTCTTCAATCCACAGTTCATTGCAAAGTCTACTCCCTGCCTGCATTCCAATAAAATTGAAATGCGTTTATCCCGGCGCCCAAAATCTTGCGCTATAATCGGGCTGTTATCAGAAGAGTTATTATCAATTAGAAGAAGTTCGAATTCTGAAAAAGACTGATTCAGTATACTATCGATTGCACCGGCCAGTGTTGCTTCTGAATTGTAAAAGGGAAGTACTACAGACACCAATGGAATTGTTATCATTGCTCAGGTTAAATTTTCATTTCCACGAGTCAACTGATGAAAGATACCTTCCAGATTTTGTTGTTTCTGTATAAGCATAAGAAGTGCACATCCATTTTCAACAGCAAAACGAAAAACAACAGGCCGGAGGTCCGTATTCTGATCGGATTCCAGTTCCCACTTCTCTCCGTCAAAATCAGCATTAAGCACACCGTGCAAGGCCAGCAGTTTTTCTGCCTGAACGGGCTGATCGAAAGCAGCAATCACCCGCTGTTTCTGAGTCAGCATACCGCTTTTTATCTGGGAAATGCTGCCGTCAGCTATTATTTTTCCCTTATTGATTATTACCACACGTGAACATACAGCCTCAACTTCCTGCATGATGTGGGAAGAAAGAATCACTGTTTTTTCGCGGCTGATTGAATGTATCAACCTCCGGATATCATCCAGTTGATTGGGATCCAATCCTGAAGTTGGTTCATCAAGCACTAATATCTGCGGATTGTGGATTAAAGCCTGGGCAAGTCCTACCCGTTGCCGGTAGCCTTTTGAAAGCGATCCGATTTTTTTATGCTGCTCGTCACCCAGACCGGTAAGCTCCACCATTTCTGCCACCCTCTGCTTTCGGTTCTCAAGCCTGTAAAAACCAGCGGTAATATCGAGCGATTCCTTTACATACAAATCGATATAAAGTGGATTATGTTCGGGAAGATATCCGATGTACCTCCGGATATCCATGTTTTCGTCGTTCATTTTTTGGTTATCTATCCAAACCTCACCTGCTGTGGCAGGCAAATAACCGGTGGCAATCTTCATCAGAGTAGATTTTCCTGCACCGTTTGGACCCAAAAAACCGAGCAATTCACCCTGAGATACCGAAAAACTCACTTGATCAAGGGCTTTTTGGTTTCCAAATAACTTTGTTATTTTGTTGATTGTTAATTTCATATATTTATACGGATGAACAAAAATAAAGGAATCTTTTTAAATTAAAACCATTAACGTAAATTTGCAGATCAGCATAATAAATAAACATGAAAGATTTACATTTTAATTATATTAACGATATAACCCGTTTTGAACGCCAAAAAACATGGGAAGTGAATATTGGAGGTGTTGGTGTAGGAGGTGACAATCCCATCCGCATTCAGTCGATGACCGATACCAGCACAAAAGATACTGAGTCTACAGTTGAACAGATTATAAAACTGGCCAAAACCGGTGCAGATTACGTTCGAATTACGGTTAAAGGAATTTACGATGCCGAAAACCTTAAAAATATTGTAATTGCCTTACGTGAAAGAGGTTATACAACACCTCTGATTGCCGATATCCATTTTAACCCACGTCTTGCCGATATAGCAGCCAAATATTTTGATAAAGTTCGTATTAATCCAGGCAATTTTTATGATAAGCGTGCCCGCTTCGAACATAAAGTCTATTCAGATGATGAATATAAAGAAGAACTTGTTAAAATAGAAGAACAATTTATTCCGTTCCTGGGAATGCTAAAAGAAACAAAAACAGCATTGCGTATTGGAGCAAACCACGGTTCTTTATCCGACCGGGTAATGAGCCGCTTTGGTGACTCTCCATCAGGGATGGCAGAATCGGTTCTTGAATTTTTGCGTATCTGCAAAAAAGTTGATTTTAACGATGTTGTGGTTTCTATTAAGTCGAGCAATACCCGAATGATGGTATACACTGTGCGTTTACTGAACTACAAGATGCGGCTTGAAGATATGCAGTATCCAATTCACCTGGGCGTTACTGAAGCCGGGGAAGGTGAAGATGGCCGGATTAAATCTGCAGTTGGAATCGGTGCTTTGCTGGCCGATGGAATTGGTGATACCATCCGGGTATCACTTACTGAAAGCCCTGTAAATGAAATTCCTGTGGCTCAAAAACTGGTCAGTCACTTTAAATCGTACAGAAACCATGAACCGGTTACAGCTTCATTGATTGCACAGACCAACCCATTTGAGTACGAACGACGTTCAACACGCGAGGTTCTTAATATGGGCGGAGAAAACAGACCTGTGGTGGTTGCAGATCTTGAAGATCGAAACCTTAAGGAGATGCTTCCGATTCGTGGCAAGCTGATACCTGACTATTTTCTTTCCGGCAATAAAATCATGGACATCACGGGAGAAAGTTATCCAATTATTTCACTTGAAGAATACCTTTTTGAAAGCACCCGATGGGGCAGGATGAAGTTTATCCGTACAAACAAAATGGAGTTCGATCGCTTTATGGCAAAGAACCCCGAAATAATGATGAAACTGAAACAGACACGTAAAACTGTGCTTATTCTTGAAAGCTTCAATAAAAACCCAATGGCTGAGTTAAGGGCATTTTTTACCTCACTGGAATCACATATATGGAAAGTGCCGGTTATTTTACATCGGAGGTACAACGAAAGCCACCTGGAGGACATTCAGATAAAAGCCTCTGCCGATCTGGGCGGATTACTTATCGATGGATATGGTGACGGACTTTGCTTATCAAATGATAATGAGCGTATTACTTTTACAGAGTTGAAAGATTTAAGCTTCGGTATCTTACAGGCCAGCCGGATGCGTATGAGTAAAACCGAGTTCATCTCCTGCCCGGGCTGCGGACGAACCCTTTATAACCTTCAGGAAACAACCAGAAACATAAAAGAACATTTTAAACATCTTGATCACCTGAAAATTGGGATTATGGGTTGTGTGGTAAACGGACCCGGTGAGATGGGTGATGTAGATTATGGCTTTGTAGGTGTGAGCAACAATAAAGTTACATTGTATAAAGGACTTAAACCGGTAAAAAGACATATTCCTTATGAAAATGCTGTAGAAGAGCTTGAGCTACTAATAAGGGAGAATAACGACTGGAAAGATCCGCAATAAAAAATCAATTCATGGCAAAGACCCATTGGAAACCCGGAACCATGATCTATCCGATTCCGGCTGTACTGGTTAGTTGCGGGCATGAACCTGCTGAGTACAATATCTTAACCATTTCATGGACGGGGACCATTAACAGCGACCCACCCATGTGTTCTATCTCTGTTCGGCCCGGCCGCCACTCCTACGAAATTATAAAAAGAACGGGAGAATTTGTGATTAACCTGACAACTGAGGAGCTTGCCAGGGCAACCGATTGGTGTGGATGCCGTTCAGGCCGCAAATACAATAAGTGGGAGAAGATGAAACTCACTCCTGTTCCAGGGAAAATTGTCAAAGCTCCTGCCATTGAAGAATCGCCTGTGAATATAGAATGTATTGTAAAAGAGATTCTGGAGCTTGGAACGCACCATATGTTTATTGCTGAGGTGGTCAATGTTTCCATCGACGACAGGTATTTGAACGAAGAACAGGCTTTCAGCTTTTCGAAGGCCCGGCCACTTGTATACAGCCACGGTCACTACTTCGGTCTGGGGAAAATGATTGGTAAATTCGGCTGGTCGGTGCAGAAGAAGAAAAAGGCAAAGACGTAACCCTTACAGTTCTATTCTCTGAGATAAGTTTCCTTCCACCGGTTAAAAACCGTTTTGTGAATAATACGATAATGCCTGTTATAGGTAGTGTTGTAATGTTCACTGTGGTGCATAACATATTCATCTTTGGCCAGCAATGCTTCAATCGCATTTTTATCCGCCTCAAAATCTTCTATCTGAAGATTCATTTTTTCAATAACTTTCATAACATCCTTCCATTCTTTTTTCCAGGTCCCGATATCCGGATTGCGGGCGAGAACTGCACTTTCAACCATTGCCTCCAGCAAAACCGACCTGGGAATAACACCTTCTTTCACAAGCTGAAGATTAATCCGGTAAAAATCATTTGCCGGCCCTACAGGTTGCCAATTCAGTGTATCACCCACAGGCTGCTTCAATTCGTAATTCAAATAGCTGCCTGCATGGGTGGTATCGGGTATAAGATGCCCCGGTCCATATGCATCCTGAAAAAAATTCTTGTAAATATCTCTTAAACGTGCTTCAGGATAATGGTACAACTCATTGCGTACAGCATTTTCTATTCTTTTATTCCAATCCGAACCAGTCATATACAGGGGAATTAACAAAAATATCAACATCTTCCACATTTCATTCCATTTTACAATTTGACTCAAATGTATAAAATATCGGAAAATAAATAAAAGGGTTGTAAATTTGCCGAATTAAAAAATGTATTCAGGTACTGTTCTGATATGAACCAATTAAAGATTTGGGGGTTTATTTTGAACAAAAAAAATAAATTTACATTAAAGACATCAGTAAGGATGAAAAAGTTGAAATTATTAATAGTATTAAGTATTTTATCGGTTATGGTAAACGCACAATCAAATCCGCTGCTCGGAAGTTTTAACACACCTCATGAAACCGCACCATTTGGAAAATTTGAAAACGAACATTTCCTGCCTGCCTTTAAGGAAGCAATCAAAAAAGGCGAAACAGAAGTTCAGGCTGTGGTTGATAACCCCGAGCCTCCCACTTTTGAGAATACTGTGGAAGCGCTTGAAAGGTCAGGTAAATTGCTTAGTCGTACAGCCGGCATATTCTTTAACCTTGTCAGTGCTGAAACAAGCGATGAATTGCAGCAGCTGGCGCAGGAAGTATCGCCAATGCTAACCAAATATCAAAACGACATTACCCTGAATCCAATATTGTTTGAACGCATTAAAACTGTTTACGACAATAGGGATAATCTCAGTTCGACACCTGAACAAAGCACCCTGCTCGAAAATACCTATATCGAATTTGTGAGGAAAGGGGCAAACCTTTCAGAGGCAGATAAACAAAAATTCAGGGCAATAAGCACTGAATTATCGAAGCTGAATCTTCTGTTCGGGGAAAACGTACTGAAGGAAACCAACAAATATGAACTGCACATTACCGACAAAAGCAGGTTGGCAGGTTTACCTGAGAGTGAACTCGAAGCTGCAGCACAAAAATCAAGGAGCAAAGAGAAGGATGGTTGGGTTTTCGATTTAACCATGCCCAGTTACCTGCCTTTTATGAAATATGCAGATAACCGCGATTTACGGAAAGAACTTTATATAGCCTACATGTCGAAATCGTTTAAAGGCGATGAATTGGATAACCAGGAAAACATCCGCAAGATGGTTAATCTGCGTCTGGAATTAGCCAATCTGCTGGGTTACGACACCTATGCTGATTATGCTCTGGAACGCCGGATGGCTATGAATACCGAAGGAGTTTACAAATTGCTGGACGACTTGTATGAGGCATCCTACAAAATGGCACTGAAAGAGAAACAGGAAGTGCAGGAATTTGCACGTAAAAAAAGCTTCAATGATGAAATAATGCCTTGGGACTGGGCTTACTACAGTGAAAAGCTGAAAGAAGAAAAATTCGATTTAAGCGATGAAATACTGAAGCCTTATTTCGAATTAAGTAATGTAATCGATGGTGTATTTGGTTTGGCTTCTGAACTTTTTGGAATCACTTTCAGGGAAAACAAGAAGATACCGGTATACAACGAAGAAGTAATTCCCTACGAAGTATATGACAACGACGGCTCATTCCTCTCTGTATTGTATGCCGATTTCCACCCACGCCCCGGAAAGCAGGGAGGTGCATGGATGAATGTATTCAAGGGGCAATGGAAAGAAAACGGTAAAAATTCAAGGCCTCATATTACAATTGTAATGAATTTTACCCGGCCCACTGAAACGAAACCTGCTCTTCTTACCTTTAATGAAGTGGAAACCTTTATGCATGAATTCGGGCATGCACTGCATGGGATGCTGGCTAATTCTACCTATTCCAGTCTTTCGGGAACCAGTGTTTACCGCGACTTTGTGGAGTTGCCCTCCCAGATACTGGAGAACTGGGCAGTTGAAAAAGAATTTCTTGACCGTTTTGCCCGGCATTATGAAACAGGGGAACCCATACCGGCGGAACTGGTGGAAAAAATTAAAGCCGCGGCCAATTTCCAGTCCGGATACCTGTCAGTACGCCAGCTTAGCTTTGGCCTGCTCGACATGGCCTGGCACACGCAGAAGAAACCGTTTGGCGGCGACGTAAAACAGTTTGAAGAAGCAGCCTGGAAAAAAACTCAGATATTCCCGGTTATAGACCAGGTAGCAATGAGTACCCAGTTTGGTCACCTGTTTGCCGGCGGGTATGCAGCAGGCTACTACAGTTATAAATGGGCCGAAGTGCTCGATGCTGATGCCTTCAGCGTATTTAAGGAAAAAGGGCTGTTTAATCAGGAAGTGGCACAGTCATTCAGGGAGCACATCCTTGAAAAAGGCGGCACCGAACATCCTATGACGCTCTACAAACGCTTCCGCGGGCAGGAACCCACGGTTGATGCCTTGCTTGAACGCAGCGGGATGAAATAAAAGATACAGCCGAGGTCGCAGAAAGGAACAGGCGCAGGCAAAAAAGGAGAAATTGGTAACCTGTTATACCGGCCATGAAGGTGGCATAAAGCAGCAGGCAGACTGTTTATGGATAAGGGATGCGCGATTCTGAACTTCGCTTTTGGGAAGTGAAATTTAAGGCCTCAGCCACATTTCACTAGTTAATTTCTAAGCCCATTAGAGTAGAAATATTTCTGCCACCTGTATTAATTTACCGTTTAATAAATCATTAGAACCGTTTAATAAATTGTCCTTTTAGTATTCAGCTTTTTATACCACCTTTGGATAAATCAATTGTCCGAAGCTATGAAAAAGGTAACTTACAGTATTCAAATTATATTTCTTTTATGTTTCTTTTATTCTTATGCAGAAGGAAACATTATTAAGCTAAAGCTTACGGAAGGTGAAAATTATGTTTTCGAATTTAAAACTACTTATTCTGAGTTTGATGCTCACGGTCAACAATTTGTTGAATCAATCACTGAACAGAAAGTAAGGTTTACTATTGAAGAAGTGAATAATGAAAAGGTTATTTTCTCTTCTGTTATAGTTTCGGAAAAGTCTGAAAACCCTGATGCTGATATAAAAACCATACACAATATTCAATTTCCTCCACAATACGATAATATTGACATAATTGCGTCACAATTCAATATTGTTAAATCTCTCCTGAGTGTTGTAGAGCTTGAGTTTGAAATTGATTTGAAAAATAATACGATAAAGCAGATAAATGCGACAGAGAAGTTGGATGAAATGGTTTCAATATTGGAAGAAAAAGGATATAGAAATACCTCCAATTTCAGGGTTAAAGAATTTATTCAAAAAAATGATGAAATTTTCCGGCAAATAATGTCCTATAATTATTTTCTTCTCTATGTGAATCATGCAGTTAAAATTGATAATGAGGAGCTGAAAAGTAAATATTTCAACAAAAGATTCTCTAAAAATCAAAATGGCCAATATATCAGCGGGAAGAATGAACAATTGGCTGGTAATCAATTTATGAAACTATCAGTGGATGAAAAACATGGATTTGTTTCAGGTTTTTATGAAGCAAGATACGATTCTATAGATCCCCGCTTTACTAAATTCAACAGGACATTAAGATTAACCGAAACTAAAATTAATTATATAGAAAAATATAAAGAGGGCAATGAGTTGTTTACATTTAACTGTACTGTTCAAAACCCGGTTGATTCTGTAATTACCCTGTTTTATCTGGATAAGCCATACGGTGAAGTACATACAAGGCGGTACTTAAAGCTTGATGAGAACAACACTGCTTCCACTCAAATTTTTCTTCCGGCGCAGTCGTTCATTTTTATATCGCTTGAAGAAATGAAATACAATCATAATTTTGCCGGATATATTTTATATGCTGAACCACGTGATACATTAACGGTCAATGTTTTAAATAAAAACAACACCATAAGCCTGGATATCTCAGGAAGCAATGAGATTATCAATAATGTGTTCTATGGACTTGAAAAAGATAAAAAACTATTCTCTTCTATACGCAAAACGCTAAAAACTGCGCACTCAACTACAGATTTTACAGTATTTGGATTCGCTGAGGAAGCAGTTAAAATATTTGATAATTATCTTCAGGATAAAAACATTCGTCTTCATGATGATACCTACCGGTTCATAGCAAACGAATTAAAAGCTATGCAATTTATAAATTACTTTTCTTTTTTAAATCAGAGTCGTTTTATACAAATTAGGTTAGAAGGTTTAAAAAGTAATGATGAGCCTGAAGTAAATGAAAACAATACCAGGTTACACAAATCAAGGCAAATGATTCAGGACTTTGATATCCACGACATATATAATGATTATGGAATTTTTTCCCGGGGGCTGTCGAACAGTTATTTCTACTACTATTTGAATAACCTGGCCCGGGTAAAAAGTATGGGATATAATCAGCGAATAACCATTTCTGATGAATTTGAAGCAGGTAGAATGATTCTGGGAGGAGCCATATATTACCGGGTAATGGCAGACCGTATCATAGGCAGCATGATGAAAAATACTGTTGTATTTACTCCCCATGCCAGATTTGAACTTCAGGAAGCAGTATCATTACTGAATAACTTAATGAAATACAGCTATGATGAAAATTTCAATTCCTCCCTGGAGGAATACATAAGTTCACGGATGAATTGGGAAGAAGAATCATTTATTCCTGAAAGCCATTTTGTCCGACCTGATGGGGAAAAGATTCAGCTAAAAAATTTAATTCAGGATAAGCCTGTTGTAATTCATGTGAGTAACAATTGGAGTCGTTTTCGATATAACTTTGACAGGCTTGCAGAGGAAAATCCCGAAATTCGTTTTATCATGATAGTTGAGGGAAATAAATTGAAGGAATGGCAAGACTATCTCCAAAGAGCAGAACCCGTCGCTGAACAGTTGCTTTTAATAAATGATGAACTGACTTTAGAAGACATATTTTCCCGGTCAGATGAACTTTACATTGCCTATGATAAGGATGGAAATTTATTGGGATATGATATTAGCGGAAAGCAGGCAATCAATCGGGCTAAAGACAGTTTGTCAGGCAGAAAGGAATTGGACAAATCACAACTTCAATTTATTGTACTTTTACTCTCCATTGCTTTTATTGCATTGGCCACTGCTTTTTTTATCTGGAAATGGCAATCCCGGCAGCGAATCCGAAAGGAGCAGCAGCAACGACGGTTGCGGGAGCTGGAGCTAACAGCTATACGGTCGCAGATGAACCCCCACTTTCTTTTCAACTGCCTGAACTCGGTGCAGAACCTGGTGCAGCAGAACAAGGGTCGTGAGGCCCATTTGTATTTAGCCGATTTTGCCGGACTCATTCGCAATGTGCTGAATAATTCGGAGAAGGAGGAGGTGTCGCTGGCTGAAGAACTGGAAATGGTACAGCAGTACCTCAGCCTCGAAAAACTGCGTTTTGATTTTGATTACCAGATTAATGTGGATGAGGGAGTGGATATCCATAACACTTTAGTACCGTCAATGTTGGTGCAGCCCTTTGCTGAAAATGCTGTAATACATGGGTTACAGAGTAAAGCCGGGGAAAAACAGCTGAAAATTGATGTCAAAAAAAACAGTGAAGAAGAAGGCAGTTCCAAAGGAATTGTTATTACTATTCAAGACAATGGTGTTGGAAGACAAGATGCTCAGAAACTAACAGCAGGGAGTAATGGCAGGGGCACTAAACTGGTGCAGGAGCGGCTGGCAATCCTGCAACAACAGCAGCAGGAAAAATATTGGCTTCAAACTACCGACCTGAAAGAAAATGGCTCTACAGGTACCAAAGTGGAAATATTTGTGCCCGAAGAAAATTAATAATTGGTGCCGTGTGTGACTATATACTTTAAATGCAACACAAACGTAGACTTCAGTTAATAAACTGAAAAAATAGTTGCGAAACTGACAAATCCGTTTTATATTTGTTGGAGAAAAGCATTGACATGTTGTTAGTGTCGTAAATCAGATTTCACAATGAAAAGACTTACAAGAAAAGAAGAAGAGGTAATGAAAATCCTCTGGAAGCTGAAAAAGGCTTTTGTAAAAGATGTAATTGAAGAATACGATGATCCGAAGCCGCACTACAACACGGTTTCTTCGCTGGTCCGGCTGCTTCAGGAAAAAGGCATAGTTGGTTACAAGCAGTATGGGAATACCTATCAGTATTATCCGCTCATGTCAAAGGAGGAATACCGCCGTTCATTTATGAAGCAGGTGGTAAACGATTATTTTGATAATTCCTATAAAAGTGCTGTAGCCTTTTTCGTTAAGGAAAAAGGACTCACTTCTGATGAACTCGAAGAATTGATTCGGATGATTAAAGATGAAAAATGATGGAACCCTACCTCATCTACATAGGCAAAGCAGCGCTGGCAGCAGGCGCATTTTACCTTGTTTTCCTGGCACTTTTTCAAAACCGGAAACAGTTTACCTTCAACCGCATATACCTGCCTGTTTCGCTGGCGCTGAGTTTTGCCATTCCGCTCATCACTTTTACTACGGTGAATTATCTGGAGCCGCTACCGGTTGAATCAACTCCGCTTCCCGTTTTTACAGAATCATTTGAACCCGTTGTTCGGCAGCAGTCACAGCCACAGCTTATTTGGGAATGGTACCACTATTTGTTTGCAATTTATGCAGCCGGTACTGCTCTTTTCCTGGTACGGCTGTTGCTGGGGCACGGAAAAGCCTGGAGTATTATCCGCAAAAGCCGGGTGCAGGAGTTGTTTGACAGCCTGGTAAACGTCTCGAAAAAAGATATCCACCCGTTTTCGTTTTTCAGCAAAATTGTGTTATCCGAAAAAACACTTTCCTCTCCGCACCTGAAAATAATTGTACAGCATGAAAAAATCCATGTAAAAGAGAAGCATACGCTCGATATTTTATTTACTGAAATCCTGTTCCTGCTGCAGTGGTTTAATCCGTTTGTGTGGTTGCTGAAAGATGCGGTAAAAAACAACCTTGAGTACAAAACCGACCACGAAATTGCCAAAATAAACAATGCCCAAACCTACCAGCTGGCTATGTTGGCGCTGGCCGACAAACAGGGCGTGGCTCCGTTTCTCACCGCACTAAACGGATCGCAACTTAAAAGCCGCATCATCATGATGAAAAAGAAAACCCAGAACAAATACGCATGGCTGAAGCAACTGGTTATTCTGCCGCTATTGGCTGTGCTGGTGATGGGACTGGCGGAGAGAGAGGTACGGACAGAATTTATTAATCCGGATAAAAAAGTTGAAATTCATGTGAATGGAAAAGCAATTAGTACAAACCATGAAAATTTAAGAAATCTTAATCTTTCCAAATCAATAGATACCAAACAAATAATAAAAGCATTGCATTTAGAAAATGTTAAAGCCACCCGCCTGGAGGAATCTGCCGATATCTCCAAGTTATATATTCGGACTGGTGATTATCTGCCTGAAAATATGAAACTTGAAGTCTATCTTAATGGTGAATTAATCCCTCCAACAAATCCAAATCTGAAAAAGATTGATTTGACCAAACCTATTAACAGAAATGAAATTATTAATGAATTAAATATAGATGATGTATTAGTTACTTCAATGCAGAATAATGTTGATGGTTATTCATTTTATGTAAAAACTAAAGATTACAAATCCGGTGAAAACAAAGAGTTCGAAAAGGCAATACCTCATTTAAGATCATTATTTAATATATCTAATATAACTTTTAGCATTAAAAAAACGTCAAACGAAAAAAGCCTTAATCAAACGAAGAATGGAAACCAAAATGAATTGGCAGCATACATTAGAGGAAAAGTCACCAACGAAAAAGGAGAGCCAATTATCGGAGCAACCATTGCTGAATTTGACCAAAAAGGCAGAGTTATACACGGTACGATAAGCAATGATAAAGGTCAATTTGTTATTAAATTGAAGCAAGAATTAAAAGATGCAATAGTTAAATGCTCGCATCCTGGATATAAAACTCAGTTAATCCATTTGGAAGAAGATAAATTAATTCTCATAATACTTAAATCTGAAAATTCCGCTCCAGATAAACAGGAAGAAAAATCAACAACTCCTGAATACGATACAATTCAAAAGAGTAAAACAAGGGAATCGAAAAATATTAGAGGATTGGATAACGATCATCGAACTTTACCTGCACCGCTTAAAAAAGAACAAAAGTTTCAGAATCAAAATGAAATTAAAGACCAAGCCACAAGCAAAAAATATAAAACCAGACTTGCAGATAAAGTTAATGGTGTGCATCTTGGAAATCATGATGATCCATCCCAAATGCCGCTTTTTATTATCGACGGAATAGAAAAAGAAAGCATGGATGACCTTCATCCGGGAGACATCCTTTCAGTGGAAATATTGAAAGACAAGGCTGTTGAAATGTATGGAGAAAAAGCAAAAGACGGGGCGGTTATCATTACCACCAAAAACAATTTAAATGGTGCATCGATAAAAAATACCATTCAGGGCAAAGTCACCAATGAAAAAGGAGAACTTATTGTAGGAGCCAATAGTAATGAACCACTCTATTTTGTTGATGGAAAAATTACAAAATCCATTACCCAGATTCCACCGGAGGATATCGAACGAATTGATTTTTTGAAAGACAAATCTGCAACTGATTTATATGGACCAAATGCACAAAATGGCGTGATTCTGATAACCACTAAATCGAAATCTTATTCCTATTTAAATGATGATGCTCAGGTTGTAAGACCCAAGCCAAAGGAAGATTTCGTGCTTCCTGAAGTGCTTCCTGAATTTCCGGGTGGGGAAGAGGCATTAAAGCAATACATTGACAACAATATCAATTATCCTGAAACTTCCAGGGAAAAAGGGATTCAGGGAAAGGCATATGTGTCATTTAAGATTACCAAAGAAGGAAAGGTAACCAATGTGAGGCTTGCCAGGGGAGTTTACCCGCCTCTGGATCAGGAAGCAATCAGGGTGGTGAGTTCAATGCCCGAGTGGAAACCTGCTATGACAGACGGTCGGCCGGTAGATATGCCAGGGATGGCTGTTCCTGTTGATTTTGTTATTAAAAATCCTGTTGTTAAAGTTAAAAGCTATGCTCAAAGCCTGGTAATCCCGGGGCCCCTTTACATTGTTGACGGAGAAGAAACCAGAAGCATAAAAGATGTTCCTCCCGAAGATATCAAACACATCTCTGTTTTAAAATCACCCTCCTCAACAGCACTTTACGGACAAAGAGGAAAGGACGGGGTAATTATTATTACAACCAGAAAAGGTGCACCGGAGAATAAATTAATTACTGAATTGCAATTGAGAAAATTCATTGCAGAGCACATCAAATACCCTGTTGAAGCACAACGATCCGGATTGCAAGGAATGGTAAGCATGGTAGTTGATCCTGGAAAATCAAACCAAATTGTTGCAAGAGAAAACTATTCATGGAAAGATGTTTATGAGTTGGGATGGGTAGTGGTGACAGGATCCGGAGGTGATACACCTTCATCTGATAATCCGGAAAAAAATTCACCCCTTCTTTATAATGAGTTGGAACGTGTGCTGCAGATGTTACCGGAAGTGGATATCCCGACAATTGATAGTAAACTGATAAGATTAAACGTAGAATTTAAGCTGCAGTCTAAAGATTAATTTATATGTGTAATTTGGTGCTGGTATTGGATTTATGCAGGTTGAATGTAGCTGATAACAGATTGCAGGGGAAGTCGTAGACTGGACTTTAACAAATTTTAGATAAAAAGGCAAATCATTCAACGATGTTAACTTTTTGCATCTATATAATTAACTTTTGTTAATTTACTAATCCGGTGAAATAATTGAAATTTGAGGTAAACAATTAAAAATCAAAATTTATGAGAAGTCCTCTAAAACTTTCAGCCCCATTATTTTTTGTAATTCTATTCTTTTCGACAGGAGCTCAGACACTGAAATTCGGCCACATCGATTTGCAGGCATTAATTCAGACGTTGCCAGATCTTAAAGACACAGAAACTGAATTTGACAAGTTTCAGAAAGAGCTGAATGATGTCATGACCGAAATGCAACAAAACTATCAAACAAATTTAAAGGAACTGGAGCAGCTGGGTGAAGATGCTTCTGACATTAAACGAAATGCAAAAATCTCCGAGTTGCAGAACCTGCAACAGCGTATACAGAGCTTTCAGCAAAACGCCCAACAGCAGATTCAGCAGAAATACCAGAAGCTTCTTAGCCCGTTATATGAAAAGGCTACAGGTGCAGTGGAAGAGGTTTCCCGGGAGCTTGGTTTGATATATGTCTTTGATACAGGTACCAATGTTATTTTATATAAATCCACTCAAAGTATCGACTTACTGCCTATGGTAAAGGAAAAGCTTGGAATCGGGCAATAGAAGATGAAACTGGTTTAGCAGAAACAGTTGGAAAAATAACTATCTTTTCTGAAAAGAAAGTAAATGAAGCTCAAATCCATCATAGTCGACGACGAAAAGCACGGGCGTGAGAACCTGGCAGGCATCCTCCGGAGCTACTGCCCCGAAGTGGAGCTTACCGGTGAAGCAGCCTCGGTGGATGAGGCACTGATGCTGATACGGGAGCAGACGCCCGACCTGGTCTTTCTCGATATCGAAATGCCCCGTGCCAACGGCTTCCAACTGCTGGAGCACCTGCAGGATTTCAGCTTTGAGGTGATTTTTGTTACCGCTTACGACAACTACGCCATCAAAGCCATCCGCTTTTCGGCTACCGACTATATCCTGAAACCTGTGAACAGTAACGATTTGCAGGCTGCCGTTGAGAAAGTGGCCGGGCGCATAAGGGAAAAGCACGACAACCTGCGCATAAAGCAGCTGTATGAAAATCTGAACCGGAAAGACAATCCACGCATTGGTCTGCCTGCCGGCGACCGAATCGAATATGCGGAAGTAGGAAAAATCGTACGTTGCCAGGGTGAAGGTAACTATACCCATATCTGGTTCGGGAGGGACAAGCACTTGCTGGTATCCAAAACCTTAGTGGAATTTGAAGAGTTGCTGCAGGAATTTGGTTTCGTGCGGGTACATAAAACCCATTTTGTAAATTTTAAGTTTGTTGACTCCTATATAAAATCAGACTGCATGTTGAAACTTATAAATGGAGAGCTCATTCCTGTATCCCGCAGAAGAAAGCAACGTGTTCTGGACCTGTTGAAAATGAGATAAGGGATCAGGGTTAAGCATCAGATTTGTACAGAACCTGTCAAGACATCAACTGGTATTTCTTGATGCATCTTAAAGTCATGTCATTCATCTTTTGGAAGGCTGAAAGCAACATAAGCATCTCCCGACGTTGTTCCAACTCTGCCACCCCCACCTGCGGCAATTACAATATACTGGATGCCGTCTACCTCGTATGTTGCCGGTGTGGCGTAGCCTCCAAAAGGCAATTTAAATTCCCACAACAGTTCGCCGGTGGTTTTATCAAATGCCCTGAATTTCTCATCGGCTGTGGCACCAATGAAGACAAGTCCGCCAGCTGTAACCAGACTGCCCCCAAAATTCTGGGTTCCGGTGGGTGGAATACCTTTTGCAGTCAATTCAGCAAATTCACCCAATGGCGTTTGCCACAGGATTTCTCCTTTGTTCAAATCAATGGCTGATAAAGTGCCCCACGGTGGTTTTACGGCAGGATAACCCTGTTCATCGAGAAACTGTGCATAACCTGAATGTGCAAACATTATCCGTTCCTGTTTGCTTTCGGTTGAATGATTTCCGGTTTCATCGGTTAATTCCACCGGTTGGGTATCTAATAGATAAGCTATAACGGCCTCCCTCTCTTTTTCTTCCAGATGGGGGAAAGCAGGCATCAATCCCTGTCCTTCCTTCATTTGCCGGTGCATCTCCTGCACGCTCACCCGTTCGCCCACATTTATAAGAGACGGAAAAACCTCCTGTCCCTCCCGGTTGGTTCCGTGGCATAAAGCACAATGAAGCTGGTACAACTTTTCACCTTCTGAACCGGTTGTTCTTTTGCTGTCCCTCTGATTTTCAAGTTTTCGAATAGAGACAAGGTTGGGGATTTCATTTGCATTTACATAGAGAATACCCGTTTCAAAATCAAAGGAAGCACCACTCCATTCACCTCCGCCCCGAAACCCGGGAAAGACCACCGTGCCATTTGTGCTGAGCGGGGTGAATATGCCTTCATTTCTTGCCGAATCCAATTTCTGAATGGCGAAATTCCGGGCTTCTTCTGAAATATCAGGTAAGTCATTTTCTGTATACTTCTGCCTTACAAATGGTGGCGGCTTAACAGGGAACGGTTGCGTGGGCCAGGTTTCCTCACCTTCGATGTCTGACTGAGGGACAGGCCTTTCTTCAACAGGGAAAATAGGTTGACCATTTTCCCTGTTAAACACAAAAACATTCCCCATTTTAGTTATTTGAGCTACGGCATCAATTTTTTTTCCGTTCTGCTCCAGTGTTACCAAATTGGGTGTCGAAGGCAGGTCATAATCCCATAGGTCGTGATGCACCATCTGAAAATGCCAGATTCTTTTGCCAGTTGCAGCATCCAGCGCAATCAGGGAGTTGGCAAATAAATTTTCACCTTTCCGGTAACCTCCGTAAAAATCGGGTGCGGCTGAACCCGTAGGGCAGTATACGATTCCTCTTTTTTCATCCAGGGCAAGGCCTGCCCAGGCATTTGCTCCTCCGGTATATTGCCATGCATCCGGCTGCTTCCAGGTTTCGTATCCAAATTCCCCAGGTTTTGGAATCGTTCGGAAACTCCATTCGATTTTTCCTGTTTTTATATTGTATGCACGTATATTCCCGGGAGCTGCCCCATCACTTTCAGTTGTGGCATGGCCAATAATAATCAGGTCTTTA
Organism: Mariniphaga sp.; assembly: GCA_041684965.1. Lineage (GTDB taxonomy): Bacteria > Bacteroidota > Bacteroidia > Bacteroidales > Prolixibacteraceae > Mariniphaga. Next base: position 83,007 of record JAWLGR010000014.1, read on the forward strand.
TAAACAATACCCGGACTGGTTGCCGACACATAAAGCTTAGCAGTGTCTTTCTCCAATCCTACCCTTAAATCGATAAAACCTTGATTTCCGAAATCAGATACCGGAATGCCAGTTTTTGCATTTATTGCAAACAATTTATTATGGGCAGCAAATAAAATCCGCTGATCGTTGCCATTTTCCCAGAAGGCAACACCCCGGTTCACACTTCTTGCCTGCCCTTTGCCAAAAGGATTAAAACTCCAAATCTCTTTCCCTGTAGCTGCATCGAGTGCAAACAATTTGAGCCGGGGCGAAGTGAAATAAATAGTCCGGTTTACAATTATAGGATTGCATTCAATGGTTGTGAGCGTGCCTTCTCCTGCATCATTGGTATTGAAGATCCATGCAGGCTGTAAATCCCGCACATTTTGCCTGTTAATCTGGTTAAGGCTGGAATAACAATTTGCACCTAAATCACCCCTGTATGTTTCCCAGGTTGTGTAACTCTCTTTTCTCTGACAGGCTGTGTATCCGATTGAAACGAGGAGAATGCCACAAAGAAGCTTTATTTTCATCTTGTTTAACTTTGTTCTTTGAATATAAAGATATGTATATATTATAAATCATTCAAAGAAAAACGTGCCACAGATACTATTTTGGGTATTTTATTTTCGCACTGCAAGAAATAAAAAACCAGCCTGGGAATAATTCCAGGCTGGCTCAGTTAAAATTAATTCATTAAGATAGTTATGAACAGGGACTAAACAACCCCTGTTATTGTCGTGGCGTATAATTATCGGAAAGAAGGGAGTACGAAATAGGTGTATATGTAACATCCCACGCAAATTCCAAATGCAAATTCGAGCGTTGCGAAAAATATCAGAATGGCGGCTACTACCACTGAAGCAGTATAAAACCCAAGCATAAAAAGAAGTGCAATAACCAGGGTCATAATAAAACCCATTCGTGCAGCAAAAATTTTTGGTGCTTTATCTATGGGTTTTTTTTGAAAATGCAGGAAGCGCAATAACCCTGAACTGGCAAAACTAATCGGGCTGTATTTTGAATTGGCAAACGCCCTGATGAAAAAATCCGCCATCAGTATCAGGGGGAACAATACGGAATTAAATACAAAACCCGCTGCTACCAGAAGGACTGTGAAAAAGGCATTCAATCTTGTAAGGTGCTCATTTACCTTTTCATTCGATATAGGACAAACCAGTTGTTTCATGCGTAATTTCATTTATTTTCAAATTAAATACAAAATAGTATTTTATTTGTTAACAGCAAACAAAAATGTTGCCGTTTCTTACAATTAATTAACACACGATGGTTTATTTTTTGTAAGCAGAAGTTTAAGGGTAGTTTTAGAACCGGAAGACCCTAATCAATAATGGATATTTTTTATTTATTAAAGGCATTCAGACTGGAGATTATTTATTTACCTGCTGATAGACTGATGACGCCTTACAAGTCAATTTAAATCGGTTCAATACAAAAATTCTGTTACATTTGCGGGGCAAATAAAAAAAGATGAAACAGGTGTTAGCCATACTATTTTTGACAGGTTCTTCCAGCCGGTTGCTGGCAAGTAACGAGATTGGGCCGGAAGGTCACAAGCTGGTATGGTTTCTGGCTTTCATTGTTGCATCCGGTTTGGCAGCCGTTGTTATTATCCGGTGGAAAAAAAGCCCGGGACTGTTTAAGTTTTCACTGCCGGTGCGGAAAAAGGTGTCAGTTGAACTTAAAAAGGACCGCCTTTACTACCCGCGTTTTCTAGAGTTAATTATTTCCAATCAGGGCAGGTCGGATGTGGATGTGGGCAATCCGGTGCTTGTTCTCAGCAGTATATGGGTAACCCGAAAATTTAAGCTTAAAGGAACCAGTGAAAAATGGTACTACCCGTTGTACCTGATGAAAAACCACAGCCATACATTAAACATTGATTTGCATCGTTTTTATGGATTTGACAGAACTCTTAAAAAGCTTCCCAGGGCGAGGGTGGTGGTGAAAGATGTAAATGGACGCCAACTTGGAAGCAAAAAAGTATTGTTACGAAAAACGTTATTTAACATTTAATGAGGGACTGGAAATTTAATCACATCGATTTCTCTATATATCCGCGTTACGAAGGAGACGATTTAGGTGTCTTTTGGACTCCTGAAAAAACTATAGTAAAAATATGGGCGCCAACCGCCAAAATGGTTGAATTCAGGCTATACAAAGATGGAAAAACCGGTGAGGATTTTTATAAAACACAGTTACAGGCAAGCGGTAACGGAACATGGTCGACCATTTTAACAGGCGATTATGAGGGTAAATTTTATACATTCCGGATTAATGACGGGGAGTGGCTGAATGAAACTCCTGACATTTATGCAAGATGTGTGGGGGTGAACGGCTTCCGGGGTATGATTTACAATCCGGCAAAAACCAATCCTGAAAATTGGGAATCGGATGTTTCTCCTGTACTCAAACATTTTACCGATGCCGTTATTTATGAAATACACGTGCGCGATTTTTCAATTGCCGAATCCTCCGGAATTCAGAACAAAGGGAAATATTTGGGATTTACTGAGGTTAACACACGTACTGCCGAAGGCCTTGCAACAGGCCTTGAACACCTGAAGGAGCTGGGGATATCCCATGTTCACCTGTTGCCTGTAAACGATTTTGCCACCGTTGATGAGGAGAAACCTCATGATAAATACAATTGGGGTTATGATCCCTTGCATTACAATGCTCCGGAAGGATCCTATGCCACCGACCCATACGATGGGACGGTACGAATAAAAGAGCTTAAGAAACTGGTACAGGCACTGCATTCTGAAGGTATAGGTGTAGTGCTCGATGTGGTTTATAACCATACCTATTTTACCAAAGAGTCGGTATTTAATCAAACGGTGCCGGGCTATTTTTACCGGCAAAAATCCGATGGTACCTTTGCGAATGCCTCAGGATGTGGCAATGAAATAGCCACCGAACGGTTCATGGTGCGAAAATATATCGTTGACTCACTGACATACTGGACTCAGGAGTTTCATATTGATGGATTCCGGTTCGATTTAATGGGAATCTACGATATTAAAACAATGAATCTGATAAAATCAGAATTGCAAAAGATTAAACCGGGATTATTGATTTACGGGGAAGGATGGATGGCCGATCACAGCCCTATGCCTGAAGAAAAACGTGCTGTTAAAAGGAATCTTTCCAAGTTGCCGGGAATAGCTGCTTTTAATGATGACTTGCGCGATGCACTGAAAGGAAACAGCAGCAGTAAGAAAACAAAAGGGTTTGTAAGCGGCCTCGATCTGAGGGAAGAAAATGTGAAGTTTGGTGTGGTAGCTGCTGTACAGCACCCTCAAATAGTTTATGATTATGTGGAAACGTCCAAACATCCCTGGGCACTTCAACCGGAACAATGCATCAACTATGTTTCATGTCACGACAATTACACACTTTGGGATAAGCTAAAATCAAGCTGTCCTAAAGCAACTCCACAGGAGATGCGTAATATGGTAAAACTGGCCGGCGCTGTTATCCTTACTTCCCAGGGAGTGCCATTTTTACATGCAGGCTCCGAATTCTGCCGCTCGAAGGGAGGTAACGGCAATTCGTACAAAGCACCGGATTCAGTTAATCAGATCAACTGGAACCTGAAAGGAGAATATTACGATGTTTTTGAATATTACAAAAACCTGATTGCCCTCCGGAAAAACCATCCTGTTTTCAGAATGACCGATGCCAGACGAATTCAGCATTTCATACATTTTTGTACCGAATACCAGATGGGCGTTGTTAGCTATTGTATTGACGGAAAGGCTGCAGGCGATTCGTGGGAATACGTGGTTCTCATATTTAACGGAAACCGGAAGAAAATTTCGCACCAACTGCCCGAGGGCAATTTCCGGATTATGGTCCGGGACGATCGATTCAGCAGCGAGGGACTGGCTGAAGTTTCAAAAAAAGTGGAGGTGGATGCAATTTCAATGATGGTTCTTGTTCGAATCAATTCATAGAACCTGCCAGAATTGTAATACAGGGACCTGTTTTTTCTGTATGAACTGGTTTTGATTCACAACAATAATCATGACTTCTGTTGAAATGAATTACCGAATTTTCAACTATGTTTCCTGTCCTGTTTTTGAATGAAGTCGTAAAAATTTCCTTTTATCCAATTCTTTAGTCTGGTGAAACCGTATGAAGGATTTGCTTTAATTATCCTTTCACAAGCAGCCATGTCCATCTCCTAATTAAATTCGGAACAAATTCGGAACAAATTCGATATAAATTCGCAACAAATTCGCGATTTACCGAATTTAATGCGAATTTATTCCGAATTTAATGCGAATTTGATAGGGCTATAGCCCCTAAGGGGGAAGGAATAGGGTATAGTGGCCCGAAGAAAAAGCGGAGCTTTGCTCTGAGATTACAAGCAAGAATTCAGACTGAGGGATTTTTGGCGATTGGGAACAGGAGATGCAGGAGGAACATTCAGAAACTACAGAACAAAATAAAATTTACCGGTGTAAGAGGGTATAGGAGTTAATAAAAATTCCGGAAGTATTAAAAAATTGCAAGCAGAAGATCAATGTCTTTTGATGGGATGTTAAAAAGATTACCAATATCGGAATTTGTTAAAATTCCATGGTAGATATAAATACCTTTTCGGAAACCTTTTGAATTTTTAATGTAGTTGTCAACACCGCCAATATCGCCAATTGAAAGTAAAATAGGAATAAGAATGTTGCTCATGGAGATAGATGCCGTACGGGCAACAATGGCAGGTGAATTGGGAACACAATAATGAACCACACCATGTTTCACGTAAGTGGGGTTGTTTAGATCGGTACATTTTGTTGTTTCGAAACAGCCACCCTGACTGGCATTTAAATCGATAATAACCGAACCCTCCTTCATTTGCTTTACCAAATCTTCTGACACTTTGAATTTGGGAGTAGTATTGAACATCATGGCGCCAATAACTGCATCGGCCGAAAGAAGCGCTTTTTTCAATACTTTCGGATAAAAAACAGAGGTAAACACAGGGCGGCCTAACTTCTCCTCAAGTTTACTTAAATCATATACAGATGTGTCAAAAACCTTTACCAGTATCCCGAGGTTCAATGCGACACGGGCGGCATATTCCGCGGCAGTGCTGGTTCCGATTATTACCAGTTCAGCGGGTGTAATGCCGGTTACTTCTCCAAACAATACGCCCTTTCCGTTATGCGCATTGCTCATGTATTCGCTGGCCAGGGTGATGGAAGTTACCCCGGCTATCTGGCTCATCTGGTGGACTATAGGCATAAAGCCGTCTTCATTTTCAATATTTTCATATGCGATTGTAGTTACCTTTTTCTGCATCAGCTTTTGCATCGATTCCTTGCAATGTGCCTGAATCTGCATATTCGAAAAGATGACCTGACCACCCCGCAGCATATCAATCTCCTCACTGTCGAAAGGGGCTATTCTTAAAATAATATCGCACTGGAATACTTCTTCTTTTTTTTCTACGATTACAGCACCGGCTTCACGGTAGAGCTGGTCGGAATAACTGGCCATTTTTCCGGCATTCTTTTCAATATAAATTTCATGACCATAGGAGGTAAGCAGCTCAACAGCCTGCGGAGTAAGCGGAACCCGGTATTCCACTTTGGAATAGTCACAAGGAATACCTACTTTTATTCTTTGCCCGCGCGTTTTTATTTCAAGCATTTCTTCCCTGGGCATCAGCATGGTTTTTGAAACCCCTGTACTCTCTGTTGATTCCTTTTTCACTGTCATTTGTTTCTTTTTTTGCTGTTAAAATGGTTCACCACATTGAATCAGTTTTCCGTTTTTCGTTCCGAAACAGAAATTGTCCGTACCTCCTGTTCATTTACTTCAATCAGAACCTCTACATAATTTTGCGGAAGTAACGGTTCTATTAGTTCCGGCCATTCTATAAGACAATAGTTTCCGCTGTAGAAATAATCTTCATAACCAAGATCAAAAGCTTCCTCCAAATCCTTTATCCTGTAAAAATCGAAATGAAAAATGGAATCCCCCGACCGGGTTTTATATTCGTTGATGAGTGCAAAGGTGGGACTTGTAATATTGTCGGGTGTATCCAATTGCCGGCAGATTGCCTGGATAAATGTAGTTTTGCCGGCACCCATATTACCATAAAAAGCAAACACACGCTGACCGGAAAACTGTTCGAGGAGTTTTTTTGCTGTTGTCCCGAGAGCTTTTATTGTGGATATTGTCTCTGAAAACATGCCTGATATCAAAATTAATAATTGTTGTTCAATTTTAATGTAATCCGAATCCTCCTGGAATGGGAATTTATACAATATTACGAAATGAAACCCAGAAATACATAAACGATTGGAAGAAATACGAGATTTGTCAGGGAATTGGATTGGTCAATTAACAAAGTTTTAATTAAAAAGTATTAATTTTGAATAGAGTTTTAGTAAAAGAAAATTCATTAAACCTTCTTGAATTTAATATTTAAAAGTTTAACATATGAAAATACCAGCAGAATTAAAGTATACCGAAGACCATGAATGGGTAAAGGTAGACGGAGATACAGCCGTTGTGGGGATAACCGATTACGCTCAGAATGAACTGGGCGATGTTGTATTTATTGAAATCGAAACTGAAGGTGAGGAACTGGAAAAAGGTGAAACCTTTGGAACAGTAGAGGCTGTGAAAACAGTTTCCGATTTGTTTATGCCTTTAGGTGGTACTGTTTCTGAAGTAAACCAGGCATTGGCTGATGAACCGGAGCTGGTAAATAAAGATCCTTATGGAGAAGGCTGGATGATTAAGATTTCAATTAGTGATTCAGAAGAAGTAAAAAACCTGATGTCGGCAGACGATTATAAAAAAATGATTGAGGCATAAAACTTCCGGAAAAATTTTGGAATTGATTTTAGAGAGGTACAGCGAGATGTTGTGCCTTTTTTAATAAACAGGCTACTCACCCAGAAAAGGAATCGACTTGAATATAATTTAAGGCTTCTTGCCAATAATTGTTTTGCAGGGATTAAATTATTCACGTAGTTTGGACAAAAACTAATTTTAATGAATACGTTTGTCATATCATTCATAGGATTTCGGGAGTTTATATGGATTATTCTGTCGTTAATTCCACTGGTTCTGGTGTCATTGGTAATTATTGCTTTAATTAAATATATAAGCAGATCTTCAGGTAAATCCATCAGGATTTCTAAAGAACTTGAAAATTTATTCATTAAATATCAAAGCGAATCATTTAAACCGGAGGATATACGAGATTATTATCCGGTAAAAGAAGGAAGCAGAATAAGCCTGATTCGATTCGATGAGATTGTTGATTTCACTGCCAATAACAACTATGTTTTTCTTACCGACAGTAAGGGGAAAGATTATCTGGCAGAATCCAGTTTGACAGAGCTGGAATCAAAACTACCCAAAGATTTTATCCGGGTTCATAAATCAACTATTATAAACAGCAAACGTATTGGTGAGATAAAGAAGCTTGCTAATGGGAGGTATGATATAATAATGAAATGCGAAAAGAGCAGAACCATACCATGTAGTAAGGGTTATAATGAAAATATTAAATCAATTATTGATTTTTAACGAATAAAAAGCCGGAATTGAATTTCAATCCCGGCTTTTTTGTTCTGATTATCTGCAATTTAATGTTATCCACATTTCGATGATCCGCACGACAAACAGGTAAGACATCCTTCCTGGTAAACCACTTCATCTGAGCCGCATTCTTCACATAGTGCATCTTCGGCCAGGGTTCCGTTTGGTATGTATTTTTTCAGCGCCCGTGCCACTCCTGCTTTCCATGAATTAATGGTTTCATTATCAAGCTGAAGGCTGGTAACCAATTCCACTATTTTATGAATTGGCATTCCGTGGCGTAATGTTCCCGAAATCAGTTTTGCGTAATTCCAGAATACTGGATTGAATTTGTAAGAAAGACCTTCGATGGTGGTTTTATAGCCCCTTTTATTTACATACTGGAAATCGTATCTTGAATTTCCATCGGGGTCGTAATTCTTAATGATGTTTCCTTTTGTAATAGAGCGTGGCAACAGGATTCCATCTTCATCGTCGGATAAACCGGTAAAGATTTCATAAGGTTTATTATCCATAAGACCAATAAAGGCTATCCATTTTTCCTTGTTGTTTTGAAACCTAACGACATCGGCTTCGAGTATTTCCGGCCGTTTTGTAGGGAAGCCTGATTTTTTCTTTTCGGATGCATTGTTGGAAATTAAAACACCAGAGCGTGAGCCATCGCGGTATACAGTTACTCCCTTGCAACCACTTTTCCAGGCCTCGAAATATAGCTGGTCCACCAGATCTTCGGTAGCGTCGGAAGGCAGGTTAATTGTAACGCTGATGGAATGGTCAACCCATTTTTGAATTCTTCCCTGCATCTTTACTTTTGAGAGCCAGTCTACATCGTTTGAAGTAGCTTTGTAGTAAGGTGATTGTTTAACCAGTTCATCGAGGTCTTCCTGTGTATATTCCTTATTCAGGCTGTGCCCGTTGGCTTCCATCCACACTTTGAATTTATGATGGAAAACGATATATTCTTCCCAGTGGTCACCCATTTCATCAACAAAATCGACTCTTACATCCTTATCACCCGGGTTTACTTTTCGGCGGCGTTTGTAAACCGGCAGGAAAACGGGTTCGATACCCGAGGTAGTCTGAGTCATCAGGCTGGTAGTACCGGTAGGAGCAATAGTGAGCAGTGCAATATTACGCCGTCCGTATTTGGCCATATCTTCGTAAAGCGACTGGTCAGCTTCCCGCAGACGATTGATAAAAGGATTGTTTTGTTCTCTTTCGGTATTATAAATAGCAAACGGCCCCCGTTCCTTTGCCAGGTAAACTGATGAACGGTAAGATTCCAGGGCAACGGTTTTATGAATTTGTTCCGAAAAATCAGTTGAGTCCTCGCTGCCGTATTCCAGTCCCAGTGCTGCAAGCATATCTCCTTCGGCTGTAATTCCTATTCCGGTACGACGGCCTTCCTGTGCTTTTTTCTTAATGTTTTCCCATAGTTTCTTCTCAACTGCTTTTATCTCCTCTTCTTCCGGGTCGGCATTTATTTTGTCGATTATTGCATCAATTTTTTCCAGCTCAAGATCGATGATATCGTCCATGATGCGCTGGGCATAATGAACATGTTCCTTAAACAATTCGAAATTAAAAGCTGCTTTTGCTGTAAATGGATTTTCAACGTAGGAATAGAGGTTCAGTGCCAGTAACCGGCAGCTGTCATAGGGGCATAATGGTATTTCTCCGCAGGGATTGGTTGATACTGTGCGGTATCCTAAATCTGCATAGCAGTCGGGTACCGATTCTTTAATAATTGTATCCCAGAATAGTATTCCCGGTTCGGCTGATTGCCAGGCATTTTTTACGATTTTTTTCCATAACCTTACGGCATCAATCTCTTTTTGGTATAAAGGTGATTTGGAATTAATGGGATAAGCCTGTTGGTAGGTACTTTCTGCCTCCACCGCTTTCATAAATTCGTCCTCTATTTTTACCGAAACATTGGCTCCGGTAACCTTTCCCTGTTCGAGTTTGGCATCAATAAAGCTTTCCGAATCGGGATGTTTAATAGAAACCGACAACATAAGAGCACCTCTGCGGCCATCTTGTGCCACCTCACGGGTAGAGTTTGAATAACGCTCCATAAATGGCACAATACCGGTTGAAGTAAGTGCTGAATTTTTTACCGGTGAACCCTTGGGCCGGATGTGTGACAGGTCATGACCTACACCACCCCGTCTTTTCATTAACTGTACCTGTTCCTGGTCAATTTTCATGATTCCGCCATACGAGTCGGAATTCCCGTCATTTCCCACAACAAAGCAGTTGGAAAGAGAGGCAATCTGGTAATCATTTCCAATTCCTGTCATTGGTCCGCCCTGTGGCACAATGTATTTGAAATCTTTCAAAACCAGGTATACCTCATTTTCAGTAAGAGGGTTTGGATAACGTTTTTCTATCCGTGCAATTTCCTTTGCCAGCCTGTGGTGCATATCATCGGGTGTGCATTCAAATACATTTCCGTATGAATCCTTAAGGGCATATTTATTTACCCATACCCTGGCGGCTAAATCATCTCCCTTAAAATAAATACGGGAGGCATTTATTGCTTCTTCCTGCGAATAAGTTTTTTTACCTGACGAGGTTTTTACTGATACTTCTTCAAATGCCATAGTGTTCAGTTAATATTATTAAATATAAGTTCTTTTACTGCTTTGAATGTTCCTGCTATGAAAAGTGATACCAAGATAAAACAGAAACCTAAATTCGGGATCATTATTCTGGTTAAAAAAATAAAAAGTTATCAACTTTAAAAGTTCATGTGTTTGATTTCATGTGAGTTACCCTGTTACTTTCGTGTCAGAGTTTACCAAAATAATATATTTTATTGTATTTTACAGTAATATTTATTATCGGGTTTTTGTATGAAATAACCTAATTTTACTAAGGAAAAATAATAACAAATTTTATGCAAAAAAGGATTATATGTTAAAAACTTTCTTTAGGATGTGATGGGTAGCTCCGGTATTTTGTGCTACATAATTTTTGCAGATTTCAGATGCCAATCGCCTTTTTGAAGAGTTATTAACAAGAGCAGAGAGAATTCTATCCAGGTTACCGGCATCTTCTACCGGATACGCACCTCCAGTGTTAATTAAATCAAGCGCTTCTTTAAATTTTTGATGGTTTGGTCCAAATACAACCGGAAGTCCAAAGGTTGCAGCCTCGAGGATATTATGAATGCCAGCACCAAATCCGCCACCAATGTATGCAAAATGGCCATATTTATAGATTGAGGAGAGCATGCCAATGGAATCGACTATGAGCACATGGTAATTACCTGCCTCTTCTTCAGTTAATTTGCTGAAACGTATTGAATGCATGAACATTGTTTCCAGCCGGTTGATAATGTCATGGTCTACTTCATGAGGTGCAATAATCATTTTTATCTCCGGATTTTTATTTGCATAGTCAGCCAGCAGTTCTTCATCCGGTTTCCATGTACTGCCGGCAACCAGCAATATTTTGCTGTTCTTAAACTTTTCAACTATGGGTATTTCTCTTGCGTTTTGTGCTATCGTTGCCACCCTGTCGAAGCGGGTATCACCTGATATGGTATAATTATTAATATTTATTGAGTGAAGCAATTCTGCTGAATTTTTATCCTGTAAAAACAAATGGGTAGTTTTATGCAGCATGTTCCTATACCATTTACCTAAAAGATTGTCTTTGAAAAAATACTGATCTTTTCTGAAAATTGCTGATACTATATACAGCGGGATTTCTCTTTTTTTAAGCTCATTGATGAAAAAATACCAGTATTCATATTTGATAAAAAAGGCTATCTCAGGCTGAACCATTCGTAAAAATGATTTTGCATTTTTTTTTGTATCCAGCGGAAGGTATAAAATAATATCGGCATGATTGTAATTTTTCCTGATTTCAAAACCAGAGGGAGAAAAAAAAGTAAGAACAATTCTGTATTCTGGAAACCGCGACTTAATTTCTTCCATTAATGGCCTTCCCTGTTCAAACTCACCCAACGATGCACAATGAAACCATACATAACGGGCATTGGTTTCAATTTTAGCTGCCAGCGATTTTTGCCAGTTTTTTCTGCCCCGCACAAATTGTCTGGCTTTGGAATTATATAGCGTGGCAGTTTTTGCAAAAAACGAATAGACAAAAATGCCAGCCTGGTATAGGAGCCTCATGATTAGATGTTTAAAAAGGATGTTTAGGGAAATTAAATAGCCGCTGTTTTTTCATGTACTCGTAAATTGTGATATTAATGAGCAATAACAGGAAGAAATAAAAGAAATCTTCCAAAGGAATTGTAAATATTCTGATTCCAAGCATGTGATTTTCGTTGTATTCCACAACGGGTAGCGCAGTCAGTACTCCATTTACTATCAAAAACGGGATTAATGATATTACCCATGTCAGGTAAAATTTAGTGTAGTGCGGCTTAAACCGGTTGCGAAAAATGGTATAGCCAAAATAAATAGTCAGCAGAAAAAACGTGAAAAAAGTGTACAGGTTTTGTCTGGCAGTATAAGCAACGATAGCAAACAGAACTAATAGTACCAGGCTGACAACAACAAATAAATTGGGTTTTTCAAAATGAGGAAGTTTAAAATTAAGAACTTCATAAATAAACACACAGCTGTATGGGACAACAAAAAAGAACAGCCACTCTTCAACAGGTAAATTTAAAATATAGATACCAGTGATGTACTGCGGGTTAAATTGCCATATGCCAAGTTCTTCAAAACGAATATCCCATAAGAGAAAAATAGCACCTGAAAACAGGATTGCAGGTAAAAGGTATTTAATTTTTGTGTAAAACCGAACTTGTTTTTCAAAGCTATAGGCAAGTGGGACAGCAATTGTCCCCAGCATAAGCAACAGATATGTAAAATTACGGAACTCCATGTAAAACTGTTTCAGGTACAGGTAATTTAAAAATTATAAAGAAAAATCATCGGATATCTCATGCGTTCCTGTTTTATTTCTATTCCGGAAAAATTAATGTTGAAATTAAAGCAGCATAGTATCTTATAGGAAAAGATTTTAAATATTTGCATTAAAGCTTTTCCATTCAGATAGAGGTATTTTAATTCCATACTCAAGAATATAATTGTTAGAAAAAATTATTAAATTTTAAATAACCTATTCACCTGCCTTTCAACCTCCCGGCTATCTGCATTAACATCAAAAACCAAATCAGGTTTAAGGTAAAATAATTTTTTCCCGGTTTTAAATTTTTTCTCACCACCTCCGGTAATATTCAGCATAATATGGGAATTTTTATCAATACGGCCGTTTGCCGCTGCTTCAATTAAAGTAGCAGTTGCAATTGCTGCAGCCGGGTGAATATCAATACCTTCAGTATCTTCAAAAAGCTGTGCAGCGGCTAATGCCTGATCATTGTTTGCAATAAGCACATCACCACCCGTATCAGTCAGAGCATCAAAAAGTCCTCCGACCACCGGATAGGGCGGTTTTCTGTTCGAAAGCACCTTTGCAATAATTTCTTCCACCTGGCGGCGGGCCAGGTTTTCATCGAGCGGAAGCATTGCCCTGGAGCCAGCCTTCCAGGCGTCATAAATAGGAAGGAAAGGAGCATTTTGTGAAACCATGAGCTTCATTTTATTTGTACCAAACCGCCCGTCTTCAATCAACCTTAAATTGGCTTCCCATGCAGCAATTGCACCGGTTCCACTTCCAATTGCCTGGAAATAATATTCAGGAATTCTGCCTATAGCAGTTACTGCCGAAAGCACAGTAGTAGCCATTCCATCACGGCGTGCGATATTTTTTGCACCACCTTCCGGAATGAAGCCCTGCATTCCTGCCACGATTCCTGAGAGGTGGATGGCGTCAAAATAATCACTTCCCGACCGGCTGCAGATAAGTTTAACACAATCATTAAGTGGTTTATCAAACCAAAGAGCACTAAGATTGTCTTCCGGAACACATAATAAAAGAGGTATGAGATTATCGGAACAAACTTTAGCAAACGAACGGGAAGTATTCCCTGCAGAGGCCACAACAAGTATCTTGTTCATTTCAGGAGTCATACGTCCGCAAACTGAGTAGGCTTCAGTTTCTTTAAAGCTGCAGGTTGTCATCTGTGCCCCTTTTTCAGGCCAATAGCCGCTGAATGTAATCCAAAGGTTTTTAAGGCCTGTTTTTTTTGCCAGCTGTTCGCTTCTGTATGTAACCGGTGCCGATGAACCTTCCAGTTTTCTGCTCACAGGCAGCCAGTCGGCAAAACGGTATAAACCCCAGGTGTTGTCTTTAACTTCGAGTTGCTTTTTCTCATATATAGCCCTGATGAGCGTAGGTTCAACTTCACCCGGAGCATCAAGTGTCCATCCGTTGTTGTGAAACTTCTTTCCGGTTCGTATCGATTGTAGCTGATAGCTGGTTTTGGTAAAATCGTTGCTCATAACTAATTTTTATGAGGCACAAAAATAATAAATTGAAGGTGGAAACAACCAAATTATTTAAATTGCTGTTTTACATTGGCATCAAAATCAAAAATATTTAGCACGTATATAACTTCGGCCGAAAAAGTCCATGTTAAAACCAAGTGAAAATTCATAAGTGCCATATTGGTATGGAAATATTTCATTGTAAGTTAAATCCATGGCAAAACCTATCCGTAGATTGTTGTCAAGAATCCATTGTGACACAAAGCTTAATGCATTTCCTGAACGCATCATTAAACCCAGCCAAAGTTGTTCGGCAAGCATAAAATTAGCGCCTAAATCGTATTGAAGTGGCAAACCCAGTTCTGCAGTCAGTAACATTGTGGGTTTGAAAATCAGGTAGTTGTATTGGATGAAGCGAAATACATAACCAGCTGAAAGATATATAGTTTGTATTTCAGCTTCAATATTGTAGTTATTTATATTGGCTTTAAAATCATTCTGCAACATTTTTGGGATTGACAATCCGATGTAATAATGATCCTGGTATAAAAATGCGCCAATTCCAAAATTTGGGAGAAACTTCAAATCTACATCTTCAGCAAACGCATGATCGTATTTTCCATCAGGATAAAGCTGATACTGGGAAAGAGGATTTTTATAGTTAAGAAATCCGTACTTTAATCCCAGCCGAAGACGGGTTCGTGGGGTTACAGCCACTTCATAGGCATAGTCTCCAAAAATACTCAGTTTACTTTCCAGTCCATAATTATCATTAATAACATTTAAGCCAACAGCAACTTTATTATTGAGTGGTGTATAAAAGGAGAATACCTGGGTGAGGGGTGAGCGGTTAATGCCTGCCCATTGTTTTCGTACAAGAGAGGAAAATCCCACCTTCTCCCACATGCCGGCATACGCAGGGTTAATTGGTTGGATATTAAACATGTATTGGGTCAGTATTGGCTCCACCTGCCCATGACCTTTAATTCCAGACAAAAGCAGAAATAAGGTTAAAGCCAGAGTTTGTCTCATCCAGTTTTTCATGTATTCCGGAACAAAATTCCGATGGAAAACTACAACTTTTAAGTGAGATAAGCAATAGATTGATGTAATTAATTGAAACCGAGATGTTTTTAAGTGATTGCTGTTGGTTATGGCTGTAATATAAAGGTTTCAATACTTTACGTAAATTGGAATAATTCCCTTTTGATGTTAGAATCCAACTAATTTAATTCAATTTAGTCCTTTTTTATTGAATAAAGAATATTACATTTGTCACCGCTACGTGGAAAGATTTGAGATTGATTGCAACCACAGGAAAAAATGCTAAAGCAATCGTGCTTTTTTTCATTTTCTTCAATCTGAAGCATCCCGCAGCCTGAAAATTATTGTTTAACGATCTGAACGTTTTAGTGCCATCAGTACTTGTTTCTGATAGGTAAAAGAATGAAATTCAGACTTAATTTTTAAGGACTATGAGTTATTTATTTACAAGTGAATCAGTATCTGAAGGTCATCCCGATAAGGTATCTGATCAGATTTCCGATGCATTGCTGGATGAATTTCTGGCATTTGACAGCAATTCAAAAGTTGCTATAGAAACTTTGGTTACAACCGGACAGGTAGTAGTAGCCGGAGAAGTAAAATCAAAAACATATGTGGATGTACAGGAAGTAACTCGCCGGGTTATCAACAAAATAGGTTACACCAAAGGTGAGTACCGTTTTGAAGGGGATTCGTGCGGGGTTTTGGTTGCCATTCATGAACAGAGTCCTGATATCAACCGTGGTGTCGATAAAGTTGACAGGTACGATCAGGGGGCCGGCGATCAGGGGATGATGTTTGGTTATGCATGTAAAGATACTGATAACTATATGCCCCTGCCTCTGGAACTCTCTCATCTGATATTAAAAGAGCTGGCAGCCATTCGTCGTGAAGGCAGGGAAATGACTTACCTCCGACCAGATTCAAAGTCGCAGGTCACCATTGAATATACCGATGAGAACCTGCCATTAAAAGTTCACACAATCGTGGTTTCCACACAACACGATGAATTTGATGCCGATGAGCCCATGCTTGCCAGAATCAAAGAGGATGTTGTGAACATTTTAATCCCGCGTGTTAAGGCACATCTGCCTGAGAGGGTACAGTTGCTGTTTGGCAATGACATCTTATACCATGTAAATCCTACGGGCAAATTTGTTATTGGTGGCCCGCATGGAGACACAGGCCTTACAGGACGCAAAATAATTGTAGATACATATGGTGGACGTGGGGCACATGGTGGTGGTGCCTTTTCGGGGAAAGACCCTTCTAAAGTTGACCGCTCAGCAGCTTATGCCGCAAGACATATTGCAAAAAATCTTGTAGCAGCCGGAGTGGCAGACGAAATTCTTGTTCAGCTGGCTTATGCCATTGGTGTTGCTCGTCCGGTGGGTGTATATGTTAATACTTATGGCAGGAGGAATGTTTCATTTACCGATGGTGAAATAGCAGAAAAGGTTCAAAACATATTTGATTTGCGGCCTGCTGCTATCGAAGATCGTTTAAAGCTTCGCAATCCAATTTATCTTGATACAGCTGCCTATGGTCATATGGGAAGAATTCCGGTTAAGGTTACTAAAAAATTCGAATCGCTTTATGAAAATGAGCCTGCTGTAAAAGAGGTTGAACTTTTTACCTGGGAAAAACTGGATTTTATAGAAACGATAAAGAAAACTTTCGAAATTTAAGTCCGGAGGAAGTATAGTAATACGCAAAAAGGGGGATGAATCGTTTAATTTCATCCCCTTTTTATTTTTTTATGCCTTTTTGTAACTTATCCCGGCTTTTAACGAATAATTTTATGGTAAAATGTTCAATTAAAATCTGAAAGTCATGAATGAAAAACTGGTTACAATTGTGGTGTTGCCCTATTCCAAAGCGCAAATGCTAAAAATGCGCCTGGAAGAGCAGGAAATAGAATGTGAACTTGAGGATATCAACCTGATGGAAGATGCCGCTACATCTGTAAAAGTAAGAATACTTGACAAAGACATTTGGAATGCGATTCCTGTACTTGAGGAGTTTTTGGGCAAAAAGCCGGAGGTGTTTAAACAAGGTAAGCAACAGGAAGACCATATACTCGTCCCCGTTGATTTTACCCCCGTCTCATTAATAACTTGCAAAACAGCTTTTAATATTGCTTCGCATTTGCATGTCAAGCTCATCTTTATGCATTGCTACATCAATCCGATAATTCATTCTGTTCCTTATGCCGATGTTTACGTGTATGATTCCACTTTGCTGACGAGAATGGATGATAGTGAAAAGAATGCCAATAAAAGGTTCAGGGATTTTATTCATAAACTATCAATTGAAGTAGGAAAGGAAAAGTGGAAATCCGTAGAGAGTGAATACATAATTAAACCTGGTTATGCTGATGAGGATATCCTTGCATATGCTCATGAAAACAATTCACTCCTTATTGTTATGGGTACCGGCGGAGATGCGGAACTTACTGTAGGTAGTGTAACTGCTGATGTAATTTATAATGCCAAAGTGCCTGTGTTTGTGATTCCGGAAAATATGCCTGAAAAAGAGATACAGGATTTTAACCGCGTACTTTATGCTACTAATTTCGATGAAAAAGATTTTGCTGCTATTGATAAGCTGATTGGAATAATGAAACCTTTTGATGTAAAGGTTTATTGTGTTCATGTTGGGAAGGAAGATGCTTCTGAATGGAATAAGGCAAGGCTGGAAGGAATGAAGGAGATCCTTACAGAGAAATATGCTGAAAAAGATTTTGATTGCCGGCTGCTTGTGGGAGAAAATCTATTAGAAGAAATTGATAAATTTATTCAGAATGAAAATATTGATATTATTTCACTCACAACTCATAAAAGGAATATGATTTCGAGAATATTCAACCCAAGTGTTGCAAAAAAAATGATATTTCATGCTAAAACTCCACTGCTAATATTTCATGCCTGACATGAATTGGAAAGGAGAAGATTTTATATTTATATCATCTGGTTCTAATTCTGCAGGTCCCTTAATAGAAATCCTGCTGTTTGTTTGATTGATTCATCGATCGGCAAGTAATCAAAATTTAATTTTTTTGTTATTTTACTGCCATCGTATTTATTCTGAGCAGTGGCTGCTGTGGCTGTTTCGCGGGTCAAAGGAAGTTTATCTTTTAAAATCAGATTAACAACCGGAGCTGTCCGCCAGCCTATTCCAAGCAGAAAGTTGGAGGCATGCCAGGTGGGCCTGGGTTTTTGTAAAGAATCGGCAATATGGTTTAAAAGCTTTTGGTAACTCCAGTTTTCTGAATTGAGAAGAAATCGCTGATTCTTGTATAAGTTAAAATTTTCATCTTTCATCAGCAAAACCATTGCTTTAACTACATCCTTAACATCAACATAGCCAGTTATGCCATTCGTATAAAATCGTAATCCATCCCAAACAATTTTGAATAGTTCAGGGCTGCCTGCATTCCAGTTGCCGGGACCTAAAACAATGGAGGGATTCACAATTACAGCATCCAGTCCTTCTTCAATTCCCCTCCATATTTCGGCTTCAGAGAAAAACTTACTTTTAGAGTAGGCAGTTATTTTCTTTGATGGTATCCAGTTAGTTTGCTCATTAATGTATAAACCATTCTGGCCTGTACCTAAAGCAGATACCGAACTTACGTGGCAGAATTTCTTCACTCCCTTTTCCAGCGAAGCATTGATGATGTTTGCAGTTCCTTCTATGTTATTGTGAATCACCTGCTTTCGGTCTGCAACAGTGAATGAAACAATAGCTGCACAATGGTATACCTCATTTGCTCCTGAGAGCAAATTTTCCAGCTCAAAGTAATTAAGTATATCGCCCGTAACCCACTCAATTTGGGAGAAAAGTTTTTTTGGATCTTCAGTGTAATAGGAGAAAATTTTAAGCACCTGCTTAGTATTGCTTGTTTCGCGTTTAAGTGCCCTTACCTTTTTACCCTCTGAAACCAATTTGTATAGTAAATGCGAGCCAATCAACCCCGTACCACCGGTAACAAAAATCATAAATATTTTTTTTGTAAAAATAAGGAATTCTAATAGTTTAAAAATTTCACTCCGACTAAACAGACTGTGAACTGTTGGATTTAACAGGTCATTCCATTATTAAAAGCCAAACCCTTAAAACTTTTTGCGCATGACTGTTTTTACCCCGAACTCTTTTGCAGTTATTGTTTTCATGTGGATTTTAATAATTCCAACATTTTTTACTGAAGGGGTATTGAATTTGAACTTGCTGTCGCTGTATTGTGCCATAATTTTATGAAGGCAATTTTCCTTTTCGGAAAAATCTGTTATAAATTCTACTTTGCCTTCAGCCAATACAGAAGATGAGACCATGCGGTAACTGCAACCGACGCGTTCATTCTGCCATGCAAGCTCTTCTCCTTTTGTCCAGTTAACGCATACCCTTGGGTTCGTTTTCATTAAATTCCACATTCGTCCGCTTTGTGCTGAATGAAGAATTACCACATCACCGTCGAGAGCAAAATTCATAGGTAGAACATAAGGTATATCATTTGCCGACATTGCCACATAACAAACTTTGCACGATTTAATAATTTCATCAATCTTGGTTCTGTCTTCTATAAAAAATGTTCGCATTTGAAATTAATTTATGGCCCGGCTGCCGAGTTTGTCTGATAAAAATTTTTCTACACGTTTCAGATTCATATACCTGGATTGTTCATCAATAACCTGATCGAATTTATCTTCTTTAAAAGCAGAATCAATAGCTTTTTCAATTTCAGCCATCATAGTTTTAATTTTTCGAAGTTTGTATTCATAGATTATGCGTGGTACCAGATAATCGAGTATTTCTTCTTCTTTTTCTGTGAAGGCACCTGCTTTCGTCCAGCGTTTACTTTCAACGAATTTTTCTGACAATAAATCAATGGCTAATCTGCTGACTGCTGCAACCGGATGGTAGATAAAAAACTTCCAAGGATCAAAGCTTTCCCGCTCCATGTTTTCTTTCACATTGTAGAATATCTCCCTAAAAAGCTTATTCTCCGGCACGAGGTCATCGTTTTCCAGTTCGCTAATCATGTACCTCCCTACTTTTATCTGAATTACTTCATTTGGATTTTCTCCTTCATCTTCGTACAAAACTGCATTGCAATGTTTTAAAAGAAAGCGCAGGAATTCCATTTCTTCTACTAATAATTCCTGTGGTTTTATTTCCTTATTTTTAGGCTGAACTGTTTTTTCAGATTCGGGAAATACAGGATTCTGCTGCCCACGAAGTTCTTTTTTGCGGAAGTCATCATTCTGCTTGTGCTTTTGTTTACGAATCTCTGTGTAGAGGATATCTTCGTTTACATCAAGCAATTTACTGCATTCCTTGATATATACCGATCGGGTAACTGTATCGGGAATAACAGCCACTGAACGTATAACATCTGAAATGAGCCGTGCCTTTGCAACGGGATCTTTTTCAGAATTTTTTAACAGCAGGTTTGTTTTGAAACGGATAAAGTCCGTTTCATGCTCATTTATAAATTCCTGGAACCCATTGGCTCCTTTTTTTCTGGCAAAGGAATCCGGGTCTTCACCATCTGGCAATAACAATATCTTTACATTCATTCCTTCTTCAAGCACGATATCAATTCCCCGCAATGAAGCTTTAATTCCCGCTTCATCGCCATCGTAAATAATAGTGATGTTTTGGGTAAATCTTTTTATCAGCCTGATTTGATCCGATGTAAGGGCAGTTCCTGACGATGCCACAACATTTTCAATACCTGCCTGGTGCATGGAAAGAACATCGGTATAACCTTCAACGAGGTAGCACTTTTCAGTACGGGCCATTTCCCTTCTTGCCTGAAAAATGCCATATAAAACTTTACTTTTGTGGTAAATTTCAGACTCAGGTGAGTTAAGATATTTTGCCGCCTTAGGATCTTCTTTCAGCAGGCGGCCTCCAAAAGCAATTACCCGGCCGGCCAAATTATGAACAGGAAATATTACCCTACCTGAAAACCGGTCACGTATCCAATCATCACGTTTAATTGTAAGACCTGTTTTTTCAAGGAATTCAATTTTGTATCCTTGCTTTTGAGCGGCTTCTGTAAATGGGGCCTTCCCACCGGGAGAATATCCCAATTCAAATTTTTTTAATATATCATCGCGAAAACCTCTTTCCCTAAAATAACTTAGACCTATTGCTCGTCCTTCATTATCTTCCCATAAAGTGCGGGTATAGAATTTTTGGGCAAAGGCTGAAACAATCATCAGGCTTTCCCGTTCGTCTTTTAATTGTTTTTGTTCTTCTGTCTCCTCTTCTTCAACCACATCGATATTGTACTTACGCGCAAGCCATTTTAAAGCTTCAGGGTAACTCAGGTTCTCGTGGTCCATTATAAAATTAACGGCATTGCCTCCTTTGCCGCAACCAAAACATTTAAATATTCCTTTTGAAGGAGAAACAGTGAATGAAGGTGTTTTTTCATTATGAAACGGACAAAGTCCGAGCAAATTTACCCCACGGCGGCGCAGGGTAATAAAATCTGAAATTACTTCGGTTATATCCGCTGTTTCCAGAATCCGTTGTATGGTGGAATATTCAATCATGAGCTACAAATGTAATTATTTTGACAGTAGATTTTTCAGAAAAATACATATTGCTGAAACATCGTTGATGTTCATTTCTTTTAATGTTCGAATAGCCTGTTTTGTCTGGGAAGAGTACAACTGTCAATAAATTTTTCATTTGCATTTTAAGATTTTCATCTATCTTTAAGCCTGAATCTGTTTACTCATGAAGAAAACTTTGGTAGTATTATCGGGAGCGGGAATTAGTCAGGAGAGCGGATTAAAAACTTTTCGCGATATGGGAGGATTGTGGGAACAATATGATGTAACTGAAGTTGCCAGTCCTGAAGCCTGGCAACGCAATCCTGAACTGGTGCTCCGATTTTACAATGACCGACGAAAATTACTCTGGGAAGCTAAACCAAATGACGGGCATAAAGGAATCGCCGGATTGGAAGAAGACTTTGAGGTAGAAATAATTACTCAAAATGTAGATGACCTTCATGAGCAGGCAGGTAGCTCCAGTGTGCTTCATTTACACGGGGAACTGAGGAAAGCCCGTAGTACAGTCGATCCCAATCTCATATATACTCTGAACAGCTGGGAATTGAAAATGGGTGATACATGCGAAAAAGGGAGTCAGCTCCGACCTCACATAGTATGGTTTGGTGAAAGGGTAACGGAGTTTGAAAAAGCCTGCTCCATTGCTCAAAATGCAGATATTTTTGTTGTGATTGGTACCACACTTATGGTATATCCTGCCGCAGGGCTTATTCATTACATCCGGCCTGAAACGCCTGTCTTTGTTATTGATCCTAACATTCCTCCGATACATTCTAAAGATGTGGTATACATTCAGGAAAAAGCCGGGAAGGGAGTTGATTTATTAAAAAATGAACTTGAAAATTATAAATAACATGATAAAAAAAATAATCTTCCCGGCTATGTTAATTTTGCTTGCACAGATAGCTTTGGCCCAGCGTTTTGATGCAGGGATTCTTGCCGGATTCAATGCCTCGCAGGTAGAGGGTGACAATTTTAAAGGATACCACAAGCCTGGTATACTGGCCGGAATTTTTGTTCAGACCGATATCATTCCTACCGTTTTTACTGGTATGGAAATAAAATATTCACAAAAAGGCTCCCGAAAACGTATTCAACCACGTGATCCGGAGCCAGAAGTTTATATCATGAGGCTGGGTTACGTTGATGTCCCTTTATTCATTGGTTTTCGTACTAACACCCGTGGAGCAGTGATTGCCGGAATTTCTGCTGGTTATCTTGTCCATTCAGGTGAATACAATGAATACGGATTGTTCCCACCACAGGACCAGCATGAGTTTAAGAGCATTGATTTACAACCCTTCCTGGGTTTCCAGTTTGGTTTGCTCGATGAGGTAAATATCGACCTTCGCTTTGCATTGTCTGTGTTGCCTGTACGTAACAGACCAGGTGAAACTACTTCTTATTGGCTCAACAATCAGTTTAACAACGTTATATCCCTTGCATTCTATTACAATATTGGTGCAATTCGGTAGTTTCTGCATTCGGATACTTATTTAATGCAATACTTTTTATTCTGATTTGATTTAATCTGTTTAAAATTCGTAAATTGGATTCCGGGTAGAAGCACTATGATATGAATGTCAGATTTCAGTTCGACGATGTAAAAACAGCTTTGGTTATTGTTGGTACAATCCTTTTCTTTTATACCTATTATTATTTGGCACATTCACGGGTAATTGAAAGATTTTTTAAAAGGATTGCCCCTGGAGATGCCTCCGATATTAATTTATTTCTTTTCAGAAAGTTTGCTGGTTTTTTTCTATTGGGTGTCGTTCCCGGAATTATTTATTTTTGGCTGATGGAAGCTTCGGGAGAAAAATTTGGAATCACAATCAGTCATCTTGCGTCCAGCTACATACTTATTGCCGTCCTTATTTTATTTACTGCAATCGTGTTATTCTTCCACCATCGCAGGAATCCTGAAAGAAGTACATTGCAATTCAACATGGAAGAATGGAATCTTTCTATGTTTATGCTAAATGTCCTGGGATGGAGCTTTTATTTAGTTGCTTACGAATTCCTCTTTAGGGGAATTCTGTTGTTTGAATGCTATGATGCAATGGGTTTTTGGCCTGCCGTTGCTATTAATGTTTCCCTCTATTCTGCAATCCATATGGTAAATGGCAGGGATCAAGCCCTTGGTGCTTTAATATTTGGAACTGTCGCATGTTATTTTGCATTAATCCGGGAGACACTGCTAATACCTGTATTCATGCACCTTTCGCTAAGTATTTTATCTGATTTTTATTCTATCAGAAAAAGACAAAGCTTGAAGATAATTTCGGGAAACCAGTTAAACTCTCAAAATAAATGAAATGCATGGTAACCGGTGCAACCGGTTTTATAGGAAGCAGGCTGGTGGAGGAATTAATTTCTCGTGGTTATCAGGTTAATGCCCTGGTTAGATCACCAGGTAAAATTCCTGAACCTATCCGGGAGAAAATAAATATTTTTCAAGGTGATGTATTAGATGAAAACAGTATCCATCAGGCAATAAAAGATTGCAGTATTGTTTTTCATCTGGCAGCATTTGCAGACATTTGGGCAAAAGACCAGATGCTTCCGTACAAGATAAATGTTACCGGGACAAAAAATATATTGAGTGCTTCTTTGAAAAATAATATACGAAGAGTGATTTATACCTCCTCAGCAGGTACTTTGTCTGCATCCGACACCCTTAAGCCTGTGGATGAAAATACCCCTTTGCCTGTTATTTATGAGACCGATTACGAACTGAGTAAACGACAGGCCGAAGAACTCTGTATGGAATATTTTAAACTGGGATTAAACATTGTGGTAGTAAATCCAACCAGGGTATTTGGACCAGGCCCGTTGAACAAAAGCAACTCTATGACCTTGCTGATAAAAAAATATATGACTGGTAAATGGAGGTTTTTACCTGGAAGTGGAAAATATACAGGTAACTATGTTTTTATTGATGATGTAATCAATGGACACCTTCTTGCAATGGACACAGCCCTGGCAGGTGAAAAATATATTCTTGGAGGATCAAATGCGACATTCGTTGAATTTTTCAATAATCTTGCCGAAATAAGCGGGAAACATTATAAACTGATGCCACTTCCATTTTCATTAATTAATATTTATTCTGAAATGGAGTTGTTTATGGCCGAGCATTTTGAAATTATGCCGGTCATTACACCTGCATGGGTAAGACGTTACCGACAACACAGACTGGTATCGAGCAGAAAAGCGATAGAAGACCTCGGATATGAAATTACCCCTCTGCCACAGGCTCTTGGAAAAACAGTCCAATGGCTTCAGTCTTCAGGGCATTTATGAATTAACCATCCAAATGGAAAAATCATTCAAATAATTCCAAAAAGACAAAGCTGTTTCTTCAGGTATATTTTGTTTTTGTAATACCTGCCGGTAACAATCAAGCCAGACTTCACGTGCCTGCGGAGTTATTTTATGCGGAAGGTGACGTTTGTACATCATAGGCCGTCCGCGGTTCCGGTTAAAATACATCGGACCTCCGCATACCTGTACGAAAAAATCAGCTGCATTTTTTTTTGCCCGTTCCAGTTCTTCTGTATTCTGCGGAAATAAATCCTTTACTCCGCTGCTGATAAGCAGGTCGTAATGATCGCTGACCAACTTTCTGATTCCTTCCTCTCCCAAAGCTTTATAAAAATCGTACGAGGGCAGTTTTACATTTGGTCGTTGCCCCTTCGGGTATTCCCTGATTTGAAATTCCATTTTTTTATTCCTTTCCAGACAACAAAACAAATAGAATGGAAAGAGGTTGAGAAAGAAAAGAAATTGTACTGATGATTTGTTAAAATTCGGCAAAGGCAAGGGTTGCTAAGCTAACTTTTGTTCCTTTAACTTTCAGTAGTTCACTTGTGCATGCTTCAAGAGTCGAGCCGGTAGTTACCACATCATCAACCAGCAGGATATTTTTACCTATAAAAGCATCCGGATCTTTAACCCCAAAAATTCCTTCCACGTTTTGCCAACGCTCATAACGACTTTTTCGCGTTTGTGTAGGAGTGTGAACCAATCGGTTGAGATTGTCAGAAATTAATGGTTTTTGCATGACTGTGGCTATTCCCCTTGCAACCCATTCACTCTGATTGTATCCCCTTTTTTTTTGCTTTCGTTCGTGCAAAGGCACAGGAACAACTATATCAATCTTATTGAAGCTGCGACTTTCAGCCAGCAGATGACCAAACCGTTTACCTGTTTCAAAACCGAGTTCTTTTAACCCTTTGTACTTAATAAAATGGATGAGCTTCTGATAGCGACTGCCTTTCCGGTATTGAAAAAAGGAGGTGGCGTTTTCAATCTGTACTCTACCCCAGAACAATTGTGCTACCTTGTTTTCCTGCTCACTATCAAACCCGCTAACCGGCAAATCGAGCCAGCAATTCATGCAAATGTATTTTTCCTGAGATGCAAGCCGTCCGCCACAGGTAATGCACAGCGACGGATAAAGCAGTTCCAGTATATCGTCCAGGTAATGAGGCAGGATGTTCATGCATGTAATTTACGATTAATTTTTATAGGAATAAGGATTATTATTTATGATGCAATTGTTAAGGAGATCTGGTGAAGAGGAATAAATACATTGGCAGGATGAAAATCTTCATTATCTGGGGAAATTGTTATCATTTGTAGAAAAAGTTCTACACTCTGGTGAAAGAGAAAAACATCTTTGCCAGAGGATATTGATACCTTTCTTTTTGGCATAATCTTTTCTTTTTAATTGCAGATAAAATAATGACATTCAAAAAATTAAATGAGATGAAGAATCCAATTAACAACATGGATCAGATAGAAAAATATCTGGTTTCTGAAGCAGAAAGTTTGTTAACTTTTAATGAACCACTTATATCACGTGAAAATCTGGCATTGCCTGGTCCGGATTTCATTGATGTCCACTTTGGGATGTCTGATCGAAATGTACAGGTATTGCGTAATCTTTTCCAGCTTTATAATCACGGGCGGTTAGCCGGCACCGGTTACCTTTCGGTTCTTCCCGTTGACCAGGGGATTGAACATACCGCCGGCGCATCTTTTGCCCCAAACCCTTCCTATTTTGATCCGGAGAATATTATTAAATTGGCTATCGAAGGCGGTTGCAATGCTGTTGCCTCAACCTTTGGAGGACTGTCACTTCACGCACGAAAATATGCACATAAAATTCCCTTTATCGTAAAAATCAACCACAACGAATTGATGACATATCCAAATAAATACGATCAAATTATGTTTGGAAGTGTTGATGAAGCCTGGAACCTGGGGGCTGCAGCCGTAGGGGCAACGATTTATTTTGGCTCAGAAGAATCAAACAGGCAGATAATTGAAGTGGCGAATGCCTTTGAGAGGGCCCACGAACTCGGTATGGCTACAATTCTGTGGTGCTACACCCGCAATAATGGATTTAAAACCGATGAAAAAGATTACCATACTGCTGCCGATCTCACCGGCCAGGCAAATCATTTGGGTGTCACAATTAAGGCTGATATTATAAAACAGAAACTACCTGAAAATAACGGAGGGTTCAGGGGATTGAAATTTGGGAAAACACACCCCGATATGTACGAGAAACTCGTATCAGACCATCCTATAGATCTGTGCCGGTATCAGGTGGCAAACTGTTATATGGGCAAAATAGGCTTAATAAATTCAGGTGGGGCCTCAACCGGGGAGAATGATTTTGCTCAGGCTGTGCGAACAGCTGTTATTAACAAACGTGCCGGTGGTTCTGGTCTGATATCCGGAAGAAAAGCTTTTCAACGTCCAATGAATGAAGGTATTAAATTGCTGAACCTAATACAGGATGTTTACCTGCACGATGAAATATCAATTGCCTGAATTATTTAATTTAAGGTTGTTGAGAGCATATAATAAATTTGCAGGTGCATATTAAACATATGTGCCTGCAAATGATTAATTAAATGATGTTGTATTAAATGTAATGGCATGCCTTATTCTGCATTCCCTGGGAACACGGGTCTGAGCATTTGCCTGTACTTCATAATTGGGAGTACTGAATCCTGCTTCCGATATCGCCTGTTCTATTTCGGTGAGACTAGTTTTATTTTCTTCAAAAACAATTTCGAGTTCTTTTTCTTCCTTATCCCAGTTGGTGCTTATCACTCCTTCCACGCTTGCTGCAGCGGTTTCTATTTTTTCCACACATTTTTCACTTACATTTACCTTGATTCGTTCTGCCTTAACATTTGCCAAAACTTTTACTGCAATAAATAATAAAATTATTAACAACGAAATCAAGCCCAACGTTTTAAAATTCATATTCTCATTTTTAATTTTAGTTTCTACTCATCAATCCGTTTTCATTTCATTATATATTATGGAAATAATATGCCAACAATCTTTTAGCAGCTGAACTTGTATCATATATTTCTGTAAATAAGGATTCTATCCCAGAGCCAGCAACATTTATAAACTAGAAATTAGAAACGGGGAATACCCAATCTTTTGTTGTGGTTTTCTACAACAGAGTGGCAACAATAGTATTTTTTATGCTAATTGCAAAATAAAAAATATTGTAAGATATTTATATAAAGGATTCTTATACGAATTGGTATGGATGGATTTACTGGTAAATTGTATAAATAAATCCGATAATAAGTATATAGAAGGCATTACAGGCTGTCAAAACTGATTTCATTCTTCCAGTCGAAGTGTTGAGCATCCTCTGCCCACATTGGCCAATGATTGCACCAGTCGGGGGTTTTGCAGTCTCTGATTCTTTCCACCGGGAAATAAGGTTTTATATCCAATAATGGAGTACCGTCTTCAGCATCAATAAAAGGAGTGGTGATGGTTCCTTTTTCAAAATCAATATGTTCCACTTTAATTGTGCTAATCATTAAAGGGTTAGGTCTTTCGGGTGTGCGGGAGGCAAATACTCCTACATCGTCTGGTGCAAGTCTGAACAGATTTTTAGTGATTATCTTCTTGCGTGTTTCCGGATCATCTGTCAGGTGTGCCCACCAGATAACCTGCAAATGGCTGAACCCTTCAATATGTATTAACCCTGGCCTGTATTCTTCCTTCAATTCAACAAGGTATTGTTCGTTCCCTATCCTAATTGAGCCTATGGGTTTTAAAGAAATTTTCATCTTTTTGATTTAAAGTTAATGAATTTAGGAGATAAAAACGATTCTGGAAATGGGTTTTTTATGGTAAGTGGTTGGCATAATTGCAGGTGTTAATCTGATGGTTAAAGATTAATAATCTGGTTTTTAGAAAGGAAAAAAGGAGCACGTATTTATTTGACGTGACTCCTTTTAACTTTTGTTGACCCGCCAGGGCTCGAACCTGGACTCTTCTGAACCAAAATCAGACGTGTTGCCAGTTACACCACGGGTCAATCATTCAGTGCCTTTTCTGTAAAGACGGTGCAAAAATATAATTTTTTTTCTTTTCGGGACTTTTGCCATGAATTTTTTAGTGTATTATGATTTTGTTATTTAAAGGTTTATTTTTTTAAACCGTCATGAAAATTGCTTAAAACTTTATCTTTGTTTTTTCATAAAAAATGACAATGAGCCGTTTCCAATTAGTTAACAACATTTTAGGATGGATTGTTTTCCTCATTGCAGCACTTGTATACATACTTACATTAGAACCGACAGCAAGCTGGTGGGACTGTGGTGAGTTTATTGCCGGTGCATATAAGCTGGAGGTGGGACATCCACCGGGAGCTCCGTTACATATTCTGTTGGGACGGTTTTTTAGCCTGTTTGCTGGAGATGTTTCACGGGTGGCATATATGGTCAATTTGTTGTCAGGCCTGGCAAGTGCAGCTACCATAATGCTGCTATACTGGACAATTGTACACCTTGTGCGGAAGCTGTTTGGCAGCAACAAATTGTCGGCCGATGAAACCATTGTGGTATTGGGAAGTGGATTGGTAGGCTCACTGGCATTTGCTTTTACCGACTCATTTTGGTTCTCAGCCGTAGAGGGTGAAGTATATGCCTTGTCGTCTTTTTTTACAGCTGCCGTTTTCTGGGCAATTTTGAGGTGGGAGAATGAAGCAGATCAAAATTATGCCAGCCGGTGGCTGATTCTCATTTCCTATCTTGTGGGGCTCTCTACCGGTGTCCACCTGCTTAGCTTGTTGACGATCCCCGCTATTGGGCTGGTTTTTTATTTCAGAAAATTCCAGTTTACGTGGAAAGGTTTTATAATTGTACTGTTCATTTCAATGGGGATTCTAGTCATGGTTCAATCGGTAATTATACCAGGTATACCATGGATAGCTTTTTTGTTTGATTTGTATTTCGTAAACACACTTGGTTTTCCATTTAATTCCGGGTTGCTCTTTTTTATTCTGCTTCTTTTTGGGGTATTTGCATGGGCAATTTACTACACACATAAGAAAAACCAGGTCATTTGGAATTCTGTGATTCTTTCTTTAATGGTTATTTTAATCGGATATTCATCATTTACACTTATTCTAATACGAGCCAATGCAAATCCACCGATGAACCAAAATCATCCCGATAACGCTTTTGCATTGTTGCGTTATTTGAACCGGGAGCAGTATGGTGAGCATCCGCTGTTATACGGTCCCTATTACAATACACCTGCAATTTCAGCATCGGGCGAAAGAAAATACTACAATCAGGTAGATGGCAAATATGAAGTTACAGGAGCAACTGCAAAAAAAACTGTATATGAACCTTCAATGAAAACTTTTTTTCCTCGTATGTACAGCAGCGATCCCCGGCATGTAGATATGTACAAAAGTTGGGGTGCTGTGGAGGGTAAGCCTGTGAATGTGGAAGATATTGACGGGGATGCAGTGTTGATGAAGCCTACATTTGTTGAAAATCTGAGGTTTTTCTTTACTTATCAGCTTGGACATATGTATTTCCGGTATTTCATGTGGAACTTTGCAGGCCGGCAAAACGATGTGCAGGGGCATGGAAACTTTTTGAATGGAAACTGGATCAGCGGTATACGCGCATTGGATGAACCGCGCACAGGGCCGCGTGATTTGATGCCAGGATTTATGAAGTATGACCCGTCGTACAACAGATACTTTTTTTTGCCTTTGCTGTTCGGGCTTATTGGCCTGTTTTACCAGTACAATCACAGCCGGAAAGGTAGAGAAGATTTTGCAGTTATTTCAGCATTCTTCCTCTTTACCGGAATAGCAATTATTGTTTATTTAAATCAGACACCCCTACAACCACGGGAACGTGACTATGCCTATGTAGGTTCATTTTATGCCTTTGCTATCTGGATAGGTTTTGCTGTTCCTGCCTTATATAATTTATTATCAAAATGGCTGAAGGGAATTTTTGGAGCAGTCCTGGTGGTTTCGGTTGCACTTGCATGGGTGCCGGGGGTTTTAATTACTGAAAACTGGAATGATCACGATCGATCGCATAGGTACATGACCAGGGATTTTGCCATTAACTATCTTGAATCCTGTGCACCAAACGCTATTTTATTCACTTATGGTGATAATGATACTTTCCCGCTTTGGTATGCACAGGAGGTGGAAGGTGTGCGAACAGATGTGAAGGTTATCAATATCAGTTATCTGGGAATGGACTGGTATATTTCCCAGCACCGGAAGGCTACTTATGAAGCCCGACCTGTACCTTTTTCCTTCCAGGAGAATCAGTATTATATGGGCAGGCGTGATGCAGTATTAATTTTCGATAAGATTGAAGGTGCTATTGATTTGCGCGATGCAATGGCATTTATGGGAAGCGAGGATGAAAGGACAAAAGTAGAAATAGCTGGCAGGCAAAAATTGGATTTTTTGCCATCGGAAGATTTTTACCTCCCGGTCGATAAGAAAAAAGTTTTAGCCACTGGTACAGTTCAGATGGAAGATGCAGAGTTGATTGCAGATACCGTGAGGTTCAGTATTAATAAAAATTACATCACAAAAAGTGAATGGGCAATTTTGAATATTATTGCTGCCAACAATTGGGAACGACCTGTATATATCAACCACAGTCTGTTGTATCCGGGGAATATCTTTTTTACCGACTGGCTTCAGTTGGAAGGGCTTGCCTATCGGTTTGTTCCTATTCGGACGAAGAGCAGCTGGCAAAGTACAGGCCATATCAATACCCGTATTTTGTATGAAAATGTTATGGAAAAATTCTCATGGGGGAATGTAAACAGGCCGGACGTGTACCTTGACGATTATAACCGGCGTGCTGTCAGAATAATACAGGCACGGCCAATGTTTACCCGCCTTGCCGGGGCTTTAATTGAAGAAGAAAGTTTTGATAAGGCAGAACGTGTACTGGATCGAATGTTTGAATTGTTCCCTGATGAAAAAATACCCCTGAGTTACGATTCATTTGAAGCAACTGAGCTTTATTTTAAGATTGGACAAGATGGGAAGGGTAGTGATAAAGTTAGGCAAATAGCATCCAACAGCTTTGAATTGCTGGGTTATTATTTTTCACTTCCTGATAATTTGGCACGCATCGTTCAGGAAGAGCAGGAACGGGAGATGAACATCCTGCAAAACCTGATGGTACTAACTCGGCGTTATGATCAGACTGGGCTTACTGAAGAAATCGACTCACGTCTGCAGGAACTTATAGGCAGATTGTCAGGTGAGATGGATTCCTGAAGCATTAATTTGCTGCTGTAGCTTTTTTGCCAGTTTTTTACCTCTTGATCGGATACCTGCCGTTGAATGCAATTCATTTTCATACCGGATGGTGGAAAGAAGTTCCGGCTTAAGATCTGGTTCTTCTTCTGAAAGATTATAAAGGACCTGTAAGGCATATACCCTGACTGCTACGGGCTCTTTAGCTGAAGTAAAATGTTGATGGCAGTATTCAAAAAGAAACGAACTGTGATTTTTCGGAATTGCATACAAACTGATTAATTTAAGAAAGTGTCGTATTTTACTGCTGCTTGTTTCTTTTTTTAGCTGAAGAATTATTTCTTTGATGAAGGGTTCAATCATTTTGGGCTTTTTGTTGTGAATCTTATCCATAAGCCATGCTGCCCGCCAACTTTTAGGATGATCACTGTAAAATGCAATATCTGCAATCAGCCTCACATATTCAGGATGAGTGAGCGCTTCATGTATTAGCAGTTCAATATTTTCCCAGGAATTCAATAAATCATGCAACTCATGTTTGGTCATAACTTTCGAATGCATTTAATTCACTACATTTTGTGGACTTCCATTAATGAATGCCTTGAGGTTCTGTGTGGCAATTTCAATCAGCCGGGTTCGTGCCTCGGTGGTCGCCCAGGCAATATGAGGGGTTATATAACAATTTTTTGCTGAAACCAGTGGGTTATCTTGAGCGGGTGGTTCCTCTGAAAGCACATCGAGCCCTGCTCCTGCAATTCGTTCATTGTTAAGCGACTCTGCCAGATCTTTCTCATTTATTAATGGCCCGCGACCTGTATTTATTAGTACCGCTGAAGGTTTCATTTTTTCAATTGCAGCCTTGTTTATAAATCCTTTATTCTCATCTGTCAGGGGGCAGTTGATGCTTATAAAGTCACTTTCCGACAGCAGGGTGTCCAAATCGACCTGCCGTGCTGCAAGATTCGTTTCTTTTTTGCTGCGGTTGTTATAAAGAATGTTCATTCCAAAAGCAATACCCAATTTGGCAACCATTTGCCCAATTTGTCCAAATCCAATTATTCCCAGAGTTTTTCCGGCAAGTTCAGTCTGTGGGGTCAGATGGTATGAGAAATCGATACTCCCGGCCCATTCTCCTTTTTGAACAGAAACAGCATGCAGTGAGATGTTTTGAACCTGGTGCAGGATATGGGAGAAAACCATTTGGGCCACAGATGCTGTGCTGTAGGCAGGAATATTGGTAACGACTATCCCTGCCCGGGAAGCTGCCGCCAAATTAACCACATTGTAACCGGTGGCCAATACCCCGATGAATTTTAGATTGGGTAACTTGCTGATAAGATCGCTTTCAAATACTACCTTATTTGTGAAAACAGCCTGGGCTTCTTTGGCACGCTCCACTGTTTCTTCAGGTGCTGTACGTTCATAAACAGTACAACTGCCGAGACTTTCAATCCCTTCCCAGCTCAGATCACCAGGGTTTACTGTATAGCCATCAAGAATTACAATTTTCATAAACAATTATTTTTATAATTAATCCGAAAAACACTCGCATTAGAAGTTTTTTTCTTTTTATGGCAACTTTTATCAATATTGGTTTCCAAGTTCCATCCCAACCAGGAAGCACAATTTGGCTACCCGTTTCATTTTATCTGTCCGGATACGTTCGGCAGTATCAGAAGACTTATGGTAATCCGCTGTATAACCGGTTGACACATTAAATACAGGTACCTGATTTTTGTGAAAATGATAATGATCACTGGAATTAAAAAACCTTGCAGGAAGAGAAAAATCAGGTATCAGGTCAAGTTGTGAACTGGCTTCTGAAACAATACTTTTCATTTTTGGATTATAATGATTTACAAGGGCATAGATACCATCGAAATCTTTTACCTGTTTTAATGACCGGTTCCAAACCGAGTCGCGAGGTTCGAAAACTCTGCCAACCATGTCAAGATTGATACAACCAACTGTATTTTCAATCGGGAAAACTGGATTGCTGCTGTAATATTCAGTGCCAAATATTCCGATTTCTTCTGCTGAAGGGAAAAGAAACAGCATGCTTCGACGCGGCTTTTCTTTCAGTTGGGAAAATGCAGCAGCAATTTCCAGCAGGACAGCCACACCCGAGGCATTGTCATCCGCACCGTTATATACAGCTCCGTTGCTGCTTATCCCAAGATGATCGTAATGTGCAATAAATACCACACACTCATCCTTTAACAAGGTGTCACTCCCTTCTATAATCCCAATAACATTGTTTGTTTCTAATTCTTCTTCGTTCATGGAGGAACGTATATGTATCCGGTTGTTTTTTAAGGCAATTGATTCAGCCGGGGTACCAGCTGATACCATTTGTAATGCATTATTCCATTTTACTTTCTTACCCGTTAATAAATCAGCTGTTTCAGGGGTGATAATAAAAATCTTTTGGTTTAATTTCCTGGTTCTGACAGGTAGAGAGAAATTTTGCCTGGAAGTCAATTCTTTAATTCGATGGTAAGTCTTGTTTGCTGAATCCTGACTGCTTGTAACCACTATTAAGGCCGTGGCGCCGGCATTAAAAAAATTATCCATCTTTTTTCGTTCCTGTAAACTGTTCCAATGGGAGGAGTTCCCTTCATTAAACGATTGAGGAGTCCCGGCTGAATACATCACAATTTTTCCCTTAATTTGTGTTTCTGCTGAGTGGTCGGATTCAAAGTATGAATTAGAAGCGCCAAAACCAGCAAATATCAATTCTCCTTCAACATCGACTAAATGAGTGGTTTGATTATAGGCAATAAATTTTTCTGTTTTGCTGACTTTTTTCCCCTTAGGGTTTAATATTTTGATAAAGGTATTCTGACAATCGGGGATAAGTGAAGAAAGAATGAATGATTGAAAGAAACCGTTTTCTGGAGGAGTAAGTCCCAAATTCTGAAGATTTTTTTTCAGGTATCCTGCAGCCAGGTTTAACCCATAGGTAGTAATACCCCGTCCCTGCAAACTATCGGAAGCCAAAAAATTTACATGATTCTGAAGTTTCTCTTCTGATATAGCGGGCAGATTAAGAACCTGTGCATGTCCTGTATGAAAAAAAAGAAATAAAAGTATTCCCGAAAACAGAGATATTAAGTTTTTCATCCCTTTTGTTCAAAACTTATTTGCGTTACTTATATTTGTATAGGCTAAAATAAACAATTCATTGGTAAACAAAACACACAGATTTTTTATTTTTAATAGTAATAATTACTTGATAACAATAAAAAACATGATTATGAGAATGATAAATATGCATATAAAAATCCTGTTGGTTATAGCGATAGCTATAACAGCTTCCTCATGTGCTGTAAACCCGGTCACTGGCAAAAGGCAGATTATGCTGATGTCCGAGCAACAGGAAATTGCGATGGGAAGGGAATATGATCCCCAGATAGTTGCATCTTTTGGTGAGTATAAAAACGATGAATTGCTGGCATTTATTCAACAAAAAGGTGAAGAAATGGGGAAGATTTCACACAGGCCCAAATTAGAATATCATTTCAGAATACTAGACACACCGGTGATAAATGCATTTGCAGTTCCGGGAGGATACCTTTATTTTACCCGTGGGATTTTAGCACAGTTTAATAATGAGGCAGAGCTGATTGGTGTCTTGGGTCATGAAATGGGCCATGTTACCGCAAGGCATACTGTTAGTCAGCAAAGTAAACAGCAACTGGGCCAGTTGCTGTTGGTTGGAGGCATGATTGCATCAGAGGATTTTCGTGATTTTGCAGGTTATGCAATGCAGGGAATGCAGTTATTGTTTCTGAAATTCAGCCGTGATCATGAGCGGGAATCCGACAAGCTTGGAGTGGAATATGCCTCCAAAATACAATACGATCCTCAGGAAATGGCTAATTTTTTTAATACGCTTAGCCGAATGAGTGCTACAGACGGCCCTGGAGGAGTCCCCACATTCTTGTCTACCCATCCCGATCCAGGTGACAGATACCAGGCTGTTACAAAGCAGGCACAGGAATGGAAACAGAAACTGCCAAATGATAACTGGATGGTGAATGAGGAAAGCTATTTACGGATGATTGAAGGAATGGTCTATGGGGAAGACCCACGGCAGGGATTTGAAGAAGGGAATGTGTTTTACCATCCGGAACTAAAATTTCAATTTCCGGTTCCTTCCGGCTGGATGCTTGTTAACGCTCCTACACAGGTACAAATGGCTCCAAAGGATGGACAGGCTTTGGTAGTATTTTCACTTGCGGAACAAAATTCAGCCGAAGCAGCAGCTGAAAATGCAATTAAATCGCTTCAACTCCAACTTTTGCAATCACAACGGACTACTGTTAATGGAATGCCTGCAGTAGCAACTGTTTCGGAGCGTATTTCCAAAAATGAACAAACAGGGCAGCAGCAACATATCCGGGTATTGTCGTATTTTATTGAATACGGTGGCAGAATCTATGTATTCCATGGAGTTTCCGAGAATGCAGCCTTTAACACTTATACGCGGAATTTCGAGGCTACTATGACGAACTTTAACCGCCTTACCGATGCTTCAAAATTAAATAAGCAGCCAAAACGAATCCGTTTGCAGCAGGTGAAACAAAGTGGTACACTTGCCAACGCCTTGAACAGCATGGGTGTCGCCAGTGGCCAGTTGGAAGAACTTGCACTGCTTAATAACATGGAACTTAACGACCAGGTACAGGCAGGAAAGCTTTTGAAAGTAATTGGAGAGTGATAGAAAAAACAAGTTAAACATTTCAGAATTTGAGCAGGATAAGAATGTTTGTTATGAAAATGTCAAATTCATTTATATATATTGACCACTCTATTTAAAAAAAAATTAATGCGAAAAATATTCCTGTATCCTGTTTCTTTATTGTATGGATTAATTGTCTATTTCCGTAATCGTTTGTATGATTTAAATATTTTTAAATCGAAGGAATTTGATGTAACGGTTATTTCTATTGGAAATATAACTGTAGGCGGAACAGGAAAAACACCCCATGTTGAATACCTTGTAAATTTGTTGAAGGAAAAATTTGGAGTAGCTACCCTCAGCCGGGGTTACAGACGGAGAACGAAAGGGTTTTATAAGGTGAATACTGATTCACGTGTTGCCGAAGTAGGTGATGAACCCTTGCAGATAAAAAGAAAATTTCCGGATATTACTGTTGCTGTTTGCGAAAACAGAGTTACCGGAGTTGAAAAACTTTTAGCCACTGCTAATCAAAAAACACCAGATGTAATTTTACTGGATGATGCTTATCAGCATCGCCGGATAACACCTGTAATAAATATTCTGCTTATTGATTATAACAGGCCATTAAAGAAAGACAGTCTTTTACCTGCCGGCTCATTAAGAGAAAGTGCTTCGCAATTACGGCGTGCAAATATTATTATCTTTTCCAAATGCCCCCCAAAGGAAGTGACACCAATTATGCGAAGGGTGATGCAGAATGAGATAGGGTTGAAACCTTACCAGGCAATGTTTTTTACTACTTATGAATACGATAAATTAAAACCTGTTTTTGATGGAAAGGAATTAGATAGTGAATTTTATGAGAAGCATTCCTATGCAATTCTTATTGTTACAGGAATTGCCTATCCGCGGCTGATTCCTGAATACCTCAAACAATTTGCAACAGACAGAGAAATGATAAGTTATCCTGATCATCATAATTTTTCTGTTGAAGATATCCGAAATATCATGGGTAAATTCCAAAAACTCCAAAATGAAAGGAAAATTATTATCACCACTGAAAAGGATGCTGTTCGTTTTATGGAGTTACCTGATTTGGATGAACAATTTAAACAATCGCTTTACTATTTACCTGTGAAGGTTAAGTTCCTCGACGAAGAGGGGAAACTATTTAATAAAAAAATACTCAATTATGTTGGAGAAAATAAAAGCAACCTCGAACTTCATAAAAGAAAAATTCAACGCGCAACCTGATACTGCTATTATCCTCGGTACTGGCTTAGGGGGGTTGGTGGAGGATATTGAAATTATCAAAACATTGCCTTATTCTGAGATTCCGAACTTTCCTGTTACTACAGTTGATGGACATATGGGCCAACTTATACTGGGAAAACTTGGAGGCAGAGAAATGCTAGTTATGCAGGGGCGCTTCCATTATTACGAAGGTTATTCAATGCAGGAAGTTACTTTTCCTGTAAGAGTAATGAAGTTTCTGGGGATTAAACAACTTTTTATTTCAAATGCTTCCGGTGGTTTACATCCTGATTGGCATGTTGGTGACATTGTGCTTATCAGCGATCACATTAATTTTTTCTCAGAGCACCCGTTGCGGGGAAAGAACCTGAACGAACTGGGAGTTCGTTTCCCGGATATGAGTAAAGTTTACGATGAGCGGCTGCGGAATAAAGCCAAACTGATTGCGCTGGAGAACAATATTAATGTAAGGGAAGGTATTTATGTTGGAGTTCAGGGGCCAACATTTGAAACACCTGCCGAATATAAAATGTTCCGTATCCTGGGTGGAGATATAATCGGAATGTCAACTGTCCCTGAAGCCATAGTTGCCAGGCATATGAATATTAAATTGTTTGGGATTTCCATTATTACGGACAGTGGGGTACCGGGTGAAATTGTTGAAATTTCACATGAGGAGGTTCAAAAGGTTGCTATGAAAGCCGAACCAAAAATGAGGCTGATTATAGAAAACTTGATTGAAAGTGTTTAGAGTTGTAATGAATAGAATATAGTATTAATCTTCTGCAGCATGTATTGGTTGGTTACATTGAGCAACAGGATTATTGTGAATGCATTAATTTTTACAAGCATTCTTATTGCAGGTTGTTCAATTAAAAATGATAAGGTGGAACTGGTACTCGATACACAATCGGCTTTAGGCGAAGGAGCTGTCTGGAACTATAGGTCTGGCGAGCTAATCTGGGTAAATATTACCGACAAAATCCTCAATATTTACAACCCAAAATTAAATTTTAACAAGGAAATGCTTACGGGGCAGATGATTGGGACAGTTGTGCCTGCTGAATCTGGGAAACTGATAATTGCCCTGGAAAATGGATTTTACCAACTTGATCCTGAAACAGGTTCAAAACATCTTATTGCGAACCCGGAAGAAGATAAACCTGGTAACCGGTTTAATGATGGAAAGTGCGATCCTGCAGGACGATTTTGGGCGGGCACTATGAATAAGGAGGGAAAAAAGGATTCAGGTGCACTTTACCGGCTTGATCCTGACAGCACCGTCCATAAAATGATTGATAAGGTCAGCATTTCAAATGGCATTGTATGGTCGTTGGACCACAAGTTAATGTATTACATCGATACATCAACTCAAAAAGTAACAGCCTGGGATTACGACAATGAAACCGGTGAAATAACCAGTTCCAGAACAGCTATTGAAATTCCTGAAGATATGGGCTATCCCGATGGAATGACCATTGATGCAGAAGGTAATTTATGGATTGCCCTTTGGAATGGTTCTGCAGTAGGTTGCTGGAATCCGGAAACAGGAGAGTTGCTGCGGTCGATAGATGTACCGGCATTAAATGTCACATCCTGTGCATTTGGTGATTCTGATCTTGGAACACTTTATATCACAACTGCCAGGCAGGGCACCAGTGTGGAAGACCTGCTTAAATATCCTGATGCAGGAGGGCTCTTTAAAATACGGCCTGGAGTTAAAGGTGTGCAGGCTTATTTCTTTAAAGGAACTTTTTAATTTTGGCTTTTGGTTCTGAAACTATTTGAATGGGGGAATCTTATTGGAAGAGAAAAGAATTGTTGGTTATTCCGTTTTATCTTCACCTTGTAAATTTCTTAATTAGATTATAAAATGAATAGACACAGAAAATATTATGACGAAATCCACATGTTTTGCAAACACAAACAAAGATGAACATATCTCTTTAAAATATGTGAGTTCTATCCGACCATTTTAATAATTAATTTTTTTACGGATGAATTATCTACCTGATTTTTCCGATGTTGAACAGGCCTGCCAAATTATTCAGAAATACATTCACCGTACTCCGGTTTTAACATCAGCAAGTATAAATAGAATAACCGGAGGCAATTTATATTTTAAATGTGAGAACTTCCAGAAAGTGGGAGCATTTAAGTTCCGTGGAGCATGTAATGCCGTATTTTCATTAAACGACGAACAAGCCCAAAAAGGAGTAGCTACCCATTCCTCGGGAAATCATGCTGCCGCGCTTGCCCTGGCTGCACAAATGCGGAGAATTGCTGCTCATATAGTTATGCCCCGCACATCGCCTGAAATAAAGAAAAAGGCAGTAGCGGGCTATGGCGCCGGCATAACCTATTGCGAACCTACGCTACTGGCCCGGGAAACCATGCTGGCAGAAGTTGTAAAAGAAACAGGCGCTACGGAAATCCATCCATACAATAATTTTCATGTAATCGCTGGTCAGGGTACTGCTGCCAAAGAACTGATTGAAGATATGGGGCTGTTCGATGTAATACTAGTCCCGGTGGGAGGGGGAGGCTTACTGAGTGGAACCGCCGTTGCCACTAAATATATGCTGCCCCAATGCCGTGTAATTGCTGCTGAGCCTGCCGGAGCCGACGATGCCTTTCGCTCATTTCAGAAAAAAAAACTGATACCTTCTGAAAATCCTAAAACCATTGCCGATGGCCTGCTCACTTCGTTGGGAGAACGCAACTTTGCCATTGTAATGGATAAAGTGGACGATATTGTTACCGTTTCAGAGGAAGGCATTGTAGAAGCCATGCGTCTTATATGGGAACGAATGAAAATTATTGTCGAACCTTCATCGGCTGTTCCGCTTGCTGCAATCCTGGAAAGAAAATTAGTTGTAAAGGATAAAAAGGTAGGAATTATATTATCCGGTGGAAATATTGATTTGGGAAAATTACCATTTTGATTCAATCAATTA
The DNA here is from genome assembly GCA_041684965.1 of Mariniphaga sp. Lineage (GTDB taxonomy): Bacteria > Bacteroidota > Bacteroidia > Bacteroidales > Prolixibacteraceae > Mariniphaga. The sequence goes on from JAWLGR010000014.1 coordinate 124,115, forward strand.
CAGGAAATCGATACTATATTTCCTAAAAGTTAGGGAGTAAGTACAGAGCCATTACAGGGACAACTCTATATTTTACACAATTTGAAGAATAAAAATTGTTATAGCATGGGGCTCACAACATGTGCCAGCGATTCCTTCAATTTAAAGTGCCAGGTTCGTTCCTTCCATTCGGAAAGATTTATTTCACGGCTGTTTTTTAAATCAGCCCGGAAATGTTTCAGTAAAGTGGCAGTAATAACCTGATCATAAATGAAGGCATTTACCTCGAAATTTGTCTCAAAGCTCCGAAAGTCAAGGTTCGTAGTACCCACAGTGGCAAAGTTATCATCTACTATCAGATATTTACTGTGAAGAAATCCGGCCTGGTAAAAATAAATGCGCACCCCTGCCTCCAGCAGTTCTTCAATGTATGAATAGGAACTCCACCTGGGAATGAGGCTGTCGGTTTTTGATGGCATGAGAATGCGCACATCTACACTGCTTAATGCTGCCACCTTGAGTGCATAAAGAATTTCCGAAGTAGGCATAAGATAGGGTGAAGCAATATAGACCTTACTTCTCGCACCTGCTATGGCTGCATAAAAAACCTGGGCAATACTGTCCCAGTCGGAATCGGGTCCGCTGGCAGAAATTTGTACTGGTATGCCTTTCCCTTCGTCCGGGCTGGGAAAATATCTTTTACCAACAAGATTTTCATGAACCACAAAGAACCAGTCGGCAGCAAAAACAACCTGCAGCCCGCTAACGGCATCACCTTCAATCTGAAGATGAGTGTCACGCCATGGACCGATATCCTTTAATCCTTCCACATAGCGATCGGCAATGTTAATTCCGCCGGTAAACCCTATAATGCCGTCCACAACCAGAATTTTCCTATGATTGCGATAGTTAACCTGGGAAGTTAGCCGGGGAAAACGTACCTCCATAAATGAATAAATCTCAATGTTGTTTATGCGTAAATTATTCAGGAACCGTTTGCTTAATCCCCAACTCCCAACATCATCTACAATTATGCGGACGATTATACCTTCCCGGCTCTTTCTTATAAGAAGGTCCTTGAACTGGTTACCTATTTTATCGTCGGCAAAAATATAATACTCAATGTGGATATGATGGGTGGCATTTTCAATTGCAGCAAAAATGGCGGCAAAGGTTTCATCTGCATTATTCAGTATCTTAATACTGCTGGCATTGGTTAATAATGCATTCGAATTGTTAAGCAGTAGTCTTATGAGGTTCTCTTTTTCAGTAACCTGAGGAGGCAGGTTGCGTAAGGTATTCTCAAATTGTCGCAGTTGCCTGAAGGAGAGCCGCCTGAATTTTGTCAGGCTTTTTAATCCTTTGCGAGAAAAGAGTTTCTTTTTGCGGTATTCCTGGCCAAAAAACAGATAAAAAACCACTCCGAATACAGGCAGCAGGATCAATACAAGTATCCATGCAGCTGTTTTATAAGGTGACCGTTTTTCCATAATAATCATAATGGACACCGGAATGGCTGTTAAAAGAAAAATCAAAAAAAATAATTTCCAGAAATCCAATCCCAAATTCATAAATAAATACAATTAATGTATAGGTGATAAATTTCTTAAAATTTAAATTCAAAAACAATTTTGGAATGAAATTCGTATTAAATAAATATATACCTGTAACTAGAGATTATGAAACAGATATTATTTTTTACAATATTAGTATTTATAGGAATTGCATGTACTACTTCCCGTAATTCTCCCAGAATATTACCCAATGGAGAGGAAGAGGTAAAAACTGACACGCTCGAATACGAACTTCATACTTTTGATCCAAAATTTGAAACTTGGTATACTTTGCAGAATCAGCCCGCCAAGTACCGTTCATCACAATACTATGAAAACTGGAACCGTCAGTATGTGAGTGCATGGAATTATAAGGCAACTCAGTCTGGCAGCCGGTTCTTCGAACCAATTATTGGCTATGAACCCACTGTTGATTATGGATTCGAAATAAATCATAAGTTGTTTTATTATTTTCAGTACGTTGAGCGGGTATTGAATATTCAAATAATGCCGGGTGGTCCCAGAAGCATTGTCTTTTAATGTCTGTAAAATATTTTTACCAAATCTGTATCAAGCCATTCTTCAGCAATATATCTTCCTGCTGCTAAAGGAGCTTTGACTCCGCCTGTAAATATTTTATTGCCAATAAATACATGCATTTCATCCCAAAGTCCCTTTTCCTTAAAGCTTTCAATGAGTTGCCTGCCACCCTCAACAATTACTGAAAGGATGTTGTGCTGGTAAAATGCATGCAGCACCTGAGCAGGTACATCGTTTTGAAACTCAATTTTTATCCAGGAAATATTTGTATCGCTGTGCTCTTTTTTTGAATTGAAAACCAAAGTTTTTACCAAACCATCAAATACATTCAGGGAGGCTGCCAGACGAAGGTCTTTATCAATAACTGCCCTGATAGGATTTCTGCCTGACCAATGACGTACCGTTAGTGTGGGGTTGTCTTTTTCAGCAGTATTCGTGCCTATTAAAATGGCATTTTCCTCCGAGCGAATTTTATGTACCAGTCTTAGCGCCAGATCACCGGTTACCCATGTAGGTGTTCCAAAATCCTTGTCGCTGCGATCAATATCGATATAACCATCTGCTGTTTGTGCCCATTTTAGAATGACATACGGACGTTGCTTTTCATGAAAGGTAAAAAAGCGCTTGTTTAACTCGCGGCACTCCTTCTCCAGAACTCCCACCTCAACTTCTATTCCTGCCCTGAGAAGCTTATCGATACCTTTCCCTGCTACTTCGGAGAATGGATCCGTAGTGCCGATGATCACTTTTGGAATCTGCTTTTCTATGATCAGATTGGTACAGGGAGGTGTTTGTCCGTAATGGGCACAGGGTTCGAGGGAAACATATAAAGTACTTTCTTTTAAAAGACGGGCATCTGATACTTCATTTATAGCATTTACTTCAGCATGTGGCCCACCAAATTCCTGATGGAATCCTTCTCCAATGATTTTACCCCGGCAAACAATTATGCTGCCTACCATTGGATTTGGAGCTACATTGCTTAACCCTAAACGGGCAAGTTCAATGCATCGTGCCATATATGTTTCTGATAATGCCATTTGCCGGAAAAAAGTATCTTTGCCTTGCCAAAAATAACACAATGAAGGCGACAATTCAATTTATTGAAAAGGAATTAAAAGATTTATATCCCAAAACAGAAATCAGAGCTTTTACAAGATTGATTATAGAACATGTTTGCGGTCTGGATTATACCCGGCAGATACTTATGCGGGATGAACTGCTGGAAGATAAAGCAAAAATTAAAATTAAAATGATGGTGGCCAGATTGAAAAAGTTTGAACCCATCCAATACATATTAGGTGAAACTGAGTTTCTGGGCCTAAAGTTGATGGTAACTCCCGGAGTTTTAATTCCACGCCCTGAAACGGAAGAATTAGTGCAGTGGATATCGGAAACGGAGCTTCCTCAATCGCCTGTTGTTCTTGATGTAGGAACAGGAAGCGGATGCATTGCATTAGCTGTTAAAAAACAGATACCACAATCGGTTGTTTTAGCTTTCGATATTTCAGATCAGGCTCTTATGGTAGCTGGTAAAAATAAAATTTTAAACAACCTTGAAGTGAATTTTTTTCAGGCTGACATGCTTAATTTGGATCAGACATCCTGGGATAGTTACGATGTAATTGTTAGCAATCCTCCTTATGTAAGAGAGTCTGAAAAAGGAAAAATGACTGCCACTGTTTTAAATTATGAACCTGAAATTGCACTGTTTGTACAAGACAATGAGCCATTGAAATTTTATAAGCGAATTTCAGAGTTTGCAAACCGGCATCTTAAAAATGGGGGGTGGTTGTTTTTTGAGATTAATGAACATCTTGGCAATGAGGTGATTGAATTGGTTGAGCATTATGGTTTCAAATCGATAGAAATTAAAAGTGATTTATTTGGAAAGGACAGAATGCTTCGATGTCGCAAATAGCATTTTCAGGAAAGGAATTTCGATAAAAAGGTTTATACAATCAAATAAACTCATGATTCAATAACTTTACCAATTTTACGTTTTATTCGGAAATGAAAATAGTTAGGTGAGAAAGCTGATTAAATACCTGTTTCTGGGCACGAATCTTTTAGCTGTTGGTGCTCTATTAATGTCATATGCTTCAGGGTATATATCTCCGGAGACCTGGTGGGTCCCCTCCTTTTTCGGGTTGGCATATCCCATAATAGCCGGTTTAAATATTCTTTTTATTTTTTTTTGGTTGTTTACCAGACCCTGGTTTGCTTTGATTTCTTTCATCCCTTTAATTGCCGGATGGGGATTTCTGATACGGTATGTACAACTTCAGGAAAAAACCACAGAATTGGATGGAATTAAAATCATGTCATACAATGTACACCATTTCAGAGGTGATAAAAAAGATTCTCAGGAGCAGACTTCAAGAGAGATTATTCGTTTTCTGATAGATAATAAACCTGATATTATCTGTCTTCAGGAAGTACGGCTGAGGCAGAACAATGTATTCAATCTGGCAAAAACAGTTGAGGAAATGGATTTTATTAATCATTATCAATTTGCCCGCACAAGCAATACATTCGGTACTGTTACCATGTCAAAATTCCCTATTGTTCAGATGAATGAAATCCGGTTTGCGGATTCTCGGAATATTACGATTTATACTGATTTACTCATTGATACAGATACCGTAAGAGTATTTAATGTCCACCTTCATTCTTATGGAATTGATCCAAAAGATTTTAGCATCATTGATTCAGGGGTTACCAGTGAAAAGGATTTACAGGAGGCGAGGATAATGGGTTCAAAATTAAAAACCGGATTCCGTATGCGTGCCAGTCAGGTTCAGGCTATCCGGGATATGATAAGCGAATCGCCCTATCCTGTAATTGTTTGCGGTGATTTAAATGATACTCCTGCTTCATTTTCATATCAGCAGCTGCGGAAGGGCTTGAATGATGCCTTTGTTTGCTCGGGCAAAGGGATAGGGCGTACATACATCAATAAATTGCCTTCACTTCGAATTGACTATATATTCCACAGTCATGTTTTTGAATCCTTTAACTTTACCACCCATGATTTCAGGTATTCAGATCATTTGCCGATCTCGTCCGTTTTAATGAAAAAAAAATCCATTACAAATTAATAAAAAGCAACTATATAGAACGATTTTGAATCATTCATCAGTTGATATGAAAAAAAGGGTTATAAATATGAAGCGTTATAGAATACCGGTAGTTGTAATACTACTGATTTCCCTTGTTATGCATTTATCTTCCTGCAGGAATCATACTGCATATGAATATTTTCTAATTAGAGTAGACAGTGTAAATGTTCCTGAGGCGGTTTTTGCAAATGAACCCTTCGATTTGAGGTTCTTTGGTTTTGTTGGAAGCGACGGTTGTCATAGTTTTGATCGTTTTATTGCTGATAAGCAAGATAGTCTCCTTTTTATCGAATTGTGGGGGAAGCTAAATATTAATTCCTATGCTTGCCCTGATGTAATTGTGGAACTAAATGGAAAGAAATTAAACAATCTGCTGGATGAACCGGGTAATTATACTCTAAAAATAAAACAACCCGATGGAATTTTTCTTGAACGTGAAATTTTAGTTCAATAGTTTAATCTTCCGCGAAGATTTTCAATGCTGCTGATTTGTCTTTTTTTAACTGTTCTGCCAATTCACGGACACCATTGAATTTTTTTTCGTCGCGTATTTTTTGGAAAAACAACAAGGTGATTTCTTTTTTATAAAGGTTTTCGGTGAAATTAAAAATATGTACCTCAATGCTTCGGTTGTCTGCATTTTTATTAAAAGTCGGGCGAGTGCCAATGTTCAGCATACCCTGATATATTTTGCCTGATGTTAGTACCTCCACAGCATACACACCATGGTCAGGAATGAGTTTGTTGGGATCCGAAGCTTCTATATTGGCTGTAGGGAAACCAATTTTTCGTCCTAATTGATTGCCTTCCACAACAGTTCCATGGAGGGTGTAGCGGTAGCCAAGGTAATTATTGGCTTTTTTCACCTGACCTTCTTGAAGTGACTTACGAATACGGGTGGAACTTACATTTGCTTCATCTATCAGAAAGGGTTCCAGTTTTTCAATTTTAAACCCATATGTATCGGCACATTCTTGTAAATATTCGAAACTTCCTTCACGGTTTTTACCAAACCGGTGATCGTAGCCAACAACCAGGCAATGGGTATGCATTTTCTCCACCAAAATTTGCTTCACAAATTCAGCATAGGTGAGTTCCGAAAAACTTCTTGAAAACGGAAACACAATCAGATGATCTATTCCCGACCGGGCAAAAAGTTCTTTTTTTTCCTCCAGGGTGGTAAGTAACCTGAGATCCGATTCTTCAGGTCTGGTAACCAGTCTTGGATGAGGAGAGAACGTAAAAATAACGGATTCCCCTCCGTATTTCCTGGCAATTTCTTTAAGCTTTGATATAACCTTTTGGTGTCCGAGGTGAACTCCGTCGAAAGTGCCAATTGTTACTACTGGTTTATCTGCACTGAATTGATCTATGTTGGTATGTATCTTCACGATTTTACTTTGTTGTCAACGAACATAAAGCTTTTTCCTGAATTGATTGATAAGAAAAATAAAAAGTTGAACCTAGATTCAAATCTTTAAATAATGTTATTTTATTAAAATGTTCGTTCGGGAACACTGGAAATTTTTAATTTTACGCCCTTTAACGAAATAAGAATAAGTTAAATAAAGTAGTCCATACCTGAAAATTCACGCTTTTGTGAAATACCAGAATTAAGGATTAAAATAACAGAAGCTGATACAGAGCCATATGAAACTTGGAGTGAATAATTTACTGAAGAAGATTAACAGGTTTATCCTTGTCGGATTAATTGCCGCTTTGCTGGCGGTTGGCTGCAGCAAAAAAGAAAAGCAGTTCTCAATAAGCGGCAAGATAACACATGCTGAAGGACAAACTATATACCTGGAAAAATTGCAGGTAGCAAACACCAAACCCATCGATTCAGCTGTAATTGACCGGAACGGTGCCTTTAAGTTTAAAGGTGAAACGGACAAACCTGCTTTTTATCTGTTGAAACTCTCGCAACTTAAGTTCATCACTCTTTTGATTGATTCACTAGAACAGGTCGTTATTACCGCGGATGCCGCTAATTTCAGCCGCAATTACATGGTGACAGGTTCCCCGGGATCGGCTCAGGTTAAAATTTTAAACGACCACCTGCTTACAACAAGAAAAAAACTTGATTCATTGCAGTCACTTAATAATATGTACAGGGGGAATCCTGATTTTGAAAAGTTGAACAGGGAATGGACTATAATGTACGATTCGATTAAGCAGAAACAGGTGGAATTTTCAAGAAAGTTTGTTATGGAAAATCCCTTTTCCATGGCGAGCGTAATGGCTGTTTATCAAAAATTTGATGAGGAAGAATATATTATAAACGATTTGCATACATTGCGTGTTGCTGCTTCGGCATTAAATACAATTTATCCAAATTCAAGTCATGTGAAAGCTTTATATCAAAATACACTTGAGTTGTTAAAGGAAGAACAATCAGCAAAGCTGCGTCAATTAATCCAGGATAAGGGGGAGAATAGCCCCGATATCGTTTTGCCCGATCCCGATGGCAGGGAAATAGCTTTGTCTTCACTTAGGGGTAAAGTTGTTTTGCTGCAGTTCTGGTCGTCTGTCGACCGGAATTCACGAATTCAGAATGAAGCGCTTGCAGAAGCTTACCAGAAGTATAAAAATAAAGGATTTGAAATATATCAGGTAAGCGTTGACCAAAATCGTATGGAATGGGTAGATGCTATTGATCAGGACAGGCTTTCCTGGATAAATGTAGGAGATATGGAAGGAAGTAACCGGGCTGCCATGCTTTATAATATTAAAAACATACCTTATAACTACCTGCTTAATGATGAGGGGGAAATTATAGCACAAAACCTGAGAGGACCAACTCTCGACAGGGTATTGGCGCAGCTCCTTAATTAATTTCACTGGAAATAAACAACCGAAATATCTTGTCAGAAAAAGGGAAAATATATTTTATCTCAGATGCACACCTGGGGGCCCCGGCGCTAAAAGACAATCACGAACGTGAAATTCTTTTTGCCAAATGGCTTGATTTTATTAATGAGGATGTAGCTGAACTCTACCTGCTGGGCGATATCTTTGATTTTTGGTTCGAATATAAAAAAGTTGTGCCTCGTGGTTTTACACGCATACTTGGCAGACTGGCAGGATTAACTGACAGAGGAATACCCGTTCATTTCTTTACAGGAAACCATGATTTATGGGTATTTGACTACCTGCCGAAGGAAATAGGATTAATAGTCCACCGTAAGGAATTCATTACTGAAATATACAATAAAAAGTTTTTTCTGGCTCATGGTGATGGTTTTGATCCTGAAGATAAAGGATATCTTTTTTTGAAGAGAATTTTCTCAAGTAAAAAACTCCAGTGGGTGTTTGCCCGGCTTCATCCCAACTTTGGATTTCAAATTGCCCACCGTTGGTCTAAAGCAAGCCGCTTGTCAAAAATTGAACGGCAAGAAGAATTTAATGTTAAGAATGAAAATATGTATCAATTTGCTAAAAACTATCTTGACAGAGAGTGGATTGATTATTTTATCTTTGGCCACCGGCATCGGATGGCGGATGTTGAGGTTCAAAATCATGCCAGGATGATCTTATTGGGTGATTGGATTAATCATTTTTCATACGGTGTTTTTGATGGAAAAAATATGACCCTGAAAAAATTCAACAGGTAATTAAGCTGAAGGAATATATGGCAAAAGAAATTTTCACAAGAATAATAGGAACTGGCAGTTATTTGCCACCCAAAATTGTAAAAAATAATTTTTTTCTGAATCATCTGTTTTTTGATGGATCGACTGGAAAACTTTTTGACAAATCGAATGAAGAAATTATTCAGAAATTTAGAGATATAACAAACATTGAGGAGCGGCGGTATGCAAACGATAACCAGACTACATCTGATCTGGCAGTGCTTGCAATCACAGATGCCTGCAAATCGGCTGAGATTTCTAAGGAAAGCCTCGACTTTTTAATCGTAGCACATAATTTTGGTGATATTGGTGAAGGCAATATTCGAAGCGATATGTTGCCCGGCCTTGCCAATAAGGTGAAAATGAAATTGCATATTAAAAATCCAAATACTATTTGCTACGATATCATTTCCGGTTGTCCTGGCTGGACCCAGGCCATGATTGTAGCCGATGCATTCATTAAAAGTGGTTTTATGAAAAGAGGAGTGGTAGTGGGAGCCGATGTTCTGTCGCGAATTTCTGACCCGTACGACCGCGATTCAATGATTTATGCTGACGGGGCTGGTGCAACAATTGTGGAAGCTTATGAAAGTGATGAACCTGTGGGAATTATTTCTCATGCCAGCCGTTCCGATTCAGTTTCATATGCCAATCTGCTCACTCTTGGTGGATCCAATAATCCTGAATACGAAGGCAACGAACTCTGGATAAAAATGGCTGGCCATAAACTGTATATTTACGCAATTAAAACCGTACCGGGCGTGGTTAGGGAAAGTATTGAACGGGCTGGCATCAGCCTGGCCGATGTCAAAAAAGTGCTCATCCATCAGGCAAATGAGAAAATGGATGAGGCTATCCTTAATGGTTTGTTTAAATTGTACGGACAAAATGATATTCCCGAAGGAATAATGCCCATGAGTATCCGTTACCTGGGCAATTCATCCACTGCCACTGTGCCAACTTTACTCGATCTGGTGCTGAAAGGGAAAATTGAAGGTCAGGAAATTAATGAGGGCGATTATGTTGTTCTTTGTTCGGTAGGTGCTGGCATGAATATCAATTCCATTGTATATAAGTGGTAATAATTTTTTCAGCTCTGCTGAGGTTTGCAGTTACATTTTGGTTAAATTGAAGCGATTTTTATACCTTTCAAAATTTAAGCGAAATGGATCTCATTTTTTTTAATCTCATCATCAGCATTTTATTTCTTGTTGCTGTTGTATTTATCTACTTTTTAAATTTTAAGAGTCAGAAAAAAATAACCCATTTAAACGTTGAATTCAGAGAAAAGGAAAAACTGCTTGAAGACCTTCGCATTAAGGCAGAAAAACAGGCATTGGTTGCTGAAGAACGCTACAACCTGCTGAAAATTTATAATGATAACCAAAATGCTGAACTGATAAAAACCAGGGAAGATAATCTGGTTCTTACTGGCCGGCTTGAGAAATCGATGACCGAGTACATTAATCTCCGGGAGAAACTTCAAACCCAAAAGGCTGAAATGGAAGATGTTCAGAAAAAATTTACCATCGAGTTTGAAAATATTGCAGGAAAGATACTCAAAAAGAACAGCGAAGATTTTACACTTACCAATCAAAAAAATATTGGTGAAGTACTGACTCCCCTGAAGGAAAAAATCCTGCTTTTTGAAAAAAGGGTGGAGGATACTTATCTGAAAGGATTGAAGGACCAGACGGATTTGCGTGCTGAACTTAAGAAGCTGTATGATTTAAACAACCAGATGAGTACAGAAGCTCAAAACCTTACCCGTGCCTTAAAGGGAGATGTTAAAAAGCAGGGGAACTGGGGTGAAATAGTACTTGAAAGAATCCTTGAACGCTCGGGCCTGAATGAGGGGGAGCAGGGGTTTATAAAACAATACAGCCATGTGTCTGATAACGGAAAAAGACTACAGCCCGATATTGTAATTAACCTGCCCGATAACAAGCACATCATTATCGATTCAAAAGTTTCATTAATTGCCTACGAAAGGTCTGTAAATGCTGCCTCTGAAGAGGAAAGGCTGCAGCATGTAAAAGATCATCTTATCAGCCTTAAATCTCATATCCGGGGACTTAGCGATAAACATTATCAATCAGCACCGGGTCTTAATTGTCCCGATTTTGTATTGATGTTTATTCCAATAGAATCATCATTTAGTCTGGCTGTACAGGCCGACCATGATTTATTTTCCTTTGCCTGGGACCTGAAGGTTGTCCTTGTAAGCCCCTCTACACTGCTGGCTACATTGCGCACCGTTTCATCAATATGGAAACAAGAAAACCAGACACGTAATGCGCTCGAGATAGCCCGCCAGAGTGGCGCTTTATACGATAAATTTGTTGGGTTTATTGGCGATATGGAAAAAATCGGCAACAACCTCCGGATTACACAAAATTCATATTCCGATGCAATGAAAAAGTTGTCGGAAGGAAGGGGTAATCTTGTGAATGCCACAGAACGCATCCGGAAATTAGGAGCAAAGGCCACTAAGGAAATTCCTAAAAAATTGTTGCATGAAAAAGAAAGGCAGAACGATGATTTTTCGGAAGAAACCATCGCACAGAAAATGCCCTTAAGCTGAAAATATACCGTTTAAAAATCTCATCCCCACTGTCACAGATTGCCTCTTCTTATGGAAAGATCCATCCGTCTCAGATTTCCGTTCCTGTTTTCAGGTAGAATATTGGAAGGCAACTTTAGTAAGTAAAATGGTCCTTAGTTCTGCGGAAGGCATTATAATTCAAGTTATTTAAGAATTATTTCTTAGAAAATTCAATACTTCCTGCGAATCTTCCGATGCATTTACCTGTTCGTTTCTATATACTATTCTGCCCTTTTTATCTATAATGAAAGTCCATCGACTGGTTGTGATGCTTCTTTCCAACTCAAAATCCTGCCCTCCAAAATTGCCTTGAAATTTACCGCCACTACGGGTTGGCACACCAAACAGCTGTGCTATTTCACCTGAAGAATCAGAGAGCAGGGTGAAGTTCAGATTATGAGCTTTTTTAAAAAATTTCAGATTTTCCGGATTGTCACCGCTGATACCTATTACCCGGGCATCCTGCGATTCCAATTCACTGCTTAAGTCACGGTAAGCGCATGCCTGGGCTGTACAGCCTCCTGTCATGGCAGCTGGATAGAAATAGATTACCAGAAATTTATCACCCATGTTGTTTTTCAGTTCCCAGGTGCTTCCATCATCGGCAATAGCTGAAAAGGAAGGAACTTTTTCTCCTGTACTGAGTCCGTTTTGTGCCAAAATGGTAAATGACAAGATTATAAAAAATGCAGATAAAACTGTTCTCATTTTGTAGTAGATTATATTATTGACTGCATATAATACAGTTTATAAAGAAAAAGGTTGAGCAGGGGCTCTCTTTTTCAGGATTTTTTGAAAATTTTCTGCTGTACAACCTTTAAAAAAATATGGTTTCCTTCAGAACGCATCTTTCGGGTCAATCAGACCTTGCTCATGATGCTTGTTGACTTTGTAATCAGGAATAACTTCCAGCATTTTATTTAGGCATTCTTTGGGGTCGACATTATTCTTTTTGTATTTTCCAGAGTAGGAGGGAAACATGGCTACTCTTTCAACCCCTCTATGTGAACCAAAATAATCTCCACTTCAAAGCTATGTGTTCCTGTATTTTTGCCTTTATGGTAAACCTCCTCTCCGTTGAATATACGCAACAAACTCGCTATAAATTCGCAATAAACTCGCAAAATCGCGAATTTGTTGCGAATTTGTTTCGAATTTGTTGCGAATTTATATCGAGTTTATAACGAGTTTATATATGACTAGAATTTAAACTGACAATTAACTGGAGGGTATCTTCGCTTATCGGTTTTATTTCTGAGCCTTCCGCCGAGAATATACTCGTACTGATTTATTTGCAAGGCCTCAATATTCTTTTGAAACAGAAGTGCAGCACCGGCTGGGAAATCCGCTGCCCTGGAAAGGTAATCAGACAACTGTTAATTGACCATTATTTTTTCTGTGAAAACTGCATCAAGGTATCTCACAGTAAGAATATAAACTCCGGCCTTTAACGGGGCTGTAATTTCTGGTGTTTCACTTGAACCCGAATTCAATAAAATTCTTTTACCGGTTAAGTCGCAGATTGATATTTCCGTAGAACCAACTTTGGAAGGCAATTGCAAAAATAACTTACCGCCTGCTTTTACCGGATTAGGATAGCAGTGAACAAGAGCAGGATTTTTTACCGGCGGATTAATATCAGTTATGAGACTTTTGTCGGTGGTATAAATCCGTTCATCGAGGTACTGGATCATAAATATGCGGCCGGACTCTGTTTCTGCAAAAATTTGTTCATACCGCCATCCGTCATCTGAAGCGCCGAGATCATTATCAATCTTGTACCAATACGTATCACTAGCTTTTAAATAGTAGGTTGCCCCCTGGTTCAACATTTGGGTAAATGAGCTGTAACGATCGCCACTTTGCGAAAAGTGTATGTTGTTCAATGGCCTGTCTTCCCACCATTTAGAAGTTTTGTTCACATGAAACACCTGCCATGGATTTTCCAGGGGAACATCATTTATGCTTTTGCTGATATTCAGTTGAACCATATAGTTGGTAGCAACGCCATAAAAACTCAGGTAAAGACTGTCTTCCGGAGAGATGGTTAACCCGGCAGGTGCTGTGATTCTAACCGGCTCGTTTATCGAGTCCAGTTTGATGGAAACTTTTTCCCATTCCAGTCCGGAGGTTTCCGAAAAAAATAATCCTCCGTTACCGGTTGACGCTTCGTCCGACATGGTCAGATAGAGTCTGTCGTTTTTATCTGCGGCAATCTTTTTGCAACCTTTAAGATTTCCAAGTCCATTGTTCCGTGACTCCCAGCTTTTTCCATTATCTTCTGAATAAAAAACACCGTCACCACTATTTCTCTCACCAGTAATAGCAAACAGGGCGTAGTTGTTATTTTCAATAATTTGTTTTACCGGGTAACCTGTATTTAGTGTAACAGAGTCCCAGGATGTTCCCATATTATCTGAAAAATAGATTTTCCCTGTGCCTCCGGCAAAAACATTTCCATTCGATGAAGCAAAAATGGAATTTACCGACGAAGCTGTAAGAACCTTATCAAAATGTTTGCCTTCGTCTGAACTTTTTAAAACTCCGGTAGTGGTTCCTACTAATAAAACAGAATCATTAACCAGCGTGATGCCGGTTTTAGGGCCTCCCCAAAATTCATTAGTAAGGTTCCAGAATTGCTGTGAAAATGAAACAACAGGAAACAGCAACAGTATGATGAGAATTTTAACTTTTGAAGCATTCATTTGTATGCGGATAAAATATTTTCTAATTTATTGAGGCATATCCGGATCATTTATTTTCTGATTTTGGATAGTACACTTTTGGCGAAGCAGAATTACACCGCTTTTTTTTTGGAAATCCATGCTTCGGCCTGGGAAATGGTTTCGCAAATAATTGTTGGGATTATACTGTTATTCCGGCTTTTTAACTCTAGCGATGAAAGCTTGGAAAACAAATCGGGTGAAATAATACTGATGTTGTAACGCATCCCATATTCATAGTTGAGTGGAAAAAAATAGTTGCTAATCCAGTCAACCAGACCGGCCCAGGCACCTTCAATTTCTTTGGTGTCATGAACATGAAACCGGCATCTGTTACGCTGCCCTTCTCTTTTTTGCCATTCCAGCATACGCAGTGATGCTGTTTTTACCTCTTCGTCTGTACAAGGTCCCATCCACTTCATCAGCAGATAATTTTTTTGAGGCTCGTAGCTCAACCGGGCATAAACATCGCCTTGTTTGTTTTTAATGCGATCGACAACAATCATTTGCGAAACTTATAAATCAATTCAATTTACATCATTTTTCATGACTTCGGGCAGAAAGAATTCTATATTATACTCGGGCGCCAGTCTAAAAACTTTTGATAAGTCGATTTTGGAAATATCCGGGACTTGTGTTAAATCAGGCCTGTTGTTGTGGTTTCTGATGGCTGTTCCGATTACTCTGAAATAATCGAGCAAATCACCCGGTTTCAATAAAACGACCATCTTCCCTGGCGTTTCACCTACATTTTTGAATGTATGAATTGCATTTGAAGGCACATGGACCACACTTCCGGGCATTGCCTGGAATGGATTTTCCATATCATTCAGAATAAATTCAAACCTTCCTTCGAGTACATAAAATACTTCTTCGTCGGGATGACGATGCGGAGGCGGTCCTCCCAGCGGAGGGACATTTTCTTCAAACACCGTGTACCCTTTTTCTTTTCCTTTGTTACTTACCAATATTTCAATTACATCGGTTAAAACCAAAAATTCTTCGTTTCTGTTTTTTGTTTTCATTTTACATTGTTTTAAAATTACAATACAAAGAAAATGAAGGAAATTATGGAAGCACTTGATTTAAATCAAGAAAAGGATAATTTTGTCTGATTTTTATTTACAGGGAAGTTGAAGCATTAATAAGGAACTTAGACCGGTAGCGACTCAGTGTTTCAGGAGTAATGCCAAGGTACCCTGCCACATAACGAAGCGGGATTCGCTTAAATATTTTGGGATGCTCTTCCAGCAGGTGTTTAAAACGCTCTTCGGGAGAATCTTTAAGTAACGATGCCTCACGTTTTTCTGTCCTGATAAGTTGTTCCTGTAAAATAATATTTGCAAGAATTTTCAATGCAGGAAACTTTTGGATTAACGCCATCACATCGGCATATTCAAAAAGCAGCAGTTCGCAATTTTCAACGGGTGCAATATTGACGATAGAAGGAGTCTGAGTAATAAAACTGGCTATTGACCCTACCAGGGAATTTTCAAAAAAGAAATCGTTGCATACTTCTTTTTCGGGGGTTTCATAAAACAAACGCATACTTCCATGCTCAATAAATCCAATGGATTTGCATATTTCATTTTCTTTCAGAAAAAAATTATTTTTCTTCAGAAATGTAACCTGCATTACATTTTCAATGGCTTTCATTTCATCTTCAGAAATACGAAATACACGCTGAATATTAAACAATACCTGCTTCATGAGACTCTAATAAACAGCGTATTGATGGGAATTGTTGCACTCTCAGAGAATTTTTTCAGATGAACCTTATTTCTGGAATAAGTTAGTTTTAGGAAGTATCCATTCGGAGAAAAAATGAAAAAAAGGATGAGTTGGTGAACTGCTAATCTGCTTCAATCGTAAACGCGATCAATTTATGAGCATCAGAATTTAGGTAATTTATAATGATCCCCATTTTTATTTATGAAATCCACATGTTTTGTTAACTCAAATATTGAATAAGGCACGTTCCCCGGCAATCTTATTTATAACTTCACCGTTTTTATAAACTTCTTTCCCGTTCACAAAAGTAGATACCACAGCATGTGAGAACTCCTGGCCTTCGAAAGGCGACCATCCGCATTTATACAATATATTATTGGAAGAAACCACCCAGCTTTCGTTGGGGTCGATTAAGACGAGATCGGCATAATAGCCTTCGCGGATATACCCACGGCGGTCAATTCGGAAAAGTTCGGCAGGGGCATGACACATCTTTTGGACCACCTTCTCAATGGAAATTACTCCATTGCAGCTCATTTGAAGCATGGCTGCCAGTGCGTGCTGTACAAGAGGTCCACCTGAAGGGGACTTAAAATAGGTGTTGTTTTTCTCTTCCAGTGTATGAGGGGCATGGTCGGTGGCTATCACATCAATTTTGTCATCAAGCAGCGCCTGCCATAGTGCTTCCTTGTCTTTAACTGTTTTTACGGCAGGGTTCCATTTGATAAGGTTTCCTTTGGTAATGTAATCGCGGTCGTCGAACCACAGGTGGTGCACACATACCTCGGCTGTAATGTTTTTATCTTTTACCTTTCCTGATGAAAACAGTTCCATTTCCATAGCAGTAGATAAGTGAAGGATATGCAGCCGTGCATTGTGTTTTGTGGCAAGTTCAATGGCTTTTGAGGAGGATTTATAGCATGCCTCGGCACTCCGGATATATGCATGTCGGGAAACAGGGACATTTTCACCATACCTTCCACGGGCTGTTTCTATGTTTTTTTTAATCGTGGCTTCGTCTTCGCAATGGGTAGCAACCAGGGTAGGGGCGTTTTTGAATATTTCAGACAGTGTTTCCTGGTTATCGACCAGCATGTTGCCGGTAGAGGAACCCATAAATACTTTGATTCCGCATACTTTCGATGGATCGGTTTTAAGCACTTCCTCCAGGTTATCGTTTGTGGCGCCCATATAAAAAGAGTAGTTGGCAGCTGAGACATCGGCGGCACGCTCGTATTTTTCTTCCAGTAACTCCTGTGTAACTGCCTGGGGATTTGTATTGGGCATTTCCATATAGGTAGTTATGCCTCCTGCCACGGCAGCCCTGCTTTCGGTGGCAATGTCGCCTTTATGTGTGAGGCCTGGCTCGCGAAAGTGTACCTGGTCGTCAATGACTCCGGGTATCAGATAAAGCCCGGCGGAATCCCTGATTTCCACATCAGTCAGATCGAACGCCGCGGGAACACTGTAAGGAAATACTCTGTCTATTTTATTGCCGTTAATTAAAACACTTCCTTTGTATTTTAATCCTTCATTGACAATAGTGGCATCCTTTAAAAGTAATTTCATTTTTCTTTCTTTTATTTTTTCTGCCTGAAATTAAGTTGCTGCATTCAAAACCGACAGGCTTTTTTAGGAGGATTATTTTACAGTAGTGTCCGCCGGAATTCTGTATTGCCGGAACCAGCTTCGCATCTTCATTTTCATCACTCCCCAGAGCGCTTCATTAAATATACCGCCACTCATTTTTGAAGTTCCTTCTTTTCTGTCGGTGAAAACAATCGGTACCTCCACAATATTAAACCCGAATTTATAGGTGGTGAATTTCATTTCAATCTGAAACCCGTAACCAATTAGGCTGATCCTTTCAAAGTCTATGGTTTCCAATACTTGTCTGCGATAACATTTAAACCCTGCAGTAGTGTCCATTATTTTCATGCCGGTTATCAAACGTACATATACCGAAGCAATATATGACATAAGAACCCGGCCCAGCGGCCAGTTTATGACGTTAATTCCAGAGATATAACGGGAACCGATGGCTAAGTCGGCACCTTGCTCTACTGCCTGATAAAGACGTTCCAGATCGTTAGGATTGTGCGAGAAATCGGCATCCATTTCGCAAATGTACTCATAACCATTCTGCAGAGCCCATTTAAAACCTGCTATATATGCAGTACCCAGGCCTAATTTTCCTTTACGCTCAAGAATATGCAACCTGCCGGCATACTCTTTTTGCATGGATTTGACTATCGCTCCCGTTCCATCAGGTGAATTGTCTTCTACTATTAGTATATGAAAAGGAGTATTTAGCGAAAATACTTTCCTTATCATTTTCTCTATATTTTCCTTCTCATTGTAAGTAGGTATAACGACCAGATTTCTCGACACGTAATGAATTTTTCGATTTAAACTACGAAAATACACTTTTGGATACAATTCCATACCATGTCCAACATGAATATTCTAATGCAGCTGATACTTCACAGTAAATTATTACCTGGGTTACTGGTAATTGAGATAATTCCTGAACGAGCATATTCTCAACATTTCCTTTTTGGCTGGTCGGTTGTTTTAATTTTTTGGAATAAAAAATTACAGCCAGAAATTCAGATATTTATTTGTAACGGATGAAATGACTTATATTGATTGGAACTATATAAGAAGGAATATGAAATCAAGAGTAATTGTACAGGTCAATTTGAATAATGAAAATCATCAGGTAACCATGTGACTGGTGGGTTAAGGCCCATAATTATTCAGGGATTAAGGAATCACGCAGGATACATTGGTTTTTTTGTTGCGTAGATAATGATTTTGCAGCTTTGGCCAATTGCACCCTAAACTTTTCCAAATGGCAGCGGAAACCTTTAATTAACATTCATTACTTCGTTGTTTCAACTCCCTACCGTGGTCGGGGGATTGGATTTTAGCTTTTGAATGAAATTGAGTAGTATGCTTCACAAAGTGGGTGCTGCCGTATTAACCTGGTAGTGCGACACGATAATTACAAAGCGTAAAACCTTTACACTAAAGAAGGTTATACTGAATACAGCCTTCAAATTACTTTTGGGAGCATCGGCTTGAAGGCAATGTTAGAGAACACAATTCTGAAAGACGGTGATTAAAAGTTAACATTGAGATGAGTTAATTATTGTTGGCCTTCAATGGGTTGTGATTATAATTAAAAACGCGGTAAAAAAACT
>JAWLGR010000051.1:0-25045 GCA_041684965.1 Mariniphaga sp.
AATTAGAAGGAAAGCCGTATGCGGGAAAACCGCACGTACGGTTTGACGAGGGGGCTACAGGGCAAAGAAAGTGCTTTGCTCTGTACTCTACTCTACTGGTAAAAAAGAGAACCAACCACAAAACCACAAAAGACCTGTGGGGCAGGCCTGACAGAGTTTGATGAAAAGTAAAAAGTAAACAGTGAACAGTAAACAGTAAACAGTGGCTGGTCTTGCTACTTGTGTCTATAAGTCTTGTATCTATAAATCTTGTATCTATAAATCTTGATCCTTAAATGTATTTCATAGGCTTTGTTTAAACATTCGTTCGTGCAACAGGTATTTAATTCGGTAAAATTCCCGATATTCGCATAAATTTGAAAATATTCGGGACACATATGAACTACAAAACAGACTTATTGCAGAAAATAGCGTCCAACACCGAAGTTGTTGGTATAATTGGACTTGGATACGTTGGACTGCCCCTCGCAGTTAATTTTGCTGAAGCAGGAGTTAAAACCCTCGGCTTTGATAAAAACCCCGAGAAAGTCGACAACATCAATCACGGAAAGAACTACATCGAAGACATCCGCGATGCCAAACTAAAGGAAGTGGTTGACAATGTGTCGCTCAGTGCTACCACCGACTTCTCACGCATGGCCGAATGCGATGCTCTGCTGATTTGTGTGCCCACACCCCTCGACCGATTTAAAAAACCCGATATGAGCTTTATCGAAAGTGCCTGTACCGACATCGGCCGTTACATGAAACCCGGCACCTTCATCAGTCTCGAAAGCACCACATACCCCACCACCACCGAAGACTTCATGCTGCCCATCATTGAACATGAATCACAACATAATAAAAACGGATCGAACCCTTCGAACTCCTCAAACTCCTCAAACTCCTCAACCCCTTTCAAACACGGAGTAGATTTCTGGCTGGCATACTCCCCCGAACGCGTCGACCCCGGAAACAAATCATTCCACACCCGCAACACGCCCAAGGTGCTGGGGGCATTGACTGCCGACGGACTCGAGATAGGGGAGGCGCTCTACAAAAGAGCCATCGACCATATCTATACGGTAAGCTCTCCACGCGTGGCGGAAATGGTGAAAATTCTTGAAAACACTTACCGGCTGGTAAACATCAGTCTTATAAACGAACTTGCACTGCTGGCCGGAAAAATGGATATCAATATCTGGGAAGTGATAGATGCAGCTAAAACAAAACCTTTCGGCTTTCAGGCATTCTATCCCGGTCCCGGAATCGGCGGCCACTGCATACCGCTGGACCCGTTTTACCTCGAACACATTGCCAAACGCTACAACTTCGACCTTTCGATGATCCATGCCGCCGGACATATCAACATGCGCATGCCGCACTACATGTACATAAAAATTGCTACTGCCCTGAACCGTCATAAAAAAGCAGTCAACGGCAGCAAAATTCTGTTCCTGGGTGTAGCCTACAAACCCAATATCAACGATGAGCGCGAATCACCGGCACTCGAAATCATGGAGATTGCTGAACATAAAGGTGGAACCGTGCAGTACCACGACCCGCACATCCCTGTGGCCAGAACCCACGAAGGCAAGGAATACCGTTCCGTGGAGCTGACCGCCGAAACACTCGGTGCTGCCGACGTAGTAGTACTCACCACGAACCATTCAGCCTTCGATGTGCAGTTTATCCAGGAGCATGCTCAAATGATTGTCGATATGCGGAACATGATACAAGAAGGTGGGGAGAAGGTTTATAAACTGTGAACAGTGAGTGAACAGTAAACAGTGAACAGTGAACAGTCTTGCTACTTGTGTCTAAACATCTTGTGTCTTCAAACATTGAAACACTGAAACACTGAAACACTGAAACACTGAAACATTGAAACACTGAAACACTGAAACACTGAAACACTAAAACACTGAAACACTGAAACACTGAAACACTGAAACATTGAAACACTGAAACATTGAAACACTGAAACATTGAAACACTGAAACACTGAACCCAGGTGGAGTGCCTTCCATTTCCCAGTACACTTCCAACAGAGTCGTCATTGCACCCAGTACACCCCCAACAAAGCCGTCATTGCGAGTTTTCACCCAATATTTTTTTGGGCACAATGTGGAGATGACAGGGAATGGAGTTATGCTTGTTTTTCTGTGAAAGGACTAATCTATAAATAGCAGATTATGTGGATATTACATAAATCTGTCATTGGTAGCCCCGCATTCGTTCATAAAAAGCAGAATATCAGGAATACGCACTGGGCTGTTTAATATAGAACAGTACCAATCACAGGGCGGGGTGAACCTGCCTGCCTTGCCGTCAGGCAGGCCACGCTCCTTAGTATGCGAATGCAGATAGCTATGTTTGAACTGCTGTGAGTAGTGAAAAGCCTGCATTTCATAGATGCACCGCTCGCAATGACGGTTCTGTGGTTTTGTTTGCTCGTCTGTCTGGCATACTCCCCAACAAAGCCGTCATTGCGAGCCCCGTATTCGTTGATTAAATGCAGAAAAGTCTGAATCACCACTGAGCTGTTTAATGTGCAACAATACCAAACAATGGGCGGGCGCTGCCTGCCTGCTCTTTAGCAGGGCAATCTGTTGCAATAGTCAGTGGGCATCCATAAGCGCTTCCACGAATTAGGTTTCTGGTTCAAAATAATAATACGAAAGGTAGGAGCTTAATAACAACAGATTGCCTGCCTTGCCGTCAGGCAGGCCACGCTAATTAGTGTGCGAATGCAGGTAGTTTTGTTTGTGCGGCAGTGTATGTTTGAATAGCCTGCATTTCAAAGATACACCGCTCGCAATGACGGTTCTGAAGGGGCATAGGCAGAGTGCCTTCAAACACTAAAACATTGAAACACTAAAACACTAAAACACTAAAACACTAAAACACTAAAACACTAAAACACTGAAACACTGAAACACTGAAACACTAAAACATTCAAACAATAAAACAATAAAACAATAAAACATTGAAACATTGAAACATTGAATGTTTAATGAAAGGTAATTTAAACCATGTTCATGTTAATTCGTAATATTTGTATCTTTACATCATGCGTTTAAGTCAGTTTGAAATAGAAAACATTAAAGTGCTCGCAAAGCATCATTTTGGTGATGATGTGAAAGTTTTCTTGTTTGGTTCACGTGCCGACAATAGCAAACGTGGAGGTGATATCGATTTATTTATTCAAACCAACGGCCGCAAACCTGATATCCGTTCAAAAAATGAATTTACCGCTGATCTTATGCTTAAAATAGGTGAACAAAAAGTGGATGTAGTCCTCGACAACGACCGGTTGCATACCAGTGAATTTTTTAAAACCATTCTCAGAACCGGAAAACAGCTATGTTAACAAACGAGCTTACCCATAAATTAAAAGAAACGTTAGCCGTTTGCAGTCTGCATCATACACGGATGAAATTTGCTTTCGATAGTGTAAAGCTCTATTTCCCGTTAACTGCAGAAGCTTATGGTAAAATATCTCAGCTGGAAATGGCCCTTTTCGACCAACTGATTTACCGGTTCTCTAAGTTGCAGGACACTATGGGGGCACGCTTGTTTAAAGAAATACTTGAAGCCCTTGAAGAAGATGTTTCAGGACTCCCGTTTATCGATATTTTAAATAAACTCGAAAAGCTTAACTTGCTGACCAATGCTAAAGACTGGATAAAACTCCGGCAAACAAGAAATAATGTTGCCCACGAATATCCATCTTTTAAAGAAATACAAATAAAAGAACTTAACATGCTGCCTGAGCAGGTTGTAAGGTTGGAACAAATCTGGATGAGCCTGGAAACTTATTCAAAACAGTTGCTGAAAAACGATACCAATCGCGCGAATTTAAGCGAATGATAATTATGACGGTTTTGATTGCGCAGGCAGTCTTCAAACATTCAAACAATAAAACCCTGAAACATTCAAACATTCAAACTACCTGGTCTTACCTGTGTCTAAACGTCTTGTGCCTAAAATGTATTTCGTGGTCTTTGGTGTTTTTAGTGTTTCCGTGGTAAAAAAAAAAGAGAGCTTACCACAAAAACACGAAAAACGCAAAATACCTGTCAGTCTGCAGTGAACAGTAAACAGTAAACAGTAAAAAGTAAATGAAATACATACGCGAAGGCGGCCTTCCTTTCATTCTCCTGTACCCTCCATTCAGGTCCGTCATTGCGAGTTTTCACCCAATATTTTTTTGGGCACAATGTGGAGATGACAGGGAATGGAGTTATGCTTGTTTTTCTGTGAAAGGACTAATCTATAAATAGCAGATTATGTGGATATTACATAAATCTGTCATTGGTAGCCCCGCCTTCATTGATTAAAAGCTGAAAAGCCTGAATACACACTGGGCTGTTTAAGTAGCAGGGCGGGGCGCTGCCTGCCTGCTCTTTAGCAGGCCTGCCTTTGCCGGTAGGCAGGGCAATCTGTTGCAATAGTCAGTGGAGTTCCTCAAAACTCTCCCTCGAATTAGGATTCCTGATTAAAATAATAATGCGAAGGGCAAGTGCATATTAACAACAGATTGCCTGCCTTGCCGTCAGGCAGGCCACGCTAATTAGTATGCGATTGCAGGTAACTATTTTTGAGCTGCAGTAGTTGTTATAAAGGTCTGCTTTTCATAGAATGTCCGCTCGCAATGACGGCAATGAAGGGGCGCAGGCGGAGGAGTTTTGTTTGTGCTGCACTGGATGTCTGAAAAGCCTGCATTTCATAGATGCACCGCTCGCAATGACGGCAATGAAGGGGCGCAGGCAGTCTTCAAACATTCAAACATTCAAACAATAAAACATTGAAACATTAAAACACTGAAACATTCAAACATCCAAACATACCTGGTCTTGCTACCTGTGTCTAATCATCTTGTGTCTGAAAAATACCTTTGTGTCCTCGCGTTTTCGTGTTTATAAGTCTTCAAACATTCAAACAATAAAACACTGAAACACTGAAACACTGAAACAATAAAACAATAAAACACCAAAACGCTGAAACAATAAAACACTGAAACATTCAAACACTAAAACAATAAGTGCATTTCGTGCTTCCGTGGTAAAAAAGAAAAAAAACAAAATCGGCCACATGTTATCTTCTATAGTTGTGTCCAATACATACAAAACAAAAAAAAATGGTGAAACGGGCACAGAATGCAAATTTCATCCGGTACAATTAACAATTAAAATTTAACACAAATGAAAAAATTAATTTTCGCGTTACTGATTTTTGGTGGTGTTGCCTTTCTAGGTACTGCCGCAGTAAATGCACAGGAATTGCCTCAGGGAAAAGAGCAGGCTGCCAAAGTCGTCGGTTCCGGGTTTACGGATGCCAACGGCGATGGGGTGTGTGACAACTACAACGGTACTCAGCCAGGTAAAGGCAAGGGACCGGGCAACGGACAAGGATTGGGAAGAGCCGATGGCAAAGGTCTGGGGCAAGGAATGGGACTGAGAGATGGCAGTGGCAACGGACAACGTCGTCTGGATGGCAGCGGACTGGGACGAAACAAAGGAAATGGACGGCAGGATGGCAGCGGAGGAAGATGTCTGCCTTCCCGAAAATAGCCTGAAACGGAAAAACAACCTGTTAAAAGCTGTTACTGCAAAGTTTCAGCTTTTTTTTCATGAACACAAAGGAGAGTTTACCACAAAAGCACGAAAGACCAAAAGATCTGTCACCAGGCCTGATAGCGTCTGATGGAACAACTACATACCACAAACAGTAAAAAAAGCGTCTGAATCTTATTTCGTGAACTTTGGTGCATTTAGTGTTTCCGTGGTAAAAAAAAGAGAGCGCCTACCACAAAAACAAAATACACAAAAACCTGTCAGCATGCGAAGCTCTCACGAAAGGGGGCAGGCCTGCCGGCGTCGGATGATACAACAAGTGCAACATTTTATCTTCAAATTGATTATATTTGTAATATGACTAAAAATGATATTATAGAGCAAATAAAATTATCCCTAAGAAATTTAAACGTAGGGAAAATCATTCTGTTTGGCTCATGGGCAAAAGATAACCAAAGCAACAACAGTGATATCGACCTCCTGGTAGTTACCCGCGATAACTTTGTATTTGAATCGTTTGCACAAAAAATAAACACAAAAAGAAAATATGCAAAAGCACTCCACCCATTAAGAAAATTTGCCGATATCGATTTAATTGTCCATACAAAGCCTATGTTTGAACAATTTATTCAACTGGATAGCGGTTTTAAGCGGGAAATCATGAACTCCGGACTTGTAATTTATGAAAACAACAACTAAAGAGTGGTTCATCGCTGCTGAAGACGACCTCCTTTCAGCTAAAAAATTGATTGATGAGGACAGGCTTACCAACATTGTTGCATTTCATTGTCAGCAGTGTATTGAGAAATCATTGAAGGGAATTATTGAAGAACAAAGCCTGCCTTCCTTAAAGTCGCACGATTTACTGAGATTGCTTGATACATCCGGTGTTCAAATTTCTCCAGAGGAAACAATAATGCTCGAAACCATTAATGAGGTATATATTGATGCCCGTTATCCGGCTGATCTGGGACTCTTGCCAAATGGAAAACCTACAGTTGAAGAAGCAGAAAGTTTTATTGTTTTTACTGAAGCTATATACCGTCGCTTAAAACAATCAATTACTGGTTGATCTTTCCAGTGACCATTGACCATTGAACAGTCTTGCAACTTGTGTCTAAACATCTCGTGTCTAAAAATTTTGGTGCATTTAGTTTTTGTGGTAAAAAAAAAGAGAGAGCTTACCACAAAACCACAAAAGACACAAAAAAAAAGACACTTAGCTACAAAATATATTTCGTGAACTTTGGTGTTTTTAGTGTTTTTGTGGTAAAAAAGAGAAATCCTACCACAAAACCACAAAAGACACAAAAAAGGATAAGAGAATTCCAGACAAATACTTAGTAAACATTGAACAGTCTTGCTACTTGTGTCTAAACATCTCGTGTCTAAAAATTTTGGTGCATTTACTGCCTGCCTGCCCTTTAGCAGGCCTGCCTTTGCCGTCAGGCAGAAACGGAATTGTTTTTCATCTGAATATCTGTCACTTTTTATTAAATTTGCTAAAAACAATTGATGATGGAAACAATACAGATTGAAATTAGAAATAAAAATGCTATGGCAATCCTTAAAGGATTGGAAAAAGCAAAAATTATAAAACTAATAAAAACAAAAAGCAAGGAAGAAACTTCACCTGTTCTTCATAAAGGTGCTTTCTCGCGTGAACGGGCAATTCAAATGATTCAGCAAATTGAAAAGTCAAGAAACGAATGGAACGAAAGAACTATCTGATTGATACAAACATTGCCATTTATTTGCGTATTTTCAACAGATTGCCTGCCTTGCCGTCAGGCAGGCCACGCTCCTTAGTATGCGAATGCACGTAGCTATGTTTGAACTGCACTGGATGTTTGAAATGCCGCATTTCAAATATGCACCGCTCGCAATGACGGTTCTGAAGAGGCGCAGGTAGAGTGCCAGCTCGAAACAATAAAACACTAAAACATTGAAACATTTAAACATTGAAACATTCAAACAATAAAACACTGAAACAATAAAACACTGAACGCAGGCGGAAGGCCTTCCATTCCCCAGTACACTTCCAACAGAGTCGTCATTGCACCCAGCACACCTCCAACAGAACCGTCATTGCGAGCCCCGCCTTCCTTCATAAAAAGCAGAAAAGCCGGTATCCGAATTGGGCTATTTAATTTAGAACAGTACCAATCATAGGCGGGGTGCTGCCTGCCTGCTCTTTAGCAGGGCAATCTGTTGCAATAGTCAGTGGCCATCCATAAGCGCTTCCACGAATTAGTTTCCTGTTCAAAATAATAATACGAAAGGTAGGAGCTTAATAACAACAGATTGCCACGCTCCTTAGTATGCGAATGCACGTAGCTATGTTTGAACTGCACTGGATGTTTGAAATGCCGCATTTCAAATATGCACCGCTCGCAATGACGATTCTGAAGGGGCGCAGGTAGAGTGCCAGCTCGAAACAGTAAAACAATAAAACACTAAAACATTGAAACATTGAAACATTCAAACACTGAAACACTAAAACAATAAAACAATAAAACAAACATATGTTAACCATGCAATAAACTTTTATCCTGTTGTCAGCAAAATATACCTCACAGGTCACAAATGCTGAAATTACCGTAATCCTTTGTGAATATATCCGTTAGCGATTCATATCCGGTTGACAGCCAGACGTTGCAACAAACTATTTACTACCATTCTAAATAAGGATTCTTTTTGCGAAAAGTCCCATTATAAAATTCAATGACTTATCTTTGCCCCCCGCATCCCAATCAGGGACTATCGCCTTAACCGTTACAGACCAAATGTAACTGACGAGGCGAAGCTGTGAAAAAACCAAAACAAATAACCAAAAATACCATCTGAAAAAATCTCTGCAAACAACTTTTACTGACAACTTTTTTACCCTGTACAGTCCATAAAACTGTGGCCGGATAAGCGAAAGCCTTGTTTCTGCGATAAGAATTTACCACAAAAGCTCGGAAGACCGAAGAAGAAGTGAACAGTAAACAGTAAACAGTGAACAGTGAGGAGTGAACAGTAAACGGAAAACGGTAAACGGTAAACAGTAAACGGTAAACAGTGAACAGTGAACAGTAAACAGTAAAAAGTTTCAGAAAATCTGCGTCTATAGCAACTCAACCATTTATCAGTTTCACAATTTGAACATGAGACACAAGACAATTAGACACAAGACAGGATCCTCCCAGTCTTGATACTTGATACTAATAGTCCTGATACTTATCTTTCAAAATATACCTTTGTGCCCTTGTGCCTTTGTGTTTAAATCTTAAAAAATAGACACAAGACTGTAAGACACAAGACACAAGACAGGATCCTCCCAATCCTGATACTTGATACTAATAGTCCTGATACTATAAAATAATTAGATTTCGTATATTTGAAAAAAAGTAGAGACATGCTTAATATCAAAAAAACATACCTTACCGATGAAAAAAAACGTCCCATTGCAGTTCAGGTCGATATAGAGACCTTCAAAAAGATGGAACAATTGCTTGAAGATTATGCATTGGGGCAGTTCATCGAAGAAAATGATCCGGCTGATAATCTCTCTTTAAACGAAGCAAAGGAATATTATCGAAAGTTGAAGCGGTAATGGAAATTCGGGTAAATAAAACCTTTCTGAAGGAATTGGCCCAAATACCAGCCGGGCAAAAGAAAAAAATTGAGCAGTTTGTTTTTAATGATGCGCAGGAATTGGGGAGGCTGGAAGACATCCCAAATTTACGAAAACTAAAAGGATACAAATATTTCTACAGAATACGGTTTGGCGATTACAGGGCGGGTGTAAGAATTGAAAATAATATCCTGATTTTTGAAAGGCTTTTACATCGTAAAGACATTTATAAATTCTTTCCATAATTTCACCGATGCAGACCTCAGTACTGGTGCGTAACCATTAGGCAATTTAAGCTAACTTTGTGTGAAGTATAACAGGAATACCATGGAAACAATAATTATAAAGCCAAGAGACAAGGAAGAACTTAATTTTTTTCTTGAACTGGCAAAAAGACTTGGAGTTAGTGCTAAAACCTACGAAGAAATGCAGGATGAACAACTCCTGAAAGCAATGGAGATAAACCGGAAAACCCCTAAAACCGACAAACAAAATGTACTGGATACCCTAAATAATATTCTAAATGAGAAACAAGAAGGTTATAGGAAATGAACATTGAATTTCTAAGCGGTTTTGAAAAGGATCTTGCAGGAATACGGGATAAAAATCTGGCAAAAGTTATTCTTAATTGTATCCGGCTTTTTGAAAAAGCAAATAATCTGCCTTCACTGAAATACTATCAATTAAATCATCAGAAGATGGCAAGCTAAACTTGCATAATGAGAAATCCCTTTTTAATAAAAAAAATTGAATCAACTTCTGATGCGTTGAGGTTTCTGTACAGCTTAACTTATGATACTTCAACGTTTCGTTTTCGTGGCCAGGTAAATGCTGAGTGGAAGTTAATCCCGTCCATTTATAGATATTGTAATTTTGAAAGGTATCAGACAGTACAACATGAAAGTTTGCTCCTGCAAGAGAAGCCAAAAATACCCATTCAACCTCTAACGCATACTGATTTTGATTTAGAATGGATGATGGTTTGCCAGCATTACGATATACCTACCAGATTATTAGATTGGACAACAGATATACTTATAGCATTATTCTTTACTTGTTATGATAAAGAAGGAAAAGATAATGATAAAAACGGTGCTTTATATATTTGCAAAGTTGATGACTATCCAACTTTTGGAGCTTATGAAAGTCATATAATGAAATCGCAGGAATTAAGCTTCATAAGTACCTCTATTGTGAATCCAAGGATGCGCATGCAATCAGGAAATTTTATGTTGTGGGGGCATGTACCGTTAACAGAGGATACTACTGAGACATATGATTTATGGGAATATCATAAAATAAAGAAAAAGACTATAAAGCCAAAAAGAATAATAATACCTAACTATCGTAAAGAAACAATTTTAAGAGAATTAAAAGAAGTCTATGGTATCAGTAGTTCATCCCTATACCTGGAAAATGGTTACCTGGAAAAGAAATACAATCGACATTTTCCAGAATTGAAAGAGAATCTTCGGTTGAAAACATTATATACAACAGATGCTGAAAGATTAAATCCCGAAGAGGAATTAAAAGCAAAATTATTATTTAGAATTGATTGCAGAAATATGATTAAAGGCTGCGTTCGGTTAAATCAAATAATGTAGATTTCTTAAAAAATTCGTGAAATTCGTCCCGATAGCTATCGGGATTCGTGTCATTCGCATACAATGAAAATATTAATAACCGGCACTGCCGGCTTCATCGGCTTCCACCTCGCAAAGAAGCTGCTCGAACGGGGCGACACCGTGGTGGGCATCGATAACATTAACGACTACTACGATGTGAACCTGAAATACGCCCGGCTGGCCGAAACAGGCATCACCCGCGAGGCAGAGCAGTGGTACACCAAAGTGCAGAGCACAAAGTACCCCAACTACTCGTTTATGCGGATGAACCTCGAAGATGGGGAGCAGCTGAATCAGCTCTTTGAACAGGAGCAATTCGACAAGGTATGCAACCTGGCAGCACAGGCCGGGGTGCGTTACAGCCTGCAGAACCCGCATGCCTATATCAACAGCAACATCGTAGGGTTTATGAACATCCTGGAAGCCTGCCGCCACCACAACATACAGCACCTGGCCTATGCAAGCTCCTCCAGCGTTTACGGCAACAACACCAAAATGCCGCTAAGCACCACCGACAGCGTAGACCACCCCATTAGCCTGTATGCCGCCACCAAAAAAAGCAACGAGCTGATGGCGCACACCTACAGCCACCTGTTTGGTATTCCCACCACCGGACTCCGGTTCTTTACCGTTTACGGCCCCTGGGGACGCCCCGACATGGCGCTGTTTTTATTCACCAAAGCCATCCTCGAAAACCAGCCCATTCAGGTATTCAACAACGGCAACATGGTCCGCGATTTCACTTTCGTCGACGATATAGTAGAAGGAGTAAAAAGAGTTATCGACAATCCCCCGCAACCGGTAACGAAAAATTATTGCGATGTCTCCTGCAGCAAAACAGCTCCTTACAAAGTATACAACATAGGCAACTCCTCACCAGTGCAGCTGATGGCATACATCGGAGCCGTTGAACAGGCATTGGGGAAAGAAGCTGTAAAAGAATATCTCCCCATGCAGCCCGGTGATGTTTCCCGAACCGAAGCCGATGTGACGGACCTCATGGAAGATCTGAATTATAAACCCAATACTCCGGTGCAAAAAGGAATAGAAAGATTTATCACATGGTACAAATCATATTTCGGAATACAATGATAGTTAAGTGCACTCAACTGTCTTCCCCCTTGGGGGAGTTAGAGGGAGCTCTAATGCAACCGGTCCCGATAGCTATCGGGATTTCCCGAACCGAAGCCTATGTGACAGATTTAGTTGAAAACCTCGGCTATAAACCAAACACCCCGGTACAAAAAGGAATTGAGAAGTTTATAAAATGGTACAAAACCTATTTTTGATTTTTGTAACTTTGAACTTTATAAATCGTATTTTCAAACAAAGAAATAAACTTTAAAATGGTAAATTGGAATTTACATATTGAATCAGATCCCGGTAAGTTATTCGGAAAACCCACAATTATCAACACAAGGATATCTGTAGATTTAATTCTGGAAAAACTGGCGGCAGGCGACACCGTTGATGATTTACTGGCGGCATATCCTAAATTGACAAAAGACGATATAATTGCTTGTTTGTTATTTGCTGCCGATTCAATTAAAAATGAGGTCATAATTCCAATAGCTTCTTAAAATGAATTTGGTGGCTGACGAAAGTGTTGACTCCGGAATAACCCAGGGATTGAGGAAAAAGGGAATAAACGTGTTTTCAATTGCCGAAGAATCCGGGGGAATAAAAGATACCGAAGTATTAGAATTGGCAGTCAAAAATGATGCTTTACTCATTACGGAAGACAAAGATTTTGGAGAACTGGCTTTTCGGCTAAAATTTCAACACGAAGGAATTCTATTAATAAGATTAAGTGATTTACCGCGTAATGAACGTTTATTACTCGCTGTTAAAACTATTTTCTCAAACTTAAATAAACTGAAAGGAAACTTTTCAGTGCTTACAAAGAACGGACTTCGAATTAAAAACCTGCGGGGAAAGGCAAAATAACTTCGTCAACTTAAGTTTTATCGATTGGTACAAATCCTATTTCGGAATAAAATGAAAATTTATAGCACTTTCTTATTCCTCTCCGCCAGCTGGCAGAAGGTTAGGTGGGGCTTCTTCTTACCTTCCCCCTTTGGGGGAATTGAAGGGGGCTCTAATGCAACCCGGTGATGTACCCCGCACTGAAGCAGATGTAACGGATTTAATTGAGAATATGGGCTATAAGCCTGATACGCCGGTGAAGGTAGGGATCGAAAAATTCATCGAATGGTATAAAGCAAATTACACGAATTCCTAACGAATTACACGAAGTCTTCCATGGCAGAAATTATATTCAAAGACGAAAGCTATAAAATTATCGGCGCATGCATGGAGGTGCACAGCAAACTGGGACCAGGATTTCTTGAGTCAGTCTATAGTGAGGCATTAGAAATAGAATTCCAAAAAGCTGACATCCCATATGAAAAAGAGAAAAAGCTGCCCGTATTTTATGAAGATACACCCTTAAAAAAATATTTCAGAGCTGACTTTATATGTTATGAATCAATCATCATAGAACTTAAATCACAGAAATTTCTCAGTGAAGCAGATAGAAAGCAAACACTT
Source organism: Mariniphaga sp. (assembly GCA_041684965.1). Lineage (GTDB taxonomy): Bacteria > Bacteroidota > Bacteroidia > Bacteroidales > Prolixibacteraceae > Mariniphaga. The sequence continues at coordinate 13,353 of JAWLGR010000051.1, forward strand.
AATAATATTAAAGCAACTAAGTTTAAACTGGGAATACTTATCAATTTTGGTGAGGTTTCCCTTAAATATAAACGTCTTGTGAACTAGCACATCCTTCGTGAAATTCGTATTAATTCGTGAAATTTAAAAAAATGACAACAGCACCAAAAACCAACCCACAACCACGTATTGCAGTTATTGGCCTTGGCTACGTAGGCCTCCCATTAGCCCGCCTTTTTGCTACCAAATACCCTGTAGCAGGCTTCGACATCAATTCAGCCCGCGTAGCTGAACTCATGCAGGGCAATGATTCCACTTTAGAGGTGGAAGCCGATGTATTAAAATCCGTTTTACTGGAATATAATCCGGTAGCGGTAAACAATCATGCCGAAGTTCTACAGGAAGGCATCGTTCAGGACGACCTTCGTGCAATTCGTCCCGATAGCTATCGGGATTCGTGCAATTCAGCAGGCTTGTATTGTACCACCGACCTCACCGCCATCGCTTACTGCAACTACTACATCATAACCGTTCCTACCCCCGTAGATAAAAACAACCGCCCCGACCTCACTCCGCTCATAAAAGCCTCCGAAACCGTGGGAAAGGTGCTGGCCAAAGGTGACATTGTGGTTTACGAAAGTACCGTTTACCCCGGTGCAACCGAGGACGACTGCATTCCGGTGGTGGAAAAAACCTCGGGGCTGAAGTTTAACGAGGATTTCTTTGCCGGGTACTCACCCGAGCGCATAAACCCCGGCGACAAGGAACACACCGTTGAAAAAATAAAGAAAGTAACGGCAGGCTCCACACCCGAAGTGGGGGAGATGGTGGATGCCCTTTACCGCTCGGTAATTGTTGCCGGTACGCACCTGGCTCCCACAATTAAGGTGGCCGAAGCTGCCAAGGTAATTGAAAACTCGCAGCGCGACATTAACATTGCCTTTGTGAACGAGCTGGCAAAAATATTCAACCGGCTGGGTATCGATACCCACGATGTGCTCGAGGCTGCCGGAACCAAGTGGAACTTCCTGCCGTTTAAGCCCGGACTGGTGGGCGGGCATTGCATTGGCGTTGACCCCTACTACCTGGCACAAAAAGCACAGGAAGCCGGTTACCACCCTGAAATTATCCTTGCAGGCCGACGACTCAACGACGGCATGGGTCAATACGTGGCTTCCGAGGTGGTGAAACTTATGATTAACAAAGGACTTCCAATTAAAGGAACCAAAGCGCTCATGCTGGGCATTACCTTTAAGGAAAACTGCCCCGACATCCGCAACACAAAAGCCATCGACATTTACCATGAACTGCAGGACTACGGCCTTGAGGTGGATGTGTACGACCCCTGGGCTTCCTGCGAGGAGGTGAAACACGAATATGACATTGATATAATCTCCTGTCTCCCCTCCTTTGGAGGGGTTGGGGGAGGCTCCTATGGGGCAATTGTTCTGGCTGTATCACATAAAGAATTTTCCAATATTGACCTAAAAAAACATAAGGATAATGGAGTAGTAATTTATGATGTGAAGGGGATGTTGGATAGGGGATTAACGGATGGACGGTTATAGTGGCATTTATTAAAAACATATTTTTATACTCTTGAATCCATTACAAAAAATAAAAAATCTTTTTAAAAGTAAGGATGCAAAAGTATTGCTTGAAAACTTCGTTTCGCTTTCGGCTTTGCAATTGGTGGGAATGCTTTTACCCTTAATCACCTTACCTTATGTTTTACGGGTTATAGATTTTGACAAATTTGGAATTATTGCATTAGCAACATCCTTTACTACTTACTTTCAATCAATAACTGATTATAGTTTTCAGATAACAGCTACACGTGATGTTTCAATATTTAAACAAAGCCCGAAGAAGCTTAATTTTATTTATAGCAAAGTAATGTCAATAAAATTTATATTCTTGACAATATCATTCTTGATAATTTTTCTTGTTATTTTATTATATCCACCATTTTTTGAAGAACGGTTAGTTTTCCTTTTATCTTCAATTATGCTTATCGGATATGCACTATTTCCAACTTGGTTTTTTCAGGGAATAGAAAAAATGAAATATATTACTTTTCTAAATGTCGGGATAAAATTATTCTTTACAATTTTCATATTCTTTTTTATAAATGAAAAAGAAGATTATTGGATTTATCCACTTTTAAACAGTGCTGGATTTATTGGAGCAGGATTAGTAGGACAATACATAATTTTAAAGAAATTCAAGTTGAAATTTTATTGGATAAAACCGCGGATATTGAAGCAAACTATAAAAAAGAATTTTCCAATCTTTGTAAATCAATTCTCTCCAGTACTATATAATAATTCGAATATTTTTGTATTAGGATTTTTTGTGTCAGATTATTTGCTTGGTATTTATTCTGCAATTCAAAAAATAATTGAATTAGCGGCAAGACTCTTAAATATCACATCAAGAGTATTCTTTCCATTTTTAAACAGAAAAAAAGAAAAGTTTAAAGATTTTAAGAAAATGTTACTTGCAATTACAAGCTTGCTTGTTTTATCCATCATATTATTAAACAAAGTTGTTTTCTGGTATTTGAATATTGAACATACTCAAGCTTTCACAATCCTATCAATACTTCTCGTAGGTTTATTTGGAATAGCTATTTATAATATTTGGGGATTAAATTATTTTATTATAAAACGAAATGATAAATTAGTTATGAAAAACACAATTCTTGCTTCTTTGATAGGGTTTTTCTTAGCTTTTCCTCTAATTTATTTTTATGGTATAATAGGAGCAGCAATTAACTTGAGTCTTGCCCGCTTGATAATGGGTGGGGGATTATGGATAAAATATTTAAAATATAAGTAGTCAATAAGTAACCCAAATAATAATATTTATTGCTCTAATCAAATTAACAAAATATGTTTAAGTATTATAACCACTTGGGATTCAACAACCCTTATTATATAATTCAAGATGGTAAGTTCAAAATATTTAATAGTTTGACTGATATACCTGACAATAAAAATTGCACACGGGAAATTGACCCTGTTTCAGTAATTGAATTATTAAATAGAAATTACATACTTGCTGACAGAACAATAATCAAAAACATAAACAAAACACCCTGGTTAGCTAAGCCTAACCCAGAATTAAATGATTGGATATTTCATAAAATTAAAAAACATGACAAAGTAGATATACCGGAAGAAAAAATTGCATCAACTCTTTTTGAGAAAATTTGTAATGAAATCAGAGTATATATTGGTGAAAAAAAAGAAATTGGCGTGTTGCTTAGTGGAGGAATGGATAGTAGAATAGTAGCAGGTGCGATTGATTATTTGGTGAAAACAAAAAAATTAAACAACATAAAAGTAACTGGATTAACATGGGGTAATAAAAACGCACGTGATGTTGTATATGCAAAGGAAATTGCTAAACGATTAAATTGGAAATGGAAACATTACATAGTTACAGCAAATGACCTTTTAAACAATATAACTGAAACTGCAATAAGCGGATGCGAATTTTCACCTATACATTTACACGCGTTACCTCAAATAAGAGATGATAATGATTTTGACATTATTATTGCTGGTAGTTACGGAGACAGCATAGGCAGAGCAGAATATTCAGGCAAACATGTTAGTGAAATTAAATCGTTGTTAGATGACATATCAAATGTAAGCAAACTTGTTTCACCGGAAATATTTAATAATTCCGTTGGGTACATTAAATCCGACATTGAAAAGTATCATTTACAATTTCCGGAAAAAGAACCCTACATGCAATATGAGCTGGATTACCAATTGCATTATATGCGAAAAATGCTTAATCCCTGCATGAAAATTCTCACCCCAAAAATGGAGTTCTGCCAGGCTTTCACTCATCCAGATGTTTATGAATATATTTTCTCTATCAACCCAAAACGCAGAAACAATTTGATATATAAACACATGCTTAATATGTTTACTACAAAACTTGATGATATACCATGGGCTAGAACAGGTTATAAGTACTGCCACGAAAATGGCAAACCAGATATATATTTTAAAAGGCACCATTCATACCCCCACATTATTCAAAAAGAAATATACAATGAAATTAAATCATTGGTATTATCAGATGAAATAAAACAGATAAATGTTTTTGATAAAAGTTCATTAAAAACACTGTTATTTTTAATAAAGCATTTACCACAAGACAATAATTATTACACCGAAAAAATTATTTGGATTGCCAGCCTCGCAAAAATGGTTAAAATTTATAATGTAAAAGGTTTAAATAATCAAACTATAAATAATCATTATTTGAGAAAAACAGCTGATTCTATCTTAATATCAGCAGAGTATTCATTGAAATACGCAAAGAGCTTAATAAAATCAAAACTTTAGCACGAGAAACAATTTAACTATGGAAAAAATAGGCTTATTTATTGGTTCACTCGAGGGAGGAGGAGCAGAAAGGGTTGTACTGAATCTTGCTAATGAATTCCATAATCGTAACATTCCTTTTGTACTTATATTAAGATTCAAAAAAGGTCCTTATGTAAAAGAATTGAATGCAGGAATAAAAGTAGTTGAATTAAATGCCAATAATCCTTTTTTAATAATTTATAGTATAGTAAGAGTATGCAAAATTAATAACATTGATACATTACTCACTGTGTCTCGTTACAATAATATATTGGGATTAATTGCAAATAGGTTTTTAAAAAGACGAATTGTAATACGAGAGGCTGATACTATTAATGGTTTATTTAAAGATAAAGGGATAAAACGCATTAAATCATATATTGTATTCTATTTAATGAAACACTTTTATCCTTCTGCAAATAAAATAATTGCAAATTCAAATGATACAGAAAAAGATATTAAAAAACATGTAATTTCTTCTTCAAAAGTTAAAACAATAGTAATTAATAATCCTTTATTTAATAATAAAATCAAATCTTTAAGCAAAGAAGCAATTGATAATGAAGACTTTTTAAGTTCGACAACTCCACGAATAATCTCAATAGGCAGATTAGAGTATAAAAAAAATTACCAATATTTAATAAAATCTTTGGCTATAGTTAAAGATACTATTTCAAATATAAGTTTAATAATTCTCGGTAATGGAACACAAATAGAAGAATTAAAACAATTATCTAAACAATTAAACCTGGAAAATAATGTTCATTTTTTAGGATTTGTTGACAACCCTTATAAATACTTAAAAGCATCAGATGTTTTTGTACTTAGTTCACTTTATGAAGGTTTTGGGAATGTTTTAGTAGAGGCACTATCTGTTGGATTACCTGTTGTATCGACCGATTGTCCGGGAGGGCCACGAGAAATACTAAATGATGGTGAATTTGGGACGCTTGTGCCACTTAATGATATAAATGCTATGGCAGAAGCAATTATTGACACATTAAATAAAAAACATGATAAGTCATTACTTATTAAAAGAGCTAATTTTTATTCAATTGATAAGATTGCAAGTGAATATTACAAAATATTGAGACCTTAAACACAATTTGATGAAACTACTTATTACCGGCGATTTTTATATTTCTGATGCCTTTCAATCTAAAGACATTATTGACCAATCAGTAATTGATTTATTTAACAAAGCTGATCACCGCGTGGTGAATCTGGAAGCACCACTTACAACCAACGAACCTAAAAATAAAATACTGAAAACCGGACCGCACCTGCGCATTTCGGAAGATACCGTAATACCCTATCTCAAACAATTAAAAGTGGATACAGTAACTTTGGCCAACAACCACATATTAGATTATGGGGCAAATGGGCTAAGCGATACATTTGAATCGCTAAAACAAAACAAAATAGATTTTGTAGGGGCAGGCAATAGCTTGAATGAAGCTGCTCAACCGCTTACGCTCGAAAAAGATGGTATGCGCATTGCAATCCTCAACTTTTGTGAAAACGAATGGTCGATAGCCGAAGATGAAAAGCCGGGCGCAAACCCCATGGATATTATAGACAACACAAACCAAATTAAAGCAGCCAAAACCACTCACAATAAAGTAATTTGTATCATACACGGCGGTCACGAATACTACCACCTGCCCAGCCCTCGCATGAAAAAGCAATATCGTTTTTATGCCGACAATGGAGCCGATGCTATTATAGGGCATCATACTCACTGTATTGGCGGCTATGAATATTATAATGACATTCCAATTATCTACAGCCTGGGGAATTTTATATTTACCAAACATAGCAAAAGGGAAAGTTGGTTTACAGGCTTAATTGTAACTCTAAAAATCAATTTAAATCAAAAAATTGAAATAGAAATTAATCCAGTATCTCAGGAAAAATCAACCTTTAGAACAGAAATTATACAAAACGATGATAAAAATGCAATATTAAAATCAATTGAAAATTTCGCATCAATAATCAATAATGATGTACAATTAAATATTGAATGGGCAAATTTCATTTCAAAGCAAGAAAAAAATTATCTGAACTATTTTAGCCCGGTAAATTTCTTTAATAACAGACTAATCAACGCTGGACTCAAAAGATTAAAACTACATAAGCTTTTTATGAATAAAAAACATTACAGTTTTATGCTTAATTTGATTCGATGTGAGGCACACAGTGAAGCAACAATAAAAGCCATGAGAAAGTATTTGGGATCATAAATAGAACATTAAACAATGAAAAATATATTAAGAAAAATTTATCGCTTAATAAAATATCCGAATAGAGGTTTAGCAAGAATCTTTATGGTATTTTCATCTTTTTTAAAAGATGAACAATATTTAAAAATTCTTTTTAGACTAAGAGTAGGCTATAAACTTAATTTAACACATCCTAAAACATACAATGAAAAATTACAATGGTTAAAATTAAATTATCAAAACAAATTATTGACAAAATTGGTTGATAAATACGAAGCTAAAAACTATGTTAAAAAACTTATTGGTGATAAATTTATTATCCCAACTATAAATGTTTGGGATTCATTCGACAAAATTAACTTCAATGATTTACCTAATCAATTTGTACTTAAAACCACCCATGACCAAGGGGGGGTTGTGATTTGTGATAACAAAAACACATTTAAAATTGCTAAAGCAAAAAAAATTATTAACAAACACTTAAAAACAAATCATTTTTTACTTTCAAGAGAATGGCCTTATAAAAATGTAAAGCCACGAATTATTGCAGAAAAGTATATGATTGACGGAGAAAACAAGGAGTTGCCAGATTATAAAATTTTCTGTTTTGACGGTATTCCCAGAGCATTATTTATTGCAACTGAACGTCAAACAGGTGATGTAAAGTTTGATTTTTATGACATAAATTTTAATTATTTAGATTTCACTCAAATTCACAAACAAAGTAATAAAACCTTAGAAAAGCCAAAAAATTTCAATCAAATGATTGAATTATCCAAGATTTTATCAAAAGGATTACCACACGTTAGAATTGATTTTTATAATATAAATGGCAAAATATATTTTGGGGAATTCACATTTTTTCATCACGGAGGTCTTGAGCCTTTCCATCCTTCAAAATGGGATAAAACTTTTGGAGATTGGATTAAACTGCCAAATTTATCTTGAGTTAATCTTTAACCCATAATCTCATAATCTTCAAAATACTTACAACAATAAACCATAAATCCCTTTTTTTATGAAATTATTTGCGTTTACTGCTTTATGACTAATAAAATTCTAAATAAGACTTTTTTCTTATCCCTAATATTAACAATTGTTGTTACCTTCTACTGGCTGGCAATTCATTATATCAATCAAGTTACATATAATGATATCACCTTTTTAAATATTATTGTACTCATTATTTATATATTAACTATAAGGTTTATATATAAGTTTAGCAGTTCAATTACCAAACCATTCTTCCTTTCTATTATCTTCTCCTACACTCTGTTTTTTGGAATCGCTTACATTACAATATTCTATATTCACAATGGCGATTTTTTCGATTTTCAAAGAGGGGATACAATCGATTATCACAATTTCTTATTAAAAACAAACAATTTATCTCTAAATGATTTTATTTCATTGCACTTTAGATATGAAAAATGGGATGACTTAGGCGCTTTCCTATATGCAAGATTTTTGTATAAATTTATTGAAAGTCCCTTATTCGTTTATTTTTTTAATATTATTTTGGCCCTGTTTTCTACTTCAATCTTATACAAACTCTCAAAATTATACTTAAGCCATAAGGAGTCTTTAGTTGCTACCGCATTGTTTGCATTGTCCTCTTACTACATTTATTTCCATGTTTCTCTCTTTAAAGAATCAATATTTGTTTTTCTATGCATTGTCGCCATTTACAATGCCCAAAAAATTATAAATAAAAGGCATTTCAAGCATATCTTAATGTTCATTATTTCCTTGGTTTTGCTGAGCTTTTTTAGAATGGGTACTCCCATATTGATATTGGGTTCGTATTTTGCTTATAATGCTTTAAGGAGTATGAAGTTTAACATCAGCAACATAGTTGCGTTGTTATTCTTTATTCCAATTTTATTTTATGGGCTCTTACCAATATTTATTTCGAGCTATGGTCATTATACTAATGTTGAATTTTTGTCCTACTACGTAAATGCAAGCGGATACGGGTTCTCGTTTTTAAACCAATTATTAATTTCAATATTTAGCGCGTTATTCGGTCCTATACCATCCTTTGTAGCATTAAAAGAACATGAAATATCAAGTTTTTATTACGCGGGTTACCTTATTAAATATTTACTTGCCCCCTATTTTATAATAGCCGCAATCAGAATTGTAAAACATAAAATGTTCAGCGTATATCCTTTATTAATTTATTATCTGATAGGTTCTTTAGTATTTGGCATTGCACTTCGTGGCTTCGATATGCGTTTTTTGGTTACACATTCATTTCTTTTTTATCCACTAGTTTTCATCGGAACCCGTGATTATAAAATAAAAACAAAAAAACAGCGTTGGTTCCTGTTTCTATCTTATTTTGTTTTAATTGTCATTTTCTTTTTATTCAACAGCAGATTCTAAATTATATATGAAAGTTTTATTCGTTGCAGGCGGTAACACCGAAAAATTTGGAATTCCCCCTTTAATAAAAGCTCAGGGCAAGTCGTTGAAACAGCATGGAATTGATATCAGTTATTTCCCTATTATTGGTAAAGGCATTAAAGGCTATTTAAGCAGTGTTTCAAAACTAAAAAACTATATCAAAAATAATCCGGTTGATGTTATTCACGCTCATTTCTCTTTTTCAGGAATAGTGGCAAGCTTAGCCCGAACAAACACTCCAGTTGTAGTTTCACTGCTTGGCACTGATGTAAACGGTTCAGGACTATTAAATAAAATTATTCTGAAATGCCTTCCATTGTTTTCTTGGAAAGCAATTATTGTGAAATCAGAAGAAATGAGCAAAAAACTGAGAAAAACAAAAAGTCACATAATTCCAAATGGTGTAGATGTTAAATTATTTAAACCTTTAGAGGAAGCCAAATGTAAAAAAAAACTTAAATGGAATCACGAACAAATCCATGTTCTTTTTGCAGCAAATCCTAAAAGACCTGAGAAAAATTTTATCCTGGCTAAGGAATCAATTGAACGATTGAACAACAAAAATATTGAACTTCATTTTTTTGAAAATGTGGAATACAACAATATATCAGTGTGGTTTAATGCTGCTGATTTAGTTTTACTTTCTAGTTTTTGGGAAGGTAGCCCCAATGTAATTAAGGAAGCAATGGCTTGCAACTGTCCGATAGTATCTACTAATGTAGGGAATATAGAATGGCTGTTTGGAAATGAACCCGGACATTTTTTAACAGACTTTACACCTCAAGATTTTGCAAGAAAAATTGAATTAGCTTTAAACTTTCAGGAAAGGAATAAAAAAACTAACGGCAGAAATCGCATATATGAATTAGGTCTTGATTCTAAAACTGTGGCAAACAGAATTTATAATGTTTATAAGATGATATCTCAAAATTAATTTCCCACCAGCTCAAAAAATTCATAAAAAATACCTTGGAGCAATGCCTTTATGTTTTATGCGATGTTGTTTTTTTCTAACCCAAATTAAATCAAATGAATAACACAATCATCAACGGTGTAAAAGTGTTCAGCTTTTCATCCCGTAGCGAATTAATCAATCATGTGGCAACTGAAAAGAAAAGCCTCATTGCCATAAATGCTGAAAAATTATTACATGCTACTCAGCAAATAAGGGGGCTCATAAATCAAAACATAGGCTACTCTGATGGTATTGGTGCTGTCTGGGCGCTAAAGAAAAAAGGGTTTAAAGATACCCTTAAAATTCCCGGCTGCGAATTATGGCTGGATATCGTCCGGCATTTCTACCAGTCAAAAAGTTTTTACCTGGTCGGTGCAAAGCAGGAGGTTATCGAGCATACGGTAAATAAGCTCAGAAAAGAATTTCCCGAAATAAATATTTCAGGTTACCGCAACGGGTATATAAAAACGGAAGAGGAGCACCTGCAGTTAATTGAAACCATTGCTGCCAAAAAACCGGATGTTGTTTTTGTAGCCATGGGTTCTCCTAAACAGGAGTTGCTGATGCAGGAAATGCAACAACACCATCCCGCAATCTACCAGGGTCTTGGTGGAAGTTTTGATGTATACGTCGGCAATGTAGAACGTGCCCCCCAATGGTGGGTCAAAAACAACCTGGAATGGTCGTACCGCCTTGTAAAACAGCCTACCCGTATTAAACGGCAAATTCATTTAGTCAAATTTCTTTGGCTGTTAATATTCAACCGGATATAACCCTCGGAATACTTTTCTTCACAAAAACTAAAAATACTCCAAATGAAAATCATAAAAGAAGTGAGGAGTGAAGGAGGATGTTGAAGAATAGTGCCTGTATTCACCTGCTGACTTGAGTTCATCTGGTGAATTAAATAATTGATATTAACTGACCAGGTGTACTCATGTCACTAACTCAGGTATTCAATTAAGCAATTTCTTTCAGTTGTGGCTGAGAAACCATTCCGCCATGTGCAGCTACATGTTCCCGTATAAACTTCGCAGGACGCATTTTGGGGCTTTCTGAGCCGTTTTCTTCTGCCCCGCGGGTGCTTCTGTTGCCTGTGCCCAGGTAGGTTACCTTAAGCGTCGGCAGCGCATTGAAATGCTGCATGAATACCCTCTGCATGATTTCTACTGCCTGTTGCTCGTAACGGGTTTCCACAACAATGGAGTCGTGGATGGTAAGCGGTATTATGCCTTCCTCAACCAGCTCGCGGGCAATGCAGTCAATAAAAATGTAACTCTCTACCCTTTGAAGATAAACCGACAGGTCCTTGTGGTTCCGTATTTTCAGTATCCTTATTATCTCCGACACAAAAGGGAATACTTCTGCAAACAGCTCCTTCTGCTTTTTAAAAGGAATCCATTCCCTGCCTTGTTTATTGATCCTGCTGTTTTGCGAAAAGAACAACCCAAAGGCAACTTTTTTAGCCTGTGCCTCGGTTAGTTTTTTTGCATTAAAATGTTCCACCAGGTTTGCGTACAACTTACCATCGTTCACCCAGTTGCCAAACCGCCTGAGCTCTTCCAGTGCCAAAAAACTAAGGCCATATTTGTCGAGAAATTGGGGAATTTTGAAAATCTTCTTTAGCACACGTCTACCAAAGTGTATAATCCGGGCTATAGTGTACCACTAATTCCGGAGCAAAGTGTACCAGTAAATCCGGGTTATAGTGTACCACTGACTCCGGAGCAAAGTGTACCA
>JAWLGR010000107.1:0-4309 GCA_041684965.1 Mariniphaga sp.
AATTACTCTATGTAGATTTTTACTTATCAAAATGTTTTTCTTTTTCTGTTTAAATAAATCGTTATAGTAAGTTTCATTCATACGCTTGCTGGTAACGGTTTGGCTATGTGGAGTGCGGGATTTCGAAGCACTTTCCTGTCAAACTGCACTGAGCCAATTCGTTTATTCATATTTTCTTTTTTTACGCCAATCGTCAAAGACGAATTGGCGGTGTTGCAACGAAGAACTGTGGTTGGATTACCCACTGAAACCCGCATTACATATAGCTTTTGTTACCGCTACGTGCTTTAATTATTTGCATATTTTATAAATAATTCGTCAGTTATACCAGCCTTTGTCAATGCATATTTAATACGGTCAAATTTGCCCTTACTATCTAAGTTTGCTTCAATAAAATAGGTTTCATTTATTGACAAAGCTTGTCTTGGGATATTTTTGTCTTTGGTTAAGCCAACTTTTTCCCCTAAATCAGAAGTGAAAAACATTTGAGGCTGCTCTGAAAATAAGAATGAAATAACGTTCAAATACAATTCACTTACTTTTGATATTTTCTGTTTTTGCTCAAAGAAAATAACATAATCAAGTCTTTTGTGAGTTGGCTCTTCGGCTTCAAAAATATTTATTTCTTCATTGTCATTTTCACTATCAACAACAACGTTTGGATATTTCCAAATTCTAAGAAATCGTTTTGTTAACATTTCTCTTCTCGATTTAAGTTCCTTTAAGTCCCATTTTTCAAGGGTCGATAAGTACTTATTAAGAAAAAGTCTGCTATCACGGTAACCTTTCTCTGGTAAATCTCTTTTTGCTACGAAGGGTTTATTACCTAAACTGCCATTATTGCCTGATAATGTTAAGTTAGCTAAAGTATTTAAATACTTTTCCTTGAATTCATCAAATTGTTCTTCTCCTAAATCATATTTCCATTTTGAATCAGGGGTTTGAGGGAAAATATGCTCAACTGTAATGTCATGGTTTCCGTCAATTTGAACATATTCTTTATTTTCAAAGTTCTCTAACCTTTCTAAAAGATACATTCTATTCCGAGACTGAATTCCATAAAAATCTTTTTCCTTGATAATTTCAATTATTTCTGAATTCTTTGGAAACCGTTGAGTACTCTTTTTCTTTATTAATGATTTTTGGATTGAAGCTAAATAGTCTGAACTATTTACATCTTCATATAGCCGCATAAATATTTTATTTAATGCATTTGTTGGTAGCCCAACAACAAACCTTCGCCAAACAAAAGATTGTATTAGTTCTAAAACTTGAATAAATGTTTCTTTATTGATTACATTATTATCAAAGTCTTTAAAAACTTCAAGCACAAAAGGATAAGATACATTAATCTCAAGTTTATTGATATAATAAATTTGTCTTCGAATATCTAAATCTGCTTCAATTTCTGGATTAATCAATTTGCAATAGTAGTTTGCATAGTTCCTTATTTTTGAAAGAATTTTTTCTAGTAATTCTATATCACTTCCAAAAATGTATTTGTTTTTGAATTCAAGATATACTTTGCTTTTATTTGGAATATCTCTATTTTCAATTGTAAGAAAATCACGAATGAAATCAGATACACGGTTTTCATTTGTTTCATTAACAGTGCAAAGTTTCTCTATAGGTTGCCAGTAATTATCATAAATTTTTCGCTGATGTTGGGGTTTTAATCCCATGAGGATATAATTTCGAATTAAGTCAGCTTGACTCAAATCTAAACCTGTAGAATTTAAACTTTCAAATATACGTTGTGGGTCATCTTTATCTCTTTCCAGTGATATTTCAACAAACATAAGTTTGTCTAGTCCTTTTTGAATAAATTCAATATTATGCTCATTAATTCTTGTTGCCAAATAATCAAAGTTTTCAACTAATCTTGAGTATTCAGGGAAACTAATCTTTTCGTCATTATTGTTGATTAAGAATTTAAGTGCGTTATCATTATTCTCAGTTGGTCTTAATTTTAATTTTTCAGATTCAATAAATTTATTAATTAAGTATGTCTCATGTATTCTGGATACTAACTGCTCATTATCATTTCGTAATGCAATCTTATACAATAAAATATAAATTAAAGTGACAGTTGTAATTCGTTGCTGTCCATCTATTATTGTTAATTCTCGTACACCGGTTGAAGAATATACATCATCATGTATAAAAACGACACTTCCAATAAAGTGAGAAGTAATATTTTTTTCACAACCTGCAAATAAAATATCATCAACGAGTTGTTTACAATGAGCTAATGTCCAATCATAATTTCGTTGATACACTGGAATTACAAATTGAGTATCATTTTGAGCCAAAAATCTGTTTAAATTCGTTTCAGTTGCTTTCATTTAAGTTCGTTTTATTTTGCGGTGTTTTTTTTCAGCATTAGCGGTAAACTTATTTATCTGTCCCACTTTTCCGAATCCACCAAACAACTGGTTGTATGATAAATTCAGGTAACGATGGTATTTATTTCTGTACACTTCCCCGGATAAAAATCCAAACTCCCTCTCCGGTTTTCCGGGGGTACTGGAAAATTGCTGCTGAAATACTATGTGGGGTGATTTGTTCAAATTGTTTATGGTTTAAAAATTTAAAATTCAGGGTTTAAAGCTAATTAACTTTGGTTAAATACGCAAGTATTTTTTTGGTGGAATGTGTTCGCGGACAGGCACAAAAAAACTCCCCGGCACTTTACCGGAGAGTTTTTCAATAAAAATCTGTTTTATAAAGTTAGTTCCCAGCCCGGCGCGTATTCGCGGGTCCACAGTTTCATGGCATCGCGATCGAATATCCGTCCGGTTTTATCGTCAATATCAAAACTTTTTCCTATCCGATGGGCAATATTGGAGTAGTGCACCATAGCCATGCTGACATTGGCATCGTCAATAGGTGCGTTTAGCTTCGCTTTTCCGCGGATTCCATCGAAAAAGTTCATTACGTGTGTAGTTGACATATCGCCGCCACCGCCAAGCGCTGTTCCGGCTTCGTTGGAAACTGACTTGCTGTCTCTCACCACTTTTCCTTCCCGATCGTACAAAATGTATTTTCCGCGGTCAACAAACACAGCGCCTTCACTTCCGTAGATGATGGTACCGCGTCCTCCGCCATACGTATCGTATCCGATGCGGCTTTTGCCGTCCCACTTAATAATTTTATCGCCGGCAAAGCGGAACGTAGCATCCATGGTATCGTACATTTCCCAGCCGTCGTTTAAAAAGTGGCGTTTGGCTGCCTCCACATCAACATGCAGCGGAAGGTCAACGCCCAATGCCCAGCGTGCAACATCCAGTTCGTGTGTGGCGTTGTTTCCTGCTTCGGCAGTTCCGTAATCCCAGCCATACCAGTGCCAGTTGTAATCCCATGTTTCCACGGTGTATTCGCGGCGTGGTGCGGGCCCCTGGAACAAGTCCCAGTCGAGGCCGGCAGGAGCTGGAGCTTTTTTCTGCACCGGCACTTCTCCCCTTGAACTCGTGTAAAAAGCAACTGCCTTGTACGGCGTACCGATAGCGCCGTTATGGATATCCTTTATGATTTCGATGGTGTGGTCCGACGAGCGCTGCTGGTTACCCATTTGCACCACCTTGCTGTACTTTTTGGCGGCTTCCACCAGTATCTCATTCTCAAACATATTGTGGCTGCTGGGTTTTTCCACATACACATGCTTTCCGCCTTTCATGGCCATAACCGAACCGGGCGTATGCCAATGGTCGGGTGTGGCATTTATTAGCGCATCCACTTTCGGGTCGTCAATCACTTTACGGATATCATTTTCCAGTTTCGGTTTGTAGCCGATATGTTCCGAAAAATTCTTCAACGCCCTTTCGCGCTGGCTTTCCATCACATCACACAGGTAAACCAATTCTACGTTTGCTTCCTTTTTGGCAATGGGTGCGTAATATGCCCCCAGTCTGCGGCCAAGCCCTGCAATAGCCACATTTAACCGGTCGTTGGCGCCGATTATCCGGCTGTAACTTTTAGCCGACATCCCCATAGCCGAACCGCCAACTGCAATTCCGGCAGCGCCGGCTGTCATTTTTTTAAGAAATTCTCTTCTGTTTGCACTCATGTTATTTTATTTCATTGTTATTATTTATTTCCAAATTTCAATCTCAATTTAAAAGCATCCTAACTTTTCAGAAAAGACTGAAGACTGAAGACGGAAGACCGAAGTCGGAAGTCGGAAGACCAAAGTCTTTTTATTTCTTTAAATCTGTCAATGCCTGAAATAAGTTGACCATTTAAAAACTATAAAAGTATAAAAAATGGCGACACGGGAGCAATTTAAAATGACTACGGAAGAGCGTAGAAA
>JAWLGR010000015.1:0-139994 GCA_041684965.1 Mariniphaga sp.
GGTTACACTGTGTAGAATCTGGGACAAAGGTAGTACTGCTACATATGTCATATCATTATTGTGCCCAAAAAATTTTGGGTGCTCACTCGCAATGACGGCACTTGGGGGGGGTTAAGAAGTTTTAATGTTTCAATGTTTAAATGTTTCAATGTTTCAATGCTTTATTGTTTTATTGTTTTATTGTTTGAAGGTTTTATTGTTTTATTGTTTGAAGGTTTTATTGCATCCCGCCTGCGCCCCTTCATTGCCGTCATTGCGAGCGGGCTTTCTATGAAAAGCAGACTTTTCAGACAATTGCTGCAGCATAAATAATGCTACCTGCATCCGCATATTAAGGAGCGCGGCCTGTCTGCCGACAAAGGCAGGCAATCTGTTGATATTATGCAGCTGCCTTTCTTTATATTTTTAGCAAGAACTTTAATTCGTGGAAGTGTTTTATGGATGCCGACTGACTATTGCAACAGATTGCCGCGCCCCGCCCGGGTATTTGGTACTGTAGCACATTAAACAGCCCGGTGAGGATAACGGCTTTTCTTCTTTTATGAACGAAGGCGGGGCTCGCAATGACGGCACTTGGGGGGGTAAGAGGGAATAAAGGCATGCCGCTAACGCGCATGCCTTCATTCCCTCCTAAGGAACTACAGAAGCAGCACGACACGAAATCTTGTTCTAAATACCAGTTGAAATACTACCTTTCCCATTATCCCCAGGCTGAAAGCCTGACACATCATCGCCATGGGCACCGCCCGTGGCAATATCTACAGGCGATCTCAACTGCCTCTGGCTGAATGATGCCTATTATTCATCGCGGATTTTAGTTACCGTTATACGGTTGATGCAAACTATTAACTGCCACCTGCGCCCCTTCATTACCGTGCTGACCAGATTTCAGCTGCTGAATTACCATCGTATGAATGCGCGAATCGGAATCCGCGCCACCCGTACTCCCAAAAACTGTATTCATTGCCGTTGTAATCATTATGCCGTAGAGCGGAATGAAGGGATAATTAATTTTATTTTATTGATATTAAGCATACAAAATTATATA
Organism: Mariniphaga sp.; assembly: GCA_041684965.1. GTDB lineage: Bacteria > Bacteroidota > Bacteroidia > Bacteroidales > Prolixibacteraceae > Mariniphaga. Next base: position 1,049 of record JAWLGR010000015.1, read on the forward strand.
TTTACATCATGTCTTTCTATAATTGGAATAAAGAAAAGAATGAGTGGCTAAAGAAAAATCGGAAAATTGGTTTTGAAGAAATAATATTGTTAATAAGTGAAGGAAAGCTTATCGAAATCATAAAAAATCCTGGTAAAAGATATCAGAATCAATATATGTTTGTTATTATATATGAGGACTACATTTATTTGGTTCCATTTGTTAAAAATAAGGACGAAATATTTTTAAAAACAATTATTCCAAGCAGGAAAGCAACAAGAAAGTACACGAAAGGGGAAAGCAATGAATAAAAATTTAAATAAGGAAGAAAAAGAGTTGTTGGAATCATACAACAAAGGAGAATGGGAAAAAATCCCCAATCATGAAGATGAACTGAAAAGACACAAAGAACTGGCTCAAAACTCATTGAAAAAAGATAAGCGTATAAACATCAGGCTTTCGGAAAGGGACCTGACAGAGATAAAAAGAAAAGCAATTGATGAAGGTATCCCTTATCAGACCCTTGTTTCCAGCATCCTGCATAAATATGCAAATGGCAGGTTGGTTGAAAATCAGTGAGAAGCCCTGATAGCTATCCGCCCCGATAGCTATCGGGGGTTTCAATGTTTCATTGTTTTATTGTTTTATTGTTTTATTGTTTTATTGTTTCAATGTTTCAATGTTTCAATGTTTGATTGTTTCAATGTTTCATTGTTTGAATGTTTCAATGTTTCAATGTTTCAATGTTTCAATGTTTGATTGTTTCAATGTTTCATTGTTTGAATGTTTCAATGTTTCAATGTTTGATTGTTTGAATGTTTGATAGTTTGAATGCACCCCGCCTGCGCCCCTTCAGAACCGTCATTGCGAGCGGTGTTTCAATGAAAAAGCAGACTTTTCAAACAACCGCTGTAGCATAAATAATGCTACCTGAATCCGCATATTAAGGAGCGCGGCAATCTGTTGTTATTATGCACTTCGCCTTCGTTTTAATATTTTTAACAAGGTTTTTATTCGCGGAAGAGCTATTTAAGAACTCTTCTGACTATTGCAACAGATTGCCGCGCCCCGCCCGGTATTTGGTACTGTAGCACATTAAACAGCACAGTGAGGATACCGGCTTTTCTTCTTTTTATGAACGAGGGCGGGGCTCGCAATGACGGCTCTGTGGGGGGGTAAGGGGGAATGAAGACATACGGCCGCTGGACGGCACTATTGGGGGAGACAGGGCAACACAGGTCCAATCTTTAAAGATTTCTTTCAAGCACCTGGCGATAGGTAAGGCGATCGGTATCCTTGTTTTTCCGGATAACGGAAATGCTTCCGTCGGTTTCCATAATAATGGCCTCCACCTCATTTAAATCGCCAAATTTCTTTTTCCTGACGGCTCCAAGCAAGTCGTTTTTATTAATTCTTTCCCTGCGCAAGTTCTTTTCAATATAAGTACCGTTGTAGTAAAGCAATGCCGGCTGTGAAGTAATGAGTTTATGAAAGAACTTCGACCGGATTTCAATCCAGGCAATTGCATACTGCAGAGCGACCAGCAGCAAAAAAGCAGTCAGCGCTTCGGCGACCGATACCGAACGGGCAGTCAGGATGCGGCCGAATGCTGACCCCATGGCTACTGTTATAATGAAGTCGAAAGCATTCATGCTGGCTAAGGTTCGTTTCCCTGAAATGCGCAGGATAAGAATAATTCCTAAATAAGTAAGGGTTCCAACAACTACAATACGGAAAACGGGTTCCCATCCTCCCCAGAAAAAAACAATATCGTTCATAATTTATTCTGATTTGGGCCATTTCCAGGCACCGTTATTTAATAATCCAAGTATGAGTTTTCTTCGTTCGTTTTCATTTTCCATTTTTTTTGAAAACTCCTTATCCGAAATTGTTGGAATTCCTTTTTTGCGGAGTAAGTTGATATCGGGCACAGGTGGATTCTCATCGGCGGCCTGAATGAATGCCGATCGCAGGGTGGTAAGAAAACTGCTGATTGATTGCCGTGCTGAAGACATAATGGTTTCGGCAGGCTTGTATTTCTCTTCTACTCCAAGTTCAATGAGTGTAAGGGCATCGTCGAGAATGGCGATGGCAACATCCTGCGATTTTTCAATACGGGCGGCATGGTAATAGTGCAGTATGGGAAATGCCAGGTGCTGTTCGTTGTTGGTTGCCAGTTGCTGCGACAGTGAATCGAGCTGTAGTTCGATGGCACCGAAGCCATCCCCGGTCCATTGTTTTGCTACAAATTCCTCGGCAGTTTTTCCAATGCTTGTTATCTGTCCGGCAATGGAACGTTTTGCCGTAACAGCCGAAATCACCTGCAGCACGTATGTAATTGAAAGGGTAACCATTGTCATTCCCGTAAGTGAAATAAATGAACTTATCACCTGCCACGTATTGTTTCCTGGAATAAAATCGCCGTTTCCCACTGTGAACATGTTGTAGGATGCAAACCACAGCACATCGGTAAAATCATTGGGCGGAGAGGCACTTCCGGCCTGGAGCGAATGCGGAACAGAAAAAAAGATCAGCGTCCAGCCAAGCCATACGCTTATGATCCATAAAAGAACAGTTGAAATAAGGATAACCGGTCCTGCCAGGCTTAATTTCCGGTCGTTTTGTGAACTGAACAGCAGCCGGAAGATTTTCCAGATAAAGGTAGTATACCGCGAAGTGACTGGAGCCGAGTTTCCGTCAATCCACAGGGTGGTCCACAAACTTTCAACCAATCCCCAGACGGTGAGCAAAATTCCTGCAGCTAAAAAAAGTCCATTCATTGAGTATTGTTGTTTCGGTAGTGCGTTCTTCTTTTTTCGACTTTTTGTTATAACAATTGAAACGGCAGCAGGTTTTAACGAATTAATGGTCAATGTTTCATTGTTTCAATGTTTTAACGTTTCAATTTTTGAATGTTTGAATGTTTCATTGTTTCATTGTTTCATTGTTTCATTGTTTTATTGTTTGAATGCACCCAACCTGTGCCCCTTCAAAGCCGTCATTGCGAGGCCCCATTCGTTAATTGTCCCTGTAATGTATCTCAATTGAATATAGCCCGGCAATTTCTGCTATGGTTGCTGATAAGGGCCGAACCTGCCTGACGGTAGGCAGGCCTGCTAAAGAGCAGGCAGGCAGCGCCCCGCGTGATTAATGCGAATGTTTAATCCTTTAATGATGGCAGTTGGGTATGCCGATTGTGGATTGTTCAACAGCACGCGGGGCTACCAATGACGGCACTTGGGGACCTGCTCAATTAATCCTTACGCTTAATAAATTGACTACTGCCAGCGCATCTTCAATTTCAGCAAATATGGCATCTTGCCGTTTTAAAGGTTTACGGAAAGTTTTACCGATTGGATTTGTAAATAAATCCTGTTTTTATTTTTAGGGAAAGATATTTATATAATTCCCGTGCTATTAAAAGAATTAAGGTTAAATTGAATAAATTTCCCTTGCTATGGATTTAAATGTTGTGATAGTTCTGGGAATTCTTGTGGCAACAATTGTTTTGCTGGTTTCCGAAGTTGTCCGCATAGACGTTGTGGCTATTTGCTGCATGCTTGCACTGGGATGGACGGGAATATTAAATTCGCAGGAAATGTTTTCAGGATTTTCGAGCAATGCTGTCATTGCCATGCTGAGCGTGATGATACTGGGGCGGGGTATTGCCCGCACTGGCATTATGGATGGCTTTTCAAAATATGTTATACGCAAGGCCGGAACCCGGAAGAAGAAATTAGTTGGTCTGCTTTCCTTGTCTACAGGTATCATGTCGGGACTCATTCAAAACATTGGTGCAGCCGCACTGTTTTTGCCCGGCATTATGCAGGTTTCACGCCGGACAAAGATTCCCGCATCGTCGCTTATTATGCCCATCGGATTTGCTGCCATATTGGGCGGAACTCTTACCATGGTTGGCTCCGGACCGCTCATACTGGTAAACGATTTATTAAGGAATGAAGGTCATGATGCCTACAACCTTTTCAGTGTTACTCCCATTGGCGTAGTTCTGTTACTTTCAGGCACGGGCTACTTTCTGCTTTTCGGAAAGTATGTACTGCCCAAAAAAGATATCGGCAAAACAGGTCCCACTGAACAGGAAAAACTGATAGAGAAGCTTAATTTACCACACAATATTAAATTACTTTCCATAACCAATAAGAGCTCCCTGATTGGAAAAACAACCGAACAGGCTGGTTTGTGGAATTTATACAATGTAAACCTGTTGGGCATTGGAAAGAGTGGAGAGGTAGTTTATTCCCCCTGGCGTGAAACTAAACTTGAAGAAGGGCAAACCCTTGCCATTTTGGGTTCTGCAGGAAATATAGACCAATTTTCCAAAGACTATAAATTACAGGACATTACTTCATCACCCTATTTTTCAGATGATTTTAACCCCAATATCTCCGGCTTTGCCGAAATAATCATTCCGCCCGGTTCGGAGCTGGAGGGGAAGAGTATAAGAGAGTATTCGTTGAGAAAACGTTATGCCATTGAGCCGGTAATATTGTTTAATAAAGGAGAAAAAGTTGAAGGAGACTTTTCTGATATTAAAATCAGCACGGGAGACACACTGATTGTTTACGGCAGATGGGAATATTTAAAAAAGGTAAAAGCAAGCTCCGACTTTGTTGTGATCACACAATTTGAAACAGATAAAAAAGATAGATCAAAATCCATTCAGGCAATAAGCTGTTTCGCGTTCGCAATTACCCTGGCAATGATAGGATTCCCCATTTCAATGGCATTTTTGACCGGCGCCATTTGCATGGTATTTTTACGTGTCCTCAATATTGGTGAAGCCTATGAAGCCATTGAATGGAAAGTGGTTTTTCTGCTGGCAGGATTAATACCACTGGGTGTGGCCATGCAAAAAACAGGTGCAGCCATGTTTCTGGCAGAGTCTATAATGAAAGTCGTTATTGATTTGCACCCGATTTTTCTTGTGATAATGGTTGGGGTTTTATCAACCGTTTTTTCACTTTTCATGTCAAATGTGGGGGCAATTGTGGTGCTGGCCCCGCTGGTAATGGGCATTGCCGGAATTGCCGGGATAGACCCCAGGCCGCTGGTGCTGATGGCAGCCGTTTGTGCGGCAAACTCCTTCATCCTGCCTACTCACCAGGTGAATGCTTTTCTGATGTCGTCGGGCGGGTATGGAAACTCCGACTATATAAAGGCAGGCAGTGGGATGACATTCGTATTTCTTACAATTGCAGTTATTGCTTTTTATTTTTTCGTAATTTAATAACAACCCATTTAAAAAAATTATTATGCTGATCAAACATTTCTTCATCAACAAAATTGCGCACAGTTCATACATCCTGGCTGGTTCTGATGTTTGTGCCGTAATTGACCCGCAACGCGACACCGATGTTTACATCAGGGAAGCACGTTCTCTTGGCGTTGAAATAACGCATATTTTACAAACCCATTTGCATGCCGATTTTGTTTCGGGTCACATGGACCTTGCAGAAAAAACAGGGGCAAAAATTTACGTGGCCAAATCTGCCAAATGCACCTTCGACCATGTTGCCCTGATCGAAGGAGATATCATTAAGATTGAAGATTTAGTGATAAAAGTGCTCGAAACTCCTGGTCATACTCCGGAACATCTCTGTTATGTGGTTACCGATACGATTCGTGGCGAAGAACCTGTAAGTGCCTTTGTGGGCGATACCCTTTTTGTTGGCGACGTGGGGCGGCCTGACCTGTTTCCCGACATGGCCGAAGAGCTTGCCGGTAAACTTTACCACAGTCTGCACGATAAAATTTTAAAATTGCCTGACTTTTGCGAAGTATTGCCTGCACATGGGGCAGGTTCGCTTTGCGGGCGTGCCATGGGCGCCAAATGGCGATCTACCATTGGTTATGAGCGGAAATACAATGCTGCCTTGCAAATTAAGGACAAAGGTGAATTTATCAAGTCCCTTACCGAAGACATGCCCCCGGCACCCGACCATTTCAGTCGTTGCAGCGACATCAACCGCAAGGGTCCTGCCCTTATTTCAGAGTTGCCACGCATGAATGAGATTAATCCGGAAGCTTTCAGGGAAATGATTGAAAAAGAAAACGTAACAGTTGTTGACACCCGAAGCTTCCTTGCATATGGCAGCCAGCACATTCCCGGATCCTGGAGCCTTGACTTTAATGGCAACCTGCCCACTTTTGCCGGCTGGGTGCTGCCTGTTGAGAAAGATTTGCTTGTAGTTTCAGACAGTTTTCAGGAAGCAGAGAAAACCAATGTCTGGTTCAGACGTGTTGGACAGGACAGGATTGTGGGTTACCTGGGTGGTGGAATGACCGGATGGATAACCAATGGTTACAAAACCAATAGTATTACACAAACCTCAGCAGAAGATTTACACGATATGGTAACAGGTTCAGAAAAATTCGTTTTGCTTGACGTGAGGGCAACCCAGGAATATGAAGACGCTCATATTGAGGGAGCCATAAATATACCTGTTGCCGACCTGCGTGAACGACACACTGAGTTGAATAAGGAAGATGCCATTATACTTATATGCAGTTCAGGTAACCGGAGCAGCCTGGGGGCAAGTATTCTGGGCCGGAATGGATTTAAAAACCTATACAACGTTGCCGGTGGAATGACCGGATACAGCGCTGCAGGCTATACAAAACGCTGCACCGTTTGCCAGGTCCCGCACGGCTCAAGGTTTTATTCAAAAATTGAAGAAGTTAAAATCCATTTTAGACGCTAATTATGGAAACACTGATATCCTTTTTATCAGATGTCAGCTGGTCACCCTATGTCGCTGGTATCGGCATTGGGGTTTTGAGCTGGCTAAGCTTTTTAATCTCAGGCAAACCCATTGCCACCTCCACTACATTTGCCCGGACCGGGGGTATGATTGAAGAGTTAATTACAGGGGAAAAACCCAGTAAAAGAGCCTACTACCGAAAGATCAAATTAAAAATCAACTGGCAATGGATGCTGGTATTAGGGGTGGTTGCTGGTGCTTTTCTGTCAGCAATTATTTCCGGTGATTTTAAAGTGGGGATATGGGTGCCTTCACTCTGGGCATCGGCTTTTGGTGATAGTGCCCTTTTGCGCGTTCTTATTGCCGGCGCAGGAGGCATCATGCTGGGGTTTGGCGCACGCTTTGCAGGAGGCTGCACCAGCGGGCACGGCATTAGCGGAACCCTGCAATTGGCCGTTTCAAGCTGGATTTCGGCCATCTTCTTTTTTATCGGGGGCATTATTACTGCCCACATTATTTTTCACATTATTGCCTGACCCCCAGACTGAAAACATATGGAAACAAAAAAGCAAACTGCAGAGAATGCAAAAGGAACAGAGCCCCCAGAAGATAAAAGGCCTTTATTCTTTGGATTTGGTTTTGGTATTTTATTCGGTTTCCTGCTTCACAAGGGAGGGGCAACCAAATACGATGTTATAGTGGGACAATTGCTGCTGACCGATTTTACCGTGCTGAAAATTATGCTTTCGGCAGTTGTGACAGGTATGATTGGGATTTATCTGATGAAATCGCTGGGCTGGATAAAGCTTTCGCTCAAGAGTGGCTCAGTGGGCAAGAATGTTATTGGCGCTCTGATTTTTGGCGTTGGGTTCGCCGTGCTTGGTTACTGCCCGGGTACCATTGCCGGTGCCATAGGCAACGGCTATCTGGATGCAATAACCGGGGGACTGGCAGGCATCCTTCTGGGTACCTGGATTTTTGCAGTTGTCTACCCAAAGCTAAAGGATGGTATCCTGAAAAAAGGTGATTTTGGCGACATTTCTTTCCCGGTCCTGTTAAAGGTTAACGACTGGGTGGTGGTAGTACCAGCGGCCGCCCTTATTATATTGATATTGCTGTGGTTTGAAAGAGCCGGTTTATAGTCCATCTGCCGGCAGGGATCACATAAAAATGTCCATTCAAGACAGGGATAATACTGTACAGGTCATTTAGCGTTATGTTGCCCGGAACTAATGGCACGCAGCCGGTATTTGTTTCATTTATTCTATTCCATCATTGGATGTATTAAATTATTGTTGGAATAGGGACGCACCAGGGAGGAAGATGTTTTTGAGCGTTCAGGATGGTTCAATTTATATTTGCTCAATATAAAGTTCAGCGATTCATAATAATCGCTTAAATTCTCCAGCGTTATTACCACATTTCCCTCTGACGGAACTGTTACGGGCATCTCTTCTAAAAACCCTGACAATTCAGGATATTGCTCCTTGATTGTCATTGTTACTTTCAGGATTTTTAAGTTCAAATCCTTCTCAATTTCTTCGTTGTTCATGGGCCAATTTGTTTAATATCTGAATATTGCTGCCAGACCTGTTTCAGAAGGCATCTTTTCGGCAGGCAGTACCATCACCTGTCCGCCCATCTTCATTACCAATTCTCCCATATCGTCGAGCAGGTCATCTACCTTCGGATTTATCAAATCTTTTTTCTGAGTATTACCGGTCACAAGATTTGTAATCCTCACCGGAATTATCCGGTCGGCTTCAACAATTAGCGTATCAACCCGTCCCTCAACTGCCGCCACAGCAACTATCTTGTAGTCATCACTCCCTTTTCCATTTGCCTTTGCCTGCTCAAATCTGGACACAAAATTGTCAAGTTTCAGTAAATACTCTGGTTCCATTATTTCCCAGGCAAGATTTACAAGCTTATCTGTTGAAACAGATGACGGATTGACTGCAATGCTATCAGACAGCAGTAACGGATTTTTATTTACTTTTTGAAACAGGTTACTGTGTTCAGGCAAAGCAGCAAGAATAAGCGGTAAACCAGTAGGTTTTGAATAATTTTCGTAAATATTATTCGCAACCACACGGAAAAACCGTTCAGCGTCTTTTTCAGTTTCTTCGTTTCTACCACCATGACCGTGGTGCATAGACGAACTTTCTCCTCCCGAACCACCATAAGATGCTACAGTAGTGTGCTTATCTGTGAATTCATCACCGAGCGCTTCAGTTATGGTTTTTGGGGTATCGGCGGTAAGTTCAACTTCAGTCAGGGTGTGTCGGTTGCCTTCAAAAAGCCGGATATCATGAAGACTTAGACCCAAAACGAAATAGCGGTCAGTCGATTGAAGAAACTGCCTCAGTGGCTTTGTGTGGAAACTATCGGCCACCATTACCAACTCATCAACCGATACTGGCAAACTCACAATTTTAAGTATCCCGGAAGCACTGAAAACAGCCAAACCATTTGATGTATGATTCCATAAACTGTCGTCATTAACAAGGGCTTCCAAAGGTTGAATATGTTTTTTCACTTCACCGGCTGAATATTTTTGTAAAAGTGATTCTTCCAATTGCTTGAGAAGATTTTTAAACCTGATTGGATCCTGAAGGTTTTCAGGATGACTCCGGTGAGCAGGCATGTAAAGAGAAAGACACGGGTCCATTTCTGTTGTCAGGAGCTCTTGAATGATTTCTTTGCTGAGTAATTCCATTATATTATTCTATTTATATTAATTACTTTGATATTAAAATACAACAAATTTGAAGAGGAGACGGCATGATTATTAATTCTCCTAAGGTCATATTTCTATGTTTAGTTTGCATGCCTGTTCTCCTGAATTTGCATTTCAACTAAAATAGTTTAATCAGCTTAAAAAAGCATTATACAATTTCTGAAAATTTTTACACGATTCACACATTTAAAAGAAATTACAGATTTGAGTGGATTTAGTGATAAATAATCCCGTGAAAGGATTTTGCATCGGATTGCCAGTTTAATCTCCCGGAGCGTTGCCTTATTTCGTATGGAAATACTGAAGCCGCAATCCTGCGTGCAGAATCATCTGGCTTGCGATAAATTTTTATTTAATTATATTTGAGGCTGAAGTAAATTCTGATACAAATAGCAGTATGCAATCATTATTTACTGATTGGGCCAGGCGCCCCGATATGTTTATTCAATGCAATAATTAATTCAACATAAATTCTAAAATGAAGATCTTAAATTTTATTCTTCGGACAGTTGGAGGACTGTTGTTTGTTGCCGGACTAATTCTGTTGGCAATAAATGTATATGGACTGTTTCGCACCCTGCGTAATCCGGAAATCTATTCGGAACAAAACATTTCCCGGCGCGAGGGTGTCACATTAACCTGGGATGAGACCAAAAAGGCAATTAAAAGGAAGCCGGGGGAATCGGATAAGGAGTTTGCCATAAGAGCAAATGAAGTGGTTAACAGCAGTATGATTCATTATTGGAAAAATGAGGGTCTTGATAAATATTACCTGAGGATTCCGGTATGGGAAAATTACATTATCTGGCTGAATAGCCTTTCAAAAAAGGAAAAGCGGTATGAATTTGTAAACTATTACAGGAAAAATCTTGAAAGGGGTGTCGGACTGTGTTCCACTCATTCCATTGTACTAAAGGGTATTTTGGAAGATAACGGCATTGAATCCGAATTGTGGGACATCACAAGGCATGTTATTCTCAGGGTGAAAGTTGGTGAAAACGAATGGTACGTAATGGATCCCGATTACGGATTGTATGTTCCGCACGACAAGGATAATATCCTTGAAAATACAGAGCTGGTAAGGCCAACCTACGCGAACATGGCTGATTTGTATAAACCCGGTTATGTAACGGAATACAATACCGATTTTTTAGTTGAAGTTTATGGTTCGGAAGGGAACCGCATTTACGATTACAATAAAAGTTCTGAGAAACGAGCTTACCTTCTGAAGTGGCTCATTCCTTTCCTGCTGATTCTGCCATATGTATTGTTTTTGATTCTGAAGAATGGACGTAAAACCGGCTCCAAATGAACAGAACTACAACGCTATTTAATTCCATGTTTGTTTTTCCCCTACTCGTGGTTAGTTTATTGATTCCGAACAGTGCGGTTTGTCAGTACAGTCCGGTTACACACAGAGAGCCTGCTGAAGAAGAAATTCCGGTTAGTGAAGCCGGTATTCTGGATAGAACCGGTGCCACTTATGTTCTTATAAATGATATAACCAGTGATCAAAATGCCCTTTTCTTGGGTAAAGATGTTACTCTTGATTTAAATGGGTATACTGTAAGGTATGCCGATGCCGGTTACGGGCAGGTAACCAATTCCGGATTTGAAGAAGGACTCACCGGGTGGGATGTTTCGGAAGCTCCGGGTGCAGAAGTGATGAATACTGCCGATGTGCATGTTTTCCTGGGCGACAAATTACTAAGTCTGCAGGCGGGTGATGTGGTACGGTCTTCATATGTTTACCTTCCGGTTGCAAACCGTTCCTATTTTGCAATGTGCGGAATCACCGGCAGATACTGGCAGGATATGAAAAAGTATCCCGACGACGAAATGAGAATTAGCATTTATGTAGAAGATGAAAAAGGCAATGATGTGGTTTGTGTTACCGAGTACGGCAATAAAACACTGACAAGCTGTCCCGTGGAGAATAAAAGCCCCCGGTTGGGAGGTGGTTTTATTTATGCCCATCTGAACAACCTGCCTGAGGGGAATTACCGCGTAAGGGTAAAGGCAGAAACCGACTGCCTTATTGATGAAATTGACATTCGCCCTGCAATGGATGTCGGGATCGGCATTGTTGGAAAAACTTTGCCTTTCGGGCATTACGATCACATGCATGAAGGCTGGCCAACCGGTACTTTTTTTGATTATACCCGGAATGCATCTCAGGGAACACCTCTGGAAGGGATTCCAACTGTTCAGGGAGAAGGAACAATTACAATTAAGAACGGGGTAATTGAATGCGCCACTCCCGGAATACTTTCCTGGGGCATCCAGTCCACAGCCTATAAAGCGCGGGTAGTTATTGAAAACGTTCATATAAAATCGGACGGCATTAGTTCAGGGACTGTAAATTTACCATCTGCAGTAATCCGGAACAGCAGGTTCGATGCAGAAATGCCTTTTCTCATTCAGCGGCACACCAATCTTTGCAGTGTCACCCTGGGAAATGACAATCCATCGGAAGTTTCGTTTTCTGAATTCTACGGCGGGCAGGGAAATCTTTCGGTCAGAGGGGAAAACTCTCATGTTCACGATAATCTTTTCAGGAACAAACAAACGGTGACCAATCATTACAGTATTATGGGAACAGGGGCAGGTTCAAAAATCTACAACAACAGGTTCGAACCGTTTCAGGGTTCGGGAATCTATGTGTCCCGGCATACCGAAGTATTTGATAACGTATTTGACATCGAAACCTCCCCTCCTACCTGTGAATACGGAAGAGATTTATACAGTACCGCAGCCATCAGAATGGGAGATTACCATGCAGTTCCAGGCAGCCCAAAAGCAACTGTCGGGACCCGGATATATAACAACAAAATAAACATTACCGCTAAAAATTACCCTGAACCCAAAGAATATACGCCTGTGGTATGGGGTATATATTACAGCGCGCGAGGCGGTGAAAACTATGTATACGACAATGATATCGTTGTAAATAATTCAGAACCCGGGTCGAAGACCATTGCTGCAGCGTTTTATATTTGCGGAGGGCCTGAATACTATGGAGGGCAATTTTTTAATAACCGCATTACTACCAACGTTCCGGCTGCATGGATTGCAACTTCATACGGAGACGCATCAAACACGAAAATATACAACAATACAATTATCCCGTTTGGTAGTGAGGAATTTGCCGCTTTCAGAATGGGCAGCGGAAACTATGAAGCCAAAAATATTGAATTCAGGTCGAATTCAATTGCGGGACAGGAATTCCGTATTGATGCTACCGACAGGAACCACAGTTATAAAGTATACTGGAGGCTTAATGTCAGGGTATATGAAATCAATGGGAATCCGGTAAAAGACAAGGAAGTTGTAATCAGAGACAACAGGCAGGAACCCGTATACAGAGGTAAGACCAATGATGAGGGATTGGTGTCAGTAGAATTGCCCGGGCTTGAAGTGGAGGGGGTAAAACGCAAAGTATCATCTCCCTATACAATTGCAGTTGATGATAATATTAAAGAAATTGAACTTACAGGTAACCGGGAAATACTTATGTTGAATTAGTATGTATATATGAATTTGCCATTGTTTTGAAGATTGTCGCCTTCTGATCCAAATTAAAGTTTTGGCATTTGCTATCGGGACATGCGAATTACATATAGACCTTATATATAAACAATTATGAAAACAGCAGGTTGTTTGCTTTTGATGTTTTTTTTAACCAGTCTTTTTTTTCCGTTTGAAGGGACCAGCCAGTATAAACAATCAGACCACCGCGAACCCCGAAGAGGGGAAATACCGGTAACTGAAGCAGGTGTTTTTGATATTCCGGGCGCTACGTATATTCTCATCAACGATATCTCCAGTCCTGTAAGCACCGTTTTTTTAGGGAAGGATGTTACCCTTGATTTAAACGGCTATACACTTACTTATGCAGATGGTGACTACGGGCATGTTGAGAATTATGGTTTTGAAGAAGACCTCAAAGGTTGGGATGTATCAAAGGCTCCCGGGGCGAAAATTCTCAGAACGGAGGAGGTTCGGCCCTTTATCGGGGAAAAGATGCTTCAGCTTAAAGCGGGTGACGAGATCGTTTCTTCTTATGTAAACCTTCCTTTAGGAGGCAGGTCTTATTTTGCGATGTGTGGAACAACAGGTAACCTCTCTTCCGAAATGGGTGGCGATTTAAACAAAGATATGCGCCTGAGTATTTTCGTGGAGGATGAAAAGGGAAATTCTATCGAAGTAGTTACCGAATACGGCGATTCAACAAAGGTAAGCTGTCCGGTCATTAACCGCTCACCCAGACTTGGGGGAGGTTTTATTACCGCTCATCTGAACAATCTTCCGGCAGGAAAATACCGGATACGGGTAAGAGCTGAGAATGACTGCATCGTTGATGAAATCGATATCCGGCCGGCGATGGATGTGGGAATTGGTATTATTGAAAGAACACATCCAATGGGGCATTACGATCATTTGTACGAGATACGCCATTCGGCCTTTTTTGATTATACTGCTTATGCAAAAACAGGGAAACCGAAGCAAAACATTCCGGTGGCAAAGGGCAGAGGGTCGGTTGTCATCAAAAATGGCATTATTAAAAACGGCACGGTAGGCGTCCTGTCCTGGGGAATTCAATCAACAGCGAGGGATGTTAAAATAATCATTGACAATGTAGAATTTTTCTCTTCAGGTATCAATACCACAGCCATTGACGTACCGCAGGCCACCATTACAAATTGCAGGTTTGAAATGGACAATCCGTTTATTATTAACCGTCACGGAGCAGAATTTTATGCCGTTGACCTTCGGGGAATACAACCTTCTGAAGTTGCATTTTCCGAGTTTTACGGGGGTCAGGGGAATCTGGTCATTAAAGGTGAAAACTCTCTTGTACACAACAACTATTTTGTAAACCGGCAGACCGTAACTAATCATTACAGCATAATGGCCATGGGTGATGGCTCCCGTATTTTTGAGAATATTTTTAAACCGGAACCTGGCTCTGCCCTGGAAATCTTCAGACATAAAAACATTGAAATATTTAACAATGAATTTCATATAACTGCAAATCCTCCCAGCTGCGAATATCCGTTGGGCAACAGTGCAAATGCCATCCGGATTGCAGATTACGGTGCTGAATTGGGTTCCCCCAGAGGTGCTTACGGGAGCAGGATATACAACAACAAGTTTTACATAACCGGTAAAAAATACAGGCAATACCCCAACCAGCGTCCTACGGCAAACGCCTTTTTCTACAGCGCGAGTGCCGGTGACAATGAAATTTTTGGAAATGAAATCGTACTGAATCAGGAAGATCCTGACACAAATGCTTCTGCATGGGCCTTCTATATAGGAAATGCCAGGGGAGGCAAAATTTACAACAACCACATCATTTCAAATGTAACCCCTGTGTGGGTTGGAACTTCCTACCATCATGCGGAGGATGTTGAATTAACAAATAATATTTTTGAAAAAGCACCCGGCACGAAAGAAGATTTCGTTCCGGTGAGAATGGGCTCGGGAAATAATTACCTGGCAACAAACATCGATTTTCGTTCCAATGAATTCAGAGGTATGGATTTTAAGGTTGATGCAACCGATCAGGAAAACTCTTATACAGTATACTGGACACTGAATGTATCATTAAACAATAAAAACGGGAATCCTGTGGAAAATTTCGATCTAGCAATACTTGATAAGGAAGGCCAACAGGTTGCCAAAAATTCAACCGGTACCGACGGCACCGCTTCGTTTGAATTACCGGAATATTCAGTAAAGGGCAAAATTAAAACCTATGCAGCGCCTTATACAATCGTTTACGGTAAAAATAAAAAGAAGATTGAGTTAACAAAAAACACTACTGTTAATCTGGCTATAGGTAACTAAGACTTTGTCAGGAATGGTTCCGTCAGACAGAAAAGGGAAAATTGAAACCGGAATTAGAAGAAAATAATGATCTTTCAGGTTATTACAGTTCATCTTTCCAATCAGACAGCTAAAATGTTCTTTAGTGATCCAAAACAAGATAAAACAAGGCCGTTCTTTAATTGTTCCGGCCTTGTTTTTTCCATAAAAATTTAAAGCTAATACTTATACAGCACTTTCCCAATGAAGATCTGGTCACCCATTATCATCCGGTAGATTAGCATTTGGGAGACCTTGTTCTGCGGCTTGTATTCAATCCGGTATAACACATCAGCTTTCATCATGTCTTCGAATAGGATATTAATCTTCCTTCCGTTGGCATCGAAAAGCTCCAGTCTTGAAGAGACATCCAGGGGCGCAGAAAAATTAAAATAAAGCCTGTCACCAAAGGGATTGGGGAAAACTTTGAAGGAAAAGCCTTCAGCGGCAGCAATCTCTGCTGATTTCTTTTTAGGTGGTTTTTCCGCAATTTCGTCCTTTGCTGATTTAACTACCAGGTTTCCTCCATTAAGAGTTTGTTCTACAGGCAAAAATGCATCATTATCCCACAGATTTGTGAACCAGAGTCCACCATCTCTTTTCCAGATGGTAATGGATATAAGATCCTCCAATCCCGGCTCTCCGTTATCTGTCATGGCAAACTGCAGGGTTGCACCACCACCGCCGGTTACATCCACCGGATAATCGGGATCAGTGATGTCCTGAAGGCTGCATTTACCAGTAAAAACAGCGGTATTGTCATTAACTGCAAGAGAGCTCATCACATTTCCCTTTGCCTGGTAAATATGTTGTCCGTCTGCCTCAGTTCTGCGTATGATGGTGTTGATATTTCCCTGTAGATTGGTCATTTTTTTATTGTACTTCACAGTGAACCCGAAATTGTTCTTCGAGCCGATATCGCCTGCTGCCAGTCCCATGGGATTTTCGAGAACGACATATCCTCCTCCGGATATAAAATCAGACGACGGTTGCCCAACAGTTACTATTGCTTCTCCGTCACAGTCTCCTGAAGGATCGTTGGTATAGTATCCGGTAAGCTTAACCCTGATGTCATAAACACCGACAGGTACACCATTCCATTCATATGAAGCAGCTCCGATTGCAGAAGAAGCTCCGATTTCGCCAATTGGCAATTCACCATCCACCTCGGTTACCGGAGTAACAGGTACCGTAGCAATCTCTCTGCCATCTGCCAAGAATTGAACGAACGTTGTATTAAAAAAATCACCGGCATGCCCGTCAACCTCTTCCACAACTATGGCTGCCAGAACCACTGTAGCTTCATCGGAATTCACAGACCCCGTAGACGCATAATAAACCCCTGCATAGATAGCGCAGGCGTTTTCAGGCAGGATAGTTAAGCCGGCGGTTGGATTATCCACTTCGAAGTCAGAATCGATGTTGCTGAATACTGCTGTTACCAGTTTTGGATTAAGTGCCGGGTTTGGATCCATTGTTCCTTCATATCCCGGCAGGTCAAGCAGCGCATAGGTCGCTGAGGCCACTAAATAGCCACCTTCAGGTGCCAGCAGAACCGGGTCGCCCATCGGCTGCGCTTCCACATAAAAGGTCACATGAGTGGCTGCCTGTCCCGCACCAGGACATTGGCCCGGGTAGATGGAAGCGTTGAATTCCACCAGGTCGCTATAATGCTGAGTTGAGGGATTCACAGTTAATTCCGTGATGGTGACAATCTTGCTTACATCAATCATGTGCTGGCATATGCTGATGTTCCCGCATTCATCCGTTGCTGTCCAGGTGACCGTATTTATTCCAAAATTTAATTCTGCTCCGTCCAAAGTATTGTCTCCCGAGCCTGTTGTTGCCCCGGCAAGAACCCAGGTGAGCGTTTCAATGGTACCATTGTCGGTTGCGGTGGCGTCAAATTCGGTTTCTGAAATTGTATAAGTACATTCTCCGGAATCAGACGATCTTACTGCATTGGGTGAACAGATCAATGTTGGAGCTATATCATCTATTTGCAATAGTCCGAAAGCAATATTATTCTCAACATTGGTTTCATCAGGGAACAGATTATCATAATCAGCAACAAACAATACATAATACATACCGGCAGATGTTCCCTCCGGAATAACAAGAGTTGCTGTTTCGAAATTACACCTGCTGTCGGTTCCCAGGGATGAAATATTGCTTCCCAGGTAAATATCAGTTAATGGATCAAAAGAATTATTTTCCGACAAAAAATATCCGACACTTACATTTCCGATAGCAGTATTCAACGCTGAGCCCGCATAACATTGATTGCAACTCACTGTGATTTGTGCCCCTGGCCCCACACATGACTCTTCAACCTCTGCGTTCTCTACATAAAAATCGTATCTTTCAGGAAAGCTGTTCATAACAAGAGTCCGGGTCCAGTTATGTCCACCACCTGATACCATCCAGCCATAATTCCCGATTAAAAGTCCTTCTCCCGGCCATGGATCCATATAAAAAACATCATCATCTACAATACCATGTCCAACCAATGCATGAGCTCCTCCACCTGTCCAGTCCCACCTGAAAACATAAGGCATTCCCGAAAGAATTAAAGCCTGAACCTCCGGTTGTGTAAGCTCACTTTCACTCCCCGAAGATGAAATGCCTCCGTAATGCAACAAAATGTCATCGATATCGTGGTCACTATGGTTATAAAGATAATTTCCACTGTTACAGGGGTGCCTGGGAGGGTCTGTTGTACCGTCAGGCACTACCCAGTGAAAGATGGGCTCCCCGCAGCAATCACTTCTCAGGAAAGCCCAGTTGGCGATTTCACATTGGGTAAATACATATCCATAGTAATTCAGAATACAAACTGAAGAAGCGTCCCAGCACCACATAGAATGTTCCTGAATGGTTTCAGGAACATCCAGCACCTGTCCGTTTACAACATTTATTGCAAAGGTTAAGGATATTATCAGTGTTAAATGAAACAATATTTTTCTCATAGTAATAAGGTTTATTTGTTTTTGATATTTTCCTTAATTAATGGCAGTGCACGTTTCAATTTAAGTGATGAAAAGGACTTTCCATTTTCAGCCAGTGAATTTATTGCAGAATTAAGAGGAATCACATCCAGTGATAAAGGATCATCCTTTGAAGGAAGAAGCATAAAATCACTTACACTTTGATATACCCTGAATATCTTCCCATAGGGCAGATTTGAAGGATGGTCTTTTTCAAATGCATCCAACTCCTTTGCAAGCGAAGCAGCGCCAAGTCCAACTATTTTCCAGTTACCATCAATTTGCGCAACAGTTAAAAGTGCTCTGTATTCACTGTCAATTATCAATGGAATTCGCCAGTCACCCGATGGGCTGAGGTAGTTTTTATCTGTCAGGACAGGATCACTGAAGAATTCTTCATTTAGAGTCAATAGTTGGTATGGTTTACCCAATTTCACTTTGTTGAATTCATCCCTGTTATTGAAACCGTAAAGCAATTCTTTGTTTGCCGGGATCTTTTCAAGATAAGCAGCATATTCTTTTTCAGCTGCTGTAACCACATCCTTCCAAACATCCATCTGCCCGTAAGCGAAAAATGAATGGAAAAGAATAGTCATTAAAAAAATTAGCATTGTTTTCATTCTCATAATGTTGATTTTTTAATCTGAATAATAAAATATCCCAATCATCATTGTTGTGTATTACAGCACATTGACAAATCACAAACAGAGTTAGCGATTGCAATTAACCGGAGGGTTCATGAAAAGTGTAAAAGAGAATCTATACCAAAACATGAATTGAGGTAAAATTTACTTTCATTGGCTGAAAGATTGTATTAAAAATTTATGGGTTAGAAAGCTGAAAGGGTTTAAAAAGGGTTTAAAAAGGCCATGTCATATAGACATGAGAAGTTCAAAAAATGTCACCTGTTACCAGGTTAAACCGGGAAGGTTGGAATTTCCGGTTTTGAGCAGAGAATTCATCTCTGATAAGATACATTTTGCCAGGTCAATTGGTATTATTAAAGGTACAATTATTTTTTAGGTTTCATTCATTATTTTCTGACAAAAGATTAATATTACATAAATCTCTGCAGAGCCAGCCAAACACCAATTATTTTGCATAAATAATAATACCCGGTACTTTTAAAGGTTTCCCTCCTCAGATTCATTTACATATAGTATCCTTATTATTTTATCCATCTCAATAAAAACCAGAGCCGGCATGAAAGAGCCTGAAATTAAAACTGCAATTTTCAATTAATTGAATTTTAAAATCTAACAAATCGGATAAAAAATGTTCCTGTAGTTTCCCGGTTTGCCAGTTCTTAACTCCATTGAATCTTTGTCAGAATTAACTTTAACTTGATTTTTTTTGGAAATGATTCTATCAATAATTCTCATGGGAAGCATATATTTTAATTATATTTGCCATTCCTAACAAACTGACATACATTTATGCAAGCGTCGGACGTTTAGCAGAAGGAAATCGAAAAGATTTATTTTTTTAATTTTCCAATTTAACCTTTTCTGTCTTCGATAGTCAAAAGGCCTTGAAACAATCAGTAAAACCTGAAGAAAATAACGCATTAAATAAAAAATAGTAAAGCACGTGGCAACAAAAAATGTTTTTAGGACTTCTATAACTATTGTTCTGATACTGGTACTTGCCGGAATCATATTTTATCCAAAACTAAAACCGATGTTTGGACAGGAATCCGGTTCCGGACCGCAGCCAGGCCTACGAATGGGCGGAGGACCACAGGTATTGTATGCCAGCGGATATGTACTGGTACCCACCCGTATGAACGAGATGATTTACAGCACGGCATCGCTTTTACCCGATGAGGAAGTTGATCTGGCTTTTGAAGCTTCTGGCAAAATAGTAGGTATCTTTTTTGAAGAAGGAAGCCGTGTCAGAAAAGGCACTCTGATGGCAAAGATAAACGACAAACCGTTGCAGGCACAGCTGATGAAACTGCAGGCTCAGAAGAAGCTGGTAGAAGAACGGGAGTTCAGACAGCGGCAATTACTCGACCGTGATGCCATAAGCCGCGAGAGCTACGACCAGGTGGCCACTGAGCTTCAGACAATAGAAGCCGACATTATGCTTGTGGAAGCCCGTATTGCCGAAACAGAGTTGCGCGCCCCTTTCGACGGCATTGTGGGGTTGCGTTTAATAAGCGAAGGAGCCTTTGCAACTACCCAGACACGAATTGTGAGGCTGGTAAAAATCAGTCCCCTAAAGATTGAATTTTCCATTCCCGAGAGGTATGCCGGCGAAGTTACTGCAGGGTTTCCCATTCAGTTTGCCATTGACGGATATTCCGAAACGTTCGGGGCAAAAGTATACGCCATTGACCCCAAGGTAGATGTTAATACACGTACCATTGTAGTACGTGCCCTCTATCCAAACACAAATGAAGAGCTGAAGCCCGGGAGGTTTGCCAGTGTAAGGGCACTGTTGTCGCAAATTGACAGTGCGATTTCCATTCCAACTGAAGCATTGATTCCTGAAATGGAAGGAGAAAAGGTTTACATTGTAAAAAACGGAAAAGCTGCAGAGCGAAAAGTATCGACCGGTCTGCGCACCGAATCGCACATACAGATAACAAGAGGTCTTGAATTTGGTGATACACTGTTAACCACAGCTATCCTCCAGCTCAGGGAAGGACTTTCAATTCAGCTGGATACGTTAGTTACCAATCAACATTTACTTAGTGAATTATGAGTCTTTCGTCCTTAAGTATAAAACGGCCCGTACTGGCTACTGTATTTTCCCTCGTAATATTACTTTTCGGGGCAATAGGGATGACTTTTCTGGGGGTAAGGGAGTTTCCCAGTGTTGACCCTCCCATTATTTCTGTCAACACATCCTATCCGGGAGCTAATTCCGATGTAATTGAGAGCCAGATAACCGAGCCACTGGAACAATCTATAAACGGAATTCCGGGAATCCGTACCCTCACCAGCAACAGCAGTCAGGGCAGGAGCCGGATTACAGTTGAATTTGAATTGTCGGTAGACCTGGAAACCGCTGCAAACGATGTTCGCGATAAGGTATCACAGGCACAGCGGTTTCTGCCACGGGATGCCGACCCTCCCACCGTATCGAAAGCCGATGCAGATGCGGAGCCAATCCTGATGATTGCTGTTAAGAGCCCAAAAAGGTCATTGCTTGAACTGTCAGAAATTGCCGATCTCACATTTAAGGAACAGCTGCAAACAATTTCAGGGGTGAGTTCAGTGGGGATATGGGGAGAAAAACGTTACGCCATGCGCATCTGGCTCGACCCTGCCAAGCTTGCCGGTTACCAGATGACACCACTCGATGTTCGAAATGCCATTATGCGCGAAAATATTGAGTTACCTGCAGGCAGTATTGAAGGTAATACCACCGAGCTTACCATACGTACAATGGGTTTGATGACTACCCCCCAGGAATTTAATAATCTGATATTAAAACAAACAGGCGACCAACTCATTCGTGTCAGAGATATAGGCAGGGCAGAACTCAGTCCGGAAGACCTGAGAGGTATTATGAAAATGAACGGGATACCTATGATCGCTACCATAATCATCCCCCAGCCGGGAGCAAATCATATTGATATTGTTGATGATGTTTATGAAAGACTTGAGTTTATTAAAAGAGATCTTCCCGATGATGTTGAAATAGAAATCGGATTTGACAATACCAAATACATCCGCTCATCCATAAATGAAGTAAAAACAACTATATTCCTTGCATTCTTCCTGGTAGTTGTTATTATCTTTTTCTTTTTACGCGACTGGAGAACAACCATTATACCCATACTGGTTATACCCGTTTCACTTATTGGTTCCTTTTTTATCATGTACCTGGCAGGGTTTACTATAAACGTACTGACTTTACTGGCTATCGTACTCTCCATCGGGCTGGTTGTAGATGATGCCATTGTAATGATGGAAAACATTTATGTAAAGATAGAACGGGGTATGACCCCACAGCAGGCAGGACTGGCAGGGTCCAATGAAATATTTTTTGCAATCATTGCCACCACTATCACACTGGTTGCAGTGTTTTTCCCTATTGTTTTCCTTGAAGGCATGACCGGTAGGCTATTTCGGGAATTTAGCATCGTAATAGCAGGGGCCGTTGCCATTTCATCGTTTGTAGCTCTTACCTTTACCCCAATGCTTTCTACCAAACTGTTAAAGTCAAGGCAAAAGCACAACCGCTTTTACAACTGGTCAGAGAAATACTATGTCAGACTCAATAATACTTACCAAAATTCGCTTAATAATTTTCTGAAATACAAATATATTTCTCTGGCAATCCTCATAGGTTCCTTCTTCCTTATTTTCAGTTTATGGAAGGTAATACCTGCCGAAATGGCTCCGCTGGAGGATCGTTCACAAATGAATGCCAGAGTTACAACAACCGAAGGAGCCACCTATGAATACACCCTTGATTATGTAGAAGATATCGGAAAGCTTGTTGAGGAAGCTATTCCGGAGCGTGACAAAGTGACCACTATGGTTCGGGGAACATTTGCATTTGTTAGGGTTACATTAACAGATCCCTCTCAGCGAACACGTTCACAGCAGGAGATAGCAAGTCAGCTGACTGCCGAACTCCGTAAGAAAACCAGAGCAAGGGCAAATGTAGTCCAGCAGTCAACTTTCGGTGGAAGAAGGGCACGACCACCAATCCAGTATGTACTCCAGGCTCCTACAATTGATAAGCTGAGAGAGATACTTCCCGAATTCATGGCCGAAGTAAACAGTAATCCTATTTTTGTGATGCCAGATGTGGATTTAAAATTCACGAAACCGGAACTCCAGATTGAAATCAACCGGGATAAGGCAAACCTTTTGGGTGTTTCAACCCAGAATATCGGGCAGACACTTCAGCTTGCACTCAGCGGGCAACGCTTCGGTTACTTTATTATGAATGGGAAACAATATCAGATATTGGGTGAATTGCACAGACAGGATCGCAATAAACCGCTCGATTTGAAATCTCTTTACGTAAGAAATGATAAGGGCCAGATGGTTCAACTCGATAACTTCGTTACTTTAAGGGAATCAACAGCTCCCCCACAGCTCTACCGGTACAACCGTTTTGTGGCTGCAACAGTTTCCTCCAATCTTGCTGATGGACATACCATCAGTGAAGGCCTTGAAGAAATGGATAAGATTGCAGCCAAAGTGCTTGACGATTCTTTCCGTACTGCCCTCGCCGGCGATTCAAAAGATTTTATGGAGAGTTCATCGAGTCTGATGTTTGCTTTTGTACTGGCCATCGTGCTTATCTTTCTGGTCCTTTCAGCACAGTTTGAAAGCTTCAAAGACCCGATTATAGTTATGATGACTGTACCGCTGGCTTTGACAGGAGCTTTGTTGTTCATGTGGTATTTTAACATTACTATGAACATTTTCAGTCAAATTGGTATCATCATGCTCATAGGGCTGGTATCGAAGAACGGTATTCTGATTGTTGAATTTGCCAACCAGCGTAAACTGGCCGGAATGAATAAGCGGGAAGCCATACAATATGCTTCGGCAGCCCGTTTCCGCCCCATTCTAATGACCAGCCTTTCAACCATTCTGGGTATTCTTCCACTTGCCCTGGGGTTTGGAGAAGGAGCTCAAAGCCGGGTGGCAATGGGTACTGCTGTAGTCGGGGGCCTTGTTATTGCAACCATCCTAACACTGTATGTTGTACCAGGTATTTACCTGTTAATTTCAAGTGAATCAAAAAACATTAATGAAAATGCAGACAGCATTGAAGAATCTAAAATCCCTGCTTAATACAATACTTATTTTAATGAGCCTTTCCCTGATTGAACCAGTTACTGCTCAGGAAATTTATGATCTCAGCCGGGCAATTGTAACCGGTCTGGAGCAGAACTTTTCGGTAAAAGTAGCCCGTAACCGTGAAGAAATTGCAGAAAACAATTACACCAGGGGGAATGCCGGATTTTTACCTTCAGTCACCACCACCAACAGGTTTGGCGGCAATGTAACATCTACAACCCAAAAGATGAACGACGGCTCGCAAAGAAATACCGATGGAATTCACAATACAACAGCCTCTGCAGCAGTTAACCTTGACATGCCCCTGTTCAGAGGGTTTAGCATTCAAACTTCATGGCAACGACTGAGTGAGTTAAAGCAGATGGGTGAATTGAACACTCAGATAGCAATGGAGAACCTGGTAGCCCGGATTGTTTCAGAATATTACTATCAAATTCAGCAACTTAACCTGTCAAATAATATGGATTATGCCGTCTCACTATCCAGGGAGCGTGCACGAATCGATGAAGAACGTTATCTTCTGGGTGCTTCATCCAAACTTGAATTATTGCAGTCGATTGTTTACCTGAATGCCGACAGCTCACGGCTTGCCAGGCAGAATGAAGCCATCCTGGAATCCGAAGTAAGACTAAAAACTTTGATGTCGCTGGAGAACCTGGAAGAAAATATTGTATTGGAGGACACTTCCATTAATTATAATCCAAGACTGATTTATGAAGATTTGCTTGAATCAATGATGGAATACAATACCAGCCTGCAGATTGCCAGAAAAACTCAGGTTATTTCAGAACTCGATTATAAAATTATTGCCTCCCGCTCCTATCCCTACCTCAGCCTTTCATCGGGGTATAATTACAACTACAGGGGTTACGGTTCAGGAACAATCAGTGACTACGGGGAGTTGGCATTAAGTAGCCAACAAAACAGGGTAATTAACTACGGTGTTACCTTGGGTATGGATATCTTCAACGGATTCAACCGCCGGAGGGAAAGAGCAAATGCCATTATTGATATTGAAAACCGTATTTACCAGCTGCAGGAAATTGAACAGGAAGTGAAAGCCGAATTGCTTACCATTTATTATGCATATGAGAACAATTTAAAGCTGGTGCAAATGGAGGAACAGAATCTGAATGTTGCCCGCGAGAACCTTGAGATTGCACTTGAACGTTACCGGCTGGGAGCACTTTCAGGTCTTGAACTGCGTGAGGTACAAAAGAGCCTGCTTGATGCAGAAGAAAGACTTATTTCCATTAAATTTCAAACCAAGCTGGCAGAAATTTCCCTGATGCAGATATCAGGACGGATTATGGAATATGTTTAGCGACTTTTCAACCAGTATTTTTAATTCGTTATTCCTTAAAGGAGTGAAAAATTTCACTTATGTTGTTTCCTCATCTAGGGATACAAGCCATTTCATTTATTATTCTATTTAAGATAATTAAGTATGCTTTCCTGAATTAAATCCTGGACAAGAGAATTGCCTGTCCTGTTGTATTGTAAATATGTTTACCCGTCTATCCTATCATAATAACCCAGAGAAAAAGGTTTTAGTAAAAAAGAACAATACTTAAAAGAAATAGTAACTTTGCCGCGCATTTAAAATCAATTCTTTAATGCAGGTATTTGAATTCGATACAGTTATAATAGGGAGTGGCCTTGCGGGGTTAACTTCGGCCTACTATTCTTCAAAATTTGGTTCAGTTGCCATAGTCACCAAATCAGAACTTGATACCAGCAATTCATACTATGCCCAGGGGGGAATAGCTGCAGCAATAGGGAGTGATGACTCTGCTGACCTCCACATGAAAGACACGTTGGTTGCCGGCAGAGGATTGTGTGATGAAGATGCTGTGAAATTATTGGTAGAAGAGGGTCAAGACCGTGTACTTGAATTTATTGAAATGGGTATGCAGTTCGATAAAAAAGAGGGCAAGCTGATTTTTGGATTAGAGGGAGGGCATAGTAAACGCAGGATTTTACATGCAGGAGGTGATGCTACAGGGAAAAAATTAACATGCTTTATTTTAAATAAAGTAAGAGAAGAAAAAAACATCCGGCCATTTGAATATACAACTGCTGTAAGGCTGTTGAAATCGGAAAATGGTATTGTTGGTTTACAGGCACTGAATTTTAAAACAGGGGAAAACATACTTTTTAAAACCAGAGCCGTAATTCTTGCAACCGGAGGTCTTTCACGAATTTTTGCCCGCTCAACCAATCCACATACAGCTACAGGCGATGGAATTTTTCTGGCATGGGAAGCAGGAGCTCAGATTTCTGATATTGAATTTATCCAGTTTCATCCGTCTGCACTTTATGTTCCGGGAAAAGAGGCATACCTGATTAGTGAGGCTGTACGGGGTGAAGGGGCCTATTTACTCGACCAGGAAGGCAGACGTTTTATGAAAGATGTTCACCCGCTGGCTGAACTTGCACCACGGGATGTTGTAGCTTATAATATATTTAAACAAATACAAAAATCAGAAAAAGACTCCATTTACCTGTCTTTGAAGCATCTGGACCCGGAAAAAATTAAGAAAAGGTTTAAAAATATTTACCTTCATTTAAAGGAATTGGGATTTGATCTTACTATTGACCTGTTGCCTGTTTCACCTGCGGCACATTATATGGTCGGTGGAGTGCATTCCAATCTAGATGCAGAAACCAATATAAAAGGGCTTTACGTATGTGGTGAAGCCGCGTCCACAGGGGTAATGGGAGCTAACAGGCTGGCAAGTAACTCGCTGCTCGAGTGCCTGGTTTTCGGCAAACGTGCCAGTGATTCTGCATTTAAATCAGATAAAATCCCTGAATCGCTGCCTGATGTAGTACCAGTGAATTTGAACACAGAAAATGAAGAAAAATTTCTGGAGATTCAGAATACTATTGCCAGTCAGATGATGAAAAATCTGGGAGTGGTAAGGAATAAAAAAGGGCTTGCTGAAGCAATTAAAAATTTCAATGAGATTACAAGAAAATTTGAAGATCACAAAAATGATTACAACCTGTTAAAAATAAAAAGCATCGCCACCGTTTGCAGTTTAATAGCAAAAGCTGCTTTAATACGCAATGAAAGCAGGGGTGGACACATCCGGACTGATTTTCCTAATGTAAATCCGGATTTGGCTGTGCATATTATACAGCAAATAGGTAAAGAAATTCGATATGAACCCGTAAGAAGAGAGAAAAATGATGGATGAAAAAACGCTGAAATCAGCTGAAATACTATTTGACCTGGCTTATGCTGAAGACATAGGTGATGGCGATATAACCACCAATAACCTGGTACCCCCGAATTCAAGTAAAATGGCTATTTTGGTAGCCAAGGAAGAAGGTGTAATTGCCGGACTTCCTGTTGCAGAAATGGTATTTAAAAAATTTGATAAAGACATTGAATGGAATGTAATTCTTCCGGATGGAAGCAGGGTAAAACCAGACGATGTTATTGTGGAATTGAAGGGAAATTACAGGGCGCTGCTCACAGGAGAAAGAAAAGCGCTAAATTTTTTGCAACGTTTGTCAGGTATTGCCACCTATGCTAACAAATGCATGAAGGAAGTAGAAGGGCACAAAGTAGAAATTTTAGATACCAGAAAAACCTTACCAGGTTACCGGCATCTTGATAAATATGCCGTTCGCATGGGAGGGGCTTCAAATCATCGCTTCGGTTTATATGACATGGTTATGATTAAAGACAATCACATCCAGGTAGCAGGTGGAATAAAACAGGCCGTTGATGCCATCCGTTCCAGAATTCCTAAAAGCATTAAAATTGAGGTGGAAACTTCGAACCTGGAACAGGTACAGGAAGCACTGGATGCCGATGTAGATATCATCATGCTTGACAACATGAGCTCTAAATTAATGAAGGAAGCTGTTGATTTGATTAACGGAAGGGCAAAAATTGAAGCTTCGGGAAATATGACCTTAAAACGAATTCGGAAAGTAGCAGCCACGGGAGTAAACTATATTTCCATAGGTGCACTAACTCATTCAGTTAAAGCTTTGGATATCAGCCAAAGGATAATTGATTGAAATGAATCTGATAATCGATATAGGGAATACACGAACAAAGCTTTCAATTTTTGATCGTGGAGAAGAAATCGTTGCAACAGCATTGGATGAATTACTGCCATCTCATATCGATAACCTTCTCAACGAATATCCTGCCATCAAAAGCGCAATACTTAGTACAGTAAAAGATTACTCCCCGGAGCTCAAGGCATATTTCCAACAAAGGTTCAAAACCTTCATTGAACTTGAGGAGAATACCTTGCTTCCTGTTGAAATCATGTATAAATCAAAAGACACACTGGGAAAGGACCGGGTGGCTGCAGCAGTTGGCGCTGCACATTTATATCCTGACTCCAATATACTTATTATTGATGCAGGAACAGCCATAACTTATGATCTTGTAAACGACAAGAAGCAATATCTTGGAGGGAATATCTCACCCGGTTTGGAAATGCGTTATAGAGCACTTAATCAGTTCACCGGAAGATTACCATTGGTCGACAACATTGAATTCAAAGAACTTTTTGGACAAACAACAACTGAGGCAATTCAGGCAGGAGTGCAAAACGGAGTAATTTACGAAGTGGATAATGCAATAAATGCATTTAAAGAATTTTATAAAAAATTATACGTTATTATCACAGGAGGGAATACCAAATTCTTTGATAAGAAATTAAAAAATTCTTTCTTTGCACATTACAATTTAATAGCCATCGGATTAAACCGCATATTAGAACATAATGGGGATATTTAGAAATGTAAGTCTACTGGCAGGATTATTTTTTCTGCCGTTTTTATTATTTGCTCAATTTAACAACAACACCAGTTCGCCGTACTCGCGGTTTGGGATTGGCGAACTTCAGCCATACAGTTTTGGACGGACTACAGGCATGGGAGGAGCCTCACTCGCCAGCAGGAACAACCAGCAGATTAATATGGCAAATCCGGCATCATACAGCACCGTCGATTCACTTGGTTTTATGTTTGAATTTGGTTTATTTGGGAAATTTTCAAACTTCAGTAACGATTTAAACAGCATGAATGCGACAGATATCAACTTTCGCTACTTCGCCATGAATTTCCAGATTACCAATTGGCTTGGAACATCCCTCGGGTTGACACCCTATTCAGATGTAGGATACAATGTAGATGTGCAGGAAACGATTGAAAACACCGGTAATATTTTAAACCGCTATTCCGGAGAAGGATCTTTATCGAAAGCATATCTGGGTTTTGGATTGGAACCTTTTAAAAATTTCTCAGTAGGAGCAAATTTCAATTACCTTTTCGGTATGTTAAACCGGAATTCAGAAACTATTTTCCCGGTTGGCAGCAGATTTTACAACAATCATAAATTCGAATCCCTCAGATTGCGCGATTTCAGTGTAACACTGGGCACCCAGGCCACCATCCAGATGAGCGGGAACGAAAGGCTTATCCTTGCCGCCGTTTTTGAAAGCCCGAAATATACCGGCTTTTATTCAGAATTAAGATCAAAATATTTAACCATTCTTCAACAGGGAACGAACATTACCGACTCAAAAAGAGATACAATAAATTTTCAGAATCAAATAACCGTTGAATTTCCATTAACTTATGGGTTTGGAGTATCCTATGTCAAACAAAATGTTTTTGAAATCAATGCAGATTATTATCATCAACAATGGTCGAAATCAAATATTCCAGGTGCAGGTGCTGGAATATTAACAGATTTGGATAAATTTGCTATTGGAGCCGAATGGATTCCTAACCGGTTTTCAATACAAAGTTTATTAAACCGTATTGCATATCGGGCCGGCGCAAAATATGAGAAATCATACCTTACTCTTGGTGGCCAAGACATTAGGGATTTTGGCATAACATTTGGAGTAGGATTGCCGGTATACCGTTCAAGTTCAACCATAAACATTTCGGCTGAAATTGGAAAAAAAGGGACAAAACAAAATAACCTGGTTCTTGAAAATTATGCAAAGTTTAATCTAAGTGTGAATTTATATGATCTGTGGTTTATACAAAGGAGATTTGATTAAAAAAACAATAAAATTTATAACACTATGAAATCAGTTTTTCGCATAACACTTCTAATCGCCTCAATAGCGATGACATCCGCTATCACTCTGCAGGCACAAAGAGTTATAACAGGTACTGTTTATAATAATGGAGAACCTGCAGCCGGAGTGACCGTTGAAGCACAAAGGGGTAGCTCAATGATGACCAGTTTTGACGGCAAATATGAAGTGGAAGCACATGAAAGAACCAGATGGATAAAATTTTCGTCAGTTACACAATCAGAAAGGCTGGATATTTCAGATAAAACAGGAAATCAGTTTGATTTCGCATTTGACGGAAACATACCTGGTGACAGTAATAATGAGGCAGGTGATGATGTAGTTCTTAAATCAGCTGAAGAATTAATAAAAGATCAGGACAGGGAATTTATGAATCAATTATCCTTGTTTAATGAGTTTTACAAACAGGAAAATTACGAATCAGCACTCCCGCACTGGAGGCAATTGTACAATAAATATCCCAAATCCACATTAAATTTGTACATACGTGGGGTGAATATGTACGAAAAATTCATAGAGGAAGCTGATTCACAGGCTGAGAAAGAAAAGTTCATCGATGAGATGATGAAAATTTACGATAAACGAATTAAACATTTTGGCGAAGAAGGATATGTATTGGGTCGAAAAGCTACGCATTGGCTTAAATATAAATTGGGCAGTGACCGGGATCAAAGCAACGATGAATTGAAGGAAACCCTGCAAAAAGGCTATAACTGGATTCAGGAATCAATTAGCGAGAGAGGCAAAGATACTGAATTACCGGTTTTGGTACTTCTAATGCAAACCACCCGCTCACTTTTCTTGCTGAATGAAATACCTAAAGAATCTGTTGTTAAGAATTACAATACCAGCAATGAGATTCTCGAAAAAATAAAAGCAGAGGAAACCGATCAGGAAAGACTTAATAATGCCTCACAAGTTCAGGCATTTGTTGAAGAGATATTTGGTTCATCAGGTGCAGCCGATTGTGATGCCCTGGTAAGTATTTTCACACCTCAGTTCAATGAAAATAAAAACGATGCTGATTTTGTTAAAGGCATGCTTCGCCGCCTGAGAGCTGCTAATTGTGACCAAACAGACCTTTTTGCACAGGCTACCGACCAGTTGTATCAGCTGGAGCCATCGGCAGAGGCAGCCTACAATATGGCACGCAGAGCAGTTAGAAGTGATGAAATAAAAAGAGCAAAAGATTTCTACCAGCAGGCAATGCAACAGGAATCGAATAAGGAAATGCTTTCAAAATATTACTATGAATTTGCTGCAGTTATTTTTGCAAAAGAGCATAATTTACAGGAAGCAAGAAAATATGCACGACAGGCTCTTGAAATCAATCCAGGTTATTGTGAAGCATTGATGTTGATTGGTGACATTTATGTTGCAGCCAGCCGGGATTTTGGAGAAAATGATTTTGAAAAAGCCAGCGTATTTTGGGTAGCAAACGATTACTATGAAAGAGCACGTGCACATGGTGACTGTGCCGTAGATGCTTCTAAAAAAGCAAGCGACTACCGTAAATATTTCCCCAGCAAAGAAGAAGCTTTCTTCCTTGGGCTACAGGCTGGTCAAACCTACAAAGTAGGAGGTTGGATAAATGAAACAACTAAAATCAGATTTTAAAATACTTAAAAGAATTAAAATACTGCGAATTGCAGTCCTTCTCGCAGGGACTGCAATTCTTTTATCGGCTTGTGAGAATAACCTCGAAAAGATTAAAGCATTTTCATCGCCTGAGGATTTGCCCATAGTGGAAGCATCAAATTTTGAAACACTTTATACCGACAGCGGGAAAGTTCGCTTCTTTTTAAAAGCTCCTAAACTCATGCAGTTTGATATTGATGGCAGTACATTTGTAGAATTCCCCGAAGGAATTGAACTCATTAAATACGACGAAAACCAGAATGTTATTTCCAGCATTACTGCCAACTATGCAAAAAATTTTGTAAAGGAAGAAAAGTGGGAAGCTAAAAATAATGTTATTGCAACCAATGCACAGGGTGATACCCTTAAAACTGAGCACCTGATATGGGAAGAAAGGTCCGAAAGAATATATACGGAAGAGTTTGTACGGATTATACGCAGCGATCAGATAATCACCGGGATAGGTTTTCAATCCGACCAATCAATGCAAAACTGGAGAATTAAAAACCCCAAAGGTACAATATATATTGAGGTGGATGACTCACCCCCGGCATCAGCAGATACAACCACAATATCCAGTTCCCATGACCAACCCACAAAACCAACTGATGGGCAAATACTTCAATTTGATGATCAGTAAGCTTATCTTTCAACAAATTTTCAGAAATTTTCCTGTTTATTAAAATACATAGTCAAAGATTCACCATACTTAACTGCTGATTTCCATCAAAATAGCAAGTTTATTAGCGAAGTCTGAAAAAAATTAAAATCCTATGGATTCTTTCGAAAATTACTATCTTCGTAGCTCGAAAAAAAATAAGTAAAAACTGCATTAAAAGAACTGTAAATCAATGGCAACGTTACAAACGATTAGGACGAGAGCAGGATTATTGGTAGCAATTGTAATTGGAATTTCACTTGCCGCCTTTGTACTTGGTGATATGTTTCAGGGTGGAACTTCCATGTTTCAGGGAAACCAGCTGAAAATTGGTGAAATAAATGGGGAAACCATTCAATATCCTGAATTTCAACGTGAAGTAGAAAGACTTGGAGATATTTACCGGATGAATAGTCAGCAGAACCAACTTGATGAACAAACATGGGTACAGGTAAGGGAACAAACCTGGCAGAATATTGTACGTGATCAAATCATGTCTGATGTATATAACAGATTAGGCATTCGCGTTAGTTCAGAGGAACTCTTTGATATGCTTCAGGGAACCAATCTACATCCCATTATACAGCAACTGTTTCGTAATCCAAATACCGGACAGGTCGATCGTAGTGCTGTAGTTCAGTTTTTAAGAAATCTTGAAACAGATGTTCCGCCAGAGCAACGGCAGTATTGGCTATACCTTGAAGACCAAATTGTTGACGAGAGAATACAGTCCAAATACAATAACCTGGTAAGCAAAGGACTGTATGTTACGGGGCTGGAAGCAGAAAAAAGTATGGAAGCCAGAAATAAACAGGTTACTTTCAATTATATTGTCCTGAACCACAACTCAGTTGCCGATAGTCAGGTAGTTGTTTCAGAAAAAGAGTTAAGAGATTATTACAACCGGAATAAAGAAAATTACAAACAGGAAAAACTCCGGAGAATTGAATATGTAATTTTCCCCGTATCTCCTTCAAAGAGAGATCATGAACAGGCAGAAGCCTGGATAAATGATATTGTTTCAGATTTCGCAAATGCAACCGATAATGTTTCATTTGTAAATTCAAATTCAGACGAAAATTTTGATGATACCTGGTATAAACAAAATGACCTGCCCCAGGATATTGCACAATGGATTTTTGAAGGAGATGCAAATGTAAATGATATTTTCGGGCCTTATTTTGAAAACAATGCATTTAAACTGGCAAAGCTGCATGCTTCGGCAATGGTGCCTGATTCAGTAGAAGCCCGTCACATTTTATTGCAAGTCAATACACAAGCGGAATTGGCACAGATGCAGGCACTGGCCGACAGTTTGAAAACAGCCATTGAAAGTGGCAGCAATTTTGCTAATCTCGCAAGTGTGTACTCAGCCGATCAGGGATCTGCCATTCAGGGAGGAGAATTGGGATGGTTCAACCGGGGCCAGATGGTAAAACCATTTGAGGAGGCTGCATTCAACAATAAAGTTAATCAGGTCACAATAGTACAAACCCAGTTTGGCATTCACCTGGTTCAAACAACAAACCGTGGAAAAGAAACAAGGCAGGTACAGGTAGCATATTTGGTACGAAACGTATCTCCAAGTACCCAAACTTATCAAAACGTATATGCACGAGCAAGTGAGTTTGCAGGCAAAACTTTCACAAGGGAAAGTTTTGAAGCAGCTGTTAATGAACAAAATTTAAATAAACGAACTGCCTCTGTAAGAGAATCCGACAGGCAGATTCCAGGAATTGAAAATTCCCGTCCTCTTATTCGTGCTGCCTATGACACTAAAGTAGGCAATCTTATTGAGGACCAGCAAGGTTCAACAATTTTTGATTTGGGTGATAATTTTGTTATTGCCACCCTGGTTTCAGCCACTGAGGAGGGCATTGCCGATTTTGAAAGCGTACGGGAACGTGTTGAACTGGCAGTTTTAAATGAAAAGAAAAGTCAAATTTTAGTAGAAAAAGCCAAAGCAGCAATTAATGGAAAATCCAACCTGGATGAAATTGCTTCAGAACTTAATGTTCAGATAAGAAATGCAGCCAACATTAATTTTAATTCCACCCAGGTACCTGGCGCAGGAATGGAACCTCGCGTAATTGGTACGGCTACAAATCTGTCTTCTAATGAAATCTCACAGCCGGTTGCAGGAAACAACGGTGTATTCGTTGTGGAAGTTACAGATGTTTCGGATGGCAGCGTGAATCTTGAAAACGAAAAACTGAGACTGGCTCAAAACATAAATTTCAGAGCCGCTTCACAAGCATATAATATTCACAAGGAAAAAGCTGAAATTGACGACAGAAGAGCTAAATTTTATTAACAGGTCGAATTTATACAGAAAAAGCTGTCAGGAATTTTTCCTGACAGCTTTTTTGGTTTTTTTACCTTATTTATCATTTACCGAAAAAATAATTTGTTAAATCATTTACAACAAGTTGACTGTTATTTTTTTAATGGTTCAAAAAGAAATATTTTTGTCCGTTCTTTAAAACAATAAAAATAGTATACAATGACTGAATTTCAAAAAACAATACTGATTATTCTGGATGGCTGGGGAATAGGTGATGGTTCAAAAGGTGATATCATTTCACAGGCCTCCACTCCATTTATGGATTTCCTATTAGAAAATTATCCGCACTCACAACTTCTTGCCGCGGGTGAACAAGTTGGCTTGCCAGAAGGACAGATGGGAAATTCTGAAGTGGGACACCTTAATATTGGTGCAGGGAGAGTCCTCTACCAGGACATGGTAAAAATTACCCGTGCAATTAGAGATAAATCATTGTGGACAAACCCCCAGATTATAAAAGCATACAATTACGCAAAAGATAATAATAAAAAAGTCCACCTCATAGGGCTGATAGGCTCTGGAGGAGTACACGCATTAAGTTCTCATATGATTGCTCTTTGTCAGATTGCAACCGACATGGGGCTGAAAGACATTTTTGTGCATGGCCTGACAGATGGGCGTGATACCGATCCACGCTCAGGCTATGGGTTCTTAAAAGAAGATATGGAGGCTTTAGAAAACACCGAAGCCCGTTTTGCATCAGTAATAGGAAGGTATTATGGCATGGACCGTGATAAAAATTACGACCGGTTAAAACTTGCTTATGATTTATATACTGAAGGGAAAGGGGAAAAAACAACCAACCTGCTGGCAACAGTAAAGAAATCGTATGAAAATGACATTACCGATGAGTTCATGAAACCTATTGTAGTAGTCGACGATAACAATCAGCCTCTGGCCACAATTCAGGAAGGCGACCTGGTGATCTGTTTTAATTTCAGAACCGATCGGCTTCGTCAGACAACAATTGCATTTACCCAACAAAATTTACCAGAATTTGGAATGAAAACCATGGATTTGGAGTGGTATACCATGACCAATTATAATGCAGAATTTAAAGGTGTAAATGTAATATTCAACAAGGAGAATGTTTCGGAAACGATGGGAGAAGTTGTTTCAAATGCCGGATTTAAACAAATCCGTATAGCGGAAACAGAAAAATATGCACATGTAACATTTTTCTTTAGCGGAGGCCGTGAAAAAGAATTTGAAGGGGAGAGCAGGATATTAATTCAATCTCCAAGGGTACCAACGTATGATCTTCAACCCGAAATGTCGGCACCTGCAGTCAAAGATGCCATTGTGTCCAAATTAAGAAACAAAGAAGCCCAATTCATATGTCTCAATTTTGCAAACGGTGATATGGTTGGACATACCGGTGTTTATGAAGCAATAAAAAAAGCAATTGAAACTGTTGACCAATGCACCAAAGAAGTTGTGGAAGCTGCATTGGAAGGCAATTACGATGTACTTATTATAGCAGATCACGGAAACGCTGATAATGCATTGAATGAGGATGGTTCAGAAAATACGGCGCATTCACTAAATCCGGTACCCTGCATTTACGTGAGCAACCACAGGAAAAATGTTAACCTTCAGGATGGAATACTTGCCGATGTGGCTCCTACTCTTCTTACACTTATGGGACTTGAGATTCCAAAGGTTATGACCGGTAAGAATTTAATTCAGTAGAAATTAAAAGATTGCTATAACCAAAACGTGCATAACACTTAGTGATGCCGGCGCTTCCTGATAAATTTTATCTGGCATATTTTTTGTTTTCAAACAAATCAATTATGATTGAAATTGGACGCACCATAATCAGCAGGGAAATATTTGAAAAAAACTTCGTATGCAATTTGATTAAATGTAAAGGAGCCTGTTGTGTAGAAGGCGATTCAGGTGCACCTTTAACTCCAGAAGAAGCCGAAATTATTCAGAAAAATTATCCTGTAATTAAACAATATCTTCCTAAAGAACATAATGAGGAAATTGAAAAACAGGGAAATTCAGTTATTGATGAAGATAATGATTTGGTAACTCCCCTGGTAAATAAACGCCAATGTGCCTATTCGTTTTACGATCAGAAAGGCATATTAAAATGCAGCATTGAAAAAGCATTCAATGAGGGAAAGATTTCATTCCGAAAGCCATTATCCTGTCATTTATTTCCCATTCGCATTACTGAATATAAGCGTTTTGATGCGCTTAATTATGAATCGCTCGATATATGTAAACCTGGCCTCGAGTGCGGCGATTCATTGCAAGTACCTCTATACAAATTCCTTAAGGAACCTCTTATCCGAAAATATGGAGAGGATTGGTATCGTGAAGTGGAATTGGCAGCAGAATATCTTAATAAAACAAAAAATGAATTTCGAATTTAATCACTCTGTATTTTAAGCTTACTTCCTCTTGCAATTGAACTATAATATATTTTTGGCAATTAATGGCCTTAAATATTGTTTACCAACTCACAACAAACTAATAATCAAATAAATACATTTAAGTGAAAACATCTTTCACCATTTAATTGTTATTTACGAATCACTTGTCAGCCTATAAAATACCCTGACACACAAAAATAAAACCGCAAAGAATTATTAATTATTAATTAAAAAAAAGTTTACGATGAATTTTAATTCACTGAAAAAAAGTTTGACAGGTATTGTATTGTTGTTGTTATTTCAAATGATGCTTACCTCGGCAGACGCAATTAAAGATAAAAAGACATTAGAGGTATTGGCAACTGCCTACAATTCGGTACCTGAACAAACAGATGATACTCCATTCCAGGCAGCCTGGGGTGATATGCTAAGCCCGGAAGTAAAAAGCATTGCCGTTTCCAAAGACCTGCTCAATATGGGCCTTACTCAATACAGTAAAGTAGAAATTGATGGTCTTCCGGGTAAATATATTGTACTGGATAGAATGAATGACAGATGGGAGAAAAAAATTGATATTTATATGGGTACAGATATTCAAAAAGCACTCGATTGGGGAGTGAAAAAAGTTACAATAACCTGGGTAGCTAAATGATGGCCCTTAAATCATTCATGGTTTTTAAAATTCTCCCCCATCCATATCCATTCCACCATTTCCGCCGTTTCCGCCGTTTCTTGAATCTGAATTAAAATTATTTAACCGGTAGCTGAGGGTAAGCATAAATACGCGGGGTTCACGTTTCCATTGAAACCAGCTGTTAAAATCAGGGCCATATGATTGACGTTCAAACTTCGCTGTACCCAAAGGATCGCGAACACTTATAGTTGCCGATAACTTCCTGTTGAAGAATTCGTGCCGGTATGAAACATTTGAATAAAACATAGCTTTGGATTCTCCCTGGGCTGAAACCGATGGTCCCCTGAAAAACCCATTAACCTGCAGCCTGGAATTTTCAGAGAATTTTAGTGTTGTATTCATCCGGCTATTCCAGTTGGTACTTTCACGATCGATTGAATTCCCATTAATTTCTCCTGTAATCCGATAGTTGTACATTGAAACAGTAGCATTAACCAGTAACCATTCCGTGAAATTAATATTACCAGTCAGCTCCACCCCTGTTGAATAATCCTGATGAAAATTATCGGCTCTAAGGTAAAAAATACCATCTTCAAAGCTTTCAAACCGGTCAATTTTATTATTGGTAATCCGGTGAAAACCATCCAAAGAAAGATAAGATCGTCCGAAACGTTTCAGAGCACCCAATTCATATGAACTGGTATATTCAGGCTCAAGTTCAGGATTTCCCAGGCGAATTGTATAACGGTTATAATAAGTGGGATTCGGATCCAGATCACGACCCCGCGGACGATTAATTCTTCGGCTGTAGCTTGCCATCAATTCGTAATCCTCTCCAATTTTATAGGAGCTGTGAAAAGTCGGAAACAAATCGAACCGATTTAATTGAGCCGGTTCTTCGCGGTTGGTATTTTTGATTTCACGGTTTGTATATTCACCTCTTAATCCTGCCATGTACTCAAAATTACCAAAAGCATTACTATAAGTTGCATAAATTGCATGAATATCACGTCGGAAATCGGTTATGCTGGAAAAATCATCACTGATTTCCCAGGTATTGGTTTCCGGGTCAAATAATTCAAACGTCCTCCCTTCAATTTCCTTATCGATACGGCTAAGTAAGCCTGCTTCCAATCTTCCGGTCTGACTAAAGGGGAAAGAGTAATCGAGTTTGAACCTGAATTCTTCTTCCTCCTCTGTTTCAATTGCAGAAACCCGTTCTATAAACTCATCTGTCCTTCGAAATTGCTCATCTGCTACAATTTCATTCTCAGATTCTGTATCACTACCCTCTTCTCCAGAATAATAGGCCATGGCCTCTATTTTATGTCCTTCCTGATTAAAATTGTGCTGAAAATTCAGGTTTAAGCTGTAAAAATCATTGCGCCTGTCGGATATCTCTTCTGTCACTGAAAAGAATCTTGTACTTTCAGGAGCTGTAAAACGCCTGGTCTGGCCATCTCCACTCCGGAAGCTTCTACTGTTACCCATTTCACCAGATAAAGAAAGGGTAGAATTATCTGTAAGATACCATTCAATCCCTGATTTAAAATTATGCCCGCTCCGGTTAAAGTCACGAGAACCATCTATATAAAGGAATGAAGTAGTGTCGTTTGAAAATGTTTCCCGCTGCGACGACATACTCCCATAGCTGGTTTGATCCCGCCAATCAGCTCCAATAGTAAATTTAAATTTTTCGGTGCGGTAATTAAGTGTAATATCCCCCCGGTATTTATCGCGTGTACCCACTGATCCATTCAGGATTCCACTAAAGCCATTCAGGGAATTCTTTTTTGTGACAAGATTTATAATACCTGCCATACCATCGGGTTCGTATTTGGCAGAGGGATTGGTTATGATTTCAATGGATTCCAAAGCTGAAGAAGGTATCTGGCGTAATGCATCACTTCCATCAAGGACAGTTGGCCTGCCATCAATTAATACTGTAAAATTTGAAGACCCCCGTACACTGACATTTCCTTCAATGTCCACCTGAACAGATGGTGTATTCTCTAACACATCAACAGCCGTACCTCCAATTGCACTAATAACCTGACTGACATTCACTACTTTTTTATCCAGCTTAAATTCTACCTGGGCTTTATCAGCCACCACATTCACATCATCAATTGCAACGGCTGAAGGGCTTATGCCAATCCTTCCCAAATCAATTACAGAATTATCTTCATCAATTACAATGTCCGGAACTTCAGCCTTTTCAAATCCGATAAAATTTGCCTCTACATAAAATTCACCATAATCCAGTCCTGTAATTTCAAATTGACCTTGTTCATTAGTGATTCCACCTGAGATCAATGCAGAATCAGCTACCCGGTAAACAGCAACATTAGCAAATTCGAGCGGGGTACGGGTATATTCATCAATTACAATTCCTGAAATTTTAACACGTTTAGAATCATCTTCAGGCGGTATACCTAGCCCATCTAAGGAGTAAAATAAAAAACCAATAAACAGAATTCTTATTATAAATAATTTTAGTTGTTTCATCTTTTTTTGCCTTTTCCAACCAGTTCGTTTGTTAATTAAGACAATTTTGACTTTTATTAGTTTAAGTCAGCTTTTGTTAACGACTTGTTAACCCTTTTTTAATCAACAGAATTCACTCACCGGATTCTGCAGTTATCTTTATGATATTCTAAAGCTTATTTTTTTCTTATCCTCATTTCTCTTTAGGGAATAGGAACAGGAAAAGATTCCAGGGTTTATAAAAATTAACAGAAATAAAAACTTATGTTATTAATTTTTGTAACTTGTTATTATTCATTTTAAAATCATTAAACTATGAATAATTATATTGAACAACATCCACCTGCGCCTCATAAAGCACCCCCGCCAAACTATCTTGTCTGGTCAATACTTACTACAATTTTCTGCTGCCTTCCATTCGGTATTGTCTCTATTGTTTATGCTGCACAGGTAAACTCTAAATGGCATTCAGGAGACATTGAAGGTGCGAGACTTTCCAGCAAAAATGCCAAAATGTGGGCATTAATTGCTTTTGGTGTAGGTCTCATAGGAGCATTTATCTGGTCATTGCTGGCAATGCTTGGAGTGATTGGGGGAATTGGGATGGATGCAATTGAATCATGGAGTTAATGAATGAATAAATACATAAAAGGGGGTATCCTGTTGGGAACTCTGCCAATTGCTGTTATTTTTTATTTATTGGATCCAGGGCAGTATATATTGTTCCCGCCTTGTATCTTTTACAGTACCACAGGTCTTTTTTGTCCGGGATGTGGTTCACAACGAGCTATTCATAGTTTGATGCATTTCAATATAGCAAACGGAGCCGGCAAAAACTTTCTTATTTTGCCAGCTCTGTTTGCCATAGTATATCATTATATTCATCCTGCTGTAAACAAAAGATTTCACATGGAACTTCCCAATGTTTTCTACCAGAGAAATACACCCTGGTTTATTTTTGGAATTGTTTTTCTCTTCTGGATTTTACGTAACCTTAACTTCTTTCCGTTTTCAATGCTGGCTCCTCATTAAATGACCAGGGTCGGTTGATCTGATTTTCATGTTCCCTGTTATTTTTTAATCCAGGTAAAAATTTGAAATGGAATTCGGGTTACCACCTCCTGATATCTTTTTGTATTTACTGGTTAATTTTAAAAGTTTACAATTCAATCCTTTTAATTGCCGAATCATCCGTACATTTTTCAAGTAGTTGCAGACTGGTCATTCCCAGCACCGGATGTTGAAATCCCGGTGCAATTTCTGCAAGTGGAACTAAAACAAATAACCGTTGTGAAATCCGGGGGTGTGGAATAATGAGCTGATCATTTGTAATGGATACATCATCAAAATATAATACATCTATATCCATCTCACGGGATTCGTAATATTCAGCATCACGCTTTCTGCCAAACAAATTCTCAATTTCCTGTATTTTGGAAAGAATTTCATTTGGTTTCAGGTAAGTGTCAACTAGAAGCACCTGATTCCAGAAATACTCTTCAGCTAAAAATCCCAGGGGTGGGGTTTCATAAACAGATGATTGTTCAGTTATATTTCCGATTTTTTTTTCTATAAATAACTTTGCTTTCTCGAAATTTTGCTGTTTATTTCCAATATTTCCACCTACTCCTAAAAAAACATGATGCATTGGTAAGTATATTTGTAATTATTTCGGATATAAATTTACCCATCATTAATCATATAAATGCAATGAAAAGAAAAAAATAAAAAGCTGAAAACCAGTTTTAAAATTCCTGCCTCTGGATTTTAGCTTGAGATGGCTGGAGACTCAATTATTAATGATTATAAACATTTAAAAATATGAAAGACTTTTTTAAGTACGTATTTGCCACAATAGTGGGCATTATTGCCGTTTCAGTAATCGGTTTATTCCTGTTCTTCATGGCCATAGGAATTTTAATTTCTTCAACGGAAAAGCAGGTTGTAGTCTCTGATAATTCTTTGCTGGTTATAGATTTAGAGCGGCAAATTGTTGACAGAGCACCAAAAGATCCTTTTCAGGACTTAGCTATTCCCGGGATTCCACAGACCAAAACAATAGGATTGGATAACATCATGACTTCCCTTAAAAAAGCGGTTC
The DNA here is from genome assembly GCA_041684965.1 of Mariniphaga sp. Lineage (GTDB taxonomy): Bacteria > Bacteroidota > Bacteroidia > Bacteroidales > Prolixibacteraceae > Mariniphaga. Next base: position 43,460 of record JAWLGR010000015.1, read on the forward strand.
ATGACGATAATATAAAAGGAGTTTACCTTAAACTTTCTGTGATAAATGGAGGTATGGCTTCCGTGGAAGAGATCCGGAATGCACTTTTAGCATTCAAAGACAGCAGTAAAAAACCTGTTTATGCTTACGGAGATTTTTTCGATCAGAAATCCTATTATCTGGCTACTGTTGCCGACCAGATAGTTATTCATCCATTAGGTTCCGTTGATTTTCGGGGGCTGGGAGGCGAGATGTTGTTTTTTGCCAAAGCGCTGGATAAATTAGGCATCGAGATGCAAATTATCAGGCATGGTAAATTTAAAGCAGCTGTTGAACCCTTTATGCTTGAAGAAATGAGTGATGAGAACAGGGAACAGCAACTGGTCTATTTAAACAGCCTATGGAACCATATGCTCCGGGGAATTTCTGATATGCGTGATATTCCTCTTGATAAACTGAATTCAATGGCCGATGAAGTGCAAACATTTAATCTTGGTACTGAAGCAGTTGAATCAGGATTGGTTGATGCTGCCAGATATAAAGATGAAGTTCTGAATGATTTGCGCAAAATTATCGGAGATGAAGATGCCAGGGAAATTCCTGTTGTAAGCGCAGCTAATTATGCCAGGGCAAATATTAAGGGAAGGGGCAGAGCTTACAGCCGAAATAAAATTGCAGTAATTTATGCTAACGGTGATATAGGCATATCAATGGGCAGCAATGTTATCATAGGTGATGATTTAGGCCGTGAAATAAGGAAGGTTCGCCAGGACAGCAGTTATAAGGCAATAGTCCTTAGAGTGAATTCTCCTGGCGGGAGTGTTTTTGATTCTGAAATCATATGGCGTGAAGTGAAACTTGCTGCCGAAGAAAAAACCATGGTAGTCTCATTTGGTGATGTGGCAGCTTCAGGTGGATATTATATATCTGCCCCAGCCGATAGAATTGTGGCTCAACCTAATACAATTACCGGGTCAATCGGCATTTTCGGTATGATACCAAATTTAGAAGAATTAATGAACGACAAATTGGGTATTACAACTGATGTAGTAAAAACAAATAGAAATTCCGATCTTATCTCTTTGTCACGACCATTGACTGTATATGAAAGACATCTTCTCCAGCAGAGCATTGAAAAAGGATATGATTTATTCGTCTCCCACGTTGCCAATGGACGCAATATGACAAAAGAGCAGGTAGATGAAATTGGCGAAGGACGCGTATGGAGTGGTGAAAATGCTTTGGAAATAGGATTGGTCGACCAGCTCGGCGGCCTCCAGGATGCAATTGAACTGGCAGCCGAGATTGCCGGTATTGAAGAGTACCGGACAGTTTCACTCCCTGCCCAACCCGATCCATTCGAGCAACTCTTCCGCTCCGGAACAGATGAAGTCCGTCAAAAATTGATAAGAAATGAATTTGGTGCTTACTCCCGTTATTATGAATATCTTATAAAAGCATCAAAAATGAATGGTATTTATGCACGGATACCTTATGATTTGATTATAAACTAAATTAAAAAGTAATAAAGCCGTCTCAAAGCAAATTTTGAGACGGTTTTTTTTGTGCCCTGCATCTGGTTATCCAATAAATTTTTAATCTGAATCTGAACATCCATAATGATAAATTACCAGGTACGCTTTTCCAACCTGATTAGAGTAACCCGGCAGACTAACTCCATACATGGTGCAGATCAAATTCGCGATTTACTGGCTCGTGACTGTCCCAGCTCTAACGTAAATCTATTGTGTAAATATTCAAATAGAGTAATCCAACAATAACCAGTGGGGCCGTTTTAAAAAGTTAGCCCGCAACCAGATTCTGACATAGTACTGGCGAAAAAGTAAGTCTATTTATACAGGTACTTCAGGGAGTTCATCAGGTTGTTCAGTTCAGCAAACGATTTATCGCTGTGATTCTGGTAAACTGAGCTGTGAAATTCATCTATTTCCTCAAGAGTCGGTAGGGCTTTCTTCCACTTATTGTCATTAATGGCTGTCAGGAACATCTTATTTTCCTCAATCATCCTTTTATTGGCCTGTTTAAGAATTTTTTCACCATTTTCGGTGAGCACAAGCAACCTGGCTCTTTTATCCGACTCATCCGGAATTTCATTGAGCAGACCATTATTGGTAAGTCTTCTGATGGTATCCATACCGGTAGTATATTCAAGATTAAAAGTGTTAATCAGGTCGGTTTTTTTTGCCTTCTCCATATAATCAATTGCCTGCAGGAATAGAAACTCCAGCCGGGTGTTAATAATCAGATCCTTTAATGCTTTTCGGGAATAAAGTTCGTGGTAACGGGCTATACGTGATACAGATTCAAGGAAACGTGCCTTTTCATCCAAATTTCTCAGCGCCGATATACCATTTTTATAATATTCGGGATTTTTTTCTTTGGAAAGCTTTTGGTTAAATTCAGGCTCTTTTTCCAATGTTTTTATAACCCACTTTGCAAACGACAATAAATCCAGGTGGCTTTCCTGCAACTCAAACTCTTCAAACAGATCGATGATCTGCTTAAGAATAGCATAACGGTTTTTCCCCATTCATCATAAATTTTTGCAAATGTATAAAATAGTTTGTAATATTGTATCGGATACGATGTTTTTAAAGTCGGATACGATTAAAAATATAAATATATGGAAAGCAATATTAGCATAACAGAACAAGATTACATTAAATTATGTGATCTGGTGAAGGTGGAAAAATTAAGGCACACCACCGAAATTAATAACCTCTCCTATCTGGGCGCAGAGATAAAGCGTGCCAACCGCATCAGCGACAGCAAACAAGTTACTGACATAATAACCATGAATTCAGTCGTTGAGGTGGTCGACCTGGATACAGGACGGGAGATGAGAGTAAAACTGGTCTACCCCAGGGAAGCCGATTTCAGAAAAGGGAATGTTTCCGTTCTGTCGATGTTTGGAAGCGCCTTATTGGGCTATAAAATTGGAAGTACGATATCGTATCAGGCTCCCGGGGGAATTAAAAAAGTAAAAATAAAGAATGTATTTCATCCTGAAACAGTTCATTAGAATAATTTTAAATATCAATAAAATGGCTAAGAAACGATTTGCTCCAAAGGAAGCTCAAATGAGCCTAAAGGAGAAGCAGCACGAGAAAAAAATGAAAAAGCAGGAAGCACAGATCAAAAAACGCAAGAGAAAAGTTTAATTAAACTTTCATGTATTTGTCTGACCGGTTGTATCCATCTGGAAATACCGGAAAAAATATTTAAAAAAAGATTTGCATAAATTACAAATCGGTGCAAAAAAAGCCGGGATATGAATATCCCGGCTTTTTTATGCACTTTTTATATTTTTTATCAGCTGGCTTTTAATCTGCGAATAACTGATCTTTCCATTTTGCTCTGGGCATATTCACGTGTAATTACAAGGTTGTCGATTTTTTCTGATGGCATTTCAAACATGGCATCGTTCATTATTGTTTCACAGATTGACCTCAATCCACGGGCACCCAATTTGAATTCGATGGCTTTTTCAACAATGTACTGAAGAGCATCCTCATCAAATTCAAGACTTATTTTGTCGAGTTTAAACAGCTTTTTATACTGTTTTATAACTGAATTTTTAGGTTCCGTAAGAATATTCCTGAGTGCCTTTTTATCCAGAGGATCAAGATGCACCAGAACGGGAAGCCGACCAATAATTTCGGGGATTAGTCCGAATGATTTAAGGTCTTGCGGAGCAATATACTGCAACAGGTTTTCACGTTCCAGACGATCAGCCTGTTTTGCGGCGCTGTAACCAATCACTTTAGTATTGAGCCGGTTGGCAATTTTTCGTTCGATACCGTCAAAAGCACCACCACAAATGAAAAGGATATTTTTGGTATCAACAGGTATCAGTTTTTGTTCCGGATGTTTTCTTCCTCCCTGGGGTGGTACATTCACCACAGAACCCTCAAGCAGTTTAAGTAATCCCTGCTGAACACCTTCACCAGACACATCGCGTGTTATAGAAGGGTTATCACTTTTACGTGCAATTTTATCAATCTCATCAATAAAAACAATTCCTCTTTCTGCTGCTTCAACTACATAATCTGCGGCCTGCAGCAGCCTTGTTAGGATGCTTTCAATATCTTCACCTACATACCCAGCTTCAGTAAGAACAGTTGCATCAACTATAGTGAAAGGAACATGAAGCATTTTTGCAATTGTACGTGCAAGCAGAGTCTTACCGGTTCCGGTTTCCCCTACTAAAATAATATTTGACTTTTCAATTTCTGTTTCATCTTTATCAAGAGGCTGGGTCAACCGCTTATAATGGTTGTAAACTGCAACAGAAATTATCTTCTTTGCCTCATCCTGACCAATAACGTATTGATCAACAAATTCCTTTATTTGCTTTGGCTTAAGGAGCTGTACACCGGCCAAATCAAAAACATTATCTTTTTTAATTTCTTCCTGGATTATTGAAAATGCCTGCTCAGCACAGCGATCACAAATATGCCCTTCAATTCCTGCAATTAAAAGATTAACTTCTTTTTTCTCCCGGCCACAAAAAGAGCATTTATCCATTCTGACTTTATTTACCATTCTTTATTATTTTGATTTTTGCCTGGACAAAATTTCATCAATCATGCCGTATTTCACAGCTTCTTCGGAAGTCATCCAATAATCACGATCTGCATCTTTTTCAACTTGTTTCACAGGTCTTCCAGAATGATCCGAGATAATATTATACAGTTCTTTTTTAATTTTCAATATTTCACGTGCAGTAATTTCAATATCGGACGCCTGTCCCTGCGCTCCGCCCATAGGTTGGTGAATCATAATCCGTGAATGTGTTAATGCAGAACGCTTTCCTTTCGCACCTGCAGTAAGCAGCACAGCTCCCATTGAGGCGGCCATACCGGTACAGATGGTAGCAACATCTGCTGAAATATACTGCATGGTGTCATATATACCCAACCCTGCATGCACATGTCCCCCGGGTGAATTAAGATAAATCTGAATATCTTTCGACGGATCGGTTGATTCAAGGAAAAGCAACTGTGCCTGAATAATGTTTGCTACAGTATCATCAATTGGAACACCAAGGAATATAATACGGTCCATCATTAACCGGGAAAAAACATCCATTGATGCTATATTTAATTGCCTTTCCTCAATAATTGTAGGGGAAATATAATTGCTGTAGGCGGAACTGTAACTTTCCAGTGTCAGGCTGCTGATGCCTGAATGTTTAACAGCATATTTTTTAAATTCATTGTTTTTATCCATTTCTTCTTTTTTTTACCAATTAGCCGTAAAGTTACAAAAAAACCTGTTGAAAAATACAGGGATGTTATTGAGTCGTTTTTTCAAATTCTTCTCGTGAAACTTCTTTATTTTCTACCGAAATCTTATCCTTTACAACTTCAACCGTTTTATCCTCTAAAAGTTTAGCGTACAAACGTTCTTTTTCTTCGGGTTTTTCAAGAATCATCTTCGCAAACGATTCCAGTTGCTCATCGGGAGCATTATAAATTCCATACTGGCTGTATTGTGCCTGTGCCAGGTTTTTAGCCAATCCGAACGCTTCGGCATCTTCTACTTTCAAATCATTCTCTTTAATTAAAGCATCCTTAATGAGTTGCCAGCGTAAATCTTTCAAAAAGCCGTCAAAGTCATTCTCGATCTGTTCGTCTGTAACTTCCTTATTGCTCTCTTTTAACCAACGCTTAAGAAATTCTTCGGGCAGCTCAGGATTAAATTTATCAACAAGCTTATCCCGAACATCGGTTGCAAACCTTCTGTCTGAAGAATGTTTCAGGTTTGCAGCAATTTCTTCTTTTAGCCTGTTTCTTAAATCTTCCTCCGTTTTAACATCCGTTTCTTCACCGTATATTTTTTTATACAACTCTTCATTCAACTCAGCTTTTTCATATCTGGTGATTTCTTTTACCAGGAATTTAAACGAACTGTCAAGATCATCGGCCTGCTCGTGGCTGATCTTTAATAAATGTCCTACTTCATGGCGATCCTGGTAGGCTGTTACAGGATTGAATACAATGCTTTCCTCTTTTTTCTTACCTATAAATTGATTTTTTATTTCCTCGTCTTTAATCAGATCAACCGATAAAAGAACACTTTCAGCCCGTATTCCATTTTCCTTTTCCAGCCCTTGTTCGTCAAGCTCAACAAAATTGCCACGCACCAGTGCGTTTTCCACAACCTCTTCAATTTCGATGCTTTGTCCAAGCTGGGAAACAATCATTTCAACCTGCTGGTCAACCATTTCGTCAGTCACCTTAATAGTAAGGTATTCAAGTTTATCGTTTTCATCAAGTACTACTTCCACATTTGGAGCCAGGGCTACATCAAAAGCAAATTCAAAATTTTCATCCTTATCCCAATCGATTGGCTTCTGATGTTCGGTACTTGAAAGTGGTTCACCCAGTATACGCACTTTCTCATCCATTAAATAGCGTGTAAGGTTTTGTGAAAGCATTTTATTAATTTCCTCTACAAGCAGTGCTTTACCAAATCGCTTCCTGATAAGTCCTATTGGTGCCTTTCCCGGTCTGAAACCTGGCACAGCAGATTTTTGACGGTATTCTTTAAGCGTTTCCTCAACAGTTTTTTCGTAATCAGGTTTTTCAATTAAAACTTTGATTACAGCATTCACATTGCCGATATTTTCTCTGGTAATATTCATCTTGTACTTAATTGTTAAATTTCCGGGTACTTAATAAAAACGAAAGCTATCTAATTATTAATTATTCATTAACCGGGGGCATACATCTGTTTTTTTCTGTTCAAAATTATTAAAAACTGAATAATGCCATACATTAAAGCCACCGCCGGCAAATCCCTACGGGAAGGGCCGGCGGTGCTGTGCGGACGAAGGGACTCGAACCCCCACGCCATATGGCACCAGATCCTAAGTCTGGCGCGTCTACCAATTCCGCCACGTCCGCGAAACAGGGCGCAAAGTTAATTAATTTATTTTTAATAAAAGCAAGTTTATTTCCACTCAACTATTGTTCCCCTGCTTTCATTTTGAAGCTCCTCTGGAAGGGCAGCCTTGATTTCACGCCAAAGAAGGTTAATCAGCTTGTGCTTTGCAAAATGTCGTGAATAAGCCAGACTTACTTCCCGCAATGGCTTGAGGTTACTGAATGAACGGACATTGTTAAGTCTGCTTTCAGACATACCTAATTTCGCCAGCTCTGGTATTAAGGTTATACCTCCTTCCCTATCCACAATATTCATTAAAGTTTCCAGAGAACCCGCCTCAAAATGAAATGGCAATTCACTGTCAACTGTTCCAAGGAACGAACAAAGATTAATAACCTGATCCCTGAAACAATGCCCGTCGCTGAGCAGCCAGATTTCAGGAATTGCTATATCTTTCAATGTAATGGCCTCTTTCCTGTGCAATTCATTTTCCGAATTGATGTAGACGAGCATTTCCTCATAGAACAGCGGTTTTTCAATAATTTTCTCTTCTTTCAGTGGTGTAACAAGAATTCCTACATCAATAAGATCTTTCTGTAAAAGTGTCACAATTTCTCCGGTAGTTTTTTCCACCACCTTTATATGTATATTGGGATATAATTTTTTATACCGTCCAATAAAAACGGGCAACAAATACGGTGCAAGAGTCGGAATAATTCCGATGCGCAACATTCCGGATACTTCATGTTTGTGTTCTTTTACAATATTGTTTATCTCTTCTGATTCTTTCAGTGCTACCCTTGCCTGCTCAAGTACCCGCTGGCCCACATCGGTGGGAATAAGTGGTTGTTTACTGCGATCAAAAATTATAATTTCCAAATCCTCCTCCAGTTTCTTTATTTGCATTGAAAGGGTAGGTTGGGTTATGAAACAAGACTCAGCGGCTTTACCAAAATGCCTGTAAGTATCCACCGCAACAATATATTCCAATTGAGTTAATGTAATCATTGGCGTATTATTTTTGGCCAAAAATAGAAATTATCTATGGATTATTAATATCAGGTTTGGATAATCGAAAAAAAGGAGGAAAATTTCCCTGCTAATTTTCCGTTTTTTTAACATGAATTAATTCACTCCAATTTTCTAATTGGCGGAAAAAAGTAATTTTGTGAAAAATTCAAGCAATGAAAATTTTAGCATATGTATTCCTTCTATTTCTGGCAATTCAAATGATGGCTTGTGGTCCTTCTGATGAAGAAAAAGCAAGTACCAGATTAAAGCAGGCGCAGGCACTTTTAGCGAAAAACGATACCCTTTCTGCCCTTCGTCAACTCGACAGTATTGCTGTTTTGTTTCCAAAAGCCAATTATGCTGTAAATGCTTCTCAAAACCTGAAAAAGGAAATTCAATTCAACCTGCTTCATCAAAAAGAAGCACAGTTGGACTCCCTGCTTATAAAAATTGCCGGGCTTGAAAAACCCTTTCAAAAAGAAAAAACTGAATTTGACCGATATGCCCAGTACATTCATAAAAGGCAGAATTTTGAACGTGCATGGAACCGTTCATTTATTCAGGTTCATCTTGATGAGCGGGGTGAAATTTATCTTAGCAGTAATTATCATGGCAAAAACTGGTTAAACCACACTGCTCTTCGGGTGTATGATCAGGGAGACGATGCCAAAACAGAAGAAATACCCATTGAAAATGTTGACAATCACCGAAGTGATTTCATTGAAGCTAAATGGGAGAAGGTAAGTTACCGGAATGGGAAAGACAATGGTGTAATGGAATTTATTGCAAACAATTCAAATCGCAATCTTAAGGCGGTATTTTTAGGGAAAGAATACTATTACATTATACTTGAAAGTTACGATAAACAGGCAGTTATTGATGCATTGGCACTTTCAAAAGCATTGGTACAAAAAAAGAAAATCGAATCTGAGATAAATGCCTTGAAGAGAACATTAAAAATTACATAATTTTCTCAACTTCCTCAGGAGGAATGGCCACAATAGCCTTGTCATTATTAACAACAATCGGACGCTGAATTAGCCGTGGGTTTTCAACCATAATTTTAATCCATTCTTCGTCAGAAAATTCTTTATCCTGATAATTATTCTTATACAAATTTTCCTGGGTGCGAATCAATTCAGCTGGTTTTTTTCCGGTTTTTCTTATAACGTCATTAAGTTCATGCCAGGCGATACCGTCAGTAATGTATTTCCTGATTTCCAGGCTATAACCTCTTTCTTCAAGGTATTTTAAACCTGCCCTACTTTTAGAACAGCGCGGGTTATGGTAAATTTTCATAACAATATGATGTTGCTTTTTTATAAAATTGTAAAAATCTTCCTGGGCTCTGAATATTGCGTCCAGGTTGCTTTTATTGTATTTATTCTGAAGCTGGGGATCGAGAATTCTGGCTTTGGTATTGTCCCTTAACTGAATATTCAGCATTTCTTTTAATTCAAATCTGATCTCCGGATCATATACAGGACATGCAACTTCAAGCCGTCGGCTAAGATTTCGGGGCATCCAGTCAGCAGAAGAGATATACATTTTTTCCTCTCCATTGTTTCCAAATAAAAAGATACGTGAATGCTCGAGGTACTTATCTACGATACTTACAGCTTTTATATTTTCCCTGTATTTTTTTTGATCAAGTTTTAAACCAAAAATTCCCCGTACAATCAAACTTATTTTTACTCCTGCTTTTGCTGCTTTATATAGTTTTGTCATCATACCCGGATCAATTAAACTATTCATTTTTAATATCATCCTGGCGTCCTTTCCCTGTTTTGCGAGTTCAATTTCACGTTCTACATGCTTCATAAAAATATCGCGCATAAAAAACGGACTTACAACAAGGTGGTCATACCGGTTGTGCCGGTAATTTTGTTTAAAAAAAGTAAATACCATTTCCACTTCATCGGCTATGCGTGCATCGGCCGTAAGAATTCCATCGTCAGCATATACTCTGGCAGTTCCTTCATGAAAATTTCCAGTTCCTATGTATGCATAATTTCTATCTATATTATCTTCACTTCTTTTAACCCATGCAAGTTTACAATGCACCTTCATTCCTGGAATGCCATTGATAACATTGGCGCCTTCTTCCTGTAATTTATTCGACCACATTATATTGGCTTCCTCATCGAATCTGGCCTGAAGTTCAATAACTACAGTCACTTTTTTACCATTTCGCACAGCATTAAGCAGAGCATTTACTACGCGGGATGCAGGAGCTACACGGTAAACAGTTATGCCAATTTCCTTCACCTGCGGATCAATGGCAGCTTCTCTGAGAAAATCAATGAGATGATTAAAGGTCTGGTATGGAAAGTGCAGCATTACATCCTTGCTTCGGAGGACACGTAATATGCTTGTATGTAGCGGAAGATCCTTATGTCTGAATGGAGGGAGTTTTGTATAATAATGCCTTTTTTTTCCGATTTCAGGAAAATCCATAAAATCTTTATGATTATGGTATTTCCCACCCGGAACGGCATTTTCTTCGTTATCCAGCTTCATTTTTTTAATGATGAAATCCAGTAAATCCTGCGGAATTTCCCTGTCGTATATTAACCTGACCAATTTCCCCTTTTTACGTTTTTTGAGGCTGCTGCTCATTTTCTCAATGAAGCTCTTGGATATATCATCATCAATATCCAGTTCAGCATCACGGGTGATTTTAATTGTAAAGGCCTCGTAAATATCGTAGTCGAAATAGAAAAAAAGATCGTCGAAACAATACCGGATGACATCATCTAGCAACATCAAAAATGTTTGTTTTTTATCTTTGGGCAGAACCAGAAAACGTGGGACCGATCTACCGGGAATCCGGATTAAAGAATAAGCAATATCTGCAGGGTCTGATTTTTTCATCAGTTTAACAGCAAGGTAAACTGAGCGATCACGTAAATAAGGAAACTTATTTTTTTTGCTAAGCATGATGGGAACAAGGTTTGGCAAAACCTTCTCATAAAAATACTTTTTAACAAAAATTCCCTGCTTATGATTTAGTTCCTTTTCATTAATGATAAAAATGTTATTCTGATTTAATTCAACAAGAATGGTTTTCAATATCTGTTGTACTTTTTGTTGGTGCCCATAAACTATTTCGAGTATTTTGTCGTGAAGTTCGCGGGGGGTAAAATCGCCAAGCAGATTTTCTTCATCTTTACCCAGATCAACCATTCGTCTGACAGTGGCAACCCGTACCCTAAAAAATTCATCAAGGTTGTTTGAAAATATTCCAATAAACCGAATGCGTTCAAACAAGGGAGTATTTGGGTCCTCAGCCTCCTGCAGCACTCTTTCATTGAAAGATAACCAGCTGATTTCCCTGTTTATAAAATGTTCATTTGAATACATAAGATGAAAATAAATGCGAGCTGCCTTATTTGCAGCTCATTTCAATTAATTCTTAAAAATATAAAAAATATTTGATGCGGTTGTTCAGTATAAGAGTCATTGCCCGCCAAATTCCATAAGGTAAGCTTTCATTAAACCATCGAGGTCGCCGTCAAGTACAGCATTTACATTCCCGGTTTCATAATTTGTGCGAAGGTCTTTCACCATTTTGTAAGGCTGAAGTACATACGAACGAATTTGCGAACCCCACTCGATTTTCTTCTTTTGAGATTCTATTTCCATTTCCTTTTCACGCTGTTTCCTCAATTCAATTTCATAAAGCTGGGACTTTAGCAACCGCATGGCATTCTCTTTGTTCCCACCCTGAGTACGGCTTTCAGTGTTTTCAATTACCAGCCCTGAAGGGGCATGCCGCAATCGCACACCAGTTTCTACTTTATTTACATTTTGTCCGCCTGCACCGCCACTGCGAAAAGTTTCCCAAGAAATATCTGAAGGATTTATATCTATTTCGATTGTATCGTCAACTAAAGGTGCTACATAAACTGAGGTAAAGGAAGTCATCCGTTTGTTTTGAGCGTTGAAAGGTGACAGGCGTACCAGCCGGTGCACCCCGTTTTCACTTTTCAGGTAACCATAAGCAAAATCTCCTTCAACCTCTAACGTACAACTTTTTATGCCGACCTCGTCTCCGGGTTGCATATCAGCCACTTTAATTTTATATCCATTGCTTTCGCACCATCGGGTATACATTCTAAAAAGCATTTCGGCCCAGTCGTTGCTTTCGGTTCCCCCGGCACCTGCATTTATTTTCAATACCGCCCCAAGATGATCCTCTTCACTGCGCAGCATATTTTTTGTTTCAAGTTGCTCAATTTTATCCAAAGCTTCCGCATACGCCTTGTCCACTTCATCTTCACCTGCTTCTCCTGATTCAAAAAATTCAAAAATTACCCCAAAATCCTCCACTGCCTGGTTTGCTTTTTCAAAGCCGCTTGTCCAGTCTTTTATCGACTTGATAGCCTTCATCTGCACTTCTGCTGAATGAGAATTCGACCAAAAATCAGGGTCTTGTGTTTTTAACTCTTCTTCTTTTAACTGAAGTATTTTAGCATCGTAGTCAAAGATGCCTCCTCAGCGCATCGCGGCGCTCCAGGAGGTCTTTTACCTGGTCTTTTAAAATCATTATTCATTGTTTTTAGTGTGTCGCAAAGGTAACAAGAATCACTATTATTCCACAATTTCATTTAAATAGCGGTGAATCAATTCTGGTTCAAATCCCTTATTCTGTGCATACCGGATAATCTGTCCCATTTTTTCATACTTATTTTTCTTCTTTACAGTACGTGCCTTTTCTTTCATCATTTTTAGCAATACTTTCCTGTACATTGACTTGTCAATCCTGTCTAATCCCTTTTGGATGATTTCATCAGAAAGCTTCTTCATTTTCAGGTGGTAGCGGATCTTCAGGACCCCCCAATTATTAAATTTAAATTTATCGGAAACATATGAACAAGCATACCTTTTATCATCAATAAAACTTTCTGCTTTAAGTTTTTCAACAATTTCATTGGCAGCATTTTCAGAAAGACCTAAAGCCCGAATCTTTTGCAGGATATCAAAAGAACACTTTTCGGATCGGCTGCAAACAGCTGCCATTTTAATATAAATCTCCTTTTTTGACTTTTCATCATTTTCCATGATAGCGAATTGTGAATGAATTATTCGTCTAAAAGTAATGAATTAAATCATCTTCCTGCTTTATGAAAAGAGTGAAGCTTTCTTCTCCGTCTTGTAAACCGGGATCTTTCCCAACGCCTCCTGATAAAGCAAGATATCTATAAAAACTGAAATCGAACCTCATCTGCTCAGGCAATTTAAAAAGAGTTCCTGCTTACTAATTTTCACTTTTGTATACTTTAAACAATTTCCCAGAAATCATATCTATTCCAACACATTTGTCAACACTACCCCATCTTTATATCTGTATACATCTCCGTTTTCATTAAACAATTCAACAACCACTATATAAACACCCAAAGGATGCCTCTTGCCGGTTGCATCCGCACCATTCCACAGGAATTCACCGCTGGTTCCAAGAATTTCATTTTTACAAAGATGTTGTACAAATCGCCCGACTGCATCAAAGATGGAAATGTTTGCCACAAATCCCGATTTTGCTACCTGATAACATATAATATACACATCATTGTACCCATCATGATTCGGCGAAAATGCATCCGGCTCAAAAGTGATCACAGGTTTACCATGCGTTTCTTGTCCAACCTGTGAATTTTTATAACCTGGTGTTGCATAACCTGCATCACCCGAAGCTGAATACCAGTTATTCCGGCTATTGGCCGGTTTAGATATAAATTTCCTTTCCAATGATACTCCTTTGGTTTCTGCTAAAAAAGAAGAATGCATCTTATCATTGTAGAAAAATTCATCAATAACCTTCATCTCTTCATTCAGCAAAACAACATTTCCTTCTGAATTTGGGTAGGAGGGAATCCTTTCCATTTGCAAAAAACAATCCGGGCACTGAATAGAATACCAGGGAATAACTGAATTGGTATCCCGGGTCAAAACAAGAAATTCTTCAGGAAATAGTAATCTCCTTTTTTCGGTAAATGAAAAAACCTGATTCAATTCCTGTTCCTTATTTCTGTTTGCCAAAAACAATCTGCTCAAATCGATTCTTTTCCCTGAATTATTATAAATTTCTACAAAATCTTCCCCTCCAGGCAATGGATTAAAAAGCACCTCATTGATTACCACATCACCTTCTCCGATTGAATTCCACTGAACTTCATACTGCTGCTGAGACAACTGATTCCCACATTCATCCACCAGGATATTGATTTGCAAAGTATAAATTTTATTAATTTCAAAAGGTTCTAAAAAATGCAATGTAATTTTTTCAGCCGAAGCGATTTCTATATTAGAGGGATTTCCTGATTCAGTTATAGAATAATTATAAATATCATTCATTACTATAGTATCAACAGGTTCAGAAAATACCAGTTCCACTTCTGCCTCAGAAACAGCAATTGCCCAATTTACAACAGGTGCCGTTTCATCGGTATTTTTATAGTAAACAGAATTTTCACCACCAGGCGTTCCTCCATTGGCATGTGTACTGGCCTTCCAGTTACCTGGCTGATTACAGTGCCTTCCGGGATCAATCCTCTCGAGGCTCCAGCCACCCCTTCTTTTATCAATTTCACCATACCATGTATCATTGTAAGAAATCCGGTCAATAATATTACCCTCAGCATCCAATATTTCAATTAAAGCACCCTTATTTAATAATCCCTGGAAACCAGGCACATTTGAAACATTACCATATTGCATTAGGCTATCAACCGCAGCAGTAGCGCATAAAAGAAAATAGCCCCCTGGCTCAATCCAATTGTCCTTCAATTTTTTTCCAACCTGATTAATTCGAAGTTCCCAGTTGTTGGTGCGCACCGGAATTCCAAGCGTGTTATAAAGCTCAATATATTCCACCGGAGGGAGATTCACTGGCGGATTGGGATCGGACATTATCTCGTTTATTACTACATCGTAAGGTTTCAAAGGAGGCACAGACTGTTGTTCATTCCATATAACAACCTCATCCAGAATAACTTTATCAGCGGCATAATGGTTCGAAATAGAACAAACTATCTGGAGAGAATCACCTGTTACACCTGCCTGCTTTGAATTTAATGTCCCCCAGTTGCCGGCATTAAGTCCATTTTCAGAAAAGAGAAGTTTATCTCCACCATCAATACGGTAAAAAACTTTCATATACTTTGTTAGCGAATTCGATCCGCTCCCCGTTTCGGCGGAAATCAATTCAATGCATATATTTTCATAACCTGCAATGTTTATCCACTGGGAACGCCAAACAACTTCACCATCTACATCACAAACTTCGAACCGACCGCCTGATGTAGATACAGTTTGGGCATAATCACCAGCTCCAGATAATTTAATATTGGTATACTCAAGAGTCCAGGAATCCACTTCAGAAAAATCAGAGAGAATGGTTCCATCATCACTTCCCCAAATTCCCTTTCCCGGAACAGAAAAGCTCTCGCGCCAAATTTCCTGTGCTTGTATAGGAATTGATTGCCACAGCAAACAGATTGTTAAGGTTTTTAGAATAATTTGGGCCATTTTGATACAATTAATGGCAAATTAGTAATTTTACGCAAAATATTTATAATTAATAAAGAGTTTAATAAGAAAAAGTTTAAATAATGAAAGTTGCAATTGTAGGTGTAAGTGGAGCTGTTGGTCAGGAATTTCTACGTGTTCTTGACGAACGAGATTTCCCATTGGACGAGCTGATATTATTTGGTTCGGCCCGTAGTGCTGGAAATGAGTATGAGTTTAGGGGGAAGAAGTTAGTTGTTAATGAATTAAAACATAACGATGATTTCAAAGATATAGATATAGCCTTAACGTCAGCCGGAGCAGGAATATCAAAGGAGTTTGCATCCACTATTACAAAATATGGGACAATAATGATTGACAATTCCAGTGCCTTCCGATATGAGGATGATGTCCCGCTTGTTGTTCCCGAAGTAAATGCGGAGGACTCAAAGAAGCGCCCACGAAATATTATTGCCAATCCGAATTGTTCAACCATTCAAATGGTTGTCGCATTAAAGCCAATTGATAATCTTTCAAAGATAAAACGCATTCGTGTTGCTACATATCAGGCTGCCAGTGGCGCCGGTGCCCAGGGAATTGCAGAACTTGAACAGCAGGTAAAAGAAATTGCAGAAGGGAAACAGCCTACAATCAGTAAATTTCCTTATCAGCTGGCTATGAACATCATCCCACACATTGATGTTTTTCTTGATAATGATTATACCAAGGAAGAAATGAAAATGAATTGGGAAACGAAAAAAATTATGCATACTGAAGCTGAAGTAAGTGCTACCTGTGTTCGTATTCCTGTGGCAAGAGCACACTCAGAAGCCATTTGGGTAGAAACAGAAGAACCGCTGTCAGTGGAACAGGTTAAAAATGCTTTTGAAAATACCGAAGGACTGTCGGTTATTGATATTCCGGCTGAAAAAAAATATCCTATGCCTTTATTTATTTCTGGTAAGGACGATGTGTATGTTGGGCGCATCAGAAAAGATATTACGGATCCACGAAGCATTACATTTTGGTGTGTAGGCGATCAGATAAAAAAGGGTGCTGCCCTTAATGCAGTGCAGATTGCTGAATGGCTTATTAAAGAAGGTGAAGTAAAAATTGATTAGGCTGAATAACAGGATAATTGATATTTTTATCCTAAGAGGAAATGCCTGGGGGTACCGGGCATTTTTATTTACAACACAACAACAGCACTGCGAATCATGGAAAATATTGGAAAAGTAGAACTAAGACAACTCAGCCTGACTGATTATGAAGAGCTGAAAGAATCATTGGTGACAGCTTATGCTGCATGGCCGGAAGATAACTGGAAAGAAAGAGATATAAAAAAATTGATCCAAATTTTCCCTGAAGGACAGCTGGCCATATCAGTGGATGACGTGGTTGTAGGTTCAGCCTTATCAATTATTGTAAAATACGAATTATTTGGAGATGATCATACTTACGAAGAAATTACCGGAAAATACACTTTTAATACCCATACTCCCATTGGCAATACACTTTATGGAATCGATGTGTTTATCAGGCCTGGATACAGAGGAATGCGTCTGGGAAGAAGATTGTATGATGCCCGGAAAGAATTATGCGAAAGGTTAAATCTAAAAGCCATTATTTTTGGAGGCCGGATTCCCAACTATCATTTATACTCCGATAAATTATCTCCTAAAGAATACATCTACAAAGTAAAATACCGAGAGATATATGATCCTACTCTTACTTTTCAGTTATCGAATGACTTTCATGCAAAAAAAATCCTAAAGGGGTATATGCCTGGCGATAAGGAATCAGAAGAGTATGCGGTTCTTCTCCAGTGGGACAATATCTATTATCAAAAAGCTTCCGGTAAAGCTAATGCCTATAAATCAGTTGTGAGGCTGGGTCTGATTCAATGGCAAATGCGCCTCTACAAAGACATTGACGAGTTGTTCACACAGGTGGAATATTTTGTAGATGCAGTGGCAAGTTATAAAAGTGACTTTATTCTTTTCCCTGAATATTTCAATGCTCCCCTGATGGCAGACTATAATCACCTCAGCTATGCAGAAGCCATCAGAAAACTTGCTGAGTATACAGAGGAAATAAGGGAACGTTTTTTAAACCTTGCAATTACATATAACATTAACATTGTTACGGGAAGTTTTCCGTTTGTAAAAGATAACAACCTTTACAATACCGGATACCTGTGTCGTCGTAATGGCACATATGAAACCTATGAAAAGATACATATAACACCTGATGAAATAAATACCTGGGGATTATCGGGTGGAAATACTATCAAAGTTTTTGAAACCGATTGCGGGCCGGTAGGAATTCTGATTTGCTACGATGTGGAATTTCCCGAATTGTCGCGTCTTCTTGCCCAACAGGGAATGAAAATATTGTTTGTGCCATTTCTTACCGACACTCAAAATGGGTACTCCAGGGTACGTTATTGTGCCCGCTCCCGGGCTATTGAAAATGAATGCTATGTTGCTATAGCAGGTTCAGTAGGTAATTTACCCAAAGTAGAAAATATGGATATTCAATTTGCACAATCAGTGGTTTTCACCCCATGTGATTTTTCTTTTCCGACCACAGGAATAAAGGCTGAGGCAACTCCAAATACTGAAATGATTTTAGTGGCAGATGTTGATCTCGACCTTCTAAAAGAGTTGCATAATTATGGGGCAGTACGAAATCTGAAAGATCGCCGCACCGATTTGTATTCTGTCTGCTTAAATTCAGAGAAAGCTTCCAGTAAGAAGAAAAAATAATTAATCAAATTCACTGTTACTTTCGATATAAGACCTGGTGTTTATTCCTCTTCTTCCCAGCTTATATCGTAAAGAAAATCATTATAGGGAAATCGTTGGGAATGAATTGATTTAACTTCATCGTACAGAGTTTTCTTTAATTCCTCAACATTTTCCTTTTCAGTTGCTGAGATAAAAAGAGCGGGAACATCTTTCTTTGCCATCCATGAATTTTTCAACTCCTCAAGAGTAAAATTCTCCTTTGTTTTTGGTGTTAAATCATCGGTATCTTTATGAATATAATGGAATGCATCTATTTTATTAAAAACAAAAATAGTTTTTTTATCGCCTGCATCAATTTCCTTTAAAGTTTGGTTTACTGTATCAATCTGTTCCTCAAACCCGGAGTGTGAAATATCCACGACATGCATCAGAATATCAGCCTCACGCACCTCATCGAGGGTCGATTTGAATGATTCAACCAGGTCGTGTGGTAGTTTTCTTATAAATCCGACCGTATCAGCAAGAAGAAACGGAATATTTACTACTACAACCTTTCGCACTGTGGTATCAAGGGTGGCAAATAATTTATTCTCTGCAAAAACATCTGATTTCGACAGAAGATTCATCAATGTTGATTTTCCAACATTGGTATAACCAACCAATGCAACTCTGACCATTTTACCCCGGTTTTTTCTCTGGGTAGATTTTTGTTTATCAATCTTTTTCAATTGTTCTTTCAGCCGGGCTATTTTATCAAGAATAATCCTGCGGTCAGTTTCAATCTGAGTTTCACCAGGGCCCCGTAATCCGATACCTCCACGCTGCCTCTCGAGGTGTGTCCACATTCGGGTTAACCGGGGCAATAAATATTGATACTGGGCCAGTTCTACCTGTGTTTTTGCATGAGCTGTTTTAGCTCTCCGGGCAAAAATATCGAGTATAAGGTTTGTACGGTCAAGTACCTTGCATTCAAGTTTTCTTTCAATATTTCTAAGCTGAGTAGGTGTGAGTTCATCATCAAAAATGACAGTATCAACCTCAAATTCTTTAATATATATATTTATTTCTTCCAGTTTTCCTGGTCCTACAAACGTAGACACATTAGGAACATCCAGTTTTTGGGTAAACTGCTTCAAGACCTGGGCTCCGGCAGTATCAGCAAGAAATTTCAACTCATCCAGGTATTCAAATGCTTGCTTTTCTTCCTGATTTTTAAAGATTAAACCTACTAATACAGCTTTCTCTGCAGGTAATGTTGTTTCGATCATATTATGGGTGTTAAGCATAAAAAACTCCTGACCCGGACAAGGATCAGGAGTCTGCTTATCTTTTTGTATTATTACTGTAACTGGAAATTAATCGGGACGGTATAGGAAACACGAACCGGTTTTCCCCTCTGCCTTCCCGGCTTCCATTTAGGAAGCTGACTTACTACCCTGAGTGCCTCCTTATCAAGTGATGGATCAACTCCCCTAGCTATTCTTGGTTCAGAAACACTTCCATCGGCATCAACAACAAAAGTAACATAAACCCTGCCCTGAATTCCATTTTCCTGGGCAATTACCGGGTATTTAATTGCATTTGCAATAAACTGCCTTAATGCAAGCTCACCACCAGGAAACTCAGGCATATCCTCAACAATGAAAAAAACCTGGGTATCTTCCTCCTCTACTTCCTTTTTAGCCTGAACTACCGGCTGTACATCGATAATCATATCATCTGTAACCTCAGTATCTTCAATTTGAAGCTCATCTTCAATTTCCACTTCGTCATCAACAATATTCAATACTTCAACAACTTGTGGTGGAGGTGGAGGTGGAGGTTTAATCTCTTGTTCCCGCGTTATAGGAATGATTTCCTCTTCAATATCCTGCATTTGAACCTGCCCCAGTGACTCAGTCTTTTTTGGTGATGTTTCATATTCAAAAGCCGCAAGGGTCAATCCCAAAGCAATTACCAAACCCACTAAAAGAAAAACGTTTCTTTTACTTTCAAGGTCTGCTTTCGGTGCTTTTTTAACTTCCATTGTTCTTATTATTTTATAGTTTTTTAAATATTCATACAGTTGTAAAGAGGGCTAAAGATAAAAAATAATTAGCACTTGCAAATCTATTATTTTATAATTCAAAATTACAAAATATTTCTTTTAAAGAATCAGTTCGTATTCGAAAAACTAGCTTAACTAAAAAAATGCTACAAAAACTCTACCACAATTCAATATAAAGGAGAGTTTTTTTTATATTTGCCCCGCATAACTTTACAAATAAAATGGGGCATTAGCTCAGTTGGCTAGAGTGCTTGACTGGCAGTCAAGAGGTCATCGGTTCGACTCCGATATGCTCCACCTGAATGATCTTACAGCGATGTTAGGTCATTTTTTTATGCACCGTCCCTGCTGTAACTTATTGTTGAAACTGCATAACGGCATATATAAAGAGATGTAAGTGTGGTAGGAATATGAAGGGAAAGCTCCATTTTAACATTGGAGGTTTCACAGAAGTGCGGGAAAAGAGTATGAAACGATATTCAAAATAAATGGTTTTGATTGCAGACTTTATTTACCACTAAGATTCTGCAATTTTATTCCTGCCAGCATCATTCAAATGTCTTATCGAACATAAAAACTTCTTCAGGAGCAACATGGTATATTCCTACACGTGCTGTAACATAGTCCGCCCTGTCTAAAAGAACAAGTAATGATTGCAGGGTGTCAAATGCACTTAAAATGGTGAAACCAATGTATATGACCGTACAATCCATTGCCATTATTATGTATCCCGCTTAGAATGACCGACCGGCTGGCCGTGCAACTCCCCGTGTGCAATATGCATTGTTAAAAAGGATTCCTTCCCCTGTCAGACGATCAAGTGCCGGTGTTTGTATTACCAGATTCCCGTAACAACCCATTGCATCTTTACCAATGATCATCGACTAATATAATTACAATGTTTCCAGATTTATTATCCGATGCATAAACACTCACATTCACCAAACCGCAAATTACAGCAGTATGGAAAGAAAAGATTAATTACGTAAACGCATTCGTTTAAATTTTAATTCACAAATATCAACTCAAGTTAAAGAACAAGTTAAGGCTAAAGAATTCTGTCTTTAATAAAATTTATGGTTTTTATTAACGAAAAAAATAACAAATAGCTAGAATCGCACATATTTGTTTTTAACTTCGGATTTGATTTCATAGAAGCGATTCTCAGGGAGGTTTAATTAAAAAATCCCTAATGATGGTTCAATATTGCGAAATGACCTGTTAATTTGTATGTTTATAAAGGGTTTCATTAACTTGTTTTTCGATCTTTTAATAATATATAATGAGAAAGTTATGGTTTCGAGGAAGAGTTTAATCACTATGATTTGAGTAGTTACAGAATAACCAATATTTCAAACCTATGATAAATTTTATTGGAACAAAAATTACGAAGCATTTAGTTCTCATTTTGGTTTTGTGGAGTTGCAGCCAGTATAGCAGCCAGGTAGTTGTTACTCCAAAGGAAATAGATGACCCGTTGGTAAATCCGGGAAGAGGTTTTGCAACCACTGGCCTCTATAATGAAGATATACACGACAGATTGCATCCTCTGAGCGGTGTTATCCAAAAAAGATGGTATTGGGACGTGTTGGAACCCGTGGAGGGAGAAATCCGGTTTTCGATGATTGACAGCATTATTTCAAAGGCTGCTAAAAATGGACAGCAGTTGAACATTAGGATCATGTGTCAAAACGTAGAAATGCGTATTCCTGAATGGGCAATGGCGCAGGGAATCAAGCCCCCTTATTATGATAACTCTGTTTTTTTGAAAAAACAGCAGAACCTGATTGAGGCATTTGCTAACCGTTATGATGGCGATAACAATATTGCTTTTTTTGATATAGGAACTGTAGGACAATGGGGGGAATGGCATACCGGCAGTTCAGATGCAGAAATGCCCTCGGATGAAAATGTAATTAAAATAATCGATTTCTATTTAGATAATTTTAAAGAAACCCCACTGGTAATGCTTATCGGGGCTTCAAAAGGTCCCGGATTGAAATATGCCATTGAAAAAGGTACCGGCTGGCGCGCCGATTGCTGGGGTGATATGGGCGACAAATGGCGCCATATGGAAGATTATTATCCTGAAGCTCTGGCATCGTCAAATGCCTTAGATGCCTGGAAAAAAGCACCTGTTGCACTGGAAACATGCTGGACGATGCAGGAATGGTACAAGCAAGGTTGGGACATAGACTATATTTTATCAAAGGCATTGGAATGGCATGCCACGGAAGTTAATAATGGCACCGAACAGATTCCGGAAGAATGGTGGCCCAGGGTCCGGGAATTCGAAAAAAAACTAGGGTACCGGTTTGTTCTCAAACAATTAAAGTATCCATCGGCCGTATTTACAGGAGATAGTCTAGACTGCTCTATGACCTGGGAAAATAAAGGTGTTGCCCCTATATATCAGAACTATCCTCTGGCATTTCTTTTTCAGTCGGTCAGAGATTCCTCCAAAACATATATTATTGAAACCAAAGAGGATATTACCAACTGGATGCCGGGAATATCCCAGGGTAAAGCCAAAATAAAAATTCCGGAAAACATGCCTCCGGAAGACTACAACTTTCTTATTGGACTTATTGACAGAAAGAGTAAAAAGCCTGCAATTAAACTGGCCATTGAAGGACACACTTCTGATGGTTGGTATCGATTAGGAAAAATTCGTATCCTTGAATAAAAATTTTATTATAATAATTTTTTAAGAATAGATTCATATGAACAATTCTAAATTGCTAAATTGTAAATGTTACGTAACTAGAAAATCATCCTGTTATTTCAGTGTTGTATTCTTTTTCCTGATGATGGTTCCGATGTTATCGAATTGTCAAAAAAATAAAATAACCAGCAAAAATATTGAATTCATTGAATATCCCGGATTCCCGGAAGCACACTCCTCATGGGGTTCAATAGGTTATAACGACGCAAATAACAGTGTACATATCGGTGTGACTAACCATAAGGATAAGGTGGCACTTTACGAATATGATGTTGCTGACGGTTCTATTAAGCTCAATGGATTTATTAATGATATGGCCCATTTGCGCCCTTTTCAGTGGCAGGGAAAGATACATTCAAAAATTATCGCAGACCAGCAGGGTAACATTTACTTTACAACAGATGGAGGAGAGTCAAGGCAAGAATATTTGATGAACAACCCCAAAGGTTATGCCGGGGGCTTTTTCATGAAATGGAATCCGAAAACAGGAATTTTTACAAATCTGGGTATGGGCCTGCAGTATGAAAGCCTCAAAGATATTGAAATGGACATGGAAACAGGGATAATTTATGCCATAAGTTATCCGCAGGCACACTTTTTAGTCTATGATCCGGGTAAAAATGATTTG
The DNA here is from genome assembly GCA_041684965.1 of Mariniphaga sp. Taxonomy (GTDB): domain Bacteria; phylum Bacteroidota; class Bacteroidia; order Bacteroidales; family Prolixibacteraceae; genus Mariniphaga. The sequence continues at coordinate 67,021 of JAWLGR010000015.1, forward strand.
TACGATATGGGTCGTCTGGCAAGTGCGCACGTACCCAGGATCTTGTTTACAGATTGGTGGGGGAATTGTTATTACGTAGACTGGAGACAAAGATTGGTCAAATATGAAAAAAATTCCAGGGAGTTGGTATTCGCCCATGAAAGCCTGCCTGCGTTTGAAGGCACTCCTGGCTCAAAAATTATTACAGGAATAACAAGCTTTGCTAAAGATAATGAAAATGGGATCATTTATCTCATTACCTACGGAGCGAAAGTATTGGCATTCCAACCTCAGAAAGATGGTATCGGAGAGGTCAAAGACCTTGGAGGTGTTTATGATACTGGTAGTTCTGAACCCTGGCGCCCCTATGTACCCAACCTGAATTTTGGCAATAATGGAAAGCTCTATTATTTCATTGGCGGCCACGGCAATTACATACGAAATGAGCGAACGGTTTTAGTAGAACTCGATCCCCGTTCAGGGCACCGTACTATCGTCTACGAATATCCTTTGGATGAACTGACCGAAGTTACCGGTTCCGGAGTCAAAGACAAAGAAGGAAATCTCTATTTTGCAGGCAGAAAGCGTGTTGCAAAAAGCGCCCATGCCTCCGCCTCCGAAGATGGTACCTCTGCTCCGTTTATGATAATATTTAACCCTGAAAAAGAAGTTAAAAAATGAAAAAATTGAACCTGCATCTTTTAATACTGATCATGATATCATTATGGTCTAACCGGTTATTCTCCCAGTATAAATTTTTTAATCCCCGCGGAGCGTTTGCAATAGAAGCTTCCCTTCCCAATTCACACCTGACAAGGATGCCTATGCACCGCAATTCCATATCATCGCTCTCTGTAATAGGGGATTTTATCATAGGGGGGACAAAAGCAAAAGAAGGATTAACACCCTTCATTTTTACCGCGTCTCTAAGTCAACAGGCAATGACAGACCTTGTCGATGTGAGTCAGACGATTGAAGGACAACAAAGTATTCAATCCGGATTTTGCAGAGGGAAAGATAACCAGCTGTTTGCCGGTACCATTGCCAATAAAAACACAGATAATATACAGGGAGATGGCCACTTAATCCGGATTTCTGTTAATGAAAAAGGCAACCTTTCTGTTGAAGATGTGGGTGTTCCTGTAAAGGGAGAAGGCATTTTTTCTCTCTTATGTAATGCCGAAGGAACAATGCTTTACGGGATAACCATTCCTTCAGGTATTTTTTTTAGTTACAATATTGAAAATAAGCAGACCAAAGTATACGATGATATTGTTCCAACAGAAAAGAGTCTGAAAATTCTGGTGGCAGAATTTGCATTAAGCCCGGAAGATTATTTGGGAAAATCACTTATTTGTGATGAAAAAGGTTTAATCTATGGAAGCTTGCCCGTCAATAAATTGTTTTGTTTTGACCCGCAAAAGGAAACCTTTGAAATATTAGATGCTGAATTGCCAGAAGTTTGGGGCCGCCGTACGTTGGGCCACGTTGAATCCTGGGCAAAGGATAAGGATGGAACCTTATATGGAGGTAATTCAGGCGATGGTCAGCTCTTTGCCCTTGATCCAGTTTCCCGGAAAATAACAAACCTGGGCAAACCAATTATGATGAACAGGCTTAGAGGATTGACGTTCGGGAAAAATGGCAAGTTATATGGAATCGCCGGAGCACTTCCGGGATATGCCCATTTATTCAGCTATGATGCAGAAAACGGTGGTTTTCAAGACCTGGGCAACCCTGAATTCAGGATGGCAGCTCCAGGAATCGAACAAGGTATTCAGTGGAGAGGATTTCAGCTTGGGAGCATCGCTGCATCTAAAGATGGAAAGTATATTGTGATGGGTGAAGACGAGGCTTTAAGCCAATTATTGATTTTTATGACAGACAAATAACTAAAATTTGATAAATTAATCCGAAACGCTGAATAGCAAGAATGTCGATGCCATTCGACAAAAATTGCATAAATCTATCGAAACGATACGACAAAAAATGAAAATATTATTTGTATTTCATGAGAACATTGTACGTAAAGTAAAAAATGATTTTAGACAGTAAAACATGAATACCCTGAAGGTGAGCGATAGAATCATCTTTCGCTGCATTAGAAAAAATATGAACAAAACTTCCGGACGAGAGCCCCTTCACCAATAGAAGCCATTCAATTCAAAATAAACAAATGAACCTCAAACAAGCTAATAATGCTCCTATATTGGCAGGAAGAAAAAGAATTCAGGAGCTTTGACCGGTAGAAGGATGAATCTTTTCCCACTAAAAATAAAATCCTTAAATTGCTTTCAATGTAAAGTTTATTGATAATGACAATTAGAAATAACAGTAATTATTTTGTCCTGACCGATCTGTTGCAGTTAAATATTCCGGGAATAAAAATGCATCAGGAACATTTTACAATTGCTACGAATATAAAGGAATTGGAAAACAGGATTGTACGGTTTACTGATAAGAACATATCCAATAAGGATTTAATGACTATGTATTCATTAAGCGAGGTCACAGATTGGAGAATTGAACAAATGAGGCAATTGGCAGGAGATCATCTTAACCCAAGGGATGCAATATTTAAGATTGATTACCGGCCTTTTGATTACCGTTTTTGCCTGGTTGATAATTTCATTGACAATAATGCCTGGGAAACATTAAAGCTCCATGCACAAAGTAAGATAAACTTATTTCTAAACATTTCAGCAAAAATAAAGAATACAAAATGGACACATTTTTTTATCACCCGAAATCCTTCATATGCTTCATTTTTTGGGTTAAATGATGATATTTCAATCTTTCCACTCTATCTTTTCCCCCGCGAAGAGCAGGGTAATTTAAAAAGGATTCCAAATCTTAACCAGAAAACAATACGTGAAATTGCCATCAGTCTAAGCTTAACATTTATCCCCGAAAAAGAACCTGAAGGCAACGTTTGTATGGCAGGTAACAGGGAGGTGCGGCCGGAGTTTAAACTTACTTTTACACCTGCAGATACACTGGATTATATTTATGCTGTTTTACATTCACCTGCTTTTCACGAAAAGGATACAGATTTCTTTGAATCAGGTACCCCGAAAATTCCTTTTCCAACAGACCCTGAACAATTCTGGCAGCTGGTGGGAATTGGAGATCAATTAAGAAAAACACATATGTTGGAATCGCCTGAAGTATATGAAAATTTTAACAGATATCCACTTTCTGGTAAAAATAATGAAACATCGGAACCCACACTAAAAAAGATACACTGGGAAAATTCCGACCCATCTAATGATACTGGCAGGATATGGATTAACGACATGCATTTTTTTGAAAATATTCCACTGCAGGTCTGGAAATATAATATCGGCGGATACCAACCAGCGATACAATGGCTCATTGAGCGCAGCGGCCATACATTAACGAGGAATGAAATCGTTCATTATCAAAAAATCATTGTCGCACTAAACAATACCTGCCGGCTCAAGCAAAAATTGGATGGAATTAAAATTGGGTAAATTCAGGGCATACCTCCTGATAATCTTCCTTATTTTACACCTGTTTTTTCAGCCCATTTAAAATATAATGCTTTCAGACTATCTGCCTTATCCGGAAAATCACTAATTAAATTATTAGTTTCAACAGGATCGGTATCCAAATTATATAATTCCCAATCAAGTTCTGGCTTTCCCGATACAAGCTTCCATTTTCCAACTCGTACTGCTCTATTTTGCATATGTTCCCAATATAGAACTCGCTCAGTTTCCTGACCTGGATTATTAAAAACAGGCAACAAGCTTTCGCCCCTGTATGGTACAATATTTTTTCCATTATACTCCTGAGGATAATCAATTTCGGCAATCTCCAAAAATGTTGGCATCAGATCGATAATGTGTGATACTTGTTTTGTTAGTTGTCCTTTTGCTTTTATTTTAGCAGGCCAAAATGCTATAAGCGGAGTAGCAATTCCACCTTCATGCACCCAATGTTTGTATTTGCGAAAAGGAGTGTTGGAAGCGTAAGCCCATGGCTCTTCATAAGCTTCATATGAGCCTTTTTCTCCGATTGGTACCGTAGGGTCATTAAGTTTCCGGCCGGCAACACTTTCGTGACAGCCACCATTATCAGAAAAAAACAATACCAGGGTATTTTCCAGCTGACCGTTATTTTCCAGAGCATCAATCAAACGACCGATTCCCTGATCCATTCTGTCAACCATTGCCGCATATACTTCCATTTTTGTTGCCCATGTGTCTCTATCTTCTACTTCTTGCCATAAAGGAATAGAAGCGGGCCTTTCAATATTACCGTACGAATCGTCAACCAATCCGATTTCTTTCATTCGCTGAAACCGTTCATCTCTGATTGCATCCCAGCCTTCATCGTATCGATTTTCATACTTCCGGATATCTTCAGGCAGAGCATGCAATGGCCAGTGAGGAGCAGTATAAGCCATGTATAAAAACATGGGTTGATTATTTTTTTTCTGAAAATGGTCATTTATATATTGCACACCATAATCAGTAAAAGCATCGGTCATATAAAAACCGGGAGATGAAGGGACAAACGGTTCATCGTCAATTGCCATTTGTCTGACAATATTTGGTTGTTTAATCAATTCAAAATAGCTGCTGGCCCCACTAATTAATCCAAAATAATTTTCAAACCCCCTTTTTCGTGGCCAGTATTGGGGCTTTTCCCCCACGTGCCATTTACCTGCCATATAGGTATTGTAACCAGCATCTTTTAGCACTTCCGCTATAGTTACACAATTTTCATTCAAAAATCCCTGATAGGGACCCGGAGCAGGATTCTGATGTATGGAGCTAACCATTCCCCCCATCCCTGCCTCATGCGGGTAAAGACCCGTAAGCAAAGATGCCCTGGTCGGACAGCATCGGGCTGCATTATAAAAGTTAGTAAACCGAAGTCCCTGTGAGGCAAGCATATCAATGTTGGGTGTCCTTATTTCACTTCCGTAACAACCTATATCTGAATAACCCATATCATCGGCCATAATTAATAGAATATTTGGCCGAATGGTATTCCCACCAGGTAAAGATGATGAGCAACCAGTTACTGCAAGTGAACCGAATAATACCAGTAATTTATCTGTATCGGAGAATCTGTTTTTTATAGCTGAATAGGTTTTCATTTTGAAGTTTTTTGGTATTTATAACATTCTCCTAATATGCACAATATTAATTAAAGATTAAACCCTCAACTATTAAAGCGAATTTGATGTATAAATTTTAACCGGCAGATCCATTATTTCTAATAGAATTAACTGGAAAAATTATTCAAAACACCAGCCGGTCCACTTTCTCTTCCAGCATAGGATTTCCATAGGTAATATTGTGGCCCTGTTCAAAATCAAATAAAGTTAGCTCTCTAAGCCGGTAATAAGCTATCCAATAACTTTGAATTGATCGGATATAATCTCTTTTCGCCTGTTCGCGTTCCTGAAGGGCAATATTTAAATCGGTAATGCTCAATTCACCATTCTGGAACTTTCGTAAGGCAATCTGATAACCATTTTCCGCTACTTTATCTGCTTCATCGGCTGTATTCAATTGGTCCCGCAGCAAACTAAACTGTTCTACCTGTACAATTACCTGACGGTCGAATTCTTCAATATCCTTATTAACATTATAAATGGTAAGTTCCCGTTCCGATTCAGCAAGTTTTACAGTGGATGCCGACCGGCCCCAGTCAAGAATGGGTATGCTAACAGAAATCCGTACCATTCTATCCTTTTCTGGTTGAGTATAAATTCCTGAAAAGGTTTCGGCACTGTTAGAAAGCCCAAAACTACCCCGTAAAGTGGCATTAAGTCCCGTACTGCTCTTTGCCTGGGCAAGGTCTCTGTCGGCATTAATAAGTTGACGTTGGTACAAAGATGTTTCCCTCCTGTTCTCTTTGGCTTTTTGCAAAGCCAGTTGGGGGTCAATTTCGAAAAGTGTAAAATTTAATGGAATTTCGAGATTTATATCAATTAACTGGTCCAGGCCCACATATCTCTTTAATTCGAAATCAGCATTTTTTAAATCCATCCGGGCCTGATTTATTGATTTCTGGGCGTTTAGTACCGAAAGTTCAATTCTCGAATAATCGTTCTCAGAAATTTGTCCCAGCTCTTTTTTTGTTTGTGAAATCTTCAAATTATCAAGACTGTTTTTGAGATTATTAGCAGCAAGATTATAATTTGTCTGCACAGTTAGATATGTAAAATAGTACCTAGTTGTATTCAAAGCGATTTCCTCAATTTGTTCAACAAATCTTTTTTGAGCCTCATCATAAATCATTGGCTCTGTTTTCCGGTACCATTTCATCCAGTTATATGAAAACAGTGGCTGACTGAAACCAATTACATAGGGACTTCCTGAATATCTTACTTCATCCTTATTAAGGTTTTGTATGCCATGTGCAGATGTACTTGCCCATATGCTTGTTCCCAATTGTGGTATGGATTGATTCAATGACAAATTACCCGAAGCTGCCAGATTGGAAACCTGCCTGAATTCAATGCTGCCATCTGGTTGTGTAATTGGTTGCGTTGTATGTGAATAATTTGGAATATCTCCGTTCAGTGTCAGTTGAGGTCTGAACCGGGTTTTAAAGTTTCTGTAACGCCAATAATAATTAACATTTTGATTCTGAGTATATTTAGCTGAAGAAGAATGCGTTATAGCTAAATCAATAACGTCGTCAAGCGTAAGATTTACAATCCTTAGACTATCCTGTCCAGATGCCGGATGAATGAACAGGCTGATAAATACCAACAGGAGTGTGTTTCTTCTCGTCAATAAATTTATTAGGAGGGTAACCAATTCAATTGAATGCAGAATTATACGGATAATCATTTCTAAAAAAAATTCTTCGGGATTTATTGTGACGCAAATTTTTCTTTCTCAATTTCGATTTCATCAAGATGACTGAAAGCATTTAAGCCTTCGGTGACGACCACATCGCCTTCCTGCAAACCGGACAGGATTTCACAGTATTCATTTCCTACTATGCCAAGCGTAAAATCTCTTTTAACTGCTTTATCACCAGCTAATACGAAAAGTTTATGTGAAGGATTAATTTCACACCCCGGGAATTTTTTAAGGCGGAGTGCATCTTCTTTATAATCGCTAATTATCTGTATTTCAACTCTTTGGTTTGCAATAAGTTTTGGATGATTGTTTTCTTTCAGGTGGACATTAAACTGGATTTTACTGTTTTCAACCATTGGAGTTATATTACCAACTGTACCTTCCAATTCTTCATAGTCTACATTTACAATAACCCGGGTACCGGTTTTCAGCAGATTGGCATGTTGTTCCTCAATTGAGCCTGTTATTTTAAATGATGTTAAATCCGACATTCTGACAAGCAGATTATCATTGCCAACTTTTTCCCCTTCACGGCCAATAACAGAAAGAATAATACCTGCTGAGGGAGCCCTGATACTCATTTTTTCAAATAGTTTTTCTTTTTCTTCCAGTTCTTTTTCCTGCATTCTTATCTGTAAAAGCAATCCTTTTTCTTCAGAATCCAATTGTTGCAGCCTGATCGAGTTTTTTTCCACAAGAGTGTGCAGGTCTTTTTCAGCAAGCACGATCTCCTGCTTAGTTTGATCTATACGTGCAGGAGAAATTCCCCCCACCTCCAATAACTGCTCCTGATCGGCTAATTGTGATTTTAAGGATGCAATCCGGAGCTTTTTGACTTCTTCATTGTAATCCAAATCAAGCTTCGTACTTTGAGAGTTCAGCCTTGTACGTTCCAGATTGTTTTTTCTTACTTCAATCTGATCTTTGATTTTTTCAATATCATCGCGTACAGCATCGGTATTGAGCTGCATAATTAAATCTCCTTTTTCCACCCTGCTTCCCGGTTCTGCATGAATCCGGTGAATAATTCCCGGACCGGGGCTAAGTATAAGTACCTCATTTTCAGAATCAACCACCCCGGTAGCATTTATCGAAAGTATAACTGCACCCCTGTCAACAATCCCGGTATCCAGATTTGTGGCTTTTACTTCAGAGGGCATAAAAATCCTGGTAAAGTAAACTGTACCGGCAACTACCAGTATTAATATTAGAATAATCAAAACCTGAAATCGTATACTTCTTCTCATGGTTAATCTAAAAGTTGGTTAAGGAAAAAATTTTCAGAAATTATCTTTCGGAAAAGATCTGCCCACTGAAGGTCAAAATTAACAAAAATCAATTATCCCCGTTATATATTTTTCACCTGATTTTATCCAGGTAAAGCTTTCTTAAGCCGGTTAGGTACTCCTTTCCATTTTTACTGCTTAAAATCCTTGCAAACTCAGTAAGCTTTCCATCTTTAAAAAAAGATCCCGAAGCAGCATCAAACTCATGTCCTTCCCAGTTGTACTTTACATCCATTGTTACCTTTGCAAAAGCATCATATTTCAGGTATTTGGGTATTTCAATGTACCCAAAATTCTCATCCTGAATTTCAATGTAAATGCCCTCGTCAAGCTTTTCAAGGTTTAGAAATTTCACAATTTTCACTTCTGCTTCCAGTTTTCCCTGGAGTTTTTTATTCATCAGAAAATTAATACCCCTTTGCTGATAAGCTTCCTGGATCTTTTCTACCAATTCTATTTCAGGCAGGTGCCTTAAGCGGATAACATTCAGCATTTGAGAACCAATGTGCATATATCCCTTACCTGAATCAAAGCTCCAGTTTGTATATTCTTTTTCAATACTTTGAGTTGCTCTCAACACTTCCTCAAGTGGATATTGTCTGTCGAGAACCAGGTAAATATATATCGGTTGGGCCAGGATGGGGGATTCATGATAATACCCCGGAAACTGGTTAAGAGCTTCAAAAACCAGGCTTCCTGGCAAAACTTTATCTTCAACCGAAACAATTGTTACTTGCTTGGTCAGGTTGGCGAAAACTTCCATTTTTTTGTTCTGTTCCATAATATGGTATCTTTGGTTTTATTTTAGTTAAACGAATGCCAAACAAAGTAGTTCATTTAAAAAGCATAGGTCCGGTTACTTTTTTTTGCAACAGGCGGTCGAAAAATATGAAAATTAGTGTTAAGCCCGACAAATCGGTACTTGTTTCTTTCCCTTTCTTTGTTCCTGAAAAGGAAATAATTTCCTTTCTAGCACAAAATGTTTCATGGATTAAGAGTCAGCAGGAAAAGGCAGAGGCAAGGCGGAATCAATTAGTAGAAGGCACTTTACTGAAAACAAAACTTCATACCATCTTGCTCTGTAACCATAATATTCATAAAATTGATGTGCAAGATAAAACTATTAAATTTTATTCACCTGATTTTAAAAATGAAAATGTTTATTCAGATATTGAAGAACTTATAACCAGGGTTTATCGGCTCGAGGCGGCCCTCTTGCTGCCGACACGACTGAAAGAACTGGCGCAGACATACGGGTTCAGGTATGGTAAGGTATCAATCCGGAATAACAAACGCAGCTGGGGAAGCTGCTCATCGCACAACAATATCAGCCTGAACCTGCAGATGATGAAGCTTCCCGACGAACTTATTGATTACATCCTGCTACATGAGCTGGTGCATACAGAAATCAGAAATCACAGTGAACAATTCTGGAAAAGGCTAGATCAGCTTACTCAAAACCGGGCACGTGAACTGGCACAACAAGTTAAGAAATATTCAACTTACAGTTTATGAAATTGCCGCATTCAGTTACAAACCAAAAACAAAAAAGTGAACATTGCACGCAAATAACCAGGCATAGCCAAACACTGCGAACGCAGGACATTGGATAAAGGATTTTAAATAATAAACGAGAATGAACTGGAATAGATTTCTCTCTACAAAGCGTTTGGGCGTGGAGGCACGAAAAGCACCTCTCCTGGCGGAGGACCGGACACAGTTTCAGCGCGACTTCGACCGCATCATATTTTCTTCTCCATTTCGTCGGATGCAGAATAAAACACAGGTATTTCCCCTGCCTGAACATATATTCGTTCACAATCGCCTGACCCATAGTCTCGAGGTGGCAAGCGTAGGTCGTTCACTTGGAAATCTGCTGTCTGAAAAAATTACCGGTAAAAATAATGACAGTCCTTTGATCCAGGAAATTGGAACCATTATTTCAACCGCTTGCCTTGCACATGATTTGGGGAACCCTCCGTTTGGCCATTCAGGGGAATCAGCCATCTCCAATTTTTTTCAAAACGGTTCGGGAAAAGAATTTCAAAACAAGCTTTCACCAGCCGAATGGAGTGATTTCATCCGGTTTGATGGCAATGCCAATGCTTTCCGTATCCTCACCCATCAATTTAAAGGGAAACGTACAGGGGGTTTTGCCCTTACCTACCCCACACTGGCCAGTATAGTAAAATACCCTTATGAATCACTTCTTGCCACAAAACAGAAGTTTGGTTTTTTCCAATCGGAAAAAACCAATTTTCAAAAAATTGCTTCCGAACTTCAAATTCAAAAGAAAAATGAAAAGCACCTTTCGTATAACCGTTATCCGCTTGTCTTCCTTGTAGAAGCAGCCGATGATATCTGTTATCAGATAATGGACCTGGAAGATGCATGCAAACTGGGGATTTTAAGCTATGAAAAAGTAAGGGAATTGTATCTGGATTTTTATGATCCGGCCTCAGATAGAACTACTTTAAAAAGCATTGACGGCACACTGAGAAAAGTAACTGATAAAAACGAACAAATCAGCTACCTCAGAGCAGGAATTATTGGAAAACTAATCCGGGAATGCATGCAGGTATTCAATGATAATACCGAAGCTATTCTTTCGGGAAGCTTTGACAAAAGCCTTATAGGATCGTTGCAAAACAAACAGGCAGAAGCAATGAGAAGGGTAAGGGAAGTTTCATTTAAAGAAGTTTATGCCCATCGTAGCGTGGTCGAAATTGAAATTGCAGGGTATAAAATTATTGGAACTCTCCTTGAAGAATTTGTTGGGGCAGCAATTTATCCGGAGAACCAATACAATAAAAAAATCCTGTCTATTCTTCCTGAACAATACAAACCTCAAAGTGACAAAGTGTATCATAAAATACAGTCAGCAGTCGATTTTATATCTGGCATGACCGATGTGTTCGCGCTCGATTTATACCGAAAGATTAAAGGAATAAGCTTGCCGGGTGTGGTTTAAATGATAAAAGAAAAAAATGCAACCAAAAATTAACTTTTTAACGAAGCACAAAACAGCACCAGGTAATTAAAGATATACCAGGCGGCATTTTCATTTTACTAAATTCAGTGCATGTAAAAAAGTATTTAAAGTTCAAATATCGAATTAAATTTGTTGCTGTGAAATCAAATAATTGAAATGAATATTCAAACCGTTAAAATAATACAAACAATAGTCGTATTGCTGCTGCTGATTGCTGCTCGCATATTTACCCGTAATGTAGTAAAAAGGTTTCTCAAAAAGTTCAGATTCACCTCTCAGCGAAGAAAACTGACCATCCGAATAATAAATCTTCTTTTATCCATTACAGCCTTAGTTTTTGTTTCAGCTATCTGGGGAGTAAAGCAATCACAAATGGCTGTTTTTATCTCATCGATAATGGCAATCCTTGGAATTGCCTTTGTTGCTCAATGGTCGTTGCTGTCAAACATTACTGCAGGGCTCATCCTTTTTTTTAATCATCCGCTCAAAATCGGAGATCATATTAAAGTGATTGAAAAAGATTTTATTATTGAGGGTACCATCAATGATATCACCTTCTTCTTTGTACACATTAAAACAGCAGATAAAGAAAAAATCTCTATTGCAAACAACGTTTTTCTACAGAAAAACATTTCAATCGTACTCCAAAAAGAAGATGCAAGTAAAAATGAGATTAAATAATCCCAGCTGGGTTGTTAATCCTACTTAAAAAATAAGATATTTTGGTTAATAAAGTAATTAATGAAATAAATCATCGAATTGTATAATTTTGAATTCCAGAGTTATTCATCCAGCAAAATCAGATAGCATACCAGGAATTCCAATAGATAAACACTACCTGGATTCCGGTTCCGGAACATCAATTAATTATTAATTATAACTAATCCATTTTTCACAACTGTTAGTTAAATTTTTTTGTGTTTTTGAAGTATTTTAGAATACCCGGGCCATACATTGTCCATATTAAATTCGATAAAACCCGAATTTTGACTGGTTCAGGTATATCCTTTCTTCATAATATAATCTGATATCATGCTGGTGTAACGATCGGATATATTAATAAGATCTATTACTTTTTAATAAATTCATGAAGTTCTTCCAAGGTTAAATTAAATTCAAGTATTGATTGGATTAGGCGAACAGATGACGGAATTGTTCAATAATTTTCCAGACTTAATGTTTTTTAACATTTTTTAGAATTGATAAAATATAAACAAAAGACTATGAAAAACGAAATTTAAATAATCATTAATATTCTGAATGTCTATGATTTAGCTCTGGCAAATATAAAATCGACTATGGAAACTTAGTTTGATAATATCAATATCTATCATTTTAACATATTTGAAAAATGAAAATTGATTAAAAAGGTTTCTAATTTTGAAAGCGTAAATATGTTCAAGGTTATGATTTATCATTTTAGTATTACTTCACCGGAATCGAAAAATTTTCATCTCGAAGTGGAAATTGACGGAGAACATACTTTTTACGATTTCCATATTTTAATCCAAAAAAGCATAGGGTACGAATCGCACCAATTAGCATCTTTCTTTTTGTCGGATCAAGACGGAAAAAAGAAAAAGGAGATATCCTTATTGGATACCGGATTTAATGGAGGCGTATTTTTTATTATGCAAAAAACCATTTTGTTCAACATTTTTGGATTAAATCAAAAGAATGTGATTTACACTTATGATTTTATAAACGACAGATCATTGAATATTGAATTAACAGGTATTGTTATGGAAAGAAAGCTTAGAGAACCGTTCGTTACCCTTAAGCAAGGAGACGCACCGGTGCAGGTATATGAAGAAGAATCTTATGTACCGGATTCTGCCAAACTTCATGAAGAGGAAGTATTGATGGATTTTGGCATTTTAGATGATTATACTGAACTTTATGGCGAAATGGAAGATTTTTAATTCCATTTTTTCCACTATTAAATTTCTTATCCGACTGTTCAAGTAATTTTGGGCAGTCTTTTTTTTTTACAGTTTATATACTATTTGAAATGCACTCAAGTTGAAAACCCTTGTTATTATTACAGGCCCAACAGCAATAGGGAAAACAAAAGCTGCCATTGAAACAGCCAAATATTTCAACACAGAAATTGTTTCGGCTGATTCGCGGCAGATTTACAAAGAATTATCAGTCGGGACTGCTGTTCCAAGCCCAGCTGATATGGAGTCAGTAAGGCATCATTTTATCCATACACATTCCATACACGACAGTATAAATGCAAGCTGGTATGAAACAGAAGCTATTGAATTGCTTGAAAGTCTTTTTTTAAAATACAATACAGTTGTATTAACAGGAGGTTCCATGTTGTACATCGATGCCGTTTGCAAGGGGATTGATATTGTTCCCGATATTGATCCTGAATTACGCAAAAACCTTAAAGTTCAGTTAGAGGAAAAGGGATTGGAACACCTTCGGCTTCAACTTAAAAAACTCGATCAGAAATATTATCAGCAGGTAGATTTAAAAAATCCGGCCCGCATTGTTCATGCACTTGAAGTTTGCCTGATGACAGGTAAGCCCTACTCCTCCTTTCGGAAAGCAGAGCCTAAAAAACGAAGCTTTAATATCTTAAAAACGGCATTAAATTGTGAACGTGCGAAACTGCACACCCGTATCAACCATCGGGTGGATGAAATGATTTCAAACGGACTGGAAGAGGAAGCCCTTCGTATGTTTCCCCTCAGGCACCTGAATCCACTTAACACGGTAGGATACAGAGAATTTTTCGAATATTTCGATGGAAAGATTTCCAAAGTTAAAGCTATTGAACTCATAAAACGCAACACCCGCAGGTATGCCCGGAAACAGCTCACCTGGTTCAGGAATGATTCAGAATACACCTGGTTCAGGCCGGAAGAAATCAAGAAGTTAATTAAATTTATCGAAATTACAATCCAGAATCAATGAATGCAACCGGCAATTTTGTTATCAGAGTTTATGGAATAATTATAAATGCCAAAAATCAGGTGCTTTTGACCGATGAATTTAGGAATGGCATGAAAATGACCAAATTCCCGGGGGGAGGATTGCAGTTTGGTGAAGGTACCATCGATTGTCTTCGACGGGAGTTCAGTGAAGAGTGCAACGGACAGCAAATTAGAAGCATCCGTCATTTTTATACAACCGATTATTTTCAGAAAGCCCTTTTTTTTGAAAACCATCAGCTAATTAGTATTTATTATCTTGCTGACCTTGATTATCCAATTCAATTTAGTATTTCAGAAAAGCCTTTTGATTTTACCAAAATGGAAAATGGAAATCAAAGTTTCAGATGGTTAAGTTTAGATCGGGCCAACCCGGCGATGCTTTCCTTTCCGGTAGATAAACTCGTTTTAACCAAATTGATTCTAAAATAAATATCGAGCAGATTTCTACATTCAGCTAAGGATTGCATCCGCGTAATTGTTCCAGCTCATTTCTTTCGATGACTCCTCCACATTTTCCCGTTTCACCGGATGCTCAATTATTTTTTCCATCGCTTCTGCCATTGAATCTATATTTTCAGGTTCAGCCAGGTAACCATTATAGCCATCTTTAACTGTTTCGGGGAAATGTCCTACCCGGGTCGCGAGTATAGGCAACTTAAAATTGTATGCGATGGATTCAACCCCTGAGGGAGTGGCATACAAATAATATAGTACTATAGCATCGCTCACCTGAAAATATTTGCTGACATCTTCATTTGGAACAAAATCATTCATTATAAAAACCTTATCGCGGACATTCAGTTTATCAATTAATTCCAGTGGGCGGTAATCTTTTTCATCGTCTTCCTTTTTCAACATCACCGCTTTGGCAATTCCGAAAAGAAGTTTTTTAATGCGGGTTGATAATTTTTTATCATCGAGAGTCTGCCAAAATGATTCGCCAACAATTAAAAGTGAAACATCGTCACGCTTTTGAGCTACTTTAGCAAAGGCCTCGATGGCATTGTGCAAACCTTTGTATTTCCTTATGAAGCCAAAAAAAAGGAACGCATGTTTGCGTATACCCCATTCCAATTTCTGCTTTTCTGCATCAAATGTGGGGTCAGGTTTAAACATGTTATAAACCGGATGATACAGCTTGATTATCTGTATTTTATCTGAACCATCCGACTTCTGATGCTTTCCCGTATAATAGAATTGCCTGCCAGGAAAAAGGCTTTCCAATTCCCTGCCTGTTTTAAGTGAATGTACGATAAAAGAATTGGCAGCCGAAAGGGCATACCTGGTAAACAGACGATCGGTTTTGCTGTTCTCTTTCTGAATAACAAAGTGGAGGTCAAAAATAACTTCGATCTGTGTCTGTCTTTTGAGCAATCGGACAATACTTCCAAGTGGAAGGCCCTGTATGGCAATACTCCACTGGAAGATAACTTTTTCAGGATTGATTTTTCGAATAAGTCTGGCCGTTTCCCTCCAGCTGAAAGGGTTGTTATAATTTGTAATGTAATGTACTTTTATATTGGTACCTTCCAATAAGTTTGTTTTGCTTTTCCTGTCGATAAAATCCCGTGGAATAATTGATGGGTACTGCTGAGTCCATGAAACAATATGAACTTCCACGTCTTTTCTTGCATCGATTGCCTTTGCAAGTGATGTATTGTAATTTGCCAATCCGCCTTTAAATACAGGTCCGGCACCAAAACATACTATTTTCTTCATTTATTCCGCTTAATTTTTTATGCGTTCAATGGCTGCTTCATAAACCCTGCGCATACCTTCCTCCACTGAAATTTTTGGTTTCCATCCAAACTTATGAGTTACCAGATCCATATTGGCGTACCTGGAATGAACACCTACAGGTTTATCAAGCAACTGTTTGATTTCAGGCTTATAACCGGCAATCCGGCAAAAAACTTCAATGATTTCTATGAACGACAGCAGTTTTCCCGAGCCTATATTGTAAGAAGAGCCGTCAGATACATTATCCATTAAAATTCCTATAAAATCAAGCACATCATCGATATGCACGAAATCACGTCCCTGCTTACCCGTTCCCCACACCTCGAAGGGGTCTTCGTGACGAGCCGCACGTGCTGCAATAGCAGGTATCGGATAAGAAAGATCCTGATCTTCTCCATAACCTGAGAATGGCCGGATGCAAACAATGGAAATACCGTAATGACGTGCGGCTATTTGAGCCAGAAATTCTCCGGTTAGTTTCGACCAGCCGTAGGTCATATCCGGAGTACCAAGATTTCCTTCAAAATCAATATCACTTTCCTTCAATGAAATGGCCGCTTCATCGGTCTGAAGGCTAACAGGATAGGCTGCACTTGAGCTGGGATACAGAACCCTTTCGGGTTTATGCCGGGTCACCCAGTAAAAAAATTCGGCATCAATAGATAAATCGAGGGCTACCATCATAGGATCACCCTCAATCTTTGAGCGCCCTCCCACAATGGCTGCAAAATGATAAACATCACTGAATGAATCAAATTCAAGCTGGTATTTTTCCTGCAAATAACGTGGATTCTCCCGCAGATAAAACAGGAAATCCCTGAAATCTCCTTTCCAGAATAACAATCGTTCGTCATCACCAAATCGTTCCAGGTCTTCGTTCTTTTTTGATGAAAAGCCTGGTAACCATATTGAGGGATGAAGCCCTATTGATAAATCATCAACCATAAATATACGGTCACTTGTTGTTTTTAAAAGCCTTTTAACCATATTACGACCCACAAAACCACAACCACCCGAAACCAAATGCATTTTCATATTGTAATATTTTAAAATTCATTGCCATTTATGTAAAAACAGATTTCAATTGTTTAGCTGTATAGAATTACCGAATCCTAAATATCGTATTTGTCAGTACTACCTTCCAACCTGCAATTGACTATATTTCTATGTATCTTTCGCAAATATTCAAAATAAGAAAGTATTAAAAAACAATTTACATCAGTTTTGATTGAAGATTCTTTAAAAATGTGGATTTTTACCGGAATAAACTGAAAAATAAATAAAAAAATCAAATGAATTAAGAAATGGGATCAGTAACAAACATATTAAAAGAAGCCGGTAATATTTTACAGGAGCTGGAAGCAGATAGAGAATTTTGTGAATTGATCGAAAGGGTTTCTCAACAGATTATCAACTGCTTTAGCAACGGCAATAAAGTAATGTTCTGCGGGAATGGAGGAAGTGCTGCCGAAGCCCAACATCTTGCAGCCGAACTTTCCGGAAAGTTTTATCTGGATCGCCAACCTTTACCCGCGGAAGCTTTGCATGTAAATTCATCATATATAACAGCTGTTGCAAACGACTATTCCTTTAGTCAAATCTATTCACGCTACATTTCAGGTGTTGGAAAAAAAGGAGATGTACTTGTAGGCTTGTCAACATCAGGAAATTCTGAAAATATAGTTCATGCGTTTCAGTCGGCAAGAAAAGCAGAAGTTACAACAATAGCGTTTACAGGCAAAACAGGAGGTTTGCTGCACCAGTTCTCTGATTATACCATAAATATTCCATCTGAAAATATTCCCAGGATTCAGGAGATGCATCTCATTGTTGGGCACATTATTTGCGAGAAAGTGGAAAAAGTACTGTTTGGGTAAGCTTCAATGCTTTAAAAAAGAGTTAACAACATTAAGTTTTTTAAGAATTTAAATTGTCAGGATTCAAAAAATTAAAAACTTTGGGGATACGCTGGTGAAAAAAGAAAAAAAATATTAACAATTTAATAATTATATAATTGCAGCATTTTAATCAAGCTGAAATACGACAGATTGAAGACCGTTACCAGGATTTTCTGAAAGTCATCAAAGACAAATTTGATGAGGAACGGATGGCACGAATCGAAAAAGCATTTCGGTTTGCAAATGCTGCTCATGACGGTATCAAAAGAAAATCGGGAGAACCATATATTATCCATCCGATTGCTGTGGCACGTATTGTTGCGAAAGATTTAGGCCTGGGAGCAACGTCCATTTGCGCTTCTATTCTGCACGACGTTGTTGAAGATACAGAGTATTCGGTTAGTGACATCGAAAACATGTTTGGCGGAAAAGTAGCGCGTATTGTTGATGGCCTGACAAAGCTCTCAGGAGATATTGACTCGAGGCAGGTGCTTACACTGAAGAAGATCCTGATGACACTTTCTGATGATGTAAGAGTAATACTCATAAAGATAGCAGACAGGCTTCATAATATGCAGACCCTTGATTCAATGGCTGTCAATAAAAAAATAAAGATAGCAGGAGAAACCCTTTATCTTTATGTACCCCTTGCTCACAGGCTTGGTCTTTACGCCATTAAAAATGAACTTGAAGAACTTAGCTTTAAACACAAGCAACCCGAAGAATTCAAGAAGACATTGTATATGTTGCATAACCAGGAAGAAAAACGCAACTACCTGGTTAATGAATTTATCCGCCCAATAAAAGAAAAACTTGAAGAAGAAAAAATTGACAGTATTGTAAGTCACAGATTAAAATCTACCTTTTCAATCTGGCAAAAGATGCAAAAAAAGGGTGTTACCTTTAACGAAATATACGACATCCTTGCAGTGAGAATTGTAATAAAGGCCAAGCCTGGAATTTCCGAAAAAAGGCAGTGTTTCGATGTGCTTTCCCTGGTTACTGATATATATAAACCCCGGCCCGACAGAATCCGTGACTGGATTACCATGCCAAAGGCCAACGGCTATGAATCATTGCATGTTACGGTGATGGGTCCACAGGGGAAATGGGTAGAAGTACAGATTCGGACCGAACGGATGGATGAGGTTGCTGAACATGGATTTGCTGCCCATTACCGATACAAAGATATCAGCACTTTTGAAAATGAGTTGGAAACCTGGATAGAACGAATCAGGGAACATCTAAAAGCTCCTGATTCAGATGCCTTTGAATTTTTAGATGATTTTAAATTAAACCTGTATGCTACCGAAATAAACCTGTTCACACCAAAAGGCGATATGGTAGCTCTTCCACAGGGATCGACAGTTATTGATTTTGCCTATGAAATTCATACCGATTTGGGAAATAAATGCATAGGAGCCAAAATTAATTTTAAGCTGGTGCCCATTAATCACATACTTGAAAATGGTGACCAGATAGAAATTCTTACCTCTGAAAAACAAATTCCTAAAATGGAATGGTTGAAATTTGCCACCACAACTAAGGCACGTTCAAAAATTAAAGATGCTTTTAAACTCGAAAAGAAAAAACATCTCGACAAAGGTAAAGAAATTGTAGAAGAGGCGTTGAAAGCTTCCAAGGCACCGATAACCTCTAACAACCTAAAAAAAATAATTGCCCATTATAACCTGAATAATAAGGAACAATTGTATTCAGAAGCGGGAATGGGATTCCTGGAATTAGATAAACTTGATGAAATATTGGGCAAAAAATCTCCCAATAAACTGGTAAAATATTGGAACATAACTTTCAGCCGTAAAAAAAAGGAGGAGCCTGCCCTGCATGCAACAGAAGAATTAAGCAATCCCAAAAGACTTGACAAGGGGAAACCATTCCTGCTTAAAGAAGCAGAGGATGAGATTACCTACTCTTTGGCAAAATGTTGTAATCCAATTCCGGGAGATGAAGTAATTGGTTATCTGAGCACTGAAGATCATATAATCATCCACAAAACCGGCTGTCGGGAAACTGAAAAACTCCTGTCGAGCCATGGGAATAGTATAATTACTGCGGAATGGACAAAATTTAAAAAGCAATCGTACCTGACACGCCTCCGCCTGGAAGGATTCGATCGTCTTGGGATTGTCAATGAAGTAACCAACGTCATTTCAAAGCAATTGAGCATTAATATGCGTTCGGTAAAATTCGATACCCATGAAGGAATTTTCAAAGGAGACTTATTTCTTTACATCCATAATGCAGATGATTTACATTACCTGATTAACCGGCTTGAAAAAATTAAAGGAATCGACCTGGTTACGCGCGATGAGAACCTGAATGATTAATTTTTAATTAGTCTTAATAATCAAAAAATTATTCCTATTTTTGGCTTCTGCTTTAAATTGGTTTGATTATGAATAGCCACAAAACCAGAGAGACAGTAAGAAATATGTTTACTGAGTACCTGGAAAAAAACGGACATCGAAAGACCCCGGAAAGGTTTGCAATTCTTGATGAAATTTATTCAAGAGAAGGTCATTTCGATATTGAGTCATTGTATATCTCAATGAAAAACAAAAAATACAGGGTCAGCCGTGCTACTCTGTACAATACAATTGACTTGCTACTTGAGTGCAAATTGGTAGTAAAGCATCAATTTGGTAAAAACATTGCTCAATTTGAAAAAGCATTTGCCACCATGCAACATGACCACCTGATTGATACCAGCACCGGGAATGTTACCGAATTTTATGATCCACGAATCCGTGAAATAATCGAAGATACCTGTAAGAAGAACAATTTTAAATTATCACATCATACCCTGTACATATATGGCCAAAATATTGAGAATAGTTAAGGGTTCGTTGCATTATTATTATTAAAAATCGGCCATCATTAAAACGTTTTTTGTTTCGACATCCAAAAATATTTGTACTTTTAAAAGCTTTATCAGGACGCCGTAATTTATTTTCGGCGTTCTGTTTTTGAAATGCAGAAACTGCTGCAGAGAGTATTGATTAATTCTTTGGCAGCAATAGATTTCATGCTGTTACTTATTGAAACATAAAAAATATAATTATTGCAAAATGAAAGTAGATGTACTGCTGGGCCTTCAATGGGGCGATGAAGGAAAAGGGAAAATAGTGGATGTATTAACACCTAAATACGATGTAATAACTCGCTTTCAGGGTGGCCCAAATGCAGGCCATACATTGGAATTCAATAATATTAAACAAGTGCTGCATACTATACCATCAGGTATTTTCAGGGAAAACAAAATCAATATTATAGGGAATGGTGTCGTAATTGATCCAATTGTATTTAAAAAAGAAATTGAGGGGCTGAAAAAAATAGGAGTTGAACTCTCCAGAAATTTGTACATTTCCAAAAAAGCTCATTTGATACTTCCAACTCACAAGCTTCTGGATGCAGCATCAGAAGAACAAAAAGGATTAACCAAAATAGGTTCAACCCTTAAGGGGATAGGACCAACCTATAAAGATAAAATCGGTCGTGAGGGACTACGTGTAGGGGATTTAATGCATAATTTCGATTCAAAGTACACCGCACGAATTGACAGCCATAAAAGCTTATTAACAGATTATTATAAATACGATTACAAAAACATTCTTGCCGATTGCGAAAAAGATTGGTTTGAAGGTGTGGAAGTTATAAAATCATTCAGTATCATTGACTCTGAGCATTTTTTAAATGATTTGCTCAGCAAGAACAAAACGGTATTGGCCGAAGGCGCCCAGGGGACTATGCTTGATATCGATTTTGGTTCTTACCCTTTTGTTACAAGTTCGAATACAATTTGCGCCGGAGCATGTACCGGGTTGGGACTTGCTCCTCAAAAAATCGGACGTGTGTATGGAATATTCAAAGCGTATTGTACCCGTGTTGGCATGGGGCCTTTCCCTACTGAGCTCCACGATGATACAGGAAAAGAACTGCGTGATTCAGGAAATGAATACGGCTCCACCACAGGCAGGCCCCGCCGCTGCGGTTGGCTCGATCTGGTAGCATTAAAATATTCTGTTATGCTTAATGGCGTTACGGAATTAATTATGATGAAAGCCGATGTTATGGACAATTTTGATACAATTAAAATATGTGTGGGTTATGAAATTAAAGGTGAAGTAGTGGAACATTTCCCTTTTGAACTATCAGATGATGTTAAACCTGTGTATGTAGAATTGCCCGGATGGAAATCTGACCTGTCAAAATTAAAAACCCAAAACGAATTTCCAGAAGAATTGAACAGTTATATAAGCTTCATAGAGGATGAAATGGGAATTCCGGTTTCAATTGCTTCTGTTGGACCTAACCGTGAACAAACTATATTTCTTGATTGAATACCAGAAAACCTCACGAAAAAGTCTTTGCCTTTTTAAACTAACTGGCTATATTTATTGAAGCTTTATTAAGTTACAATTATATGCCGCTATCGATACATCACTGGGGACTCTATACTGACTTATATGAGTTGACTATGGCTCATGGATATTTTTATTGTGGGAAAAAAGATGATACCAGCGTATTTGACTACTTCTTCAGGGTTAACCCATTTAATAGTGGTTTTACTGTTTTTGCAGGTCTTGAGGATTTCCTGAATTTCCTGTTAAAATTTACCTTCAATGAATCCGATCTAATCTATCTGTCAAAACAAGGTTTTAAAAAAGAATTTCTGGAATACCTTAAAACATTTCAGTTTAACGGAACAATTTTAAGTGTTCAAGAGGGTGAAATTGTTTTTCCAAATGAACCTGTAATGCAGGTAGAAGGAAACATAATAGAATGTCAACTCATTGAGAGTTTGCTTCTCAACTTCATTAATTTTGAATCCTTGATAGCCACCAAAGCTTTCAGGATAAAACAGGTATCCGGCGACAGAGCCTTTTCTGATTTCGGTCTTCGCCGTGCACAGGGTCTGGGTGCTATTCATGGCAGCAGGGCAGCAGCTATTGGCGGGGCTGCTTCCACATCAAATGTTATGGCAGGAAAACTTTTTAATATCCCTCTCTCCGGGACACAGGCTCATTCCTGGATTCAAAGCTTTGAGAACGAAATTGAAGCTTTCCGCGCATTTGTTAAAACAAATCCTGAAAATTCAATTCTCCTGGTTGATACTTATGATACACTAAAATCAGGAATCCCAAATGCCATTCAGGTTGCCAAAGAACTGGAAGAGAAAGGACACAAATTAAAAGCTGTCCGACTCGATAGCGGCGATTTAGCATATCTAAGTAAAAAGGCACGCAGGATGCTTGATGAAGCGGGACTTGAATATGTTAAAATAGTTGCATCAAACCAGCTCAATGAGCACGTTATAAAAAGCTTACTCAAGGACCAACATGCCGCAATAGATCTTTTTGGAGTGGGAACCGAACTTATTACAGGAAAAGAAAATGCTGCACTCGATGGTGTGTATAAGCTTGCTGAGGCTAATGGCCAACCCAGAATGAAATTCTCAGAAAATATGGAAAAAATGACCCTTCCCGGGAAAAAGCAGGTGTATAGGTGCCTTGATCATAAAGGAAAATTTTTTCGGGATGCTATCCTGCTTGATTATGAAGATCCCCAAAAGGTTGATAAAATCTATCATCCAATCTTCCCGGAACGTCATACCAACATCAAAAACTGTAATAAGGAAAAATTATTACAACCCGTTGTAATAAATGGTGAGGTTGTTTCCAATAAAACAACGATTGATGAGATACACCAGTACCTTTTAAAAAGAGCCAACCAATTACCGGAAGAACATAAACGGTTTATCAGTCCTCATATATATAAGGCAGGCATTTCATTCCGTCTTATTGAACTCCGTAATGAATTGATTAAGAAACTGAAATAAAAATTTCAAAGAATATGACTGATATTATTCGTCCCACCCTGGTAATTAATAAGAAAATCTGCATTCACAATATTGAAAGAATGGCACAAAAAGCCAAAGACCACCAATTGCAGTTCAGACCTCATTTCAAAACGCATCAGTCAGCTGTTATTGCAAATTGGTTCAGGGATTTTGGAGTTAATGCAATTACTGTTTCCTCAGTTCAAATGGCTGAATATTTTGCAAACCATGGATGGAATGATATTACCATTGCATTTCCATTGAACATCCTTGAAATGGATCAAATCAATCAACTGGCTAAAGGAATTAAGCTAAATCTTTCTTTGGAGAACACAGAGACGGCTGAAGCTTTAGTAAAAAGCATTACTGCTCCTGCAGGTGTATTTATAAAAGTGGATACAGGCTATAACCGAACAGGTATTTTTACTTCAAAGACAAGTAAAATTGATGCAATCCTTGAAATACTCTCCAAAAATGAAACGATTGCATTTAAAGGATTTCTTACTCATAACGGGCTAACATATTCCGCACGTTCAACCAATGAAATATTCAGCTGCCATTTCGATGCCTTGCTTAAGCTTAAGACTCTTAAACAAAGATATGAATCAACTTATCCTGATCTAAAAATAAGCATAGGCGATACCCCGTCCTGTTCAATATGTACTAATTTTAATGGAGTAGATGAAATCAGACCTGGAAATTTTGTTTTCTTTGATTTAATGCAGCAAAATCTTGGTGTTTGTACATTTGAAGATATTGCTGTACGGATGGTTTGTCCTATTGTAGCTAAACATCCCTCCCGAAATGAAGTTGTTATTTATGGCGGAGCAATCCATCTTTCCAAAGAATCAATGCAAAATACGGATGGAAAAGAATTTTTTGGCCGAATTGCAATCAATAAAAGGGGTGAAATGAAAATATTAAGTGAACGAAATTATGTCACCCGTCTCTCACAGGAACATGGAATATTAAAAGTTTCTCAAAAACACTTTGAGCATTTTAAAATTGGCGAACTGGTCGAAATTATTCCCATACATTCGTGCCTGACAGCCAATTTGGCCAGAAAATATATGACAACGAAAGGAGAAGAAATTAGAATGATAAATTCTTAATGTTCAATTATTTCTAATTTCAAGCACTCTTGAAACAGCCTCCAGGTACGAAGTAATTGGATACATTTTTTCATCGTACCACAATGAAGCAAAATATAGACCGATTGGAGCTGCTTTTAATCCATGCTTTTTTTGATATGCATCAAGCCAATTCAACCCTTTATAACAGATTTCGATATTCTCGTATGATGCCAAAGCTGAAATTGCCAATGCAGTTTCTTCTATCGTTCCGGGAATATTCTTGTCACCACCCCAGCTTCCATCTTCATTTTGCGTTGCAATAAGATAACTGGCACCTTTTTTAATCATGGCATCCAATTGCTCCTTCGCTTCTTTTGACAGCCATTCATGCCTTACAGCATCTTTCATGTAGGCAACCACCCTGGAGGTTCCATATACCGGATTTGTTTTATTTTTTGTTTGTTGATTTCCAAACCAAAGAGGAAGCCAGCTCCCATCAGCATTCTGAAGGCGGATAAGAAAATGCATTGCATTTTGAAAAGATAAAGTAAGTTTTCTTTTCTTTCCTGCAGGTAATTCATTGCGGTATTTTTCCATTACCAATGAAATTGCCAGTAAATTATGTCCGGTTAAATCAGAACAGCTTTTATCAAAGGGCAGCTTACCCCACCCGCGTGAAAAAGTAGGAAACCCGCCATCCTTGTTTTGGAGATTTAATAACCAATTGCAGGCAGTAAGTATTTCCCTTTTCACATTATCTTTTGGCTGAAGATTCATCAATGCCAACATAACAGCAGGTGTATCATCACCATCCGGTACAGAACCTGTATAGTTCGTCCAACCCCAGCCACCCGGGCCTGTTCCATTAAATGGATGTACCTTTTCATTTTGAATTAATTTAAAGTGGTTTGTTATCTTATCCTGAAGATCAGTATTCATAAATCCTGATAAATTAGAACGAAATCCTTTCACTACAAGAGAAGTTACCCATGTGGATAAATTGATGTCAATGGGCCAGCTGCCATCCTCCCGTTGGGTACCTGTTAAAAATAGTATGCCTCTTTTTACAATTTCTGATTCCCGATATCCGGCATTTAATAAACTCATAACCACAAAGGCGGTTAAAGGAATTGCTTCCAAAAAACCACCACCTGGTGGTAACATCCTACGAAGAATATTCATCGCTCTGGGAATGAAAAATCTGCGAATACCCTGCAATAAAGAGCCGGAATTTTTGTTTTTAAAGATAACAATTCCCACTGCCACCAATGCAGGCAAAGCATAGCTAACAACGCTTAAATTAAGCAGCCGATAAAAACGCCGCGGTAATAATGCAAATTCAAAAGGCAATTGAGGAATGTAATTAAAAGCATCCTTGCCGGGAATTCCGCACAATCCACTCATTGTAAGTATAGGAACTGAAAAGGTATAATCATTCTTGTAGTGTTTTAAAATTACATTTGAAACCTCAGAAGAATTTAAATTAACACCATGACTGTTCAGATACCCGACAATTTTTAACTGAAAATGATTTATCCAATCCAACTTATCTGAAAAAAGATTCGCAGCGGCATAAACAAGCAAACTCGTACTGACATTACCAGGGCTTTCGGGTGTATCTCCAAAACTGCCATCAGAATTCATGTTGCTTCTGAGCCAGCTTAATCCCCTGATTATTCTGTCTGAATGCTCCTTCTGATTGTCAAAATACAAAGCAGCTACTGCAACCGCTACTGCCAGGGCACTTGAAGAAAGCTTCCCTTCCCAAAAACATTCCTGGTTCATTTCCGAAAGAACCAGTCCGCCTAATTCATGGAATTTTCTTTCCAATCTTATTATTTCCATTATGACACCAAAATTCCCAAAGCCATTAATCCATAAAATGTATATTCCAAATCACGGGTTTCATCACCGTTACCTGCCAGAAATGCCCCACCTGCATAATTTTCCTGAATCATTTCCAGGCAATCAGGAGCAATCATCCTCAAATCAGCACCAATAGTTTTAAGTGCAAATAAAGCCACAGCAGTTGATAATAAATCAACTCCTTCTGTATCTTTAAATGATCTAAATCCAGAACCTTCCTCAAAAAATGATAATAAATTTGCCTGTTCCTGCTTAATCTTCATCCCCGTTTCATTCTTAATAACAGTATAAGCTGCATGAATGCTGCACGGTGAATCTGCCGGTGGTGATATAAAGCTCAAAATTGCCCGTGCTGCAGGATAAAACATTTCCTTTCGGTAAAAACCATCAAATACTAAAGTAAATAAAAACAGGCGATAAAAAAAACTTAATGAACTGCTTTTAAGGAACATCTTAAACAACATATTCTTAATTGATGGCTTAATAAAATCAACTTCCGGAAGGGATAATTTAATCAAAAGAAATGCAGATTCCTCTACCTGATTCTTATTTTTCCACTCTGTCTGAAGAATAAACTGCCGGTGTTTTTTTAGTGTTTCATCCATTCCCAGCGCAACTGCAAGCCAGGTTCCAAATATTGAATAATAGATATCAGGGCTCACCGCACGATTGGTAAATGCACCCTCCGTATTCTGGCAGGATTGAACAAAATTCTTTACATCAGTCTGGCTATTTTGATCAAGAGCTTCGTATCCCTTTTTTACTATTGAAATAAACCGCTTAAATATTGGTATATATTCCTGGCGACTACCCACGGTTTTGTAATTTAAAAACCTTGCCCATTATGCCATACAAGCCCAACCGGAGTTTTTGATTGTACAAGTTATCAAGTTCATTGTAACAGTCGGCAAGGTAATCATGAAGGTATTCATCCGCTTTTTTTTCAATAGTATATTTGCTGCAATATATCCGGAATAGCTCTACATCGTTTTTCTCCAGGATTTGTAAGAATGAAAAGTTATCATGATGCATTTCTTTTTGCAGAAGAACTAGTAAAAAAGGGAAGTCAAACAAATCATCCGTTTTAATTTTCTCCTTGTATTCCTGCATGTCATCACGAATCTGATAGGCAACGCCAAATAATTCAGCAAACCTGCCCAGGGTATCTCTCTCTGAGCGTGACGCCTTACCGGCAATAGCCCCTGTTAACAAGGCTACTTTTACAGCCTCTCCTGTCTTCAACCTGAAAATTTGCAGCACATCATCAACCGATTTATTAATAAGTTGTGATTTTAGAAGCAGATCAGCCCCTTGTCCTTCTGATAGCCTTACATGGGAAGTTGCCACTACAGAAAGGCATTCGGCCAATATATCAGCTTCAACCTGCATCCGGGAAAGCAGGCTATAACCTTTGCCGATAAGATAATCACCTACATTAATTGCTACAGGAACCCCTTCACTGCGATGCAGAACAGGCTTTCCATACCGAAATTCATCACCGTCTTCAATATCGTCGTGAACAAGAGATGCCTTGTGAAAACATTCAATGACAATTGCAATTTCTTTTTGAGTTTCCTCTGAGGGAGTATCACAGTAGGCATTGTATGCCATCACAGCTAAAAGCGGCCGGATGCGCTGCCCACCCATACTCATCACATGCAATGAAAGCCTTTCTGTTTCATTTTCAGCAGTAAAAAAAGAATTTAAAACCGGAGGTTGAAAATAATCGGCCACCTTACCCTTAAGTAACGACACAGATAATGGAGTATGAAAATTGATCCCGCTAAAATTCTCCATTTCCTCAAAGAGCCAGGTAAAATCAACTGCGGTATTTGAACATCCATCACCTAGAAGTGGAATGCCTATACCTGGCAAGGCATATCTGGTAACCGGTTCAAATGAACGTTGCAAAACCGACATACAGCTCACACCAATAACCGCATCAATAGCTCCTTCTTCCACCAGTCCAATGGCAACGGTTGTCCCTTCAGCGACAAGAGTGGTATATCCAAGTTTATCAGCTTTATCCAAAATAGAATCGATGTTGCAGTTTTTACATCCTGAACAAATAAGACCCAGTTCATCAAAAATACCGCTGCACAACTGATCGTTTCGCAAACATTGTGGCAATAAAAGTAGCCGCCGGTGATAAGGAGTAGCTCTAACGGTTTCCCGCCAGATTTCATTTCCCAGTAACACAATAGTAAAATCCAGATATTTCATATCCATACCAGCAGTCATCACAATACCTTTGGCAAAAATTTCTAAATTCTCCAGTGTAGTGGGTGGTACAATTTTTTGCTGAGAAACAAATAACCGGACAACTTCCCGTAATTCATGCCTGATTTCAGCCTGTGGAGGCACCTTTAATATGCGGTTAACTTCAAACATAATCTATCCGTATGCGCCTAATCCAAAAAAAGCTTTCTTTTTTGCAAAACGGTAAATCCAGTTACTTTCCGGAACTGGTATCCCTGAACCATGACTGGGTACTGATGGCATATTTCTCAATCTTTCAGCTTCATTATCTCTTCCCGATGTATCCTCAGCACCGTAAATTTCAGAAATATCAACAACCCATGCAGGGTCTTCCATAAATATGCATCCCAATGTTTTCTTTGGAATTTCAAGTTTTATCGCTCTCAAAAAAGAAGATGAGCGGTAAATATCTGTCAACGAATTATCTCCTGTTGAATCTGTAGCAAACTGAATCACCGGACACGGTTCAACAAATCCGGCGGCATTTATATGATGACTAAGTCCTGAAGCAGCCGGACATAAACCCTTGCCATTTTCATCCCAATAAGCATCAATTATAGCTATGCTGTATTTTGAACGGGCATCTACAATGTGCTGCCTCAACTGCTGAATTTCCTCCTGAGTTAGTGCCAGGTCAAATGAAGGGTTTTCTCCTGCCGGCCTGTATATATAATACCACAAATACGCCACATTTTTTTGAATCAATTCATTAATAAACTCAGAAGACAATGCAAGCGCCAGATTTGTCTTACAAACACTCATGGCAACACCAGTAAACAATCCTGCATTGGTTGCATTTTCAATTGCCTTCCAGGTCCTTCTATATACATCTTTCCCTCCCCTGCGTAAATCAGCTATCTGTTCATCTCCCTCAAAACTGATGAGAGGGGTAACATTTGCACACTTTCGTATTTTTTCGGCAACTGCAGGTGTAAGCAAGGTTCCATTCGTAAATAACTGAAAATAACAATCGGTATGTTTATTAAAAATGGAAAACAGTGGCTTATATAAAAGAGGTTCACCACCCAGAATACCAAAAAAATAAGAACCTTTGGACTTTGTCTCTAAAATAATCTGGTTTAATTGTTCCTCCCCGAGCTCATTATTTTGTTTTTTACCGGTTACCCAGCAGCCCTGGCATTTTAAGTTACAATCGTCGGTTACTGAAATAAAATGAAATGCGGGGAAAAAATCACCCTTTTTCAATCGCCGCTGAAACCTGTTAAAGCTGATGGTACCTTTAACAGCCAGATTATAAAACATTTTCCAGAGGCACCGTTTATCAGTATTTCGTAAAATCCGTTTCAGCATTTGTAATGAATGAATATATTTAAATAATTCAACAAAACTATCATAGAAGCAGTGTAGATCATTCCTGTGATTTAATTCTTTTTTATGAATGTGGATTTTAATTCCTCGAGAGCCTTCCGGCGTTCTTGTTCAGCCTGTTGCATTACCTCATGCCGGAAAATGTTTTTACGTGCTTTATTTCGATCACTTAACATTACATACAATCCTGCATTAGCTGTTTTATTATCCTTCTTACCTGGTTCTGCCCCTGCCAAAGCAGTTTGTTCATTTAACCGGGGAAACATAATAGCAGAGGTCGGGCAAGTCCTTCCACAAGCAGGGCAATTATTTTTGCAAGCCAGTGGATTCACCACCTTCAGGCTTTTTCTATCAAATTTATACACGCCAAACAGGCAAAAACTGGCACATTTACCGCATAAAGAACAAGCTGATTCATCTATTACAGGAAACCAGGCAGGAACATCAAGCCCGGTGAATTGTACCATGGAACAGGCTTCCCCCTCCTCAACCCGGTATTCATCTCTGATTTTCGAAAGGATTAGTTCTGGTGACAATTCTTTAAAATTCAGGACATCGTATTGTCCAAAATTAATACCTCCTTGTCTTAGCATGTTTTTTACTGCCCGAGGGTAACAGGCCACTACTATTTTCATCTGAAATCTGGCGCCAATAGCATTTAAAACATCCTTTTCATGAAGTGAAAATGCACATAAATCATGAATTTCATATACATGCGCATCCAGTTTCTTCAATCCTTCAGAAATTTCTTTGAATGTATCTTCAGAGGTACCCGCTCCACATCTGCAAAAAACAATGCATGCTTTTTGTTCCATAAATAAAATTAAATTGGAGGCTAAAGAAACTAAAAAATATCAATTGAAACAACTTATCCGAATCATTTACACAACCTTAACAAGTATTTCTCTGGAGATACTATCACTGAAAGGAATTAAATATCTATTAGTTTTTCCCAATAATAAACCTGGCAAAAAACTTAAGAAAATGTTTAAAACCATTACTTCCTTCAGTTATATTTCCGAAAAAACCAGTTCAGACGAGTTGTCACCTGGCTGTATACAGGCTTGGTCATTTCAATAAATAAATCCTGCTCAGGAGGCAAAGGAAGTGCTTTTCTTTTTGTAAGCTCCACCTGTTTTTTATCCAATGCTTCAATGTCACCAACATAAATAGCATGTTCATTTATCCAGATAAAGGAACCTGGAACAATTTCATCCAAATGTATTTTATCAGAACCCGGTTCAACAATCTGTACTCTTAAACTTCCACCTGAGTGCACTTTATTGGTATAAGTTTTAAGTTTTGCAGCATAATTTTTAAATTCTACTTTAGTTGTATCTTTTGATTCAATTTTAATACGCTTCTCCAAATTTTCCTCCTTTTCTGTTTGCATAAGATTGCCAATTGAAAAATCAAAAAATTCCATTAAAACTATAAAATCAGGATTAACCAGGTTTTCGTTTTCCGCCTGAAATGGTGTATGAAAATGGACAAAGCTACGGTTGCCATAATGATTATTCAGGTATCCATAGACCTGGTTGTAAAAGAATTCAGAAGAAAGCTTGTATTTTTGTGTAGGCACCGGGATGGCGTCCAGCACCACTTTTACCGTAGAAATCTTTCTTGAGGAATCCATCAGTGCCCTCACATCTCTGTACCCCGAAACATATTTATCAGCAGCATAAAAATGATCAAAGGCAATGCGTGCCGATTCACGTGTATTCATTGCCAATTCTGTCATTCCTGCATTATATCTTTCCTCTGCCGCTTTATTGTAAACCATGTTCAATTCAGAGGTATACGTTTTTGGATTGCTGATTACTTTTCGGGCTGCTGGAGTACTTCTGATTTCACCCGATAACAAATTAACCTGCTGCATAAGTCCCATAACGCGTTCCCATTTATTTGACTGATTCGAAGAAAGTGCTAAATCAATTTCCTCCTGCGACCATTCCAGCACATAACTATATCCTTCCTTTAAAACCCTGGTTGCTTTTTTATTATCAGGCGATGACTTTAACCGCTCTACAGATTTTGATACCGCAGCAAAATAATCGCCTTTTTGAAGTGCCTTTTTTCCCGAAGAACATGAGGCAAAAATATATAGAGCAAAACTTAAAATGATAATCGGTTTATTCATTTCAGTTAATTTTAATGAAATCACAAATTTAAGATTTTGAGACAATTTACTGCTCACCTCCCTAAAAAGTTCTATAAAAATAATAAGCAGCAAAAAAACAATTGATTAACAACAGATGTTTGTAACTTTAATTATTCCTTAATGAACATGTTTTGAGTACATTTATAATTGATAAGCTGAAAATAGGGTATTACAGTAAATCTGAAACATGAAACCACGTTTAAATTTAATAACCCTGGGAGTAAAAGACCTAAAAAAATCAATGAAATTCTACCGTGAAGCACTTGGCTGGGAACCAGCAAAGGGAAGTGATGAAAATATTGTGTTTTTTAATCAGAAAGGAATAATCCTTTGCCTTTACCCATTTGAAAAACTGGCTGAAGATGCCGGCTTACCAGCCGAAAAATCAAGTTTTCCAGGAATCACCCTGGCAATAAACCAGGATTCAAAAGAAGCAGTGGATGTTATATTTCAAAAAGCTTTAAAGAGTGGTGCCCGGGATTTAATCAAACCGCACGAAACTTTCTGGGGTGGCTATGGTGGCTATTTTGCCGATCCCGATGGATATACCTGGGAAGTTGCATGGGCTCCAATGTGGGAATTCGATAAGCACGGGAATTTAATCATATAGCTCCTTTTGTCTCGGGTAGATATTTTTTTACAATCGGCCTGGCATTAACCTTCTATTTTTTTGGAATATTTTCAAGAGTCGCCACTAAAAAATCCCAAAATTTCTTGACTGATTCAACCTTCACTTTTTCATCGGGTGAGTGAGGAAAACGGATTGTAGGCCCAAATGAAATCATATCCCAATGAGGGTATTTTCCTCCCAGTATTGCGCACTCAAGACCAGCATGAATGGCTTTAATTTCAGGGATTTTACCAAATTTTTTATGATAAACCTGCTGCATCAGTTTAAGAACAGGAGAATCAAGGTTGGGTTTCCAGCCAGGATAAGCACCTGCACAACTTACTTCTGCATCTGCCAGGCTCAAAATTGATTTAATCCGTGTTCCTAGTTCTACCCTAGCTGAATCTACCGAGCTGCGCATAAGACATGCGCCCTCAATTGTTTTATTTTGTGAATCCGATTTGAGAATGGCAAGATTCGTTGATGTTTCTACCAGCCCCTTCATTGCATCACTCATACGAATAACACCATTCGGACAACCAAGCATTGCTTTTGTTAATTTTACCTGTGTTTCTGCATCGATAATTGCAAAAGGCAGTTCTGTTTCCTCAACTTCAATCTTCAGGTTGGATTCAGTGGCAGCAAGTTCCGATTTCACTGTTTTAGCCAAATCATAAATTGCCGCCACAAAATCACCTGACCTGTTCTGTTCACAAACAACTGTGCCAAAAGCTTCCCTCGGAATTGCATTTCGTAGACTTCCGGCATCAATGTGTGAAAGGCGGATACCAAAACCTTCAAAACCTGCATTTAATATCCTGAAAAACATTTTTATGGCATTCCCCCGCTGAAGTACAATATCCATTCCGGAGTGACCTCCCTTTAATCCTGTAATACTAATTTTATAAGCAGCAACTTCCAACGGAGTCTCTTCTTCTGTGTATTTAAACTTAAAATTAACATCTTCCCCTCCGGCACAACCGACATATAACTCCCCCTCATCCTCTGAATCGGTATTTATTAATATATCGCCATTCAGCACTCCTTTTCCAATACCTGCTGCACCATCCATACCGGTTTCTTCGGTCGCAGTAAGCAATACTTCCAAAGGCCCATGTTTCACCTTATCGGAGGCAAGCACAGCCAATGCTGCAGAAACCCCAATTCCATTATCTGCTCCAAGGGTCGTCCCATTGGCAGTTACCCAATCACCATCAACAATTGCTTTTATAGGATCGGTTGTAAAATCATGCACCTTATCGTTGTTTTTTTGGGGGACCATATCAAGATGCCCTTGCAATACCACGCCCTTCTTGTTTTCCATTCCCGGGGTGGCCGGTTTTCTGATGATTACGTTCCCGGCTTCGTCTTTTATTGTTTCCAATCCTAACCCTTTGCCAAAGCTAACTGCCCATTCCTGAATTTTTTCCTCATGTTTCGAAGGACGGGGAATCTGAAGCATCTGGTCAAATATCTGCCACACTTCTTTGGGTTCGAGGTCTTTAATTTCTTTCATATTGTCTTCAATTTTTGCATTTATTGAATATTTAAAGGTGCACCATTTCAAATTTCTCACTCCCATTTTATTCCGGCTTTACCCCGGAAGGTAATTCCAGGCCGTATTTCTGTCTTTTATCTGCCTTTTTCAGCAAATATGCCAGAAATATGGAAATAATTCCACAACCCACCAGCATCAGAATGGGTATGGTATAATCGTAAGGCATTTCACCGGCACGGATGGCTTCCAGATTTTTCCGGTTTGCCAAATCAAGTATGGCCCCAATTCCCCAGAAAAATAATCCCAATCCCCAATTTTGTAACGTGAACATAGCAGCATAGGCGGTCCCCAGCCTCTTTTCAGCTACAATTTTTGCTACCGACGGCCACATGGCAGCAGGTACCAGTGAGAAAGCTATCCCCAAAGATATCAGCCCCAGATAGGCCAGCATAACATTATTAAATACCGACAGGGAAACATGTGCAAAAATCAGCAGAAATGAGCCTAATATCATTAACGATGCTGCTTTTCCTTTTTTGTCTACGTAATTACCAAATATTGGTGTAAAAAGAATAGTTCCAAGAGGAATAAGACTCGCAGTTTTAGGCCCATTCTTTAGCCACATCGATAAAATATCACGCATGCTATAAATTGCAAACAGAAATAGTGCAAGAATAACGATGTACGAGAACAATTTACCTGCTGCCGTTTTTATTCGTGAAGGAATCATTGAAAATGCAAGGCCAAAAACAAACAATCCAACGTAGACCATTGTGTTACCAAAATTTGAACTTCCAAATAGTATAAAATTCCCTTGCCCTTCAGGAAGATTGTATGAAAAACCAAACTTATTTACAAGCAAATCGGGAGCATATTGAATAAATGGAAAAACAGCAGCATAAAATGTAACACAAAGCAATGCAATGTATAAGAAGGATGAATTAGTAATGAGTTTAACCAGATCAGAAAATTTGAAATCTTCTTCTTCCTCAGGTGCAACATTATTGGCAATATCATTTTTCTTCAGCTGCCTGTCAAGTTTCACATCAAATATCAGATACACCAGGAACATTATAATAGACAACCCTATGAGGGCTGCAGCAAATGAAATGGCCGGTGTTACAAAACCGTCACCAATATCTACTGAAAGAGCCATACCCAGGGCAGTACCCAAACGACCAAATCCTACATTAATGGCCATAGCCAGAGCAAGTTCATGCCCCTTAAACCACTTTACCACAGTTCGTGTAACAACCACACACACCGCTTCAAGACCTGAACCAAACAGGATACGACCAACAATCATCATATTCAGTACAGTTGATTTATCCTCTCCAAAATACCCGGCTGAGGCCAATGCAACAACAATTGCCCCCACAGCGGCCAAACCACCAAAGAGTACTCCTGCCAAACGGATACCCCATTTATCTAGAATAATGCCGCCAATAATAATCATCCCAAACATATTGGCTATGGTAGTGAATCCGATTAAACGGCCAAACTCCTCACTAGTAAATCCATACTGATCTTCCATCAATCCCTTTAAACCGGAAAAGAAATCATAGAACCAATAAGTACTGAACATGAGCCCGGAAATAAGAATCAGCACCAGCCAACGCAAAGCAGCCGAATCTTTCAAAGTTTTTCGTGTTCGATTCATGTTGATATTCATAAATTTATTATTCTGTTAAAATCAGGCGGGTAAAAATAAAAAAAAATAAATGCGATATATATGACCGAAAAAAGGGTGGTTAAAATTAACCACCCTTTTTTGGCTTAAATTATTTTCTGGAAATTGATTTCACTGCACCGGTTTCCGGGTGTATTTCAATGCTGTAATCACCATAAAGCAAGTCTTCCGGTATAGGAGCTGTCTGTCCAAATTGAGGAAGAATGGTCCGCATGGTTGCGATTGTATTCATTTCATAAATCAGATTTATGTTTGCCACAGCAGGCATTCGGTAATAAAGACCACTCGCCCCAGCATTTGGATTATCAGAAACAGCCAGTCCTGAAAATTTTGAAACAAGTTCTTTTTCAGGCTCAACTTTCAACATTACAGGCTTTCCTGTAAGGTTAGCGGAAGGCAGCACCCCATTTTCTTCAGAAAACCTGAAGACTACATCCCCTTTCTCAGATGAAGAAGAAGGTATAAAATCAAAGCCAAATGTTTGTTTTTCGTAGATTGTCCTTCCTGTAAACAGGTTCAGATAACCCTGCTCTGTTCTTTCAAGTTCCCTGAGACTAACTTTATATGCCTCTCCATCCGGGTGAAATTCATCCATCAAACCAGCAGCCATATAATAACGGGTGTTTCGGCATTCCAAAATTCTTTTGGCAGCCTCAACCGCCTTATCTTCAGCATTCATGCGCACCGGTCGAAAATTATTCAAAGAATCACCCTGCTTATAAACCGGTGAATGATTAAATCGTGAAAAATCATAATTTTTACCTTTTGGAATATTATCAATAAAGGTATGGGTTTGCTGTTGAGGTTTGTCTGACCCCAACCGGGATGAATTAATTCCGGCAAGGCACCCCGATGATGTCAACCCGACTAAAAGTGCAGCATCACCTGTTGCTCTGTAAACCTGCCCGGGATCAGGCTCAGCGAAAGTATCAAATTCAATATTGCTGATAACCCATTTAACAGAAGCATTATTTCGTGCATTGGTGATACCCAGCAATTGGGAAGCATACTGGGCATAGGGTCCTGGTTCAAATATTTCCTTAACAGCTTCAACCTGAATTCGTAAACCTGCCCTGGGAAGAGCATAGGTAATACCTTCATTGAAACCAGATACTGCTTCGACATCTGCTGTTCTTTTTCTCTGACCGAATGCAGGCATCGCCAAAATAACAATTAAAACAAAAATTAATTTCCTCATCATTCTCCTTTTAAATAAAGACCCTAAAAATAGAATTTTTATTGCGCAATTCAAGAAAAAAAATATCGACTTAAATAGCTGTCAAATCTTCCCTTTCCGAAAATCGTTGCAATTGAATAAATGCGTCTCCCAATGATTCAATTATATCACCTGCAATTAAAGCATTTGCCGATTTCTTTCCGGCAGCCATATCACCTGCCAGCCCATGAAGAAAAACACCTGCAAGGGCTGCTTTGGAAGGAGAAATCCCCTGGGCAAGTAGTCCCAAAATAAAACCGGTTAGCACATCCCCGCTTCCGGCAGTCGCCATCCCTGGATTGCCCGATGAATTGAAGTAGAGGCTTCCATCGGGTAAAGCCACTGTGGTGTATGCTCCTTTTAGAACAATTATAATTTTCAGATCCTTAGCCAGTTTCAATTGTTTCTGAATACGTTCCCATGAGCTGCCTGTTTCCCCTGCCAATCTTTTAAACTCCCCAGGATGAGGTGTCAGAATTGTATTTTGGGGCAATTTACTAAGCCAGTTTTTATTTTCCGACAGAATATTTAAAGCATCGGCATCGATTACTAACGGGCAGTTTGAATTACTAACCAGTTCAAACAAAGCTTTACATGTATTACTTTTTTTACCCAGACCAGGCCCCACACCGACAGCAGTGAACTGCGACAAGTCAGGATACTCGGTAAATATGGAATCGTGCGCATCGATACTGGACATGGCTTCAGGTACAGCTGTCTGAATAATTGAATAACCAAAATGAGGAACGTGTGTAGTGAGCAAACCCGTGCCCGCACGGAGGCAGGCTCTCGAAGCCAAAACAGATGCACCCATTTTACCATAGCTGCCTGCAATAAGTAGAGCATGGCCAAATGTTCCTTTATGTGCAAATTTCTTACGCTTCGGAATCATCGGTTTAATTTCTTCCTTTTCAACAAAAAAGAAATGAGATGGCACCTGTTGTATTGCTTGCGGATGCAATCCAATGGGAAGCACTTCCCATTTTCCTGTAAACTGCTCATTTTCAGGGAATAAAAAACTTATTTTTGGAAATTGAAATGAAAGCGTAAAATCAGCCCTGATGATGTTTTCCGGCTGATTCCCTGAATTATCTTCTCCCATAAGTCCACTGGGAATATCAATAGCCACAACCCGGTTGGGCAGATCATTTATTTTCCGGACTATTTCTGCCGGAATCCCTTCCAGCGGACGTGTTAATCCTGAGCCAAACAATCCATCGATGATTGTATCTGTTTCCCTTATTTCAGGAAAATCCTCAACCACGCTTATGATCTCCAATTTAACTCTGCCTTGTTCTTTCAATCTTTGCCAGTTAATTGCAGGGGAACCTTTCAATTCTCTTCCCAAATCAACTAAATGAATTTCTGCCTGAAAATCCAGTTCAGCAAGTTGCCTGGCAATAGCCAAAGCATCTCCACCATTATTACCAGGTCCGGCAAAAAAAATCATTTTTTGTTCTGTTGAAAAACGCTGAACCAGCCAATTGGTAATTTGAAGGGCAGCTCTTTCCATCAGGTCAATGTCTGCAACAGGTTCATTCTCAATTGTAAATTTATCTATCTCTGCAATTTGCCTTGTTGTAAATAATTTCATGAATTGATTTTTTTTAACTGCCCTATTTTTTTTATACTGATGAAAGCTTTCCCGCATCTGTAAAATATCCGATATCTGAAAATTCTATAGTTTACCCATTTCTTCTTTTAACCAGGCTGGTCTGTCGGTGGTAATCGCTTTTACACCCAAATCAGTCATCTTTTTTGCAATTAACGGATCGTTAACAGTCCATGAAAGCACTTCCAGTTCATTTCTTTCTGCCATTTCCATTACTTCCTGGTCAATAATTTTGAAATTCAGATTTACCCCGGCAAGTCCTGCCCGGGCAGCCTGTTCCATTTTAGTATCCAGGCCGCTTTTTGATGAACTCAACCAGTAACATTTATTTTCCGGAAACTCTTTTTGTGTGTTCAGAATGGTTTCCCAGCCAAAGCTGATAAAGATAATTTGGTTCTTTTTTCTACTTTTCTCTATACTTCTTTTCAGGTGGGGAAGTATCTCACTGCCACTTTTTATCTCAACCACAAGCTTTTTGTTCTCAGGTACTGTCTCAATAATTTCAGACAAAAAAGGTATTCTCTCTCCCTTGTACTTCTTATCTTTCCAACTACCTACATCCAGATTTCTTAAAACCAGTGAAGGGGTTTTTTTGATTACCATATTTTTTCTGCCCAAAGCAGTCCGTTTTGTATCTTTATCATGGATTACCATCACCCGGTTATCTTTTGACAGAAAAACATCCACCTCTACAGCATCGGCTCCGAGTTCCCAAGCCAGCCTTGCAGCTGCAACTGTGTTTTCGGGAGCCAGGTAGGAAGCCCCCCTGTGTGCAATAAAAGTTTGTTGCGCCATAAGTTTAATCCCCAATACAACAAAAATCAAAGTCAAATATGTTTTCATGAAAAACCTCCTTTTATTTCCCGAAGATAAAAAGGAAAAAAATTAAATCTGTTTTTCGCCAAAAAAAAATGTAGTTTTACCACCGGTAAAAATCGGCAACAGACAGTAGCCAATTTTAATATTATGGGTATATTTTTTTTGAAACAGTTGGCCAGGCTGCCGTTTTGGCTGCTTTACCCGTTTTCCAACCTGATTTATTTTGTGGTATATTATATAATCAGATACCGCAAAAAGGTCGTATATGAAAATCTTAAAAACGCATTTCCGGAGAAATCTAATAAAGAAATAATTCACATCGGTAAACGGTTTTACAGACACTTCAGTGATCTGATTGTGGAAATAATCAAATTACGTGGAATGAATGGGATTGATCTAAAGGAACGGATATCGTTAAAGAATACCGAGAGGATGCATCAGTTTTTCGAACAAAAAAGAAACCTGATAGCATTATCCATGCATTACTGCAACTGGGAATGGAGCAGTTGCGTGGTCCGTTACCTGGAACATAAATCGATTGGGGTATACAAACCATTGCACAATAAAAAATACAACGATTACATCAATGAAAACAGAACCCTGATGGGAGCTGAAATGATTCCAAACCACCAGGTATTACGCCGGATAATTAAAGGCCGGGAAGAAAATATTCCCTTTATTCTTTGGCTGGCAGGCGATCAGACCCCTCCCCTGTATCACAAATACTGGATGAAGTTTTTGAATCAGGAAGCATTATTTTATCCAGGTCCTGCAGCTATTTCACGTCGCTTTAATTATCCGGTACTGTTTCAAAAAACTATAAAAAAAAGCAGGGGGAAATATGAAACTTCTTTTGAAGTGCTTATTGAAAACCCGGAAGATTACAGTGAATCACAAATCATGAAAGCTTATATTCAAAGGATGGAAGAAACGATAAAGGAACAACCGGAATATTATCTTTGGACACACAAACGTTGGAAACATAAACGACCGGACCACATCCCTCTGAAAGATTAAAGTAAGTTTCGAAATATTCAAAGGATTATGAATGATTACCAAAGCAGATAACAATTTTAAGCAAAAAAATAATTCGCATGAAGTCCAACCAGTTGATAGTCGCTACAGGGAAGGATTGCTGAGGAAAAAACTCAATACAATGCTTGCCCGGTTTTTATATCTTATATCACTTCTTCCACTTAAGATACTGTATCTTATTTCTGATTTCTTATACCTTCTGGTCAGGTATGTTTTCCGCTACAGGCATAAAGTAGTAAAAGAAAATCTGAATAGGGCATTCCCTGAAAAATCGGAATCAGAAAAAAGGCAGATTGCCGGCAGGTTTTACCGTCACTTCACTGATATTTTGATGGAAACTATCAAGCTTCATTCAATAAGTGAAAAACAAATTAATAGGCGCATTCAACACGAGGGTCTGGATGTAATTAATGAATATTACCGCCAGGGAAAAAGCATAATAGTGCTGGCTATGCACCACAATAACTGGGAATGGTGTGGTTATCTTCTGAAAAAAGTAAAATATAAGGGTTTATTGATATACAATCCCGTACGCGGCAATCAGGCCATGGAAAAGTTTTTATTGCATACCCGCGAACGCTGGGGAGGTAAGTGCATCCCTGTAAATCAATCGGCACGCATTACTCTCGGATTTCATCAAAAAAAAATCCCTACTATGCTTTGGCTTGGAGCCGACCAGACACCACCCGCCTCCTCACAATTTTGGACAGTATTCCTGAACAGGGAAACTCCTTTTTTCTCCGGACCAGAAAAAATTGCCTCAAAAACAAACCAGCCAGTGTTTTTCCAGCATATGTCGAAAATAAGTCGCGGCAATTACAAAGTTCATTACATCCTTCTGATTGAAAATCCAGCTGAAATGGATCAGAAAGAGGTATTACTGGCCTATGTAAAAAAAATGGAAGAAGTAATCCGAAAAGAACCCGAAAACTATCTCTGGTCGCACAGGCGGTGGAAACATACCCGGCCGCCAGATATTCCGCTTACCCAATCAAAAAATTTATAACAGCATATCCGATTTGATGCTTCTGCCAAAATAACATTGTTCAAATAAATCAATCTCAACAAAAATTCTTACTCTGCTTCATTTTCCGATGCTCTGTGCTAAAGAAAAAGATTTCATCCAAAACAATTTAACTTATACTTATAATTATACCTTACACCTACATAGAGTGGGACTTCCGGTATTATAAAAATACAGAAAAGCATCTGCGGTTTATTTACTTTATCTTTCAATTGATTGACCCGGTTTATGTTTAAACCAATTAGTATAATTTTGAAAAATGATTAGCTCAGAAGATTTACCGGATATCTATTATTTCAATCCCACCTGTGAGTACGCAGTGGCAAACGGACATTCGTCCTGGCAGCCGAACCAACTTCTTCAGAAGATGGAAGCAGATTTAGCTGCTTTGCCACTTTACATTGCACGCCCGCAGGATGTTGTTCTCGTAAATGAATTGCCTTCTGAGAGCTTTCTTAAACAACTTGAAAGATTAGAAATAATTGCACCCCGGTTTGTAAACATACAGAATGCTACAAAAAACAGGGAATTCATTAGTACCCCAAAGAACTGGTTACTTCCGTGGGGATGGAGTCCGGTTGCACATCGATTGCTGAATCCCTTAAAACCCTCCTGTTCGGCTTCTTTTAAATCTTCTCCTGTTGCAATATGGAAACCGGAATACAAAGATATTTATTCGAAAAAATTTGCTCTGGGAATTTTAAAGGAAGTATTGCCCCAGCTGCCTGATGAAAATTTATTGCCATTTTCTCTTCTTCCAGAAATTTGCTATGACCGTAAATGCCTGGAAACACTTCTTAACCGGTGGGGAAAGCTAATGGTAAAGGAGCCCTGGAGCAGCTCTGGCCGGGGTCTGCAACGGATAACAAAAATCCCTGTAGCCCCTAAAGTCTGGGAAAAGCTGATGGGAATTATTAATGAACAAGGGTATGCTATAGCCGAGCCCTTTCTTGATAAAATCCTCGATATGGCATATCAGTTCGTGTTACTTAATGGAAAGGTTAGTTTTATTGGAATCAGCCGATTTATAACCGACCAACAAGGACAGTACCAGGGTAATTTCCTGAATGGATGGCCAGTTTCAATTGACCGGCAAATTATAGAATTTGCAGAAGAAATGACTACCCTGCTGGTTCCCTGCCTTTCAGAAACGATTGAAAACAGTTTACTTGCTAAATATTACGAAGGCAATTTTGGTATTGATACTCTAATATTCCTTGATAAAAATAACCACCTCAGCATAAATCCATGCCTTGAAATTAATGTAAGAAAAACTATGGGGCTTCTTGCTCTTCGTTTTGAAAAGTTGCTGGCGCCTGGTA
The DNA here is from genome assembly GCA_041684965.1 of Mariniphaga sp. GTDB lineage: Bacteria > Bacteroidota > Bacteroidia > Bacteroidales > Prolixibacteraceae > Mariniphaga. The sequence continues at coordinate 110,092 of JAWLGR010000015.1, forward strand.
CTAAAGGTATTTTTAAAATATATTTTAACAGAGAAAAAAAATTCTTTGAATTTATTGAGGAATTGCAAGACAAATATCCTCTTCAAACAAACAACAATCAAATAACACAAGGTTTCTTCCCGCTCTCTCCTGCCAACAAAAACACCTTGTTTGGTGCTTATTTACAGGCCGGTATCCAGCCGATTTTTTAATTGTAAACAATTTCAAGGTAGTTTTTATCAAAAAGACCTTTTTGTCTTCTAGTAAAATTATTCTATATTTGTGCCATACATTTAATACTTAAAAATTATGAACATCACATTAGATACTCCAGTAGGCGAAATTGTTAAAAGAAATTTCAAGGCAGCCACTCTGTTTCAGGCCAACAAAATTGATTATTGCTGCAATGGACACCAGTCAATTTCAGCAGCAAGTGAAAAAGCAGGTATTGCAGCAGAATCCTTGGTAAATCAACTGGAAGAGATCCTTTTGGATGTGGATCCGGACACAGAATACATAAACAATCTTGATTTGGGTGATTTGGCTGATTATATTATCAAACGGCATCATTCTTATGTAGCGAAAAACATTCCTTTTCTGAAGCAAAATTTAGAAAAAATTGCGCAGGTTCACGGAGAAAATCATCCTGAACTTATCGAGGTGAGGGATCATTTTTATGTATCGGCCGGCGAGCTGACAATGCACATGCAAAAAGAAGAACTTATATTATTTCCTTATGTGAAGAAAATGGAACAGGCTAAAAAGGAAAACGACAGTCTGCCTGCCTCTGCCTTTGGATCGGTATCAAGTCCTATCTCTGCAATGATGGAAGAGCATCAGAATGAGGGTGAACGGTTTGAAAAGATTTCACAACTCACAAATCTTTACCAGGTACCTGAAGATGGATGTGCAACCTATGAAGTTACCCTGAAACAACTGGCAGATTTTGAAAAAGATTTGCATAGACACATTCACCTTGAAAACAATATTTTATTCACCAAAGCAAAACAACTGGAAGAAAGTTTTTAGTTTTTCAGCACATGAAAACAACACCCTTTCCTGTTTCGGGAATCTTTTTCTTTTGGGCAGGGTTTGTATGTTCCATAAGTTTTATGGAAGCATGGCTAAAGTTTCAGGCTCCTGGTGTAACACTTCAGGTGGGACTCAGTATAGGGAAATTGATTTTTACAGCATTGAACCGGATGGAATGGGTGTTTGTTTTTATTTTATTGATATGGACGGTTCCTCGTTATAAAAAGTTACCTGCAAAATTCATTTTGATTTCAGGAATTGTTCTGTTCATACTCCTTATTCAAACTTTCCTTTTGCTGCCTGAACTTAACCAGAGGGCAGAAATGATAATTGCAGGTATTGAACCCGGGGAATCTTCTGTTCACCTGCTGTTTGGAATAGCTGAAGTGAGTAAGGTGCTTCTGCTTCTGTGGATGGGATTTTATTCAGGCAGGTTGTTTCAATATAACCACAGGCAGGATTGAGTACATCGAAATGTTTAATTCAAAATACAGCGCTATGAATACCAAGTTCATTCCGGTAGATCCGGATTACCACGAAATGATTGAAAAGGAAAGGAACGAAAAAGATACAGCTGTCATTCATTATTTTAAAAATGAAAATACCATCGGCGAGGAGAAAGAAAAAATTACAGGAATAACCACCAATCACCGGAACGAAGAATTTGTTTCCCTGGCAAATGGAAAAGGAATACGAATTGACCGGATTATTGTGGTTAATGGCAAACCAGGTCCGGCGTATGATGAATACGATGCCTATGCCCTTGCCTGCCTGGATTGTATGGGTGGGATGGATTGATGCGATGCAAGTTTCTATTCACACAATTTAGATAATAAAAATGTCGGATAAGGATATACCCGCCCCACTCCCTGGGCAGGAAAGGATTGTAATACTTGGTGCCGGTTTTGGAGGACTCAAAGCAGCCAGGCTACTGGCTTCAGATAATTCATTCCAAATAATATTAATTGACCGGAACAATTACCATCAATTTCAGCCACTGCTTTACCAGGTAGCCACAGCAGGATTAGAGCCCAGCAGCATCAGCTTTCCGATCCGAAAAATCTTTCAGCATAAAAATAACATTTTCATCCGGGTTGCAGAAATAAATAAAATAATTCCGGAAACAAAAACAGTAATTACCAGCAAAGGAAGCTTTAAATACCAAAAACTGATTATTTCACTTGGAACGTGTACCAATTTCTTCGGTAACAGCCAGCTTGAAGCGAATACAATAGGACTCAAAAGTATTTCTGAAGCCTTGTTTATCCGGAATCAGGTACTAAAAAACTACGAAAATGCATTGGATTCCAGCGATGAAGAATCACGGGAAGCAGCATTGAATATTGCCATTGCAGGTGGAGGTCCCACGGGTGTAGAATTGGCAGGCACGCTTGCAGAACTTAGAAATACCATCCTTCCTGTGGAGTATCCGGAGCTTGATTTTTCAAAAATGAATATTTTTCTTATTGAAGCAACCAACCGCCTTCTGGGGGCTATGTCGCAACAATCTTCACAAAAAGCTAAAAAGTACCTGGAAAAACTGGGAGTAAATGTATTGCTCAATACCAGAGTCGAATCCTATGACGGAAAAACAATATTAACTTCCTCAGGCACTATCCTGAGTTTAAATGTGGTATGGACAGCCGGCATGAAGGGAGCAATAATCAAGGGATTGCCAGATGAAGTGTTCATGCCTGGAGGAAGAATCCTGGTGAACGAATTTAATCAGGTTAAAGGTCTGGAACAGGTATATGCAATAGGTGATATTGCAGTTATGCCAACAGCCCGGTATCCTAAAGGACACCCTCAGGTAGCACCTGCAGCCATACAGCAGGCAAAAAATCTTGCAGGAAATTTTATTCGTGAAAGGCAAAATAAGTCACTCAAACCTTTTCGCTACAAAGATAAAGGCACTTTGGCAACCATTGGACGTAATCTTGCTGTGGCAGAATTGCCATTTATAAAATTTGGCGGTTTTTTGGCATGGTTTGTATGGATGTTTGTACACCTCATGAGTATTCTTGGCATTAAAAACAGGTTTTTTATTTTTATCAACTGGTTTTCAAACTATTTTAGCTATAACCTCTCTCTGCGGTTAATTATAAAACCAGGCAAGTAAAGGAACCAAATCTTTTTATATGTTTTCACCACCAGTCGATCGTTCTGTTGAGGTTCTTAAAATACTTTTTGCGGGGTTGCAATAATTTTTCGTAAATTGGAAACCGCGTTTGCATTCAGATAAAAGCAAAAAAATGGAAAGTGAAGACAAAACGGCCGGCAATTCAAAAAAGATATCAAAAAAGCAATACAAAAAGGAGTTGAAAAAACTCCAAATCGAACTGGTTAAGCTCCAGGAGTGGATAAAAAGCAAAGGGTTAAGAGTAGTGGTTGTATTCGAAGGCCGTGATGCAGCTGGGAAAGGAGGCACAATCAAGCGGATTACACAGGTACTGAATCCCCGCATTTGCAGAGTTGTTGCCTTAGGGACACCTACCGAAAAGGAAAAGACTCAGTGGTATTTTCAGCGCTATGCAGGGCAATTGCCAGCCAATGGTGAAATGGTACTTTTCGACAGAAGTTGGTACAACCGGGCAGGTGTTGAAAAAGTAATGGGATTTTGCACCACCGATGAATATTGGGAATTTTTACGTTCCTGTCCTAATTTTGAGCGGATGCTGATCCGTTCAGGCATTGTTCTCATTAAATATTGGTTTTCAGTAAGTGAAAATGAACAGGAGAAACGTTTTAAATCAAGAAATGCCGACCCTACGAAACGGTGGAAATTAAGTCCCATCGATTTAAAATCACGTGAAATGTACCAGGAATATTCAAGGGCAAAAGATGAAATGTTTGCATATACAGATACAAAAATAAGTCCCTGGTATATGGTAGATGCCGACAATAAACAAAAGGCCCGGTTAAATTGTATCCATCACCTGTTATCAATGATTGAGTACGAAGACCTGACCCCTGACCCAATAGAACTTCCACCAAGAAACAATTCCAAAGGATATGTAAGACCACCTTTGAATGAAATCACTTATGTCCCCGAAGTTTATTAGGTTGAATCAGCCGTTCAGTTTTCAAGTGTCATAGTCATTTGATACAAATGCCTTTCATGATCTTCCAGAAAATCCTGAAATAAAACACTATGATCATTGTTTTGATGGCTCCTTTGAATGAGTTCAAGGTAAGCATAGGTCCAGGGTATTTCCATAAAAATGCCATCCTCTTTAACTGTTACCTCCTCTTTTACTGCGTAAGTGGCTGATTGCTGCAACAGAGCTTCCCTTGTGCCTTCAATCTTCTCTTTCATAGGAATTCCGGCATGTTTCAAAGCCTGACAGGTTGCTGTTAAATCGGGCCATACCGTAACATTTTGTTCATTAACCAGCGAGGCAAAATGGCTTGGTGCATTTCCATGCAACAGTACCCAGGCAGCATAATGCGAAACATCATTTATTTTTAAAATTGTATCTTTTAGAGGTGGGTTCCACGGCCTGCGAAAATACTGGACCAATTCACCTACTAAAATATCAGCTGCTTCACTTGTGAGTAAGCCATCGTTATTAAGCTTGTTCAATAATGAGATTCCGGTATCGGAAAGCAGATAGGCTGTTCCTGAAAGTACCTCGGGGAAAAGTTGCTGCACCCATTGAGGCAACAAGGAAACCTCAAGCTGACTTACAAAAATTTTAGGCATTCCTTCTGTTGAAGATTCAAAATGGGTTGCCTTTAATTTTTTCCTGGGAAAAGTATATTTTCTGACAGGTACATACCCCAGGCATTCAAAAATATGTCGTATAGCCCAGATGCCACCAGGCTGTTCGCCTGTATGGGTATTCAGAGTTCGAAACCCGATATGATCCAACAATATACTTCCACTCCGGGAATGCACCATGTCATTATATGAACGTGCATATGGGACCCGGTGCATAAAATTTTCCCAAAGTTTGTCCACCAGATCTGCTGCTACTTCTTTTCTATTTCTTTTCATCCATACAAATTTTATTTTCAATAATCGGATGGAACTCACGATGAATTTTGTTTATGCGTGTATGTGAATGTTGCATTACAAAATTCATGTTCGTTTCCTACTCATTTAAACTTAAAAATGAACCGGCAGGTTACTTAAAAATAGATGTTTAATAATATAAAAAATGAAAAATAACAGCTTGTGGAAGCTATTTTCAAAATCAAATAAAAAGTATCTGATAAGAATAAGTTGAAAATTTAAGCTGGTTCGAGACTTTTTTTCATGCTGCTCTTCATAAATTCGAGAACTTCGTTTTTTGTGAAATAAGAAGTAGCACCAATTTTGGTTGCGTTAAGAGCTCCGGCAGCATTACCAAAACTTAAAGCCTCCTGAAGGGATTTTCCGTGCAGAAAATAATGAATAAAACCGGCACAAAAAGCCATTCCCGATCCAATGTTGTCTTTCATATTTACCAGGTAACCTGAATCATAATATTCTCCTTTTGATTTATGAAAAGCAAAAATCCCATTCGGACCCCGGGTAATAATTACCAAGTCCAGCTGATACCTGTGAACCATCTGTTCACCAAAATGACTTAATCCCCCTTTTATTAATCCAAGCTTTTCAGTAAGAAAGTCAACTTCTTTTTCTTTAATACGAACTATGTGCGCTGCCTGCAACAGCTGCTTAATAAGTTCAGTATTAAAGAAATGTTGAAATAACTTTAAATCGAAAAACTTGATGGAACCGGATGATTCCTTTATCAGTTCCCGGATCGTGTTTTTTGAAATTCCAAACCGTTGCGGCAGTAAACCAAAAAAAAGACAATCGGCATTACGTGCCAGCTTCAATGCTTCAGGAGAAAATTCAATATGATCAAACGCCACATCGGAAGTAACATTAAAAATCGGTTCATGGTTTTCATCAAATGTAACATTTACAATACCTGTCGGAAACTCATGATCAACCTGGACATTATTAATGCCAATATTCAACTCCTTCAGCCGCAGCAGTGCCAGTTCACCCAGAACATCGTCCCCAACCCGGGAAAGCAGATGACCCTCCTCGCCAAATGAATTGCAGCGGAATACCAAATTTGACGGTGTACCTCCCAATATTTTTTCATTAGGTAAGATATCCCATACAACTTCTCCAAATGCTACAATTTTTTTTCTCATGACTTGATTCCCCGCCGACAAAAATAGCGATAAAACAAGTAGTAATCAAATTTTGAAACCACAGCTGTTTCTTAAAAAATGCCAAAAAAAGATTTTATTATGTGCAAAGCTAGTGAGGTGAGCTGATTAAATCTTTAATAAGAAAGTTCTTTTCAAAGTCCTGCAATAATTCCGGAAGGTCCGGCCTGCTGATCTCTTTTAATTCATAATGAATTCTTGTAAATGGTTTATTTATTTTCAATATCCTGCTCAAATCGACGGGTGTTCCAATTATAACTGAATCACAGTCGGTATTGTTTATGGTAGCTTCTAAATCCTTTATTTGTTCAGGCCCATATCCCATGGCAGGAAGCACATTTCCTATTTCAGGATATAAGTTAAAAGTATGTGTGAGTTTTCCGGTTGTATATGGGCGTGGATCGATAATTTCTGCTGCTTTATATTTTTCTGCAGCTACAACTGCGGCCCCAAATTTCATTTCTCCGTGAGTCAATGTGGGGCCGTCTTCAATGCAAAGAACTTTCTTTCCGTAAATTACTTCCGGGTTTTCAGCCCATACAGGACTTTCAGCATATATTATTACGGCCTTAGGATTAATATTGAGGATATTTTTCTTTAGGAGGCCAATCTGGCTATCGGTAGCCGAATCAACTTTATTTATAATAACAACATCGCTTGTGCCTAACACAACCTGACTTGGATAATACACCATTTCAGAACCGGCACGTAGCGGATCGGTTACCGCAATTGATAAATCAGGTTTGAAAAAAGAAAAATCATTGTTTCCCCCATCCCATAAAATTACATCACAACCTTGAGGATCATTTTCTGCCGCACGAAGAATGGCATCGTAATCCACACCTGCATAAACTATATTTCCATTGGAAACATGTGTTTCGTACTCCTCCATTTCTTCTATTGTACATTTATGCTGCTCCATATCGTTCACATTGGCAAACCGCTGAACCTTTTGTTTGGTCAAATTACCATAAGGCATTGGATGTCTGACAATAATTACTTTATATCCTTTTTCTGTTAACAGTTTGGCAATGCGACGGCTGGTCTGACTTTTACCAGAGCCGGTGCGTGTAGCACATACCGAAATAACCGGTTTTACGGAGGTTAGCATGGTCTGCCGGGGTCCGGGCAATAGAAAGGAAGCACCTGCAGCATTCACAAGCGAACTGGTTTCCATTACATGCTGATGTGATACATCGCTGTAGGCAAAAACACAGATATCCACATTATATCTGGTAACTAACGATTCAAGCTCAGTTTCTGCAAATACAGGAATTCCCTGTGGATATAATTTTCCGGATAACGCTGGAGGATAAAGGCGATTTTCTATATCCGGAATCTGAGTGGCTGTGAATGCTACAACTTCGAACTGACTGTTGTTCCTGAATAAAGTGTTGAAATTGTGAAAATCACGTCCGGCGGCACCTAATATGATAACCCGTTGCCTTTTCATTTAATTCGAATTTCTTTTTTTACAAGTTAAAGGAATCATCTGCTAAAAAACAGGATAAATCTCATTAATCAGGCACTAAAACATTTTTAATAATTCTGCGTTCCTGTCTGTAAATTAACTGGAATGAATTTTCTGGCACATTTGTATTTATCGGGGAAAGATGAAAAACTTCTTACAGGAAACTTTATCGGTGATTATGTTAAAGGCAAAAACTTCCTAAATTACCCGGGTAAAATAAGGGAAGGTATACTATTACACCGCCGGATTGATTTTTTCACAGACAATCACCCCAATTTCAGAAAAGTTAAAGTATTATTCAGAGAAGAATTTGGTCTTTATTCAGGTGTTGTAACTGATCTTGTATTCGATCATTTACTTGCCAGCCGATGGGAAATATTCTGCTGCTTGTCCCTTCCCCAATATGCCCACTGGGTTCACAACATTCTGCTATCTAATTTTCTGTACCTGCCTCTGCGTGTGCAGGGTTTTCTTCCTGCACTCATTATAAACCGGCGGCTGGAATCGTATGCAAGAATTGAAGGGATTTACCAATCACTCGATATTATGAGCCGCTATACATCATTACCTAAAAAAGCAGATAAAGCAATTGAAATTTTACAGTCGGACTTTCACTTTATAGAAAGCCAGTTTTTAATTTTTATAAATGAATTAATATTGTTTGCAGAACAAGAAATGGGAATTAGAATACAAAATCCCTCAAATTAGGAGGGATTTTAATGGGATTATGCCTGCATTACATAATAGTCTTCATCGAAGAAAAACTTTGATTCACCGAATGCCGGTTCCAGTTCATCAATCCAGACAGCATCGGAATTATATTTTGCAAAAAAAGGTTTTCCTACCCATCCGGGATTGCGCCCCTGAAGAAAATTCAGTACAAATATTTTTTGCCCCTTTATTTCTGAAATACCAACTACCTGTACCTTACCCGGGTGACAAGACATACTGGGTCCTTTCACTGTCCTGCAAATACCACTTACCTGGTTGTATGCATTTCTGAAAATATGCCATGCCTGGGTTAACGTTACTGCAAAATAATCCCTGGGTCCTGTGTCGCGGGCAATAAACATATAATATGGAATTATTCCCAGTTTTACCTGTTCTCTCCAGTTCTCCGCCCAAATATCTGAATTGGCATTAATATGGCGCAGCAGAGGAGATTGGGAACGTATCTGAACTCCCGCAGAAATCAGACGTTTTACAGCTTCCTTCACAGCTCTGGTTTTAAGTTCACCAGGATGGTTGAAATGAGCCATGAGTGCTATATTGTACCCTTTCTTTTTCATCTTCTTAAACAGATGTATCAAATCATCGGCATCTGAATCGCTAATAAACCGGTAAGGCCAGTAAGCCAGTGATTTTGTTCCAATCCGTATATTTTTCAGATTCGGAATATCTGCCCTGATAAGTGCCTCAAAATAGGCTTCAAAGAAACGGGTTTTCATAATTGCCGGATCTCCACCCGTAAATAAAACATCTGTAATTTCAGGATGAGCTTTTAAATACTTCACTAATGTATCGGCCTCCTTCATTGCAAACTTAAACTCATTTAGGGCAAACTGGGGCCAGCGAAAACAAAAAGTGCAGTATGCATGACAGGTTTGACCCTGAGTGGGAAAAAAGAGCATGATTTCCCGGTATTTATGTTGAATTCCGTTTAACTTTTTCCCTTCAAAAACAGGAACATTACTTTCCTGGCCGGCAGGATTAGGATTCATATTCAATCTAATTTTTCGAACGGCATCCTGTACCTCCTTTCTTGGTGCACTTCGCCTTAATAATGCTGCTATAATATTAAAACTGCTTTTATCAAGCATTTCTTTTTGCGGAAAATTCAGAATAAATGAAGGATCGGTTTCAAAATTTTCCCAATCAATCAACTCATCCAATACATAGTTATTGGTTTTAAATGGCAGAACCGTTCCTACAACCTCAATGTTGAATTTTTGCTCATCCGATAAATAACTCATTTGAGGAATTTCTCTGAAATTGTGTAAAGAATAAGACTTATACTCCATCATTGGCAAATTTTTGAAAAGAATGTTTTTATCATTCTTTTTTAGGTTGAAATCATCCCCTGAAGGGTGTTAATTTATGCTGAAAAAACGACGATTTTTTCAAAGTTGTGCGAATATAATAAAATTTGCCCGGATTTAAAAGTTTAACTATATGATGTTCGTCATGTTTATAGAAGCGTGTATTAGCTCGATAAATAATCGAAACGGCTCGCATCAAGACGTAAAAATATGAACAATAATATAGTGAATGCCCACAACGAAGATCCTCCATAACTAAAAAATGGCAGTGGAATTCCAATAACTGGCATCAAACCGATTGTCATTCCAATATTCACCATAAAGTGAAAAAACAAAATTGCAGCCACTGAATAACCATAAATACGGGAAAATCCTGAACGTTGTCTTTCTGCAAGAATAATAAGCCTGATAAATAAAAAAAGAAACAGCAACACAATAACAGAACTGCCTATAAATCCCCATTCCTCACCTACTGTACAAAAGATGAAATCTGTGCTTTGCTCAGGCACAAAATTGAACTTGGTCTGGGTGCCGTTTAAAAATCCTTTACCTGAAAAACCACCTGATCCAATTGCGATTTTACTTTGATTAACATTATAACCAATCCCCAGAGGATCGGATTCAATTCCAAACAATTCATTAATACGCGACTTCTGGTAAGGCTCAAGAAATCGTTCAAAGGCATATTCAACCGAAAAGGAAAACAAAACTGCTCCAATCAGTACCAGAGATATGACAATATAACTCTTCAAATTCTTCTGAAAACTATAGATTAATGCAATAATACTTCCAATAAACAAGGTGCCGCCAACAAAATACTCTGTTTCGTAATCTGTACCTGCTACAAAATCTGCTCCTATAAGAACTAGGAATATGAACACCATAAAAAAAAATACACTGAAAAAATATTTTAATCCAGGATTGGCAATTAAATATACAAGCAGGGCCAGCCCGGTTAAAACAGAGAATAGCATGAGCGGAGGCAACACGAGTGAAAAAATAAAGAGCAAACCACCAAGGGTAATAAAAAACAAGATGATTTCTGAAAGTCCTTCGCGGTATAGAACCAGGATAAAAACAAAATACACCAATGCTGAACCTGTATCGTTCTGCATAAGAATAAGCAGGGCTGGTAATAAAATGATACCTGCTATTACCGATAACGATTTTAAAGATTGTAATTTAAATCCATAGGAACTCATATATTTTGACAAAGCCAGTGCAGTGGCAAATTTTCCAAATTCAGCAGGTTGTAACCCAAATCCTCCGACAATAAACCACGATTTTGATGCATTTACCTCTGTCCCAATAAACAAAATAAGTATCAATAACAGAATTACAAATGCATAGATATAATAAGAAAAAAAAACATAAAAATCACTCTCAATTATAAGAATAACAAAAGCAATGAGCAATGCCGCCCCAATCCAAATCATTTGTTTTCCATATCGCTGTGATATATCAAAAATACTCTGATGTTCAACATCGTAAACAGCAGAATAAATATTCACCCACCCCATTAAAACCAGGGCCAGGTAAAGCAGTATGGTAAACCAATCGATGTTTGCCCAAAGGCTGTTTCTTTTTGCCATTTATTTTGGTTGATTTGGATTTAATAAATTGGCATTAATCATTCGTGCTTCCACCCAACTCCTTGAAGATGAAACTGTGCCGGTTAAATATTTTTCCACCAGAAGGCTCGCAATGGGAGCAGCATACCTGGCTCCCCAAACTCCATTTTCAATATACACTGAAATGGCTATTTTCGGATCATCTTTCGGAGCAAATGCCATGAAAACCGAATGGTCGGAACCGTGGTTATTCTGAACAGTTCCTGTTTTTCCGCACATAGTAACATTAGGGATTTTGATGAGTGAACCGGAAGCAGACAGTTCAACCGACATTTGCATTCCTCTTATAATTGGCTCAAAATGCTCTTCCGAAATTCCCACATGGTTTTTTTCCCTGAATTTTTTATCGATTTCAGAACCTTCTATACCTTTAACAACATGAGGTGAATAATAAAAACCCCGGTTGGCAATTGCAGCCGTATAATTTGCCAGCTGAACCGGAGTCACACCCAATTCACCCTGACCAATGGCCATTGAACGAATAGTAAGTGGCCGCCACCGCCCTTTGCCATAAATCCGATCATAGTAGGTATCATCCGGTAAGCTCCCCCTTGATTCAACCGGGACGTCCATCTCAAGTTTTCGGCCCATCCCAAATTTTTGCACATGTTCCCTCCACACCCGATACCCTTCAGCCGTTGTCGGATATTTTGCAATTATTGATCGATATGTGTTCCATAAAAAAGGATTGCACGATTCCTTAATTGCATCGACAACATCGAGGGGTGTCTTATGGCTGTGTGTACAGCGTATGGGCGTAGAACCTTTTCCTGCACACGAAAAACGGGTACTTGTGGTTATGCTCTGTTCTTCCAGGGCAATAAGTGCATTCACTACCTTAAATGTTGATCCGGGCGGGTATTCAGACATAAGGGCCCGGTTAAATAAAGGTTTCAGAGTATCGGCAAGTAGCTTTCCGTAATTGGCACCCCGCTGCCTGCCCACCAGCAGGTTTGGATGGTATCCGGGAGCACTGGCGATGGCAAGAATTTCCCCGGTCGAAGGCTCAATGGCTACTACACTGCCTTTCTTATTCTGCAAAAGTTCTTCAGCATAGAGCTGCAGATCAATATCAATGGAAGAAATAAGATTGTTGCCCACTTTCGCCGGTAAATCTTCCTCTCCTTCCAGGAAACTTCCCTGAATGCGATTATGAACGTCAACAAGAAACTTTTTTTTGCCTTTAATTCCCCGCAACCACTCTTCATAGGTTTTTTCGATTCCGCTAATACCTATATAATCGCCCAGAGTATAATATTTTTCCCTTTCCAGGTCGGCAGAATTCACTTCTCCTACATAACCCAGCACATGCGCTGCCACAGGATAATTATATTCCCTCAGGGTTCTGTTCTGGGTATGAAAACCATTGAACCGGTATATTTTCTCCTGCAACACGGCATAGGTTTCAGGTGCAATTTGCTTTACAATAATGGATGGTTTATAAGTTGAATATTTTCTTGCTTTTTTTATACGGTCCTCCAGGTCTTCTTTCGTTATTTCAAGCAGGTTACACAGGTAAAGGGTATCAAAAATTCCAACTTCCCGGGGGGTGATCATCAAGTCGTAAGAGGGTTTGTTATGGACAAGCAGCTTTCCGTTACGATCGTATATTAATCCCCTTGCAGGGTATTGGGTAACTTCCCGCAGAACATTATTTGTAGCATATACCTTATAGGTTGGATCAAGCATCTGCAACCTGAAAAGCGCGGCTATAAATGCTATTCCCACCAGAGCGTAAATGCCGATAATAATATAACTTCTTTTTGAAAATTTATCCACTCTTCCTACTTTCTAAAAATTAGAAACTGGCTCAAAACAATTATAAATACTGAAAACACTGAACTCAAAACTACCCTCAAAAACGTCGCAAGAAAGTGGGTGAAAGTAAAAAATTCAAGGTAGAAAAAAATTAAATGATGTGAAAAAACCATAATAATTGTATAAAGCAAAAACCAGGAGAAAGAATTTTGTTTTAACCCGGGATAATCCTGCCTGTCTTCTTCCCGGTTTGAAATGGACCGGATTACAAATGGTCTGATAAAGGCAATGAAAACTGTTGCGGCTGCGTGCATTCCCAGACTGTTTGAAAATATATCAACAGCAAGTCCCAGGAAAAAACCGGAAATAAGCAACAGGTATCGTGGCATATGCAATGGTAGCAGCATAACAAACAAAATATAGATAAACGGATTTATGTAACCACCAAGATGTACCTGGTTAAGTATAAGTACCTGTGCAAGTACAAGTACTATGAACATTATTCCGTATTTTATCAGGTTTACCATTACATTCCCTGGAACTTTTCGAGTTCTTTTATTTCTTCTTTATCCAAAATCTCTACTATTTCAACATGCGACAGCGATTTGAAATCGACAGACAGCTGTACATCAATGGAGTAATAATTCTCACCGTCGGGCTGAGTATAATCAATAATAGTCCCAATTAGCAAACCTTCCGGAAAAATGGTTGAATAACCGCTGGTAACAATTGTATCACCATGCGAGATTTCAACGTGGAGTGGAATTTCCGAAAGTCTGGCTACCCGATAATCAATTCCGGGCCACATCAGAGACCCATAATAGCCGGTGTTTTTGTGTTTGGCAGAAACACTCCAGCGCCTGTTAAGAACAGATAAACCCATTGCATAAGAGTCTGAAACCTGGCCAACAACTCCCACAATTCCCCTGGCAGAAATAATACCCTGTTCCGGCTGAATGCCATGTTTCCTTCCTTTATTCAGGGTAATGTAATTAAAATAACCGTTTACTGAGTTATTAATAACCCGTGCCGTTGTAAACCGGATGCCTGAATCCACGGTAAATACAGCAATCCCGTTTGAATCGGCAAGGGCTGCCAGGATGTGCCGGTTTTCCAGTTGCATTCTAAGCCTGGCATTTTCCTCTGCCAGTTCCCTGTTGTCCTTAATAAGTCCGAAATAACCGGTAACTGAATTAAATACAGTATAAACTTCCCCGGAGATTCGGTTGGCAGAATTCAGGTATTTTGACTTTTGAAAACTGTTGTAATTAAAAACCATTGCAAGAGCAAGGGTTTCCAACAGAATGAAAAGTACAAAAACATGATTTTTAATCAAATACCTGAAGAGGCTCCTCATCTTTTAATTTATACCAGATAGTCAACGAATCAGGAATGAAAACTTATCCACATTTTTCAATGCTACACCTGTTCCGCGCACCACTGCCCTCAAAGGGTCTTCTGCAACACGGAATGGGATACCGATTTTATCGGTAAGTCGCTTATCCAGGCCTTTGAGTAAAGCCCCGCCGCCTGCCAGCCAAATACCTTTCGATACTATATCGGCATACAACTCCGGAGGTGTTTGTTCCAGGGCACCCAATACAGCGGTTTCAATTTTGGATATTGATTTTTCAAGACAATGGGCAATTTCCTGGTAAGAAACTGGCACCTCTATGGGAAGGGCAGTCATTTGATTAGGCCCCTGAACAATAAAATCGGGAGGAGGGTCCTGCAATTGTGAAAGTGCAGAGCCTACATGAATTTTTATTTCTTCAGCCGTACGTTCCCCAATCTTAATATTGTGTTGATGGCGCATGTATTCCATAATATCCGCAGTGAGGTCATCGCCGGCAATTCGAATTGATTTATTTGTAACAATACCTCCAAGTGAAATAACTGCAATTTCGGTAGTTCCACCACCAATATCAACCACCATGTTTCCCTCGGGTGCTTCCACATCCAGCCCAATGCCAATTGCAGCTGCCAAAGGTTCGTACACCATGTATACCTCCCTGCCGCCGGCATGTTCAGCAGAGTCGCGAACAGCACGGATTTCAACCTCAGTACTGCCCGAAGGGATACAAATAACCATTTTCAATGCCGGAGAAAACATCCTTGGCTTGGGGTTGATCATTTTTATCATCCCCCTGATCATTTGTTCGGCAGCATTAAAATCAGCGATTACCCCATCACGTAAAGGCCTGATAGTTTTTAAACTGGCGTGTGTTTTTCCCTGCATTTGCCGGGCCTTTTCTCCAATTGCCACCATTTTTTCCGTCTTCAGATTTATGGCAACAATGGAGGGTTCATCAACAACTATTTTATCGTTGTAAATGATTATTGTATTGGCAGTACCCAAGTCAATGGCGATTTCCTGGGTCAAAAAAGAAAATAATCCCATCTTCTGTATTGGTTTAATGTATCAATGTTTAAAGTGTCTTCTGCCGGTGAATACCATTGCAATACCAAATTCATTGCACGCATCAATAACTTCCTGGTCACGAATGCTGCCACCGGGTTCCACGATGTATTTTACACCATATTCATTTGCCGCTTCAATGCTGTCGCGGAAAGGGAAAAATGCATCGGATATTACAACCGAATCTTTAAGATTTACCCCCTGCTTCATATTGAAGCGGGGCATGGTGAGGTGCCGCAGGCTGTCGAGCCGGTTGGGCTGCCCCATTCCTGCACCTGTAAGCCAGTATGCACCTGCCGGGGTTTGTGTTACTATGGAAATGGCATTGCTCTTTAAATGCTTACAGGCTGTTACACCAAATTTTGCTAGTCTGATTTTATCTGTATCGAATTTCTTTTCTGTAACCTCATCAAATTGCTTGTCCATTCCCTCATCTTCATCCTGAACAAGCATTCCACCACTTATAGAGCGGTAAAGTTTCTCCCCGGTAATTTCTTCCTTTACCGGGATTTCAAGCAGCCGCAGATTTTTCTTTTTCCCCAAAACCTCCAAAGCCTCTTCCGAGAACCGGGGAGCAATTAAGATTTCGACAAACTTGTCATTGAACCATTGCGCGACTTCCTCAGTAACCGTACCGGTGAAGCAGATAATACCTCCGAATGCACTTATGGGGTCTCCGGCCCAGGCCAGTTCAAGTGATTCCATTAAGTTACCTGTTACCGCAAGGCCGCATGGATTAAGATGTTTTACCACCGAAACTGCAACTTTGTTTTCGATATGAGAAACCGAATGCCATGCATCGCTGGCTGCTTTCCAGGCTGCATCGGCATCAAGCATATTATTGTAGGAAAGGGCTTTCCCTTGTAATACGTTCGCGTTGGCTATTGCAGCACCGGCAGAAACATTGTTGAACTTATAAAACGTAGCCTTCTGGTGCGGGTTTTCACCGTACCGAAGTATTTGCCCGTGGTTTAAACTGATTCTTTCTGTCCCCGGTTCACTGCCGAAATAACTAAATATGGCAGCATCGTAATGCGACGAAACAGAAAATGCCCTGGCGGCAAACCACTTCCGGTCTTTGGCAGAAAATTCTCCGTTCTTCTCATTCAGTAGTTCGAGCAACGGAAGGTATTCATTTTGTGAGGGAACAATGACAACGTCGTTGAAGTTTTTGGCTGCTGCCCTTATAAGAGAAATGCCGCCGATATCTATCTTTTCAATTATCTCCTGCCCGGAGGCACCCGAAGCAACCGTATCTTCAAAAGGGTATAAATCAACTATTATCAAATCAATTTCCGTTATTTCGTACTCAGTAAGCTGGCTAACATCGCCCTGGTTATCGCGCCTCGAAAGAATCCCGCCGAAAATTTTCGGATGCAGCGTTTTTACCCGTCCACCCAATATGGATGGATAACCGGTAAGGCTTTCAACCGACGTTACAGGTACTCCCAGCGACTCAACAAAATCTTTAGTACCACCCGTACTTATGATTTTCACATCTAGTCCGTTCAGCTTCCGGATGATGTCCTCAAGGTTTTGTTTGTGAAAAACCGAAATAAGGGCAGTCTTAATTTTTTTATTATCAGCCATTTATTCCCTTTTTTAAATTCGCTTGCAAAGATAAAAAATTCAAATTATTTACTGTTATAAAACACAAGGATTAAAAAAATATTATTTGAAAAGGAAATTCTTTCACTGCAAGATTTGAATTCAATTGTAAATCTTTTGATATCTGTTATTTCCAACCCATTTTACTTTGTTTAAAAGAATTTACCAAATATGAAAAACATGTTGTAGTTCAGAAGGATATACACAATTTCCTCCCTTATCTCTAATCTGCTGAAAATAAGCCTACTTTATACCTTCCTTTAATTGCCTCCGAAGGTTATTCGGAATACGCCCAAAAATCCGGTACCGTTACCCATTCTGTTAAAACAGTTGTTCATTAGTATGGAAAAAATAATGATACACACCAGTAACCATCCGGATATTTCTCATGCCTCCGGCAACTACAGAATTGTTTTAGTGCTATTAAATAACATTTTCGTTCATGCTGGATTGAGAGTAACACATGCAGGTGCAAAATTGTATCCCGAATTCCTGTCACCTATTCTCTATATTAAGGTTTTGGAGTTAATCCAAATTTATATCAAAGTTATATCAGAAATAGGATTTTCTCGTAGTTTATTCGTGGTATATTCGATGTTTATTCGATACAAATTCGCGAATTTGCGAATTTATATCGAGTTAATATCAAATTAACCACGAAAATATATCGGACAAAAAATATATTTTATTTTAGCAACTGGTGCGTGGTAACACATAATTTGCTGGAATTATAGAAGTTGCAGAGTTGTATGAGAAATTTTTAAATTTGGCAGAAATTTGAATCCTGTAATAACTGGATTACTCCACTTTTTTGTAATTCTTCATTTCTATGTTGCCATGCCGGATCTGGCGGGGGAAGTTAGTGATTCAAAAGAAATAAAAATACAGCACCGGCAGAACCACTAAACCCGTCTTATAACCGGGGCTCAGGGTAAATAACCGGGGTCTGCGTGCTCACCTGACCAGGTCAATCAATCTCCCGTACATCAGGCCATTAGACGCTTTCGTCAATTTGTAACTTATTTTTTGCCATTTACCTTATGTGAAGAACCGTTGTTGTTCCACACCACTCCCAAATGTATCAGAGCATCGCCTTTATACACAACCGGTGCATGGTTGAGCCCTATGATATAGCCACATTGGGGAGCTTTTACCTTAAACTCGTGTTTCCCGTATGGATCAGAAATGGTCCCTACCACCTGACCTTTTTCAATCCGGGCGCCATCCTTGATATAAAAACGAAATAAGCCTCCCTGACGGGCTCTCATCCACATTGATTCTTTTATTACAATAGACGGCGGGTATTCTTTCCCTTCCAGTTCTGCAGAAAAATCCCGCATTCCCAGGTGATGCATAAGTCGCAGGGTACCGGTTACCCCGCGCATTGTGATGCGGTGGTTAAAATCGTGTGATTTCCCTCCTTCAAACAGCAATACTTTTTTTCCGGCTTTTGTGGCAGCCTCACGAAACGATTTTTCGCGTTCACCGGCTGAAATTATATACCGCGGATTGAAGACCTTCGCCAGGACGGTCAATTCTTCAATGCCTTTTGATATCCGAATCTGTGAGGAGTTAAACCGCCGGGCACCACCGGTATGAAAGTCGATGCAATAATCGACATACGGTATAATTTCACTCATCAGGTGATGGGCAAAGATGCTTGCAAGAGAACCCTTTGGGGAGCCAGGAAAAGCACG
This sequence comes from Mariniphaga sp., assembly GCA_041684965.1. GTDB lineage: Bacteria > Bacteroidota > Bacteroidia > Bacteroidales > Prolixibacteraceae > Mariniphaga. The sequence continues at coordinate 128,898 of JAWLGR010000015.1, forward strand.
GTTCAAATCTTTTCCATCAGGGAATTCTCGGGTCTGGTTAATAAATCCAAAAATGTTAACAGTTGGGATTGAAACTACCATACCCGTATGTGGTTTGGTAAACTTACCGGCCAGCAATTCCCGCACGATTTCCACACCATTGAGTTCATTGCCGTGAATGCCGGAAAGCAGCAGGAGGCTGGGTCCGTCATGCCAGGCACGTTCAACTATAACAGGTACCTCAAGTTTGGTATAGGTGTGAAGCCGGGCAATATCCAGATTCAGAACTTTTCGGGTTCCGGGAAGAATATTTTCTCCAAGAATTGTAATTGATTTCCGGTTCTTGTTCATACGATTAAAATTGTTGATTTTAAACGGTATCATATGCCTGCCTGTCACGTCAGACAGAGAACGCACATGTCCCGACAGTCATTGGGACTGATCATGTAACTTTGTGAAAATAGTATATTAATAGTCGAGTCATCCTTACAAATTTCATTTTCAAGGGTAAGATGGAATTCACGATGAATTTTGTTTATGCGAGTTTGTGAAAACCGCATTTCAAAATTCACAAACATTCATGATTTACATATGTCGTTCCACATACCTTATAATACTTTTGGCTATATTTTTTCCGGTGGCACGTTCAATACCTTCCAATCCGGGAGAGGAATTTACTTCAAGAATAAGTGGCCCGACTTTACTCTGCAGCATATCAACGCCACAAATGCCAAGTCCCATTACTCGGGCAGCTTTCAATGCAGCGTTTTCTTCTTCTTCAGAAAGCTCTATTACCTGGGCAGTACCTCCACGATGAAGATTTGAACGAAACTCTCCTTTTTTTGCCTGTCGCTTCATCGCTCCCACAACTACCCCGTCTATTACAAATGCCCGTATATCGGCTCCCTGGGCTTCTTCAACAAACTCCTGGACAATCACCCTTACCTTTAAACCATTAAAAGCATCGATTACAGATTCTGCAGCATTATCAGTTTCGGCCAGCACCACACCCAATCCCTGGGTACCTTCCAGTAATTTAACTACAACGGGGGCCCCACCGGCACCTTGTACAATTTCTTTTACATTTCGCGAGTAGTTGGTAAAAACCGTTTTAGGAAGACCCAGTCCGGCACGGGAAAGAATTTGCAGACTGCGAAGCTTATCGCGTGAACGGAGCAGTGCCTGCGATTCGATGGCAGTGAACACCTTCATCATTTCAAACTGGCGAACCACAGCTGTTCCGTAAAAGGTTACCGACGCACCGATACGCGGAATGACTGCATCTACCTTCTCGAGTTTCTTGCCCCTGTACATTATTACGGGGTTGCGTTTCTCAATAATCAGGTCGCATTTGGTGTGGTCAACGATTAAAACCTCATGTTTGCGTTGAAGGCCCGCTTCATAGATTCTTCTTGTCGAATAAAGATTCGGATTTCGGGATAATATGGCAATCTTCATTTTTTTTATTATGAATTTTCTTTCACCCTGATGATTTGGCCTTTTAAGGAAAGGTTCTTTCGCGAGGTGTCAATTAAAAATTTTTTTGATGTGAACTTCCGGCCCAACAACACCGGATGCTTCATATCAGTTCTCTCAGTTAACGTAAGTTCTATTGGGTAAATATTTCCAAATAAAATTATTTCAGTTTTAATAGAAATGCGCTCCTCTACAGCACCGTTGGAACTTCTTACCATCCGAATTTTAAATACATCAAAAACAATCTCCTTCTCATGGTACCGAGGGTGAAGAGGGTCAAGGAACCGGCATCTCACCCGTTCCAGATTTCCACTCACGATGCGTTCAATCTGATGACAATGAAAGCTGGAGGTATAGGCACCGGAGTCGGTTTTTACGGTAATTCCTTCCAGTTCCAGCTGTGGAAAGTCGGCCGTATCTTTTCTTCCTAATATAATTTTTCCCATACCCGAAATTTCTTTTTTATAAAAATTCAAAAAACATTTTGCCCACTACAAAATAAATAAACAATCCCAATATATCATTCATAGTAGTTATGAACGGACCGGTAGCCAGGGCAGGGTCCACCTTAAGCCTGTGGAGGAACAACGGGATCAAAGTTCCAAAAAAAGATGCATAGAGCATTACAATAAACAATGAAATCGAAACAGAAAGAGTGAGGTTCATATTTCCCTGGGCAAAAAAATTGTATAAGAAAATCAGAAAAGCAAAAATGGAAGCGGTTGCAAGTGCCACCAGCAATTCCTTAAGCAGACGCTTACCTGTAGTACCTACATCTTTTACTCCGCTGGCGATGCTTTGAACCACAATTGAAGAAGATTGAACACCCACATTTCCAGCCATAGCCATGGTAAGCGGAATATAAAAAGCCAGTTCCGTAACGTTGCTAAGTTCCGTTTCATAATTCCCCAGAACCAGGGCACCCATTATCCCACCTATAAGGCCAATCAGCAACCATGGGAACCGTGCCCTGATGAGTTCCCATGCCCGGTCGTCGGGTTCCACATCTCCTGCAATACCGGCAATCATCTGGTAGTCGCGCTCAGCCTCTTCACGAACGAAATCAATCACATCGTCAAATGTAATTCGGCCTTTCAATCTGCCGATTCCATCAACCACAGGTATTGCCACCAGGTCGTATTTATCCATTATTTCAGCCACCTCTTCCTGGCGGGTTCCTGTGCGAACGCTAATAACATCCGGCTCGTAAAGGTTTGAAATTTTGGTATTGGTAGAATTCAGGATCAGTTTTTTTAGTGAAAGCACCCCTTTCAGCCGGTCCTGATCGTCGGTAACATAAATGTAATAAATTTCGTCCACATCTTCAGCCTGCCTGCTTATTTCCTTAAGACAAGTAGCTACAGTCCAGTTTTCATTAACCGAAACCAGCTCTTTGGCCATAATTCCACCCGCTGAATCTTCTTCGTATTCCAGCAAATCAACAATATCACCCGCCTGTTCGGTATCTTCAATTTCTTTCAGCACCTCCTGTTTCATTTCCTCGTCCAGATCGGCCATAATGTCGGCCGCATCGTCTGAATCCATGTATTCAATGAACTTACTGGCGATGAGTTCAGGTGGCAGAACTTTCAGGAACCGCTTTCTGTGGTGTTCCGGAATTTCAATCAGCACATCGGAAGCTTTCTCTCCATCAAGCAAAAGATAAATGAATTTAGCTTCATCCATGGTGAGGTCATCCATCACCTCTGCAATATCGGCCGGGTGAAGGGGTTCCATGGTAGCTTTGAGCTCTTCGGTATTGTTGTTTTCGATTAACTCCTTAATACGATCGATGTATTCTCGTGTAATTTCGAATTCCATAATCAGCTTTTTACGTGTTATTGCTCAATTCAGGCAGAAAGTCCGTTAGGATATATTCCTTCGGTGTAAGAAATCCGAATCCTTTCAATTTCAGGATTCCAATCTTCTCGTCAGTTCGATAAAATCATTTACCGAAAGTTGTTCAGGCCTTTTATCGTTAAATTGCTCCGGTACTTTCAACCCCAAATCATTTAAGGAGTTCCGGAGCATTTTTCGTCGTTTGTTAAAGGCCGCCTTTACCACTTTAAAAAATAAATCTTCATTGCATGGCAGCTTCTCCATGGAGTTACGCCGGAGCCTGATTACTGCTGATTTCACTTTCGGGGGTGGAATAAATACCTGTTCGGAAACTGTAAAGAGGTATTCGGTTTGAAAATACGCTCCCAACAGGACACTAAGAATACCATATGTTTTATTTCCCGGCGGTGCGACTATACGTTCTGCAACCTCTTTTTGCACCATGCAAATGATTTCAGTTACACGGTTGCGCCACTTAATGATGCGAAAAAATATCTGCGAGGATATGTTGTAGGGGAAATTTCCGATTATATTAAAGTTTTCCGTGATTTGGGGGGCATCCCACTTCAGAAAATCGTTAAAGTATATCTGCCCCTTCAATTCAGGAAACTGAGCTGTTAAATAGTCAACCGATTCAATATCGATTTCTACCACATGTACATTCAGTTCAGGGCGCTGAAGCAGCAATTGAGTCAATACACCCGTTCCGGGACCAACTTCCAGCACTTCTGTAGTTGTGGTACCCAGGCTGTCAACTATCTTGCGGGCAATGTTGCCATCCTTCAAAAAATGCTGACCTAATTTCTTCTTTGGCCTCACAGGGCTCATTGTTGTCTGCCTCATTCATTTCCCATGAAGTTGCTTATACTCTCTTTTCAAAAATAAAACCAAACAAATTTATATTTTTGTCAACTACTGAACAGCTTAAATGTTTTTTATTTTTTTTCTTCCGAAATTATTAATTTTCAGGAAATATTTAACTGGTAAAAAATTTTAATATAAAATACCTGTTTTGAAAAACATAATTTTTAAAACCATAAAATTCACACTATTTTTAGTTGTCGGAGGATTCATTTTCTGGCTAATATACAAAGATCAGGATATCGATCGCATAAAATCGGTACTTAAAAATGAGGTGAATTATTTTTGGGTGGTTATTTCACTGGCTATTGGGTTGCTCAGTCATATTAGCCGTACTATCCGCTGGAGACTGATGATTGAACCTGTAAGCCACAAGCCGCGCCTTATTTATACATTCCTGGCGGTGATGGTGGGTTATCTCATGAACCTTGCCTTCCCCCGGATGGGGGAAATTACACGATGCGGAGTCATGGCGCGTTACGAAAAGGTTTCCTTCAGTAAACTGTTAGGTACAGTAGTGGCAGAACGTGCTGTTGATATGGTTTCACTGTTGGTGTTACTGGCCATCGTTATTTTTTCGCAGTTTGGCCAAATGCTACAGTTTCTGGATAAAAATCCTGAAATTGAGACAAAAGTTGTAGCTTTCGCCACTTCGCCCTTTTTAATTATTTTTTTACTTGCATTGATATTAGCTGGTTTTTTATTTCGTAAAACTTTAAAACACACCCTGTTTTATAAAAAAATAAACGGGATTTTAATCAATCTGAAAGAAGGATTTATCTCCATCCGGTCTATAAAAAGCAAAGGATGGTTTATTTTTCATTCGGTTGCAATATGGGTGCTTTATTACCTGATGCTCTATTCGGTGTTCTTTGCTTTTGAATTTACCAGTAATTTAGGCCCTATAGCAGCCCTTACCACTTTTGTATTAGCCAGTTTTGGAATGGTTGCTCCTGTGCAGGGGGGAATCGGGGCATGGCATTTTATGGCAATTGAAGGACTTTTGCTTTATGGGGCCGCTTATGAAAATGCTGTTATATTTGCTTTTGTGGCTCACGCTACAATGACCTTAATGATAATTATTCTTGGTATAATATCATTGCTCGTTCTGCCGTTCATAAATCAAAGAAATATTACTGCTTCAAATCGGGTAACTGTGAATGAATAAAATAAATCCATTGAATGAATATTGAACTTTTCATCTCACGCAGGTTATTTTTTGAGAAAAGCACCAAACAATTTTTATCGCAGAAAATAATCCGGATAGCCCTGGTAGGGATAGCGCTTGGTTTGACTGTGATGATTGTGTCAGTAGCAGTAATTACTGGTTTTAAAAGTGAAATACGAAACAAGGTAATCGGCTTTGGGTCGCACATACAGGTAGTAAATTTCGATTCAAGCAATTCATACGAAACAAGACCGGTATCCCGTCAGCAACCTTTTATTGAAAACCTCCAGGCATTGAAGGGAGTTAATAATGTCCAGGTCTTTGCAACCAAACCGGGAATGATTAAAACCGATGAATATATACAAGGTATAGTATTCAAGGGAGTGGACTCACATTACGATTGGGCTTTTTTCAGGGAAAGCCTGTTAAGTGGAAGCCTTCCTGTCATTAATGATTCTGTTCGTTCAAACCAGATACTCGTTTCGGAACAGGTTTCGGATTTACTGGAAGTTTCTGTTGGTGACCGGGTGGTGCTGTATTTTATTAATGAAGATGAAAGTACACCACGGATGTTGCAACTTGTAATAAGCGGATTGTACCGTACCAGCCTGGAGGAATTCGACAACCTGTTTGTAATGGGCGACCTGCAGCAGGTACAACGCCTGAACAACTGGCAAAACAATCAGATAAGCGGTTTTGAAATTGTTATTAATGATTTTAACCGAATTAATGAAATTGAGCAGGATGTAAGGAATACGGTACTTAATTACAGTGTTGAAAACGATGCCATCCTGCGCACAACCAATATTACCCGTGAACACCCTCAGATTTTTGACTGGCTTTCCATACTTGACATGAATGTATGGATTATCCTTATCCTGATGGCATTGGTTGCAGGCTTTAATATGATATCGGGACTGCTTGTACTTATACTCGAGCGCAGCCGTATGATAGGTGTCCTTAAAACTCTTGGCAGCCCCAACTGGAGCATTCGCAAGGTATTTCTTTACCTGTCGGTTTTTTTAACCTCCCGGGGAATGCTTTGGGGAAACCTGGCCGGGATAGGATTAATACTCATTCAGAATTATTTCCAGATAATAAAACTGAACCCGACCACCTATTATGTAGATGTTGTGCCTGTCAACTTTTCATTTTTACATGTGGTTTTACTGAATGCAGGAACTATAGCTGCCACTACCTTAATGCTTGTTATTCCAAGTTACCTGGTGAGCAAGATTTCACCCGAGAAAACAATCCGTTTCGATTAATGCCGTAGAATGAATATGCCCGTTACACCTGAAAATATTAAAAAAGCGTTGGCAGGAAACCTAAGCGGCAAGACCTCTCATCAAAAAATGATGCCGCCCAATCGAAAATTAAAAGCTGCCGCCATTGATAAATCACGGCTTAAGCCAAGCAGTGTGTTACTGTTGCTGTTCGAAGAAGATGATGAGCTATATATCTGCCTTATAAAACGACCTGTTACGATGAAGCACCATGCCGGTCAGGTGGCATTTCCCGGGGGGCGTATTGACCCGGAGGAGACCTCCATGGAGACTGCCCTTAGAGAAACCTGGGAGGAAATTGGAGTTGCCCCTGAAAAGATTGAAGTTCTGGGAGCATTGTCGGAGTTGTTTGTTGATGTAAGCGGCTTTTTGATTCAACCTTTTGTAGGCTGGTTAAACGAAAAGCCATCATTCAAACTTAATAAAGCCGAAGTAGAAAAGATCATCCTCTTCCCGTTACTGAAATATAAGGATAACCTGGAAGAAACAGAACTGGAAACGGTTTCAGGCAAGCTGAAAGTTCCATGCTTTCACTTCGAAGGAGAGATTATATGGGGAGCTACGGCTATGATTTTGGCAGAGTTTTTTGATGCGATGGATTAGGTTGGCATGGATTACGGGTGGTGTGGATTCCGATCCGCGCATTCGGGTTTTATGAACCAGTACTGTCTTATTTTACAAATCAGTGGTTCGGACACCGCTGCTTTGGTCCCTGCACAGAACAGTCAAGCGGGAACAAAGATATAATTAAAAATTCTGCACAAAGAATAGCTTAATGAGAGCCGGACACAAAAGTATTTAGGATCGTTCTGTAATTTCTCATTTTAAAGTAAGAAAGTTAACAGTGGGATTCCTTGGTTTAATAAAACTTTAAAGGCAGATTAATTTGAAATAAGGTTCAGGTAATGTTCATAACTGCTGATAACCCGGTTAACGAAATTATAGGCTTCTTCACCGCGGGCGTATCCTAATTTAACAACCGGATCGTTAATGTACTTTTCAGCCGATTTATTTTTCAAAAAATAGGCGACATTGTTCTCCCACTTGCTGCTGTCTTTACCATATTTTTCAGCAAGGCGCCGGGCATCAATCACATGCCCCAGACCAATATTGTAGGAAGCCAGAACAAATTTTATCCGCTCAGAGGAATCTGGAATTGCTGCGCTCAGTTGTTTATCAAGATGGCTCAGCAACAATACACCCCCTTCAATGTTCTGTTTTGGATCGCTGATATCGGATATTCCCAATGCTTCAGCAGTGGCTGGCATCAATTGCATGAGCCCAACAGCGCCTCCCCATGATTCTGCTTCGTGTTTAAATCTTGATTCATGGAACATAATGGCTGAAATCATTCGCCAATCCCATCCGTGCCTTGATGCGATTTCTTTTACCATCTCGTCGTACTCTGAAATTTTACCTCCCGAAATGCTGTGGTATTCGCTGTTAAAGCGCCCCGAAGTCCTGGCCATTACAAAATATTGGAAATAGATCTGTTGGTATTGTTCTGTTTGCTTAAATTCTTCTATCCATTTGTCAAGATAAGCTTTCCATTCACCGGAACTAATGCGTACAGCCCACGCAATGTTATGCGGAAAGCTAATTTTAAGCGAAACATCCAGATTTGGGTAATACGACTGGTTAAGTATGGCTACATTTTCATCGCAAACTGTATAATTTATGTCTCCTTGAGATACCATGGCTATGAGTTGCTCCACTCCATTTAGCGAATCCTGTACAACATGAATTGGCTGCCCTATTTCCTCGGAAAGGTTCAATAACCGGCGGGTATAAGTTGTTTTCTGCTGAACATAAATGGTTTTATTGGCCAGGTCGTGTAATGTTTTAAGATAAAGTGGATCAGGAGCAGTTTGAACTTGTTTTCTCTGAACTATAACCTGGCGGGTTTGCTTAAGAGGTTTGGTGAAGGCTACCTCCTGCCGTCGTGCCGGAGTGACCGTAAGGTTTTTAGCTACCAGATCGAAACTGCCGTTTTTCAGCCCCTCAAATGTTTCAGTCAGGTTATTACTAACAATAAACTCAGGTTTTACATCCATATCTTTACATAATGCCTGGATAAGATCGTATTGATACCCCATCGGCTTACCTCTGTAAACAAAATAATTAATGGAATTGTAATCAAGAGCTACTTTTAAGATACCACTTTGCCTGATACGCTGCAGATCGCTTAATTCCGACTCAGTATCTTTGCTTTTATTTTCTCCGCTGCCGCATGAATAAATAAGCCCGGCAACAATGAAAAATAGCAAAGGAATGGGAAAAAAATTATATGTGCCGGCTGATTTCATCAATCGTAGAACGACCATGCCACTCCCATTCTGAAGGTTCTCCGGTTCATAGGGTAACCAGGAGTTGTATAGTATTCTTTATTCATAAATTCTGTTCCAACATTCATCATCTTAAAAAACACGCGGGTACGTTTCAGGCGTAAATTTGCATAAACATCAATAAACGGGTAATTACCAACTTTTTTCTCATTCTGAAGATGAAAGAGTCCTGTTGCCGGATTGTAAGCATCAGCATAATATTCCGTGTTATACCGGGTGTCAACACCCAAACGGGTAAACAATACTTTTGAAATTACAAACCGGTAGTTAGCGGAGACATATGCAGACAAATCAGGCAGATGCAGCACCTCTTCATTACCTGCCTTCTGCCAGAGAACCCTTGTCCGGAAATTAAAATTACCAAGTACGAAGTTCTTATCAGCATACGCAGACAAAACAAGAAGCTGACCTCCAAACTGAGATGGAACACCTTCTCCATTGTTGTATATAAAGTTGTTAATAAGCGCGTAGTTTGCACTTAGCTCAGTTTTCCTTTCAGGCAACTTGATGCTGCCGTTTACAGTCATACGCTGTTCCATTTTCAAATCATTTCTCCAACGTATCCGGTTTGAATAATATTCTTCCTGAAAAAAATCAGGCATAAGATTTTCTATCCTCCCGTTAATATTAATTGATGCAAGAGAGTCACCGAGCAGAGATAATGGTTTGGTTATTACACCTGATAGTTCTGTCTGGCCTACGTTTCTTCCTAATAGAAAAATACGTCCGTCAAAATTCCACCTCCAGAAACTACCCGTCTGACGAAAAATACCCCCTCCTGCATAAATATTCGAATAACGATTTACCTGACGGTTATAAACATTCATTATTGGGCCCGGCATTGATATACGAACAAACTCTTGCCCAATAAAAGCCCGTTTACCAAAGCTGGTTTTTCTGTCAGGGTTTTCATATTGCTTTAGCTGGAGCACATTCCTCACTTTTCCCATACGTAAGGAATCCTTTTCATAATCATGACCATAAAAAGCATGTTCAAAAAAAGTGTTAATGGTATCTTCCTGGTCGATGTATTCCCTGGTATAATTTTGATATTCAAAAGAATATATGATGCCTGCAAAGGGTTTAAAAACTGTAGGAATAACAACTTCTTCATCACCTTCTTCATCACCTTCTTCATCTTCTACAATTAGACTCTCCAAAGCATCCTCTCCAGATACTTCAATATATCTGCCAAACTGATACTCCCCTGTGGTATAAAAGTAGGTATTACCAAATTCATTGCGTACCGAAGTAAGGTTAACATCGAGGAAATCAGTATCGGGTTCATCCAGTAAATCGGCATCTTCATGTAACCCACCGTTCTCATTGTTTAAAATGCTGTTACTAATAAAGCCTCCGTAAATGTTCAGCCGGTTTCGGTTGTAGCTTGTATATAAGGTCACAAAATTATTTTTTGTTTCCTGGCTTTTATATTGTCCTGCTGAACGGGCCTGATCGAAGCGAAAAGTAAAGTTCCAGAAAGGGCTGATGTTTTGTGAATGCAATACATTGAAACGGGTTTCGTTTTTTCGGGTCCGGTGTTCACTTTGTGTAAAATCCAACAATGTATATGGTGTGCGGGTATTATAATATCTTACTTCCTGGGGTGTCAGCAAATAAGCATCTCTGGTCTTGAGAAAATAAAAATCGACATTTGCCTGCCTGTTAAAAAAATCATTATTAAGATAAGGAGTTGCATAATTACCAACATAAGATACTGTTATTGCATCCTTAAACACGGGATGATAAATATGAAATTTATTAATTGTAGTATCCATTGGAATGGAATCCATAAAAGCCCCATATCCACCCAGTTTCCAGGTATTAACTCCAGGTCTGACAACTTTTTGTTCTGTAGGTCTTGGAGACTGTGAATCCTGAACTGTTCTCCCTTCAAAATCAGGTTGAGAAAAGATTGATGCAGTAAAAGCCACTACAAAACCACCAGTTAAACTTAAGAAACGTAATATGCGCATATCATTGTGCAAAAGCTGAAGCAAAACTAAAAAAAGCAAGTGAATGGAAGGATAAACCCGCTAATTTTTCATAAAAATTAACAGCTATAAATAGAAAAGCCCATGCTCCTTGGAACATGGGCTTTGGATAAATCCGGCAGCGGCCTACTCTCCCACTTTTACGCAGT
>JAWLGR010000108.1:0-4246 GCA_041684965.1 Mariniphaga sp.
GCGGAATTTTTGATGAATTCAATTTAAAACAATAGTTCCGTTTACTGTATTTAATTCCATAGAATTTTGGGAGCTTTCATTTTCTAATGACACTTCTTCTCCTATAAAATTTTCTTTGTGGTGAAATGCTAATTCTTCGGTAGTTTCGATTCTTCCAATCACGGTTTTAGCAATTACAGAAGAATCTTTTCCGGGCAGTTCAATCCTTCCATTCACGGTATCTAATTTTAAGTCACCTTCAAACTGTTTAATTTTGATATTCCCGTTGACCAAATCAACAGCAATATTCCCTTTAACATAATTAGATATGATTTCGCCAGTAATACTGGATATATTAAGTTTCACATTCTTTGGAACCATTAATTGATAATTGAATTCGTGATCTAACCCATTGGTGTAGATTACACCGATATCCGGTAATTCCTGATCTTTCTGGTACGCCTGCAAAACATCTTTGGAATTAGAGGTGATAAATACAGTATGGTTTTCTTCTCTGAGTTCAACCCTAAATAGCTCGGTGTATTTTGGGTCTTGTGTTTTCACTTTTGCTACAACCTGGATCGTAGGTTGATCCCAGGTGATAATTTCAATGGAAGATGCGAAATCCAGATCAACATCAATAGTCTGATCATTAAATGCCGTCTCCTTTTTAATATTTTTTTGCGCCTGAATATTTATTGATGCAAAAACAAAGAGAATAATTAGTACATTTTTCATAATTGTAAATTTTGATTGATTTTATAACAGGTACTTCACCTGTTTGCTATAATGACGATATCAAAATTTAAAAGTTGCAGATAACAGGGACATCTCAATAACCCCCCTTATAGGCAAATACATGAATTTTTCAGTATCTAAGATATTAGCAATGCCTGGAGAAAGATTTTTATTCATGAAAAACTCCACGTTTTACTGGGTTACGAAGATTTTTTGAATTTAGTGGCACAGGGAATTTTAATAACCGCTGGGTTCGCTGCTTTGTTTAAATGAAACTAGCCTATACTAAGGCTTCAGGTTCTTTCTAAATTAAGCGTGATCTAAATTTGGCAGGTTCTCCGAGGTTATTTTTTAATTCAGAATCGAGAAAATCGGATATAAAAAAAGGTGGATTATTTATCCACCTTTTTTTGCCCCAAATCTACCATGAACTTAACCTACTTATGTTATGGTCTTACTAATATAAGAAGAAAAAGATGTGCTTTAAATACTTTTAGCTCAGTAACTTAAATACTTGATGAATGGTTTTTATCAAAAAGGATTTGTAGGAATTTTCTAGTATTTTTGCCTAGTTCACAACAATTAGTAATAATCCAGGATTACTTCCCTGTGTTCGGTGATCCTAAGTGCGGGGAGTCACAAAAAAAGCCCTGCACGGATATGTGGGCTTTTCTTTGTCGGTGTGGCAGCGTTAATGTCCTTCCCATTATACCAATAATTAAAAATTGAAAAATCATTTCTTTATAATTTCTTATATCTTCAAAGGTTTCTGATATTATAATTACCAACCAAGAACTTAACTTGCCTTCGTCAAAGTAAATCCTCATATTATTTATATTTGAAATTTATTTTTATTCTGTTCTTATTATGGATATTTATAATTCGTTGACATTTTTGATTTAGTGATATTACACTGACCCCTGTTTTATTTTCCAAATATAGAATTCACCATGAGTACAGATTCATCCTCCTCAGTAACGACACGTAAAATTGGATTTATCGGGGCGTTGGGCATTGGGGTGGGAGCCATGGTTGGGGGCGGAATCTTGGCCCTGGCCGGAGTGGCCTTTGCCGTAAGCGGACCATCGGCAATCCTGGCCTTTGCACTAAATGGATTAATAGCCTTTATTACGGCTCTCAGTTTTGCTGAGATGGCTTCGGCCAATCCGCAGTCGGGCGGCACCTATACTTATGCCAAGAAGGCGCTATCACTTCAGGTAGCATTTGGGGTTGGATGGATCGTTTGGTTTGCCTCACTGGTTGCGGCAGTTCTGTATGCCCTTGGATTTGGGGCCTTTGCTTTGTTTGCGCTTCAGCAAATTCCGTCAGAAAGTCTCCATGAAATCCTGGAGTTCGGTATGCTCCCCGTCTTGTTGGCCATAGCCGCCATAGGCTACTTCGCCTTCAGCCTTATCAGAAGTTCCGGCGATGGAGGTGCAGTTATCAATATTGGTAAACTTGCAGTATTCGCAGTACTTATTGCCGGCGGACTCGCTGTTTTTGTGCAAACACCATTTAGTCAAATCAAACAAAGCCTGGATCCGTTTTTCTCCGGCGGATTCAGCGGAGTGATAGCAGCGATGGGCTATACATTTATAGCCCTGCAGGGATTTGATTTAATTGGTTCAGCCGCTGGGGAAATTAAAAATCCGGAAAAAACAATCCCTAAGGCAATGGTGGGAACACTTGCGGTAGGTCTCGCGGTTTATTTACCCTTGCTTTTTCTGATGTCGACCGTAGGAGTACTGCCTGGAGAGTCAATTACAGAAATGAGCCGGGAAAATCCCGAAACCGTTTTGGCTGTCGCTGCACAAAGTTATTTGGGAGCATTTGGTTTCTGGCTAGTTTTGGTTGCGGGTATATTTTCAATGTTATCAGCTTTACAGGCCAACCTATTTGCAGCTTCCCGAATCTCACTAAGAATGGCGAAAGACCGTACCTTAAACCATCATTTGTCAAATATTGATGAAAGATTTGGTACGCCTGTAACCTCGATATGGGTTACCTGTGGAATTGTAGCACTTCTGGTTTTGATCTTGCCGGATCTGGCCGCGGCAGGTGCGGCTTCCAGTTTAATCTTTCTTATCACTTTTGCACTGGCACATCTCATAATGATCTTAATGCGAAATCGCGGATATAAAGAAAGTGAAACCTTCAGGGCGCCTTTTTTTCCTGCCCTTCCAATCGCGGGAATAATCACTTGTTTAGGATTGGCAATTTTTCAGGCTATTGTAGTGCCGGCTGCAGGATTTATTGCAATAATATGGCTTTTTATAGGTGCCGTCCTCTTTGTGTCCTTTTTTATTAGTAAAGCCCGGACTATTGAAGCCTCTGAACATGCCCTGGATCCGAATCTCGTCCGGTTAAGGGGATTAAGTCCTCTCGTGTTACTTCCAATTTCAAATCCTGCAAATGCGGAATCGATGGTTTTCCTGGCGAATGCACTGGCACCTCCGGTAATAGGACGGATCCTGCTTCATTCGATAGTTATCCCAAGCATCGAAAAGAATGATCTTGAGAAACGACTTTTATCAAGCCGGGAAGTTACACAGTATGCACTTAAAGCCTCTTTCGAAGCAGGTTTGCGACCGGAAACACTCACCACTATCGCCGAGCATCCATGGGAAGAGATTGAACGGGTGGCCAAAGAACACAATTGTGGAAGTTTGTTGTTGGGATTGAGTGACTTAAACGATTTACCAACCCTTCAAAATCTGGAAAAATTGGTAAAACATATTAAGGCAGATGTGGTTGTATTCCGGCAGCCTTTTAGCGGATGGAAGATTACTGAAGCCAGGAAAGTTCTTATTCCGGTAGCAGGTTTTGAAAGTCATGACCCCCTCCGGGCACGAGTTGCTGCCAGCCTTTGGCGTGCCTCACAGCCGGAGATCACATTTATACAAATTCTGCCTTCAAATACACCCCTGGAAACTCTTAAAAGAAATCATTTAAGACTCTCACGTTTTGCGAGCCGTATCATTCCCGGAAAGACTGAGGTGCATATTATCCCAAATGATGATGTGGAATCTGAGCTTATCAATCAGGTCTCCGGCCATGATCTGGTAATAATGGGGTTGGGTAAAGCCGGTAAAAATCAAAAGGTATTTGGACATCTTGCACTTGCCCTGGCTGAAAAAACGGATACTTCATTGATATTTATAAGTAAATAATATATCTAAGATGACTGCAACAGGGAGGTGTTTGTTTTGTAAACATCAAACTCTAGAACCTGAATTCAATCCCTGTTCAGACTCAAAGAAATACTGGTAAAGAAATCAGAGCATTTTATAACAGTTTTTGATTTCATCACCTTTTGTTTTAGGTAACCGAATAGGTGACTTTTTTCTTGAAATGCTAAGAGAAGTTCCTCCCAGCAGTTGGTTATTCTGAGGAAAAAAATGAGAAATGACAAAGAAAAGCCGGTTCCCGCCTGACTTTTTTGTTGGTATTTCAGGTTGTAGACGAGGTAAAGTCCAGGGCCTTCTATTATTTACTGGGAACCAATTCGAATTTCTTACATACAGCTTCA
>JAWLGR010000052.1:0-23908 GCA_041684965.1 Mariniphaga sp.
TTCCTTTAACCGCCTGTAGAGTTGTGTAGTACTAATATTAAGTTCCTGCGATAGCTTATTCACATTAAACTCTGGATCGGAAATATTTTTTTCCAGAATTTGTTTCACTGTCTGAATAAATTCCTCATTCCGGGTTGAAATACTATCGCCTACTTCCACCATAAAATTCTGGGCTTTATATTTCTCCTTTATCAATTCACGGTTTTGAATTAACCGGCTGGTTTGAGCCATCAGCAAATTCACATCAAAAGGTTTGGTTACATAAGCATCAGCGCCAAAATCAAATCCTTCTGAAATTTGTTCGGGAGTATCTTTGGCAGTAAGAAGCAATACCGGAATATGGCATGTTTCGTTATTTGTTTTTACTTTCCGGCAAAGTTCCAGACCACTCATTCCAGGCATTATAATATCAGATATCACCAATGCCGGCTGGTGTTTTTTTATCATTTGCCAGCCGTCTGATCCATTTTCAGCTACCAAACAGTGGTAGCTTCTCGATAAAACGGTAAGCAGAAAATCACGTAATTCAGAATTGTCTTCGGCTATTAATATCTTGAGAGCACCGTTTTCCCAATCCAAAATATTTTCCTTAAATAAGGGTTGGAAGATTTGTTCTTTATCCTGGTTATCCAACTGAATAACTTTTTCTGAATCAGAATTATCTGCACTGTTAAAGGGTAATTTCACACAAAAGGAAACCCCTTTCCCGGAAACAGATTCCACACTTATTTGCCCGTTATGCATTTCTACCAGCGATTTGCCAAAAGAAAGACCAATACCGGCTCCTTCAGAGGTTTCATCAACTTTATAAAAACGCTCAAATACCCGATCCCTGTCTGCATCACTAATTTCTTTTCCTTCGTTAAATACTGTAATTTGAATTGTTCCGGCGTTTTTTCCATCAACAGAATCATCTGTTACTTCAAGTGAAACCGTAATTGAATGGTCATTATAAGTATGCCGGAATGCGTTGGAAATCAAATTATACAATACTTCTTCAATTTTCTGTACATCGATATTTACATTCAAAGCTTCGGCAGGCACGTTAAGTTTGAGTTGGATATTCCTGTTTGACTCATATCCTTTAAAATTCAAAACTACATCTTTTACCACTCGCACAATATCTGCTTTTTTGGGCTGAAAGGTTAATTTGCCGGCATGCAATTTTCTAAAATCGATAATTTGATTAATTAGTCTGAGCAAATAATTTGAATTTCTGGAAATAAGCTGCATGTGATTTTTCCATTGGCCTTCAACCTTCATGTTTCGCACCAAATCTTCAACCGGAGCAACTATCAGGCTCAAAGGGGTTCTCAATTCATGGGCAATATTGGTTAAAAACATCATTTTGCTTTCGTTGTTTTCAATGGTCATTTTGTCTATTTTTTTCTGATAGATTAACCTTTGTCGGTTTACCAAAATAAAGATAAACCCAAAGGTTAGGGCCAGACCAAACAAACTAAATAAAAATATGGCCAGATTAGTGAGGTACCATGGTGGCGCAACAAAAATTTCCAAAGTTTTTTCATCCTCAGAAACCAATCCATCGGCACTAATAGCTTTTGCTCTGAATGTATATGTACCCGGGGGAATATTTGAAAGATAGACATACTCAGAGCTTGCCGGAACAGTGTACCATGAATTAAACAAACCTTCGAGGTAATAGGTGATTTGATTGTTGGCAGGATTCTGAAAATGAAGGGAGGAAACACCAATGCTAATGGAATTATTTTTATAAGGTACTGCAATCCTGCCAGACTCATTAATTGTTTTATTCCATATCAACTTTCTGAAAATAGTATCACCCATCTCCACTGTTTGATTCCGGATACGCAACTCGTTAAGAAAAATCCGTGGTTTAATGGTATTGACCTCAATTTCCCTCGGATAAAAACAGGTAAAACCATTATCGCCACCAAAAAACATTTGCCCGTCTGAGGCCTTAAAAAAAGAGTTGACCATAAATATTTCACCCTGAATTCCATCAGCAGTAGTAAAAACCTGAAATTTGGGATTATCGTCAAACCGGTTATAACAGGCCAATCCTTTATGGGTGCTAATCCATAAATTTCCGTCTTCATCGGGCAACATTGAAATTACATCATTCGATGGCAATCCATCTTCTGTGGTTATGTGTGAAAACTTTTTAGTATTTGGATGGTAAATATTGATTCCACCTCCCAGGGTGGCTATCCAAATATCTCCGTTAAAGTTTTCAAAGAAACTGTTTATTTCATTGTTGTTTAAAAAACCTGCATCGGGTCTGGCAGCCACAAACCGTTTAAACCGGAGACGGGGTTTTCCGAATCCTGAGAGTTCAAGATTATCGTATTTGTTTTGAAGCAGGTTAAGCCCATTGTTGGTGCCAACCCAAAACCGGTTGCCAGAATCGATAAATATATTTAAGATTACATCATCGGTTAACGTTTCGTTGTCATCAATCGAATTTTCGTACCTGAAAAATTTACCTGTTTTGTTGTTTTTCGGATTGGGAATAAAAAGCAAACCATATCCATGGCTCCCACACCAAATATTCTTGTTGTTATCAACAAATATTTTACGAATAGGTAAATCTATGGGCTCCTGACTTTGAAACATTTCAATTTTCCAACCCGATTTACCTTCTCTGTACAATTTGAAAAGTCCAAGGTCGGTACCAAGCCAAAATAGCGAATCCGATTGTTTTTCAATGTCCCAGATTCCGTCAATTGTTTTTCCGGGAACATCATCGCCTGCGAAGTGTAAACGCCTGAATTCAGGTAACCGGGTTGTTGTTTCTGATTTTGAAACAATGTTCAAACCATTGGTTCGGCAGCCAATAAATATTTCATTTTCAGTGCCTTCAAAACACATTATTGTATTTGAATTCAGGGTTTGAATTAAATGGGGCTCCCGCCGGAACGACCAGAACTTTTTCTGGTATAAATCCATAATACTTATGCCCTGCCCCTGATGCCCAACCCACAAATTTCCTGAAAAATCTTCGAACAAGGTGTGAATTTCATTATCGATTAAACTGCCGGCTACATAAGGGTTTGATTCATAACTTCCGGTTAAACCGCTGTGTAAATCAAGATAAACTATTTTTGGATAGGGTAACGAACAATACAACCTTTGATTTGATGTATATAAAATTTGCTGGATATCCTGCCCGGTAAAAGTTCGGGATCCAAATTTTCCGGTTCGGGGATTATAAGGAATTATACCGTTTGTGGTTGCGATATACAACAATTCATTCAAATCGCTATATTCCAAAAAATTCACATGCTCATTCAACTGCAATACGGTATCAATAACCAAAAAGGACTCTTTTTTGTTAATCAGTAAATGCGATAAAAACAATTGAGATGTTCCGTTAGTGTTATTTTTAATCAATACTGAAACATCCTTGAAAGACCCTGGATATTGATAGTAGTCTTGCACCGGTTGTCCGTTTTCAAAAATTTCCAAGGGTTTAATCTGAACATTTTCATTTTCTGCTTCATTTAGCGGAAGGATAAACAATCCTTCTACCGCATACAAAATTAATTGATTACTGATTTCTGAAAGAAACAAAACATTTATATTCCCGGGAGGATAATTTTCAAACCGGTATGTTTGAAATGATTCGGTTTCCAGTTTAAACCTGGAAACATTTAGAGAAGAAACAATCCACAAATTATCTTTAGAATCAACAAACAAAAATTTGATTTTTTTTTCGGGCAAACTCGAATTGTCTCCTAAAACAGGCTGATAAACTTTAAATGACTGGCCGTTATGCCTGATTAACCCTGTCCAGGTGGCAAACCACATATTTCCAGCACTGTCCTGAACAATGGAGTTAATTTCCCCGTCGGTTAAACCGTCTTCGGAGTGCAAATACCTGAAGTCGTGGCCGGAACTTTCCGCAAAAAGGAGTAGGGTGATGAGCCAGGCAAGCATGCAACTTTTCATACATGCAAACATAAAAAATCATTCATTCCAAAAAAAATATTCTACAACATATCTTTCAAATACTAGGAAAGCCGAAACTTTAAAAAAAAGCCATCTCGGTTTTGAGACAGCCTCTTTTATGTTTGTAAAAATTTCATAAACTTTTGAAAGCTGAACGGTATCTGTTGCTTTAACTGCATGCAACTGCAGGGCGATCCGGAACTTCATGGTTAATTGTTGCAATAAAACGCTCTTTGTGATTCATCTTTATAGATTTTTTATTAATAAAGAATAGTTTCCAGACGGTAAATGTATTTCCTGACCTCCAATATCTGCTATCTTAAATTTCTCAGGTACTTTTATTATTGCCTGAGTATTGGCAGGAATAGATATTTCTATTATTATGTTGGTTTTTCTTCTGTGCCAATGTACCTCGATATTGCCATACATGGTTGCTACAGTTCCCTTAGCCCAATCCAGGTTTTCAAAAAAATAAGGGCTTACTTCAAACTTTTCAAATCCAGGATGATCTTCAAGGCTTTTTACTCCCAGGATATATTTATAAAACCATGCACTTACATCTGAAAAAAATGCCAGGTTTCTGGCATTCCCCAATAATCCACCACCACTCCAACGTTCCCAAAGCGTTGTGGCGCCTTGTGTAACAAAATAACCCCATCCTGGAAATGTTTTTTTTGTAATTATTTCATAAGCTAACTCCTCAAATCCATTGTCCGATAAAGCATATAAAAGATACTTGGTCCCCAGAATCCCCGTATTTAAATGATTGTCTTTCTCATTAACCAATTGAACCAGCTTTTCTACAGCCCCCTGATGATATTCTTTTAGAGTAAGTCCTTGATATAAAGCACATGCCTGTGCGGTTTGCGTTTTACTTAAGTAAAATGAAGTTGTGGGGTCAAAAAATGATTCAATAAAGTCTTTTTTTATTTTTTGTGATTTTTCTTGATACCACTTTGATTCATTCTCAGATCCGAGTATTTTGGCAATTTTTGATAATAAGATTGCGTCAACGTAAAAATAAGCTGTTGAGGTTAATGCTGCAGGAGTTATATATTCATTTGATTGATCTGAATATGGCGGTGACCAATCTCCTAATCCAAAATTGCAAATATTGTTTATTGAACGACTATCAATAAATTCAAAATATTTTTTCATTCCATTATAATGTTTTCTTAAAATATTTAAATCGCCGGTATGTACATATTGATACCACGGTATTAATATATAAGCATTATCCCAGGCAGGACCATTACCCCAGAAGAATCCCCAGCCTGGAGTTGGAGCGATAGCAGGCAATTCTCCACTTTGTAACTGTTCCAAAGCTAAGTCATCAATCCATTTGGAATAAAACAGTTTTGAATCAAAATTATACAATGTGGCTTCTGCTGCCAAGTGAGCATCTCCTGTCCACCCAAGTTTTTCGCGATGAGGACTTGCTTCTGCATAACCATGTGCATTCCCTTTAATTGACCAAATTGTTATTTCCTGTATTTTATTTATCATTTCATCGGAACAGGTAAAGAAAGAATAATTATCCATATCAGTATAAACTGACTGTGCTATAAAATCTTCCGGCTTTGGCTTTTTCGATAATCCGGTTACCTCTACATAGGTAAACCCGTGGTAGGTAAACCTTGGATGCCATGTTTCTTTTTGGTTTGATTTGCAAATGTATTCATCGGTCTGAAATCTTTTATGAAATGTATACATGCCTAACTCTTTATTGCAAACTGTACCATCCTGATTTAATACTTCGCCATATTTTAAAGAGATTTTTTGTCCTTCTTTTTCTTGCACTGAAATTTTCAACCAGCCCGCAATATCTTGTGGATAATGCAATACATAAACATCTTGTTTAGGATTAATAATTTTATATGGCTCAAATTCTTCCTGAATTTTTATTGGCTGCATAATTTGTGATTCAAGTTTTCCTAACGGTGCATTAGCTAACCAAACAGGAACCCAGTTGCTATCATTGAACTCGGACGCAGACCAGTTTTCAATTTCTTTTCTCGCATCATAGGTTTCTCCTTGCCTTACACTTGAAAATACAATGGGGGATTCATGGGCCATCCAACTTCCATCCGACTTAATAATTTTTACTGAACCATCCTCATATGTAATTTCAAGCTGAGCCAGTAAAGAAGTCCTGTTTCGCCAGGGAGATTGGTCCGTGCTCCACGTATCAATACTGTGTTGGTTATACCAACCATCACCCAATATCACTCCTAACACATTTTTCCCAACCTTAATAAAAGTTGTAACATCATAGGTGGAATACATAACTTTTTTATGATAGGAAGTCCATGCTGGTTCTAAAATCCGATCTCCTATTTTAGTACCATTTAGAAAGGCTTCATAATACCCCAACCCGGAGATGTATAACCTCGCATTCTTTAAAGATTTTTCCGAGCTAAAGCTTTTCCTTAAATAGGGGCTGGGTTCTGTTTGATTAATGCATTCATCCAACTCGGCTTGATTTCTTTTTGCCTCATTTTCCCTAAAACTATATACTCTGGGGGCGCTTATCCAATTTGCACTCCAATCATCCTTATCTAATTTTCCCATTTCCCAATGCGCAATGACACTTTCAATTGGATTAACTGATTTATTATGCCAAATTTTTAATTTCCAGTAATATTTTTGCCCACTTTGAAGTGATGCGCCATTATACTCAATAAGATTGCTCGATTTAGAGGCAATTTTTCCTGTATCCCAAATTTTTCCATTACCATTCATTATATCAAAAATATCATCTGAGACAATGATTTGATAATGATTTTGAACAACATCTTTTTGATCGCTAACAAGTTGCCAACTTAATCTTGGATTTTCCTTCTCAATCCCCAATGGATCCTTTAAGAATTCACATGTTAAATTCTCAATATTTACTTGAGAAAATGACAAAACAGGAAAAAGCAGTAAAAAAATGGTAAAAATAATTCTTTGTATAAGAAAAGAAATAACCTTTTTTTTTATTTCTTCAATATTGCTCAACATTTGAAAGATAACAAATACCCTTACCATAACACTTAACTTTATTATCGATTTAAAGAATTTCATTAATCAAGTTATTAAAATACCAAATACTCTTTTCAATATCGGGCACGGAATTTTCCCAATTATGCTCATATTCAATCGAGAAAAGTCCACTAAAGTCTTGCCTTTTTAGTTCGTTAAGCATTCCTTTCAAATCGAGTGATCCTGTTCCCCAAATAACATCGTGCTGTTCTTCTTCCTCCCCAGTTTCCTCTTTAATATCTTTAAAGTGGAGTAATTTTACACGACCCTCAATTTTTTTGAGACACTCTATAGGATCGAGACCCATTCGTGCCCAGTGCCCTACGTCGGGACACGCCCCAATCCGGCTGCTCAGTCCTTCAGTTGCTTCGAGAAACATTTCAGGTTTCCAGTAGTTCGAAGGCTTTGGATGGTTGTGGATGGCCACATCAATATTGTACTTGTTGGCCAGCTCATCCACATATTTCAAGTGATCATACTCAGGCTCGCAGGTAATAATTTCAATTCCCATTGCATCGGCAAATTCAAATAATTGATCCCATTCGGATTCACTTTCGCAAATAATTACCCCACTTGCTATAATCTTTACACCTTTAGATTTGGCATATTCCAGAACTTTTTGACGGATTTCTTTATTCATTTTAAAATCCATAGTCCCCTCCAGACCTTCACCCAGCGGCTGACCATAATAAACCTCAATGTAATCTAACCCTAACTGATTTACTTTGTCAACCGCCTCTTTAAAACTGAACTTGTGAAAAGTATAACTTTGAACTCCCAGTTTCCAACCCGCTCTAACCATTTTGTCATTTTGTGTACAAGCATTTATCGATAAAGTAATAATAGCCAACAAAATGCCTGTCTTAAGAAATATATTTTTTAACATTGGAATTTTTATTTTAAGTAAAATAAACATTTTTAAATCAGGAGGAACTGAACTACTTCAGATCCCCCTATGTTTGAACCAAATTAATCTTTGGGCATATCTGGTAATGACCATCCATGACGGTATGTATGGTTCACCCATTCTTCAGCCATCTGTTTGGCATTTAAATCAGCATATTCCCTTTTAAATTTTGGGTCACCATCAATTACCTCAAATTCATCAACAGTTATAACATTCAATTTATCATTATCCGAGATGTTAGTAAAACGCATATTTTCACCATCCCAATCTAAAATTCTGTTAAGTCCCTGAAGTCGAACTGCCAAAACTCCCATCACTACCATTTCATTAAATGGACCGGAATATTCAAAATTTGCATTTGTTTCGGTGCGACTGCCTGCTGGTTCTTTACAAGCACGTATCCAATCGCGTTCATGCGCCCCTGACCATGGCCCATCTTCTGAACCTGGGACACGGCGCAATGTTGGTTTGGGCTCCTCAAATTCTTCCATCTTTGAATAAGGAAGCAGAGTAGGTTGCATTCCATAATAGCTGGTCATAATTTTGCCTTTGGTCCCAATAAATAACAACCCGCCACCACTGTCTTTACCAAGTACTTCGCCATCGGGCAGTTCTTCAGGGCGACGAGGTAGTAATCCTCCATCATACCATGTTACTTTCACCTCCGGCATACCTACATCTGGCATATTTTTTCGGGCCGGAAATGTATATTCAACAATTTCCGCATGTGGAGGACTTTCTGTATTAACTAATGTTGAAGAGGCTTCAACTTTTGTTGGATATTTTAAGTTTAACGCCCAAAAAACCGGATCGAGCACATGACATGCCATATCTCCCAAAGCTCCGGTTCCAAAATCCCACCATCCACGCCAATTCCAGGGAGTATAGGCTGAATGATAAGGCCGGTAAGCAGCAGGTCCTAAAAACAGCTCCCAATCAAGTGTGCCGGGAACCTTCATTTTGTCTGTGGGCCGTTGCAGGCCTTGTGGCCAAATAGGTCGGTCAGTCCAGGCATGTACTTCTGTAACCTCTCCGATTGCACCCGACCAAATCCATTCACATACTCTACGAATATCACCAAAAGAATTGCCCTGGTTTCCCATTTGTGTGGCTACTCCGTATTTTTTTGCCAGTTTGGTTAGTAACCGCGATTCGTAAACCGAGTGAGTTAGTGGCTTCTGGGTGTAAACGTGTTTCCCCAATGTTATGGCATGCGCTGTTACCCCTGCATGTGTATGATCAGGTGTAGCAACCATAACAGCATCTATGGAGTTTCCTATTTTGTCCAGCATCTCACGCCAATCTTTATACTTTTTGGCATTGGGGTAATCATTAAAAGTTTTTGCTGCATAGTTCCAGTCAACGTCGCAAAGGGCAACAATATTTTCACCGCTCATGTTTTTCAAATTGTTTCGGCCCATACCGCCTACTCCAACTCCAGCAATATTTAATTTATCGCTGGGAGAAACATGGCCGAATCGTTTGCCTAATACTGAGCCTGGAACTACTGTTACAGCAGCTCCGGCTAATGCCGTTGATTGAATAAATTTTCTTCGATTCATATTTTTCATATCAAAATTATTTAAAAGTTTTTCCGTTAATTAATAATTGCCATCCGGTAGATATCTCTTATTTTGCTATTGTATTCTGATTATTACTTAATTGGTTTTAATCATAGATTTTTTCCGCTTTTGTGTATAAATCAGAGCAGAATAAATATCCACCCTGTATCCCATCGGGACATCGGATACAACCATTCTTATTTTATTTTCACCTTCTTCCAACTGATAATTCCAGTAAATATTTGTTTTCTGAACTAATGTCTGAGTTGGCAATGAAATTTTTTCAGCGAACTGCCCATTGACAAACACATCAAGTTCCAGATTATAATCGGGCAAGTCATTATTGGTTTTTACGGCGTTTCCATTAAAAACAATTCCAGAGCCTTCGAACTCGATAGAATACTCTTTTCCCTGGTGATCGATTGTTTTTCCGTTCAATGGCCATTGATAAGAGATTCGTTCATGGGGATAAAGATTTTCAAATGATTGTTCCAGCTTTAACGGTTTCACTTTTTGGTATATTATTTCCACTGTATCGTCCTGAATTGTACCTCCATGTTTTTCTATCATTTCCAGTGCATGGGCATAGCTCAGACTGTAGGCATCTGTAAGTGAAAGTTCGGTAAAACTAAAATTTCTCTTTTCTACGCGGTTGAGCCCCTGTTTCCAATAGTCGGGAATATTACTGTAGCCCAACAAGGTGCCCAAAATCCCTGCTGCATTAGAGGGATTACAATCGGAATCTTGTCCGGCACGTGTACTTATATCAATGGTTTTCCCGTAATCGCCATCACCGTATAACAAGCCAAGAACAATATAGGCGGCATTTAAGCTTGCATCGATATTAAACGCATTGAAAACCCCATCAGGGCAACCTTTTTCAAACGACCACTTTTTTTGTAGCTCGAACCAGGTTTGTTTCCAGTCATTGGGATACATTTTGTGCCATTGTATCACATCGGCAATTGTCTGATAAAAGCGACTTTCCTGCGGAATAGCTTTCAATGCTTCGCTAACAATAAAATCAATATCATCTAAAATAAAAGCCTGTGTGTAAATTCCGGCAATAAAAACACCACCATACCAACCATCTCCATAATTCATTATATGGCCAACCCTGTCGCAAATTTCGGAAGAAGCATTAATCATTCCTGGAGACATTAGGCCTGCAAAGTCCGATTCAATTTGAAAGTCAATATCATCAGCGTGCGGATTGTTAAAGTAATGTCCCGATTCAGGAGGCATAATCCCGTTTAAAATATTGTACCGTGCGGCCTGGTTGGCATGCCAAAGTGGGTATTCGGCATTTGCAAAAGCCAGTGCATGTAATGTATCCGAGGCATTTAACCCGTGCTCCTCAAAAACAGAAACAAAAGTCAAATCCATATACACATCGTCATAAAGCCCCGGAAATTGATCATACCAAAATTCTATTTGTGTTTCATCCCAAGGAATGGGTACTTCATCATGAATCATAGTTCCTAGCCACTTAAACTCGGTTGTACCACCAAAAGTGCATCCAACCACCTGGCCGGCCCAGCCACCTTTAATTTTATCCTGTAAATCAGTTTTTAAAATTTTGACGGATTCTCCGTCAGCAAATTCTGGCAGGCTCTCAGGCGCTGCACCTGACTGGCAGACTACAAATGATAGAAAAAATATTGCGATGCCTGTAAATAATAAAGTTTTCATTCCCAATTTATTCTATTTTCATTAAAGATTAAAAAAGTTATCCTCAAACTAATTCAAAAAAAATTTAATGATTATCGTATTTTATACCTAAATTCATTTTTTGATGTTGCACCAACCAATAAAAGCCTGTCAAACATAGCTTCGCCAAAATATCGTCTGCTGAATTTATAACAGAACTCATTTAAATAACCCTGTAAAAACTCGGGTTTGATGTTGTGGTGAATATCCAGCAGCATTCTTTTTGCATTGCTGATAGCCATTAAGTCTTTTTATTTGCCATTTAAAATCAATACTTTCAGAAATGGAAAATGTAATTAAAACAAATACTAATTTTTTCATTTTTTTCATTTATTGATAATACTTATGAAAGTAGAACATAAATTTTATTTTTAAAATAATCCTCCATTTCTATGATCTCCCCCTTTTCTACCAGTTCTTTTTAATGGGATTTGCATACC
Organism: Mariniphaga sp.; assembly: GCA_041684965.1. Lineage (GTDB taxonomy): Bacteria > Bacteroidota > Bacteroidia > Bacteroidales > Prolixibacteraceae > Mariniphaga. The sequence goes on from JAWLGR010000052.1 coordinate 11,577, forward strand.
ATCAGTAGTTTCCAACCAATTGTATATTTCATTTGATAATTCCTGAATAAGTATTTGATGTTCCGGACTTGCAATCAAATTATTCATTTCATCAGGATCTTCCTGTAAATCATAGAGTTCATTCGTGTCCCAAATCCCATGGTAACGAATAAATTTGTATCTTTCGGTTCTTACACCATGCATGGTTGGAGTCTGTGGATAATCATTTTCCCAATAATATTCATAAAATATTTTATCACGCCATTCGATGGAATCTCCGATTAAAAGAGGTACCATTGACATCCCCTGCATTTGATCCGGTTTATGAATACCTGCCAATTCTAATATTGTTGGTGCAACATCAATATTTTGCACCATGTTTTCAATTACTTGCTTTTGTTTTATTATTTCAGGACATCTCATTAAAAATGGAACCTTAACAGACTCTTCATAAAAATGGCGTTTGTCAATTAATCCATGTTCTCCAAATCCAAAACCATTATCACCCATATAAATGACCACAGTTGATTCACTTAGCCCTTCAGAATCCAGGTATTCTATAACGCTGCCGATGCTTTCATCCAAAGACAATATTAATTCACAGTATCTTTTTACTAATGTTTCATAATTAACATGCTGATTATGATACATATAATCTACTCCATGCCAACTTTCTCTTTGCATTTTCTGCCAGTCTGGCATTCTACCCTCTCCATAATATTCTTCATGCTTGGCCGGTTCTTTAATTTGATTTTTATCAGGCCCGATATATTTTTCGTACCCGTTAGGATTACTTTTCCCTTTAACGGGTTGTGCTGAAGTAAAAAATGATGGTGGCAATTCAAGTTCAACATTTGCATATTTTCCAAGATGTCGTTTTGCCGGTTCATATAGCCCATGCACCGCTTTATGCGATAAATACAGGAAAAAAGGTTTTTTTGTATCTCTTTCTTTTAACCAGTTAATTGCATGGTCCGTTAATAAATCGGTTGTGTAGGTGGAATCTTCATAAGTTACATGAGTCCCATTTATATTTAAGGTCGGGTTGAAATAAACTCCCTGTCCTCTAAAACTCTCCCAGTGATCAAACCCTGGACGGGGCTCATCAGTTTCTCCTCCCATATGCCATTTCCCAAAAAAAGAAGTTTGATATCCTTTACTTTGAAGGTATTGGGGAAAATATATATGTTCTTTAGGTGCAGGGGCAGAATTATCTACAACTTTATGTGTATGACTATACTGTCCTGTTAATATTGAAGCTCGGCTAGGTGAACATAATGAAGTAGTTACAAATGCATTCGGAAACCATGCCCCTTCACTGGCCATCCGGTCCATTGCTGGCGTTTCCAACCAGGGTAATTTACCTGTAAATCCCATATAATCATATCGGTGATCATCGCTCAAAATAAATATTATATTGCGGGGGTCAACCCCTGTTATCTCTTGAAAGGAATTTATTCTTTTATTCGGCTTTTGCCCACAAGAAACTAAAAGTCCCATCAATAAAATTGCAATACAAATTATTTTTATCCGAGAGAGACGAACGATTCTTATTAATGAAATCATTTCATTTGTTTTACTTTATTTTCAACACTACTTCAAGTGGTAAATGATCGGAAGCATAATCCTCTTTCAAGGTATTATACTTAACCACATCGAATTTATCTTTGCCTATTCTATTTAGCAATATATAATCAATAGTTCTCTTTGGATTCACAGACGGAAACGTTAATGGGTGATCATCAACAACTAAGGAAAATGATTTCTGTATAACCTTCATTACCGGATTATCCGGTTCCATATTCAGGTCAACACCAATTATAACCGGATTAGCTGAATATTTTTCAAGTATGACATTCATCGTTTCAGCCTGTAGCAGGCGATCTTCATTGGCTAAGTGGTCGAAATGGGCAGAACAGAAAACAATGGTTTCTTCATTAGGCAGTAGTGCTTTCACCACAGCAAGAGCCCGTATTTCGTTCTTAATGCTGTCGCGGACGGGCAATCGATACCCTTTTGTCTCTGTTAAAGGGTAACGGGACAAAATTGCTACTCCATAATCACCCGCTGAACGATCGATAGCTTTTGCAAAAAAGTGGTACATACCAGTCATTTTTGCCAGCTCATGGGCCTGGTGTATTTTTTTTCCTGATCTTTCTGTAAAAGCATCCACCTCTTGAAGTGCCACAAAATCTGGGTTTGCCTTATTAATGACCTGAGCTATAGCAGGCAGGTCAACCTCACGCCATCCTTTTGAGGGGGGATGGGCAATCCGCATATTATAGCTCAGTATCCGAAGACTGTCAATCCTATTTTGATAACCAGTCGTTAATACTGAAGCACGGGTAATGCTAATGGTTGTAAAAAAAAGAAATATCATAACAACAACCACCAGCTCTCTTACCCGCCAGATTTTTGTTTTAAAGTATAGCATGTTTTCTGTTGTACCGCCTGTAAATTGTAAAATAAAACTGAGGAAAATAATTGTGAAGAATTTCATTTTGAACATTTATAAAATATTTTAAATTGTTGGAGAAATTTCTATAATACACAAACCTTTAGGTTGAAGTGAGAAATTCACGTTGACTAAACTATCAGTATATGAATTCAAGAACTCTTTCCCTTTATTGGTTATGATATAAATGTCACCATTTGAAGGCAGACCATACTTGATTGTATCAAAACTGAATTTAATCGGAATTGACTTATCGCTTATACTAGCCAAAACTATTCCCACATAGTTATCATCTGCTTTCCAGGTTCCCGAATATAATAAGGGAACATATTTCTTGAAGGCAGATACATTTTCTCCTTTTCTCCCTGCATATATAGACAATCTCGAAATATCAATTTCTTTTTCAGGAAATTCTATATAAGGAGTCCTTAAAAATTTCCCATATAATAAATACTTTAATCCTTTATATCTTAATCTTGCGATATTCAGTAAATAATTTATTTCTTCTTCTCTTTCCGATGCCAAGAAACTATGATAATTTGCTATTGTTGGTTGCATACCCCAAACAAACGAACGGGCTTGTTCCATTAAAAACTGCTCATTAAAAATTTCATCCAATGGTTGTTCGGTATTCTCTGGAGCAAACTCTTTAGGCCACAATTCATCATAAGGAGGAGAAACTAAAGATGAATAGTTTCCAAAAGTAATTCCATATTGGTGAAAAACTGCCTGAAAAAAAGGAATTGTTTCAGTACTCCCAACACCTGCATATCTTTCTCTGCTCGCTTGCAGGGTTAAAAAAGCATCAAGATGAGGAAGCCAGTTCTCGGCCGAGCCTTCTCCTGTAAAAATAGGTTGTTTATCTCCAAAATCTTTTGATCGTATTTGATCAATAAGCTTACCTGAATTTTCTACCCAGTAATTACCTCCACCAATTTCATGACCATGACTTTTATCATAACACATCCTGCTTAAACATGTCTGATCCATATAAACTCCATTGGTTTGGTATATATTTACAACACTATCGCACAAAGAGGAATAATAATCTCTCCAGAATTCCGTACCAACACACATATTTATTAAAGCATTACCAGTGAATATATTATAAACATGAGACCGTTCCTTTCCATCTATTTCTTTTACTGTATTAGGTTTAACTTTCCCAGATTTCCAACCTTCAGCTGCATCTCCCCATTGAATTGCATTCATATAAACATGGGAATTAACACCTACACTTTGAGCTGATTTGACAGCAGCAATAAATGAATCCATCCCTTCTCTTGGAGGCAGGTATTCGGGGAAATTATCATCATAAGAACAATTGTGCCACCAATGCCAAAAAACATTTACAGGCAACCCAAGCTTTTCCTTCAATTCCACAGCGGGTTTAAGTACATTGTCAGATTTTCCCCTGTTCCAAATCCATAAAGCCGTACTCTCAAGCCAGGATGGAGTTAGACCATTTTTAAACCTGCTTTCTTTGGCCCACTTTTGTTTTACTGCCCACTCACCATATATCTCCGCAACATCAATCCAATCACCTTCAAAAGAACCTATTACTGCTTGGTAAATAGGAGAATACGAAGATGCTGTCGGGTCAAATGATGGAAAATTAATCATTTCATAAGTTAAAGTATTAAGTGAATCCAGTTTTAACGAAAAGTTTTTCGCAAAAGAAAGAGAATCATTACATGAACCATAAAATCCACTCTTATTTGATGAGTTGTAAATTGCTATTACCTGGCTGGAAAGAGAACCAGGATAACTCCATTCCATCTTACCTCTTCTACTTTTAAGTGTCTTTCTGGGCTCAGTCATCAAACTACCCATCCAGGTAGGAATAACTAACTCTTCATTTTCAATGTCTTTTAGCCCTGCGATTTTAGGAAATACTACATTGTCTAAAGTTTTTTCCTTTAACCCGTCAATAGAAATGTTCCAATAAGAAAAAGCTTTATTCTTGTCGAGGGTGATTTCTGCATTTATATTAAATTCTTCCATTCCATCAAAATCCTCCCATCTTAAAATAAGAGTATGTGGGTCAGGTTTTGAATATGAAAATTTAGAAGGAGAAATTTCAACAGTTTGAGTTAAGTTTGTTTGGATTGAATGGAAATTAATTTCCCAGGGTAATCCATTCACAATACTTTGATCTATAAACTCATGATTATTAACCAAATCATTAAAGATAACCAGTCTGCCAGTTTTATTTTCAAAGCCCAGTTTAATTTTTCCATTTTCAATAAAAACGATATCACCTGAGAATAAACTGCTTTTGCATTGATAGAATGAAGTAATAATAAGAATTAGAAAAATTACAACTAAAGAATACTTTCTATTATTATTCATTTGAAGTAAATTAATATTATTATTATTATTATTTATTCCAGTAATTCTCAATTTCTTCAAGGGTTTTTCCTTTGGTCTCAGGAACATATCTGTAAAAGAAAACGATACCCACAAGAGTAAATGCTGCAAATGTAAAAAAACCGGCTCCCAATCCCACATTTGAAACATACCAAGGAAAAAGGAATGCAGCAGAAAAATTAGTAGCCCAGTTTGTAAATGTAGCAATAGACATGGCTCTACCCCTAATATGCGTTGGATATATCTCGCTCGTTATCACCCAAATAACAGCATTTATAGAAAGAGCTAGACTCCCAATATAAATACATAATAGCACAACTATCCAGATACCAGACAGTACATTGGTTAAAAATAGAATTCCAATTCCGCACAGGGAAATAAAGACAGCTGTCATACCTCCAATCAGCAAGGGTCTCCTCCCCCAGCTATCAATCTTAATTAGTGCAATAATCGTAAAAATAAAATTAATAAAACCAATAAGAACCTGAAACTGAATAGCACTGTCAAGGGCAAATCCTGCTCCCTCAAGTATAGTAGGACCATAATATATTACTATATTCACCCCTGTAAACTGTCCTAAAATGGATAGGCCTATTCCAACTAAAAGTGCCATTCTGAGACCCGGCTTTAATAATTCGCCTATTCCCACTTTTTTCTCCTTTCGGAATTTCTTTTCAATTAATACTTTTTCATCAAAATTGCCATTTATTTTACGAAGCAGGACAATCCCTTTTTCAATAAAACCCTTATCAATCAGCCATCGTGGACTTTCAGGCACAAAGAGCAGAAGTACAAGGAATAATCCGCTTGGCAATACTTCAGCTGCAAACATCCCTCTCCAAACTTCTGTGTTAAACACTTTATGTATCAGTCCTCCGGTAAATATATTGGTTGCAGAACTGCCATGTTTCAATAAAGCCCAATTAGAAAAATAAGCTAACAGAATTCCCATAACTATGGCCATCTGATAGAGTGCTACAAGTCTCCCTCTGATTCGTGAGGGGGCAAATTCTGAAATATACATAGGGGAAACCACCGAAGCCACTCCAACACCAAAACCGCCAACCAGTCGTGCAGCAATTAGGAAACTAAAGTTAGGGGCTATGGCCGACAACAATGCAGATACAAAAAACAAAAAAGCTGAAAGCATCAATACAGGCCTTCTGCCGTACTTGTCGCTTAATGTTCCAGCTATAAAAGCACCTGCTATAGCACCAATTAAAGCAGAACTACCAAACCATCCCACCTCTATCTTGTCTATAGCAAATTGAGTTTCAACCATTCCGAAAGTACCTGAAATAACAGCTGTGTCAAAACCAAAAAGAACACCACCTAAGGAAGCAACAAAACAAGTCATCCCCAATAACACTGGATTCCCTTTTTTCTCATTTGTATTATTTTTTCTCAACTTTGTAAAATTCATTTTGGATTTTTCTGTTCAATAATTATTTGAAGTGACAATTAGGCAATTTAGGACAACCTTAATTATTTACCCAACTTTTCATAACCAGCATTAATTGCATGGTTTAATATAAAATCATGCTCCTTAAGCGAACTATAAGCTTCGTTATCATCAAAATTAAAGAGGTCTTTTAGGATATTCTGAGCTCGAAGTATCAATTTTTTATTAATACATTCCATCTGGGTCATATAGCATCCATGTACATTTCCCAACTTAATCATTGCTGCAGTAGAGAGAAAATTTAATACCTTTTTTGTTGCTGTTCCTGCTTTCATTCTTGTGGAACCTGCCAGTACTTCAGGACCACTGTGGAGAACAATTACTTCATCGCAATAAAAAAGTTTCTCTCTTTTTTGTTCTTTTATGATTACGCTGTAAGCCCCAATGTATTTTGCTAAAGCCAAAGCAGATTGAACATAGTAAGCAGATCCACTCGTTGAGATTCCTATAACAATATCCTTTTCTGTTAGATTTGCAAGTAAAAGTTCAGGGATACAACTCGCATCTTCTTCAAAATTATTTTCCATATCAATGGATGCGTCGGCGATACCTCCAGCAATAAAAGAGATAACCCGATGCTTTGGAAAACCAAACGTGCATGCAATTTCAACAGCATCAATCGCAGCCAGACGTCCGCTGGTTCCTGCACCAACATAAATTAAACGGCCTCCATGTTGTAACCGCTCTGCTATTTCCAGAACGACATTAATTATTGAATCTAATGATTTTTCCAAATTTAAACCTGCTTCCTGTTCGGTTTTCCACAACAAATAAACTAAATCATTTAATTTCATGCTCTCCAAATGAATTGAGCTGTCGTATGGAGTTTCCGTCGTTAAATTCGTATAGTCACTTTTATCAAATGCTGCATAACCTTTTTCTTCTCCCACAGCAATTAGCGTAACCCCAATAAGCGAAAGTGCATTTCCTTCTGACATTAGTTCAATATCAATTTTATTACTTGAAAGTAAAGTATCTTTCTCTAATAAACTTTTTAATTCCTTTTCCAGCGGATAATTTATTCTTGTTAAGGCATCTGCAAGCCCGCCGCCGATCAAAATTTTATTGGTTAAATAGAGAAGGTAAGCAGTTCTAATAATACCAGCCAGGTTTCTAATATACATCTCTTTATGACTCTGGTTTAATTCATTTGTAAAAATATTACAAAGTTCATTTTTTGTATCACACTGCGCCAGTCGTGTAACGCTTGCTAATTCATCATAATAGCCAGAGGGCGTGTAAATAGATCCCAGAAGAGGCAGAGAATAATTGGGGGTCCATTTTCTTCCGTTTCGCCAAACAGTAAACCCAATACCCGTACCAATAGGCATTACTCCAATAGTATTGAAACCATTAAGATACCCTAAGGCGGAAGCTCCAATAGCAGTAGCATCTGCATCATTTATTATTGTGACAGGGGCATCATGCCGGTTTTGCAAATATGAAATCCACCTGTTATCAGTAAGGACTTGCAAATGTTTAGCAGCTACAGTCACTTCTTTCCCTGCATAATCAACTACCCCTGCAGTTGATATACCAATCCCCCCCACAACATCTCCAATACTTAGTAATAAATTCATTATCTCTGTTAAAGCCTCCAAAAAGTCTTCCACTGTTGCTTCTGTTCCCAATCTACTTTTAACTTTATGAGATGGCTGCCTTAAAACTATGGATGGTATTTCATTAAAACGAATTTCATTAGATACCTTAACAGCAACCCCTTTCAACCATGTGCCACCAATGTCTATCCCAACATAAATTTTTTTCATTGTAATCTTAATATCACAGAATTATGTTTCCTCAGTACACAAATCCAATGTTTTCCAACATTGAAATAATCCGCGTGGAACATGAAAACATCCCTTCCATTTTCCTCCTTTCAGGGAAATTAGTACTTCACCCTGCCGATTTAGATAACCAAACCATTCATCATGTTCAGTGTCTTTAAAATGCTTCCAGGTGTAATCATGAATAATATTGAACCATTTAAGTGATTCTTCACATCCTGTAAGCTGATAGGCTTTTATTAGCGTAATAAGCGTTTCAATATGCACCCACCATAATTTCTGATCCCATTCCAATTGCTGGGGAGGATAACCTTTTCGATCCAAAAAGTAGAAAATCCCCCCATATTTTTCATCCCAACCAAATCGTAACATTTCCAAAGCAACGTCACGCGCTCGTTCTATTAATTCTGGTCTTTCTAATTTTACACCCAAATCCATAATGAACCACATAGCTTCAATGGCATGCCCAGGGTTAATTAGCCGCCCGTCAAATGTGTCCGAAAGTTCGTTATCCAAAGTTAGGTTTTCAGGTATAATTCCCATTTCCGGGCGATAAAATACATCCATTACCTCAGAAATGATTTTTTCCATGGTTTGATTCAGTATATTTTCATTCAACAAATGTTTTATCTCCAGAGTTAGATTACATAATATCATTGGCAATGAAAAACTTTTTAAATTTCTGGTTCCTGGATAAGCTTTATTCCATTTTCCCTTTGGGTTATCTTGTTTTGATAAAATAATGTCAAATGTCTTTTTTGCAATATCTGCATATTCCTGATTTCCTGTAGCAAGATTTAATTGACCAAATGCCATGCAGGCAAAAGCGTAAGAAAAAATGTTATATGGTTGAATTAATGGAGTTCCTTCCCGTGTTAAGGAAAAGTACCAATTATAATTTCCATCATGCCCATATTTTTTTAAAAACTCACCTCCTTTTAATGCACACGCTAACCACTCTTCTTTATGTTCAAGTTGATTATACAACATAGCAAACATCCAAACCTGACGACCTTGTAGCCATATAAATTTATCACTGTCAAAGACTTTACCTTCCCTGGTTAAACAAGTATAATAACCTCCATACTCTTTATCCATAGAATTATTCAGCCAAAAAGGAAGAACATTTTCCAATAGTTCTTTTTTGTACTGAAGAGCTAGTTTTTTAAAATCGGTATTCATTTCATTCATTGTATCATTGTTTTAAAATCTTAATCATTGCCTTAATAGTGCTTTACAATTAATAATTGGCGTTAACAAAAATCTCATCAGCAAAAATACGGTATCCCAAACCATTTATAGCATATATCCTTACATAACGCGCCTTATCTTCGAGATTATCGGCAACTGCAATATCAATCCAACAGTCATACCTGTCGTTAAGATATTGATCCATTTGAACGGTTTTAAGAGGCTTGAAATTTTCTCCGTCGTTTGAAACAGAAAATTCTACACTTGTTGGGAAAAAAATATTCTCTATTCGGTAAGTAAGAAAACGGGCAGCCAGATTTTTAATTTCTATTTCTTCTCCGAGATCAATTATACAAATCATATCATCTTTTTCAAAACCCAGCCAGTTCTTATCCATGAAATTTTCTTCACCAAGTTTCCCGTCGGTCAAATTACCATTGGAATATACACTATAAGGCGAATTTAAAAAGAAGGTCGATTTATTTAAGGCATCATGTTCTATAGTTCCCCAAAAGGAAGCAGTTAACAAAGGCCAACGTCCTTTGCCAGATTTCCAGTCCATATAATCTCTGTAAGCTTTCTGTGCAAATTCAGGTTGGCCTATGGGTATCTCAGAATTGGGTTTATCAAATATTCCACAAACAGAAAAACTTATTATCTCCTCCACATCCGCCTTGCTTACTCCCACCATTTGCGAGATAAAACGGGGAAGTGGAGCAGGAATTAATGCTGAAGGACGCACATTCCTTCCTTTTTCCCATGTAAATGATTCGTTATTTGCCCACAATTCAATATTATTTTGGTCATGAATTTTTCTTAATTGCATAAAATTAGCTTTCATTTTAGGTAAAGGCATTGGTTCTACAACGCAACCTATTTCATCCTGATAGGCAATTATGTCAACTTTCAATTTTGAAATCTGTTCAGCAAAAACTCCATCGTCAAATCTTGCCAAACGCAATCCATATGGAGAAATCAGCACTTTGGCTTCTGGTGTAACTTTTCTTGCCTCTGCCGTTAATGCGTTTACCGCATCTACTGACTTTTGCGAAAGGTAAGGACCAACAACATCTTCACAGGGAAGATACCAGCCGTAAAATGATGGATGTCCTGAATATAACTTCGCAGTTTCATGCATAATCTTTAGTTGTATTTCTTTCACTTCATCAAGTCCTGGGTTCTCATCCATATCGTTTGCCCATCCTGTACTCATAAAAACTTTTAAGCCGTGTTTATCAGATGCATTCATAATTGCTTCAACAGGACTTTCTCTGTCAGCAGGATATGCTAAAGGCATGAAGTTAGAAGGGTAAAAAGATTTTCCTTCAAGAGCTACAAATAAAAGAATTACATATTTAACTCCCATTTCTGAAAGTTCCTGTACTTTTAAACGCCACAAATCAGGTGATGTATTATCAAGCTCGTTAGGATTCATATACTTATTTCGTTCATCTTGATAAACAAAATTTATCCATGTTCCCCTGACAGGATTCACTACATTTTGTGCCCATCCCATGGCCCAAGAAATAATAAGAATAATAGTAATCAATCTTTTTTTAAAAATTTTCATCGTTTTTAGTTTAATTAAATAAAATAATGTTATGCTTCTTTTTTAATACGTTATAGAACGTTTTGGTGATTTTTTGCTGGTAATTGTGTAAGAATATACATCATATACTACATTTGCAATTATTTGAATATCTGTGTCCGTAAAGGTTGTTTCACACCAGTTATTGCTATTATACTGAATATCTCCAATTAAATTTCCATTTCTGTATATAAAGTAACCTACAATATTTTCTATATTACCGGGTTCATTCCAGGTCAGGACGATCTCCCCATTTTCATTTTTCTCGGCAGTCAAATCAACGACCGGTTCCGGAGAACCCGTGTCGGGAAGGCTTCCTGTCTGATAATATTCTACATATCCTTCATGAAAATTTTTCTTTTTAAGAAACGGACTGTAATAATGGCTGTAAGCAAAAGAAATTATTTTATCAACGTATGGTTCAACTATCTGCAATTGTTCAACAAAACGATCCAAAGTGCCGGCAGTCCAGAAACGCTGATCAAATGTTTCTGCATCGGACCAAAACTGTAAGCCTGGTATGGAATCGACAACTTCACTCATCAGTCCGAACCATTCTCCGAGCATGCTTAGCTCAAGTCCGCCTGCACCAATGCAATCCTGTGGGCCAAAAATATCACCTTCACGAAAATGGACGTGCGGCAATATATACTTCCACATATCACGGTTTTCATGTGAATTTCCAATGCGATAATTTACAAAAGGACAAAAAAGAAAGGGCATATCCGGAGTAATTTCGTTCAAGTGATCTATATTTATATTAAGTGCATTGATAAGCATGTTTTGTCTCTCTTGGGTTTTATAATTCAGGTTATCTATTTCCCAACTCCAATACCATCCGTAAAAAGTACTGTCATACTTATTTTTAAAGAGACTGACAAGCTCATCTGCCACCCTATTCCCTATTTCCATTTGCTCGTACAACCATTCAGGTGAATAAGAAGGCCGCCACCATCTGTCATGAAAATTCAGGCCAATAAAAACCTTAAATCCAGCTTCCCTGGCATTGCGCAGGCATATATCAATCAAATCAGTTGAATATTTACTTTGAATATTATCCATACTGGTCTCATAAATGGCTTTAGGCACATCGTTGATGTCAGTATGCAGAGCAGAGGCAAAAACAAGATATTTATTTCCTGCTTCTTTCAACATCTCAAATTCTTCCTGCCAGCGGGCATCATCCCATTTTGACACTAACCCGTCCTGAATGAAGGTGCCTTTACTTATAGGATGATTTGTGTGGGGTTGAGTCTGATCCTTCATCCTGTTACCAGAAGTAACGCAATATGCTGTTCCCATCGAAAATGAAAGTACAAATAAGATAATAATGACTTTTTTTATCATTCTGTTTAATATTTTAAATTTTTATAAAGTTAAAAAAAATTGGATAATTGGATGAATGATTATTTGACGGGATCATTTTCAATAAGTAAAATCCTGCCGGAATATCAATCAAGTTTATGCGAATAGTATTTTCATTCACAATATTATAAATTT
>JAWLGR010000053.1:0-2657 GCA_041684965.1 Mariniphaga sp.
AAAAAAAAGAGGTCGAAATTTGCTTGCAAATTCAATCGAATACCTTTGAAAATAATCGATTGAATGAGATTAAAATGACCTCTTGTCCTGTGTGGCTCCCCTTACAATTGGAAATTGCAACCTGATTTGTGAAAGTTTCTTTAGCCAATTATACTCAAATCACTGTAGAATCAATTAGATACTTCTTTAGCTCTGTGATAACCTGTTTAGTAAAGACTCCTGATTAAATTGGGAGTTATCTCATACTATCGCATATATGTAATCACCTTGTATATACCAGGTGTACTAATACTTTTTATAGTTGCAGGAGAATACTCATCAGGTTCGCCTTGTTTTTTTTCTTTTTCTTGCAGCTTTTCTTCAGTTATAAATTGACGTCCAATAACTCTTAACCTTGAATTATGATACGTTTCGTCTCCATTTAACATTCTTGTAGTTACCCAGTTTTCACCTTCAAATCTCCCCTCATATACCTGACCAATATAACCAATCTTCCCTTTAACTTCTGAGGAATAAAACACGGTTAAATTCATTCCTATTACTATAAATTCGTCGTCATCTGTATGTAAGATAATACCAAAAGAAGGCTCTTCAGGTTTTTCATACATGACCTTTACTTTGTAATCCCCGAAATAAAAATCTTTAAAGGTTTCGTCGCCTTCTTGAAGCACAGCTCGCATTTTTCCAGTGCCTTGGTATTTTTTAATGAGGTGTTCTACTTCATTTAAGACGTCATAAGATTTTACAAATAAAAAATCATTATAGGCATCTTCTATGCCGAATGGTGAATAGCAAATTGCATCGTGTTGCCCAAAGGCATAATAAGCTCTACCGACTTCTGAAGTAGATTCTGGAACCAATAACGGATTGTCTTCACGATGATACATAGCTACAATCTCTTTAAAGTTTGGCAAGTAAATGTCAGGCGACTGGATATCAATAGCTGGAGCTGCGGCTTTCCATATATCCAAAACTCTAGAAACAGGACCTCCATTAGGATATTCTCCAGGCAGCTGATTAGGTTTTTGCACAATCCATGCATTCACCATCGTAGGTAAATCATACTCTTCGCGTCCAGCTTCTGCCACATAATTGATGTAAGTAGCATATTCCCAGGTGGTGAAAAATGTTTTGGCTTCTGGGGTATCGCCAAACACCTCTTTCCAGGTTCCTTTTGTTTTGTATCCGGATGCTCTCCAGGTTTTTTTTAAATATTCTTCCAGATGATCTTTATTCTTCAGCAAATAATTCATTAAGGTTTTAGGTACTTCTTTCCCGAAGTTTTTTAATGCTATTTTATTGTAGTCGATATCTTGAAACATCCCGACTTCATTTTGAGGTTGCATCAAGATAACGGTCTGCTTTTTATCGTATTCTTTGATATGTTTCATTAAAGCCTTAAAAGCTTTGGCATCTGCTTTTTTTGTAGCTTCACAAAATGGCGATAAGGTTTCTACTTCTTTGCCTTCTTTGGTTTTGACTCTCCAAAATCGCTTTGTATCTTTTTTAACCCAAAGCGGAGCATAGCTAGACTCGCCATTTTTCCAGCTTGCAAACCAAAGTAAAGCAACTTTTAGGTTGTTTTCGTTGGCTTTATCAATAATTGCATCTACCAAAGTAAAATCATAAACTCCTTCTTCTGGCTCAAATTGTTCCCAAGCCAAGGTCACAAACACTGAGTTTAAGTTCATAGCCTTTAATTTTGGAAACAAAGGTGTCATATACTCAACTGTAGATGCCGATGAGTTATGTACCTCGCCCGCTATCATTAGGAATGGCTCATTATCTACTATTAATTGAGTGGCTGAACCTTTTTTTGCAAGGTGTGGAATATTACTTTGAGCTATTATTTGGGTGAAGACAACAATGGATAAAAAAAGTAAACTAATTTTTTTCATTTTGAAGTTTTTTACCTAAGACAAAATATAGACCAAAGCACATCGTGAATTAATGAGCTTTGGATTCGTAAATACATTTGATTGAGTTAGTTATATATCAATTTTTTCCCACTAATTCTATTTCCTTTTCTAATTTTTAATATATATATACTCTTCTTCATTAAGTGAGCACTTGATTTGTTTCCTCGAATAGTTTCTCTGATTAATAAACGTCCAGAAATGTCATAAACATGCATTTCTGTATTGGTTTGGTATTTATCAAAGATCACTTTGCCATATGCATCAATGTATATATGGTCGTTCACAAAATGTTCCGATATACCAACGGTTATTAATGTATTGGCACCAAAATAAACATTGTCAACATAAACCGCCGCAGAATTGTCTCCTGCCGGCATGATGATAATTTTGTTTATCTCATTTCCAACATGGGCACTAAGGTCAATACTATATTCTACCCAACCGCTATTGGCTTCAGTGGTATAATCGACATTATCTCCCCACTTCCAGGTACCTAATTCTGAAGTATATTCAAATTGAATTTGTCCGGGACCTGCATTGTTGGGATTGTAAATTGAAAAGAACAATTTATCTCCGTCTTTTGGGGTGTAAGTTGGAAAATACTGGATCTGTTGCCAGTTGCCATCGGTTGCAGACATGGCACAACTATCACTGGAATTTACCGCATCTGAAACTGGATTTGCAACTTCTGCACCATTGGTACCCTGAAACCACATTCCTGATGAAATGGTATCATTG
>JAWLGR010000053.1:2757-23256 GCA_041684965.1 Mariniphaga sp.
TTCCTGATGAAATGGTATCATTGTATACAATGGGAACTTGAGAAACAGCAGGTAAAATTGATTCTGCACCAAAATAAACATTGTCAACATAAACCGCAGCAGAATTGTCTCCTGCCGGCATTAAAATAATTTTGTTTATCTCATTGCCAACATGCGCACTAAGGTCAATACTAAATTCTACCCAACCGCTCTGAGCTTCGGCAGTATAATCGACATTATCTCCCCACTGCCAAGTGCCAGGCTCTGAAGAGTACTCAAACTGTATTTGACCTGGTCCACCGTTATTCGGATTATAAACAGAAAAGAACAATTTATCTCCGTCTTTTGGGGTGTAAGTTGGAAAATACTGGATCTGTTGCCAGTTGCCATCGGTTGCAGACATGGCACAACTATCACTGGAGTTTACCGCATCTGAAACTGGATTTGCAACTTCTGCACCATTGGTACCCTGAAGCCACATTCCTGATGAAATGGTATCATTGTAAACAAAACTCTGTGCATTAACAGAAATTGAAAAGAATTGGATAAATACGAAAGTAATAAGTAAAATTTTTGTTTTCATAATGTATTTTTTTGAATTAGTTCTATTATTTTTCGATCTCTTTAAGTGATATTTCATCTAAGTAAATAATTCCCGTTCCTGGTTGTATAAACTTAAATTGTGTCCAGGCATTATTGGCTCTTCCTTCGGAATAGATTTGTGTTAAATCTCCAGTTTGAAAGGTGATGGTTTTAAAAGACCAATCATTACCTATTTCAGGAATAGGACTGTACCAGGCAAAGTTGTACCATGATTGTAATTCACTTTCATTGGTTACTTCAGCAGCAGTTACAGTATTAAAGTCATCGCTCTTTAGCCAAAAACTGAACTCGTATGTTTTATTGCTTTCTAATACTGCATTGGGAAAACCTTCTACACTTTTAGTGAACAACTGTGACTCAATGTTCGCAGCATTAATATTAATTTTTGCATAACTATCAGTTTGGTTGGCACCTAATCCTGGATTTGTCTCGATGCTGAACTCCATGGCATTTGTACCATTTGAAACCCATGCTTGCCAAATTTCACTTGCAAGTTCAGGATCTTCAAAACTAAATACTGATCTTGGATAAAGTTCATTCCCAATCTGAATATCAATTTCTTGAGTATCAACTATGTCATTAAGAAAAGTTACCTCAAGTGTACAAGTAACAGGACCTTCCTGGTTAAAGGTTACGTTTACTTCTGAATCTGTTGAAGTGGCTGGCGTCCCGCCGGGAAAAATCCATACTCTCGAAGCTACACTGTTTGAGTTATCTGTGAAAGTAATTGTTTCGCCAGCATCAACCTTGATTGAACTTACATCATAATTAATTAATCCACTACCAACTTGTATAAAAATATTCTTCAATTCTGTGATTCCATCAATAAAAGTATTTTCAATACTACAATTGATAAGACCTACCTGAGAAAAGGTAACACTTACTTCTTTTTCTGTTGAAGTGGCTGGTGATCCACCAGGGAATGACCAAAGACGTGATTCTACGCCTGTTGAGTAATCAGTAAAAACAACGGGTTGACCCAAATTTGTTGTATTTGAGCTAACATCAGGGTCAAAGAATATTTCCACTGTAGCATCTTCATCTCTGCAACCAGATATTATAATTAAAATTGTAATAATTAAAGCTAATAATCTCGTACTCATAATTATTTGATTTTTTGGTCCTTAAAAGGATTTTATCAGTTTTTGTAAACTATTTTTAATGGCAACATCTTTCATATAATATCGACTAATAGTGTTTTCTTGATATTGTTCAATGGCCATAGCCATAGGTCCAACATTAATATCGTAAGGATTCCAATTAGGTACTGGAACATCGAGATTGCCAGGTAGTTCTGCTATTCTTATATTATCAGGTAATCCTAAAAGCGGGTGATAGTAACCAAGAGAAACGTAATTTCTCAATGATTGAATTGCTTCTGATGTCATAAATGGCAGGGCTAAAGCCGCTCCATAAGGTGCAGGAGATATTTGAATAACTTCCGACTCATCTGCACCTGATGTGGATGCACCTTGGTTGCCGATGTATCTGTCCCAACTAATAAAACCATTGTTTTCCACCTCAGAAGCAGTGCCACAAGCGGTGAGACCCATCAGCAACTTTCCAAAATTACTTGTAACGGTATTCGCTTCTACCCTATAAGCCGCTTTACTATTGGATTGATAGGGCTCAACCATGCCAGTCCAAAGTTGCATCCAGTTATAAGTAAAACCCGAGCCAAACCAACTTACGTAGTAGCCGTTTTTATATTCTCTGTATATTTTGTCCAGGTCTAAATCGTTTATTTGACCTGAAGCCAAAGCTTCCAAATAAACTATTTCTGTTTCTTCTGAAAAGGCATCAGCCCATACCTGCCCATTTTTGGTGCCGTTTGAAGAAAGTCCTTTTGAAATTCTGCCAAAACGGTAATTGTCATTCAAGTTGTTATGAACGGTTTCTTTCCATTGAGGACGATTCAGCAGTTCATTACAGATTGATACAATCTCATTATCTGTTGCATACTTTTGCCTCACCGTCCTTAATCCGGCAGCACAAATTGCCCAATCAATGGTACTAACAGCTTCAGCACTGAATTCATATAAACCATTACCATTCGAATCAAAATAGTGAAATGGAAAACCAAAAATACCTTCAGAACCGTTTCTCCAGTTTTGCGCTTCTTGCCATCTAAGCATAGCTAAAATTCGCTTCCTGGCCATTGAAGGACTAATTATATTTTCTTTTTCAGCTAAAATGTAAATGGCATATGCATATCCAATACCCGAAAGGGAAACCTTATCAGATTCGTCGCTTGCTTCAAGAACTACGCCCTGGCCATCATCTGTATCTCTGTAGTTCCAAAGGAAATAGTTTATCGAGCATGTTTTAAGCCAATCAAGGAAATTTGTATCATCCACTGGCGGTTGAAAAGGTTCAGTATTATTATTGGTAAGGTAAATATCATCAATTCCCAGAGCACCTTCACTGAAAGCAGAAAGATCTTGTTTTTCACCACTTGTTTTAAATGCAATATGATGTAATTCTTGATCATTAAAAGCCATTTGAAACGTTTGCATTTGGTTTGTTGTTACCATAAAATTTTCACTTTGCAGTAAAACGCCTTCAATGTTATAAACCCCTACTGTCAAATTAATAGGTACGGAGTAACTAACAGCCCTAAAACTAACACCAGTTAATCCATCTAAAAACGCATTTGGCAAAGGAATTCTTTTGACAAGTTTACCATGAATGGCCATTACAAATTCCACATAATCGCCAGAATTTTGAATCCTTTCAAAAGAAATTTTATGCATGGCATTATAGCCGTTTCTTAAAATTTCAGATGAAACACCTACATACTGGCTATGTCTAATCACCCATTCCGAATTTAGCTCAGTATTCCTGTTTTTCGCCATATCAGCTGTATAAACTGCTACTCCAGGATAGTGAACAGGTTGGTCCAGTTTAGGAAGAATATAAACTCCGGAATCTGAAGCTTCGTCAGGTATTTCTTCTTCCAAGGGATCAGATATTTGCTCAATATCTTTTGAGCATCCTGCAACACC
Organism: Mariniphaga sp.; assembly: GCA_041684965.1. GTDB lineage: Bacteria > Bacteroidota > Bacteroidia > Bacteroidales > Prolixibacteraceae > Mariniphaga. Next base: position 6,345 of record JAWLGR010000053.1, read on the forward strand.
CATTTGCAAGAAAAGATAGATTATTGCTAAACCCAGATGTATTAAAATATTATGTCTTTTAGCGTTTTTCACTTTGATTGATATACTAGTAACCAGGATTTTGCTCCAAATTGCTTTTTAATATTTCTTCAATAGGAATCGGCCATAAATAGTGGTGCTTCGGAAAACTTCTTTTTTCCGTGCCTCCTTCAAAATAGTAGTACAGATACGATTTATTTCCGGTATTCGCATCTCTAATTACTTCTACAGCAACAATATCCCTGGCAAAATCGACCTCAGCATTTAGCCAACGTCGCGCGTCGTACCATCGATTACCTTCAAAGGCAAGTTCAATTTTACGTTCGTGTTTAATTTTTTCCAATAAATTGCCAGACACACTAATTGGTGGCATATAAACTCCTGGCCGTTGTCTTATTCTGTTTACATATTCTACGGCAACCGAACTATTACCTAAATGGTATTGAGCTTCAGCATAGGTTAAATAAAATTCTGACAATCGCATATATATCCAGGGCTGGTCGCTAGCTAAACCAGAATTCAACTCCCAGGTTTCATCTAATGATTTTCTGATTCCATAACCTAACCTATTTCCGTTCCACCAATAATCAACATCCGGATCTCTGCTATCCTTGCCTCCATACCAAAACTCCAATTGCCGTCCTTTAAATTCTGTTCCATCATAAAGAACAGAATATTTGAGTCTTGGGTCTCGATTTAAATAAGGTTCATTTGGGTTATACAAAGAAGCTTCAGGGTTAATAATAGGTTGCAAATCATTTGCAGGACCAGTGTATCCTAAAACCGGAATATGGCCAGAAATGGTTTCATATTGATCTATAAATTCTTGTCTGGGATTTTCACTAATCCAGCCACCATCGCCATTGGGGAACCGCCATTCATCGATGCTGTGACCACCCCGGTAGTGGTAGTAGTAATCTGATAACACATCTACCAACTCAAATCCATACTGATTAATAAATTGCTTGAAGAATATAACTTCGGAATCCATTGGGTTTAGAAATAATCCTTGATAATCAGATGAAAGACTATATTGATTTAGATTAAAAAGCTCCTCGCAGGCATCTGAAACAAGTTTCCACCTGTTATTGTCATTACTTGAACTAAAGAGGGGACTGGCGTGAAACATTAAAGCTCTGGTTTTAAGACCAAGAGCTGCACCTTTTGTAACTCTGCCAAATGAATCACCCATGGCTTCCTCCCGGTTGGGTAAATCATTAATAGCCAGATCCAATTCAGATACAATAAATTCAATACAATCGTCGAAGGAAGTTCTTGAAACATCAAAATTAGAATTTACATTAAAGGTTTCAGTTATAAGTGGTACATCTCCATATCTTGAGATAAGTTCCGTATAAAAATACGCTCTCAAGAATCTAATTTCTGCGGTAAGTTGTTTGATACGATCTTTTTCACCAGTATCCGGTGAATAATTATCTATATTTTCAAGAAATATATTCTGATTTCTTATTGCTGTATATGCATCAAGCCAAAACCCATTAAAATAATACATATTTAAAGATCCGGAAGTTAAGCCTCCTTGCGTATATTTATCAAGAAAACGAGCTTCGTGCATGTGGTAGCTTTCATCGGTAATTGCTGTCATACGCAGACCACCTGCCCATTGAGGAAAACCATGGGGAAGTTCGTTATAACGGTCATTCACATATAGTTCTATAAGAGCAAGGTCATCCCACACGTTGGTTTCTGATATGGCATCTAAGGGTTGTAAATCCAGTAAATCATCCTTGCAGCTCGATGTAATAATTACTATTATGAGTAGTGTTACTATACGAATATGTTTCATTTTCTATTTTTTTAAAATGATAAACTAAATCCTCCTGAAAGCAATCTTTGTTGCGGATAATACCAACCTGTAGAAGATGAACTTTCAGGATCGTTAATCTTTACTTTATCTGAGATGAAAAATAAGTTATGACCTGATATAAAAAATCTACAGCTTCTTAACCCTAATGATTCTAATAAATCACTATTTAATGTGTAGGATAATTCAATATTTTTTAGTCTTAAAAAGGAATTATCTCTCAACCAAATAGTTGAAACTTCCCGAAAACTTGAACTTGCTGTTCCAAATGCTGCAGGGAAAGTTGCATTAGGAGTTCGTTCCTCTGAGCGCCAGCGTCTTTCATAAAATTCTGATTGCTGGTTAATATCAAATGGTCTGTAAAGGGTTTGTGCTTTGGCCTGACCTTGAAGAAGAATATTTAAAGCCAGATTTTTCCACTCAATCCCAGTGTTTATACTATAAACAATCTTTGGAGTAGGTGAGTCTTCCAAAATGATTTGGTCTTGTTCATTTAAAACACCATCGTCGTTTTTATCAATAATTCTCACATCACCAGGCTGAGCATCAGGAAAATGAACAGAATTTTCAATTTCTTCCAGATTGTTATATATGCCATCTGCTTCATATAATAAAATAAAATCAACAGGTCTCCCGGTTCGCCGTTGCCATTCAGGCACTCTTGGTGGCTCATCGATAAAAATAATTTTACTTTCGGCAAAAGTAAATTGTCCCCCAATTGAGTATAAAATATTATGAAATGTTTTTTGATGGTTTAACTGTACTTCAATCCCCCGGTTTGAAACTTTACCAATATTTTCATCCGGTAAAGTTAACCCTGAATAAACAGGTACTGATGCATTTCTTGGAGCTAAAATATCTGATCGTTTTTCATAAAAAATGTCCATGCTTCCTTCTAATAATCGTTGTTTTAAACGAAAATCAACACCAATGTTGGCTTTTTGTGAAGTTTCCCATGTAATATTTGGATTTGGTGTAGTACCTGGGCTTAAACCGTTAACACGTTCTGGATTTTCACCAAAAATGTAAGAGTTACCAATATTATATATCTGAAGATACTGGAAATTATCAACGCGATCGTTTCCTAATAATCCCAATGAAGCTCTTAATTTTAGCTCGTTAACCAACTCTGTGTTAAAAAAGTTTTCTTTTGAAATTCGCCATCCTATTGATGCAGCAGGAAAAAATCCAAAACGGTTATTACTGGTAAAATTGGAAGAGCCATCATAACGCATGGTTATGTCAAGAAGATACTTATTATCAAAATTGTAGTTAATTCTTCCAAAATAGTTTTGCCTGGCAGATTGGTATCCACGTCCACCATTGTTTTGATTTTTATCTGAGCCGCTAAATAAAAAAGGAATATCTTCCGAAATTAAATCGCGTCTTGAAGCAAAAATGTATTCACCCTTCTTCTCATATTGTTCGTATGCAAAGAAAGAGCTTACATTGTGTTTATCAAAGCCTTGGTCATAACCTATTCTAAAATGAAAGAGTTTATTTAGTTCCTCGCTATATTGCTGAAATAAGGAAATATTCCCGGTTTGATATTTTAAATTGATATATTCATCTGTATCCTCGTCAAATTCATATTGATCAAAAGGCTTCGATAAATCCTTTCTGGTTGTAGTATAAAAGTCGATAGTGGCATAGCTCTGAAGGAATAAACCCTTTGAAATAAAAGGTAAATCCCACCGAAAAGAAAATTTAGTATCAAATTTTTTGCTTTTCGTTTCATTACTGCCGCTATTTCCGTTTACCAAACTAATTGGATTACCGGCTGATGTTTTTCGTATCAGTCCATTTTCGAAATAAGGAAATTCATAAGGTGGTTGTACGAAAACCTGACGAATTAAACCATCAGTGCTCAAGGTAGGGCTATTTTTATCGCCAATTCTGGCAGCCAGGTCAATACTTAAGCTAATGTTTTTTGCCAGGCGTGTATCAATATTTGACCGGATATTATATTGCTTATAACCATAAGCATTACTAATATAAAGTGCATCTTGATTCAAATACTGACCAGATAAAAAATATTGAGTGTTATCACTTCCTCCACTTACATTTAAGGCATGTTGCGTTTGAGGAGTCCATGTGTCTGTAACAACATCCCACCAATCCGTATCGCCCCATATTGAATTATCAACAGTATCGAACCTGTATTGCCTTATGACGTCCTGAAACTCTTTTGGACGACCATTTCTTTCATTTATCTCATCAATCCAGGTTAAATACTGATACGCATTCATTAGTTCAGGGCGTCTGGTAGCTTGTGCGAGAGAATAATTCATGTTATAATTGAAGGTAGGAGTACCTTCTTTACCTCTCTTAGTTGTAATTAAAATTACACCATTGGCAGCTTGTGCACCATAAATTGCAGCAGAAGCATCCTTAAGTACAGAAATACTTTCTATATCATCTGGGTTTAACCGTTCAAAACTACCCCGATTAGGAATACCATCAATAACATAAAGAGGTTCAGTATTTCCTGTAGTACCTATACCACGAATTCTAACGCTCATGTTGTCACTTCCAGGTTCACCTCCTCTTGCATTAATTACCAAACCTGTAATCCTACCTGTTAGGTTATTAGCCAAATTTGCTGTTTTTGTTTGTTGGATTTTATCAGTTCTAATATCGGAAGCAGCGCCCGTAAGAGTAATTTTCTTCTGTATTCCATAGCCCACTACAATTACCTCTTCCAAGTCAGTTTGGTCTTCCTCCAAAACAACCGAAATTGTTTTTCTATTGTTAACAGGGATTTCCTGTTTATTATAGCCAATATATGACACAACCAACACCGCATCCCCGTTTTGTACATCAAGTGCAAAATTGCCATCGACGTCGGTTATTGTGCCATTATTTGTGCTTTTTTCAAGAATATTTGCACTTGGTAAGGATTCACCATTACTATCTGTAACCGAGCCTGTTACTTTAAACGCTTGAGGTGTTTCTTCTATTATTTCGGATGTTGAATTACCTTGAGTATTTTGAATGGGTTCCTCCTTTGGATTTAGCACAATTTGATTACCTATTATTTCATATTGAATAGCGATTTTTGAAAACAACCGATCCAAAATAGCCGTAATGCTTTCATTTTGAGCTTTAATAGTTATTTCTTTTTTGTCTGATATCGTTTTATCCTTATATATGAATTTGAAATTTGTTGTAGATTCTATTTTGTCTAAAACATCTTTTAAAGAAACATTAGTAAGATCAAAAGAAATTTTAGATTCCTGGGTGAATCCCCTATTGGAATGCAGAAGAAAGAAAGAAAATGCTAATAAAAACGTAATAATTTTCATTTATTTACAGGCTTAATTACGACTTATGTTTTTTTTAGTATAAAGATTCTTTGTCATTGCTTGATAGTTTTTATTTTTCCTTATCAATTGACTATAAGCTATCGAAGATTTTTTCAAGGATTGTTGTTTTTAGTGATGGTAATATCACGTCCATCAATTTTATAATTAATCGGGTGCAATTTATTGATTACTGTTAATACATCCTTAATGTTTTCTTCCTCGAAAGTGGCCGTAATTATTTCTCGGTTTAATTGCTCTTCATTGCAATTAATAATCACATCATAATGGCGCTCTAACTTTTTAGCCATTTGGCTAAAGGACAAACTTTTTAAAATGATTTTACCAGTTCTCCAGGCTGTATGCATTTCCAAATCAGCCTTATTTATTTCAAAACTTCTTTCTTCATCTGACCAAATAGCTTGGAAGCCGGGTTCCAACATAACACTATTAGTTATATTGTCATCGGAGAGCTCTGTTAATTGAACAGAACCTTCAACAAGTACCGTAGAGACAGCAATATCTTCAGGATAGGCGCTTACGTTAAATTGTGTTCCTAAAACTGTTATATCCAGTTTGTTATTATTAACTATAAACGGATGGTCAGGATCCTTGGCTACATCAAAGTAAGCTTCTCCATATTCTATAAAAACTTTTCGTTCCTTCCCTTCCAGAAATTCAACAGGAAAACGTAATGAAGTTCCTGAGTTAAGTTCAATACGAGTTCCATCAGATAATTTCACGGTAAATTGTCTTCCATAAGGTACGGTCAAAGTGTTATAAACAAGTCTTTCTTTATGTTTATTCACTTTGTATTCCAGTGTATTATCAGTTTTATTTCCAAGAATACCACCCCTGCTGTCTTTGATTTTAGCGCTTCCTGTAGGATTTAGTACCTTAATTGTACCATCCTCACTTTTTAAAATGGCTTCCTTTATTGAACTATCAAAAGCTAGCTGATCTTGTTTTAAAAAATTATCATATGCCCAATAAGATGATACAAGCAAAACAAATATGGCAGCATATCTCAAGATTTTTTTTGCTCTTATGCTTAGTGAAGTCTTACTTTCTTTTTGCATTTTAACAGACAATTCATCTAGCAGTTTTGCCTTGTCAAAATGCATCGTATTCACGTCAATCAAATAATTTACTTTAACATATTCGCGGAATACTTTTTCATTATCAGAATTTTGAAGCCATGCTTCCAATTGTTCAATTTCTGGAGCTGTAGCTTGGGAGCTTAAGAACTTTACAATAATGTTTTCAATATTCTCAGGTACCATATAAAAATATTTAGATTTAATACCCTGACGAATGATTTTTGCAATACCCTATGTTTTTCAAAAAGATAATTTGACATTTGGATAATTTGATTTCAATTATTTCTTGTTTCTGGCATAGAATCAAGTGTAATCCCCTGATAAATAATTAATTAAAACTATTTCATGATCTCAGTAATAAAATAAAACTTTTTTTCAAAGAACTCGAAAGTCATCATATGATTATGAACTAAATATGTTTTTTACACTAACTTTGTACAGTATTTGAAAATATAAAAGAGTGTATTCTCTGTTGAAATGGAAGATAAATTTTCTAATGATAAAGCATTGATTGCAGCCTTAGCAGAAGGAAATGAAAAAGCATTTAATTTTCTGATATCTTCCTATTATAAGAAACTTTGTGTTTATGCAACAACGCTTTGCCACGATCCAAATCAAGCAGAAGATATAGTCCAAAATGTGTTTACCAGAGTTTGGGAAAATAGAGCCAGTTTAAACATTTCTAAGCGATTCAGTAGCTTTTTATACCGATCTGTTTATAATGAATTTATTGATCAGTACAGACAATCCAAAAAGGTTATAACTTTGGAAGAAAAACACATTGATGCTCTTTCAACCTTATTAGAAGAAGAGTCAAATTCAAATATTGATACACTAATTAAAATCGTTAATTTGGAAATAGATAATTTGCCACGAAAATGCAAAAATACTTTTTTGTTGAGCAAAAAAGAAGGCCTAACTAACTTTGAAATTGCTGATTATTTAAACATCTCAGTTAAGTCTGTAGAAGCTCAAATTACAAAAGCTTATAAGATTTTAAGGGAAAAGATTAATGAGAAAACGAAAAATAGAAAAAATTCAAAACGCTTTTTCCTGTTTCTAATTTTATCATGACTGATATATATTATCGGTTGATTTCAGTAAATTTTGGAAGTCAGGGCACAAAAAAAGAGGTCGAAAATGACCTCTTGTCCTGTGTGGCTCCCCAGGTAGGACTTGAACCTACGACCTACGGATTAACAGTCCGCCGCTCTAACCAACTGAGCTACTAGGGAATATTTTGTTTTGTTCTTAGAACACTTGCTTTTTAAAAGCGATGCAAAAATAACAGCTTTTCGCTAAAGAAAAAATTTTTTTCAAAAGATTTGCGGTTTTCGTTCGTGCAGGTTAAAATAACCTTTTCCTTTTAACCAGATAGGCTAACAATACTTCCTTAAAATCTTTGTTAATATCGGCTTCGGCAAGGTCAATCTGGTACTGTCCGCATTTCACTTTTAAATCGTCGAAATAGGATTTAACAGTTGAAACATAGTGGTTTTTCACTTCCCACGGATTGAATTTTACTGCCTGTCCGGTTTCCAAATCAACAAATTTGTGGGGACGGTTGCTGAACTGGAATTCGCGTTCCTGTTTGTGATCGGTAACATGGAAAAGCAAAACCTCGTGTTTGTTGTAACGCAGATGTTGCAGGGCCGAAAAAAGTTCTTCCGTTTTCTGACTGTCAATCATGTCGCTGAAAATGACCACCAGTGAACGTTTATGAATGTTTTCGGCAATCTGGTGCAGCACATCGGTGGTGTTGGTTGTTTTTCTCAGATGTGCGTTTTCAGGTTGAATCAGTTCCGACATTTTGCCATACATTAGTTCGGCATTTACCGACGAGATGCGTGGGGAGGTGTGAAATTCAATTTCGTCGGAAAAAAGGGTCAGGCCCACTGCATCGCGTTGTTTCCGGAGCAAATAAATAAGGGCTGCTGCTGTGTAAACTGAAAAAGCCAGCTTGTTTTCCAGGTGTTTTTTTCCTTTAAAATAAGGAAAAAGCATCGACGACGAAGTATCGATAACCAACTGGCAACGCAGGTTGGTTTCCTCCTCATATTGTTTCACAAAAAGCTTGTCGGTGCGCGCAAACAGTTTCCAGTCGATGTGTTTGGTCGATTCGCCCTGGTTGTATTGCCGGTGTTCGGCAAATTCAACCGAAAAACCATGAAAAGGGCTCCGGTGCAAACCGGTAATAAAACCCTCTACCACCTCCCGGGCAATCAATCCCAAATTATCGAACTGATGAAACTGCTCTATGTCGAAAATGTTTTTCAAAACAATTGAAATTAAAATATTCGAGGCGACCCTACCTTAGTTGAGGCCGCCTCTTTTTTTTCTTTTCTGCTCTTCAGGAAGGAATTAAAGCAATGCATCCAACTTGTTGGTAAATGTTTGCTTGGGTCCGGCACCTACCTGCTTGTCGGCAACCTCTCCGTTTTTCACAAACAACACGGTTGGAATGTTCCTGATTCCATATTTCATAGCCACGTTGGGGTTTGAGTCCACATCTACCTTACCAATTACAGCTCTGCCCTCATATTCCTTTGCCATTTCTTCCACAATAGGGGCAATCATCCGGCAAGGGCCACACCAAACCGCCCAAAAGTCAATCATTACAGGTTTATCTGAATTTACAACCAATTCCTCAAAATTGGCATCGGTAATTTCTACTGCCATATTTCTGTTTTTAAATATTAATAATCTCTTTTTTTACAAATTTAGTCAATTAATTCTATATCCAATATCCGGTTTTTCCTCAAAATATTTAAGAAAATGATTGGTTAGTTCTATTCGTGTGTTTCGCGAAAACAGATGAATATACATATTGCTTTCCGAATCGAAAACATTAAATTTTAACAATGCCTGGCCTTTATTGTTTTGAGCCAGTTTTTCAATATCCTTAATCACCGATTCATTTAATTCATTCAGAGGTAAATTAATAGTTACACTTTTTACCAGGTTTTTCCTCACTTCCGAAAGCAGTTCGATATGCGAAAGCTTAAATTCGTATGCATCGCTGTTGTTAAACCTTGGTTTTACTGTTCCTTTTACAAGAATGAACAACCCCGTTTTGCAGTATTTATGAAAATTGACGTAATCCTGCCCGAAAAAGAACAATTCAACAGAATCAGTATAATCGGTAAGGGTAAGGGTACTAAAAGGATTTCCGTTTTTGGAGGTACTTTCCCTTGCAGCGGTAACCATTCCGCCAAAAGTAAAATCACGGTCTTTGTATTTTTCGATGTCATTTTTCAGGTCTTTCATTGTAACATCGCGGCTGCAAAAATTTTCAATTTCCACCTTGTAATCGTCGAGCGGATGTGCAGTAAGGTAAATACCGATGAGGTTTTTCTCCTTTTCAAGAAGAATAATTTTTGGCCACTCCTCCCCTTCAGGTACGGCTGGCTTTTTCACGTCGGCACCACTTCCCAAATCGCCAAAAAGGCTTTGCTGCATACTTTGGTTCTCGCTTTGTATTTTATTGCCGTACCGAATCAGTTTTTCAATGAACGTAGTGTTGTCGTTTTCATGTTCACCGGCAAAAAAGCTGCTCCGCTTCAACCCTTCCAGGTTATCGAATGCGCCTGCCATTGCAAGTGCTTCCATGTTCTTTTTATTCACGGTTTGCAGGTTTACATTTTCCACAAAATCGTAAATGGTTTTAAACGGACCGTTCTTCTCGCGGGCCTCTATTATATCATTTGCAGCACCCGATCCAACACCTTTAATGGCAGCCATCCCGAACCGGATGTCACCGTTTTTGTTGGCAGTGAATTTACTGAAACTTTCATTCACGTCGGGGCCCAGCACATTCAGCTTCATGCGGCTGCATTCGGTCATTAGCTTGGTAATATCTGTAATGTTATTCAGGTTACGGCTAAGGTTGGCTGCCATAAACTCGCCAGGGAAGTTGGCTTTCAGGTATCCGGTTTGGTATGCAATATAAGCGTAACACACCGAGTGCGACTTGTTAAATGCATAAGAAGCAAAGGCTTCCCAGTCTTTCCAGATTTTTTCAATAACATCGTCGGTTCTTTTTCCAACCAGTTTGCACTCGTCTGTAAATTTGAAATTGGCTTTGCACCCGTTTATAAATTTCAATTTTAGTTTATTCATCAACGATGTATCTTTTTTGCCCATGGCTTTTCTGAGCGTATCGCTGTCGCCCCGGGTAAAATTGGCCAGCAACCTCGATAGAAGCATCACCTGTTCCTGAAAAACAGTAATTCCATAAGTTTCACTCAGGTATTTTTCCATCATTGGAAGATCGTAATCCACCTTTTGTCGCCCATGTTTGCGGGCAATGTAGGCTGGAATGTATTCCATAGGCCCCGGACGGTAGAGGGCATTCATTGCCACCAGGTCTTCAAACCGGTTCGGTTTTAATTCGCGCAGGTGCTTTTTCATTCCTTCCGATTCAAACTGAAAAATAGCTGTGGTTTCACCGTGACTAAACAGTTCAAAGGTTTTTTCGTCTTCCCACGGAATATTGTCGATATCGATTTCAATTCCTTTTGAAAGCTTGATGTTTTCAAGGGTTTCTTTAATGATGGAAAGGGTTTTCAGTCCAAGGAAGTCCATTTTAAGTAATCCGAGATCCTCTACAAACCGCCCGTCATATTGGGTAGTTAACAGTTTTTCTCCATCTTTGGTCGGCATCAGTGGAATGTGGTCTGTAAGCGGGTCGCGACTGATTAAAATACCACATGCATGTACGCCGGTTTGCCTTACCGAACCTTCGAGCGTTTCAGCAAGCTTAATGGTTTTTGCTATCAAAGGATTGTCGGAATTTCTCTCCTTTTTCAATTCCGGACTATCCTTGAATGCCCTGGCAAAAGTCATTTTTGGCGCATCGGGAACCAGTTTTGTCAACCGCTCGGCCTCATACAGCGGCAGTTTCAACACACGTGCCACATCTTTTATGGCCATTTTTGTGGCCATGGTGCCAAAAGTGCAAATATGCGCAACCTTGTCGTGTCCGTATTTATTTGTAACGTAATCGAGCACCAGTTGACGGCCATCATCGTCGAAATCAATATCCACATCAGGCAATGAAATCCTGTCGGGATTCAGAAACCGTTCAAAAAGCAAATCGTATTTAATGGGGTCGATGTTTGTAATTCCGGTACAATATGAAACCGCTGCCCCGGCAGCCGATCCGCGTCCCGGGCCAACCAGAACCCCCATTCTGCGTGCCTCATTTATAAAATCCTGCACAATAAGAAAATAGCCGGGATAGCCCATGGATTTGATGGTTTCCAGTTCAAAATCGAGCCGGGTGGCAATTTCCACAGGAACCGGATTACCATACCGCTCTTCGGCGCCAATAAACGTTAAGTGCCGTAAATAAGCTGCTTCCTGTTTTACTCGCAGAACTTTTTCGTATCCACCCAACCGGTTAAATGTTTCCTCTTCAAACTCCGCTTTAAGTTTCTCCTCAGAGTATTCTTTCCGGAAATCTTCCATGGTACCAAACTCTTCGGGAATGGGAAACACCGGCATAATAGGGTCTGAATTTAGCTCATAGTCTTCCACTTTTTCAGCCACTTCCTCTGTATTTGCCAAAGCTTCGGGCACATCGGCAAACAACGCGTTCATTTCCTGCTGCGTTTTAAACCATTCCTGTTTGGTATATCTCATGCGGGTTGGGTCGTCCACATCTTTTCCGGTGTTAAGGCAAATCAGCAGGTCGTGTGCATCGGCATCTTCGGCATTTGTAAAGTGCACATCGTTGGTGGCTATCAGCTTCACCTTGTGCTTTTTTGCAAGTTGAACCAGCAATTCGTTTACCCAAACCTGGTTGTCGTAAACATTTTCCCTTTGCTGCGCTTCCTCTGCCGGGTGCCGCATTAATTCCAGGTAAAAATCGTTGCCAAATACCCTTCTGTACCATAAAATGGCTTCTTCCGCTTCGTTTGTACGATTTTTCATCAACAGCCCCGGTATTTCCCCTCCAAGGCATGCAGAGGAAGCAATCAATCCTTCGCTGTGTTCTTCAAGAATTTTTTTATCGATGCGAGGTTTGTAGTAAAATCCTTCGTTGCTCGCAATGGAAATAAGTTTCACAAGGTTTTGGTAACCGGTTTTATTTTTTGCCAGCAAAATCAGGTGGTCGCCATAACGGTCCACCACGTCGGTTTTGTCGGACAAACTGCGTGAGGCAACATACGTTTCGCACCCGAGTATGGGTTTAATTCCGGCCTTTTTGCATGCCAAATGAAATTCTTTTATGCCAAACATGGTGCCGTGATCGGTAAGCGCCAGGGCTTTCATACCGTCGCTCTTTGCTTTGGTTACAAGAGCAGAAACGCTGGCTGCGCCGTCGAGTATTGAATATTGAGAATGTACATGCAGATGTGTAAACGGAACCATTTTCGTGTTTTATTTTAATGAAACTATTTTAATGAAACAACGCTAAAAAAAGTTGCATAAAGTTACAGAATTTGAAGGGTCAATTTGGAATTGTTAATAAATTTTGGAATAAAAAAACCCGGTATTTTTACCGGGCTTATTCATTCAGAGCAGATTGCATCCTGCTATATTTCTTTATATATTTTTTTCCTGATTTCTTCAAAATCTTCTTTACTCAAATTTAACTTTTTTGAGAAGTTTAAAACGTCGGCTTCGTTTTGCATGGGTATAAGGTGAATGTGGGCATGAGGAACTTCAAGACCTAAAACCAGCACGCCAACTTTTTTACAAGGGATGGCCTTTTTGAGTCCTGCTGCCACTTTTTTGGCAAACAACTGCAAGCCGGCATACAGTTCATCGTCGAGGTCGAAAAGGTAATCCACCTCTTTTTTAGGAATGACCAGTGTATGCCCTATGGCAACCGGAGAAATATCCAGAAAAGCCAGAAAGTTTTTGTCTTCAGCTACTTTGTATGCGGGGATTTCACCGTTTACTATTTTTGTAAAAATGCTTCCCATGGTTTTTAGAGTGAGATTTCAACAATTTCGAACGGAATTAAGCCCGAAGGCACTTTAATTTCAACTACATCGCCCACTTTTTTCCCCATCAGCCCTTTGGCAATAGGTGTTGTAGCCGAAATTTTCCCTTCCTTCACATTTGCCTCACCTTCAGGCACAATCATATACTGCATGGTGGTGTTATTCTTTTTGTTCTTAATTTTCACCTTGTTCAGTATTTGTACCTGCGAAGTATCAATTTTCGATTCATCGAGAATACGGGCATTGGCAATTTTCGATTGCAACTCTGCTATTTTTGCTTCCAGCATTCCCTGGGCATCTTTAGCAGCATCGTATTCGGCGTTCTCCGAAATATCTCCTTTTTCAATGGCTTCGCCAATCTGTTTAGAAATGGAGGGACGTTCAACATTTGTCAAACGGTCCAAATCATTTTTCATTTTTTTAAGTCCTTCTTTCGTTAAATATGTAACTTGTGACATTTCTTAATTCCTCCTCGTTAAACTTTGAGCTATAAAAAAACAGAAAGAATTCCGGGTTCCCGAAACTCTTCCTTCGGCAAATGTATATATTTTCCCGATAATAAAAAACAACTTTTACCGGAATTATTAAAAATGAACTGCTTATGCCTGTTAATTGTATTTACGGTGAAGGATTTCACTGTAAATTACGGCCTCCCGCAACGGGAATTTTCCTTTTTTATGTAACCGGTTTTGCTTTTTCACCTGACCGTCACTGGTTAATTTTTTGTCCGTTATAGTGGCGCCCTCATTTTCAGGTTTAATTTGGTATTCATTGCTCCAAAACGATCTGTTCATCTCTCTGTTTTGAACGGGCACGGGAATTTCGGCTGCCTGCTTCTTTTCATCGATATCTTCATCCGGTATATCCCAGAAATTATCTTCTTCGGGGTAAGGTTGGCCGGGATCCGCCTCCGGAACCGGTGGTTTCTTTTTCATTTGCCCGAATATTCCGGCAACAATAAAAACCAAAGTCAGTATTATTACTATGAGATCATCCATATTCTTTGCATTTTTGTGGCAATAAATTGCATCCTTTTAAAGTTTTAGTAAAAATACGAAAAATGCGGCATCTGGTCTTGAAATACAAAAAGTATTTCATTTTTTTTCTTTTTCTGACACCAATTTTCCCTTCGTGCGATAGAATAAACGAATCGCCCATACCGGATGTATATGTTTCTTTAACAGTAAACCTGAATATTGTAAACGAGCTGAATGTTCCGGGTAATTCTGTTTTTTTTCCGGGATACGGTTATGGCGGTGTTATTGTTTATTGTGAACTGCCCGGTTCCTGGTTTGCATTTGATGCTGCCTGCACTTACAATGCCAGCAGAAGTTGTATTGTTAAAAATGATGGAGTGCTGGCAGACTGTCCCTGCTGCGGATCGCAGTTTGTTTTAATCGGTGGCGCTTATCCAACTAAATCACCGGCAACCCTTCCCCTTAAACAATACAATGTTTCGGTTGCGAACAGTTTTACGTTACGTATTTATAATTAAACGGTGCCACAGGGCTATAAACTTTTTTCTCTATTTTTACCCCAAATACAATATACATGAAATTAGTTTTTGCAACAAACAACCAACATAAACTGAAAGAATTACAGGCAATTCTGGGGAAAGGATTTGAGTTGCTGAGCCTTACAGAAATAGGGTGTACCGAAGAAATACCCGAAGAACAGCCTACTCTGGAAGGAAACGCACGGCAAAAGGCTTTTTATGTGTTTGAAAAGTATGGCTATTCCTGTTTTGCCGACGACACCGGTTTAGAGATTGAAGCCCTGAACGGAGAGCCGGGGGTTTATTCGGCCCGGTATGCCGGCGATGCCAAAAATTCGCAGGCCAATATGGATAAAGTGTTGGAAAAGCTGAAAAACACAGATAATCGCAAAGCCCGCTTCCGAACAGTGATCTCGCTGGTTTTAAATGGAAAAGAAAATCAATTTGACGGCATTGTTGAAGGCGAAATAACCAAAGAAAAAAGGGGCAGTTCGGGATTTGGATACGACCCCGTTTTTTTGCCTGCCGGCTACATCAAAACATTTGCCGAAATGAGCCTGGCCGACAAAAACAATATCAGTCACCGTGCACGGGCGGTGCAAAAACTGGTAAATTATTTGAAAACATTGTAAAAGACCATGTTCAGATTTCCTGAAAAAATTAACCCTTCTGTATTTCTCCTGATTGTTGTTGTTTTTGGGTATTGGCAAATATCATTTTTCAACTTTGCGCTTAAGTGGGATGTTATTGACGTGGTATTTCCTTTCCGCTTTTACTTTTCAGAATGTATTCAATCGGGCTATTTCCCGTTTTGGAACCCTTACCAGCAAACAGGCACTCCATTTTTTGCCGATCTGCAGGCACCTGCTTTCTATCCTGAACTGCTGTTTACAAGTCTTTTTACAGGATATGGAATTTATACCATGCACATTATGTTTGTGCTTTATCTGGCTCTTGCAGCAACAGGCATGTTTCAGCTTTCCTTTCATTTTAACAAAAGCAGGGAAGCTTCTCTGATTGCTGGTGTGGCCTATGCAATGAGTGGTTACCTTGTGGGGCACGGTCAACACTTTTTTCTATTGGTTGGTGCTGCCTGGATTCCTTTTGTAATTGTAAATTACCTGAAACTTCAGGAAAACAGGAGTTTCGTTCAGATGCTAAAAACGGCTGTTTTTATTTTTTTGATGATTTCAGGGGCATACCAGGCTTTATCTTTCACCCTTTTCTATCTTTTAATTCTGCTTTTTGTTTATTTCATTCTAAAAGAATCAGCAAAAAAGAACTACAATACCATCAAAGAATTTATAAAAGTAAATCTTTGGCTCTCTCTCATTGTTGTTGCCTTTTCGCTGCCTCTTATTGTTGCAACACTGGAAATACTCACCTCTGTCGATCGCCTTGAAAGTGGTATAACCCTTACCCAGACAGCGGGATTCGGACAAAGTGTAAAATCAGTTCTTTCATTTTTGCTGCCATTTTCCACCCTGAAATACGGAGAATTTTTTGGCAATGTGGATGTATCCATGCGAAACCATTATTTCGGACTGATACCTTTAATTCTGTTTGGTGCAGCATTATTTCAAAAACGCAAACCAACTGAATATCTGATACTTACATTCGGACTGGTTATTTTTGCTGCCTCATTTTCTGTTTTGCCTGTAAGGGAACTACTTTTCAAATATGTTCCTTTTATGAACCTTTTTAAATATGCTGCATTTATCAGAATATTTGGGTTGCTGGCATTTGTTCTTCTCTCGACAAACTATTTTGCTTATTTTCAGAAAAATACAGAAAAAGAGCAAAAAAAAGTATTGGCTATTGGCTGCTTAGTTCTGCTGGCTTTAATTTTTCTTGTTATCTATTCAACAACCAAAGTCAATAATCAGGATTTCATCGCCTTAAAGGAGCATACAAGTTTTGTTGACATTTTGCAGCAAATGTCTTTTTATCAGCATGTCCTGTTGCAGGCAGTTATCCAGATTATTGTTTGCATTGCATTTTTGTTGGTTGTTTTATACTATAAAAAGCTGAAATATGCCACCCTTTTTATTTTGATTACCGTTATTGCCGAAATGTTTATCGCAACGCAACTGAATATGGCTTTCACTGTTGGAGACAAAACCCATAAGCCATATCGTATGAACAAGGATTTGGCGTTATATCCGGAAAAATTTCCTGTTCCTGTTGACGGAAAAATTATATTTAACGACCAAAAACGT
>JAWLGR010000109.1:0-4047 GCA_041684965.1 Mariniphaga sp.
TTCAACCGGTGCTTCTTTGGCCTCAGGTGCATTCAGGTTTACCCCGCTTAGGCGGTGAATGATAAAATACTCTACGCTGTTGAGTTCGGTGAAGGCCATGGTTGCTAGTTTTGTTTAAAAAACCTATTAATTAGCGGGTTTGCTTGTGTTTAGAAATTAATTCCTTGAAACTATTTTTTTCTAATTTATTTCCGTGATCAAAATGTTGCCTCCACGCACTTTTTTCCAACAAACCTAATGATATCAAATCGATAATAAAATCTACCCAAGATTCCTGATACACATAATCGTCATGCGCTTCATCATAATGACAGAAAGAAGTATCAGTGTTAAATGGATCATTTTCTTTTTCAGAACCAATTGGTCGTACAGAAAAAATAGAATACCAACACCTATGATCAAAATGATTAAGTTCAAAATCAATTTTTTCATTGACCTTTTTTAAAACTTCCCCTGGTTTAAGTTTACCCGGATTTACAACCTCCCTAAACTTAATTTTATCCTTTACGATAGCGACCAACCTCTCATAATGCTCCCTTTCAACATCATTCAGCTCATTCCAGTTCACAAATTCTATTGCT
Source organism: Mariniphaga sp. (assembly GCA_041684965.1). Taxonomy (GTDB): domain Bacteria; phylum Bacteroidota; class Bacteroidia; order Bacteroidales; family Prolixibacteraceae; genus Mariniphaga. The sequence goes on from JAWLGR010000109.1 coordinate 582, forward strand.
AAATCACCTCTATTGGTATTGCTTACTTTTGGTAATGCAATTAATTTAATACTATATTCCTGTGCTTTAAAGGTTTCATCTTCGAGACTATTTCTGTATTTTTCAATGAACTCTTTTAATTCCAAAACCTCCTTAGAAAGAAGTTTTTTAGAAGCATTTTTTTGAGCACTGGTTCTTAATGTTGAAAACTGAAGAGCAAAAGCCAGGCTTTCATTAATAGCATACTCATCGCCAAAGCATTCTACAACAAAATTTTCAAAATTGGTAAGCAATGCCTGACACTCACCAAATATCATTATTCCTATTTCGTCCCGATCAATATGCCGATGTTCAATTTTGTTTCTTAGTTTAATAAAGAATTCCAGATTAGCCCTGATGGATGGAGCCAGATCAGATTTTTTGAAAATACAGGTTTTTAGCTCCCAAGCCTTTCTTTCCCCGTCTATTGTTTCATAGAACCGCTTCCCTTTTTTTTTATAGAAATATTTTTCTCCTATAGTTTGATGAAAGTAAGCATGAAAAACTTTTGTCCATGCCATTATCATTTGAGTAATAAAAGCCTCAACTCTAAATGGAGTTCTTGGTTTATTATAAATCTCAACTGCAAGCAGCGCGCAATCAATTCCGCTTTCAAGTAATTGTTTTGTTTTTCCTTGGCGTAACCCCATAACTAAAAGATTTGATTGATAAGGGATTTTTGGAGTACTTTGGAACTTAAGATTTTAGATTCAATTGCGATCCTATTGTTTTCGAATTCAAGTAACTTTGACTCTATTTTTTCTTGAACTTCTATTGAAGGAATAACAACTTTAAAATTTTTGATAGCACTTTTTGATATCTCTAAAAAAGTGCTTCCACCGGCTAACCTTGTTAATTCAGGGGTTAAGTGCTTGAGCAAGAAATATAGATAATAATTTTTTGTTTTTTCATTTACGATAAAATTTGAAAAACCTTGATTAGTTGCCATTGGAACATCATTTATAATAGCATAACCAATGGTAGCTCTAGAGCAATAGAGTATTGCTCCTGGAGAATATAATCTGTTGGAAATATTCTTCAACCCAATTTTAGTAATACTCTCTTTAGTGTGGGAGAGGTTAATTCTATCGTGATTAGTTACATCTGTAGGTGTTAACCATGGAATATCTCCACCCCAATACTCTGTTTTATCTCTAGATGGTGTTGAGCCTCCTGAAATTTCAGCAATTTCACTAAGCTTGAAAATTTTAAAACCAAGTGGCAATTTGTCATCAAGACTTGAATTGTATTTTAGTAGACTTTTTACTTCAAAAGATCTTTTGCATATATTCAACCTTTCCAACACCTCCCTCTCCCTCTCAATCACCTCATCCAGCGCCCAGAGCAATTCGGCCAGTTTGGCCTGCTGGTCTTTTGGGGGGAGGAGGAATTGGTAATTGGCGAGGTCTTTCCATTTTATCCTTCTTGTAATTGAACCCGATGCATTAGCAACAATATATTTCCATAGATCTGGACTATTCAAAACTCCTATTAAAAATCCATCTGACAAATATTCAGGATTTTCTTTGATTGTAAGAATATCACCCGAACACACACCATAAAAATGAGCTCTTGGTGCCCTTTCGCGAAAATCACTTGCGTAAAGGCTTCTTCGAACCAATAAATAATCATTCGGCTCAAATAGTTTCATGGCAGATGTTACTGAATCAGTAGATTCCCAGTTTTTTACGCGAAAATCCCATTGACCAACATTGCTCGAGCCGACAAATTTGTCATAATCACTTTCCTTTGGATTGTTAATGCGCTTGCTGTATTCGAATGCAACATCTCCAAGACGCACCTTTTTCCAATTGCTTTTATCAATACTTAAATTCATTTTTTCAAATCTTCAAACAATTTATTCATTGAAACCTTTAGATCATTTCCAGTTGTTAACCAAGTATTGTATGAATCTTCCAAGGATTGTTCTAAAGCTTTGTATTTGTTAACATACAGGTTAATATTTAACGACGATCGGTTATTGAGAACTTCATTTAAATCAACGACTTTTGAAAGGCCTTCAATTTCTGAAAAGGATTTGTATGAATTGAAAATCGTATTGATGTGATTTTCATCCAAAAAGCTCATCGTCTTTTCTTTCTTAACCAAGTCATATGCGTTAATAAATAGTATTTTATTCTTTCTTTCCTGTGGCTTATTTGTTTTTGAAATCAAAAGACATGACTCCATACCGGAATTATAGAAAAGATTTCTTCCTAAACCAATTACAGCTTCTAGTCTATCTGATTTCAAGAAGTTTTCTCGGATCGATTCTTCAGAATTCCTGTCTAACATACCCTGCGGCCAAAGACATATTGATCTTCCATTATTTTCATTCAGACTTTTCTGGATATGCTGCTCAAAGGCATAATCAGCACAACCCTGCGGGGGTGTACCCCATAGGTTGCGGCCCCATGGGTCATTTTCGAAGCCTTTGCGGTCCCAGGCTTTGATGGAGTAAGGCGGATTGGCCAGGATGACGTTGAACTGCTTCAGGCTGTCGTGTTCCAGGAAGGCGGGCTGGGCCAGGGTGTCGCCCCGCACAATCTGAAACTCTTCAATGCCGTGCAAAAACATGTTCATTCTTGCAATGGCCGAGGTAAGCAGGTTGATCTCCTGTCCGTAGAGTTTCAGCGTGCGGTACTCTTTGCCTTCTTCCTTCAGGTGCAGTGCGCAGTTGAGCAGCAGTCCACCCGAGCCACAGGTGGGGTCGTACACGCTTTCGCCGGGCTGCGGATCCATGATAAGGGTCATAAGCTTCACCACCGTGCGGTTGGTGTAAAATTCGGCGGCGGTATGCCCGCTGTCGTCGGCAAACTCCTTGATCAGGTATTCGTAGCCGTTGCCCAGCTGGTCGTCGGGCACATTGACCAGGCTGAGGGTATGCTGCGAGAAATGCTCAATAAGGTTGGTCAGGGTTTCGTCAGAAAGCCGCTCCTTGTTGCTCCAGCTGGCATCGCCAAATATGCCGTGCAGGGTTTGCGGATTGGCCTTTTCTATGGTCCGCATGGCATTTTGTATGGTTTGCCCCACGTTTACGGTGGTTTCGCGCACATCGCGCCAGTGCGCGCCCGCGGGCACCTGGAAGCGGTGGTTCTCTTCAAAGGCGGCGTATTCCAGGTCGCCACCGCTCTCTTTCATGGCCCGCTCAAACTCCTCGTCATACACATCGCAAATGCGCTTGAAAAACAGTAGCGGAAAGATGTACTGTTTGTAGTCGCCGGCATCGATGGTGCCGCGCAGGGCCACCGCCGCACCCCAGAGGTATTTTTCGAGTTGTTGTTGGGTCATTTTTAGTGTTTTAACCACAGATTGCCACAGATTTTCTCAGATTATTCAGCACAAACCAAGTGGTCCTTCGTTAGTAATTACATAATAATTCGGGTAATTCCCTTTTTCATATCTTGCACATTGAAGTTCAGCAATAGGCCCAATTTTAATCCAGAAA
>JAWLGR010000054.1:0-22925 GCA_041684965.1 Mariniphaga sp.
TCGGACAACTTGCACGGGTTATAGAAGACGAAGCAGCCAGGTATAATTACACAGTAATTTTTGGAAGTTCTGATGAGGACTGCTCCAAATCATCGGCATTGATGGAAGCTTTGCTTAACCGGCAAGTTGACGGCTTATTAATTACCCCTACAGAAGGTTGTTCCAAACAGATTCAATCATTAATTAAAAGGGATATACCTGTTGTTTTGATTGACCGATACTTCCCTGATATTTCAACAAACCATGTGGTACTGGATAATTATACGGCGACATGGAATGCCGTGAACTGTTTTATTTCCAAAGGATATAATAAAGTTAAGATGATAGCTTACAAGTCATCATTGGTCCACATGCAGGAACGAATTCGCGGGTACCGGGAAGCAATGAAAGAAAATGGCCTTGCAAGTGAAATACTTATAAAAGAAGTAAGGTACAACCATGTAAAAGGTGATGTCGATAAAATAATGAATGATCTCCTTGCTGAGAAAAAGATGAATGCGTTGCTATTTGCAACAAACGCATTGTCCATTTACGGTCTTTATGCCATACGGAAATCCAACGTGAAAGTGCCGGAAGAACTGGCAGTAGTTGGATTTGACGGGCATGAAGTTTTTGATTTTTTCCAACCTCCCATTTCCTATATCAAACAACCGTTGGAAGAAATGGGAAAAGAATCCGTAAAAATATTACTGGATCAAATAAATGGTACAAGAAAAACTGTTCATGCTGAATTAAAACACCACTTCATTGAAACGGCTTCCAGTGGTCAAAAAATTAATAAGTATGCTTAATCGTTTAAATAATTTTCGCTTTCCAACAGGAGAAAAGGTAGATTCTGAATCCACCCTTTGGATAAAAGCAGATACAATAAGTTCTGCCGGCCAGTTTGAAACCAAAAAGGATGGTAAATCTTTCACATGGATTTATGGAGGCGAAAAGATGGATTTGGATCCGTTGATTCCCAAAGCAATTTGGGAACTCAACGGGTCTGAACGTCTATATGATATCTTATCTATTCGAATGAATTAAAATAAAAGCATCAGATAAATTTTTAACTAAACAAAAGCGAATGCCTATGAGAAAAAGTGGAGTAAAAAAAATCACCAAATGAGAGAGTAAAATGTACAATTATTAATAGTAAATCAAAAATTAAAACTATGAGAGAAAAATGTAAGATGCTAAAATTAATGGTTATATCTTTTGTTTTGCTGATAGGATTGGGGATACAAGGCCAGGCTTCAGCACAACAAAGAATTATCCAGGGAACGGTGGTTGACAGTAAAGGAGCACCTTTACCTGGAGCGACAGTAACAATTGAAGGAACAACTCGAGGTGTAATAACTGATCGTGATGGCTCTTTTTCAATTGAAGTAAAGCCAGAAGAAAATTTGGTAGTTTCGTTTATCGGCTTTGATAACAAAGTCATACCTTTTTCCAATCAAACCGAAATAATAGTTCAATTAGAGGAAAAAACAGAAGAGTTGGAAGATGTAACTGTTGTCGCTTTTGCTCGACAAAAAAAGGAAAGCGTTTTAGCTTCGATAAGCACTGTAAAAACGGAAGAATTAAAAATTCCTTCAAGCAACTTGACCACTGCACTTGCGGGACGTATTTCCGGTCTAATATCTTACCAACGAAGCGGTGAACCCGGTGAGGACGATGCAAGTTTTTTCGTACGAGGAGTTACATCTTTTTCCTACGCACGAGGTCCATTAATATTGATAGACGGTGTTGAAATGTCCTCTGCGGATCTAGCGCGACTTCAACCAGATGACATTGCAAGTTTTTCAATTATGAAAGATGCTGCTGCAACGGCGCTTTATGGAGCTAGAGGCGCGAATGGTGTCATCTTGGTCACAACAAAAGAAGGTAAAGAGGGAAAAGCACGGATATCATTTCGTTATGAAACGTCGTTTTCCATGCCAACAAAAGAAGTAAGCCTGGCAGATCCAATTACGTTCATGACACTTAACAATGAGGCTGTTACCACCCGAAATCCACTCAGCACAGTACCATATTCAAAAGATAAAATTGAAAATACTAGAAAGGGAACTAATCCTCTTGTATATCCTGCAACAGATTGGTACAATACACTATTTAAAGATTACACAATTAATCATCGTGCAAATTTTCATGTCAGCGGAGGCGGAAAAGTAGCAAGATATTACATAGCAGGAACGTATAATCAAGATTATGGTATATTGAAAGTTGATAATCTAAATAATTTCAATAACAATATTGACTTAAAAAAATATTTACTTAGATCAAACATTAATATTAAAATAACTCCAACAACAGATGCAATTGTCAGGTTGCATGGAACTTTTGATGATTATACCGGTCCTATTGACGGGGGTTCCGCAATATATAATAAAGTTATGAGAACAGACCCAGCTCTATTCCCCCCCTATTATCCACACAATGAAAACACCAGCCATATTCAGCATATACTTTTTGGAAATTATGAAGATGGGCAATATATAAATCCATATGCTGATATGGTAAAAGGCTACAAAGATTATACAAGGTCTCTAATGTTAGCACAATTTGAGTTAAAACAAAACTTAGATTTTATAACTGAAGGATTAAATCTCAGAGGGTTATTTAACACTAAACGATATTCATTCTTTGATGTTGCAAGATCTTATAATCCATTTTATTATACAGCCACAGGATATGACAAACAAAATGATACTTATCAACTGGTTAATCTAAATCCTAATTCCGGAACAGAATATTTAGATTATGATGAAGGACAAAAAGATATAAATTCTACTATGTATTCCGAATTAGCAATTAATTATGATAGAACATTCAATGAAAAACATGGAGTAAGCGGATTGCTCGTTTCAACAATGCGTAACCACCTGACTGCTAATGCAGGTTCTCTTACCTTATCACTTCCTTCTCGTAATTTAGGTCTTTCTGGGCGTTTTACCTACTCTTATGATAGCAGATATTTTTCAGAAGTGAACTTTGGATATAACGGATCAGAAAGATTTGCAGAAAATGAAAGATTTGGATTTTTCCCAGCAATTGGATTGGGTTGGATATTATCAAATGAGCCGTTCTGGGCTGGCAGGTTTTCAAAAATCATTTCAAATTTAAAATTAAAAGGAACGTATGGACTCGTTGGGAATGATGCTATTGGAGCAGCAAGAGCTCGTTTTTTTTATTTATCAGAAGTAAATATGAACAACAGCAGCAGGGGTTATACCTTCGGGCAAGACTTTGGGTACAGTTTAAATGGTGTGTCAATTTCAAAATATGCTAATGACAAAATTACTTGGGAAGTATCAAGAAAGTTAAACTTAGGTGCTGAAATTGGCATACTAAATGTATTTGATCTGATGGTTGATGTTTATCATGAATACCGTGAAAATATTCTGATGGCAAGGTCAAACCTGCCTACAACTATGGGGTTGCAAGCCATTCCGGAATCCAATGTAGGCGAAGCAAGTGGAAAAGGAGTTGATATTTCTCTTGACTATAATCAAGCATTTAATAATGGCTTGTGGATAACCGGAAGAGCAAATTTCACCTATGCTACCTCTAAATATGAAGTTTTTGAAGATGTTGACAATACACAAACTCCATGGCTGGAACGAGTGGGGCAACCAATTTCTCAGCAATGGGGATATGTTGCAGAAAGATTATTTGTGGATGAATTTGAAGTAAACAATAGCCCGTTGCAAACTTTCGGGGAATATATAGGTGGAGACATAAAATACAGAGATATCAACAATGATGGAATAATTACTCCTTTAGACATGGTTCCCATTGGATATCCAACCCAGCCGGAAATTATTTATGGGTTTGGCGTTTCAACCGGGTTCTCTGGAGTTGACTTCTCTTGCTTTTTCCAAGGGCTTGCACGGGAATCATTTTGGATCGACGCAGTTGCTACATCTCCTTTTGTAGACACAGACGGAAGCAGTTCAGTGATTTCTAAAAACTCATTATTAAAAGTTTATGCAGAAGATCACTGGTCAGAAACAAATCGTGATCTCTACTCATTGTGGCCTCGCTTATCAGATCGAATTATCGAAAACAATACACAAAGAAGTACATGGTTTATGCGTAACGGTTCTTTTCTTCGATTAAAATCAATCGAGTTGGGCTATTCAATTCCAGAAGAAATAATTAGTAAATATAGTGTTGAAAACCTAAGGTTTTATGTTAGTGGAACCAATGTTCTTACTTTTAGCAAATTTAAGTTATGGGATCCGGAGATGGCTGGTAATGGACTAGGGTATCCAATTCAAAAAGTTTTTAATCTTGGATTACAGGTAACATTTTAATCAAAAAAATATTAGAAAAATGAAAAAAATACTTATCATTTCTACCATTTTTATTTTGACAGTTAATTTTTCATGTAAAGATTATTTAGATATTGTTCCGGATAATGTTGCAACAATTGATTATTCATTTCGCAACAAAGTATCAGCAGAAAAATTCTTATTTACATGTTATTCTTACCTACCTAATATTGGTAGCCCTGTTTCAGATCCTGCTATTATGGCCAGTGATGAAATCTATACTTTCGAAACTGCCATTACTGATGTTTATAATAACAGTGCTTATAATATTAAAAGAGGACGGCAGAATATTTCGTCTCCAATTCATAACTTTTGGGATGGGGAAAATGGAGCTAATAGCTTATTTATAGGTATTCGAGACTGTAACATTTTTTTAGAAAATATCGAGCTTGTTCATGATTTGAAAGAAAGTGAACGAAATCAATGGATAGCAGAAGTGAAATTTTTAAAAGCTTATTTTCATTATTACCTATTTCGAATGTATGGGCCAATACCTATCATCGAAAATAATTTACCAATATCTTCCGGGATAAATGAAGTTCGTTTATACAGAGAGCCCGTTGATGAAGTTGTAAATTACATCATAAATTTGATAGATGAAGCAGTTATTCATCTTCCTATGACTATACAAAATTTTTCGTCTGAACTGGGAAGAATTACTATTCCTATCGCACTTTCAATAAAGGCTGAAGTTTTAGTCACTGCAGCAAGTCCTTTGTTCAATGGGAATACAGCTTATAATAATATAGTTGATTCAAGAGGAATCAACCTATTTAGTTCTCATTATGAAGAGGATAAATGGAATAAAGCAATGGTAGCATGTAAAAATGCAATAGATACAGCTTTGTTAGCCAATCATAAACTTTATGAATTTAATGATTCACGATATTCTGTCTCAGAGGAAACGAAACGAATAATGAATATTAGAAATGCTTTTGGAGAAAGATGGAACCAAGAGGTGATATGGGGGATGACATATAATTCTAATATTTACCAACGAAGATCTTTACCCAATTTCACTCAGGAACATATTCAAATGACAACAATGTACAATTCAATAGCAACTCCGATCAACATCGCAGAACTCTTCTATTCAGAAAATGGAGTACCAATTGACGAAGATTTGAATTATGATTACCCAAACAGGTATTTGACAGCTCCTGCAACCGATTCATCGCAGATATATTATATTGGACAAAATTTTGAAACCGCAATACTAAACCAAAATCGTGAATCTCGATTTTATGCAAATTTAGGATTCGATGGAGGAGTTTGGTTTGGCAACGGAAGATTTAAAGACATCGGAATGGGCTCTTCAAATGAAACTTCCTGGGTACTGAAAGCTAAAGCTGGAGATGTTTCAGGGAAAGTGAGTACTTTACATTATACTGCGACAGGCTATTTTGTTAAAAAATATTCACATTTTGAAACCTCAGGAACAACAAGCTTAAGTTACAATCGAATGTCTTTCCCTGCAATTCGGCTGGCTGATCTGTATTTATTATATGCCGAGGCTCGAAATGAATATTTGGGGCCAGATGCTGAAGTCTATGAATACATAAATAAAGTTCGGGAACGTGCAGGATTAAATGGAGTTGTCGAAAGTTGGGAAAATTACTCCACCTTCCCGGATAAACCTTTTACAAAAGAAGGACTTCGTGAAATTATTCAGCAAGAGCGAATGATTGAGTTGATTTTTGAAGGAAAACGTTTTTGGGATGTCCGGCGTTGGAAAATTGCAGAAGAGGCTTTCAACAAACCCATAAAAGCATGGAATATTGATGGGAAAACTACAAATGAATATTACAATGCAATTACAATTGAATCAATGGAATTTAATTTAAAAGATTACTTCTGGCCTTTAAAAGAACATTCGCTAAGAGTTAATCCAAATCTAATTCAAAATCCATATTGGTAGAATTATTAAATTTTTAAAAATGAGAAAAACGTTGATATACATAAGCTTAATTTCTTTAATTATTATTCATAATAATTGCAAAGAAGAAACAGTTGGTCAATATCCAACTGACAATATTGCTCCTAATCCAGTCTCAAACATCCAAGTTGAAAATCTTCCTGGTGCTGTCAGGCTTATTTATGATATTCCTGATGATGAAGACCTTTTATACATAATGGCAGTTTATCCATTAGCAGATGGAAAAACAGGAGAGACAAAAACGTCTGTATTTAGTAATCGTATGTTTATAAAAGGCTTTGGAAAATCTAAAAAGCATACGATTCAACTTATTTCAGTAGATAGAAGCCAGAATAAGTCGGATGCTGTTCAAGTTGAAATAGAACCTTTGGATGCACCCATATACAGTATATTTGAAACATTAACGGTGCAAGCTTCTTTTGGTGGTTTTAAAGTATATTGGGAAAATACTTCAAATGAAGAAATTATAGTTGAAATCTTGGAAAAAAATGAAATTACAGGTGAATTTAATAATATCGAGAATTTTTATTCTTCAACATCCGTTGCCGAAAATTCGGTTAGGGGCCTGGATTCAATCGCTGCAAACTTTGGTATTGTAATTAAAGACGTTTTCAACAATTTTACAGATACTTTAAATGTAAATATTAAACCATATTATGAACAAGAAATTCCTAAAAGTGGATTTCGTAGTTTACCCATTTCTTCTTGGTATTTGCTTCATAATTATGGTGGAGGGATGAACATTATGTGGGACAATGTGAAGAATGTTGATAGCAACATTTTCTATATTAGAACAGGAAATGATATCCCCCCATATTTTACTATTGATCTTGGAATAAAAGCCAAACTTTCCCGATTTAGACTATGGCAAAGAGTGAATTGGTTGTTTGCACTTCATAATCCGAAAAGTTTTGAATGGTTTGGAACCAATGATGAAAGCATTGCTAACGATTCAGAAGATACAAACTGGCAGGACAATTCTGCCTGGATAAAATTGGGAGAATTTGAATCGAAACGTCCATCAGGATTACCAGCAGGAGATCCTTTAACGTCAGAGGACGAAGCTTATGCGCTTGCAGGTGAAGAGTTTGAATTTCCATTAGATGCTCCAGATGTAAGATTTTTGCGATTTAAATTAAATACTACCTGGAGTGGTTCTACCGGATTACATATTAACGAGTTAACTTTCTGGGGACAAATTGAAAATTAATAATTAAAAAATAAATGAGATGAAAAATTCAATATTAATCATAATTTTTATTACCATCATTGTTTGCTTTTTCTCAAGTTGTTCTGAAATGAACGACAAACATGATTTATATCTTGCAGAAGGTGAACGGATTTATATAGGAAAAGTTGATTCCTTAAAGGTTTTTCCTGGAGATAACCGGGTTAAACTAAGATTCTGGGCATCAGATCCACGATGCAATTCAGTAGGTTTTTACTGGACTCCACACAATGATTCTTTAATTGTAGATATAAATAAAAATTCACCAATTGATTCATTTGAAGTTTATATCGGGGGAGAGAACAGTTCTAAAACTATTGAAGAGGGAAGTTATAATTTAGAAACTATTACCTATGACAAATCAGGTCACTTTTCAATCCCTTTTGAAAAAACAATTAATATCTATGGTGAACAATATCGCTCAACATTAATAAACAAAATATTAAGCTCCCTGGAATATCAGGATTCGACCGGAACATTATCTTTATTTTTCGCAGATCCTTTAAGAGAAGATGACATAGGAATAATGATTTCATATACTAACATGGAAGTAGAAGCAAAAAATTTAGTTTTACCTAATTCAGAAATCACCTCTCCGATAAATATTTCAAATGTAGATGTTTCGAAAGGGGTTTCATACCAAACTTTATATGTTCCGGAACCAAATGCAATCGATACATTTATGACCTCCTCTACTCCAATCAAAATATCACAAATTATAAATGTTGCATTAAATAAATCTGTAAAGGTTAGTGACATCTTAAATGATAGCTTTATTGGCGCTAACGCAGTAGATGGAATTATTGATGATAATGCTTCCAGGTGGGTAAGCAGTAATTCAGGAGAACATTGGATTGAAATAGATTTAGAGCAAGAATATTCTATTAATAAATTTAAAACCTGGATTGGCTCAAAGGGCTTTAATAATCCGGTCTCAAACTTCTTCTTCCAAGCAGAAATAGATGGCGAATGGTACAATATTGTGGAAGTAGCAAACAATTTAGATCCACAATTTGAGGCATCATTTCCAGAAGTAACAACAAAAAAAGTTAGATATTTTGTGCCTAATTATGAAAATAATATGGTACGACTTTATGAAATTGCAGTATATGCAACTATCACATATTAATCCAAGGGTAACAAAAAATGAGATTTAAAGAGTTTATCTTTTTTTTCATTCTATGTGCATTTCTCAATTTCATTTTTGGATGTGCTACTCAAGGCAAGAAATCCGTTACATTTATCAATTCACTGGGAATGGAAATGGTTTGCATTGAGCCTGGTGAGTTTCGCATGGGCAATATAGGTGAGATTGATTACAGTAGAGTTGCTTTAGATGCAAGATATGCACCCTACCGTGGGAAAGGTGCTGTTCATCCCTACCTTATGGATGGCCCGCGAATGTCTGCCAATCCGTTGGAATGGGATGAAAGTCCCTCACATTTGGTGCATATTACTCATCCTTTTTATATGGCTTCCAAGCCAGTTACAAATGAACAATATGAACAATTCGATCCTAATCACGCCAAACTAAGAGGAAAACATGGTTTTTCCAACGATGATGACGAAGCTGTATTGTTCGTAAGCTGGCATGATGCAATGGCTTTTACTAAATGGCTGAGTAAAAAAGAGGGTAAACCTTACCGTCTTTCCACCGAAGCTGAGTGGGAGTATGCCGCACGTGCAGGCACTGCTACGGCTTATCACACCGGAGATACACTTCCAGGAGCATATCATCAACATCAGGTGATGAACCGGAATCATACCCTTGAACCGGAAAAGGTTAATCTTGAGGTTGGTCAGAATTCCCCAAATGCATGGGGACTTTACGATACCCATGGATTGGTAGAAGAATGGTGTTATGATTGGTATGGTCCCTACACTGGTGAACCTAAAGAAGACCCTGTGGGCCGGTTGAGCGGAATTGCGCGGGTTACACGAGGGGGAAGCCATAGTACTGGGTTGCCATTTTTGCGAAGTGCGAATCGTTCGGGGGCATTGCCTGAAACACGACATTTTCTTATTGGTTTCCGGGTTGTAATGGGTGAATTGCCCGATACCGAACCTTTGCCCAATCCGAAACCCCCTTTGTGGGCTCAAAATGTATCACAGAAACTGTATTCATGGTCTGCTATTGAAAACGATAAACCCATCTTCCGGGAGCCACGCACTTTTACAACTATTCCTAAAGACGCCAATGGACCTTTGTATTATACACACAATCACAATCCGGCTTTAACTGCTCTTCCAAATGGCGATCTTCTTGCGATTTGGTTCACAACTGTAAAGGAACGTGGAAGGGAAATGTTGGTTGCCGGGTCGCGTTTGCGACAAGGAAATGATGTTTGGGATGAAGCTGATGTGTTTTTCCATGTGCCTGACCGGAATCAGACCGGCCAGGCCATTTGGTGGGATGGCGATAAAAATGTTTACCATTTTAGTGGAGTTGGTACCGGCGACCATTGGCGGAACCTTTCTCTTGTTATGCGAACAAGTAAAAATAATGGTGTAACCTGGAGCCCTCCTAATATGATTGGTCCGGAATTCGGACCGCGTCATCAGCCTATTGATGCGGTTATTCAAACTTCTTGTAAGAAAATGGTTTTGCTATGCGATGCCGGACCGGAAGGCAATGGTGGAACTGTTTTCCATATTAGCGAAGATAATGGATTTTCATGGAACGACCCGGGAAAAGAGAACCCTGCGCCCACGTTTGAAGAAGGAAGCCAGGGTGCATGGATTGCCGGAATTCATGCAGGAATGGTTGAATTAAAAGATGGCCGTTGGATGGCCTTTGGAAGGGGAGATGAAATTAATAGCAGGATGCCAATGAGTATCTCCAACGACCGGGGAGAAACGTGGACTTATTCATCAAGTCCATTTCCACCAATCACTGGAGCTCAACGACTTGCATTTATTCGTTTAATAGAAGGTCTATTGCTTTTGATATCATTCGATAATAATTTATCCCAGCTTGATTCAAATGGCAATGAATTCATTGGGAAAGGGATGTTTGCGGCATTATCTTTCGATGAAGGGAAAACCTGGCCTGTAAAAAAATTGATTACATCTGGTGATCCCAAAAAAATACTTGATGCGCCGTGTAATCATCGTTGGGGGGAAGTATTTAGCACAATATCAAAAAATCATGCTGAATCGCGTGGCTATTTAACAGCAACCCAATCTCCCGATGGTATCATTCACCTTCTTTCATCAGGGACTCACTATGCTTTTAACCTCAAATGGTTAATGAAACCTCATGAATAAATCAATTTGTACAATCAAAAAATCAAAAAAATGAATAAATTTAAATTTGCACTTTTAACTGCCTTTACGTTTCTTTTGGTTTCAGGTGGATGCCAAAATAACATGAACGGGAATTACCCCCACCCTGAAAAAAATCCGGAATCTCCAATAATGCTATCAGGTGATTGGTTTACTCATCCTCATGGAATTGATTTTGATAAATTACCTCGCATTCCGAGAGAACATATCGTGATTAATGATGTCACAAAAGAAAACGGAGTGAACCAGCACAACTACCTAATCCATCACAACGGTCGTTTCTGGGCAATGTGGAGTGACGGACCGGCGATAGAAGACCGGGTAGGACAAGTGGTGAAGTATGCAACCAGCGAAGACGGGAAAAACTGGAGCAAAGCCCGGTTCCTGACGCCCTATCCTCCCAGCTCGGGACCTGAATCCCCCCATTACAACACACGGTCGGAGGAAGGATTCAGATGGATAGCTCGTGGATTTTGGAAACGTGAGGGTGAACTATTGGCTTTGGCATCGCTGGATGAAGCTGCAGGATTTTTTGGTGAAAGCCTGGAACTTCGGGCTTTCAAGTGGGATGAAAAAAGTCAGAAATGGAATGATTATGCACTGGTTTACGATAATGCAATAAATAATTTCCCTCCAAAAAAACTCCCTTCAGGTGAATGGTTAATGTCACGTCGTACTTACGATTATTCAAAAAGAGGAGTAGATTTTCTGGTTGGAGGAACTGAGGCCATCGATCAATGGGAATCGTATCCTGTACTGGGAACAAGTACAGAACTGGCTGCAGAGGAACCATACTGGTGGATTTTACCTGACGGTGAAAGCCTGATGGCGCTTTTCAGAGACAATCGTAGAAGCGGGTATCTTTACCGGTCTTTTTCAATCGATAATGGCCGCACCTGGAGTCAGCCGGTTCAAACTGATTTCCCGGATGCGCGCTCCAAGTTTCATGGTTTACGGTTAAGCAACGGGCAATATGTTCTGATTTCCAACTCTCACCCAAAACATCGTCAGTGGCTAACGCTTGCTGTTAGTGATGACGGCATGGTTTTCGACCGGTTATTCTTTCTTGTTGAAGGAGACAAAAATGGTGTGGACTATCCCCATGTTCTGGAACACGACGGATATTTATACATTACTCATTCCGGAGGATATGGTGGAAGAAAACAATCAGTTGAGGTACAGCGGGTAAAAATTTCCGATATTGAAAATCTCGAAATGAATTAGCCCACAAGAGAAAGAGCAATTAATAATAAAAATAAGATTATAATGAAATTGAATAGTAAAAACTTTGGCGTGACTCTTTTCTTACTTTTTACACTTTATATAAATAGTTCTGTTGCTCAAACAGATAATTATCCTCATCCTGAAAAAAATCCAGAATCTTCATTAATGCTTAAAGGAGATTGGGTTCCTGAAAATCCGGAAAAGATTGATTTTTCAAACCTTCCGCAAGTAAAATCAGAGCATTCGACTGTAAGCGATGTCAGATATGCCTGGGGGAATAAAATCAACCAGCACAATTATCTTGTTTATTTCGATAATCGGTTCTGGGCCATGTGGAGTGACGGTCCTGGAGTTTCAAGAAGAAATGATCCGGTTGCCCATCGAGATTTGGTTCCGGGGCATGACCGTCCGGGACAAATGGTCTCCTATTCAACAAGTAAAGATGGAGTAAACTGGAGCGAACCAAGATATCTTACAGATCCTCCCTTTACAGATGGATTTGGGTGGATTGCAAGGGGGTTTTGGGTGCGGGACGGAAAACTTCTTGCACTTGCCACACTTTATAATGCTCCCGGTTACACAGGTGAAGGACTTCAGCTCCATGCTTATGAAATGATTCCCGGAAAATCCAGGGAATGGAAACATAAAGGACTTGTTTATGATAACGCTATGAACAATTTCCCACCCAAGAGGCTGCCCAACGGTGAATGGATGATGTCGCGGCGTGACAGCAAAGGGAATGTTTACATGCTGAGGGGTGGATCAAAAAATTTTAATACATGGAAATCATTTCCGATTATTAATTATCAGGATGATGAAGTAAATGCAGAGGAACCTTACTGGTTAATTCTTCCCGATAATAATCTTGTTGCCTTTTTTCGTGATAATAAACGAAGCGGTTTTTTATTCCGTTCATTTTCTACAGACAATGGTGGTAGCTGGAGCCGTCCCGTTCGCACAAATTTTCCGGATGCCACATCCAAATTCAGCGCATTAAGGTTAAAGGATGGAAGATATATTCTTGTTTCCAATTCGAATCCCCAAAGGCGGGATCCGCTTACCATAGCTGTTAGCGATGATGGGCTTGTTTTTACAAAAATGGGATACTTGGTGGGAGGACGGCATATCGATTATCCTCATGTAATCGAACAGGATGGTTTTATTTATGTAGCATTTGCAGGAGCCAAGCAAACCGTTGAAGTGCTCAAAATTCCTGTTTCGGAATTGGATAACCTTTGATTGATAAAAAGAAAAAATGAATATACAAATACACTCTGCTGATATCATCACTGTTTTTATCTATTTATCTGCCATGGTTGCAGCGGGTTTTTATTTTGCCCGGCGCAATAAAACCACGGAAGATTATTTTGTGGGAAATCGTTCCTTTTCCGGTTGGGTAATCGGTTTATCCATGCTCGGAACCATAGTAAGTTCAGCTACTTTTTTAGCTTTGCCGGCGGCCGCATACGTTCTCGACTGGCGCCAGCTGACTGTTAATTTGGTAGTTCCTTTTATTGCCATTCTTGCAGTAATTGTATTCATCCCATTTTTTCGAAGAGGTAAATTAACATCGGCATTTGAATATCTCGGTGAGCGATATGGTGTAGTTCCTCGAATGTACGGTACTGTCAGTTTTATTATTATGCAACTTATCCGAATGGCACAAATTCTTTTTCTTGTTTCGCTGGTAATACAATTTCTGACAGGAATATCCATTGTTTGGGTCATAATTGGAATTGGGATTTTTATCGGCTTTTACACGGTAATGGGCGGTATTGAAGCAGTAATCTGGACTGACGTTATACAGGCACTAATCTTAATTTTTGGAGGAATCATTTGTATAGTATGGGTTTCCATGGAACTTTCAGGAGGACTGCCGGAAATTATAGAAGTAGGTAAAGCACATAATAAATTCAGTTTGGGTTCCATGGAATTTAAACTTGGAGAACGGACTTTTTATACCATGCTAATCCTTGGAATTATTAACTGGCTGGGCATATTTGCGGGAGATCAAAATATGGTTCAACGTTATGCATCATCCCGATCAACGCGGGAAGCGCGGAAAGCAACGATCGTTTATTCCATGATTGCAGTGCCGATGTGGACTCTATTTTTTTTGGTAGGTACCGGGATCTTCGTTTTCTATCTTGCAAATCCCGACCCAATAGTATCTGGCCTTGAAGCTGATCAAGTTCTTCCATATTTCATTTTTACAGAAATTCCTCCCGTTATTATCGGAATAATAATTTCTGCTGTTATTGCAGCATCTATGAGCACTATGGATTCCGGACTAAATGCCATTTCAACAGTGACAGTCGTCGATTTGATGAAACCATGGCTTGCAAAAAACCGGAAAGATTCATTTTATTTCAAGTCAGCACATATTATCGTTATTGCAGTAACTGGGTTAGTAATCATGGGAGCTATTTCTTTCAGCCTTATGGACAAGGAAAGCATGAACGATATAAGTCTTATTGTTACGAGTGTCTTTGGAGGATGTTTGATGGGACTTTTCCTGATGGGTTTTTTAACACAGGCTGTGGATGGTGTTTCAGCAACCATTGCTTTGGTGCTCGCGGTGCTGGTAAATATTTACCTCGGGCTTAGTCTCCTGGGCGTACTGCCTTCTTCTGTAACATTGAACATACACAGCTATTGGGTAATGGCGCTGGTTAACGGAACTTTTATCATAGTGGCATATATAATTGGTATTATCCGCGGTAAACACAGGGAACCACTAGAAGGACTTACTGTTTGGACAATGAATCGAAAAAATAATACATAAACACTTACAGAAAAGCATTTAGCATGAAGAATAAAATAAATTCATACGATATTATGGTTGTTGGCGGAACTCCGGCCGGAATTATGGCTGCCATTGCTGCAGCCCGGATGGGATCAAAAGTAATCCTTACAGAGTACCATAACCATATCGGAGGAATGACAACCAGCGGGTTAGGGAAAAGTGACGTGGAAAATAAAGATACTATCGCCGGAATATTTAAGGAGTTTACACAAAGAGTATTAAAATATTACATTGAGAATTATGGAAAAGACTCTGAAAACGTAAAACTGTGTAAAGAAGGATATTATTATGAACCTTCGGTTGCTGAATACATATTTAATCAAATGATTGCCGAAGTTAAAACCATATCTTTGTTTCTAAATCACCAAATTGAAAAAGTCACAATAGAATCAAACAGCATTTCGGATGTCATTTTTAAAAACCGGAGCAATGGAAAGAAGATATTATTAAAAGCCGGTTATTACATTGATGCTACTTATGAAGGTGACCTGTATGCTATGGCCGGATGCAAATACCGGCTTGGCCGCGAAGGGAAAAACGAATTTAATGAAAAACATGCCGGTAAAATATTCTTCGACTACAATGATATGGAATTTTTGGAGGGTAGTACAGGAGAAGGTGACAAAAAATTGCCGGCATATACATACCGTTTTTGCCTGACGGATGATCCAAAAAACAGTTTTATGTTAAATGAGCCTCCTCCGGGATATAATCGCGAGAATTATTTAAAGTATTTTGAAGACTTAAAAGAAGGAAGGTTAGGTCCTCCAAAAGTTTTTAAAGAAGGACACGGATATTACCCTGAACATTTCAATACCATGATGCGGATTTTTTCTTTTGCACGGATTCCCAACAGAAAATTTGATGTTAATATAAATCCACGCCCCCTCGGTTTTCCATTTGCAGGTGAAAACTACACATATCCTGAAGCAGACTGGAATGAAAGAGAAAAAATATTTACTCGGCACCGGGAACTCGCTCTTGGATTACTATATTTTGTTCAAAACGATCCGGAAGTTCCGGAAGAGCACCGGAGAATGGCCCAACAATATCACCTTCCTTTGGATGAATTTACCGATAATGATCATTTCCCCTGGCAATTATATGTGCGTGAAGCCCGAAGACTTAATGGTTGTTATCTTTTAACTGAAAACGATGTCGTGCTGCAACACAATAAAAAAAGAAACAAAATCTTTTTTGACAGCATAATAAGCGGAGAGTTTTCCATCGACAGTTTTCCTGTTTCGAAAGAACCTTCCAACAACAAAAAGGTTTTGGAGGGTTATATCGGAATGCTTGAAATTCAACCTTACCAGGTTCCTTACAGGATTTTGTGTAATGAAGAAATGGACAACCTGATTGCACCGGTAGCTGCCTCTACCACTCATATTGCTTATTCTACGATAAGGATGGAGCCATTATGGATGGGAATTGGCCAGGCTGCTGGTATTGCAGCTCATATGGCTTCGGAAATGAAAACAGATATAAAAAATATCCCGATTAATAATCTCCAAAAAAACCTGATTGAGAATCACCAGATTATCACCTATTTTAAAGACATTGATTCAAATGACAAAGCATTTAAGGCCATACAGTTTTGGGGGACAAAGGGCTTTTTTGACTCTTATGAGGCAAAATCTAAAGAACCAATAACTGTTGCTGAATTAAATAATTGGATCGAAATATTTAATGCGATGACAAATTACAATAGTTCAGAGGTATTGGTGCAAAAAAAGCAGACTGTAAATATATCAGAATTTTGGGAACATATTCAAAGATTAATCAAAGATACAAATGTGTTGTTTTCAAACCATAATTCTGCACTTGTTCAGTTTAATCTGATGCCGGCCAAGTGGCTTTACAATAGTAGAGAATTTTCATTGCCTCTTTTGAGAGGCGAAGCATGCCTTGCTTTATACAAATTATTTTTTGTTTTAAATACTCAATAAACTAAATAAAAAAAATTCATCATGAAAATTAATGAAACTCAAAAAGTGAAATATTTAAATGAAGGATTTCTAATCGTACCTGATTTTTTAAACCCCAGGGAACTTAATACAATCCGTAAAATTTGTGATACGTGTATTAGTGAGGTGGAAAATGAAATGAAAAGCCGAAAGATAACTCACGACAGAATTAACGTATTGGGTAAGAAATACTTTATTAAAGATGTAAAAAAAAAACATCCCGAGCTTAATGAAATTATATTCAGCAAAAAAACTGCTGAAGTTTGTAAAGCAACTATTAGCGATACAGCCTTCCTTCATAATGAACAATTTGTGGTGAAAATGAATGACAGCAGTTCAAATTTTGCCTGGCATCAGGATAGTGGTTATTCGGTGTATCAAGGTGGGTCTGCCACCCATAAACCCTATTTAACCTGTTGGATAGCTTTGGATGATATGAGTGAGGCAAACGGGACAATCTCCATTCTGCCTTTTTCCAGATCTCCCTCCAGAGAATTAATTGAGCACAAATGGGATAAAAACTTAAATGCTATGGTTGGTTACCATGGCGAAGATCAGGGAGACCTTGTGGAAGTTGCAGCAGGAACTTTGGTGGCTTTTTCAAGTTTTTTACTGCATAAAAGTGGGGCAAATTTAACCAATAATCCGCGCCGAAGTTATTTTATTGCTTTCACACCGGAGCTATTTGCATATGCCAATGATTCTCAAAAGATATACAGCAGTGGTGAACCTCTTATTCTGAATGGCAGATTTTTATAAAATTTGATGGAGACAAAAATGAATAGCAAAATAGAACTTCATAAAAAGTTCTGGCGGGGAGAAGGCCCGGGACTTATCCTGATCCCTCCTTCGCGCACTGAGTTGTACGATTTAAACAATTATCCAAAACGATTTTATGATCCACAGTTAATGTGGGAAACGGAATTTAAAAGAGCGCAAGAAGTAATTAACTGGCCAACAGACGGAATACCTACAGGCAGGGCAAATCTTGGAGTAATTCTGGTGCCTGCAATGGCCGGGCAGTCATTTTCCACCCCGGAAGATTCAATGCCGTGGCCCGGAGAACCGATGAGTCCGGATCAAATCAGGGCCATACGAAATACAGATTTGGAAAAATCTGAAATCTATAGCTTAGTGGCTGGTTTTTATAAAATTCATAACCAAACCGGCAACCAACGGGTTTACGCTTATACTCCCGACAATCAGGGAGTGTTTGATATTGCCCATCTGCTTTACGGCGATGAAATATTCCTGGAAATCTTAAATACTGAAAAAGGAAACTGGGTTTCTGAACTTATGGAAATCAGCCTGGAACTTTATATTCGCGCTACACAATTATTCAAAAAAGAAGCAGGTGAAGAACCCGGAACCATGATACACGGCCACGGTACGGAACAAGGGGTTTATTTTCCTCATGCAGGAACACGTATTTCCGAAGACACGGCCATTCTTCTTTCACCGGAAATGATAGAACAGTCTATTATCCCATATATCAAACGCAGCATTGAGCCATTTGGCGGTGGTTTTCTGCATTATTGCGGCTACCATCCTACTTTTTTTGATCAGCTAACAGCGTTGCCCGAAATAAAAGCCATTGATTTGGGAAACCCGGAGAAATACGATATCCAAAAATTACTCGAAAGGTGCGCAGAGACAAATACGATTCTTTACAGCCGCGTAGCAGAAAAACCCGGCGAAAACTGGAAAGACTATACAAAACGGATTAGTTCGCTTGTGAAAGCCAGCGGGGCACGTGTTATACTTCGCCCCAAAATTTTTCCCGATTCAAAAGAAGAGTGTCGTGAAATGCTGAATATGTGGCATTCATTAACTTCATAATTCAATTATTTAAAACAGTTTATCATTATGAATAGAATATATTTAAAATCAATAATCTTAATTCCCATTCTTTTTTTAATGTCATTTAAAACCGAAAAAGCAGAGCAATCTTCTTTTTGTACATTTCCTGTAACCAAAGGTAAAAGTGACATTACCATCTTTCAGATTCCGGAAGAAAATGAGAAAATGACCAACACACTTGGGATGGAGCTGGTAAAAATCAAACCCGGTTCCTTTGTTATGGGCAATAATGATGGTAATTATGATGAAAAACCCGCTCATGAGGTGAATATTACCCGTCCGTTTTATATGAGCACCACACCAATAACCAATGCACAGTATGAACAATTTAATCCCGACCATAAATTATTACGTGGTAAAAGAGATTTATCGCACTGTGATGATGAAGCAGTTGTTTTTATAAATTGGTTTGAAGCCGAGGCTTTTTGTAAGTGGCTAAGTGAAAAAGAAGGTAAAACTTACCGGTTGCCTACTGAGGCTGAATGGGAATATGCCTGCAGGGCAGGGACAACTTCACCTTTCAGTACCGGTGACAGTTTACCTGACATTTATCAACTCAATCAAAAAAATGTATGGTATCCTGAACCGGTTGACCTGACCGTCGGAAAAACACCACCAAATCCCTGGGGATTATATAACATGCACGGATTGGTTGAAGAGTGGTGTCTCGACTGGTACGGGCCATATTCAGGAAAAACAAAAACCAATCCCCGGGGCTATGAAAAAGGAGATTTCAGGGTGACCCGCGGAGGAAGTCACAACGCAGATTTCAACTATCTAAGAAGCTCCAACAGATTGGGAATGATACCTGATGATAAAAATTATCTGGTCGGTTTCCGGGTTGTTCAGGCAGAAATGCCTTCTTCTAAGTTTCAAAAAACAACAGAAAATCCTGTTTGGGCCCGTAACGTAAAACAAAGTAAAAGCAGATGGGAACCAAATGTAAACATGGAAGAGCCATATTTTGAAAAACCGGTCTATTTTCAAAATGTACCTATGGAATCCAATGGCCCTCTTTATTCAAAGCATAATCATTGCCCCGATATTACAGCTTTACCCAACGGCGATCTGTTTGCTACCTGGTATTCGACAAATACAGAACAGGGCCGTGAATTAGCCGTTTTGGCGTCACGTTTAAGAAAGGGAGAAAACAAATGGGACGCACCTGACCTGTTTTATAAAGTTCCGGACAGAAACATGCATGCCACCTCAATATGGCATGACAAGGAAACAGATCGCATTTTGCATTTTCAGGGAGTTGCTGTGAGTTTCGGCTGGGGCGATTTGGCACTTTTCATGCGTACCAGCAGCGACAATGGCCAGACGTGGTCGAAACCTCACTGGATAAACCAGGAGCATGGTTTGCGCAACATGCCGATAGCTGGTGTGATCAAATCTTCTGGCGGCTCTCTTGTTGTTCCCTGCGATGCTGTAACAGGTGGTAATGGCGGTTCTGCGATTCATGTTAGTAATGATAATGGGGTTACCTGGCATGATCCCGGCGAAGGCTCACCTGCTCCGGAATATAAAGAAGGGAATACGGGAGGGACCATTGCAGGAATCCACGCAGGTGTTGTTGAAATGAAAGACGGTCGTTTAATGGCTTTGGGCCGCGGTGATAACATCAATCAAAAAATGCCCATGAGTATTTCAGAGGATATGGGAAAAACCTGGCGCTATTCGGCAAGCCCATTCCCAACAATTAGCAGCGGACAACGGCTGGTATTAATGCGCCTCAACGAAGGACCACTACTTTTTGTATCATTTACGGGACCCCATAATAACGATGAGGGTCTGGAATTTACGGATAAAGATGGAAACCTGTTCCGGGCATATGGTTTATTTGCCGCACTTTCTTATGATGAAGGGGTAACTTGGCCGGTTCGTAAATTAATAACACCCGGCGAAGGTGAATTCGATGGCGGCGCCTGGACCCGCACATTTAAAACAGATGCTACACATGCTGAACCCCGGGGTTACTTGGCAGCAACTCAGTCTCCCCACAATATAATCCATTTAATTTCTAGCAAATTGCACTATCGTTTTAATCTTGCCTGGCTGGAAAATGAATCAACAAAATAATATATCACAAAAACTCATTCTTAATGAAACAACCACTAAAAGGCATCATCCCCCCGCTCGTTACTCCGCTTTTCGACAACGATACTCTTAATATTGAAGGTCTTGAAAAATTAATCGAACACACCATTTCAGGCGGAGTGCACGGTATTTTTATTCTGGGTACTACCGGAGAATTTGCCGGTTTAAGTTATAAACTCCGCAGGGAACTTATTGAACGTACCTGCAAGTTGGTAAATGGGCGTGTTCCGGTACTGGTGGGAATAACCGATTCTGCTTTTACCGAAAGTCTGAACCTGGCAAAATATGCTGCCAATTGCGGTGCAGATGCGGTTGTGCTGGCGCCACCCTACTATTTTGCAGCCAGCCAGCCCGAACTGCTGGAATACCTGCAGCACATTATGGTGCAAATGCCTTTGCCCCTTTTTCTGTACAATATGCCTTCGCATACAAAGGTGGTGCTTGCCCCGGCAACCGTAAAAGCGGCTGCTGAAATTCCTGGTATTGTTGGAATAAAAGACAGCTCATCCGACCTGGCCTATTTTAAACAGGTGCAGTTTGCTCTCAGGGACAGGGATGATTTTACATTTATGATTGGCCCGGAGGAATTTCTGGCGGAATTTGTTCTGACCGGCGGACACGGTGGGGTAAACGGCGGAGCCAATATGTTTCCTAAATTATACGTTGAATTATACCAGGCCGCCCGAAATCGTGATTTTAACAAAATCAACACTTTACAGCAAAAGGTGATGCAGATAAGTACAACCATTTATAATGTTGGTAATTTTGGTTCCAGTTACTTAAAAGGGCTGAAATGCGCCCTGTCCGTTATGGGTTTATGCAGTGATTTTATGGCGGAACCATTCCACCGGTTTAACGAACCGGAGCGAAAAAAAATTGAAGCGGCGCTAAATGCCCTTGAACTTTAGTAATTTCACCTAATTTTGAAATCTGTTTCATACTATGACTGCAATTGACATTTCCATTTTCATTCTTTACCTGATTGGCATTGTTTTGTTCGGAAGTTCCTTTTACCGCAAAAACAAAACCGCCTCGGCCTTTACGCTTGGAAACAATACCCTGCCCGGCTGGGTGATTACCCTATCCATCCTGGCTACCTTTGTAAGCAGCATAAGTTACCTGGCCCTTCCCGGGCAGGCTTTTCTTACAGACTGGAATCCGTTTGTGTTTAGTCTGTCACTTCCATTGGCGTCCATCATTGCCGTTAAGTTTTTTGTTCCGCTTTACCGTTCGGTTAACAGCCCCTCTGCCTATACCTATCTGGAAAGACGTTTCGGTCCCTGGGCAAAAACGTATGCCTCGGTGATGTACCTGCTCACCCAACTCATGCGGGCAGGGACGATCCTTTTTCTGATGGCGCTCCCCTTAAATGTTCTGCTGGGGTGGAACATTACTACTTTAATTATCATTACAGGAGTAAGTGTAATGATTTATTCACTTCTCGGAGGAATACAGGCCGTAGTTTGGACCGATGCCATACAGGCCATTATCCTGATTACCGGTGCACTTGTATGCATTGGTGTATTAATGTTTTCCATGCCTGAAGGACCTGGAGAGATTTTTCATATTGCAGCAGAAAATCAAAAATTCAGCCTCGGAAGTTTTAACGCCACACTAACCAGTTCCACATTTTGGGTGGTTCTAATTTATGGTTTGTTTATTAACCTGCAAAACTTTGGAATTGACCAGAATTACATTCAACGGTACATGAGTTCCCGTTCTGAAAGGGAAGCGCAAAAATCGGCCCTGTACGGGGGATTATTGTATGTTCCGGTATCAGCCCTGTTTCTATTTATCGGAACAGCCCTTTTTAGTTATTACAAAACCAACTCCGGATTGTTGCCTGCTGACGTGGACGGAGACAAGGTATTCCCCTGGTTTATTGTGAACCAGTTGCCGGTGGGCCTCACCGGTTTGTTAATTGCCTCTATCTTTGCAGCCGGTATGAGCACGGTTTCTACCAGTCTGAACAGTTCGGCAACTGTTATCCTGACCGATTTTTTCAAACTGCCACCCAAACACCCTGAAACCGAACGTAAATCCATGTTGGTATTATATCTTTCCTCCTTCATTTTCAGTGTGCTTGCTATTATTATTGCTGTTGCAATGATTAATGTACAGAGTGCGCTGGATGCCTGGTGGAAACTGGCTTCCATATTCAGCGGGGGAATGCTCGGTTTGTTCCTACTCGGCTTTCTGG
>JAWLGR010000001.1:0-406039 GCA_041684965.1 Mariniphaga sp.
ATTTTATTTCCTTTAACGGGAATGTCTGGATTGCTGAAGGCAGAAGCTCAGTTGGTAGTCCGTCTACTGACGGAAAGTCCGTCTACTGACGGATGCCAAAGTCTGGGGTTCGAGTCCCGTTTCTCGCTCACAAACATTAAAGGTTGCCAATTATGGTGACCTTTTTTTGTATTTATATCTTTTGGGTTTAACTTTTCCGGATGTTTTTTTGAAATTATTTTATCATGTAAATTTTATTTCCTTTAACGGGAATGTCCGGATTGCTGAGGGCAGAAGCTCAGTTGGTAGTCCGTCTACTGACGGAAAGTCCGTCAACTGACGGATGCCAAGGTCGGGGTCGCGGGTTCGAGTCCCGTTTCTCGCTCACAAACATTAAAGGTTGCCAATTGTGGTGACCTTTTTTTGCATTTTACTTTTGGGTTTAACTTTTCCGGATGTTTTTTTGAAATTATTTTATCATGTAAATTTTATTTCCTTTAACGGGAATGTCTGGATTGCTGAAGGCAGAAGCTCAGTTGGTAGTCCGTCTACTGACGGAAAGTCCGTCTACTGACGGATGCCAAGGTCGGGGTCGCGGGTTCGAGTCCCGTTTCTCGCTCACAAATATTAAAGGTTGCCGAAATTTGGTGACCTTTTCACATTCTAAAACCTGGGAATATATTAAGTTGCACCGTGCAGTGGTGTGTGTATTTAATAAATTGTAGGTTTTTTGTTATCCGTTTTTCGCTCAGTGAGTATCGATTCAGAAGATTTTAATTAAAATAAAAGGTTGCCATTAATTGACAACCTTTTTTCTTCTGCTACTAATTATTATGAGGTTTAAAAAATTCGTTTATTCCTGTTTCATTTACATACTAAAAGCAGGCAGAACAGATGAATTTTCTTTAATTGGTTGACATGAAGGTGTAGTTTTTTTATTAACTCTGAGTTGCTTAAGCAATTCCTCTGCTTTTTCATAACAAGGCTGGTAGCGTCGGGTTGCAAAAAGGCCTCTTGTCATTTTTTCCAGTTCGCTATGGACATTCTCCAGCGATTGTACCGCAGTTACCTGAAAAAATTTAGCACATGTCAGACAATCAACGTCCCGTAATTCTCCTGCTATTTGATGTGCTTTGTCCAACGCATCAATAGACAGGTTAAAATCTTTATTTATGAAATGTTTATCTGATTCGCGGAAATAATGATTTATAGCCGGAAGATAGCTTAGACAACTGTATTCAGTTTTTTTGCAGCCAATAAATTCAATTTTATCTTTGGAATCAATAAGATATTCGTTGTCTGAGACAGAAAAAGAAAACAATCTTCTCCAATTAACTTTCATAACTTTTTGGGTTGTAATATTAACCAGTATTTTTTAATTCTGCAAATACAATTTATTCGCATATAAAACTAGATAATATATTTCTTGGATAGCAGGATGAAATACTTAAAAGGAGTGTATTATTTGCTGATTTAAGATCAGTAATTTTAACCTGATTTAAAATTAAATCATGAAATGTTGGCTGATATGGGCATTTATATCATTTTGAAAACCACAATTGCATACAGAAAAAAGCGTAAGTAACGGAAGAGTGACCACAACATATAGTGTTTTATCTGATAATTTATTAGTCCTGAAGTCAGACTTACCATAGAATAAGGAACCGGAAGCATTGCTCCTACAACAATAAATACTCCTCCCCATTTCTTTAAATTCCGGATGTGATTTGAAACTTTATTTTCCAGGTATTTTTTAACTACTGATATCAAAAACAGTTTTTTGCCAAGATAAAAGGCAAACAGTCCGACAAGATATGAAAGGGTGCTGAGTAAAAATACGTGGAACCAGGGATTAAGAGTTTTTGATGTCCATGCAATAAATAATTCGGGTGGAATCAAACCAAGGAAAATTTCAGAGGTGAAGAAAACTGAGAATATAAGTAATGGTGAGTATCTTGTTGAAAAGACATGAAACATCCTTTCGATGTCCACAACGAAATGATCGAGTAAAATATAAAATAAGACAATAAGCCCGATAATTAATCCTGTTTTTAGGGCAATACCGACAATAAATTCGTAAAACCTGGTTATTTTATAATAACGGTTCAGAACCCTGATTTTATGAATATTTCTTGTAAACACTTTAATCTTTTTAAAATTTGTTTATTCAATTCCTAGTAAACTTCACTAAGTCATTCCAGATTGTGAAACAGTCGTTAATTTTTATTAACCTGAATAAAATCACAATTGCTAATAAGGATTCCTTATGGAAGAATCATTCCAAAATTTTCAGAAAAGCGTAAAGAAAAAGATTGTCAGGTGTTTAATTTATTATCCAGACGTTTTTATTAAATTAAAAGTGAGATAATTTGTAGATGATATCCCCAAATTATGTGGCAGTTGTTGCTGAACAGTGATTCATAAAAATAATAATAAAAACAGGAAAAGCTTTTTGAATAAAAAAGGATAAATCCTTATCTTGGTCGCCTTCAACATTAATTTTAAAAAGGAGGTTATTATGACTATTAAAAAGGTTTGGATAGAGGAAGGTTGTATTGCTGACGGAATTTGCAATGATATTTGCCCTGCAGTTTTCGGTCTTGATGATGATACCGGAGAAGCATATGTTAAGGAAGGAGCAGATTTCAATGCCAATGCCGATGATTTGAAAGAAGCAGCAGAAGCATGCCCGGTATTAATCATCAAATACGATGAAGAATGACCCTCTTCTGAATAATCTGAAGAAATCATAAAAAGAGTTCTGAGCCCAGTTCAAAACTCTTTTTATTTTTTCTCCTAAATTTTTGGAGTGTTAATCAAATAAAGTAATGAAACTAATCGAAAAATTTAAGCTTCAAATCAGGGCCAGAAAATACAGGAAGAAGAATGATGTTGGTGGTGTTGATTATATGCTTTCAGTTATTAAACCCGGACAAACACTATTAGATATAGGAAGTCATAAGGCAGGATATCTTTACTGGATGAGAAAATGTGTGGGGAAAGAAGGTGAAATTTATGCTTTTGAACCACAAACCCTTTTATACAAATACATCTGCAGGATAATACAATATTTTGAATGGAAAAATGTTATTGTGGAGCATCTCGCACTGTCGGATAAAATTGGTAAAACTACTCTTTATATTCCAGTGAATGAAGTAAATAAACAATCATCTCCGGAGGCTTCATTACTTAAGCCAACTGAAAATAAAAAAATAAATAAAACTGAAACTGTCAGTATTCAAACATTGGATAATTATTGCAGCATACATAGTATCCAGCCAGAATTCTTAAAAATTGATGTTGAAGGGAATGAGCTGAATGTATTGAAAGGAGGCGAAGAAATCCTGAAACGTTTTAAACCCAAGATTCTTGTCGAAATTGAAGTTCGTCATGCCGGGATAGAAAATGCTAAGAAGACTTTCAGATTATTGGAATCTATTGGGTATACGGGTCATTTTATATGTGGTGCCAACCGGTATCCTTTAGAAAAGTTTGATTTTGATAAACACCAAAATAGAAATGATTTACACAATTATTGCAATAATTTCACTTTTGAATTTTTTTAATAGATTTTTTAAGAACAGGCATTTCTTGTTGCAAATAATTCATATACACTCCATCCATATTTAGTTTGTTGAGGTTAATACAGGCAAAATGATTTTTGAAGCATTTTGCGCATCGTGATAGATTTTGATTTGACTTATCTTGAAATCAAACTCATTGCAGTGATAGATATTTATAAATTGTTGTGGATTACGGTCGGCCAAAGGAAACCAGCTACTTTGTATCTGAACCATTATTCGATGGCCTTTTTTAAAACAGTGGGCGATAGGAGGCAGTTCGAATTCCACCTTGTCAATTTCTCCCGGGATAAATGCAGATGGATTTTCATAACTGTTCCTGTACCTTCCTCTGAAAATTTCAGCTCTTACCAGCATTTGGTATCCACCCATCGGATAAGGATTAACAGGATCCTCTTCAGCATAGATATTGACATGATTATAACCCATATAATCAGGAAATACATCAATAACTTTAACTACAAAATCAGCATCGGTAGTTGATATACTTGCTGCCAATTGAGCTATAACACTTCCGGTAACAATTACATCTTCAATTAATGTATCAGTCTGAAATACCAAAACATCGGGCCGGCGTGAAGCGAAACGCTGATCGGCAGACATATAGGTTCTTGTCCTGTTAAAATGGACATCCTCTTCATAAGGCACCGGTTTAGCCGGATCACTTGTGTATTCACTGAAGCTGTTTTCAGTATAAGGTTTTTGAGTTGATAATTTTCCGTTGCGCTGGAGGTACATAACTTTATCTATTTTATTTACAGGAGGCCATTGGTTGAATGATTGCCATTCATTTTTCCCTGTGAGAAATACATTGGCTTCTGCAATATGTGAAATATCCCCTTTCCCTTTTAAAAAGTAGTTGAAGAATGGAATCTCAAAATTTCTTTGATAATATTCACTGGTGTTGGTACCAAATTGAATATGTCCATGATTTGTTCCGTTTTTGTTTTCCCATTGGTTATGATACCAGGGACCTTCCACAATTTTATTGAAAGCTTTTCCCGAATTGTTTTCCTCTGCAGATTTGTAGGAATTCCATGCACCCCAGCAATCTTCTGCATCAAACAAGCCGCCTACCCATAACATGGCAGGCTGTAAATTTTCTGTTGCACGGCGGGCATCACGGGCTTTCCACCATTCATCGTAATTGGGGTGCTCCATCATTTCATTCCAGAAACTTATGGTATCACCGGTAAGTTTCGTCAGATTTTTAACCGTTCCTGCATCAAGAAAAAATTTATAATTGTCATGAACAGGAAATCCAGCCGATTTGGGATTTTCTGAAGTTGGCCCGGAACGTGGGACTCCAAAAGAAGAACCCAGTGCAGAAAAGAAATTAAATGCATCCATCTGAAAAAAAGCACCGTTATGATGGAAGTCATCGCCAATAAACCAATTGGTTACAGGTGCCTGCGGACTTACTGCTTTCAGGGCCGGGTGATTACATGCAGCTGCCATTGTTGAATAAAACCCGGGATAGGAAATACCAAACACACCAACTTTACCATTGTTGTTTGGAATATTTTTAATAAGCCATTCAATGGTATCATACGCATCGCTTGCCTCATCTGTCTCACTTCCTTTTTTTTGGGCGTTAAACGGCCTCACATTTACGAATTCTCCCTCACTCATCCACTTCCCGCGAACATCTTGATTTACGACGATATAACTTTCTTTAAAATATTCCTTCCTGAAACTGTTCCAATAATTATGATAGTTGTTTTCTCCATAAGGCGCGCAGGAATAAGGTGTTCGTGTAACTAATATAGGATGTGGTTCCGAAGTGTCATTTGGAATGTAAACAGAAGTAAACAGACTTACACCATCGCGCATTGGTATGTACATTTCTTTTTTGGTGTAATTGTTTATAATCCATAAGGAATCAGACTCTTGTGCCATTACTGTAACGCACATTGTAAGTAGCAAAAAGAAAGATAGATTTTTCATAGGAGTGATTTTAAAAAATATGTGTTTCAATATAATGAAAATTAATGGTGTAATTCATTGACTTTACTTATAAGTTCCAAAATGGAGGTCTATTTGAAGCATAATTCTCAACACCCAAGCAATTGTTATACGCAGATAGGTTCAACTTTATCTTTATAATTTTTAATCATCATATTTTCAGATAATGCTTTTGTTATCTGCAGATGGACTAAATGTAAAAATAAATTGGTGTATGATTGATATCTTTTTAACTTACCTCCAAATCGTCCGGAAATAAACAAAGTTTATGTAGTTTATTATTAGGAAGGAGTATATTTGAGCATAAAGATAAAATGGAATGAGAAAAGGAGTTTTATTTCTTATAGGAGTTGGTTTAATTATTTCCTGTGGCTCGAATAAGAATCAAAATAAAAAAGAAGGAAATCAGGTCATTACGGTAAGTATTTTACCGCTAAAAACCTTTGTTGAAGAGATTGCCGGCAATGATTTCGAAATTAATGTATTGCTGCCTCCGGGCGCCAGTCCGGCTGATTTTACTCTGGTGCCTTCGCAATTAAAGGATATTTCCCGTTCAGAAATCTGGTTTCGTATTGGATACATAGGTTTTGAATATTCCTGGAGGGATAAAATTGAACAAGTTAACCGCAACATGAAAGTTGTGAACCTGGCAGAGGGTTTGGATTTAATAAGTGATGAAACATTGCCTTCGGGTGAAAGGAACAAAATTGCCGGAATTAATCCCCATACCTGGTTATCTCCCATATTGGTAAAGCAGATGGCGACTCACATAACCGAAGAACTTTCATTGCTGAATCCGGGAAGAAAAGGCAGATACCAGGATAATTTAGCTCGGTTTGAGAAAAAAATTGATGAATTAGATGGTGAAATTAGAAATGAATTAAAGAATTTTGAAGGACGCAGGTTTATCATGTTTCATCCCAGTCTTTCCTATTTTGCACGTGAATACGGCTTGGTTCAATATTCACTGGAGCCCGGAGGTAAAGAACCAACACCACAGCGGATGGCATCACTTGTTGATTTTGCCAAAAAGGAAGGCATTCGTGTTATTTACATCCAAAGCGATCTTGACCGGGAGCAGGCGCGTGTGTTTGCTGAAGAAATTGACGGTGAAGTGGTGCAAATGTGGCCCCTTAATCCGGAATGGTTCCAAAACCTTAAGGAGATTACCAATTTGCTTACCGAATATTTTAACAATTGAATCACCAGCGACAGCTTGTATCAGATAACTTTTTTAAATTCTGGCGGGTGGTTCTGAAATTTGTTTTTTAACGTATTTTTCTGCCGGGTTAAGCACACAGGCATCACACCACATAAAGGCTAGAGGCACAATTGAAAATATAAGACTAAGAAATACAGGAAAAACGAAGACTTCATTAAATACCGGCGTGGAAAGTTAAATAGAATTCATGAATCTGTTGATTCACTTTTACAATTGCATGCACTGGAAATCTTCAGTGTAAAAACTGACGGGTATTTCTCCAGATATGGCTTCATTTGTTTATTAATTATTTCCATTACTTCCTCGTAAGGGCCAGTCAGGAGAGTGCTCATCGTTCCGCTTTCTATGATTATATTTTTATTTTCAGCCAATTTTTCAATAAAAGTATCAACAGGCTTTTCAAATCCATCTATTAAAGGATAGTAACTAATTTCAATCGATATGTTCATGGTATCTTGTTCTTTTTTTTTGCCGAAATTGCAATAAAGGCAGGTTCAACGGCAGATTCATTTTCAGTACCGTCCAGAATTTCAAATGAAGGTGAAAGGTAGACGCCTTTCATACTAATTGGGTTGCCAAAACGGCTGAGAATTTCATTTGCCTCTTCCAAAGTAAAGAAGCGTGCATGTTTAAATACGGGATCGCTGTTTTTGATTTTTCCCAGCTCCGATAGTGCATTCAGGCAGCCCAGCACAATTGTACCTTCCGGCTTTAGAACACGGTCGATTTCATCCAGTACACGGTCGATGTCTTTGATAAACTCAAGCATAGTTACCGAAACAATGGCAGAGAAACTTTTCTCAGAAAACGGCAATCGTGTGGCATCAGCCAATAGGAATTGCACATTTTGAATGTTCTTTTTCCTGGCATTTTTAAGCATTGCTTCTGAATTATCGACTGCTGTAATTCTAAATCCCATATCACTTAAAAATTGTGTCCAGTGACCGGTTCCGCAACCCAATTCAAGCAGGTGACTTTTTGGTAAATTATTCATGTGTCTCAGGATAAGTTCCTTTTCAATTTTATCGATCGTTTTCCCCGGTTCCTTTTGATAATAATTGTCGTATTCATCGGCAACCGTTGACTTAATAAAAATATTACGGATATTCTGATTCATAATTTACCTCAATGAACTGCAATAATACTAACTATTCTCTGAGTTTCCCATGCAATTTACAAACTTACTGTTACGTGGTTTTTACTGCATTTAAATAGCATATGCTTTAATTGCTGTAATTAGTAAATTTCACCTAAATTTAATATCTTTGGTAAGATGTTTAAATTCAATTGAATCTTGATTGTATCAATTAGGCAAAATAATTAAAAACTCAAAATATGAAAACTCTGGTTCCTGGAAGAATTACAGCAGTTCTATTTTTTCTATTCCTGATTTTAGCCTGTGAAAAAAATGAGGTGGAAATAGCAACAGGTGAAGAGGATAAATCGGCTGAACTCATTATTAAGTCGCTGGTAGAGGAAGCAGGTAATCGCTATCTGAACAGTGAAGATGTATTAGCTGAAAACAATGATGATGTCATTTCAGAGCGAAAGAGTCTGATTGATGAGTACACTGCAGATAACACTGGATTTACAGATATCCGTAACCGTAATTCTTTGTTAATTTGTGTGCGATCAGTGGAACCCGACAGGGACCAAAGACAAAAGTTGAGCAGGATACTTACAGATTATTCTGAACGTAATAAACGCATTATAGATGCACATCACGAACAAATGAGAAATGTGCAGCAACGGATTATGGCTGCCCGCAATCAGTTGCACAAAAGCATGGAAGCCGGAGAGATTAACAGAGAACAGTATCGTCAAAGAATGCAGATGTTGAGAGATCGTTACCAGGAATCTGTTAACCGCATCAAATCATCCAATATCGAAGCTTTTTCCCGTTCCTATGCCTTAATGCTGGAACACCTCAGGCAAATATTTAGTCTTGAGCAGTGGAATTCTTTTATTTCCTGCATGTTATCTTAATATTCCATTTCAATTAATGCTCATATTGCCAGAAGAAAGTAGTAAAGATACTTTTTGCAGCATTAAATATAGAATTAAGTAATAAAGGTCATTTTCGGCACTTTTTTGCAGAAAAAGAATCTCTTTACAGCATTAGGTTACTTCTTCTTTTAGTTTCCCTAGACCCTATCTATTTCCTGCTTCATTAAAAAGCTTTGGATATAAATCTTATAGTATTGGCATTCTCTAAACGTGAAGCCCGGGAATTTACTATTTCTTCACATCATCGATAAGAAGTTTTCGTTTATCCAAATCTTCAATTATAAAATTGACAAAATTTTCTGCAGCTAATTTTTTAACTTTCATACGGGCAAAATAGGTGACTGTATCTACTACACCTGAACTTAGATTTCCGGTAACATTTCTTTTTACCCACCCTTTTCTTCTTATTTTTTCGACAACTTTATTTTTTTCTTTTTCTTTTTTTTGGGTGTTGTCTTTTAGAATGTATTTAAAAACAATATCAAAACGATCTTCGAATTTTTTTTCCAAAGACATGATGTAGCTCAATTTAACTGAAGGAAATTCGATTTTTTCTTCCAAATCAGGTTTTTTTATTTCATGTAAAGAAGTTTGTTTATTTTCTGTAATCCGTATGTCGGGGATAATTGGTAAAAAATTCTCGTTATTATCACCCTGAATAAGAAATTTGTCTTTTATATTTTCATATCCATTTTCAATAATGGGATTATTTGCGTTGGCTGGTACACTAAAATATCTCTGAATAAATCGTTGGGCATTTCTTCTCCCCAGTAAAAAATCATGCATTCTGAATTCTTTATTAAAGAATCCGGAGAATCCGCTCAAACCACCACACGCAAGCGGATAATCGCATGAATTGCCAGTTTTAGCATCTCTTCTTATGGGAACAACCATGAACCGGGTATAATTATCCTCATCATAAGCATTTTCAAGTTCTTCCCCTTTGAACATTAGTTGCTGACGCATTGATTTTAAAATCGCCGGGATGGTATGTTTTAAAGCTTCTTCTGGCATATATTGATCTTCAGTTTTGGTATCATAATTTGGGAAGGGATCAATCATAATAACAGTAGTATCAAATTTTGAGGCGCTTTTTTCTATAGGTCTGGTATTGTTAGATTGACTCATACTCCTGCTGGCCAGAATTTTATCTGTGATACCAAAGGGTTCGTTGTCAATTAAGCCTCCGTCAACGGTTACACAAATATATTTGGGATCCTGATGTGTAATGATACTATCTTTCCCAATATTCAGGTAAGGTTGTGTATATATGTATTCCTGGCTTCTGCAAACCTGTCTTGGTGCCAGGCCAACAGGAAATGCTCCGGTTGCCATTGCTGCTTGTTTAAGAACATCACGATTTCCTTCATCTGAAGAATTAAAATGGATTGGAATTTTCCCGTCGTTATTGAATGTATTGGTTTCAGTTAATTGAAAATGGGCAATATCCATATGCCGGAGCATTCGGTGTTCGCTTTCACCCAGTGCTGTTTTAAATTTTATTTTGTAGTTTAATCCTCTGAGGTTCGTTAAAGTTGTAATAATCTCTAGGTTATTTGCAATATAATCCCTTTTACAGTCGGGATTTTTTCTGAAATTATCAATAGTGTTTGCTGCCAGAGTTTCAATGAAGGTGGAATTAAAAATGGATTTAACCTCTTTGGATTCGCTGTTAATAATATCTCCATCATCCAGCATTTGGCTCATCATATCCATGCCTTCAGTTTCTGTCATATTTACCCAGGCATTATAAAGCGGATTCTGTTTTGTGACAGGGTCTGTCGCATTTGCTTTATTAATGTGTGGGAAATCATCCTGTACTGCCCCAGCTGTAATTGCTGCTGTCATGCCACCTGCAGAAGCTCCGGTCAGAACTTCGATTATCACATTATGTTTTGGGATATCTGGCAAATCTAATTTCTTTGCCCTATCCCAATGTTCCAGACTTTCCAACAAATAATCGATTACTCCTGCTGTATATGCACCTGCTGAAACTGCTCCCGCCATACACAGGCCGATTCGAAAAGTGTTTTTGTTTTTCATGGTAGTAGTTTTTGTATTATCAACTTATGAGGATCATTATTTAATGGTTCGCTTTATATAATTTCATCTAACAAAAAAAAATTAATTAGAACTTCTCATAAAATATTTTTCATAGTAAATGATTCAAATTACTAAATTTTAATGATTTGTACAACGCCTTATATAATTATTATTGAATTGCTGAATTTGCGCCAAAGATTTTAGTTGAAATAACCTTCTTGTCGGGATAAAAAGCTAAATTCTGGAAATCAGGTAATTAAAATTTAAATGAAGCATATGTGGATTACTATTGGGTATATTGAAATTTTTAAATATTATTGTTTTGCCAGAAATTGATTAAATAAATCCCAAAAAGGAATAGTGGTTTGCTGTAGTAGAACACAGCAAAACAATTACTTAAAGAAATTGAGTAAAAAATTGAACAACCAAATTAGACCATGAATATTATTTTAATTGAGAAACCGCTGATCGTTTTCAGATGGAATTTCAGAAAGCGCAGCTTCAGCTTTTTTTTCATTATCATTCTTTATTCCCTAATATCAACCGTCAACGCAACAGTTTATTATGTAAGTAATTCAGGAGACGATTCCAGTGCCGGTACAAGTATCGGGAAACCCTGGAAAACATTGTCAAAAGTTAATAATACATACTTTCAGCCAGGTGACCAGATTTTATTTAAAAGGGGAGATAAATGGTCAGGTACAATTACTGTTAATGCTCCCGGTATCTCAGGCAGGCCAATTATTTACGGAGCCTATGGAGAAGGTGAGAAGCCGAAAATATACGGTTCTGAAAAGATTACCGGCTGGACAGAACATACCGGAAACATTTACAAGGCAACTTTTAATGGCAACATAAATCAGTTGTTTGTGGAAGATGAAAAAATGAAAGCTGCCAGACATCCCAATTCAGGGTATGTATTCATCAACTCCACCGACGGATTCACTTCACTGACGGCTAATGATCTTGATGGAACATTGGATTATAAAGGTGCCAAAATATTTTGCAGAACACATTACTATACCGCAGACTTAATTGATGTTTTACGTTCGGAGGGGAACAGATTGACTTTAAACAGAGCCCCCCGGCACTCATTACGGCAGGGCTTGGGATTTTTTCTTATGAATAAACTGGAATTTTTAGACCAGGCAGGTGAATGGTATTACGATGCTGCTTCAAAGACAGTGTATTTATGGACACCAAATGGTGACTGCCCTTCTAATTACTCAATTTATGCATCGGTTCACAGAGACGGAATATATTTAAACACTGCAAATTTTGTAACTGTTAGTGACATTCATTTTCTATATCAGTCAGATAGTGGAATTCGTTTAAGAAATAGCAATGATGTGGTTATTGACCGTAATGATGTTTCTTTTGTCAATGGATTTGGTATTTATTGCGAGACATCAGCAATCAGAGTTACCATAACTAAAAATAAAATTACAGGGGTTAATCATTATGGGATGTACCTGCGAACTTCCCATTCTTTGATTGAAGATAATAAGGTTTCTAAAGTTGCATTGTTTGATAATCTGGGATTAACAGGCACTGGAGAAGATAATTTTGGTGGTGGAATTTACGTTGCCGGTGAGAATGGCAACAATAAAATTCGCTACAACAGGGTCACCGAAACAGGCTACAACGGTATTTTATTTGCACGTCCGAATAATATTATCGAGTATAATTTTGTAAAGGATGCATGTCTTCTGAAAAGCGACAATGGAGGAATTTATACAAGCTGGTACAATCGCACTACACCTGTTGGACCAGAGGGTAGTATAGTAAGAAACAATATTGTATTAAACGTACTGGGCGAAAAATATGGATACATTTCAACACGAAATATCGGCGAAGGCATTTACATTGATGAAAGTGCAAAGGGAGTGACGGTTGAAAACAACACCATCGCTCATTGTACAAACGCAGGAATAAAACTGCATAAGAACGAAAATACAACCGTCCGCAACAATACAATTCTGGATGCACGTCAGTCGATACATGTTCTTCACTCGAGTGGAACAATTAAAAATAAAATCAATAATAATCTGATGATGGCAGCCAGTGATAAGGATGACTTTCTGGCCAGGCAGGTCTTAATCTATGAGTCGGAAAGGCTGGCTGAAAGCGATTACAATATTTATGTGAATCCTTATGCAGACGATGGCATCTTCAGAAGCGGATCCACCTACTTGTGTTTTGATGGGTGGAAATCGGCAACCGGACAGGAACAAAATTCAACCATAAATGTGACACCATTGGCAGAAGGCGAAACAGAGGTTTTATTTTATAATGATACAAAAAACGATAAAACCATTGAGCTTGATTCAGAAACAGTTTTTAAGGATGTGTTGGGAAATGAAGTGACTGAACCTTTTGTTTTAGAGCCTTTCACTTCAAAAATACTTATTGGAAGTGGCTCCCTTTCAGAATATGTAACCATTTGTGAAGGAGAAGATTATCAGGGTTGGCACGAGCCCGGTACATATCAAGGGGTAATAAGAGAAAACAAGTTGGTTGGTACTGAAGGTTCAAATTTAATTGCCAATGGTGATTTTAGCAGTGGAACAGCATCCTGGTCAGTATGGGGTGCTTCCGGATATTCACTTACCATGACCGCCGAAAACAACGATTATGTTTCTGCTCCCGGAAGTATAAAATTGAATTGTGTATCTACCGGTTCGTCTATATCACAACTTCAGTTTACTTCATCTGTAAATTTTTCACTGGAAGCAGGCCGGGAGTATGAATTGTCTTTTTACGCAAAAGGTACAACTGAATTTGAAATAAAAAAATTTGTCGCAATTCAGAGAAGTTCCCCATACACCCATTATGGCACTTTTGAAAACGTAATTCCAAAAGTAGGAAAGGAATGGGAGGAATTCAAAATAAAATTATCTGCCACCCATACTGCCGATGATGTTTCATTTCGTGTATACATGGGAAACGGCCTGCCGAAAGGTCATTCGGTTTATTTTGATGATTTTGTTCTTAAAGCAGTATCTGAAGATACTGTAATAACACAGCAATTTATTACTACTCATTTAACAATAACTCCAATTGAATACACTACAGAAGAAATTGAAATCAATGAAGGGGAGAGTTACAAGGGCTGGTCCGTCCCGGGAGAATATTCAAGAACGCTTCAGTCTTCTGCTGGATGTGACAGCGTTGTTACGACCATATTAAATGTAAAGAAGCTTACCTATTCAGCAGGAGAGATTGGTGAAGGGGATGATTTTATATTATTCCCAAATCCCGCTAAAAAAAATGTTACTGTAAAATATAAGTGGTTTCCGGAGGATACCCTGATGGAAATAATGGATGCAAACGGACGAATTGTTTTTCAACAGAAAGCGGTTTCTTCCTTAAACAGGATTGATTTAGACCGGTTCCTTCCGGGAATTTATTATCTGAGATCGACAGGCAAGAAATTTCAGCAAATCGCGAAATTGATTATCGAATAAATCCGGATTTTAAAATTTACGGATTGATCACCTTCAGTAAAAACAGTCTTCTAATTCATGTGGAGGTTATTTTGCAAAATTAAGTGTATTTTATTTGTCTCCTCAATTTAGGGATTTAAGCACTGCAGTTGCTTTATTAAAATGAATCAATGCTTCCTCCTTTTCCTGTTCACTGGAAAAATTAGCATGGTTTGTAATCCAGTTCCTGCCTGATTCAAGATAATTTAATAGATAGTTGACAGAGGACTTTCTGAATACAGGTTTTTCATCCAGGAAAAAGTAAACCGGATTGGTATGTGCAAATACAGTCAATCCTCTGGGGAGAATACCGGATGTATTATATGAGGTAACTCTTGCCGCTATCCAGGTGCTTTTATCAAGGTTAATTTCTGCTTCCAGTTCAGCTATATATATTGTTGTATCTTTCCGGATTCCTCTCAAGGATTTGAAGGCAACCGGCATCCCATTGGCAATAATTTCCAGTTTTGAGAAAGGCAGCAGGGATTCTGCCTTAACTTTGGCCCTGACCGTTTTCTTTCCGTTAAAACTAATATTATCGCCCGACAAATGATTATCTACAGAAAACGAAAGCATAGGGCCGTTGGTTATAAAACCTCTTCCTTTTTTCATTCCGTCAATCCATCTGCTATAGCTGATTTCACCTCCTGTGTATACATAATTCCGGTTGCTGCCGACAGGAATATCATTGCCCATTTTATCAGTGCCGGCAGTTATTGGCACCTGGAATCCTGCATTGAGCCACTGATAGTACAAGTCCATTCCTCTCATGAGCGGGAACTGTTCAGGGGGTAATTGTGTAAAATCCCATGGTGAAATGTGGCTGGGAAGTCTGGTAGGATCGTCGTATGTCATTAACTCCACAGCATGAATCAATCCCAGTGGGAATGCAACAGCAGATTCCAGTCCGGGGAGATTTGAAAAATGAGCCCATACGTTGGCAGCACCTTGCTTTATGGATTCCTCCAGTCTTGGAGAAAGAAGCAGGTTTGGATTCGATTCTGAAATGAAATTGCCTCCAAAAGGTTTCAATGGTTCTATAATAGTTTTTAAATCCAGCAGATTGGCATGGCCAAGTTGCCAGTCCCTTATCTCCTGACCTACATAAATAAAATGCTCTGAAGTTGAATGTTCATTAAGTGTTCCTGTAAACAGTTCTGAATCGTTGGTGAAATCACTGGTCAACAGGTTAACTACATGCAAATCTTCAGCCTGCATCTGAAGGATGGCAGACTTCGGTCTGATGTAATGGACATGCGAATCACCGCTAAGGTACCCCTTATTGTTCATATTTGTCCAGCGCTGAAGTTTGAATTCCTTCTCTTCCGTTTCTTCTGATAATGTAATGACATCAGTCAGGGGAAGCGTTTCCAGTCCGCGGCGTATTTCAATGTGTAACTTGTTATCTGTACTTGAAATACTGAATTTCCCATCCACATACCAGCGCTTCTTACCCAGGTATACAACATATTCTGTTTGCCCTTCCGGCTCTATATCCTTGCCTTCATTATTCCAGACAGCCACCGTAGCCTTTAACAGTTTACCGGATTCTGAATCCGTAATTTTACCATGAAATGTATATTGAGCTACTGCAAACGATTTAATTATGAAGGTTATAATAATAATTAATAGTATACGTGATTTCATTATTAGAATGAATTAAATGTAAATCTGTTTAAATATCACTGACAATCCTGATGATTCATTAGCAGATTGATTCCTTCAAACTTACATAAAAAATGTTTAAACATGAATTAAAAATCAGCCGTCAAATGATGGGGCATGTCGTTTAGTTTACAATTTTTCTCTGAATATTTTATTCTGAATTGAATTTTGAGGATTAATATCTGATAGGTGACATCAACTGCCTTAGGCTTGTTTTTGAACAAAATATTTTTTAGTTTTATTGCACTAAAGACAGATAAAAATTAATCAAAATTATTAAATCATGAATTGGTACTTAAAAGCTTTAAGGCAGTATGCTGATTTTAATGGAAGAGCACGAAGAAAAGAATATTGGATGTTTTTTTTATTCAATATAATTCTTGCTGTTGCAGCAATGTTATTGGATAATATATTAGGAATAGCCAGTGGTGAATTTGGATATGGCCCTTTATATGGAATTTATGTGCTGGCTTTAATTATACCCGGATTAGCTGTAGGCGTCAGACGGTTGCACGATGTTGGTAAAAGCGGATGGATGATATTGATTTCATTAATACCATTACTGGGAGCAATCTGGCTTCTAGTCTTGATGGTGATGGACAGTAATCCTGGAGACAACCGTTTTGGTCCTAATCCTAAAGAGGCAATAGCATAACAACCGTAGGTGTTGCTGGCTTCATTCTCTTTTACCCAAAATCAATTACCTTTGCCTCCCGAAATTTAAAAACAAAAAAGAAATGAAGGCGTATGTATTTCCCGGACAGGGAGCACAATACCCCGGCATGGGGAAGGATATTTATGAGAATTCGGCAGAAGCCCGCGAATTGTTTGACAGGGCAAATGAAATTCTTGGTTTCAGCATCACGGATGTGATGTATGAAGGCACAGCCGAAGATTTAAAGCAGACCAAAGTTACCCAGCCTGCAATTTTCCTGCATTCCGTATTACTGGCAAGGACAATTAAAGACTTTGCACCCGATATGGCAGCCGGCCATTCGCTTGGTGAGTTTTCAGCATTGGTGGCCTGCGGGGCACTGACCTTTGAGGACGGGCTCA
Source organism: Mariniphaga sp. (assembly GCA_041684965.1). GTDB lineage: Bacteria > Bacteroidota > Bacteroidia > Bacteroidales > Prolixibacteraceae > Mariniphaga. The sequence continues at coordinate 17,004 of JAWLGR010000001.1, forward strand.
GGCTGGTGTCGAAGCGTGCCCTTGCCATGCAGAAGGCCTGCGAAAAGGAACCATCTGTAATGGCTGCCATAGTTGGCCTCGACGATGAGGTGGTGGAAGAAGTTTGTCTATCGGTTAACGATGTTGTTGTAGCGGCCAATTATAACTGCCCCGGTCAGTTGGTTATTTCGGGCTCAGTTGCCGGAGTTGACAGGGCCTGCGAGTTGCTTACCGAAAGAGGGGCTAAACGAGCTTTGAAGCTTCCGGTTGGCGGCGCTTTTCATTCTCCGCTGATGGAACCTGCCCGCGAAGAATTGGCAGCTGCCATTGAATCAACTACGTTTAATATTCCAGTTTGCCCGGTATACCAAAATGTGAATGCCCTTCCTGTAACCAATTCTTCGGAAATAAAACAAAACCTGATTGCACAGCTTACTGCCCCGGTCAGATGGACACAGACCGTCAGGAACATGATTGCCGGCGGCGCCACATCATTTACTGAAATCGGCCCGGGCAAGGTATTGCAGGGACTGGTAAAGAAGGTCGACAGGCATATGGAAACCTACGGCTTCGATAAGTTGGATGAATAATCCTTCTGAATCATTTTCCGCAATTGTTTAGTTTTCCACTGCACATCATTGGTAATGGCATACACCGAAATGGTGGCTCCGGAAATGGAATCGATGTTTTTACCCGGCTCAAGGGTTTTCTCACCCTTAAATCCCTGGAACTGTCTTAGCCATCCTCGCGCAGTGATTTCGTGGCCGTAACTTGCCTGGTAGTTGAATACCTGTACGTTTTCTACTGCAAGCTCAGGACTGAACAGGATCAGGTAGTCGAAATATTCACTGGCAGGATCGGCCGCTGCAAGCCCTCCTGATAAAGAACATCCTCCGGTACGGCAGGTGTTTACTGTACCTATATGAAGGTATCCGGTGGGTGAAGCAGAGCCGCCGGTATATATCTCATAGAACCGGTCGCTTTCAGTTCTTTGCTTTTCTGCCTGAAGCTCGGTTAAAATTACTTGCTGTTTTTTATATGTATTGTTTAAAATCCGTAAGACAGGTTTGGGCAAGTCATCAGAAATGCCCTGCCCAATTGTTGTTACGCATGTTAAAATAAAAAGAACCAGAAATAAATTTTTCATTTTTTAATTTGCTTTAAAACATCACGCCCACACCTGCGTTAAAGGTCTTCATGAATTTACTGCCGGCAGCACCTGTTTTTACAAACTCCATATCAGCTTTCAGCAATGCTCCCCGGGCCATTTCCCATTCCAGTCCGGTGATAATGGCCTGCCGGTCGAAGCTTGGGTTGGCAGTAAATCCTTCTTCCATTGTTCTTTGTGTATTCCATTTTTCATATCTGACAAATGGCACCAGTTCTGACTTCATATTGGGTAATCCCCTGAACAGGTTGTATGCGGCTTCCACATAGAAACCAGTCTGAGAGCTACCAAGGTCGTTTGGTGTTCCATTGGCTTTTGCAGTAAAGCGGTTGTATTGATCGGTATTAGAAATGTTGGTTAAGTAATACTGTCCTTTCAGGTACAAACCTCCTGTGGTATAGCGGCCGTCAATGCCCACCATGGTAATACCCACCACTGAGGAGTCCGCCCGTGCTGTTGCTGCCTGGTCGTTGCGGTCGATTCCATGGTAAAGGGTACTCTGGGTTTTCCCCGCATACAATGATGTTCCGACATTCAGGCCCCTGATCCCAAAATATTCTACCTTCCCTGCAAAGTTTGGTGCACTGACAAAGCTTTCAGCACCTTTTTGCCTGCCGCTGCGTAATCCCCGGCCGCTGAGTATTGCACTACCATCGTAGCTTTTGAAGCCATTCATTACGTAAGCCTGGTATTTTAGGGAAGCCGGAAGGACATAACCCATGAAACCGGCTCCAATCTCACGCCAGGTGGTGGGGGAAATGTGGTTGTCGATCATGGGCCGTTCAACTCCCCTGAACAGATTAGGTTCGTGGTATTCATTGGTAAGACCCATCGGGGTGAGCATCAACCCGGCTCTAAAGTTGATAAAGTTGTTGATTTTATGCTGCAAAAAGGCCTGTTCTATATAAACCTCTACTACATGCTCAAATTCAATTTCTGAAATAAACTGAGTGCGGTTATTGAAGCTGTAACCAAGCAGCATAATGAAACGGTGTACATCCAGCAGTCCGTTTTGGCGAATATCTGAATTCAACGGCTGATTGTAATCGATGCTGCCATATCCGCCTATTTTAAGGTTTCCGTCCGTGTGGAGCAGTCTTTCAGCCACATTCATATACAGGTTTGACGGGAGACTGTCAGTGGTTTGTGCTTTTGAACCGACCCATATAAAAAGGGCCAGGAGAATGAAAAATTGCCTCATAACTTTTATTTAGATTTATTAAAATTAACGGAGGCAAAACTAATATTGTGAATCGGGATGTAAAATCCCTATTAATAGGGATTCTTAGATCAGATCTTCTGTGTTGAGAGAATTTGTGTCAATGAGGTTGTTCAGGATAGCATATACGGTTAACCCTGAGATGGACTTGATCCCGGTTTTATCAGTAATGTTTTTCCGGTGGGAGATAACCGTGTGTATACTTATAAATAATTTTTCGGCTATTGCCTTATTGGAATGCCCCATGGCAATAAGCCTCAATACTTCTTTTTCGCGGATTGTGAGTTCATCGTTTTCATTGGAACGTGTTGGTCTTTCCCCCGATTTCAAACACTTGGAAATGATTTCCTGCAGTCCGATGGCAGTAGTTTCTAGGTTGATGAATTCCTCGCAATCGAAGGGAGTAGAATTTTGGAACCCGGACTGACCGGTAAACTGTATAAACTTTACCTGGTTCTTTTCCCGGATGGCATTTATAGATTCAAAATTATTGTAACCCAAATCCTCCAGTATAATAAGCACCGATTTGTTTTTCATTTTACGGTAAGCATTCAGTTGGTTCAACGTTTCCATCTGCATTATTTCTATGTTGAAGAAATTACGCAGAATGGCCGCTAATCCTTTACGAACGATTTCAGAAGAGTGGATTATAAAAATGAACCTGTTCATTGGCGCAGTCTGTTTTCAATTGCCACCGCCTGATTTAGAAGAATAACATCTTCAATGCGGGCATGATCGTATACATCTTTTTCAAAGCGAAACAAGGTTATTAAAAATTCATTGCAAAGGTTTTCGTCGTAATCCGGATTCAGGTATTTAATGATAAGGTTCTTCAGATCGTTTAACTTTTCGTCAACATTGGTATGTTCTTTTTCGAATGAAAGAATGGAATATCTGCCTTCTGATTTATGACTGCTTATCATTTTCTCGATATAGGGAAAAACAGTTTGTTCCTCATAATCGATATGCTCTATCAATTCCTTTGTGTATTGTTTATAAAACTGATTTACCATTGTTAACTCCTGGTTTCCCGAAGTACTGCTTGCTACGAGCTGCTCCAGTTGTGTGCTCATTTTAGGCAGCACATAATGAATATAATACCTGTGGGTTCTTTTGAGGTATTCGATTATTTCGAGCGGAGAAAACGATAACAATTCTTCCTCGGGGAAATAATTTTCATTGGTGAAAGTGTTAACTATGGCAAGGAAAAAATCAGGATTAATTTTTTTCTCCCTGCAAATAGTCTCAACTGTTTTTTCTTTCAGACCGAGCCGGATTCCAAAACGATTGAGTACCGGCAAAAGATCATAGTTATTGTGTATGAGTTTGAATACTTTATGTTCTTTTGTAAAGATTTCCATAACTGCAAATATAATTGTATTCAGCAATCTTCATGTTTTTGTAGGTTTTCATTTTCTATCTGAAATGTTGTGTGAGCAATATTGAATTCATGTTCCAGATCCTTGTTAAGTTCCCTGATGAACCAGTCATCACTGCCCTGAGGCATTACCAGGTGAGCGGTAAGAGCTACCTGGGTAGTGCTCATAGCCCAGATATGCAAATCGTGCAGGCTTTCTACACCTTCCTTGTTTTCAATAAATTTTTTAACATGTTCCACATTAATATTCTTAGGTACCGCATCCAGGGCCAGGTTCACCGAATCAGAGAACAATTGTATAGTTCCATATAGAATCACAATGATAATTATAAAACTCATTACCGGGTCTATCCAGTATTTTCCAGTTGTAATAATTACTATTCCAGCCACCACCACACCGAGCGACACTGCAGCATCGGCAGCCATATGCAGGAAGGCACCCCGGATATTCAAATCATGCTTTTGTCCTTTTATGAACAGGATGGCAGTAATTGTATTTATGACCACCCCTATACCTGCTACGAGTATAACCTGGCTGCCAGCTACCGGCTGTGGGTTTTTAAGCTTGCCAATTGCGTCCCAGCCGATGGCAGCCACTGCCCCGAATAAAAGCAAAGCGTTGAGTATGGATACCAGGATGGTGGTTTTACGTAATCCATAGGTGTATTTACCCTTGGGTTTAATCGTTGCAAGCCAGGCAGCGGTCCATGCAAATGCCAAACCCAGCACATCGCTGGCATTATGCCCCGCATCAGCCAGCAGGGCCGATGAATTTGCCAGCAGCCCGAAAATGACTTCAATTACCACAAAGACTACATTCAAACCAATACCAATGGCAAATGCCCTGCCATAGGAAGTTGGTTTCCGGACTTCTTTCAATTGATTCATATTTAGACCCTCATAGTGATATTAAATAATTTTGAACCCTGCCCACTCTTTGCCTCTCCAGGTGTTAAATTCTTTTACACACAAACAATCAACTCGCGCCGGGGTTCGGTAGTGTTTTTTATTCATGCATCCTGTTTGAAAAATTTTACCGAATTTTACGGGGAATTAAAAATTTCAGGATTGGAATCAGCAACCAATAAAAAGATCATCATATCGGTTACCAGTGATCTGGTGTCGGATAACCGTGTTCATAAGATAAGCAATACTTTAACAGATATGGGGTTCCAGGTAACGCTTATTGGCAGGAAACTTCCCGGCAGCCTGAGGATTGAAGAAAGAAAATATTCAACCATTCGTTTCAGGTTGCCGATTAAAAAAGGGCCTTTATTTTATGCCTGCTTTAATGCCAGGCTGTTTCTTTATCTCCTGTTTTCAAAATTTGATGTTTTGCTGTCGAACGATCTGGATACCTTGCCTGCCAATTTTATCATTTCCCGGTTGAAGAGGAAACCACTTGTATACGACAGTCATGAATATTTCACAGAAGTTCCTGAACTCATGAACCGGCCCGGAGTAAAAAGGATATGGGAATGGCTGGAACAAAAGATGGTGCCACATGTTCATGCTGCAATTACTGTGAACAGGTCCCTGGCGGATATATACAGCGAAAAATATAAAATTCCTTTTCATATAATCAGGAATTTTCCGGCAGCCAGGGATAACAGCAAAATAAACACTCCAGACAAGGGGAGTAGTATGGTTTTATACCAGGGCGCACTTAATATGGGCAGAGGTCTGGAGCAGGCGATTCTTGCAATGAAATACCTTCAAGATGTGCGGCTCGTAATTGCCGGCGAAGGAGATAAAAGTACAGAGCTTATGAGATTGGCAGAAGAAGAAGGGCTGCTTGACCGGGTAGAATTTTTAGGAAAAATCCCCATTCAGGAGTTGACGGAAATTACTCCATTGGCTGCCGTTGGTCTTTCTGTTGAACAAGATATTGGTTTAAATTACCATTATGCACTTCCCAACAAATTGTTTGATTACATTCAGGCCCGAGTCCCGGTACTGGTTACCAATCTTCCCGAGATGGCTGCAATTGTCAAACAATATGAAATTGGTGAAATCATACAGGAATTGACACCGGAAAAACTGGCAGAAGTATTATTGGGAATGTTAAATAATGAAGAAAAAATGACGAGATGGAAAAAGAACCTGGAACTGGCTTCTCGTGAGTTTACATGGGAAAAAGAAGAAAAAATAATTTACCGCATATTTAATACCTTTTTAACAAATTAAAAACAATTGTCACTTAACTTTTTTACTCCGTTTATATTCCACTTTCGTACATCTTAATTCCTCTTAATTTCTTAAAGTTTTCCTCATTTTTTTTGTGCAGAATTCTGATTCATGATCAAAAAGTCTTTTTGTTCGTTGGAGAAAACCTTTCCACCGTATTTTCTTTGGAGCAATCTTTTCTTTGAACCACTCTCGATATTTATTCGATACAAATTCGTGAATTCGCGAATTTGTATCGAATAAACATCGAATAAACATCGAATAAACTATGAATTAAAATTAAGCTAAAACTTCTGTCTGTTAAAAGCAAAAAAGAAGTAGTGTCGGGATGAAGTATTTTGATACTCAGAAAGATTTCATTTATAGTTACCGGGGTAAAGTGGCAAATTAGATAAGTGCCACACGCATAGCAGGTTAATTATCATATTTAGATAACCAATTCACTGTTATTTAGGGGAAAATAATGTGTTAAAGCAGTAATGGAAATTTTGCGTTAAACTGTTCCAAATGCTTTTTCGAAATCGAGTAAAACCATTTCGGATGAAGAATCAGAGATTAACCCGTTTGAGCAGACAAGGGTCCGGGCCGGCTTTCCTGCAATAGCGGCAATATCATGAGTGGCCATAATAACCGTTTTCCCTTCATTGTTTAGCTCTATGAACAAATTCAGGATATTGGTTGAGGTTTCCGGATCAAGGTTTCCGGTGGGTTCATCGGCCAGAAGAATAATCGGGTCATTTAGAATAGCACGCGCAATAACTATACGCTGTTGTTCGCCACCGCTTAATTGGTGAGGCATTTTATCTTTTTTTGAAACCATTCCAACCCGGTTAAGTACCTGTTCGATGCGAAGGGAAATTTCCTCTTTGTTTTTCCAGCCGGTAGCCTTTAATACGAATGCCAGGTTTTCATAGATGTTGCGATCGGGTAATAACCGGAAATCCTGAAAAATCACACCCAGCTTTCGTCTTAATCGGGCAGTATCCCGGTGGTTGATTCCCTGAAGGTCGTATCCTGCCACTTCACCATGTCCTTTGATTAACGGAATTTCAGCATTTAATGTTTTGATGAGGCTAGATTTGCCGGTACCTACCTTCCCGGTTATAAAAACGAATTCTCCTGCTTCTATTTCAAGATTAATATCTGAAAGCACTAATGTACCTCCCTGCATGATATCAACCGATAACAATTCTATAACTTTTTGTTTTGCCATCTATTTTAGTCAATTTGCATTGAATATAAATTTTTTTTTCCTTCCCCGATATAATAAAGAAACGAAATAAACAGTTTCATGTTAAGAAAAGAAGCATATTTTTCCCGGCAATGATAGCAATAATATCTAACTTAGAATTTTAGTTACCGGTTAATTATTTATGATTTTATTTTGAATGCCATTACGGCAAGAAAATAAATGGTATGATTTTGGATTTGGAGAGTTGCTGCTAAAAAGGAACAAGTCCGATAAGCCGGAATTTTTATCATTGTTAGAAAATTAATGAAACTACTTAAAGCATGAAGACAATACTTTTTTTTCTGATTTTGTCTGTATCTTTTATTATTTCGCCTGAAGCATTTGCTCAAAAAACTGCTATTTATCAATCAGTTGAAGAAGATTTACAACTTGCCCGGGAATTGTTCCGTCAGGAGAAATACAATGCAGCTTACCGTCAGTTTGAGAAAGTTCAAAAGCAGGTTGAACCGAAATCGGAACTTTATTCTGAAGCTTTATATTTTAAAGCCGCCTCTGCCTTAAAGGCAGGACATAACTCGGGCAACCGGTTCCTTGAAAAATTTATAGAAGATTATCCCGATAGTCCTTATATTAACAGAGCCATGTTTGATCTTGCAGGGTATCATTTCGATAAGAAACATTATGCTGCAGTAATCAGAACCTATAAAGATATTGACCGGACTTCTCTCAGTAAAAATGAACTCATTCAGCTGCGGTATGAAACAGGTTATTCTCATTTGATGCAGGATGATACAGAGGAAGCCCTCCGCGAATTTCAGGAAATAAAAGATGAGAATAACCTCTATAGCCGCCCTGCCACTTATTATTGGGCTCATATCATGTACCTTCAGGATAATTACCAGTCGGCATTGGATGGTTTTTCCAAACTTGAAAATGACCCCTCTTATTCCAGGGTTATTCCATTGTATGTCAGTCATATTTATTATAAGCAAGAACGATATAATGACGTAGTGGATTATACGATTTCCATTCTTGATGACGTTGAGCCGGAGCATCGAAGTGAATTATCAAAAATTATTGGTGATTCCTATTTTCACCTCAGGGAATACCAAAAAGCTATTCCATACCTGGAAAGCTATTACGAAACATCTGGTCCCAAGACAAGAGAAGATAATTATCTGCTTGGTTACAGCTATTACACTACAGGGAATTATGAGAAAGCAGTTCCCGTGCTTGAAAATGCTTCGCGGGGCAGAGATGAAATGGCTCAGAATGCTTATTATCATCTGGCTGACAGTTACATAAAAATTGGCGATAAAGAAAAAGCGCGGGTTGCCTTTGAAGCAGCTTCCGAACTGGATTTCAACGAAAAAATAAAAGAAGATGCTCTGTTCAGTTACGCAAAGCTTACCTACGAATTATCCTATTCTCCGTTTAATGAAACCATCAAAGCTTTTGACCGGTACATCAGTCTATATCCAAATTCGCAAAGAAACTCAGAAGCTTACCGGTACCTCACAGAGGTGTTTATGGTTACCCGCAATTACCGTGATGCCATGAACTCCATCGAAAAGATTGAGAATAAATCACCTGATATTCTTAGGGCTTATCAGCGGGTTGCTTTTTACCATGGACTTGAGCTTTTTAATAACCTGGCTTATAGTCAGGCTGTCGATCATTTCAACCTGTCGTTGCAGCACAGCAGTTACAGCAGTGAGTTGAATGCAAGGGCACTTTATTGGAAAGCGGAAGCCTTCTACCGGTTGGGCGACTATCGCAATTCAGCAGGTAATTATTCAAGATTCCTTCAGACAGCAGGAGCCTTTTCTCTTCCTGAATACAGGGATGCTGAATACAACCTGGGATATGCTTTTTTTAAACTTGAAAATTATGAGCAGGCTTCAACACATTTCCGAAATTTTATAAATGCACAAAAAGGTCAGCGTAACGAGCGTCTTGCCGATGCATACAACAGGTTGGGCGATTATTACTTTCTGAATACACAATACAACCTGGCACGGGAAAATTACCAGAACGCATTTGATATGAAAATGTTCGATGAAGATTATTCGTTGTATCAGATTGCATTCAGCCAGGGGCTTCAAAATAATCAGCAGGGCAAAATTAATTCATTGCAGCGTTTACTTGAAGGTTTTCCTGACTCAGAATATATAGATGATGTATTGTATGAACTGGGGAGGACCTATGAACGACTGGGTCAAAACGCACAGGCTGTTAACAGCTATAAACAAATTGTAGCTGAATATTCTGAAAGTGCTTTTTATCCAAGAGCACTGCTGCAAATGGGATTAATTGAATTCAACAGCAGTAACTTTAATCAGGCTCTTACCCTTTATAAGCAAGTCGCTGAAAATTTCCCGGGAACCCCGGAGGCCCAGGCGGCGTTGCTGGGAATCAGAAACAGCTATGTAGAGATGAACAATGTAGATGCTTACATTGCATATACCCGTAAGCTTGGAGGTGGTGTAAATGTGACCGTGTCAGAACAGGATTCTCTCACCTACTCAGCTGCAGAAAGATTGTATATGTCAGGAGATGAAGCGGCTGTAAATCAGCTGAAAAAATACCTGCAGCAGTTTCCGAATGGTAGTTTTGCTGTAAATGCACATTTTTACCTGGCTGAAATGTTATACAAGAATGGTGAATATTCCGAAGCAAATACACACTATTCCTTTGTCGCCAAACAGCCAGGCAATGTTTTTAGTGAGCAGGCACTATCCCGTGCGTCGGAACTGACATTTAATGCCGGAAATTATAACGAAGCGCTCGATTTATTTAACCGGCTCGAAAAAGTTGCAGGCAGCAAATGGAACCAGCTAAAAGCGTTTACTGGTCAGATGCGCAGTAATTTTGAATTGAGGCAATACCCGGCAGCAATTGCAGCTGCTGAAAAAGTTCGGAAGTCTGAAGTAGCCAATGAGGTCTGGAAAAGGGAAGCTGCATATATTATAGGGAAGTCAAATTACCTTACGGGCAATTTAGATGCAGCCCTTAGTGGTTTAATTGAAGTAGCCGTTGATACCAAGCTTGAAAAAGGCGCTGAGGCGAAATTTCTGGTTTCAGAGATTTACTACAGGAAGAACCAAAAGAAACAAACGGAAGAAGAAATCATGGATTTTATTTCTAAAGGAACACCCTTCCAGTTTTGGCTTGGTAAATCCTTTTTGCTGCTTGCCGATGTATACCTTGACCGCGGTGATGATTTTCAGGCAAAACATACTTTACGCAGTGTAGTTGAAAATTACGGCGCAGATAATGACGGTGTTAAGGCAGAAGCTTCAAGAAAGCTGACTGCAATTGAAGCTAAAGAGAAGGCAGACCAACAAAATGCGAGAGACAGTTCCTTCCAAATGAGAATCAACGAAAATTAAAAAAAGAAAAAAATATGTTCGTGAAAACTATCAGGAGTATTTTCTTTTCAATGCTTGTGTGCATTTCGGGTATGGCAATGGCACAACGTGATACAACACTTAACAGAGAAGTTGAGGTTATAAAATCGTTCAGACCTAAAATTGCGGATGCAAATAAAATAAGCAGCATGCCACGCATTGAAGATGCGCCCCAGGAGAAGCCCACTTTTAATTACAGTATTTTTAGTCAGCCTATTTATAATACATTTTCTGTTAATACCTTAAAAGCTGCCACTTTTGTGTCAGAGCCTAAAGATGACACCGGTTATGGAATTGTAAGGGCAGGTGCAGGGAATTATAACCGGCCCTACGGAGAGCTGTTTTTTAATAGTCAGAACATTAAAAATACGTTGTTCGGATTGCATGGAAAGCATCTGTCATCGCACAGCAAAATCAAACTTGAAGGAGGAGATCGGGTAGATGCACCCTATTCTGACAATGTAGGAGAAATGTTTTTGAAACACCTGTTTCGGAATTCAGTGTTGGCAATAAACCTGGGATTTAATCATAACGGGTTTAATTACTATGGGTATCCTGCTGAGCCTATACCTGATGTTTTAAAAACAGAGGAACAAGAGATAAATTACCTGGGAAGCAGACAAACTTTTACAAAGGGCAGCTTCAATATTAATCTTGAAAATGTAGCTGCACGGAAAAATGACTTTACCTTTGATTTCGACTTTCTTTATCATTATTTTGGTACACGAACAGGTCAGCGTGAGCATTTGGGCCGTTTTTTTGCAGATATTAAAAAACCTACATATGAAGGAACCGGTTTTCTCAATGCAGGAATTACTTTTGTTAATGCCAGTGAAATTGCAGAAAGATACCTGCTTTCTTTTGGCAGAAATCAACTTGACAGCGGGTTGAACCAACAGACCATTTTTACTGCTCAGCCTTCTTATAAGCTGGGAGGTGAGGTGGCAAATATCCGTTTTGGCTTTAAATCATGGCTTATTTTCGACAGCAGTGCAGATCTTTCTGCTAAACTGGCGCCCGACATACGGGTCAATTTTGTTCCGGTGAAAGAATTGATAAATATTTTTGCAGGAATTGACGGGAATTTCATCCACAATTATTATTCAAAGATTGCTTATGAAAATCCGTTTGTTGATCCACAGCACCTTGTGAAGAATTCATTCGAGCGTTTTCGTTTTTATGGAGGATTTGATGGAAAATTGGCAGCTAAAACAAATTTTAAGCTATCAGTTGATTATTCGTTAATGCGTGACAATCCATTGTATTATTTATACCGTTACGATAGCCCGGAAAATCAGGAGGTGCGTATTGTCGATAATGATTTTGATATTTTTTATGACAACCTCAACCGGTTGAAGTTTAACCTTGAGTTGTTCTATGTATCTTATGAAAAAATGAATTTAGTGCTTTCAGGAAACTACTATGTCTATCAAATGGAATCAATGGACGAACCATGGAACCTGCCTTCCTGGGACGCAAAATTTTCACTGGGATACCAGGTTTCAGATCAATTGCGTTTTTCTACCGATTTGTTATTCACAGGTAAGCGGACAGGTCTTATTTTAAGCCTTCCCGGTACCGATCCACGGCCAATGCCCCACAGCGAGATGCTGGTTCGTGAAGATTTGCAGAAAGAAACCTACACCCTTTCTACAGTGTTTGACCTAAATTTCAACGCTGATTATAAAATTACCAATAGATTTTCAGTATTTGCACAATTGAATAATTTCGGGTTTCAGCAATACCAAAGATGGCTTGGTTACCCGGTACAGAGTTTTAACATAATGGGTGGCATGAGCTATGCTTTTTAATGTTCATTATCTGTTTTTTTCAGGATGGTAATGATTCATTTTAAAAATGAATTTTTTTGGTGTATTAATGCTCATTTTCAGATTAATAACTTATTGAGAAATTGACTTTAAATTGCTGTTTAATGTCCCTGATCTTCATTTTATTTTGTTATATTTGCACAATATTTCCAGGTTGATGTCAAAACAATTCTAATATATTGATAATTAGTAAATTAATTGATATTTTAAAGTTTGAATTTATCATGTATAAATCCATGGAATAATAATTAATGAATCACAGAGAAAAGTAATTATATAAAGATGAGTGATACAGAGAAAAAAGTAAATTCGGGAGAGAATGGAAACTATTCGGCATCCAGCATTCAGGTATTGGAAGGCCTGGAAGCAGTCAGAAAGCGTCCTTCGATGTATATTGGTGATACCAATGATAAAGGGTTGCATCATCTGGTATATGAGGTGATAGATAATTCAATTGATGAGGCACTTGCAGGGTATTGCAGCAACATAGATGTTATTGTGCATAAGGATAATTCGGTTTCGGTTAAAGACGATGGCCGAGGTATTCCTACAGAACTTCATACAAAGGAGAATAAATCTGCTCTGGAGGTGGTAATGACAGTACTTCATGCCGGGGGAAAATTTGATAAAGACTCTTATAAGGTATCCGGAGGCTTGCATGGGGTTGGTGTTTCATGTGTAAATGCACTTTCTTCCTATTTAAGGGCTGAAGTCCGCAGGGAAGGAAAAGTATGGGCTCAGGAATATTCCATAGGAAAGCCAAAAGGAGATGTTGCCATCATTGGTGAAACAGATATCACTGGTACAACCATAACATTCAAGCCCGATGAATCGATTTTTCAGACTACAGTATATAAATATGAAACTTTAGCGGCAAGGTTACGTGAGCTTGCATTTTTGAATGCGGGTATATCTCTATCAATTATTGATGAGCGCAATGTTGGGGAAGATGGAAGTTTTCGCTCCGAAACTTTTTTTTCGAATGAAGGCCTGAAAGAGTTTGTGAATTACCTTGATGATACCAGGGTTAAATTAACGCCGGATATCATTCATATTATTACTGAGAAAAATGATATTCCGGTTGAGATTGCAATGCAATACAATACCACTTTCTCAGAGAATATTCATTCTTATGTGAATAATATCAACACCATTGAGGGAGGAACACATTTAACCGGTTTTCGACGCGGACTTACCCGTACCCTGAAGAATTATGCCGAACAGTCCGGAATGCTTTCCAAATTAAAGTTTGATATTAGCGGCGATGATTTCAGGGAAGGCTTAACGAGCGTTATATCCGTAAAAGTTGCTGAACCACAATTTGAAGGTCAGACGAAGACTAAACTTGGGAATTCGGAAGTAAGTCTGGCAGTAGATCAGGCCGTAAGTGAAGCACTTGCTCATTATCTGGAGGAGAATCCACGTTCTGCCAAGATAATAGTAAATAAAGTTGTACTGGCAGCCCAGGCACGGCATGCAGCCAGGAAGGCACGGGAGATGGTTCAACGTAAAAATGCCCTTTCAGGAGGAGGTTTGCCCGGTAAATTAAGTGACTGTTCAGAAAAGGATCCTTCACTCACTGAAGTTTTTCTTGTTGAGGGAGATTCTGCTGGTGGTACTGCCAAGCAGGGGCGCGACAGGCGGTTTCAGGCGATTCTGCCGCTAAGAGGTAAGATTTTGAATGTTGAAAAGGCTATGCAGCATAAAATATTTGAAAACGAAGAAATAAAAAATATTTTTACTGCACTGGGTGTTACCATTGGTACAGAGGAAGATTCGAAGGCATTGAATATGGAAAAACTAAGGTATCATAAAATCGTTATAATGACGGATGCCGATGTGGATGGAAGCCATATTGCCACATTAATTATGACTTTCTTGTTCAGGTATATGCAGGATTTAATTAAAGCAGGTTACCTGTACATTGCAACCCCGCCGCTTTATTTGCTTAAAAAGGGGAAAAAGGAAACTTATGCATGGACAGAACAGCAACGCCGGCAGGTTATTAATGAGTGGGCAGATGGAATTGAAAGCAACATTCATACGCAGCGCTACAAAGGGTTGGGTGAAATGAACGCTGAGCAGCTTTGGGAAACAACAATGAATCCTGAAAACCGGACTTTGCAGCAGGTTACTATCGAAAATGCAGCTGAAGCAGATCATATTTTTTCAATGCTTATGGGTGATGATGTGCCTCCCCGGCGTAAATTCATTGAAGACCACGCAACTTATGCAAATATTGATGCCTGAAAAGTATAACGGCAACGCTGTCTTATAAAATCTATTGATGAATATTTGTGTTTTTTCTTCTTCAAGCAATGCTATTCCTCCAATTTATTTTGAGGAAGGCAGGAAGTTAGGTAAATTATTGGGGGAACAGGGGCATACCCTGGTAAATGGAGGGGCAAATGTTGGTTTAATGGAAACTGTGACTGTTGCTGCCTCCAGGGCCGGAGCAAAAACTATCGGAATTATTCCGGAGCGATTTGCTGCTCGTTCGCTGGCCTCTGATTCATCGGATATTATTATAACTACCCGTGATATGCAGGAAAGGAAATCGCAAATGCGCGAGATGTCGGATGCCTTTATTGCAATGGCGGGTGGATTTGGAACAATTGAAGAAATATTGGAAGTATTAACTCTGCGGCAGCTTAATTACCACAATAAGCCGATAGTTTTTATAAAAACAAATAATTTTTTCAAACACTTGTTTAAACAGTTTGAAACAGCATTCGAACAGAATTTTGCCAAAGAAATTTACAGAGCATTGTATTTCTCGGCGGCCAATTCAGAAGAAGCCATGGAATTTATTGCCAGATACAATCCGGTGGAACTGGATTCGAAATGGTATATTGTTCCTTTTAAATAAATTATTTTCTGACATTTTGCCTGTCAATCATTATTTTGTTGTAACAAAACAGCACAAGTAATGTTAAAATATATGAAATAAATGGATTTCTTATGAACTTGATGTTCATTGGCAAATTATTTGAGAAGAAGTCAGCACATTGCAAAAAGAAATCAGAAAATAAAAATTCTTAATTATGGAAAATGTAAAGAAATATTCCCTGACATTTCTGTTGGTTCTGGCCAGTGCATTTTTTGCAGTATGGATTTACAGTTCAATTTTTGGAGGGCCGCAAGAAGTTATTATAACTGAAGAGCGTCCTGTTCGGTTTGTAAATCTACCGGCAAACAGTCAGCAGCAGCTACCTGATTTAACCTTTGCTGCTGAGAATTCTGTTCATGCTGTGGTGCATATTGCAACACAATCGGTCAGAGGAGGCGGATGGTCAAGTGGCAATCCATTCTTCGATGAATTTTTCGGTTTGCGGCAGCAACAGCCTCAGGTGACCACAGGTTTTGGTTCAGGGGTAATTTTATCGGATGACGGATATATTGTAACGAACAACCACGTTATTGAGAGGGCACAAAAAATTAAAGTAATTCTAAATAACAAACAGGAATACGATGCACAGATGGTTGGAGCGGATCCTTCCACTGATCTTGCACTTTTGAAAATAGAAGCAAAAAATCTCCCATTTCTCACCTATGGAAATTCAGATGAATTGAAGCTTGGTGAATGGGTTTTGGCGGTTGGCAACCCTTTTAATCTTAATTCTACTGTTACGGCAGGGATTGTAAGTGCGCGGGCCCGCAATCTGAGAATTAATGCCGATGCTTATTCCATCGAATCATTTATTCAAACCGATGCTGCCGTTAATCCGGGCAACAGTGGGGGAGCACTGGTAAATCAGCAGGGGAATCTTGTTGGTATCAATACGGCCATTGCTTCTCATACAGGCTCATTTGCAGGTTATTCCTTTGCTGTCCCGGTATCTATTGTAAAAAAGGTAGTGGAAGATTTGAAGGAATTTGGAATGGTACAGAGGGCTTTGCTCGGAGTGAATATTGCTGATATAGATGCCCGGCTGGCTGAGGAGAATAATTTAAAAAACCTGGAAGGGGTGTATGTAGCTGCTGTAACAGATAATGGCGCAGCAAAAGATGCAGGCATCCGGGAAGGAGATATTATATTGAGTGTCGCCGGTGAATCTGTGAATTCATCCTCACAATTACAGGAAAAAGTTAGCCGGTTCAGACCAGGTGATGATATAGAAATTGTAGTTAAAAGAAAAGGAGATAAGAAACTTTTTAATGTTACCTTGCGTAATAGACACGGAGATACCCAGATTGTTCGTGAAAATGTTGCAGTATTGGGTGCAAGTTTTGAATCTGTAAACAATGGAGATAAGAAAAATTTAAAGATTGAGAATGGAATTAAGATATCAAAACTTGAATCTGGAAAACTTAAAGATGCCGGCCTGAGTAAAGGTTTTGTTATTACTCATGTGAACAAAAAGCCTATTAATGAGGTAAATGATTTTAAAAGGGAAATTGCGAATGCAAAAGGAGGAATTTTGGTTGAAGGAGTTTATCCCAACGGGGAGTTGGCATATTTTGTTTTTGGCGTTGACGGCTAAATTTTTTGCACCAATAATAATTTATTAAATCTATATTTATTAAAGAATTTATCCTTTTTTCCCATAGTTAATAATGTATATTTGCACGTTTTTTTAAGGAGAGTATATGAGACAGCTAAAAATTACAAAATCCATTACGAATCGTGAAAGCGCTTCGCTGGATAAATACCTGCAGGAGATAGGAAAAGAAGAGCTAATCACTGTTGAGGAAGAGGTAGAGTTAGCACAACGGATTAAGAAAGGTGATCAGACAGCTCTTGAAAAATTAACAAGAGCTAACCTTCGGTTTGTTGTATCAGTGGCAAAACAATATCAAAATCAGGGGTTGAGCCTGCCGGATTTAATCAATGAAGGCAATTTGGGGTTGATTAAAGCAGCCGAAAAATTTGATGAAACCCGTGGCTTTAAATTTATTTCATACGCAGTATGGTGGATTCGCCAGTCAATTTTGCAGGCATTGGCTGAACAATCGCGTATAGTTCGTCTTCCCTTAAACCAGGTGGGATCCCTTAATAAAATAAATAAGGCCTATTCGAAATTTGAGCAGGAGCATGAACGAAAGCCTTCACCGGAAGAGCTGGCTGATTCTCTTGAACTGCCTGCCGACAAAGTGGCAGATACGCTCAGGGTGTCTGGAAGGCATGTGTCTGTTGATGCCCCGTTTGTTGACGGCGAAGATAACAGCCTGCTGGATGTTTTAATTAACAACGATTCTCCAAATGCTGATCGCTCTCTTATACAGGAATCGCTTGCACGGGAAATTCATCGCGCACTTGCTACTCTCACAGAAAGAGAAGCTGATATAATCAGGTTGTTTTTTGGAATTGGCTGCCAGGAAATGACGTTGGAAGAAATTGGTGAAAGATTTGGATTAACCCGTGAGAGAGTTCGTCAGATTAAAGAAAAAGCCATTCGCAGGTTGCGGCATACATCAAGAAGTAAACTATTGAAAACCTATTTAGGATAATTGGAATCAGATTAAATTCTGATTCTAAAAAAACGGTGTGCTGGTTTCCAGCCACCGTTTTTTTTAAAATACTGCCAGTTATTCCATTTCAAGAATTTTAAATTCGGTTCTTCTGTTGAGCTGGTGTTGATCTTCTGTGCAGGAAATTCCATCTTTGCAATGGTTAATAAGTTGGTTTTCACCGTAACCCTTTGCAATAATGCGGTTGTTCATTATTCCTTTACCCGTAATATAATTTACTGCCGAATCTGATCTTTTTTGGCTAAGTATATCATTGTATGTATGGGTTCCCCGGCAATCGGTGTGTGAACCCAATTCAACTTTCCATGAAGGATTGTCGTTGAGAATTTTCACCAATTTATCCAATTCCTGTTCGGATTCAGGTAAGATATTCCATTTATCAAACAAATAATAAATGTTATTCATTACAAACTTTTGACCTACTTCAGCTTTTTCCACAAAAAGTTCTTTCTTTAATGTACCATATGGGTGATTTTTAGTTGAAAATGAAACCGATTCATTCATGTATCCGTCCAGATTAGTTTTAGCAGTATAATCCGAAGATTTTTCCAGTCCTCTTTGAATCGAACCATTTGAATTGGTATAAAGTGTTTGCTTGTCGTTGAATTCCACTTTCACACCAGGTATTGGGGCCATTGATTTTTTATCTTTCACCAGTAGTTCCAGATCGTATTCCCCCGCAAAAATTACTTTATATATATCATCATCCCCATTACTGCTGTTTTGATTTGAAACGAAATAACCAATTTCCTCATTGGAATGGATAACCAGCCCAAAATCATCGGCCGGTGAATTTAGTTCCTTCAGGTTTACCGGGTCTTCAAATCCTTTATCTGAAAGTACAGAATACCAGATATCAAATTTTCCTTTTCCACCCTCTTTCCCGTTTGATGCATAAAATAATATTTTTCCTTTATGCAGGTAAGGAAACATATCATCGGCAGAACTATTTATTTTATTGCCCAAATTAATCATTTCACTCCATTTGCCATTTTTTCTCACTGACATATACAAATCGGTACCTCCCATGCCTTTTCCCTGAATGTCGGAAGAAAATATTAAAGTATCGCCACTGGTTGAAATAGAAGGATGTCCAACTGAATAGGAGGAGCTGTTAAAAGGAACTTCACCTGCATAACTCCAGTCATTACCTGACCTCTTCAGAATAATTATTTTTAATGGGATATTCTTTTTTTGGAATACTACATTTTTAATTTCTGCATTTTCATAATTGCTTAAAGTAACAAATAATTCATTTGTTTCATCACAGTAAGAAACGGGTCCGGCATGATACCCTGCGCTTATTTCAGTTAATATTATCTTTTTACCATCCTGAAGGTTGCCGTATTTGTCGACAGGTGAAGTAAATAGATTATAAAACAAATCTTTTGATTTCCCTTGACTTAGCTGCTTAATTTTCGCCTCATCAAAGGCAGAATAATACAGCTCTTTTCCCACGAAGGTTGGCGCAAAATCACTTGCAGGAGTATTCTGAGAGACTTTTTCAGTACGAATCGTACTGCTTTCAATAAAATGCACCTGCGCCCATGATGCAGAGGACAGGACACACGTTAACAAGAATAATAATTTTTTCATTTTCCCGATGATTAAAATTTAACGTGTTAATATTAATCAATTTCAAAAAATTAACCCAATCTAAGTAATTGTTTTTTTAGAAGCGGGAACGGATGGCTGAAAAGAATCTGGTTGGTGGAACATTTAAGTACATTCAAGCAAAACAACATTTTCCACATGGTGCGTGTGAGGAAACATATCAACAGGCTGAATCTTTTTTACAGAATAATTTGAGCTCAGCAAGGAAATGTCACGAGCCTGGGTGGCAGGGTTACAACTTACATAAACTATTTTTTCAGGAAGGATTTTTAGCAGGGTGTTAACAACATCTGTGTGCATCCCCGCCCGCGGAGGATCGGTTATAATTACTTCTGGTTTTCCATGCTCATTGATGAAATTGCTGTCGAGGACGTTTTTTATATCCCCCGAAAAGAAGAATGTATTTCTGATGTTATTGATGGACGCATTTTCATTTGCATCTGAGATTGCTTCAGGTACATATTCTATTCCAATTACTTTTTTTGCCTGTTTTGAAATAAAATTAGCGATTGTCCCGGTTCCGGTATATAAATCGTATACAATCTCATTTCCCTTAAGATTTGCGAAATCTCTTGCCACTTTATACAGTTCGTAAGCCTGAGCAGAATTTGTCTGGTAAAAGCTTTTAGCGCCAATTTTAAATTTCAGACCTTCCATTTCCTCAAATATATGATCGCGGCCATAAAAAAGATTTATTTGCTGGTCTGTGATGGTATCATTAGCTTTTTCGTTAATGACATAAACAATCGAGTTAGTTTCGGGAAACTCTTCTTTGATTGCGTTAAGAAGGGAAAAAATTGCTGATTTATCTCTCCTGAAAAACGATAGGATAATCATTACTTCTCCTATTAGACTGGTTCGGATAATCAGGGTTCTAAGTAAACCTTTCTTTTGCCTGATGTCAAAAAAGTCCAAATTCTTTTTCCTGGCATAATCAGAAATAAAATTTCTTATTTCATTTGATGGTGAAGGTTGCAACCAGCACTTATCAATACGTATTACTTTATCGAACATGCCAGGTATATGAAATCCCAGGGACCGGAAATCAGTTATCTCATCATTTGTTGCTATTTCTTCAGGTGTAAGCCATCTTTTATTTGAAAAAGTAAATTCCAGTTTGTTTCTGTAGAAAGTATCGTTTTTTGATCCCAGAATTGAGGAGACAGCGGGCACATCAATTTTACCAATTCTTTTTATCTGGTCTTCTACTTGCTGTTGTTTGTATTCTAATTGTTTCCCGTAGGGTAAAAATTGCCATTTACAACCTCCACAAATTCCAAAATGACTACAGAAAGCCTGGGTCCTGTTTTTAGAATACTCCCGGATGTTTGTAACCACTGCTTCCTGGTAATTTTTGCGTTTTTTTACTACCTGAAGATCAACTACATCTCCGGGGACTACAAGTTTTGTAAAAACGACCATATCATTTACACGGGCAATAGCTTTTCCATCCGCTGCAATACTTTCAATTTTAATTTTTTCGTAAAAAGGTCTTTTCTTGTTTCGCGCCACTTTTTTCCTGCAAATATAGTGTTTGCAGGCAATTGAGCCAGAGATTAGATAAAAATACATGTTCCCAATAAAAAACAATTTTTCCCATATTGGGAAAAAGGATGGCTATTTGTGTCATTTGTTGGTTTTTGTACTTTAATTGATGTTTATGTAGAAAGTTTTTTCTTTATATTTGTTATGATTTAATGGTTGGTTTTATTTTCAGAAATAGAACTTAAAAAGGGGAAAGCATCTTCTGTATTTATGATTGGTTTTGTGTTTAGGGGTTTGTAAATCATCAATCATCTTCAAAAAGCGTCCATAGCTTTCCCCTTCCTTTTTTGCCCGTAAAGGGCATTTTTTATTACCCCATTTTAAATTTTGACGGGTCAGAGAATTAATTTTTACTGATTTTAAAACTACCCTAAAGGCGAACTCTTTGCAAAAAAAGAGTATGGTATTGCAATACAATGTTTGGTTCCGCTATAGGAATGTTTAACTCCTTATATGCTAAAATTTTGCTGTTTAATTAATTCATTTAGCCGGTCTGACAGCTTTTTCCTTTCCCTGTCTTTTGCCAGTAGTATTTATTTCACTTTTATTTTTTCTCGAAATTTATTCTTTTAGTATTATCGGATACCTGGACACTGTATTCCCATTCTTCTTCATTCAAGGTTTAATCATTATCTTTGGCTGCACTGATATAGAAAATGATTTCATTAAATAAAATACAGGTTAGTTTTGGAGGATTTGATCTTCTAAAAGATGTCAGTTTTTTGATTAAACCGGAAGATCATATTGGATTGACAGGGAAAAACGGAGCGGGTAAAACTACCATGCTTAAGTTAATCGCCGGAATTATTCAACCCAGTCAGGGAGAAGTTAGCATTGCCAATGACACCACTTTTGGTTATCTTCCACAGGAAATGAATCTGAAAGATTCAAATACAGTTTTTGAGGAAACCATGTTGGCTTTTGAAGAATTGCTTCAGTATGAAAATCAAATTACAAAGTTGAACCATGAGTTAGTTACTGAAACAGATTATCATTCTGATGGTTATTTAAATAAACTAAATCAATTGGCTGATTTAAATGAGCGTTATTCGATGATGGGGGGTGATTCGTATGAAGCAGAAATCGAACAGACACTGCTTGGGCTTGGATTTGAAAGAACTGATTTTAACCGGTCAACTGCTGAATTTAGTGGTGGATGGAGGATGCGTGTGGAATTAGCCAAGTTACTGCTAAAAAAACCAAATATTGTTTTGCTTGATGAACCAACGAATCATTTGGATATAGAGTCCATTCAATGGCTTGAAAATTTTCTGAAGACATATAAGGGAGCTGTTGTATTGGTTTCTCATGATAAAGCTTTCCTTGATGCTGTATGTAGCCGGACAATAGAAATAGAACTGGGAAAAATAACCGACCAGAATAAGAATTTTTCAGCTTTTGTAGAGTGGAAAAAAGAACAACGGGAAATTCAACTGGCATCCTACCGAAATCAGCAGAAGCTGATTGAAGATACTGAAAAATTTATTGATCGCTTTCGATATAAGGCCACCAAGGCAGTTCAGGTTCAGTCCCGTATAAAGCAGCTTGAAAAAATCGACCGGATTGAATTGGAAGAAGTTGATAATACTTCCTTAAAAATTAAATTTCCACCTCCTCCACGATCGGGAAGATTGGTTATGGAGGCTAAGAATATTACCAAGAAATATGGAAACCATCTGGTTCTGGAAAATATAGATTTCTCTGTTGAAAACGGGGAGAAAGTTGCATTTGTGGGACGTAACGGGGAGGGGAAATCTACGCTGGTTAAAATTCTTTTACAAGAAATTGAATACACTGGAGTGGTAAATAAAGGGCATAATGTTAAAACAGGATATTTTGCTCAAAATCAGGCACAGTTGTTAAATAAAGAATTAACTGCTTTTGAAACAATTGATGAAATAGCAGTCGGAGATATCAGGACGAAAATTCGTGACATACTGGGAGCCTTTCTCTTTTCAGGTGAAGATGCTGATAAGAAAGTGAAGGTTCTAAGCGGCGGTGAAAAATCGAGGCTTGCATTGATACGTTTGATGCTTGAACCGGTAAATCTGCTTGTGCTGGATGAACCTACCAATCATCTGGACATGCAATCAAAAGAAATATTGAAAGAGGCGTTGATTCAGTTTACAGGGACGGTTATCTTAGTTTCACACGACCGTGAATTTCTGGATGGACTGGTAAATTGTGTTTATGAATTCAGGAATAAAAGAATTAAACAGCATCTTGGGGGCATCTATGATTTTCTCAACAGCAAAAAAATGGATTCCTTAAAAGAACTCGAAGCTGCCCCAAAAAGGAAAATTAATGAGAAACGTATCTTAAATAAAAATGAGTTCAAAAAAGGAGTAAGTTTTGAAGAACAAAAAGAGATAAACAAAAATATATCGAGGCTGGAAAAATTGGTTAGTGTCACTGAAGAGTCTATTGAAGCGATTGAAGAGAAAATTTTAGAAATTGATAAAAGGCTTTCCTCCCCGGATTTAAACAACCATACAAATGTTTATAAAGAATATGAAATTTTAAAGTCAAATTTGGCAGATATGATTGAGAAATGGGAAGAAGAGCACATGCAACTGGAGCAATGGAAAAAGAAAAAAAACTGGTAATGGAACAAGGAGATTATATATTTGGTACCAGGGCAATAATTGAAGCAATACGTAATGGTCGAACTATTGAAAAGGTATTAATTAAAAAAGGTCTTGAAAATGAATTGTTTTCTGAGCTTCTTCATCTTATAAAGCAAAATTTTATCCCCTATCAGATTGTTCCTGTTGAAAAAATCAATCAAATTACACGAAAAAACCATCAGGGAGTTTTGGCCTTACTTTCTGCAGTGGAATTTCATAATATTGAAATGTTGTTGCCCGGTTTATTTGAATCAGGAAAAGACCCCCTGATTCTGATTCTCGATCAGATAACTGATGTCCGTAATTTTGGTGCAATTATACGTTCTGCTGAATGTGGAGGGATTAATTGTATAATTATCCCTGAAAAAGGAATGGCCCGTATTAGCTCAGATACAGTAAAAACATCAGCAGGAGCAATCTATTCAATCCCGGTATGTAAAGTAAAAAATTTAGCAAATGCTATACGGTTTTTGAAAGAGTCAGGAGTCAAAATACTGGCTTCCACAGAAAAAGCGGCTAAAATTTATACAGATGCCGCAATGAATGTTCCTTTAGCAATTGTAATGGGGGCGGAAGACAAAGGGATTTCATCTGCTATACTTCATTTATGTGATGAGAAGGTACGAATACCCCTGTTTGGAAAGATTGACTCATTAAATGTCTCTGTTGCAGCAGGTTTGATGATTTATGAGGCAGTCAGGCAAAGAAATCAGATATGAACCGGAATGGACCTTTTGAAGGATTGTTCCAGTGAAATAAAAGTTTCAGTACTTGAAATTCCCTGGATCTTCTGAATATGTGAGCTCAATATATTTTTCAGGTGCTCATTGTCCTTTGCATATACTTTTACAAAAATGGCATATTGACCGGTAGTATAATGGCATTCAACAATTTCGGGTATTTCTTTCAGCTTTTCAACTACTTCACTAAACAAGCCGCCTTTTTCAAGAAAAATTCCTATATAACTGCAGGTTTTATAATCAACCTTGTTTGGATTAATAAGATATCCGGATCCGGTAATTACACCAAAATCAATCATTCTGTTTACCCGTTGATGAACAGCAGCACGTGAAATGCCAACTTCCTTGGCGACATCCTTGAAGGGTGTACGTGCATTTTGGATAATTATATCCAGGATTTTTAGATCAATATCATCCAGATTGTTTTTCAATGCCATTTTTATTTTTTTAAGCAGTAAAAATCAGATATTCTTCAAATTTGTCCGGATTTATCGGCCGGCATTTTACTGAACCTGAACTTGCCGTTTAAAATCCATTTCCAGAGAAACAAAGGTTTCTGTACGGGCAATACCTTCAATTTCCTGAAGTTTTTCATCAATAATTTTTTTAAGATGCTTATTGGTTTTCGTCTGAATTTTTATAAAAATAGCATATTGCCCAGTTGTATAATGACATTCAACTATCTCGGGAATCTTCCTCATTGCTGCAACTACCTGTGTGTGAAATTTGGCTTTTTCAAGATATATTCCCATGTAAGCACAAGTGTTATAACCTAGTTTTTGCGGATTCACAATGAATTCACTTCCGGTTAAAACACCAATATTGAATAATCGTTGAACACGTTGATGTATTGCTGCTCCTGAAACACCGCATTCCCTGGCAACCTCAAGAAACGGAATACGTGCATTTTTGGTAATTAATTTCAGGATCTTTTCATCCAGTTGGTCTATGTCGGCAGCCTGCTCGAGATAATCAGCTATATCCATTCTTCTAGAAACTTACTGTTTTCAATTTATAAAGCAAAAGTAGAAAAAAATTACAATTACTAACCAGGAATGCTTTATAACATTCAAATGCTAAATGTGTACTTTTTTTATTTTTATTGTGAGAGGATAATTCTTATTTTCGTCAAAAAATAAGAAAATGAGACGAATTGGATTTATGATACTCCTGCTTATGCCATTTTATTTGTCAGGTCAATCTCATTTTGACAATTATTTTTTAAGAAAATCTTTTCGTTTTGATTTTTCAATTGGAGGTAGTGCAGAGGAAGAAAATATATTTCCCCAACAGATGAAAGAAGAGCCATTTTGGGCGGGTTCTGTAAAAAACCTTATTGATACTTTTCATTATGGTACTTATCGGGTTCGAATTTTAGATGCTAAAAATAAAAAATTAATTTTTTCCCGTGGCTTCAACAATCTCTTCCAGGAATGGCAAAGCACCCCTGAAGCACGGGTACAAAAAAGGGTTTTTTATCAGTGTCTGATTTTACCTTTCCCTAAACAACTTGTACGGCTGGAAGTTGACCGCAGGCAGTGGCAGGGTGATTTTAAGACGATATATAAAACTGAAATTGATCCGGATTATTATTTTATTGTGAAAGAACCACCGTTGCCTTATGAAACCGTTGCTATAGAAGTACATGGA
Organism: Mariniphaga sp.; assembly: GCA_041684965.1. Taxonomy (GTDB): domain Bacteria; phylum Bacteroidota; class Bacteroidia; order Bacteroidales; family Prolixibacteraceae; genus Mariniphaga. The sequence continues at coordinate 43,014 of JAWLGR010000001.1, forward strand.
ATCCCGGAGGAAAAAGTTGATTTGGTAATTCTTGCTGAAGGATACAGAGTTGAAGAAATGAATAAATTTTTCAATGATGCGAGAAGAGTGACCGGTTATTTATTCGAAGCAGAACCATTCAAATCAGGAAAAGAAAAATTCAATGTAAACGCTGTATTCATCCCTTCAGTGAATTCTGGTACTGATATCCCAGGTGAAGGAGTATATAAAAACACCGCGTTAAATTCCTCTTTTTACACTTTTGATATTGATCGTTATTTAACCTCCCGTGATATGAAAGCCATCCATGATGCTGCTGCAACTGTTCCTTACGATCATATATACGTCTTAGTAAATACTGAACGTTATGGGGGAGGAGGGATTTTTAACTTCTTAAATATTTGTACTTCTGATAACCACCTTACCCCGGAAGTATTTATACATGAATTTGGGCATGGATTTGCAGGATTAGGGGATGAATATTACTCTTCTTCGGTGGCATATGAAGACTTCTATAATCTTCAGACAGAACCATGGGAACCAAATCTTACCACATTGGTTGATTTTGATTCAAAATGGTCAGCCATGATCAATGATTCCATTCCGGTTCCGACAACCCGGGAAAGAAAATATATAAATTCAGTAGGAGTATATGAAGGGGGCGGATACCAGGCAAAAGGGATATACAGCCCCTATATGAATTGTCGAATGAAAAGTAATGATGCCGATGGTTTTTGCCCGGTTTGTACCGATGCAATAATTAGGATGATTGATTTTCATTGCAATTAAATGACCTCCAGGGCTTGTAAATCCCAAATCTGTTTTATTTGTTTTGCAATAACCTGGAAGTGATAAAATATGCTGCAATTAAACCAATTCCCCCAAAGAATAATATCATTGTGAAAAAGGCAACTACTTCATTGATTACATTGGACAAAGCGTAACCGCTAATTACACCAATTGATGTACCTATAAGAAAAATTCCCCATTTTATTAATGCATGTTTTGAGGGTTGCGATTTAAAGATGCTTGCATCAGCACCTTTATCTATCAGAGCGAGCCTTTCTCTTGTGCGGGTAGTCCAGTAAACATACAGAATAGCAAATATGGTCAAAAAAAAGCCGATTGGTACAAATGTTCCTTCCATGATTTTAATTTTTAATTATTAGTAATTTTTTTTTCTGCTCTTTTGACGGCAACTTATTCTATAGGTTACACTTTTTTCTGATTATTCTTTTAAATAAATTTGTAACCAGCAGAGAATTATTTCGTCATAGAGTCAGATGGAAAATAAAGATGATAATTATTACATTGAAAAAGTGATAAATGGTCAGACCAATTACTTTTCTTACCTTGTGGATAAATATCAGGATATTGTTTTTTCCATCGCATTAAAAGTTCTTAAAAATCGTGATGATGCCGAGGAAATGGCTCAGGAGAGTTTCATAAAAGCTTTTAAGTCATTACATACATTTAAAGGGAATGCGAAATTTTCGACATGGATGTACCGGATTACTTATAATTCCTGCATTTCAGAGGTAAGAAAAAAGAAAATGCAATTTACTTCTACAGACGATGTTCAAATTAGCGATGAAGCTCAGGAACTGAATCTGGAAGGGATACCGGAAGAAAACCGGGAAAAATATGTAAAAGCAGCACTTGGCAGACTTCCGGAAGATGAGTATACATTGGTCCTGTTGTATTATTATGAGGACCAGTCGATTGATGAGATTAGTAAAGTAATGGGACTAACGGAAAGCAATGCAAAGGTAAAGCTTCACAGGATCCGAAAAAAGCTTTATACGATTTTAAATGAAATGTTAAAAGATGATTTATACACGATATTATGAATCGGATGTACATTTGAAGAATTTTCTGATTATAGAAGTAGTTTTTTAATACAAAGTAGGATGAATACATTTGAAGAAGACAATGAGTTGAGGCAATTGCTAAAAAATATAAAACCCGAAAAGCCGGCATCTGATTTTACCAGGCTGGTGATGAACAGAATTTATCAGGAGCAGTCAATTATTGAAAAGGTAAAATCCGAGCCAGTTCTTGGCAAAGGGTTTTGGACAATATTAGCATTGTTTGGAGTTCTTATTGCAGCAATCTTGCTTCTGTCCGTGAACAATCCGGCAGCAGGTACTTTTACATTGCTCCCTGAACTCAGCATTCAGAAATTCATGCCCGGATATCGATCGTTTTTTGAAAATTTGAGTAGCCTGCCTGCAAATGTTGCCGGAATATTTATTGGTTTTTCCCTGCTGTTATTTCTCGACAGAGCTTTGGAAATGAAAAAGACCGGACCCACATAAGATGAAATTGTTCCGGTTCAGTTTATTGGTGCAAGTATTTCAGGTTGGTATTTTTAATAACATGCTTTGGCTTCCAGGTATTTACCCACATACACGTCCACACCTTCCTCCAGGCTTGTGAATTCCTTTTTATAGCCAATATCTCTGAGCTTCTGAATTTCGGCTTCTGTAAAATATTGATAACGTCCTCTCAAATCAACCGGAGTATCAATAAAAGTAATCTTTGGATTGATATTAATGCTCTTAAAAACTGCACTGGTTAAGTCGAGAAACGATCGTGCTTTTCCTGTACCAACGTTATAAATACCCTGGTTATTCTGATTGTTCATAAAAAATAGCATTACATCGACAATGTCCTCAACAAATATGAAGTCACGGCTTTGTTCTCCATCTCTGTAATCTTTATGATGGGATCTGAAAAGCTTCATAGTTCCGTTTCTTCTGATGGTTTGGTATGCATGGAATACAACAGAGGCCATCCTGCCTTTGTGGTATTCATTTGGTCCGTATACATTAAAGAACTTAAGTCCCGTCCAGAAAGGGGGTGTTCTTACCTGCTTCAGGGCCCATACATCAAAATCATGCTTTGACCAGCCGTACAGGTTGAGAGGTCGCAAATTGGTAACGTTGCTGTGAGAATCTGAAAAACCACTTTCTCCATTGCCATATGTGGCTGCTGAGGAGGCGTATAGGAGAGGTACCTGAATTTCAGAGCAGATATTCCATAACCGCTGGGAATAAATCAGATTAAGTTGCTGATAAAGCTCGGGTTCCTGGCCAACTGTATCGGTACGGGCTCCCAGGTGGAAAATAAAACTTACCTCGCTGGCATTTGTTATAAGCCACTTAAAAAATTTGTCGCGATCAATAAACCTTCGATACTTTTTATTGAAAAGGTTCATGTCTTTTGAAGGGTCATCGAATCGATCCACTAAAATCAGGTCAGTATAACCTGCCTGATTTAGTTTTCCAACCAAATAACTTCCGATAAAACCGGCAGCTCCTGTTATTACTATCATTTCTTCAAAGTGGTTAAAGTTATCGGGCAACAGTTTGTTAACACCCGATAAAGCAGTCATTGTTTATAACTGCTAAAGTTTATTTTTATTGTGATTTATTAAATTATATGATCCAAATTTAACAGTTTTATAGATTAGATGTTATTTTTCAATCATTGGTTGCTTTTGATATAAAAAAAACTGAATATTATTTTCTCTTCAAAATAAAAAATCGATTCTACCTGATTTTAAAAAAAAAAGTGATCTTTGTATCAATTAAAAATGTCATTTACTATGAGTACAGATAAAATAATCGGTACTAACGGCTATGAAAGGATAGATTCTTTTGATAAAAACATTACAGAAAATCTTTCACAAAATTATAAAAATATTATAAATCTGGTAGGTGAAGATATTTCACGGGAGGGACTTGAAAAGACACCTGAGAGGGTGGCAAAGGCGCTTCAATTTTTATTGCAGGGATATAAAACTGACCCTGTTGAGATACTCAAATCTGCAATGTTCAAAGAAGACTACCGGCAAATGGTTATTGTTAAAGATATCGAGATTTACTCACTTTGTGAACATCATTTACTTCCTTTTTTTGGTAAAGCCCATGTAGCATATATTCCAAACGGAACTGTGACGGGATTGAGTAAAATCGCACGTGTGGTAGATGTTTTCGCAAGACGTTTGCAGCTTCAGGAACGGTTGACACTTCAAATTAAAGAATGCATCCAGGAAACATTAAAGCCACTTGGTGTGGCTGTGGTTATTGAAGCACAGCATCTTTGCATGCAAATGAGGGGCATTCAGAAGCAGCATTCCATTACAACCACATCTGATTTTACCGGAGCTTTTCAGAAAAATGCAACCCGTGATGAGTTTATCCGGTTGATTAGCACTAAATTCAGTTAAGAATTATTGAAATACCAGGCAAACTGGTGAAGGCAATTGAATATTTTTTCCGGTAAACTCCGGGATTCCATTTTCAGGGTTTATTTTAAAAACGGTTATGTTGCCACTTTTTTGATTTGCTGCAAGCAGAAAATTTCCATTCCTGCTTAAGGTGAAATTTCTGGGCCATTCTCCCTTTGTAGGAACAGCAGTAACCCAATCCAATCGTTTAGATTTGGGATCAATAGAATAAACGGCTATTGAATTGTGTCCCCTGTTTGAACCATATAAAAAACGCCCATCAGCAGAAACATGTATATCAGCACAATAATTATCGCCAATGAATCCATCCGGCACAGTTGATATGGTTTGAAACATTTTCCACTTTTTGCCAGTTTTTCGTAATGCTGTTATTGTTGAATTCAATTCATTAATTACATAAATGGTTTTGGAATCAGGATGAATGGAAAAATGGCGGGGGCCTGCACCAGGAGTAATTTTTATATGAGATTGAGAAGCCGGCATCAATCTGCCATCTTTTACATCGTAAATATTTAAACGATCTGTACCGAGATCGGCACTAAACAGTTGCTTGCCATCAGAGGAAAACAATACTGAATGTGCATGGGGAGCTTTCTGTCGTGAAGGATTCGGGCCGGAACCTTCGTTTTTTATAGTTGGTCCGGCAATTGACAGACTGCCATCCTTGTTTATTTTATACAATGATACGGTTCCGCTCCCATAAGTAGCAATGGCGGTAAAATTTCCATCAGGTGAAATGTCAATGTGGCAAGGATCTGCTCCATTAGATGATTGCTTGTTTAAAAATTGCAGGTCCCCTCCCGGTTCAATTTTATATGCGTGGACATAACCGTTTGACCTGCCGGATTCACCAACAGGCCTTATAACTGCATAAAGAAAATTCCGGTCGGGTGAAATTTGTAGAAACGATGGGTTATCAATTCCGCTAAAAACCTTCTGGAGGGTAATATTTCCTGATGTTTCATTGAACAGGCAAAGATAGATTCCCTCCGCACCTTCAGAAGTGAAAGTCCCAACGAATAGTTTTTTTTCTTCGATTTCCTGTGAAGAAAGAGAAAATGCTATAAACGCATAAAATAAAAATAAGATTCTTTTTTTCATGATTCAAGAATATTAAATAAAAGATGAAAAGAAATTTACTGCAAAATGAACATTTTCTTTCAATAAATACTTTCTTAGATTAACTTTTTATCTGTAATAAAAAAACTTGTTATGAAAACTTTATTTACATTCTTTGTTTCATTTCTGATTTTCGGGATGAATTTTTCACAGGCCCAAAAACTCGAAAAAGTATGGGAAACCAAAGCAGCATTAAAAACTCCCGAATCGGTTCTGTTTGATGAAAGCCGCAACGTAATGTATGTTGCAAATATTAATGGTGATCCTACTGAAAAAAATGGAAATGGGTTTATTAGTATTTTAAATTCTGATGGTAGCGAAAAGGAATTAAATTGGGTAAAGGGTTTAAATGCTCCTAAAGGTATGGCAATGCACGATGGAAAGCTTTACGTTTCAGATATAGACCAATTGGTTGAGATTGATATAAAGACGGGTAAAATTTCACAAAAATACGATGCCCCCGGGGCTGTTTTCCTCAACGATGTTGCAGCATCAAACGACGGGTTAATATTTGTTTCGGATACCCGGAAGGCAAAAATCTATTTATTGCAAAACAAACAGTTTACCGAATGGATGTCTGGTGAGCCATTTGAAACACCGAACGGGCTCTTTGTTGAATACGGTTGGTTGTTTGTTGGAGATAAAAGTATTTTTCGGGTTGATATCTCAACAAGGAATGTAAAGGAAATTATTCCAGATGCTGGCGGTGTGGATGGCCTCGAAAAAACAAATAAGGATGAATTTGTATTTTCAAACTGGCCAGGCCGTATATTCATTCATAGAAATGGTAAAAATATTAAACTGCTCGATACAACAGAAGAAAAAATCAATACGGCCGATCTCGATTATGCCAGGAAACTGGATTTAGTCCTGGTTCCTACGTTTTATGATAACCGGATTGTAGCTTACAGGATAATTGATTAATTTTAGCTAATAGACAAACCTTGATACAGATGGAAATACCAAAAATTGCTGCTAAAACTCCAAAACTGGTAACGCTGGAACCGGGAAAGTATTTCTGGTGTGCATGTGGAAAAAGTAACAACCAGCCTTTTTGTGATGGAACTCACAAAGGATCCGGAATTTTTTCTCTTTCATTCGAAGTAAAAGAGCCAGTCAAAGTCTGGCTTTGCATGTGTAAACAATCAAAAAATAAACCTTATTGCGACGGAACGCATCGGGATCTCTAATTTTTTGTGAAATATTCTTTTCCTGCATTGCAGATAGGACATCTGTAATCGTCCGGTAAGTCTCCAAAGGATGTTCCGGGAGGTATGCCTGCTGTCGGGTCCCCCTCTTCTGGATCGTATTGGTAACCGCAAACTGTACAGGTATAAATATCCATGTTTGAAGCTGCTTCAGTATTTTTTTCAATTGGATCAGACTTCTGGGTACCTGCATCCTCTTTTTCTTTATCAAGTTTTTCCTTTTCAATGTAAGTAGGTGAATGTTTTGGAGAAAGCATTTTATATTTCTCCCGGTAATAAGCGTAAGTGAGTGGCTCATCATCCGATACCACTTCACTTTCCACAACTTCTCCTATTATTAGCATATGAGATCCCACATCAAAACTGGTAACTACTTTGCAGTCGAACCAGGCTACAGAAGAATCCAGAACTATTGGTGATCCCGTTTTTGCAGTATGAGTTTCAATATTGCGGAATTTATCCACTTCTTCACCTGACATAAAACCAAACTGTCCGATAAGGGAGGTGCTTGTATCTTTTTTCAGTACGGATACTGAGAAAATGCCGCTTTTTAGAATTTTTTTTGTGGACAAATTTTTTTTGTGGCAACTTATTGCTATCCTGGAAGGTTCTGATGTAACCTGAAAAACAGTATTTGCTATATATCCTGCATTCTTCCCATCAAGTTGAGTTAAAACAAGATAAATGCCATATGATAATTTATGAAAAGCTTTGTATTTCATAATCCTATAATTAAGTGAGGTTTTGAATTGCTTTTACAGTGAATAAATACTAATATTCCTTCTGGTTCAAAGGTAAAAAGATTCCTGCACATTGGTGCTTTGTTTTAAGTGCTGAACTTGATTTATTCAATTTCCTCCTGTCGGAAAGTGAGAGATTAATCAAGCTATTTACCGAATTTACTTCAAATGCTGATATGAACGTATATTAATCTGGTGAAGCTCCTAAGTTGCTAATATGCATGTATATTATTGGTATTTCAATTAACATGAACATTGTCATTAAATTAAAAATTAAGACTAAAGTAGTCATTGTTGGTAAAATTAGTTTCAAACAGGGAAAATAGTAGAAAATAATTCCTATTTTGGTATTTTCTTTTTTAAAATTGGAGGATAATCAACTTAAATTTATTGAAAATGTCTAACCCAAAAGGTAATAGTTCGTATAAGATTTTTATTGTTGAGGACAATAAACTTTATGCTCAGGTATTGAAGAAACAGCTGGTTGACAATCACTACCAGGTAAAAGTGTTTTTAAATGGTAAGGATTGCATCGCCAGTCTTGATGAACAACCGGAAGTCATCACTTTGGATTATACGCTTCCTGATATGACGGGACATGAGGTTTTAAAAGAAATTCAAAAAAAATCACCTTCTTCCAATGTTATCATAATTTCGGCACAGGAAAGTATAAATACGGCTATTGAACTGATGAAGAACGGCGCTTATGATTATATTACAAAAGCACCTGATACCAGAGAAAGGCTGACAAATATTATAAAGAACATTTACAATTCGGATCTTCTCAGACAGGAGAATATCCGGTTGAAAGACGCGGTAAAAGATCATTACAGCTTTAAAAAGCTCATTAAAGGAAACAGCCGGGAGATTGACCATGTTTTTAGCTTAATGGAAAAAGCTGTTCAGACAAACATTTCAGTTTCCATAAGTGGCGAAACCGGAACAGGTAAGGAGTTGGTGGCAAAGGGAATCCATTACAACTCAACCCGTAACGGGAAGCCTTTTGTCGCTGTCAATGTATCGGCTATACCTGAAGGATTGGTTGAAAGTGAATTGTTTGGTCATGAAAAAGGTGCTTTTACCGGAGCTGATTTCAGAAAAATAGGGAAGTTTGAGCAGGCAAACGGTGGTACATTATTTCTCGATGAAATTGCTGATTTAGACCTTAATATCCAGGCAAAACTTTTAAGGGTAATACAGGAGCGTGAATTAGTAAGGCTTGGTGGCATGGAAACGATTTCTATTGATGTACGGATATTTACTGCCACCCATAAAAACCTTACAACTTTGGTAAATGAGGGAAAGTTTAGACAAGACCTGTATTACAGATTGCTTGGGTTGCCTATTGAACTGCCACCACTCAGAATGCGAGGTAACGATATTATATTGCTTGCAAAGCATTTTGTTAATGAATTCTGCAGGGAGAATAACATGGAATTGAAGACAATTTTAGATGAGACTAAACAATTGCTGAGAAAATACCATTATCCTGGTAACATCAGAGAATTAAAAGCCGTAATGGAACTAGCATGTGTTATGTCAAATGGTGATAAAATCAAACCGACTCATTTAAATATGAATGTAGAAGAAAATGTCCAGAATTTATTATCGAGTGAAAAAACACTTGAAGAGTACAATTTTGATATCATTAAATATTTTCTGAATAAGTACAATCAAAATGTAAGACTCGTTGCCAAAAAATTGGGGATTGGCAAATCAACCATCTATCGGATGTTACAGAAGAAGGAATTTGCACTAAATTAGATGTGCGGAGAATAATTATTTACCATTTTCGACTGATTTTGAAAAATCTTTTATATTTTTACAGGGCAATACGTTCTGTATTGCTTGTGTGTTTGGGGGTTAACTTAAGGGCGGCTATTGAGCTGCCCTTTCTTTTTAATAATTCCTGTAAATTTCGGTTAATTCATTTTAGATGCTTAATTTCGTGATTGATAAAGTCAGTAAGATTAAAAGATCTTATTTTTATGAATGGTCCAGGAAATTCAGAAATAGTATTTATATATTTTATAGGCACATTAGGAATGGTTCTTCTTTCAGGCGCCATTTTTTTCTTTTTCATAATTTATCAGAAAAGAATTCTGAAGAAAGAACTTGAAATTAACAGGATAAAATCGATTCAGCAGGAAGAAATAATAAAAAATACGATTCTTGCACAGGAAAAAGAACGAAAAAGAATTGCCCGCGATTTACATGACGAAGTAGGATCTATGCTTTCGGTGGTTAAACTTAATATATCTCTCTTTGAAAGAAAAGCGGATAACCAAAAATCAAAAGCACTTGCTCTGGAAACCAAATCATACATTGATGATGTTATCCTGCAGGTCCGACGCATTTCAAGAGCACTTATGCCCCCTTCACTTGAGAAGCTCGGATTGGCAATTGCCGTTGAGGAGCTTTCTGACTGGATTAATAAATCAAATGTTTTGCGTATTGTTTATTGGTGCAGCAGGATGACTTTTCGGCTGGAAAGTAAAAAGGAGCTTGCGGTATTCAGAATAGTTCAGGAGTTAATGAACAATGCTATTAAACATTCTGGTGCTTCACAAATCCAGATAAAATTACGATACAGTACTTACAGTTTTGCGGTATCGGTGTCAGATAATGGTAAAGGTTTCGTTATGGATGAAAGAATTGAAAAAGGATTGGGACTGAAGAATCTTGAAAGCAGGACCCATATGCTAAATGCTAAAATGAAAATCAATTCAATTCCAGGTAAGGGAACTACAGCAATATTATGTCTGAATTTACAATCGGAAACCTATGGGTGATAAAAAAGCAGATATTGTAATAACCGATGATCACAAATTGTTTAGGAAAGGAGTTCGTGCATTATTGGAAGATTTTGATTTCATTGGGGAAATATACGAAGCAGCCAATGGGGTAGAATTGTTGGAATTGCTTAAACAGGTAAACCCTCTACCTGAACTGATTTTGCTGGACATACAGATGCCGGTGATGGATGGAATTGAAGCGCATAGAAAAATCAGGGAATTCTTTCCCAATCAGAAAGTTGTAATCCTGACTATGGAGGATGATGAGCAATTCATCCTCCACTTAATTCTGGAAGGTGTAAATGGATATCTGTTAAAGAATTCTGAACCTGAAGAGTTGGAAAATGCAATTCGTAAATTGCTAAAAAATGATTTTTATTTTCCTGCTGATTTATCACATCTGGTTATAAAAAGTGCCCGCGAAAAGAACTTTACTTATAAGGAATTGCCAATATTTACGCAGAAAGAAATTAAAATACTTGAATACATATGTAAGGAATTCACGGCTCCTGAAATTGCGAAGAAACTTAATTTAAGTGTTCGGACAGTAGAAGGCCATCGAAGCAGGCTTCTCGAAAAAACCGGGTCAAAAAATATTGCCGGGCTTGTAGTTTACGCCCTGAAAAATAAGCTTGTTTATTTATAAAAAAAAGAGGTTCTGTTTAGAACCTCTTTTGCAATAAATCCGATGCCTCCGTTTTTCAGCAGCATTTCAGGAGTAGAGAGAACGTGTTTTTTTTGAGAGTATAAAAAATGCTACTGAGCCAGGGAGTGGCTGTTTTCGCGTGTCTAAGTTTACCGGATTGATGAATGGGGTAATATTAATTAATACATATTTGCTGTTTTGTTGAACCATTCTTTTGCTATTAATTTGTTAACAAATATGAGCAAAAAATAAATTGTATAAAAGAGTAATTCTACGCTGGCAAAATGCGTAAAATTACGCATTCAAATCACGTATTTATACGTAATCTGATAAATAAAATTCAATAAGTCAGTGGATTAAGAGAGTAAAAAAAAAGCCATCCGGCAATGGATGGCTTTAAAAAAAAATGAAAAATTTTCTATTTTATATTAGCCTGGGCAGCTGCTACTCTTGCAATTGGTACACGATAAGGTGAACAGCTTACATAATCCATGCCTACGCTATCGCAGAACATTACAGAAGAAGGTTCACCTCCATGTTCACCACAGATACCTACTTTAAGTTTGTCATTGACGCTACGGCCTTTTTCAACTCCCATTTTAACAAGTTTGCCTACACCTTCCTGGTCAAGAATCTGGAATGGATCATTTTTCAGAATTCCTTTTTCTATGTAGATGGGCAGGAATTTACCGGCATCATCTCGTGAATAACCAAAGGTCATTTGAGTAAGGTCGTTCGTTCCAAAGGAGAAAAATTCAGCCTCATTTGCTACAAGATCAGCTGTAAGAGCTGCACGGGGTACTTCAATCATTGTACCTACTAAATAATCAACACTGGAGCCTTTTTCTTCAAAAACTTTTTTAGCAGTTTTGTGAATTATCTCAGACTGCAGCTTATATTCTTTAACAGTACCAATCAATGGTACCATAATTTCCGGCAATACATTGACCCCTTTTTGTTTCAGATTGACAGCAGCCTCGATTATTGCTCTTGCCTGCATCTCAGTTATTTCCGGATAAGTATTTCCTAAACGGCAACCACGATGACCGAGCATAGGGTTGAATTCGTGCAAATCTTCAACAAGGGACTTAACTTCTTCGACAGAGATTCCCATTTCCTGTGCCATTTCTTTTTGATTGGCTTCTTCATGTGGAACAAATTCATGCAACGGCGGATCGAGAAGTCGGATAGTAACACCATAACCTTCCATAGCCTTCAGGATTCCCTCGAAATCGCTTCTTTGATAAGGCAACAGTTTTTCCAATGCCTTGCGGCGTTCAACTTCATTTTTAGCTAAAATCATTTCACGCATGGCTTTGATACGATCACCTTCGAAAAACATGTGTTCTGTACGACATAAACCAATACCTTTTGCTCCAAATTTACGTGCTATTTCTGCATCATTGGGTGAGTCAGCATTAGTTCGCACACTCATACGGGTGAATTTTTCAGCCAGATCCATTATTTTTGCGAAGTCACCACTCATTTCCGGATCTTTAGTAGTAATTTTTCCTTTGTATACTTTACCTGTTGATCCATCAAGGGAAATCCAGTCGCCTTCCTTAAATTCTTTGCCTTCGATTGTCATGATACGGGTTTTGTAATTTATTTTTACAGCTCCGGCACCAGACACACAGCATTTACCCATCCCACGGGCAACAACTGCAGCATGTGAAGTCATCCCGCCGCGTGCGGTTAGGATACCTCTTGCAATATGCATACCTTCCAAATCTTCAGGTGAAGTTTCAACCCTTACCAATATAGAAACAGGATATTTAGCGGCTTCATCAGCAAAAAATACAACCTGACCGGTAGCAGCTCCAGGTGATGCGGGCAATCCTTTTGCCAGTTCGGTAGCCGATTTCATCGCAGAAGTCTCAAAAATGGGATGCAGCAATTCGTCAAGTTTATTTGGATCAATCCTTTTTAAAGAAGTTTTTTCATCAATTATTCCTTGTTCCAGCATATCAACAGCAATTTTCACCATTGCTGCACCGGTTCGTTTACCATTACGTGTCTGCAGTAACCAAAGTTTTCCCTCCTGAATAGTAAATTCAAGATCCTGCATGTCTTTATAATGATCTTCCAGTTTCTGCTGGGTTTCGTTCAATTGCTGGTAAATTTCCGGCATCGCTTCTTCCAGAGAAGGATATTTAGAAGCCCTTTCTTCTTCGCTTACACCTTGTAATTCGGCCCATTTCCGTGATCCTGCCAGTGTAATGTCCTGGGGAGTCCGTATACCAGCAACTACATCTTCTCCCTGTGCGTTGATGAGGTATTCGCCGTTAAAAACGTCTTCACCGGTAGCTGCATCACGAGTAAAAGCAACACCTGTTCCTGATGATTGTCCCATGTTGCCAAAAACCATTGCCTGAACGTTAACTGCTGTTCCCCATTCATCAGGAATTTGCTCCATTCTGCGGTAATAGGTCGCCCGCGGGTTATTCCAGCTGTTGAATACAGCTGCTATTGATCCCCATAACTGTTCCCATGGATCGGTGGGAAAAGGTTTATTTGTAACTTTTTTTATGGCAGCTTTAAATCGGCGGACAAGTTCCTGTAAATCTTCTGTTGTAAAATCAGTGTCAAGTTGAATACCTTTTTCTTCCTTTAATTCATCAATGATTTCTTCGAAAGGATCATGTTCTTCCTTGCTCGCAGGTTTCATATCCATTACAACATCGCCATACATTTGTACAAACCGGCGGTATGAATCCCAGGCGAAACGTGGATTGCCCGATTTTTTTGCAATGCCTTCCACAGCTTCATCGTTTAAGCCCAGGTTGAGAACTGTATCCATCATTCCAGGCATAGATGCACGTGCACCTGAACGAACCGACAGCAAACACGGATTATCCTTGTCTCCGAATTTTGTTTCGGTCAATTCCTCTACCATTGCGACGGCAGCCTCTACTTCAGGCTTAATCAAATCAAATGTTTTCTCTTGCCCCTGTTCATTGTACATGGTACACACCTCTGTGGTGATTGTGAACCCTGGAGGAACAGGAACGCCTATCAGATTCATTTCTGCAAGGTTGGCACCTTTACCACCCAGAAGATTTTTCATATCTGCTTTACCTTCGGCTTTTCCAGCTCCAAATGTATATACATGCTTTGCCATAAAAATGTAATTTATTATTATTAAATTTAATTCTGAAATTTTGGATTGCTAAGGTAATGCTATTTTTTCATAATGAGAAACGAAGAACTAATTACCGGTCAGGCTAATTGCCGGCATTTCAGGCCTCAATTATTAATTCACCCGGCAGCATTAAATAATTGTTTCTTAAGAATTCAGAAAGTTTGAATAATATGTTTTGTTTTTCTATTTTTTAATTCGGGTTATTCATTTCGGCCTTTTTTAATTTTAACTCCAGAGGTGAGATTTCTTCGCCCCAGTATACGGTAGTATGCGGGAAGGGGATTTCAATATTTTTTTTATCAAAAGCTATTTTTAAACGTCTTCGATATTCCCGGCCTACCGACCATTGCTGGATCGGTTTTGTTTTGATCCGTGCCTTTATAACCAACGCGCTGTCGGCAAATTGATCCAAACCAAAGATTTCAATAGGTTCTAAAAAACTGTTGGCAAATACTTCGTCTTTCTGCATCTCATTGCCAACCTCCCTCATTACCTCCATCACTTCATCTACATTTTCTTTGTAGGCAACACCAATATCAAATACCATTGCCGACCATTCTTTAGTCATATTGGCCATTGTATTTATTTTTCCGTTTTGAAAAATATGTACCACTCCTGAAAAATCCCGCAGTGTAATAGTTCTTAGTTCAATTTTTTCAACCAGGCCTCCTGTTCCGTTAATAATTGCCACATCACCTGAACGAACCTGGTTTTCAAGCAAAATAAAAAAACCTGACAGGAAATCTCTTACCAGCTCCTGGGCGCCGAAACCTATGGCAACACCAACAATACCTGCACTGGCCAGAATGGGAGCAATCTCCACACCAAACTTATTCAGAGCAATCATTATAAAAACTGTCCACAGAAATATGGAAACAGCCCCTCCAATTATTCCTATGAGCGTTTTTATTCTTTTTTCACTTTCTATTATATCTCCTTTGTCCCCCTTTTCCGCTCTGTTTATCAGAGTATACTTCAGCTTATTTAAAACAAACCGTATAAACCGTGAGGCTACCATTAAAACAATGATGATAATTATCAGGCCAGGCAATTCAGTTATGACCCAATCCTGAGCATTTAACCATAGTTCTTCCCAAAAATCTGTTGTAATTATTTCTTCCATTATTCCAGTTTTATTTAATTGGTAAAAATGAACAGGGTATTTTCAATTGCCTTTAATTTCAACCTATAAAATTTTTTTCAAAATTACTCCTGCTTTAAAGCGAATAAAGTTAACGGCAAAATATTGCTACACAAAGAAAAAATCTATGAATTTTTCTGAGACGTTATTTTTGAAATCTAAAATAATTATTTTATATGAACATATTCTATAATTGGCAAGGGATCAACTTTGACAGAGATACATTTAAACTTTTAATTACACTAAATGAATTTTGGTTTATAAGATTCATGTTTTTACAAAAAATTAAGTAACTTGGCTTAAGATGCAAGTTTTACTTAAGAAGTTGATTTTAATATATGAAAAGGAAATGGACTTATACTTCGTTGTTTAAATGGTTAAACTCAACTGAGCTGTTTCTTCAGCCATCTAAACACTTGCCAGGAAAATGGAAACTATTTGAGTTTTATACGGAGCCTGATGGAAATCTGATTAACATGAAAGAGGAGGAAATAAAAAATAAAAAATTATACTGGGATATTAAGTTTTGTGAACATGGTCAATTAGAGCAGGAAACCAACCTGCCGGTAAAATTTCTCAAAGGGGGGAGTGATTGTGAATGGCAATTAGCGAGGAATTTTATTTATTGGTTTCATGTTGATGATTCGAAGAATAAAGAAAAGTTCCAATATGCCATTGTCAACGAAATTCTCAAACTGCTAAATAAAGATCAAGATGGGAAAATAAAGTTTTTTGGTTTTTTTCGTAGGGTGGATGAAGGTTGTTAAGAAGTTTTGATTTGTTATTTATTAGGAGAGTGTGGAACAGTCTAATATTTCACTGGATGATAGTTTTTGTTCCGGATGAATTAATAAAATATTAACGGCAGTTATCTGAACAGGAATTTCTTGATTACGAATGGGAAAATGCATTTATCGGGAGCAATAGGATAAGTTCAAATAAGCAGGCGATTTTCATTAAAAATTTTCAAAGCTGCCGGAAAAGGTTGCAGGGCACGTTCAAAAATTTCCAAAGAATATGCAATGGTAAGCCCGTAGTTGGTAATAGGAACACCTGCCTGACGTGCCTTTAAGATACGGCTAAGCATAGCTCTGCGGTTCCACATGCAGGCACCGCAATGAATTATCAGCTTGTAATCAGTAATAATCTCCGGAAAATCATTGCCTCGCATATAGTCAATTTTCAATTTGCCTCCCATATAATTATTAAGCCAATTTGGAATTTTTACTGTTCCGATATCTTCTTCAATGGGATGATGCGTGCAGGCTTCGGCTATTAGAATTCTGTCTCCTTCACTAAGTTTCTCAATTGCCATTGCCCCTCTGACCATTTCTGGAAGGTCTCCCTGAAACCGTGCAAACAAAATTGAAAAGGAAGTCAGCGGGATTTCCAAAGGAGTGTCAGCTGCCACTTTTAAAAAAGCCTGCGAATCTGTTACTACCAGTTTTGGTGGTTTATTCATCCGGCTTAGGGCTTCAGTTAATTGGCTGTCCTTAACTACCATGCAGAATGAATCGTTATCCAGTAAATCCCGGATGCTCTGGACTTGTGGTAATATGAGTCTTCCCTTAGGTGCTTCCTTGTCGATTGGTACGACCAGTATAGCTATTTCCCCGGGGCCTACCAAATCAGCCAAAATTTCGGGTCGGTTTATAAAATCGGTAGGTGCTTTTTCCAGAATCAGTTGCCTCAGGGTTAACAGCCCAGTTCCTTCAGTTGCCGATGTGGGGGTATAGGGAATTTTAATTTCATTTATTTGATTTGTAACAGCCAAATTTTCAGGATAAAGGTCGATTTTATTAAAAACCAATAAGCATGGTATTTGCCGAATTTTTAATTCTTCTATCAGTTTCAGTTCATAATTTCCCCAATCGGCATAATTGGTAACAATGATTCCTAAATCAGTCCGATCAAATACCTGGATTGTTTTGGCAATGCGTTTATTTCCAAGATCCCCAACATCATCAATCCCTGCAGTATCAATAAACAATACCGGTCCCAGGGGTAGCAACTCCATAGGTTTTTCAACAGGATCGGTGGTAGTTCCGGCAACTTCTGAGACAATAGATACATTTTGATGAGTTAGCGCATTTAAAATACTTGATTTGCCGGTGTTTCTTCGACCAAAAATTCCAATATGCAGACGAAAAGACTTTGGTGCCTTCATGGTATCGTTTATATGGGTTTAGTGCTATAAAATATAAGTTAAAGTTAATAAAAAAGGCGCCAGTGGCGCCTCTCGTTAGATTATTGCATCCCTATTTCTTTGGACATTTCTTTTCTTCCGGACAATCTGCTTTTTTTACAGGACATTCTACTTTGTTGTCAGTACAAATTTTTTGTTTTGCTTCCGTGCATTCAGTTTTTTGAGTTTTTGCCGGACAGCAATTACTGGTTACCGTTTGCTTTTTCTTTTTTTCATCATTTTTTACCTCTTCTGGTGTATTAAAAACATTCTCAGAAGATATAACAAGAGTTTGTGTCACTTCATCATTGGCCGATTGTACAGTTTTGAACGATGAGGTGGCGAAGGCACATATAGCAGCCAGTGTGAAGATAAAGAGTAACTTTTTCATGATTTGCAATTTTTGATTTAATAAAATATAAGTCAATTTTAAAACTGGTGCAAAATAATAATTATTTAATGATATATTTCAAAAAAAAATGTTAATTGCATAAAAAAGCCGTCCTTTTGAGACGGCTCCAGAAAATGTGTTTTCAAATTTATTCCTGAACAGATGCATCAGCTACAACAGTTTTACTTCCGCTGCAATCATCTGCCTTTGCTGCTGTTTTGGTTTTAGTATTACTGCAACCATCTGATTTTGCTGCTACAGTAGTTGCTTTAGCTCCACTGCTGCAACCATCAACCTTTGCTGCTACGGTAGTTGCTTTAGCACTGCTGCAACCATCAGACTTTGCTGCTACAGCGGTTGCTTTAGCACTGCTGCAACCATCAGCTTTTGCTGTTGTAGCTTTGGTCTCATTTTTTCCTTCTTCATAAGTTGCCAGAACAACTTTGCTGTTACAGCCGTCTTCTGTTACAGCAGCTACTTTTGTTTTTTTCTTGCCATCGTCACAAGATCCATCTGTTGCAACCGATATACCATAAGTCATTACCAGGGCAAGTACAAATACTACTTTTTTCATGCTTCGAATTTTTAGTTATAAATAATTTGTAATCTAATTTGCAATTTATATTCAATATTAATAAGAAAATAAATGAAATCCAAATAAATATTAATATATTTTTGTCTTTTGATAACGAAATAAAAATAACTATTTGAACATGAGGAAATAAAAAGATCCATAGAGGATGCGGGTTTGTCAAATATTTGTCTATTAGAGTCGAAAACCGTAATATTTTTTATAAGGATAAAGAAGTTAAACAATAGACGTTGTCTCTGTTTGCTTCCACCCGAGTCTTTCGGTACGAATTTTAGCTAATCCTTCCATTCCTGCATTAGTTTCTTTCCTGTTTTCCGTTTTTTGTTTGACACTTTCCTAACTGCTTGAAAATCAAATGTGTTTTCGTAAGTTTGGGTGTCCCATTTTTATTGCAAAATTTGACCGAAAAAGCAAATTCTCTCTGGAAGCCCTTATATACTGATAGTTCAGCAGATTAGTGGCAAGTAAAAATTAGTAAAAACCATAGGCTGCGCCAGCCCGTTATCACAAAACCAGTTCAAAGTGCTGTCATATCCTATCCAAATCCTATATTAATTCGAACTTAAATTTTCTTTTAGTCGTCTTTTAGCTGAGGTTAATTCGTGAAATTACGAGTTTACTACGAATTAACTACGAATTAACTACGAATTAACTACGAATTAACTACGACTAAACAAGGAAAAAACATAGTATTTGTACTATCTTTGGCAGGTATTTAAATTTAACTTATTCATGGGAGTGTAATGGGAGTGTAATTTAAAGTCATTGCCCGATTCAATTCAAACAAAAAATCGAGGCTACTACTAGATAAAGAGCAGGAGGAAAATCCTTGGGGGGTCTCTATGCTGAAAGCAGGAGGTATTAAATAGATACATAGAGGATGCGGGTTTGTCAAATATTTGTCTGTTGAAGTCGAAAATCGCAAGAAATTCTTTAAAGAGAAAGAAGTTAACAATAGACGTCGTCTCTGCCTGCTTCCACCCGATTAATGAGTCTTTCGGCACGAATTTTAGCTAATCCTTCCATTCCTGCAATAGTTTCTTTGATTAATTGGTTACCTACCAAAGCAGTTTTCTGGGAGGCATAATTTTGCAGGTATTCTTTAAAAGATGACAAGGCGTTTGGTGCGCAGTGAAGCTTTATATCTCCGGGCTTGGCCAGATCCATGAAATCTTTTCCTGTTCGTCCTAAGCGGTAGCAGGCAGTGCAAAATGAAGGGATATAACCCATTGAGGCTACATCACGAATAACTTCATCGAGTGGGCGGTGGTCACCCAGACTAAATTGGCCAGAAGGGTCATCTTCGTCTTCTTCATGTTCATAACCGCCTGGATTGGTACGGCTACCTGCTGAAATCTGGCTTACTCCAAGGGCAAAAGTTTCCCGGCGCATTTGGGCAGTTTCACGTGTCGACATTATTATACCAGTATAAGGAACAGCCAGTCGCAATAGGGCAACAATTTTTCTAAAATCAATATCGGAAACCGGGAAAGGAGGATGTGCTGCAAGGTTGCTCCCGGTAGCAGGTTCCAAACGTGGAACACTTATGGTATGTGGTCCCACCCCAAATGTACTTTCAAGTTCATTAATGTGCTGCATCATGGCCAGGATTTCAAACCTGTAGTCAAACAATCCAAATAATACGCCGATACCTACATCGTCAATAGCAGCTTGCATAGCCCGGTGTAAAGCCTGGATGCGCCAGTTGTAATCGCGTTTTTTTCCTCTGACATGAACTTTTTTATAGGTTTCATGGTGGTAAGTTTCCTGAAATATTTGATATGTTCCAATTCCTTCAGCTTTTAAAAGTCTAAATTCATCTTCACTTAATGGAGCCACATTTACATTCACACGACGTATTTCCCCATGGTCTGATTTTACATTGTAAATAGTACGTACTGCATCGAGAACATATTGAAACCCTTGTTTCGGATAGGCTTCACCTGCCACCAGTAAAATTCTTTTATGCCCTTTTTTAATGAGGATTTCAACCTCATTAGCGATTTGTTGTTGGGTGAGAGCATTTCTGACAATGCCTTTATTGGTAGACCTGAAAGCACAGTAGAGGCACTCGTTGGAGCACAAATTGGATATGTACAGTGGTGCAAAAAGCACAAGTCGTTTTCCATAAATTGTTTCTTTAACCTGATTGGCCGTGTTAAACAGTTCCCCAAGAAGTTCAGGATCGCTGATGCTGGTAAGTGCTGCCACATCATTCATATTCAGCCCTCTCATTTCCCGCGCTTTCGATAAAATATCTCTGACCTGAACATTATCCACTGTTTTATAGGTGTTTAATTTCTCCCATATTTGTTGTTCATTTATGAAACCGGTTGAAATTTTATTCATTACGTTGATTTTTTGTACCGTACTAATTCTTTTTAACTCCAACAGGAATAGTTAATTGTTTTTATTTTTTGCCAATCCTGATTTTACTGATATCCCCTGAATGCATCCCAGTTTTCCTGTGAGAACCCCCAACTCATCTGTAGAGGCATCAATAACCAAGGCGATAACTGAAGTATTGCCTTTTGCATTGGGTAACCCGGTTCGTACAAGAATTAAATTTGCATAGTGACTCAATACCGCATTTACTTTTTCGGAACATTGTTCCCTGTTATTAATTATTATTCCAACAAAACCAAGGCGTTTTTGGCTACTTTCCATAAATTATAAATATATAGCGGAAGATAATCGCAGGTGGGAAATGAAGAGAATTACCGGACAATGTTATTTCTAACAGACGCCAGCTTTTTTTCCTTTATACTCCCTAAGGTCAGCGATACCTTCCCGCAGGATAATATTGTAAAAGTAGTGGTAAATTAGTTATCTCAGAATGTTATACAACATTCATTTTATTTTTTATCAGATTTTTTTATTTAATCTCTAATACAACTACATTAAAATTCAGCACTTAAAGCAAATGACTGATTGCATTAGTTGCAGCATCCAAAAGAGGCTTATTTGAAAGTCCCCTGCCCACAGCTTTCTTCATCCATTCGTCGGGTGTAAGTTGTCCCAGTGCAAATATGCGTTCCACCTCAGTTGCCAGGGGTTGTACTTTAAAATGTTCTTCAAGTTGAAAATGAATCAGATGTCCGAAAGCATAATTAGGCAGATACATGGGCGTATTGATCATATGGGAATAAATCGCCAGAATGGTCTGGTCTTCAGAACCAAAAACAGGCGCAAAATATTTATTCCATACCTTTTTACTGATTTCAAGAGTGGCATCTTTTAATTCTAAGGCCGTGCAGTCCGGATTATTATACATCCACTTC
This sequence comes from Mariniphaga sp., assembly GCA_041684965.1. GTDB lineage: Bacteria > Bacteroidota > Bacteroidia > Bacteroidales > Prolixibacteraceae > Mariniphaga. The sequence continues at coordinate 64,488 of JAWLGR010000001.1, forward strand.
CAAATCTGCATATCAACCATTGAGACACCCATAATCTCATATACCGACCAGAGTATATCCAATGTCTTGAGATGTTCTGCATCCGGGTTATTGTCCTTCATGTCCAGCAGCAGGAGGTCTCTTTCCTGAAACGTGAATGCAAGTGCTTCGGTAAATGCCGTGTTTGGAACACCGTTCATTATATAATATGGAACATTATGGAGCGAAATTGTTTGTTCTACATTATGACCGAATTCATGAATCGCAATATTGTAGCCTTTGTAATCCAAACCTCCTTCAGGAATGCGGGTCCTGAGACGTGCTTTTTCCCCTTTCATGGATGCACCCCATGCATGACCAGAACCTCTTGCCGGGTCGACTGCAATTTTTGATGCAATAAACCCAGCTTTATTGTTATCAAATCCCAATTTTACCAGGATGCTTTCCAAATCATCTTCCAGCGCTTTCGCATTGGGATATTTAGTCCGTGTAATAGCATTCAGTTTATCTTCAGAAATGGAACTTCGGGCTTTAAAACCGTCGTACCAGATGTCCCAGGGTTGTAATTCCCTTCCCAGCCGGTTTTTAATTATTTCACCAGTTTGTCTAAGCTGAGGAGCGATTAAAAATTCGTGAAAAAGAGTTTCCACATCCTCTTGTGAGATTTGCATATTTCCCGAAAACGACCTTTTGATGGCTGTATTCAGTTTGGGGTGGTATGGATCAAATTCTTTTAATGCTCTAAAATTATTTACAATTTGCTGATACCTTCTGTCGGTTTCCTGGGTAGCTTCAGTCTTTTCACCATTTTTTAATAACTTGTTTTCATAGGGATTCCAGATATATTCATCCGAGTTGACTACCTCCTTAGGGATAGATTGGTCAATAATACGCTGCATTACCCTATATATAAGTTCCTGCTTTTCCTTACCGTTTTCCGCATTGGCATAATTGGACTTTATTTCATCCCGCAGATTCCAGTGGCTTAACAATATCATGTTCTTGGGGAAAAGGGTTGTGCCATTTTTATCCTGCAGATTTCCCATGTAGATATTGTATTCGGCAATGTAGGCATCAGCTTCGGCTAATACTGCTGCACTTTTCTGTAAAAGTTCAGATGGTGCTCTGGAGTTGAAAACATCACCCAATCGTGCATAGGCCCATTCCAAGTCAGACCAGTCATTACCAAGTCTATTTTTTTCTTCGGTCGAATAATAAGGGAAATTTAGTGCCAACAGGAAAGCAATTTTATTGTTGTAAAAATCATTTTTAAAATGTGCGCCAGCACTGTATGCTGAAAACATATGGTCAATAGTGTGAAGCTGACCAGTTTGCAAATCCACATTTTCACGCAATTCAATTGTCAATTGATTGAAATGACCAAAAAGAGACTCGAGATATTTTGAGAGCTTATTAAAAGCGGCTAGTTTTTCATCAGGCTCTCCGTAATAATTTTCAACGCAAAATGAGATAAAATCTTTTTCTGTGCCATCTGATTCTCTCCATAGCGATGCTGCATGTTGCACTCCTCTTTCAATAGCTTGCCGGCTGGCTTGAGGGAATTTATCTTCTATTTTTAAAATCGCTTCCCTGGAATTCGCTTGCATATAATTCATTTGATAAGTTGAATTTTTGTGTGAAATTTGGGCGAACCCATTTGAAAAGAGCACTACAAAAATAAAACATAAAAACTGCTTCATTTGAAAATTGTTAAACGTTTACTATAATCTGGCCCGAAAAATAAGTTTCTTCGATTTGAAATTAAATGATATTTCCACACAAAATAAATACTTAATTTATTTCAGTTTACTTTTTTTTATCATAGTATTAATAGAAACAGAAATGCAGGAAATATATTTTTCCAAATGTATCTTAATTAATTTTACCCGTTTTGTTTATCATTAATAACCAACTGCTATTTTTGCATCAATGAAAACGGTGGCTGAAATACTTAATCAACAGGATTTTTCAAGGGAGGATTTAATAAAGTTGCTTGAATCACAAACTAGTGACTGCTCAATGCTTTTTGAATCTGCCCAAAAATTGAAAGAAAATGTTGTGGGTAAAAAAGTATATTTCAGGGGGCTGATTGAATTCTCCAATGTTTGCTCAAAAGATTGTTATTATTGTGGAATTAGAAAAAGTAATAAAAATGTGTTGCGTTATAACGCTACTGATGAGGAAATACTGGAAGCATGTCGGTTTGCATGGTTAAACCGGTTTGGTTCGGTTGTGCTACAGTCTGGGGAATTAGAATCAAAAGCTTTTGTTAAGCGGGTGGATTATCTCTTGAAGAAAATCAGGCAGCTTTCAAATAATGAACTGGGGATTACACTCAGTTGCGGTGAGCAATCGCGGGAAACTTATCTTCGCTGGTTTGAAAGTGGTGCTCACCGTTATCTTTTGCGTATAGAAGCATCAAACCGGAGCCTATATAAAAAAATTCATCCCAATGATGAAAAGCATTCTTTTGAGAAAAGAACAGAGGCATTGCAGCTTTTAAAAGATACAGGTTATCAGGTAGGTACAGGAGTAATGATAGGGTTGCCATTTCAATCCGTGAAAGATTTAGCAAATGATTTGATGTTTTTTAAAAAAATGGATATTGATATGTGTGGTATGGGTCCCTATATTGAACACGATCAAACACCACTTTATGAATACAGGCATATGTTAAAAAGCCGGAAGGAACGCTTGGAATTATCTCTGCGAATGATAGCGGTATTGAGATTGCTGATGCCTGATATTAACATTGCGGCTTCAACAGCACTACAGGCAATTGATCCGGCAGGACGTGAAAAGGCATTGACTGTAGGTGCAAATATTATTATGCCTAATCTCACACCTTGTGAATACAGAAAAAATTACCTGCTTTATGAAGATAAACCATGCCTTGATGAGGATGCAGATTTGTGTCGTAACTGCCTGGAAGCACGTATCCAAATGACTGGAAATGAAATTGGATACAATGAATGGGGTGATTCAAAACATTTTTATCGCAGGGTGAAGAAAATGAATTCTTCAAACTGATGCCTTTCAATATAAATTATTTACAGTTTATTTTTTCTTCCGGTATACTTTCCACCAGATAAAAAATCCACTCACCAATACCATTATCAGGCAGAGTCCGGCAATGGGAACATAGAGTATGTAAAAAATGCCTGTCAGGTGTTCAAAGATACGGCCGGTATGTACTTCCAGGGAAAAATTCCACAATGACATAGGTGATTCCTTTAATATTTGTTTGGGCATCTCAGGGAAGGCCATTCCGGAAATCGGAAGGACACCTTTATTGTAATCAAACCACCATATGTGATCACCAACTTCTACAAAACCTGCAGCCATATGCCGGGATATAGGACTGGCTATTCCTTGTGAAGCGATGTAAGGTTTACTGGTAAAAAAGTCATATATCCTGCCCGTTTTTAAATCCCATAAAAACATGCCATTGAATGAGCCTGTAAGATATTTTAAGTTACCCATTGGTTTTAAAATGTTCAGTCCCATAATACTTACCGGTGGTTGAGGTATTATCGGCTGTAATAAATTTTTAAAGGTTTCATCAGCAACATAAAATCCTTCTGATGTGGAGAATATGTAATGACGCAGGTTTTCATCCCATTCTACCCGGCGCAACTTATCAAACCATGGATTTGGATTATCAAGATGTGTGCCCGGAATAATACCAACTTTTTTATTTGCAATGGGAATCAGAAGTGGTGGCCGGAGATGTATGCCAGCCAGTGTATTGATTATCAGGAATGCTATAAAAATATAACCCGTAACATTGTGCCAGTGTAAATTGGTTTTTGTGGCTTTAACCCATGATTTTAAAGGCTTTTTCTTCTTTATCTGCCGTTTGATAATTTTTGGAAAAAAGAAATGTAACAATCCTGTTATTGAAAGCAGGATGGTAATTAATCCCAGTAAATCAACAATCAGCTTTCCTGGTAACCCGAACAATTCACCGCTGTGTAGTTCCCACAAAGTATTGAAAAGACCTGTCTTTCGCTCATATCCCACAGGTTCAGGAAGCTGAACAATTTCAAATGTATTTTCATCATGTGTTTTTAGAAGATAATGACGGGTTAGTATCAGCAATGTATCTTCTTTAAGGGTGACATCCGAAATTCGATTCTGTTTAACTGGCAAATCAACCTTTTGCCATTCAGCCCATTTGGTTTTTCTCTTGTAAAGGCCAAAATGTGTACCTGCATAATATGTATTGTTTACCTGTGTTATGGAATATATCTTTCGATTATCGATCCCTTTGGGGAATCCCTGATTGAAGTCGGTAAAGCTTTCCAAATTACCGGGAATTTTCCAAATGCCTATATTCCCGAATATTAATACCGAATCGTTGTCAATAGGGAAGGAACCGCGAACAGAAGCAAGATTCCAGCTTTGATATCTGTAATTGTGAGGAAGTAAATCTCTTGAAATATCAACTGCAGAAAAGAGCTGTCGGTGATTCATTATTATTCCCGATGCTGCAAATAAAATAGCAAAGAAAGCAATGATGATACCTGGCCACTTATGCAGTTTTCTAAAAATTCTGGTTGATTTGTTTTTGCGCATAATGAATCACAAGAAGATTTTTTCTTCACTAAAGAATAAAGATTCAGATGTCTTTAATTTTGAAATTATAACGTTCTGGTGAGGTAAAAATTTTGCCTTGAAAAAATTCTTTCACTTTAAGTCACAAACGAAATATTCTTTCTGTTGTAACCGATCCTGAAAATTACCGGATAAATACAGGGGTTACTGTAAGCATCAGGTATCCCCAATGCTGTCCTGTTGAATGATCTCCACTCCGAAGCAATTCCAGACTTTCGCCTGCAAACATTACAGACCATCCTGCACTAATTGTGGCCATTGGCCGGATTGCCCATGAAGCCCCTAAATCCAATTCAGTCCCCAGGTATTTTTCCGCATCTGGTGAAATTTTCCCTGCTGAAGCAAAATAATGCAAGTCTATATTTAAATTCAAATTATCCGTGCTGATTCCATACTTTATATATGCGTCATTCAGACCTACTGAATGTATGTGGTTTCCAACATAAAAATAATCCATATACCCATTGAATTTATGATTAGTGCCATAAAAAGGGGTAAATGCATATATTTTATCGGTATTATCATAGCTGTTTCCCGAAAGGTATTCAAAGCCGGCGGTTAATCGGTTTTGTAAGGAAACTTCGATTAAAAAATTTAATCCGCTGATACTTTCTCCTGAACTGTGTTTACCGGTTTGTCCATACAGATTGGTAGCAAATGAAATCTTTTCGGGGGCATAGACATATCTTCCGCCATAAGTTTGACTGTATCGTGTTTTTTCGGTATCTGCTGATACAAAATACGGCACCCCATTATTTAGAAACAACAGGCTTAATCCTGCATTTCCCCATGTGTTGTTAATCCATAAAAATTGCAAATCCTTATAGGCATCCGGCCCATTGTAAATGTTATTTGTAATGTTTGAATTTTCATGATGGGCAACGCCAATATGCAACTTGAAAGTTTTTTCAAGTTTTAAAAGTAACAGGTCATGAGACCGTGCCTGGTGAGTCCAGGCGACATTTCCAAATATCCTATGGTCGTCATATACCAATTCCTGCCTTCCGGCTCTTAACGAAAAATCAGTTAACAGGTTGACTTCAGCCCAGGCTTCATGAACTGAAGTTGCGTAATCTTCATTGGTTACAAGTTGTGGCTGGCTTCCCCAGAGACGGACATCCTGTAAGACCAGCTTTGTGTAGAGCCCTTCGGAACTGAATAAAGCATTCAGTCGTGTACGTTGAGCAGTAGCAACCGACATATTTTGATCTTTTGTTGCCAGGGTTTTATATCCTCTGCTGAACTCAGTCCGGGGTCTGAATTCACCGGAAAGCAAAAACTGGGCATGTGCTGCATGGTTAAAGAACAGCATTCCAGTTAATAATCCTAATAAATATTTATGCATAACCTATGTACAGCTAATAATTTATCTGTGTTTTACCCCATGATGCTTCTCTTTCTGCAGCAATATTTTCCCATTCAGGTACTATTGTTTTCAGGAATTCATTTTTATCAGTATGCATTTGATCCATATTTAATCCAATAAATTCTTGTGCTTTAGCTTTTGTAGAAATATCAGGATAGGGAATTTCCTCATTATGACCAAGCTCAGATAACACTCTTGCCAATTTTAGTCTTGTTTCCTGGGCAATAGTGATAGCGGTTCCAATTAATCTGCTGATTTCAAGCGGAGAGTGAAAGGATGCTCCATGAGCAGCTGCGGCATAATCCCAGCGCCATTGTGCATGCCTGATTCCCATAAGTATGTCTTGCATTTGTTGTTCAGTTGCACCAATATCCCAGGCGGTTTTAGCTTCTACATGAGCTCTGACGATAAGTTGCTCTAAGATGTTGCGGGTTTCCATTACCCTGTCCTGGTTTTGGTAAACAGAACGTACAAGTTCTTCTGTTTCTTCCCGGTGGCATACCTGACACGAGCTTGATATGTTCTGTAAAGGTGAAGTCATTTTATGATTTGTAAATTTTTGTCCACCTTCACTTATATATGGCATATGGCAATCGGCACAGGAGACACCGCGCTGTGCATGAATTCCTGTTATATAAGTTTCATATCCCGGATGTTGTGCCTTTAGCATAGGAGCCCGGCTCAGGGCATGCGTCCAGTCACTGAATTCAATATTATCGTAATATTCTTCCATCGCTTCTGCAGTAAAACCGTTATCCCAGGGGAAAACCAGGTATTGAGCTCCGTCGGCTATGTTTTTATTGAAATAATATTCTACATGGCATTGGGCACATACCAGACTTCTCATTTCCTGGTGACTGGCTCTGGTAATATCTCTGCCCATACGTTCAAATGCTTCAATTAATGCGGGCCGTGTAATCGTCAGGTTCATTGTTTCGGCATCATGGCAATCAGCACACCCAATAGGATTTATTACTTCCGGTCCCAATTCTGCCCAGGTTTTAGAATAGAATTCTGCTGCACCCATTTCATTCATTAAACGGGGAACATCTGGACTTTTACAGGTCCAGCAGGTGGATGGCTGAGGTCCTTCGTTAGGGTTTTTTGGTCCACCCGTGCGTAATGTTTCATGAATATCAGTGATAGAATAATAATGACCACGACCCTGAGTATAATCAGCTGAAAAAAGGTAACCTGCCCACATTACTACCATGGCAGGATGACGTTCCAGCATATCAATCATTACATTTCCATTATATTTGCTTTGAAAGGTAGTGTCTGCTGTTGCATAATAGGATTGGAATTCACGGGGATAGTTTTCTCCCCATATTTCATTGCGGGGATCAAATTGCGAAATGGGAGTGCGGGGCACGTTCACATAAGCTGCTTCCATTCTTCTTTCTACAATTGAAGATGCCAGCAATCCCAGCAGGAAAACAATAACAATTGTAAGTATAAACAATACCCATGCAAGCCATGGGCGTTTTTCGGTTATTTCGCTAAGAGTACTCATTTTTAGTTTTTTTTGGTTATTATTTTTATCTTTCTCTTATCATATTTCTAAGCCACTGCGGAACGGGAGTTTCCGGTAAGGGCACCCGTGCATTTGGAACACTGGAAATACTGTTTACCCTTCCATGTGGTACTTCCCGATGGCATTCAGTGCATTTTCGATCTGTCATGTGAACATCATGATTGCTGACTGATGCATTCAGCTTTGGGTCAATCAATAATTGATTGTGACAACGTATGCAATTATTATGGACTACTTTAGCACCATCTGATTTAATGAAAATAACCTGGGGTTCATTCCTGAGTGTAAAAATGGTAGCATGTCGCATTCCGTCCTTTGCTTTAAAATAATAATGGTTGAACACATTGTTGTGTGGCACATGGCAGTCGTTGCAGGTTGCTACCTCACGATGGGAACTGTGACTCCATGTCGCAAATTGAGGCGACATAATATGACAATTAGTACAAGTTTCCGGTTTGTCAGATAAATACGAATGGGCTTTTGAAACATAAAAAATAAATAGTACCAGACCCAGAAACAGACTGGAAGCAATCATTACCGGAAATCTCCATTTAGGAGGAGGAAGCAGCTTTCTCAGCATAATTTTTAATTCAGTTAAGTATCGAGCAAATTTTATTATTTATTTACATAAATTATGTATCATATGTTACAATTAATCGTGAAAATTAGTTCATTGTGATAGTTAATTTAAAATGAAAATAAATTACAAATCAATTCTCAAAATAAAATGCTTTAATTTTTCTGAAATTCAGTTCTTTTCTGTTAATTTTAAAGCTAAAATGCCAGTAAAATAAATCTGATATTATGAAAAAATTACTGATTGTATTATGTGTTATAGTATCTGCATCTGCCTATTCACAGGATTTTTTATCGCGGAAAGGTATTAATTTTGAGCTGTCAGGTTTTGTTCGGAATGATTTTATTATAGATTCCCGTAAAAATGTATGTGTCTGCGACCACCTGCTTGAGTTTTTCCCTTTTAAACCACAATATGATGATAATGGAAAAGATATAAATGACCATCCAAATGCTCATTTGCTTAATACATTTTCCAGAATTGGCACTCGATTTTCAGGACTTCATATAGGAAACTTTGCAGTTTCTGCATACATTGAGGTGGATTTTACAGGATATAATGAAACGAATGGAATACGGCTCAGACATGCGTATACCAGTTTTGCTTTTTCTAATTCAACTCTGCTTTTTGGGCGTGCCTGGCATCCGACATTTATCGAAAAAGTATATCCTTCAGTTTTAAATGAAAATACAGGATTGCCTTTTCAGGTATTTAACCGCAGCCCCCAGTTACGATATACTTATCATTTAAATAAAAATTTGGATTTTATTGTAGCAGCAGTTTATCAGTTTAATTATGCCAACAGTGGTCCGGAAGGTAAAACTTATACTTATCAAAGAAATGCAGTGGTTCCAAATCTTCACACTCAGGTACAGTATTTTGATGAAAATTTTACTGTGGGTGCAGCTTTTGATTGGAAAAGTATTATGCCCCGAACTTATACTACAGGAACAATGGGTACTTTTAAAACCGATGAGCGATTGAATACATGGGCATCAGTTGTATATCTAAAATATTTAAAAGAAAAATTCGAATTCAAAGTTAAAAGCATGTATGGTCAAAATGTTAATGAAAGCCTTCTGCCAAGTGGATATGCGGTAGCTTCAATGAATTATGATACTGGATTTGAAACATATACACCATTAAATCATATTTATAACTGGCTAAACTTAACGTATGGTGCGGGATGGAAAGTAGGATTTTTTGCCGGATATCTGCAAAATTTAGGAACAAGTAAAAATCCTTTAGGTCCATTTTATGGTATGGCTATGGATATCGAGTCGATTTATAAATTATCCCCTCAGGTTATCTATACATATAATAATTTAATGATTGGTATGGAATTGAGCTTAACGACGGCTGCTTACGGGGATATTGATTATTCTGATCACGGTAAAGTCAGGAATGCCGAAAAAGTTACAAATATTAGAAATATGTTTTCTGTTGCTTACAGTTTTTAATTTTCCTTTTATTTTTGTCTGTAATTTGGAATTTCCAGTGATGCTAATTAATATTAACCAGTTCATCAATATCGATAGTTATGGCTTTTGAAGTTTCTGTGTTTCTTGAGAATAAAATTGCTCATTTCGAGCGCATCACTAATATATTAAAATCAGAGCAGGTTAATATTCGATCCCTTAGCCTGACCAATATCATACATGGTTGGGGTGTGCTTAATTTATTGGTGGACAAGCCAGAGAAAGCATATCAGGCATTGGCAGGCAGAGGAAACAGCGTTGCACTTCGTGAAGTTATAGCTTTGGAAATGAAAGATGAAACTGGTGGACTTGATGATTTACTCATGAAAATTTCGAGAGCAGGAATCCATATCGAAAGCGCTTATACTTTGCTTATTTCACAAACAGGTATGGCTGTTCTTGTGCTGGATGTGCCGGATGTGCTTGAAGCAAAAAGACTTCTAAGCGAAAATGAAATTCATATATTGGATGATGCTATCGTTTACGGAATATAGTATGCATGAACTTCTGTTCTTCGACAGAAATAAAAATATTAACAAGCCGAAATATAATGATTTGGAACCAAAAAATGGAATGTGCTTCACGTGATGAAATGGCTTTTGTTCAAAGTGAAAGACTGGTTCAGACCGTGCAGCGAATTTACCATAACATTGACAGTTACAGGACTAAAATGCAGGAAATAGGTCTTCTTCCCGGGGATATCTGTACAGTTGAAGATCTCAACAAGCTTCCATTTACGAATAAATCCGATTTGCGAGATAATTATCCATTTGGAATGTTTACAGTACCAATGAGCGAGATTGTCCGTGTTCATGCAAGTTCAGGGACTACGGGAAAGCCAACCGTAGTGGGTTATACACGTAATGACCTTAATATGTGGGCTGAGGTAGTAACCAGAACACTCTGCATGGCCGGCGTACACAAAAACGATATTGTTCAGGTAGCCTATGGGTATGGGTTATTTACCGGAGGGCTTGGTTTGCATTATGGAACTGAAAATCTTGGTGCAACAGTTATTCCCATATCCGGAGGAAATACGAAAAAACAAATTCAACTGATGCAGGATTTTGGAACATCTGTAATTGCATGTACACCGTCCTATGCATTGTTTTTGGCTGAAGTGATGCAGGAAATGGGAATCGATCCCGGAGCACTCAACCTTCGGGTCGGTATTTTCGGGGCTGAACCATGGAGTGAAAACATGCGAAGAGAAATTGAAATTAAGCTTAAACTGAAAGCTATTGATATATATGGTTTAAGTGAAGTAGTCGGCCCTGGCGTTTCATGTGAATGTGAACAACAATCGGGAATGCATATAAATGAAGATCATTTTATACCTGAAATTATTGATCCCGAAACTTTGAATCCACTTCCTCCGGGATCTCTTGGCGAGCTTGTGTTTTCTACGGTTACAAAGGAAGGTATTCCAATTCTTCGATACCGTACCCGTGATTTAACCCGGCTCAATTATGAAAAATGTGAATGTGGCCGGACTCTTGTGCGTATGGAAAAATGTACCGGAAGATCGGATGACATGCTTATAATAAGGGGTGTAAATGTATTTCCTTCACAAATTGAAAGTGTTTTACTTGAGATGAGCGAAACAGAACCGCATTACCTGTTGATTGTTGACAGGGAAGGATCGCTGGATGTTTTGAAATTACTTGTGGAAGTACAAGAACAGTTTTTTTCCGATGAAATCAGGGAATTGGAAGCACTTCGAAAAAAAATTACCGGAAACATTCAGGGAACATTAGGTATTTCTGTCGATGTAAAGCTGGTGGAACCAAAAACCATCGAACGAACTGCTGGAAAGGCAAAACGGGTAATAGACAACCGGAAAATTTAATATATGAAAGCACAACAGGTATCGGTTTTTTTAGAAAACAAATATGGAAGGCTAAATGAAGTTGCAAATATATTGGGTGAGGCAGGTATAAATATATCAGCATTCACCGTTGCCGATACTTCAGACTTTGGAGTATTGCGGCTGATTGTGTCTGACCCTGTAAAAGCATGCAATGTACTAAAGGAAAAACAATTTTCTGTACGGACAACCGAGGTAGTCTTGTTTAATAGTTCAAACCGGCCGGGAGCATTATCCCGGATGTTAAATGTTCTTGATAAAGAAGGAATTTTTATAGAATATCTATATGCTTTTTCAATGAATGAAGATGCTGCTGTTGTTGTAATCAGACCTTCCGATATCAATAAGTGCAATGAAGTTTTAGAGAAAAGTAATATTTAAAATCGACGGCAGGAACTTAACCCATCGGTTATTAAATCAATAGTAGTAAAAGAAGTTCTTATGCCATAATTTGTATATTTAAATAATTTTTTAATCTGACAAATGAAGCGTATAGCGGTACAGGGAATAGTTGGTTCCTTTCATGAAGATGCAGCCACGAGATATTTCAAAGAGAAGATAAAGGTAATTGAATGCAAGTCATTTACAAAGGTATGTGAATTGGTTGATACTGATCAGGTTGATTTTGCAGTCATGGCAATTGAAAACTCAATTGCTGGCAGCCTGTTAAAAAATTATCAATTGATTCGGGATTACCATTTACGGATTATCGGTGAAATTTACCTCCATATTCAAATGAATCTTATGGCTGTGCCAGGTGTAAAACCTGCTGATATAACTCACATATATTCACATCCCATAGCTATTCAGCAATGTGTTGAATATTTGGAAAAGTATTTTCCGAATGTGGAGTTGCATGAAGGAATTGACACTGCCGGAGCAGCAAAATTGATTTCCGAGCAAAGGCCTCTGAACGCAGCTGCTATTGGTAATCTTCGTTCTGCTGAACTCTATAAACTGGAAGTTCTGGAAACAGGAATAGAAACTATTAAAAAGAATTACACGAGGTTTCTGATACTTTCTAAACATGGAAATCCTACCGAAAAGGCAAATAAAGCATCATTAAGCTTCGAAGTGGGACATTTTTACGGTGCACTGGCCAAAGTGTTAAATGTTTTTGCCGATAATGAGATAAACCTGGCTAAAATCCAGTCAGTGCCAATAATTGGGAAACCGAATGAATACGCTATTCATGTAGATATCGAATGGGAAGATACAATTAAATATAACAAGGCACTGCACCAGGTGCTGAAAAGTGTTTCGAGCCTTGCTATCCTTGGGGAATATGAACGAGGGGAAGTTTATATACACAATCAGTAACTAAAAATTATTAATAAAATGGACAAAACAGCAATTTTCTTTGGCCCCTTAGATGGAGCTGTGCATCGGGTTGCAAAAAAAATAAAAAAAGAAATTGGAGAGGATAAGGTAGTAATGGTACCTGTAAAAGATGCCAGTGTAGAAGAAATTGAGAAATACGACAAGATTATTTTCGGACTGTCAACGGTAGGAAAGGAAACCTGGGAATCCATTTACACTAATGTGGACTGGGCTAAATTTCTTCCTGAAATTGGGAAAACCCGCTACGAGGGTAAAACCCTGGCAATTTTTGGATTGGGAGATCACATTACCTATTCATCTACATTTGTGGATCATATCGGATTATTGGGTCGTGAATTAATGGCAAACGGTGCAACCCTTGTAGGACAGGTTCCTGCCGGAGACTATGAATTTGACGAGTCGGAAGCAATTGTTGATGGTAAATTTCTTGGTCTTCCTGTTGACGAGGATTTTGAGCCTGAACTGACCGATGAGCGGGTAAAAAAGTGGGTGAATCAGATTAAGCCTCATTTTGGCTTTTAGAGGAATAAAATGGTTTTTAATAGAAAGGTATGAATCGTTAATCAATAATTTGAATATCCCAATAAAGAAATCAGCAAATGGAAAATTCGCCTTTTAAAAAAGAAATTATTGATTCAAAAATAAAGGAGCTCAGAATAGCAGATCCGGGTAAAGCATCTATACGTGAAATTGTTGCACTGGTAAACCTTGTGGAGGAGGAGTCAGATCAGAAATTTATCCGTATGGAAATGGGTGTTCCGGGATTGCCTCCCTCTCAAATTGGTGTTGAAGCAGAAATTGATGCGCTCCAAAAAGGTGTGGCTGCGATTTACCCTATGGTCGATGGTATCAAACCATTAAAAGCAGAAGCATCCAGGTTTGCTAAAAATTTTCTGGGAATAAATAATTCTTCTAAAGGTTGTATCCCAACTGTTGGTTCAATGCAGGGCACCTATGCAGCTTTCATGGCCGCCGCCAATGCGCTCCCTGGGAAAGACATCACCCTTTTCATCGATCCTGGATTTCCTGTGCAAAAGCAGCAAATGATGGTTCTCGGACAAAAGTTTGAAACATTCGATGTATTTAATTTCAGAGGTGAAAAGCTGAGAGGTAAGCTGGAAGAATTTCTCGAAACTGGGACTATTTGTTCCATTATTTATTCCAACCCCAATAACCCGGCCTGGATTTGCTTTTCCCCGGAAGAGCTAAAAATTATTGGCGAGGTTGCAAATAAGTACGATGTTATTGTATTGGAAGACCTGGCTTATTTTGGAATGGATTTTAGACAGGATTTGTCAAAACCGGGTGAACCACCTTACCAGCCGACTGTTGCACTATATACAAATAATTATATTCTTTTTGTATCAAGCTCCAAGATATTTTCATATGCCGGACAGCGTTGTGGATTGATGATGATTTCTGACCATCTTTTTAATCGGGACTACCCTGCACTACAGGAAAGATTCGGAGGTACAAATTTTGGCAATACTATTACCTTACGACTACTCTATGCATTATCGTCAGGCACAAGCCATTCTGCTCAATGGGCACTTGCAGCTATGCTAAAAGCTGCTAATGAAGGTCGTTTCAATTTTGTAGAAGTTGTGAAGGAATACGGTGAAAAGGCTAAAGTTATGAAACAACTGTTTATTGAAAACGGATTCCGGTTAGTATATAAGAACGATTTAGAACAACCCATTGCTGATGGATTTTATTTTACAATTTCTTATCCCGGAATGACAGGAAACCAACTGGTTGCCAATTTACTTTACTTTGGTATCAGTGCTATTGCACTTGATAACACCGGAAGCCTGGAGGAAGGTATTCGTGCGTGTGTCTCATTTGTGAAACGGGAACAATTTTCGGATTTGGAAAAGAGGTTGCAGATGTTCAACAAATACTTCGCAGAAAAAACTTTTTAATGGATCAGTTAAAGGTAATTTCCAGGTACAATATTACAATTGAATTATTGAAACAGGTTGAACTTAGAAATAAACCAGTTATTCTGAAAAAAGGTGATTCTTTTATTAACTATGGAGAAAAAACGCAAAAAATAGGAATCCTTATCAGCGGATTGCTTTATTCAACTTATATTTCTGAGAACGGCACTGAATGGATTTCCCGTTTCTTTTTTCCGCCAAATAATTTTATCGTAAGCAACCACCGTAGTTTTTACCTGGGGAAGAACTCATCAGAATCTATTCGTGCTTACGAAGATTCAGAGATGATTTGTATCGAAAAGGAAGAGTTTAAATTTCTGCTGGACAGTAACCGCAAATTTGAACGAACCGTACGTATTTTGGCTGAAGAAAGCTATATCCAGGCTATGGAACGTATTCATTCTTTTCAATCACTAAATGCTGAACAGCGTATCCGAAAGTTTTTTGACGAACATTCTGAACTTGGAAAAAAACTTCAACGTCAGCATATTGCTTCCTATTTAGGTATTCATAGAAACATCCTTACCCGATTTTTATATAAAATTTAAGAAAGCAACAATAGTTGCATAAATTAGAAGTGATAAAAAATAGTTTTGCTTTTAATAAACAGTTTTTAATTTGAGATGTAATAAAAATTTCAATCTGTTAGTATTTATTTTAATACAATTACATTATTTAAGCTGCAGCATTTTCCTTTGGAAGAACCTGATTTTTATAGTGTTTTTATGAAAAGAAGAATGCTATTTTTATCAAAAAATATAGAATGATATGGCAAAAGTAAGAGGAGCAGTCCTTGTTGACAAGGAAACTTGCAAAGGTTGTGAATTGTGCATTGAAGCCTGTCCGGAAGATGTATTGGTTTTGAACCGGGAAGTTAACAGCCGCGGATACCATTACTCTTTTATGGATAATCCGGAAGCTTGTATTGGCTGTGCCAACTGCGGAGTGGTATGCCCCGATACCTGCATTACTGTGTATCGGGTACGATTGCAATAATCAGTTCACCTGCCTGTCTGCATGCTAATCGGGTACGACTTTTTTGGTAAGAAGCGTTATGGCGGCAGGTAATTACGAAAAATTAAAAAATAAACGGAATGGGAGAACTCAAATTAATGAAAGGGAATGAGGTGTTGGCTGAAGCTGCTATCCGCTGCGGTTGTGATGGCTATTTTGGCTATCCCATTACTCCCCAGTCGGAAATAATGGAGACATTGATGGAACGTCAACCCTGGAATGAAACCGGCATGGTCGTTCTTCAGGCTGAAAGTGAAGTGGCTGCAATTAATATGGTTTACGGAGCTGCCGGCTCAGGAAAAAAAGTTATGACTACTTCCTCAAGTCCGGGAATCAGTTTAATGTCAGAAGGAATTTCATATATAGCAGGAGCTGAGCTTCCCTGCCTTGTGGTAAACGTTCAACGTGGCGGTCCGGGATTGGGTACTATACAGCCCTCTCAGGCCGATTATTTCCAGGCTGTGAAAGGAGGTGGACATGGCGATTATAAAATGATTGTCCTGGCACCTTCATCAGTGCAGGAAATGAATGATTTTGTTGATCTTGCCTTCCAGCTTGCATTTAAATACCGTAATCCGGCAATGATACTTGCCGATGGAGCAATTGGGCAAATGATGGAAAAAGTTGAACTTTCGGATTTTAAAGAAAGATGGACTGATGAGGAAATCATTGAAAAATGGGGTGAATGGGCAACAACAGGCAAAACAGCAGGTAGAAGCAGAAATGTAATTACTTCCCTTGAACTTGATTCCCTTAAAATGGAAGCTAATAATCAGCGGTTTCAGGAGAAATACAAGAGAATGGAAGCTGAAGAACAGCGTTACGAAGCCATCCGGTGCGACGATGCTGAATATGTACTTGTAGCATTTGGAACATCGGCAAGAATATGCCAGAAAACTGTTGAAATTGCCAGGGAAAAAGGGAAAAAAATTGGATTGTTAAGGCCAATTACATTGTTTCCGTTTCCAAAGAAAATTATTGGGGAACTGGCCAAAAAAGTAAAAGGATTTTTATCAGTTGAAATGAATGCCGGCCAGATGGCTGAAGACATAAAACTGGCAGCTTATGAGGCTGGGTGCATCTGCCCGGTTGAATATTTTGGCCGGATGGGGGGAATCATTCCTTCACCGGGTGAAGTTATGGAAGCTATGGAACAAAATTTCTTACAGGAGGAATATTAATGGAAATTAAAGACATAATTAAACCGGAAAACCTGGTTTACGGAAAGACCGAATTACTGGCAGACACCATTATGCATTATTGTCCGGGTTGTACACATGGGGTAGTGCATAAACTGATGGCTGAACTGATTGATGAAATGGGGCTGCAGGAGAAAACAGTGGGAGTTGCTCCTGTGGGATGTGCAGTCTTCGCATACAATTATATTGAAATTGACTGGCAGGAAGCTGCTCATGGAAGGGCACCTGCAGTTGCAACTGGTATTGTACGTATGAATCCTGGGAAATTTGTATTTACCTATCAGGGTGATGGTGACCTTGCTTCTATTGGTGCAGGGGAAATACTTCATGCATGCAATCGTGGTGAAAACATTCTTGTGGTTTTTATCAATAATGGTATTTATGGTATGACCGGCGGTCAAATGGCTCCTACATCCATTGAGAATATGATAACATCTACTACCCCTTTTGGCCGTGATACTGAACGGAATGGTTACCCGATGAAAATGACTGAACTGGTGGCTCGTCTGCCTGGAACTTCATATGTTACCCGACAGTCTGCACAAACAGCTCCTGCTGTCCGTAAATGTAAACGGGCTTTAAAAAAAGGAATTCAAAACGTGCTTGATAAAAAGGGAACATCGTTTGTAGAAGTGGTTTCTACCTGTAATTCAGGTTGGAAAATGACTCCTGTACAGGCTAATAAATGGATGGAAGATAATATGTTCCCCTATTATCCCCTGGGTGATTTAAAAGATAGTGTAAAAGGTGAATCTGTTTCAACAAATTAATGAACCAATCATGACAGAAGAAATGATTATAGCGGGTTTCGGTGGACAAGGTGTTTTATCTATGGGTAAAATTCTGGCCTATTCTGGTATTATGGAAGAAAAAGAAGTTACATGGTTCCCATCCTATGGCCCTGAAATGAGAGGTGGTACAGCTAATGTAACTGTTATAGTAAGTGACAACCGAATAAGTTCACCTGTTTTGCATGAATACGATACTGCTATTATTTTAAATCAGCAGAGTCTTGATAAATTCGAAAAAGCGATTAAACCGGGTGGAACATTACTTTATGATCCGAATGGAATTACCAAACCACCTACACGAAAAGATATCAATATTTATAAGGTTGAAGGTACCAAAACAGCAGTTGAAATGGGAAATCCAAAAGTGTTTAATATGATCGTTTTGGGTAGTTTCCTAAAGGTAAAGCCCATTCTTGGAGTAGATAATGTAGAAAAAGGATTGGAAAAATCCCTTCCTGAACGATATCATAAACTCATTCCGCTCAACCTGAAAGCTATTCAAAAAGGCATGGAGATTGTCGAAACTGTCAGAGAGTCGCAACTTGTTTTTTAACCGTTGCTGACCATTCTGCTTTAAATCGAATGATGTTCCTTACATTTCACAATTCTGCAAATTTTGAATTTCTCTCTGATGTGGTATGGAAAGAGATGCCTGTTTTTCTGAAAAAGGAAATCTGTATTTCCTGCTACGTCTTCTTATTGTCACCCGCTTAACCTGTATTGAGATGACATCCTTCCCGTTGCAACATTCTGCAGACTTTAAAAGGTCTACTTAACGTGGCAGGGAGATAAACACACCAAACAGAGCTATTCTAAAATTAAGGTAATAATTTTTGGTTTTGATTTTTATAAATCCTTTGAAAATTCCTTCAGCCATTCCCTTAAAGGTACTCCAACTTCTTCATGGTTTAGACCGTAAATTATATTTGTTTTCAAAAAATCCAGTTTATTACCAATATCATAACGAATTCCCTTAAACTGAAGTCCGTACATGGCATATTTTTTAACCATGTCACGCATGGCATCAGTTAGCTGTATTTCATTATTTTTTCCTGGTTTTAAAGTATCCAGGTACTGAAAAATCTCAGGAGTGAAAATATATCGGCTGGCAATGGCAAGATTAGAGGGGGCTTCTTCTGCTGACGGTTTTTCAATAAAATCTTCGGCAATAAAAACATTTTTTTCCAGTTTTTTCCCTTTAATTACTCCGTATCTGTGTACGTTATCTATTGGAACCTCCTCCAGGGCAACAACCGAGCTTTTGTAACGTTCATATACGGCCATTAGCTGCTTTGTAATAGGATCCCCTTCGCCGCTGATTAATGTATCGCCGAGAAGAACGGCGAATGGCTCATTGCCCACATGGTCGCTGGCATAACGTATGGCATCACCCAATCCGTTCATTTCTTTTTGCCAGATAAAATGAATATTGGCAAGATTTGAAATCTTTTTTATTTGCTCGAGTAAATCAAACTGCTTTTTGGCAAGCAGCGACTCCTCCAGTATTGGGCTCCGGTCGAAATGCTCCTCAATTGCCCGTTTCCCTTTACCTATTATTATCAGGATGTCAGTAATGCCGCTGGCTACTGCTTCTTCTACAACATACTGAATAACCGGCGTGTCTACAATAGGTATCATCTCTTTAGGCTGCGACTTGGTAATGGGTAAAAATCGGGTTCCCCAGCCAGCAGCCGGGATAACAGCTTTTTTTATCATAATCCTTCTAATTAACTATTTCAGGTTTAATAACTTCAATATTTTTTTTGCTCATTGTATTTTTTAGGTTGATGAACATTTCTTCATCCTCATATGTGCCGATAACAGCTCCGCCTGAACCTGTAAATTTTGCCGAGGCTCCTGCCGAACGTGCTGTTTCTACCATTTCAATGTTGCCTCTGGTGATAGGGATAAGGCTGCGACGCAGATCGAAATTGGCATTTATAAGGGTATGCATCGAAGTATGATCTTTTTTGAATAAGGCATCGCGAAAACTTTCCGTAAAACCTGCCCATTTTTCCATGGCTTCAAGCACTGCTTTTTCACCAATATTAAATCGGGCCCGCAGGTTGTTATGCAAAATTTCTGTTCCTTCCGACAAATTCTTACGAAAGGCAATGTACATGTTTGGAAAAAGTGCTGCATCCAGAACCTCATAATTACCGAACCCCTGCTTTTCCATGGTTTTTTTATTAAAATCCATGTACACCGGCTGGGCATATGCCTGCGCTACCCTGTCCTGCAGTCCGGCAGCAATTCCAAGTTCTTTATCTTCCACGCTCAATACCAGATTTGCCAGTATGGGTTTAGGAATTGCGACACCATAAAAAGAAATCAAGGATTTCATGCATGCGGTTATAATTGCACTGCTCCCCGCAAGCCCCAGACGCAGAGGAATGTTCGAATCATACCGGATAGTGAAGTTTCGTTCGTCGAGTTGTATATTGCATTCCCGGCAATAATCATAAAATACCTTGATGGTTGCCTTTAACAGTCTGATACCTCCATAATAGCCCGACAGATTAACATTTTCAACAAGTTCACTGATACTGTTGAAACTTGTTTTATCGAGCCGTTGTGGCTGTATGTCCAGTTCAGGTGTATGGTACAGTTGTACTTTGGCCTGAAAGTTGGAAAACAGAAACGCAATGGTTTTACCGAAATATCCATCCGATGGGTTGCCGATTACAGCAGCTCTGGGATGACAGTATGTTTCAATGATCATTATTCAGGAGTTTACGTATATGAATTCCATTTTTTCAGGGATTCCAGGTTTATTTCATTTTCTGGGATTCGTGCCTGCGGAGTATATAAAAACTCAAGCTCCTTGCTGAAACGTTCAGTAATTTTTCCCCGTACCATTTTCATAGTTGCATTTACCAGACCGTTTTCCTGGCTGAAGTTTTCAGGCAATACCACAAATGCTGCAGGCAACCATCTTTCCGGAAATAAACCTTCATATTCGCCTCCCTTCTTGTAATTATTAAATTCGTTACCGATAATCTTCAGTGCTTCTGCGATACCTTCATTACTTCCAGGTTCCAGGTGTTGTTTTTTCAATTCCCTGTTTATTGATTCCATGTCGGGAACTACCATAGCAGTTGTATAAGGGTTCTGGTTGTTATACAACATCATTTGTTGAATGTAAGGCGACTTCTCAACAATTGCCTCCTCAATGCCTTCCGGGCTGTATTTCTCACCATCGTTACCTATCAGCAGGCTCTTAAAACGACCAAGGACAAACAGAAAACCGTCTTGATCCATATATCCCAAATCACCGGTATGCAGCCATCCGTTTTTGATGGTCTCTTCTGTTGCATTTGGATTATTCCAGTATCCTGCCATTACATTATCTCCTTTTATTACAATCTCTCCCTTTTGTCCCACAGGCAATTCATTTCCTTCTTCATCCAGAATTTTAAGGTCAAGGTATTTGACCAGTTTGCCCGAGGACCCGAATTTAATGGCATGTAAAGCATTTGAAGAAATTACAGGTGCCGCTTCTGTGAGCCCATATCCCTGGCATACCGGCATGCCGATAGCATAAAAGAACTTTTGAAGTTCAATGTCGAGCAAAGCACCACCTCCAATAAAAAACTGAAGGTTGCCACCAAACCCTTCACGTATTTTTGAAAATATTATTTTATCGAAAAGATTAAGTAAAGGTTTCAGGATAACTTTCCAGCCCTTACCGCGATCATAGCCCAATCCGTTGTATGTGTAACTTACCTTAAGAGCAAAGTTAAAAACCTTATACAAGGTTTCCCCTTTTTTTCGGATTTGCCCTTCAATGTTCTGCCTGAATTTTTTTGAGAAGGCAGGCACACTCATTAATAATGTAGGCTGTATCTCTTTTATGTTCTGTGGAATATTTTTCAATGTCTCCAGGGGAGTCTTTCCAATTTCCACTGAAGCAATACTCGCTCCTTTATACATAAAGGCGTACAGGCAGCAGGTATGGGCAAATGCATGATCCCATGGAAGAATGGCCAGAGTTCGCCAATCAGGATGTAACTCCATAAGGGTATTCGACTGTACTACATTTGCAGCATAGTTAAGGTGGGTAAGCATAATTCCCTTAGGATCCGCTGTTGTGCCTGACGTATAGCTGATGTTGGCCAAATCGTTGGGT
The DNA here is from genome assembly GCA_041684965.1 of Mariniphaga sp. Lineage (GTDB taxonomy): Bacteria > Bacteroidota > Bacteroidia > Bacteroidales > Prolixibacteraceae > Mariniphaga. The sequence continues at coordinate 86,320 of JAWLGR010000001.1, forward strand.
TTTATATTCCTCCACGTAGCTTCCACCTGCATTTGATGGGTTTTCAGGTAATCTTCCCCTTTTTTGATGAGCTGGGGGTAATCAATATCTTTTTTCCCGGGATTTTTTATGCCATCGATATAAATAACCTTTTCTAGTTTGGGCAGGTCCTTTCTTATGGCCTCTACTTTAGAAACATAAGGAGCCGAAACAATGATGTATCTGCTGCCGCTGTGGTTTAACCTAAAGATAAGCTCATTTTCCTGTAACCTTATGGAAAGTGGCACATTTACCCCACCTGCATACAGCATTGCCAGTTCACTTAGTATCCAGTCGTTCCTGCCATCGGAAAGTAAACCGCAGCGATCTCCTTTTTTCATGCCGAGCGACACAAGTCCTGCAGCAAGCTTTAAAACATGCTCCCTGGATTCTCTGTAGGTAGTGCCATGGTACTTACCATCTTTTTTCTCCCATAAATATACATTTTCCGGGTATTTGTCAACGGTAGCCTCGAATAGTTCAATTATTGATTTCATTCCCAATCCGGGTATTAATGTTTTTCTTTTAAAAGTATAAAAAAGTAAAGATAACGTTTATCCGGTACAACCACTTATTTAGATTATTCGCATTAATATGCCATACCAGAATTAAGGTAATTTTTATACTGAATTAACTGTAAACCTGTAGACTGTTTTTTGAGAGAAGATTTCCCCCGGCTGAAGAAGGGTTGAAGGGAAATTAGGATGATGAACCGAATCGGGATAATGCTGCGTCTCAAGAGCAACACCTGCGAAGCGTCCAAATCTTTTTTCTTCCCCTGAAATGATTTCAGGGATCCAGTATCCGGTATAAAGCTGTAACCCAGGCTGGGTTGTGTAAATTTCAATATTTCGCCCACTCGATTTTTCACGTAAGGTACCGGCATAACTAAGCTCTCCACTTTTATTGTCCAAAACAAAATAATCATCGTAACCGGCAGGCAATTTTTTTAAATCACTGGCAAAAGTCTTAAATTCACTGAAATCATAAGGTGAATCTGCAGTTGATACAATAGATCCTGTTGGGACCTGCCCTGACATTTCGGTCATTTTATCTGCAGCAAGTTTCAACTCATGGTCCAGAATGGTATCCCTGCCGGCAGTAAGGTTAAAATAGGTATGATTGGTAAGGTTTACAACTGTGGGTTGATCTGTTTTTGCGGTAAATTCAATTTCCAGTTCGTTGTTATCGTTCAATGTATAGATGCAGGTGACATCTAAATTCCCCGGATATTTTTCTTCAAGGTGCGGACTGTGGTACGAGAGTTTTACCCCTGCTGCATTTTTTTTCTCAAAAGGGACTGCTGTCCATAATTTTTTGTCAAACCCATTTATACCTCCGTGCAAATGATTGTTACCATTATTGGTTTCGAGGGCATACGACCGCCCGCCAATTTCAAGTTGCCCTTTGGATATTCTGTTGCAGTAACGTCCGATAATCGCTCCAAAATAAGGGCAATTTTCCAGATACGCATCGCTAAGGTAATTTTCCAGATTAGGAAAACCACAAACAATATTTTCCTTTACCCCATTCTTATCCGGCATTTCTATTTTCGTAATAATACCACCGTAGTTGGTTATTTTTACTGAAATACCGTTTACGTTTTTTAGTGAAAAAAGCTGGGCTTCTCTGCCATCAGGAAGGTTCCCGAATGATGTTGTGGTTGTATTCATAACACTTAATGGTTAAAGAAATTCTTTTCAATGCAAAAATGCAAAAATTGTACTGGTTATCCGGCAGTTAATTATAGTTTTTTAGAATAAGATGACATTTAATGCTTTTAATTATCTTTGTATGGAACCTAAATTTGGAACTTTTGAAAAGAATTATTAAAATCAATCAACAATCTGTTCTTCCTAAGTACCGGCAAATAATTGATTCACTTTGCTGTGCGATAGAAAACGGTACTATAAAGAAAGGAGATAAGATACCATCCATCAATCAGATAAGTTCAGAGTGTAACCTGAGCCGTGATACCGTGATGGTTGCTTTCAGCGAATTAAAATCCAAAGGAATTATTGAAAGTTTGCCCGGGAAGGGATATTATCTTGCTACGAACGAAACGCACCGCGACGAAAAAGTATTTATTCTTTTTGATGAATTTAATGCTTTTAAAGAAGATTTATACAATTCATTAGCTCAATCTATTCAAGGGAGGGCTCAGTTGGAAGTATACTTTCATCATTTTAATCCTAAAATTTTTAAAGATCTCATTCAGGAATGCACTGGGCGGTATACTTCATACATAATTATGCCTTGTAAATTTGATAATACTGCCCATCTGATTTCAAAGCTTCCATCCGAGCGGGTTTTTATACTCGATCGATTAAATTCCGATTTGCAGGCATATCCAGTAGTTTATCAGGATTTCGAGTTGGATTTTTACGAAGCTCTGATTGCAGGACGGCCCCTGCTTAAGAAATATATGAAGTTGGTTTTTATTCATTCGGATGAAAATGAGCCAGTTGAACGGGTCAGGGGGTTTGAACGCTTCTGCCTTGAATACCAGTATAAATATCAGATTGTTGAGTCTATTGAAAGCAACCGTCCTGGCCTTTATGAAGCCTGGTTCTTAACTTCCGATCGCGATTTGGTAAAACTGATTAAAATTGCAAGGGAATATAAATACAAGCTGGGGAAAAAGTTTGGAATTGTTTCATTTAATGATACCATGCTAAAGGAGGTGGTAGCAGGAGGTATTACAACCATTTCAACCGATTTTGTGGAAATGGGTAAAAACCTTGCCCGCTTGCTGCTCAATAATAAAAAGAGAAACATACGCAATCCGTCCAAACTTATTATTAGAAAAAGCCTGTAATGCGGAAATTGAATGTTGTTTTTTATATAAAATTTACATTTTTAAAACATATATTTGTCCTTTCAGTGCCTACCAGTTAGTTATTTATTTAATTTTCAGCAATTATGACCGTTGACCAATTAAAAGAAAAGTTTATAGAAAAATACGGGGAAGGTGATGTAAGCGGATATTTTTCCCCGGGTCGTGTTAATCTTATAGGTGAGCATACCGATTACAACGGAGGGTATGTATTTCCATGTGCCATAAGTTTTGGAAATTATTGTCTTATCCGAAAAACTGACAGGAAATCAGTGCGGTTTGCGTCATTAAATATGGAATTTGAAACAGAAATTGGAATTGCTGATTTGAATAAACCCATTGAGAAGGAATGGGTAAACTATCCAATTGGTGTCTTCGCCCAGTTTTTAAAAAGAGGAATCGTTTTTAATGAAGGCGCAGATTTGTTATTTTATGGGAATGTCCCAAACGGTGCGGGTTTATCATCCTCTGCAGCTCTTGAAATGGTAACAGCTGTTGCTATTAATGATTCCTGGAAATTAAATATCAACCGGCTTGAACTGATAAAGATGGCTCAAAAAGCCGAACATGAATTTGCAGGTGTTATGTGTGGTATCATGGATCAGTTTGCTTCAGGGATGGGAAAAGCCAACCATGCCATTTTCCTCGATTGCGATACCCTGGAGTATACACTGGTGCCTGTAGAGCTTGAAGGTGCAAAAATCGTCATTAGCAATACAAACAGTCCGCGTAAACTAGATGCAGGTATGTATAACCAGCGGGTAGCTGAATGTCAGGAAGCAGTGAAGGAAATAAACGATATCCTCAAGCCTGTGAAAGCTCTCGTTGAATGTACATGGAATGAATTTCAGCAAATAGAAGATAAGTTTACAAACGAGACAGCCAAAAAACGAGCCCGGCATGTAATCAGTGAGATTGCCCGTACTGAAGAGGCTGTCAAACAATTAAAACACGGAAACCTTGAGCGTTTTGGTGAATTGATGAATGCTTCGCATGATTCACTTCGGGACGATTATGAAGTAACCGGCTCTGAATTGGATACAATGGTGGAAGAAGCCAGGAAAATAGACGGCGTTATCGGATCCCGGATGACCGGTGGTGGATTCGGGGGGTGTACAGTCAGTATCGTGAAAGATGAGTCAATAGAACCATTCATTGAGCAGGTGGCAAAAAATTATGAAGAAAAAACCGGATTAAAAGCTGAAATTTATGTAGCTGAAATAAGTGACGGTTCAAAAAAGATTTTCTAAAGGTTAAATTCTGTTATATTCGCATAAAAATTTAATTCTTACTTAAATTAATATTAAAAATCAAAGATTATGAATCAGCGTAAAAGTTATGTGGTGCCAATCATTATGATGATCCTGCTTTTTGGTATGATTGCGTTCGTCACAAATTTGGCAGCACCAATGGGTATTGTACTTAAAAACCAGTTTAATGTACCCAATTCTCTGGGACTGTTGGGGAACCTGGCAAACTTTATTGCCTATGCCGTAATTGGTATCCCGGGAGGTATCCTATTACAGAAAGTCGGATACAAAAAAACCGCTTTGATTGCCATTGCCGTCGGTTTTGTTGGAGTGGGTATTCAATATCTGTCAGGGCATGCCGAAAGTTTCGGTGTCTATTTATTGGGTGCATTCGTTGCCGGCTTCTCAATGTGTTTGTTGAATATTGTAGTAAATCCAATGCTGAACACCCTTGGAGGGGGTGGCAATAAAGGAAACCAGCTCATTCAGGTAGGTGGTTCATTTAATTCTGTATTGGCTACTTTTACACCTATTTTTGTTGGTATCCTTATTGGTGAAGCAACAAAAGCCAGTATCAGAGATGTTTTCCCGATTATGTACATCGCAATGGCCGTTTTCGCCCTGGTTTTCGTAATCATGTGGGCTACTTCTATTCCTGAACCACATGCCGACCAGCCGGATGAGCCTCTGGGAACACTAATGTCGGGTGCATTGAAATTCAGGCATTTTGTTTTGGGTGCGATTGCCATCTTTGTGTATGTCGGTGTTGAGGTTGGAGTTCCGGGTATTGCAAATTTATATATGACTACTCCTACTGTAGAACAATCCCAATCAATAATTGACCAGTATAATAGCGGGGGCCAGGCAATTAGTGAAGACGCCTATGAAAGTGCACAAAAAATTCTTTCAGGCAGGGATACACCGGGATTGGGTATTAGTACCGGAATAGCCGGAGGTGTTGTAGGTTTTTACTGGTTGCTGATGCTGGTTGGACGTCTGTTCGGGGCTGGTTTCGGGCATAAAATTTCCAGTAAGAAAATGCTTAGTACAGCTTCAGGGCTTGGTGTAATCCTGGTATTGTTTGCTATTTTCTGGCCCGTAACTTCTCTCATTTCTATGCCTACTTTCAATGTAGTGGGTGGCGCAGTAGAATTTGGATTAAATCCCGTACCTATTAAATTCTTATTCCTTGCTCTTGTCGGATTGTGTACTTCTATTATGTGGGGAAGTATTTTCAATCTTGCGGTTGAAGGTTTAGGTAAATACCTGGCTGCAGCATCGGGTATATTTATGGTACTTGTAGCCGGTGGTGGTATACTGCCCGCAATACAGGGCTGGATAGCAGATATAGCAACTTATGAGGCCAGCTATTGGGTAATCGTTATAGGTTTGGGCTATTTGCTGTTTTATGGTGTTATTGGAAGTAATGCCACCAAAAAAGAAGGTGAGCCAATTTTGGAAGGCAGAACTGTATTGGGAGCTACTGATAAAGAATAAGTGAAGGAAGAATACAATTTTGTATAAGTTAATGTGTGCACAAACCGTTTCAAGGATAGCTTTGAAACGGTTTGTTTATTTTTCATGCAATACAACTGCCATTGTTTGGAAAAGAATGTGCAAAGGAAAGAAAACACAAAAAGAGCTGCCGGTAATCCGGCAGCTCTTTATACTTATTGAAGCTTCTTGTATTTAAATCTTTTTGGCGAAGTATCTTCCATCCGTTTTTTTCTGTTCTCTTCGTATTCGGTAAACGATCCTTCAAAGTAATATGCCTTTGAATCTCCTTCAAATGCAAGAATATGAGTGGCAATCCGGTCAAGGAACCAGCGGTCATGTGAAATGATGACAGCACAGCCTGCAAAGTTATCCAATCCTTCCTCCAGTGCCCGGAGTGTATTTACATCAATATCGTTTGTGGGTTCGTCCAGCAGCAGTACATTGCCTTCCGATTTCAGCGCCAGCGCCAGGTGGAGACGGTTACGCTCTCCGCCCGATAATACACCGCACTTCTTCTCCTGGTCGGCACCGGTGAAATTAAACCGGGCCACATATGCCCGGGCATTTACCTGCCGGTTTCCCAGCATTATGGTTTCTGTCCCGCCTGAAATAACATGGTACACAGATTTTTCCGGATCAATAGCCTGGTGGGTTTGATCTACATAACTTATCTGGACAGATTCTCCGATTTCTATCTTGCCCGAATCGGGGTAAAGCTGGTTCATAATCAACTTAAAAAGGGTGGTTTTCCCTGCACCATTGGGCCCAATTACTCCAATAATTCCCGATCGGGGAAGCTTAAAGCTTAAATCTTCAAACAAAAGCCTGTCCCCAAATGCTTTTGAAACACCTTCCATTTCAATTACCTTATCTCCCAGTCGCGGACCATTTGGTATGAAAATTTCCAGTCGTTCTTCTTTTTGTTTCACATCTTCATTAAGCATTTTGTCGTAGGCATGTAAACGGGCTTTCGATTTTGCCTGTCTGGCTTTTGGCGCCATTCGAACCCATTCCAGCTCACGTTCCAGTGTTTTTCTGCGCTTCTGACTTCCTTTTTCTTCCTGTTCAAGGCGTTTGGATTTCTGCTCGAGCCACGATGTATAGTTACCTTTCCAGGGGATTCCCTGTCCACGGTCCAACTCCAGAATCCAACCTGCAACATTATCTAAAAAGTACCGGTCGTGGGTGATGCAGATTACAGTTCCTTTATATTGTGCCAGGTGCATTTCAAGCCATTGAATACTTTCCGCATCGAGGTGGTTGGTTGGCTCGTCGAGCAGCAGCACATCAGGTTCCTGCAGCAACAACCGGCATAAAGCCACCCGGCGTCGTTCACCTCCTGACAATTCATGCACCGGCTGATCATTTGGAGGACACTGGAGGGCATTCATGGCACGTTCAAGTCTAGTGTCCAGATTCCACGCATCGGTCTGGTCTATTTTTTCCTGAAGCTTTGCCTGTTCATCCATCAGTCTGTCCATCTCATCCGGATTTTCATATACCTCCGGCAAGCCAAATTTCAAGTTAATCTCTTCATAGGCGGCAAGAACATCCACAACTTCCTTTACCCCTTCTTTCACCACTTCTATAACCGTTTTTGATTCGTCAAGCTCAGGTTCCTGCTTCATCAGGCCAACCGAATAACCAGGGGCAAAAACCAGTTCCCCATTAAAATTTTTTTCTTCACCGGCAATAATACGAAGCAAAGTTGATTTACCCGAGCCATTTAACCCGATAATCCCAATTTTGGCTCCCAGGAAAAAGGAAAGGGAAATATCTTTAATTATTGTTTTATTAGGTGGGTAGGTCTTACTCACCTTGTACATCGAAAAGATGATTTTTTTGTCGTCACTCATTGTCGTGTAATATGATTTGATGCAAAAATACAATAGTATTCCATGATTTCATCTCATTATAGTTGTTAGTTTTTACCGTTATTTATCTCAATTACTTTACCGGTATTCGATTGAATTCGCGAGCTCACTTCGATATAACTCCCAAGGAAGTTATGATGATATTTGTTTGTGAATATAAATATTCATGGTCTTTTCATCCGAATCAAATTAATCAGAGTTGTTTTGACTGAATGATTAATCTGAATTAATTGCTCCCATACCAGACTATGCTTCTGGTTGGCTCCGCAGCAATTGATTGTTTTTATAATTGGCCGATTTTTTCTTCAAAATCGTATTGCAAATCTTCATGAAGCATTGAATGCACTTTTTTTATGCGTTTTACCTGATTCAGATACATGTTGTTTATATAACGGTTTGAATTTATCCGCAAACCTGATGTTTTCATATTTAGGCAAAAATAAATAAGCAACTCAAGTTCAACTTCTTTTGAACGGGCAAAGCGGATGTATTTTTTTGTTTCCCGCAGGGTTTTTCGCAATATCTTTTTTGCCTCATAGATACTGCTGTTGTTCAGGTGTTGAAACTGCCTGTCCATTTCATCCCGGATATTTTGGATAAAAACCTGCTGATTGAACGCTTCAAAAAGCAGATAGTGGATCAATTCCTTATTTTCTTTTTTAAACCTGGCAAGATTTAAAATGATTTCCTGCAACTGCTGCGAAGAGAATGTTTTTAGTTCCTTCTTTATTTCGCTGAGCGATGCTGTATCCATTTAATGACTGGTTCCTCCTTTATCTTTTAATACTCTTCCCGTCTACTTCAATCCAGTCGAGACGTGAACAGGCTGATGATTGGCCACCGGGCATTAAATCGGTAAACCCGATTTCTTCAACATTTGAAAGATCGGGGTTTTTTGCTGGGCCAACTTCCACTACCCGCTTGATATCCAGCCGGTGCCAGGTTACATCCTGCAGATTAAATTCCGTGATGCGCCAATCGTTTGAAGGCCCGTCGGAAAGATTGCTTACCAACCAGGTACCGTCAGCAAGTTTGAGTGCGATGCGTAAATCCCTGAGACCTGCCTGCTTGCTGCGCCACCTGATTTTTGTAAAACCGGATAAATCTACATTGTTTTCCCGGTGCTTTAACGATACCAGCCAGTTTTCCAGGCACAGTCCCGACCATACATAGAATGGATCATCAACCGGACGCTCGTGATTGCTTTTTTTCAGACTGTCCTTTCCCGGTCCGTAAGTCTGAAGAGTTAAATCCGGATTGTTTACATGCTTTTGATTAAGTGGCACTTCAGGAGGTGTTTCTTTCCAATCCTCCCTGAAAAATAATTCAGGACGGTAACTCTCCTGGGCAAATATATCCTGGTATCCGAAGAAGATTAGGGTTGCCACTATAAGCAATGATTTCGTTTTCATCTGAAATTTTTTTTTAATTAGTAAAACAGTTATCAATCATCCGGTATTTTTATTCACAACAACAAGAGCGTTTACATGAAGAATCCGGCATATAATAATACAATCCTGCCTGAAGCCGGGTAGGCAAAAATACGATTTCAAAAGGATTTTGAAAGGATTTCGGATTTTATTTAGATAAATTCTTATTGGAATCCCGGTGTCCGTGATAAAAATTTATTACATTCGTCAACATCTGAAAACCGAATTTATGAGTCAAACCAGAAATCCTTTTATAAATTTTCCCGGGATAACTTCAGTGTTGATGCCGGAATGCTTAATATCCCCTTGTAGATTGAGGGTGTACCGGTATATAATGGTTTCATACCAAAGTCGAAAATTTAAGGAATTTCAGTTATGAACCCTAAACAGGTTTCTCTGCTTAAAAAGGATAATTCATTACTGGATTTGAATGGCTTTATTGATGCTGCAAAATATCTGTTAAATAAAAATCGGAGTTCTCAACTTCGGGAATTTTTAATCCAATTGCATCCGGGAAAATGAATGTAAACCAGAATAATATAAAAACCAGACGATCTGCATTGTTGTGGAATGTTAGTTTTGTAGCATCTCTTGGAGGTGTGTTGTTTGGATTTGATACAGCAGTTATTTCAGGTACATTTGGTATGGTGGAGACTCAATTTGGGTTATCCAAGATTGAAGTGGGATGGTTTGGGAGTGCAGCCTTAATTGGAGCAATTGCCGGTGCATTTTCTGCAGGTGTCTTAAGTGACCGGCTGGGGCGTAAACCGGTTTTAATCGCTGCTGCTTTTTTGTTTTTTATTTCTGCATTGTTATCAGCTATTCCGCCTGATTTTACACTGTTGATTGCCGCACGACTGATTGGAGGACTGGGTGTAGGAATTGCATCTGTTCTTTCACCAATGTACATTTCTGAATTCGCACCTGCAAAAATCAGGGGACGGCTTGTAGCTTTGTATCAACTTGCTATCGTGGTGGGAATTTTACTTGCTTATTTTTCCAATTGGGTATTGTTGCAGTTCGCTGATTCTCCCGGTAATTTCTTTACAGAAGGGCTCTTGGGTAAAGTATTTAATTTTGAAATATGGCGTGGAATGTTTGCAGCAGAAATGCTGCCCAGCGGTTTGTTTTTCCTGCTCCTTTTCTTTGTTCCTGAAAGCCCCCGTTGGTTAATCGACAAAGGGTATGTTGAAGCAGGGCTGAAGCTGCTCAGGAAGGTAAACGCTGAATATGGATTCACTGCTGTCCAGAAAAAGAAAGAGAAAAAGGTTAAAATCAGCGAATTGTTGCGACCAGGCCTGAGAAGAGCACTTGCAATAGGCATCGGATTATCAGTTTTTGGCCAGTTTACCGGAGTAAATATTGTTATATACTATGGACCAACCATACTGGAAGGGGCCGGCTTTGCCCTAAATAGTGCCGTGCAGTTTCAGGTGCTGATAGGAATAATCAATCTGCTTTTTACCATTATTGCGCTGTTTAAAATAGACAGCTGGGGGCGGCGCCCCCTATTAATCGGAGGAATGACAGCTGTTTTTATTTCATTATGTGGAATCGGTTTTTTGTTTACAACTCAGGCTTTGTCCGGTATATGGATAGTTGTTCTTTTTTGTATTTATATAGGAAGTCTGGCTCTTTCAATAAATGCGGTAATCTGGGTGATTATTGGTGAAATTTATCCCACACACATCCGGGGGAGGGCAATGTCGGTTGCGACTTTTGCCAACTGGGCTACAAACTTTACGGCTGCGTTTCTTTTTCCGTGGTATGTATCGAGAATCGGAATGGGAGCCGGCTTTTTTACATTCGCTGCATTCTGCCTCGTTGGTACAATTTTCTTTTACAAATTCATACCTGAAACGAAAGGGAAAAGTTTGGAAGAAATTGAAGAATATTGGAAATCTAATTATTAAATGACTATACAATTAAAAAGACATTTGTACAGGATGGGATAAGGTATTCAAATTGCTCAATATGGAGGAATTTAAATCTGGATTATTTAATTTATTAGAAATTTTCCATGCGCAAAAAACTCACATGAAATTCAATTGATTTCCTTAAAATTAAAAAAAGAGTATTAGGAAAAAAATAGTTAATTTGGGCACTAATTTGAGAAACACAAATATGAACCAGACAGAAGAAAAAACCTATTGGGAACATATCTGGAATAAATTTCGAAGCGGTGACAGATTGGCTTTTGAAATCATATACAATGAATACATTGATGCCCTGTATTCCTATGGGGCACGCATTACATCACACAGGGCTCTGCTTGAAGATGCCATTCAGGATTTGTTCCTCGATGTATATAAATACGGCAGAAAATTAAAAAAACCTGAATCACTTGAATTTTATCTTTATAAAACGCTCAGGCGTAGCATCATCCGAAAGCTAAAGGAAAAATACCGGTATACCCATCCGGAACAATTCGCAGAGCAGTTTGATTTGAAATTTCATTTGGAAGATATGCCAGGTGACAATTTGGAAGAGCATATAGAAATGTTGCAAAAGGAGCTGGTAACGCTCGATGAAAAAAAACGCGAACTTTTATTTTTAAAATTTACAAGTGGATTAACCTATAACGATATAGGAGCATTACTCAATTGCAAACCCGATACAGTAAAAAAACAGGTATCCCGGATTCTTAAACACCTTCAGGGAAGAATTAAGATGCATATGCTTGGATTACTTATAGTTATGAGAAAAGCAAACTGATTTAACCTGACTCTTTTTCTTCATTTTTAATTAGTTGAAAAAAAAAGTAATTTTTTTTGTCCCTTTATTCAAAGTTCTTCCTCTTATCTGTGGTAACTGAAACAACAGATATGAATTTTAACCGGCTTATCGAAAACCAATTGTTTTTTAAATGGATATTTCATCCTTCTCCTGAGATAAATGCCTACTGGCATCATTACCTTGAAGCAAATCCGGAATATAAGGAGCAAATCACTCATTTAAAAGGACAGTTGGAAACATATCTTAAATTTGGTGATAAATTCCTGAACGATTCTGAGAAGAAAGCACTTGCTATGCGTATAGTACGGAAGCTGGAACAGACTGAAAGTAGAAATATCCGTGGCAGGAAAATAGTTACTGTATTGCAGTATGCTGCCATAGCATTATTCTTTTTGTTCATAGGTGGTAGTTTAGTTTATTTGTACATGGATCGCAGGCAGCCGCAGATTATCATTAATAATTCCGAACTGCCTGCCCATGTTCAGGAGCCTGTCCTTATTTTAGGCGATCGAAGTCAGATTTCCCTGAATCATGGGGAATCACAACTTGAGTATTCTGCCAGTGGTAAGGTGATACTTAACAAGGAGCAGACCATTAAGGAAGATAATGTGAATGCACCACCAGAAATGAATACACTGGTTATACCCTATGGCAGCCGTACTAACGTTACTCTCGCTGATGGCACCAGGGTATGGCTTAATGCCGGCAGCCGGCTGATTTATCCTTCAAAATTTGTGGACAATATCAGAGAAGTATTTCTGGTGGGTGAAGCATATTTTGAAGTACATGAGGAAAAGACACAACCTTTTGTGGTAAGAACAATCGACTTGCAGGTAGAGGTTCTTGGCACCCAGTTTAACATAACAGCTTACCCTGAGGATTTTGCCGTGCAAACGGTGCTGGCTGAGGGCAGCGTGGAAATTAAAAGCACCGGTGCCGGCAGAAGGGAAAAAGGATTACTTCTTGAACCGGGATACCTTGCATATTATAATAAAAAGACACAGGAAACACGGACTCAGAAGGTAAATGTAGATGAATATACCCTGTGGACCAGGGGATTGTTCAGTTTTACAAATACAGATTTCAACCGGATTACCAAAAAGTTGGAACGGTTTTACAACATACATTTTCAGTTTGATGATCCATTCAAAGGAGGTATTCAGATTTCGGGAAAATTGGATGTCACCAAAGAACGAACTGAAGTATTTAGATACCTGGAACGGTTAACAGGTTTACAGATTATTGAAATCAATGATAGAAATTATATTATAAAATAAAGAAGAAAACCCGGAAGGTGGTGGCACACCTGCCGGGCTGATAAATTAAATACCAAATAATTTTAGTATTCATTCTAAACTGTTCAAAATTATGAAAATTTTTTGTTTAACTGGTTTTCCTACAGGGAAAACGAAAAGGAAATGGGGGCGAATTATGCGATTAACTTTATTTCTGATGGTTGGCTTCCTTATTACAGCAAGTGCCAGCAGCTATTCGCAAAACACCCGGCTCAATATAAAGCTAAAAAGCGAGACTACTGCCGAACTTATGAAGTATGTGGAAGAAAATAGTGAATTTGTTTTTCTTTATAAAACAGAAGATCTGGACATGCGAAAGGAAATCACAATAGATGTGAAAGATGCTACCATTTACCAGGTTCTTGATGCAGCATTTAAGGATCAAAATCTGGAATGGGATGTGTACGATCGTCAAATTGTTTTAAGGAAAAATCAAATTGATAAGAATACACAACATTCAGCACAACAGCAACGGAATGTAACGGGAACTGTTATTGATCAATCAGGACAACCATTGCCAGGAGTAACTGTGATTGTGAAAGGTACAACAACAGGAACAGTTACAAATAGTGATGGCAATTACTCTATAAGTATTCCCGGGAATGTTGATGCGCTTGTTTTTTCTTTTGTTGGTATGGAAACTAAAACAGTTAACATTGGAACATCCACTGTAATTAATGTAGTGCTCGAATCTTCATCAGAATCTTTAGAAGAAGTTGTTGTCACGGCACTAGGTATCAAAAGGGAAGTAAAAGCACTCGGTTTTTCTGCACAGGAACTAGGTGAAAATGATTTGTCTGCATCCAGAGAAACGAATGTTGCCAATTACCTGACGGGAAAAGTAGCAGGGGTTCAGGTTTCAAAAACAGCAGCAGGTGCGGGCGGAAGTACAAATGTTGTAATACGTGGGAATAGTTCTATTGCTGGAAGTAATCAGCCTTTATACGTCGTTGATGGAATTCCGATTATAAATTATTCGAACGACAACAGATCATCAGCAATCGCTTCGGCCGATATTGATTATGGTGATGGAATTGGTGATATTAATCCCCAGGATGTCGAATCAATGAACGTTTTAAAAGGACCAGCTGCAACTGCCCTTTATGGCTCACGTGGTGCCAATGGTGTGATTCTCATCACAACAAAATCGGGAAGAAGGGTAGGTAAAGGTTTGGGAATTGAAATAAATTCAGGGGTTACATTTGAAGATCTTTATCTTATTCCAAATTTCCAAAATGAATTCGGTTCGGGTTATGATGACGAAGGTTATGCAAATTATTCCTGGGGAGGCTTTACCTTTGATGGTATTTATTACAACTGGCCTGAAAACGGTCAGTTGGATAGTTGGGGTGGTCCCTTGGACGGAAGTATAAAAATACCAAACTGGTGGACTCTACCCGAAGATGGCTCAATACCATCGAGTGTATGGGATAATCCAATTACCGAAGCAATTCCTTATGTAGCTCAGCCAAGAGAAAATGTGCGTAATTTTTTTGATACTGGTATAACATTTTCTAACAACGTTGCTTTAACCTCTTCAAATGATAAAAGCTCCATGAGGTTGTCTGTTGGAGATATATCAACAACTGGTATTGTTCCAAATCACAAAATTGGGAAAAAGTCAATTACTTTTGGGGGAAACACTGAAGTTAATAATATCGTATCATTTAACGGGAAAATAAGTTACATTAGAACAGAGGGAGAGCAACGGCCGCGTACTGGTTACAGTGCATCGAATCCAATGTATAACCTGATAAGTATGTCGAGAAATACACCTCTGGATTTCGTTAAATACCAATACGAAACCACAAAAGTTAATATCAGATATCCTGGTATTAACTACAATCCCTATTATATGGTAAACGAAATTAAAAATAACGATTATAAAGATCGAATCATTGGATTGACTTCAGCAACTTTAAATTTCACCGATTGGCTGAGTTTAATGGGTCGGGTTGGTGCTGATTTTTACAGTATTGTTCAGGAAACGAGGTGGCCGGCAGATCCTAATTCAAGAAATTCAGCATCACGAAATGGATTAATGACACAATCGATAAGCAGAGCTCTTGATCTTACTTCTGATGTAATGCTTGCCGCCAATAATAATATTTCTGAAAAAATAAATCTAAACGGAGTATTGGGAGCCAGCCTCAGAAAATACAAAAGTGAAGATATGCATTGGGAAGCCAGGGAGTTTAAATCGAAAGATGTGTATCATATTTCCAATTTCAATGATATTCGTCCAAGTTTTAGGGAATATGAGAAAGAAATGCAATCTGTATTCTTTACTGGTCAAATTGCTTATCAAAATTTCCTGTTTATCGATGTAACCGGAAGGAATGATTGGTCTTCTGCTTTAGGTGTCAACAATCAATCGTTTTTTTATCCTTCAGTAAGCACCAGCTTTATTTTCACCGATGCATTTGGCATTAGTGGGAACATTTTAAACTTCGGAAAAATAAGGGCTTCCTGGGCTCAGGTGGGGAATGACTCAGATCCTTACTTAACCCGATCGGGTTATTCATTATATTCCACAGGATTTAACGGTCTTCCTTATGCAACTAAGAGTGGCACAATTCCCCTGTGGGATTTAAAAAATGAATTAACAGAATCAGTTGAATTTGGTACTGATTTACGATTCTTCGAAAATCGGTTAACTCTGGATTTAACCTATTACGACAGCAAAACGAGCAATCAAATATTAAGTTTGCCGGTATCCAGCGCTTCAGGATATAATACAGCAGTTATCAATGCAGGAGAAATCAGGAACAGTGGTATTGAGGCAGCTATAGGTGTAGTGCCATTAAGCATTGGAAGTTTTCGGTGGAAAGTAGACTTTAATTATGCAGCCAATCAATCGGAAGTGGTTGAATTGGATGGTAACATACAGACATACCGGATAATTAATAATAGTGGAGGAGAACCGGCCCTAAGTCATATTGAGGCCCAGGTTGGGGCCCCTTATGGCAATATTGTAGGCTATGCATATAAAAGGGCTCCTGACGGGCAAAGGATTGTGAGTCCTGCAGGAAGATATCTCAGAGAAGATGAAATGTCAGTTCTTGGAAATATAACTCCTGATTGGATAGGCGGTTTAAATAATACGTTTTCCTTTAAAGGGTTATCATTAAATATACTCCTTGATTTTGTGCAAGGAGGTGAAGTGGTTTCGGCGACGAAATATGAAATGACAAGAAAAGGCACCGGTGCCTGGACAACAGAGGGAAGAAGACCAAAAGCCAGGTATACAGAAGGAGATGATATACCAGCTGGTTCTGCTGTTGGTGATCCCATGCCTTACGTAGGTATTTTAGATGGAGTTGTTGAAATTAAAGATGCTGAAGGAAATGTTACCGGATATGAAAAAAATACAATAGCAGTTCCCGGTCAAAGTTATTGGGCTAACAGAGCATGGGATGGTATTGGAGAAGAATTTGTAGAGGATGGCAGTTACATTTCGCTCAGAGAGGTTATGTTGAGTTATAGGTTTAATCCTTCGTTTCTGAGTAAAACCCCATTTACAGGAGTTACTATAACCGCTATGGGACGAAATCTGCTATATCTGCAAAATAAAATGGACTATCTTGGGTTGTCACCTGAATCTGCTCCAAATACTTCAGGTGGAGCTTCTGGTATTGAAGCGTTAACCATGCCTTCTACCCGTACTTATGGTTTCAATATAAAATTATCATTCTAACCCTTTTAAAAATTTTAACTATGAAAATTTTTTTTAAAACAATAGTAGTTTTCTTTTTGGTAGTATTTATAAGCAATTCATGCACCGATGGGTTCGAAGAAATGAATACTTCAAGAAGCCTTATAACTCAGGAACTAGTTGACGTGAACATGCTATTTACGCAAGTTCTGGCAAATTCTATAGTTGAGAACCAGGAGAATGGTTTTGGTACTACTGGTAACTGGGCCGGAATGTCGGTATCAGGAGCAAACAGACCATTCGCTATGGGAGAAAGCAATGGAGTGTGGAACAGTACGTATTCTAATTATGCAAGAAATTTAAGCGATATAATTCATATCTGTTCTATAAGAGAAAATGCAGAAGATTTAGTAAATAAAAAAGCAATTGCCAGAATTCTAAAAGTGTGGATATTTGCAAGAGCCACTGACACATATGGTGATATTCCCTATTTTGAATCTAGTCTTCCGGTTGAAAATGCCGTTACCACCCCTAAATATGATGAACAAAAAGAGATCTATGTAGATTTTTTCAAGGAATTGAAGGAAGCTGTTAATGAAATGGATGATTCCAAGTCTTCATATGGTAATGCAGATATTTTATATAATGGGAATCTCGATAAATGGAAAAATTTCGCTAATTCATTAAGATTAAGGTTGGCATTGCGAATACGCTATGCAAATGCGGATCTCGCCAGTGAACAAATGAGTGATTTATCGGAAAGTGATTTGATTACAATAAGAGCAGATGATGCTTCAATATATAACATTGATGATTATCCAAATCATCAAAATGACCGATATGTGGATTTAGAGGCAAGAAAAGCTACCGTGGAGAAACCTGCAGTTGCCAAAACTTTTTTGGACATTTTGAAGAACAATGATGATCCACGACTTGCAGTTTTTGTTGATACTGTAACTGCGTGGTTTCCTCAAACACCAGGTTACGAAGACGTTCCATATTTTGGATATCGGGGAAGACCTTTACTAAGTGGAGAAAGTCAGGAGGAAGGATATGCCTATGGAGATAATACTGTTTCTAAATGGTCAGATTTAATGTGGGTAGAAATCCAGGAATTACCTTTGTATAAAGCGTCAGAAACCTATTTCAATTTAGCTGAAGCTGCTTTATTTGGGCTTAAAGGTAATAAAGAAGATGCTCAGAATTATTTTAAACAAGGAATGGAGCTGGCACTGGAACACACCAAAGAAATGTATGAAAAAGCTGTTCCTCAATTACCTGATGTAGTCGCTTTATTTAATTCTGGCAAATCAGAAGAAGAAATTCAGGAAGCTTTAAATAACATTATTGAAGGCAAAAAGATTACTCAGGTGCAAATTGATAACTTTTTGCAATCAGATGCTGCAGTTCTTAGTGGATCGGATGAGCAGAAGCTCGAACAAATAATTAATCAGAAAATAATTGCTTTATTTCCAATGGAACACGAAGGATGGGTCGAACACAGAAGAACCGGTTATCCAAGGATTTTGGTTGGGGTAGAGAATTCACCACTTAATGGAAATATGCCTCGAAGAATGCCCTGGCCCGGTGAAGAACAACTCATTAATAATGAGCAATACCAGATAGCCCTGGAAAGAATTGGCGGACCGGGAAAAGATTCCAGACTAACAAGGATTTGGTGGGATGCAAATCCAGATCCATTTAAACAACATCCGGAATCAGTTGAAACCAGGACTACACCCTGGGTTTCTCAATAATTTTTTTCAGAGAATATATATTTCAATAAAGCCCATGAGATGAATATTTTATGGGCTTTTTGGCATTTTGAGCATGATATTTAGCTGTAGAAAACAAGTTCCATTTGAAAGGGAAAATTAATAAATGGTAAGTGTATAAGAAGTATCCTGAACCTGAGAAGCATCACAAATCCATTCCAGCAATTTCCTTAATGAAAATCTCTATAGAAAGAATAATTGGAAAATTTTTAATGAGATTTAATCCCTTTTCGAATAGAAACCCTAAAAGTTTTTACCGAAGAACTATTCCGGTTATGAAAATGATACCTGACGCTGAAGTTTCCTTTAACCTTCAGTTGGTTTATTATCTGTCATATGCTGCTCTATTATTTGGTATTCTACAGAATACAAAGAACCCAACAGAAGTACAATCAAATTAATTTCCCAAAAACCTAATTAATTTAAGTTTCTTTAAAAATTTGAATTATTAAAAAAAAATAATACTTTTAAGTGTTTTATTTTTTAATAATCAGTATAATTTGAGTAAGTAGTAAAACTTTTTGGGGTTGCCGGATTGGCAACCCCAATTTTAAATGGGTGAGATATGAATTATAACAAATTTTTGGCATTGGATTTTAGAAAGAAATTTTCGGTTTCCGTCCTGTTGATTTCAGTCCTTATTTTATCTTTCGGCTGCAATGGTTCGTGGACGATAGACAATCCGTATGAAAGCGTTGACTGGCGAAATCATCAACAATATAAGGGAAATTTTCACACCCACACCACCCGGAGTGACGGACGTTTAAACCCGGATACAGTAATTGATATCTACCATCAGTTAGGGTACGATATCCTGGCAATTACCGATCACAATGCAGTAACCTATCCGTGGACAGGATTATCGAAACTGGGCCCCAGTAATACATCAATAAACCGGATGGAAAGCAACCCGGAAACAATGCCTGCAAATTTCGATTATGAAGACCGGGACCCGGTGGTGCTTAGAATGATCGATATCGAAGGGAATGAGTTTTCAAGGCACCACCATATGGGGAGCTTCTTTAACAGCCTTCTGGGAACGGCTGATGTAATTGAGTCACTGGAGGCGATCGCTGCAGAGGATGGAATTGTAATGCTCAACCATCCGGGACGTTATAATTACCCCATTGACTGGTATGTTGATGTATTTAAGGATCACGATCACCTCATCGGACTTGAAGTTTACAACCAGGGAGACAGGTATCCGGGTGACCGGATGAAGTGGGATTCGCTGCTTGCTGTTACCATGCCTGACCGGCCTGTATGGGCGTACTCAAACGATGATATGCATACACTGCCTCACGTGGGCAGGAACTGGAATATGCTCATCCTGCCGGAACTTACACATGAGTCGGTAAGGGAAGGCATGGAAAAAGGCCTCAGCTATTATATTTACGCTCCACAGGGGCACAACGGACCCGAGCCCCCCGTTATTGAATCCATCCTGGTCAATGAGAAAAAAGGCACAATCGAAATAATTGCCAGCGGACATGAATCGGTGCAATGGATTTCTGACGGTAAAATAATTGGAAACAGTTTGAAACTTGTGCTTGTGGACGAGACAGGTATCGGAAGCTATGTGAGAGCAGAATTATTTGGGCCAGGGGAAACTGTTGCCGGCACACAACCTTTTGGGATACAGACAAATTAATGCTTTTAATTCTTGCCGGAATTATTCTGATACCTTTCCTTGTGTTTTGATAGGGGTGCCTTGTCAATTAAAGATTGCTGTTATACCTCAGGGAAAAACACATAGAAAAATATTCCTGTGAAAAGTTAAGCTTCTCTCATTTTTTTATGATTCCTTCCAATAGAGATGAATGTTTCTTTAAAAATAGTATTTTTAAGAATTAATTTGTACAGGGCCTGGCGCTCAGTTGGTCTGAAATATTGGTAAGGAGAATTTATTAAATTTCGGGGGATATAGCTTTTATTAAACCATCATATCCCAACTTCTGTATATTTAAGTCCATCTGTTTATTGCTGAAAAAGAAAAAAGATTTTTGCACACTGCCAGATTGCAGTATAGCATACAGAATAACAAGTACCGTTCGAAAGCTAAATTTTAATATATAAAAAACTATTACCAATGAAACGAGCATGTATAATATTTACGCCCAGGGGGATGATTAATCCCGATGGAAATCGGGCATGCGAGTTCCATACTTTACCTTAGAAAACAACTAATTTTAATAGTATGAAGAAGCTATATTACCTGCTTGTCTGTTTGATTGTTATTGCGTCAGTAGCAACAGCCCAGGAAACAGTAAGAGTGCTGCCAAAGGAAACAGACGATGTGTTAATTAATCCGGGAATTGGATTTACTACCTTTCAGCGTTTTAATGGCGATACCTTAAACAGGGGATTAAGGTGGACAGAAGGACATCCTATTGAGTACCAGGAGTTCGATGGAAGCCTTGAGAATGAAAATCACCCGATGACTTCCATTGCCTACTTTAGGGTATATTGGAGTTACATGGAGCCTGAAAAAGGAATTTACAACTGGGCAATGATTGACAATGCCCTTAAAACTGCACAGGACAGGAATCAGACACTTATGCTCAGGATTGCACCCTATGGTTCAGGGCCGGTAAACAATGAAACCGATGTTCCTGCATGGTACCGGAAGTTAACAGGAGATAAAAATGAATGGCTGCCAAGTGGCGAAGGTTGGAGAGTTGATGCAGAAGACCCCCGGTATGCACAGTATTTTGGAGGAATGATTGCTGAGCTGGGTAAACGTTATGATGGACATCCGGCTATGGAAGCTGTTGATGTATCATTGGTTGGATTTTGGGGTGAAGGCAGAGGCTCAGAAATCCTTTCAGATAAAACAAGAAAAGCATTGGTTAATTCCTATACCGATAACTTTAAAAAAACGCCGCTTCTGATGCTTTTAACAGATGAAACAACCAATATGTATGGCCTTTCCCAGGCTGATGTGGGATGGAGAATTGATTGCCTTGGCGATGTGGGAGGATTTAGTCCCCGCTGGTCTCATATGATGGATTATTATCCGCAGGGAATCGTGAATTTTGGAATGCAGGATGCCTGGAAGAAAGCACCTGTTAGCCTTGAAGTTTGCTGGGTGATGCAAAAATGGTACGATGAAGGCTGGGATGTGGATTACATTATTGATCAGTCTTTAAAATGGCACATTTCTTCATTTAACGGGAAATCTTCCGCAGTCCCTGAAGAATGGTGGCCATCTGTGAACCGTTGGCTCAATAAGATGGGATACCGTTTTGTTCTGCGTAATTTTTCATACCCTGCAAGTGTGGCATCTGATGGAAAAGTATCTTTTCAGTCCTGGTGGGAAAACAAGGGAGTTGCTCCTTGTTATAAAGACTTTCTGTTGGCGTACCGGTTAAAATCTGCCTCCGGTGAAAAAATTTTTATTATGGATGCTGATATCCGGGAATGGCTGCCCGGGGATATTATTCATAACGATGCATTTTATATCCCGAAAGACTTCCCATCAGGTGAATACAATTTACAGGTAGCTATTGTTGATAAAATCGATAACAAACCCGTGGTTCAGCTGGCAATTGAAGGAAAAGACAAGGAAGGCTGGTACCAGCTTGGAAAGTTAAATGTTACCAAATAAAAAATGGCCGGAACTAATACCGATTACCTTATCTGCTGACAGGTACGTAAATCTTTTATTGTGCCGGTGTTCCGATGTATGAATAGGTTGAAAAATAAAGTTTCTTATTAAAAATAAATTAAATGCTTTTTAAACTTAAATTTTTCCTTTTGATATTGGTGGCAGGTATTTTTTCATTAAAAGGATTTTCCCGGAATACAAAACGACCCAATATTCTCTGGATTGTTTCAGAAGATATGTCCCAGGATCAGGCCTGTTATGGGAATAAACTCGTAAAAACCCCGGTAATCGACAAACTGGCAAATGAGGGGATGCGGTTTAAAAATATGTATACAACAGCAGGAGTATGTGCGCCCTCGCGATCGGCTCTTGCCACCGGGATGTACCAAACAACCCTGGGTGCCATTCATATGAGCTATCCGGAAGAGTTAATGCCCGTTCTTCCGGAGGGAATTAAAACAATTGAGCATATCCTCAAAGAGAATGGCTATCAGACCCTTGGCATAGGGAAAGACCATTATTTATTCAGATTGGAAACCAGCTCGTTCGAACTCAATAAGACAGAAGATTTAATTGCCGGAAAACCATTCTTTGCTAAGGTAAACTCAACATTTACCCACAGAGAATTTAAACGGGACCCTTCAAACCCCATTGGTCAGGAATTAATCGAGCTTCCTCCTTATTATCCCAATTCGAAACTGATACGGGAAGACTGGGCTGCCTACCTGGAGAACATTCAGCTCCTGGATAAGGATGTTAAAGAAATTCTTGATAACTTTAATCGACTGGGGTTACTGGACAACACAATTATTTTCTTCTTCTCGGATCATGGACGGCCTTTTCTAAAAGCAAAATACTGGACCTATGACAGTGGGTTACGCATACCGTTCGTTGTTTATATACCTGATGAGATCGCTGATATTGAAGGGTACAGGAAAGGTTCGGTAAATGAACAAATGCTTTCGGCTATAGATATATCGGCCACAACTCTCGCACTTGCAGGTATACAGAAACCGGAATACATGCAGGGACGCGTATTCCTGGGTGAGCAGACGGAGCCGGAGAGGGAATATGTATTCGCAGCGATTGATCGCATCAGCGGAACCTGGTTTAAAACAAGGGCTGTACGAAATAATAAATTTAAATACATAAAGAATTTTAATAACGGCAGATCGATTCTTGAGTGTACGACAGAATACGGGAAAGCAAAATATACCGATTACAATGTAATTTACATCCTTGATAATTTCAACAAGCTGGCCGGGGCTGAAAAAAACCTGGTTACCCCGCTGCCACTAGAAGAATTGTACGATCTGGAAAATGACCCGCATGAAATTAATAATCTGGCTTATCAAAAGGAATTTCAGGATATGCGAAAAAAGATGGAATCGGTATTAACCCATTGGATCATTGAAAGTGAAGATAAGGGCTTTGTACCTGATACCCCTGAAATTCAGGAGCATTTTATAAATGTCAGGATAAGTTCAAAAGAAAAACATGCCGGAGAAAGATTAAAAAGGTATATTCACGTTAACGAAGGATTAAAAAAGGAGGGGAAGCTTTAAAGATTCAATGGTCCCGGAAGTTCAACATCCAAAGGATACAGAGAATTAAACCAGGAAAGTAATAAGTACTGACTGGAAAAGCTGAAGAGAAGGTGATTTAAAAATAACTATTAAAGCTGTTTAACAAATGAAGAATTTGGTTTTATTGTGTGTCTTTTTCTTTCTGGTTTCCCAAAATTTTGGTCAGGAGACTGAAACTCCCATCAATATAAGTGGTGTAATCCCTTCCCTGACAATGACTGCCAATCATTTTCCGCGTACTGAGGCAGGTACAGGTGCATTGATGCCCTGGGCAAACCGGCTGTGGGTTGTAACTTATGTGGCACATCTTACTCCTACCGGCAGTGGAACCGGTTTGTATGAAATTGATGATAACCTTCAGCTCAAAAAGCATCCGGCAAGCGTGGTGGGAACTTATGCAAATCGTCTGATACACGGATACAGCAATCAATTGGCAATAGGCCCATACCTGATAGATACATTAGGGAATGTGAGACTTATTGAAGAATTCACAGAGCACCGGCTGGCAGCAACCATGATTCATTTGACCGATCCTGAAAACAAACTTTATTACCTTGCGATGGAAGGGGAGTTTTTTGAGGTGGATGTTCATACACTCGAGGTGAACCAACTTTTCCAGCTAATGGACGAGCTAAATGTTCCCGAAGGAAGCAAGCCGCATTTTAAAAGCGGCTATACCCATCATGGGCGGGTGGTGGTTTGTAATAACAGCTATTATGAAAAAGATTTTAATGGTGAATGGACTGCCGGACGACTGGCAGAATGGAATGGCAGGGATAGTTGGGAAGTAATAGAAGAGAACCCCTTTACTGAAGTATGGAGTGCACAGGCTTTTGGGCATCCTATGATTGCAATTGGTTGGGATAATATTTCAGCGATCCTTAGGATATATATTAACGGAGAATGGAAAAGGGTACGCCTTCCCAAAGGCAGTAAGGCTTTTGACCAGACCAGTGCTACTGAGTGGATGAGAATCCGGGAAGTGGAAACCGAAAGGGCATTGATGGACTGCCATGGGATTTTTTATGAAATCGGATACCATACCTACAGCAATCAATTGTGGGCCATTCAGCCCATATCCCGGCATCTGCGAATAGTTCCTGATTTTTGCTCCTGGAAAGGAATGCTGGTATTGGGAGGAAACCAGGCTACCCCAATGGAATTCGGCCGCTTCCGTGACAGAAATCCGCTCTCAGGCCAGCCTCAGGCAGGTCTGTGGTTTGGAAAAACGGATGACTTGTGGAACTTCGGCAAACCAACCGGAACCGGCGGAGTGTGGTACCAGTCGGAAGTCCAGACGGGAGAATTGTCAGACCCTTACCTGATGAATGGTTTCGATAAAAAATCGCTCCACCTGTATCATGATGCTTCCGAAGCAGTCGAATTTACAGTTGAAACCGATTTTATGGGAACTGGTGATTTCAGAACATTCAAAAAGATTAATGTATCTCCCGGAGAATACGTACATTATGAATTTCCGGATGCATACAGCGCCCAGTGGATGCGACTTTCAGTAAGTAAAACCTGCAAGGCAACAGCTATAGTTATTTACAATTGATATATGAATTTTAACAGGTGAAATCTGGTCACCAGCCCAGGACCTGCCTTTCAGTTGCTGTCCGCCAGCTGGCGGATCTACTCATTAATACCGGTTTCCTCATAGAATGAGCTCCTCTTTTTTTCTTCTTATAATTTTTTTTAGCACTCCGTAATACAGGCTGTTTCCTGAAAAGGAACTTTCCCCAATAATACTCCGGCTTGACTTTTTGCCAGAACAAGAAATCTACCTGTTTCTTTTATGTGGTGCAGTTTTTTTTGCAATTGAACAGCCGGGAGTGTAAAATAACCATCCGAAAAAAACAGATAGAATAAAAAAATCCCTTCAGCTTCCTCTCAGAGTCATTTTAAACAGTATCCAGATTCTGTTTTTATTCATTCTTTATTCGGGATTAATTTGATGTTTATTCGATGTAAATTCGATAAATCGCGAATTTGTTACGAAGAAACCACGAAGAAACCACGAAGATACTACGAATAAAAGACGAATAAAAATACTATTTGGTATATAGTTGATTACTTCCTGATAACTCTTTTCCCAGACTGTTGAGCACATTGATATTGCCAGTTTTATCTTGATTTTCTGGTGATGATTAAAATGGCTTGCATTAAAAATATTAATGATTTACTGACTGATTAGCAAAATTGGATTACTGTTCAGGATTAAAAATGTGATAAACCCTGTAAGGGAAGATTGTATTTATAAGGCAGAACTGGTTGTTTTTTTTGTTAAGTAAAAATTCTATTTTTAGGGTCGATTAAATTGATTGGAATGAAAAAATCGATGCTGTTTTATCTTTTATTTTCAATTTTTGCAGGCGTAACTGGTCAAACTGGCAAGGAGGATGTTTTTTTTCCTGAACCATTTATGTTTTCTGTGCATGATCTGGGATGGATGATTGGCACTAATGAAGGGGATATTGGAGACAGGAAAGGCCCGTTCAGGGCAGGGATAAACAGGGAGTTTGAGGTGGATGATTACGAGGCATTGATAAATATTGCAAGGGAAGCCGGGACACGAATCAGGGGGTTGTTTGTTTTGTGTGAACTGGACCGCCTGAATGTATTGCAGGATTATCCTACAACAACACCAGCCAGGGAAAAATGGGATAACAGCGGGCACATATCAAAAAAACAATTAGACATTATTCAGTACGTAATCAATAATTCAAATTACCTGGAATTTGGGCTTCATGGTGTTTGTCATGGTTACTGGACAGAGGATGGTAAAATGCATCCCGAGTGGTGCAGGAAAAAAGATGAGCCCTGGCCAATTGAATCTGTGCAGGATCATATTTCGGGTATGAAGCACATTCTGGCACAATATGGTTTATCTGCTGATAACGGGCATTCATTTCCTGAAAGTTTTGACGCTGGAAACAACAGCTACTACTGGAATCCCAGTCCGGGAAAGGGGGAATACAGTCTGGGTGAGCCTCTGAGCCGGGAAGGGTGCAGGTATGTGTCAAACGATTTAAACGGATACCCTGCAAAATTTAATCCGCCTGCCGGTCCCAATGAAGCAGGTTTCGATAATGGAATTATGGTAATGTGCAAAGGAGGCGGTGGTGTTTCGTGGTACAAATATGCCAGCTGGCCGGAAGAACCTGCCGACAAGCAGGATTGCAATATGATTCGGCTGCATTTCCCAAATTTTCTGGCCCAGGATAAGTTTCTTCAGGATGATGTAAACAATCAATTTGTTGCTTATTACAGAAATGCTCAGGCAATACCTGAAAGGTATGTGGCCAAAAATACGGAACAGTTCTATTCGCAATGGTTGTACCGGAAATATGCCAAAGTTGATTTCAGGGACAACAACGAGATAGTTATCGATAACAGCGACATGCCGGATGTTTACCTGGAAAATGGGTTTACGGGTAATTTGGTGCTAAAGGTAAGGTTGAAGCCGGAAGAGCATATTGAATCAGCAGAATTGAACGGACAGGCAATTGCCGGTTATTATGAAGACCAGGGGTATGGCTTCCTTTATCTGCCACCGCTTGAAAAGAAACAATATACGCTGAAGTTCAGGAAAGGTGCAAATACCCGGATGCCACACATATATAACGATGAAACATTCAATGTTTATGAATTTAATCACAAGGAGGGAGAGGGAACTGAAATGAAAGTGAGGCTGTACGGAGCGCAGAAAATTAAATTAAGAAATGTGACAAACCGGCTTCCCCGGCAGGTCAACTCTGTCAGTGATAACATTAAAATTGAAAATATACGGTTCAACAAGGATAGGAGTGAGGTGCAACTTATGCTTAAAGCTCATAATTTTCAGGGGGAAACCGGCGTAATCAGTATAATTTATTGACGAATTTGCTTTGCTTTAATTGAAATGTGGGTGATTCTTTAACAGAGGTTGCGTAATTAAACAGGTAACTTAGAATGTATCCAGAAGCAGGGAAATATGAAAATAGAAAAGCAGGGAAAATATGAAATTAGAATGTGCAATTAGGTTGAACGTGTAAAAACAATGTATGATAAGATTTGATAATTGGATAAATTGAACGGAAAAAATCATTTATTTTGAATAATCACAACGAGCGACTCAAATTTTAAGTAAAGATAAAGTGAGCATGAGCGGCATATTACACCTGCAGAGAATTCTTCTCCGGATAGCTTTTGGGACATGGGAATTTCCTGTCTCCGGTGACAGGCAGGCATATTATACATTTCAAATTTAAAATTCTGCTAATATGAAAACATTTTTTGCTTCCGTGGGATTGGCTGTTCTGCTAATAGCCTTTACTTCCGCTAAAGAGAAAATAAATAAACCGGTTAAAAAACAGGGCGATGGCTGGGAGATTTTATTTGACGGGAAAAGTATGGAAAAATGGAGGAGCAAATCAGGGCCCGGGTTCCCGCAAAAGGGCTGGAAGATTGAAAATGGCATGTTGTTTTTGGATGGCAGGGGAGGAGATATAATCACAAAAGAGAAATACAGCAGTTTTAAACTGGTATTCGACTTTAACTTCACTGAAGGGGCGAACAGTGGCGTGAAGTATTTTGTCGATTCAATTACCAATCAACAAAATGGCAATATCATGTTCAATGGTCCGGAATACCAGATCATTGATGACTTTAATTATCCGGATGTTAAAAAAGATCCAAACGGACTTATCTCCACTGCATCTGCTTACCTGCTTTATGCTCCTGTTAATAAGAAGCTTTATCCTGCCGGTCAGTGGAACACGGGAATGATCCGTGTTAAGGGCAATAAGGTGGAACATTGGCTGAACGGAATCAAGGTGGTGGAATACAGGCGGGGAAGTAAGGATTTTCATAAACGGAAAGCAAATACAAAATTCAAGGATGATTTGAATTACGGAGAAGTAAAAAGCGGACATATCCTGTTAACCGATCACAGCGATAAGGTTTTTTTTAGAAACATTAAAATCAAGAGACTGTAGCTGGTATTGAGGTTAAATGGGCATTATTTAGCTGTCGTAGAATTCGAAGAGGCAAACCAGAAGGGTTGTCTTTTTGCACCAGCCAACAATTGCCTTTCAAAAACTCCAGACACATCAATTCCCATTGCAACAGAATGTAAATTTCTTAAGACCGGGTCTGGCATATCCCAACTTATTGTAAAAATTTTCTAATTATACTCAACTTCTTTAGAAAGGTTGTAAAAAGAAGGGAAGGCATTTCTTCATTTATAAGATTTATGTAAATAAGCTTTCTGAAGAGTGCAGACTGGCAATAACACATCTGTTTGCCAATCATGATGTTAATTTCTTTTGTTAAAAAATGTTGTTGTATGTTAACATTTTATTAAATTTTTTAATATATTGTAGCATTAAACGATTTAATCACATGCTTATATTAATGCAAGAGCTGCCAATGATTGAAAATATTTACTTATGGAATAAACAGCTTCAGGGACCCCTTACCATTTTAATATTCCTATTATAATTTCTATTTAATAATTAAAACTTAATATTTATGAACAGAAAGAAAATTGGAACGATGAGAGTGCGCGGATTGTTTCTGTGCCTCTTTTTAGTTATTGTTTCTGCGGGTGCGTGGGCACAGCAACGAACTGTTACAGGGACAGTCACGGATCAAAGGGGACAACCCTTGCCGGGAGTTACTGTAGTGTTAAAGAACACAACCGTTGGAACAGTAACTGATGTGGACGGAAACTATTCGCTTTCAGCCATTCCGCAGAATGCCATACTTGTGTTTTCCTTTGTTGGGATGAGTACACAGGAGGCAGAGGTAGGCAATCAGTCAAACATTAACGTAACAATGAGTCAGGATGCTATCGGGCTTGATGAGGTGGTGGTTGTTGGCTTTGGAACCCAAAGGAGAGCGGATTTAACAGGTGCTGTCAGTTCAGTTCAGGGGGAAGAGCTGATAAAACGAATTGATGTTACCAATACGGCAACAGCAATGCAGGGTTTGAGTCCGGGTTTAACTATCCAGAATTTTGCCGGTGAACCCGGCCGTGAAGATGTCAGGGTAAGAGTTCGCGGTCATGGAACTTTGAATAATTCCAACCCGCTGGTGTTGATTGACGGAGTGGAACGCTCGCTGGCAACAGTTGAACCGGTTGACATCGAATCCATCACCATATTAAAAGATGCTGCTTCGGCTTCCATTTATGGTTCCAGGGCAGCAAACGGTGTTATCCTGATTACGACAAAACGGGGTGCTATAGCTGGGACAACGGTAAATTATCATTTTAATGTGGGCTTTCAGAATGTTTTGGGGTATCCTGAAGCTGCCGATCCGGTCAGCTGGTTAAATCTCGAGAATGAAGCTCAGATAAATGCAGGAGGTGAACCCTTGCATTCACAGGAATACATCGACAATGTTGCTGCTGGCAGGGATCCGTTGAATTATCCCTTCACGGTTTATGAAGATTATTTGTTTAATAAAAATGCACCACAGCAGCGTCATGCCATATCGCTGACATCAGGTGGTGAGAACGGGAGGATTTTTGCCTCGGTGAACTACCTCGACCAGGATGGTATTATAAATAATTTTAATAATAAACGATTGTCCACACGTATAAATTCAGATTTATACATCTCTGATAAAATTACAGGGAAATTTAACCTGAATTATATGAACAGGAAAGCTACCGGGCCGGGCCATCCCGGACAGCAGTTGGTTCAGGGTATGCTTCACATTAACCGGACAATCGTTGGAAAATATCCTGACGGAACATGGGATCTGGTGGGAGGACAATGGAATTCCATTGCCATGATGGAAAATGGTGAACGTCTTCTTGAAAGGGATGAAATTGTAGGTCAGGTAGGACTTGAATACCAGATTTTACCCTCCTTGTCGTTGACGGGTGATATTACTTTAAAAACATACGGTGAGGATGAAAGCAGGTTTATGAATTCGCTTGCAGGTATGCGGCATTACCAAACGGGTGAGCCGGTTACTGTGGGAGGATGGTTCGCAGTGAATAACCTTACTGAAACGCAGAGAAACACAAAAGAATGGAGCCAGAGGGCTTATCTGAATTTTAATCCTCAAATAGAAAATCATTCCATTGAAGCAATGGCCGGTTATGAGGGGATTGATAACAACTACAAATGGATAGAAGGGTACAGGCGAGGTTTTTATAATAATCAGTTAAGAAATTTAAGCTCGGGTGGAGCATCAGGGCAAACAGCAACCGGTGGCCGGGAGGAATGGGGTCTGCAGTCTTTTTTCGGAAGGGTAAACTATTCCTATGATTCCCGGTATTTATTACAGGCCAACGTGCGTTACGATGGCTCCTCCAGGTTTGCCGACGGCAAAAGATGGGGTTTGTTCCCTTCGTTCTCTGCCGGCTGGCGTATTTCACAGGAAAGCTTCCTTCGTGATAACAATACTATCAGCAATCTGAGGCTCAGGGCTTCATGGGGGCAATTGGGTAACCAGGATATAGGTTTGTACCGCTTCCTGAATAATTACAATCTTAATCAACCTTATTCATTTAACGATGAAGTTGTATCAGGAGCTGCAGTTACCTCTGCAGGGAACCCCGAAATTACATGGGAAACCACTACTATGACCAATATTGGCTTCGATTTGGGCATTCTGGATAACCGGATGGAAGTGGTTGCAGAATATTTCTGGAATTATACGGAAGATATACTGCTCAATTTGCCAATTCCGCCTACTATTGGTGTGGATGCCCCTACTCAGAATGCAGCAGCTGTATCAAACAACGGATATGAAATATCAGTCAGGTATTTTAGTCCGCAAAGATCTGCCGGGGGATTTCAATATTCTGTGGGTATTAATTTCTCTGATGTGGTTAATAAGATTGAGGATTTAAGAGGTACGGGCCCGTTTTTCCCTGATAAATTTACTGTATGGGAAGAAGGTTATTCGATTAATTCACTGCGTGGTTTAACCTCCCCAGGGTTGTACCTTTC
Organism: Mariniphaga sp.; assembly: GCA_041684965.1. Classification (GTDB taxonomy): domain Bacteria; phylum Bacteroidota; class Bacteroidia; order Bacteroidales; family Prolixibacteraceae; genus Mariniphaga. The sequence goes on from JAWLGR010000001.1 coordinate 117,831, forward strand.
TGAAGCTGATTTCCAGCAATATCCTGTAAAATTGGTTCCACAGGTTTCAATGGGTGATATTATTTATGAAGATTTGAATAAGGACGGTGTTATTAGCCAGTCGTTGTATCCTGCAGGTGATCAGATTGTAATGGGCAATGAAGATCCCAGGTATGAATTTGGTGTCAGTGGTACTGCTAATTACAGGTCTTTTGATTTTTCATTTTTATTCCAGGGGGTTCTTCAAAAATGGCATACCCTCGATGGTGCTCTGATGGAAGGCCCCAACTGGGGTAATTTCATACCTGCTGTTATGGCCCGGGAAACATGGCATCCCACACGCAATCCAAACGGGACCTGGCCGGTTGTAACCGCCGGGAACAGCTGGAACCTTGTGGAGGCTGATTTTTGGCTGCAGGATGCGAAATATGTAAGACTGAAGAACATCCAGCTGGGGTATACCATAAGGCCTACCAACGTAATTTCAAGTTTAAGAGTGTATGTTTCGGGTGAGAATTTAATTACTTTGTCGCCAACTGAATTATTTGACCCGGAAACTCCAAGGGGCAGGAGTCAGTTTTTTCCACACTCGAAGCTTGTCAGTGCTGGTTTAAATGTTACATTCTAATTAAAATACTAAGGAGGTTATTATGAAAAAAAATAGATTCATTGTATTAATATCTATAGCTCTCTTTGGATTCACAGGGTGTGATTTCAATGAGGAATTAACAACAATTCCCACCGGTAGTGTATCAGAACTGATATTCTGGGAAACAGAACAAGATGCACGTTTAGCTGTAAATGCGGCCTACCGGGAACTGGACGGAACCGGCATGGTGCAACTTGAAACCACAACGGATATTGCAATGCATGCACCTTCCGGGCCGCAAACATTGTATGATGTTGCAGTGGGTACGCTCGACCCGACCAACACCAGCATACGTGACTACTGGCGTAGGTATTGGAGAGGCGTACGAAAAGCAAACGACCCGATTAACAATATCGATCAGATTGAAACGGGAAATCCGCAGTTGCTTGCAAGATTAGAAGCGGAGGCCCGCTTCCTTCGTGCCTATTATTACACTATGCTGACAACTTTCTGGGGAGATGTCCCTCTGATTACAGAACCTTTGGCTATCCAGGAACAGGTTAGCCGGACCAGTAGGTCACAGGTGGTTGATTTTATTATTTCCGAATTGGATGCTGCTGCAGCAGTCCTCCCGGTTAGTTATTCTGGGGGTGACATTGGCAGAGCTACACGGGGAGCTGCCCTGGCTCTGAAAGCAAGAGTGGCCCTGTACAACAATCGTTTTGCTGTGGCCCGCGATGCTGCCAAAGCCGTTATGGATTTGGGAGTTTATGAGTTGTATCCCGATTACGAAAAGTTGTTCTGGTATGAAGGACAAAATTCAAGTGAAGTAATATTTGACAGGCAGTATGCGGTTGGATATGCCTTCACGAATTATGTCAGCAGATCTGCAGCTTCTCTCGGAGGTGGTTCTTCCATTGACCCGTTAAGATCTTTTTTATTGTTGCATGAATACAAGGGAAACCCGGACCCGGCAAATGAATATGCCAATCTGGACCCTCGTTTTGGTTACAATGTAATTTATCCCGGAGCTGTTAAACCTGACGGTGACGTTTATAATTCATTCCCTATCAGCCCTACTCCCGACAGGATTGGTGCAAGTGAATTTGCAACCCAATATGGATTCAATGTCAGAAAAGGTATAGACTGGGAAGAAGATGGTGCAAACCCAAGCCAGTCTACTTTAAATTTTATTTTGATTCGCTATGCCGATGTACTGCTTATGTATGCTGAAGCAAAAATTGAATTAAATGAAATTGATGAATCGGTATACGAAGCAATTAATGAGGTTCGTACACGGCCTACTGTTGAGATGCCTCCTATCACACCTGGTAAGACGCAGGCCGAATTAAGGCAGATAGTCAGGAGGGAGCGCACCGTAGAACTGGCATTTGAGGGGATACACCTGTTCGACATGAACCGCTGGCAAATGGGTGATGCAAAAACGGAACCTGCGCTGGGCATCCGTTATCAAAACGAAGCAGGTGATTGGGTAATATATACCAGGAATCTGGCCCGCAACTTTAGGGCTGATCGTGATTACCTGTGGCCTATTCCGCAGGAGGAAGTGGAAGTAAACCCGAATATCGGGCAAAATCCAGGTTACAATTAATTTAATTGTTTTTCAGGATCATATCTTCAGATAATTGCTTATGGAGGTATGATCCTGTTTTTTTTTATTATATTTATTTGCTTTTTTTTACTGATTAATCGGATGAAATACCAGATGAATGAAAATTGCGTAAAGAAGTTTCGTTAATTTAAAGTAATAATACCATGACAAAAAATTTAAAATTCGATCGCCGCGATTTTCTTACAAAAACTGCTCTTGGAACAATAGGTGCAGCAGGTTTTTTAACTTCCTGCTCAGACAGGCCTGTAAGAAGAGAAGATAATCAGCCACCGAGAATGCTTGACAGGGCACCCGACGGACCTGTTTTAAAAGCCGGATTGATTGGATGCGGGGGCCGCGGAACTGGTGCTGCTATCAATTTTGTTGATGCTGGCCCCAATCTGCAGGTTACAGCTCTGGGCGATGTCTTTCAGGATAAAATTGATGCATGCCGTGACCGCTTAAAACAAGAACGGAATATTGAGATTGCCGATGAAAATATTTTCGTAGGTTTTGACAGCTATGAAAAAGTGATTGATTCAGGTGTGGATATTGTGCTGCTTTGTACACCACCCCATTTCCGCCCCGCGCATGTAGAAGCAGCTGTAAATGCCCGTAAGCATATTTTTATGGAGAAACCAATTGCTGTTGATCCGGTGGGCGCCCGTTCTGTATTGGGTTCGGTGAAAAAAGCTGAAGCTATTGGACTTAATATGGTAAGCGGAACTGTATACAGGGTTGCAAAAGATTATATGGAGACGAATAAAAGAATTGCTAACGGTGCAATTGGAACAATTACCGGGGCCACCGTCATCAGGAATGGAGGCGCTCTTTGGTTTCGCAGACGTCAGCCTGAATGGAGCGATATGGAATACATGCTTAGGAACTGGGTCAATTTTATCTGGCTGTCGGGTGATCATATTACCGAAATGTTTATTCACCAGTTGGACCTGATGAACTGGAACATGGGCAAAATGCCAATATTGGCTTCTGGGTATGGTGGCCGGCACCGCAGGGTAACAGGAGATCAATACGACTTTTTCAGCATCGATTATATCTACGACAATGGCGTTCATGCACATGCTGCAGTGCGTCAGATAAATGGATGTACAAACAGAACAAAGACACAGGTTTTTGGCACAGAAGGATATGCCGATGTAAGCGGTAAAATATATGATCTTGATGGCAACCTGTCGTGGGAATATCCTTATCCCGACGAAAATGATACCAATTCAGAATGGAAGGTAACAAATCCTTTTGTGCAGGAGCATATAAATCTCGTTGAGGGAATCCGTACCGGTAATACCGTTAATGACGGAGTGAATCAGGTGAATTCAACATTGGTTAGTATAATGGGTAGAGTGGCAGCATATACCGGAATTGATGTATCATGGGAACAGGTAATGAATTCGGATTTGTACCTGGGACCAAAAACTTACAATTTTGGCCCTGTACCAAATATTCGGGAAGAAATTCCTGTGCCAGGTGTACCGGCTACTTAATATCATAAATAAAAATTTAACGAATCCAGTTATGAAAAAAATCTTATCACTGTTGGTATTGTGTATAGTACTTATTAGTGCTGTGGCACAAAATGAGAAATTGAATGTAGTTGTTATTGGCGCACATCCTGATGATGCCGATGTGGTTGCTGGAGGAACGGCCATTTTATTGTCCAGGCTTGGACACAATGTGTTGTTTGTGTCGGTAACAAACGGCGACGCAGGACATTTTAACCAGGGGGGTGGGGTATTGGCTAAAATACGTACTGCTGAAGCCCACGAAGCTGGTAAAAGGTTTGGCGTTACCTATAAAGTTTTGGACCATCACGATGGAGAATTGATGCCGGATCTGCATGTACGCCATGATATTATACGGTTGATAAGAAACTGGAATGCGGATGTGGTAATTGGCCCGCGGCCAAATGATTATCATCCTGACCACAGAAATACGGCAATTCTGGTTCAGGACGCTGCCTATATGGTTATAGTTCCAAATGTAGCGCCGGACACTCCTCCATTAAAGAAAAACCCGGTATTCCTGTATGCTGAAGACCGGTTTAAGAAACCATATCCGTTTCAACCAGACATTGCTGTAGATATTACGGATGTAATTGATGAGAAAATTTATGGTGTGGCAGCTCATACATCTCAATTTTTTGAATGGCTGCCCTGGCTTTCCGGAGAGTTGGAATCGTTGCCTAAAACTGAAAAAGGGAGGCTGGAGTGGCTTAAAAATATTTGGGCCCGGCCGGTTAAACCAGAGGTGAGGCAATCACTGATAAAATGGTACGGTAAGGAAGCAGGAGAAAAAGTTAAGTATGCCGAAGCGTTTGAGATTTGTGAATATGGAAGAATGCCGGATGAAAATGAGATAAAAAGGTTATTCCCCATGTTCAAGAAATAAATTATTTCCATTGTAAATTAATTATTGGAACATGAAGAAAAAAATGTTTTTGTTATGTATTGTATTGTTTTTTTTGATTAAAGCAGAAGTTGTCCACGCACAGGAGCTGGTCGCAACATTTGGCAAGGCAATTCATTGGGACGATGTTCTTGCCGGAGATAATACTGCTGCGAAACCTATTAAATGGTATCAGGTTAATACGGAACCCAATACATGGAAGGTTGATGGCGAAATTTTAAAATGCACAGGATTGCCTATTGGTGTTATACGAAGCGAAAAAGAATATGAAAACTTCATTATGCATGTGGAATGGAGTCATCAGGTAGCTGGTGGTAATTCAGGTACTTTTGTCTGGAGCAAAGCCCAGCCGGGTCAAAACCGTCTGCCTGATGGGGTAGAGGTACAAATGCTTGATCTGGAATGGGTGAAGTTGAATACCAGGGATGGAGTTGAACCCCCTGTTGCATATGTCCATGGAGAATTATTCGGTGTTGGCGGAGTTGAAATAATACCGGAAAATCCAAGGGGCAAAAGAAGTAAATCACGAGAAAACCGTGTATTGGGGAAAAAACAATGGAATACTTATGATGTGGTATGCGTTGATGGCAATATTAAACTTTCGGTCAACGGGAAATTTGTAAATGGAATTACAAATTCTTCTCAAAGGAAAGGTTATATCTGTCTGGAGGCAGAAGGTTCTGAAATCCATTTTAGAAATATTCAGATCATAGAGTTACCTTAAAAGGAGAAAAAATTGCAGGGAAACTAATATGGGTATTGGAATAGCAATTTGTCCGGTCCCGTCAGGCATCCGGGTTGGATAAATATGATTAAAATATTCCTTTTTGATTTATGAAGCTAATTAATGTGTCCGGAAAGGTTGACGTAAGAGAAGGGAAATGATTTAAAATTTTTCATGTTCCGGTTAAATGTTATTTGGTGATTGGTTTGAATGAACGGTAAAAAATATATATTTATCAAAAAATTATCCAAAATGTATAATGAGCTGTCAGCCGTGGTTATTTCCTTCAAAACCCAACCATTTTTTTTAGGATAACAGGTTTGAATGCTCCGGAAAACATTTCGTCGGTGCGAAAAAATCCGACTCCGCGGATGATAACAGACGATAAATAAATAATTAAGTTGGCATTGTTGGAAAATCAGGGAAGGAAAAAGGAAAACCATGCAGGCCAGATTAATATTATTGAAGGAATATATTGAAGTGTAAAGAACGTTGTTTTAATTTGATTGAAATTAAGACCGTTATATAGGATATTAAAAACCAAAATTTAACTGTTATGACCAAAAAATTATTTTATTCAATGCTGGTTATGGGACTTATTTTGTCCTGTTCACAAAAGATCAATGTATTGACAGAAAAAGAACAAAACGATGGGTGGGAACTGCTATTCGATGGAAATTCGATGGATAACTGGAAAATGTACAATGGTGGAGAAGTTACAGGATGGACAGTTGAAGATGAAAGCCTTGTAGCTCTTGGACTTGGGGGCGATGTCGGGGGCGATATTATTACAAAAAAACAATATGAGAATTTTGAAATTTCAGTTGACTGGAAGGCTGGAGCCGGAGGAAACAGTGGATTAATGTATCACGTTGTGGAGGCGCCATTTCTGAATGCGCCCTATCTAACAGGCCCGGAATATCAGTTTATTGATGATGGCGGATACGAAGGAAAACTTGAGGAATGGCAGAAAACAGGGGCAAATTATGCCATGCATTTACCCGATTTAGATAAGAAAAAGTTGAATCCGGCAGGAGAATGGAACAACAGCAGGATTGTATTTGACAATGGACATGTAGAACATTGGTTGAATGGTGAAAAGTTATTGGAATTTGAAGCATGGACACCTGAATGGTTTCGGCTCAGAGACAGTGGTAAATGGGAAAAGATGCCGGAATACGGGCTGTCACCAATAGGTCATATTTGCCTGCAAGATCATGGTGCGAAATTCTGGTTTCGGAATATTAAAATCAAATCGTTGCCAAAGAAGGAGAAGCCTGTTACTAGTTTGTTCAATGGAAAAGATCTTACTAACTGGAGAATTTTTGGAACTGAATTGTGGTGGGTAGAGGACGGGTTATTAATTTGTGAAAGCGGTCCTGAAAGGAAATATGGTTATCTGGGAACAGAAAGATATTATAAAGATTTTGACTTATCACTCGAATTTAAACAGGAATCCGATGGAAACAGTGGCGTTTTTATCCGTTCACTATTAGATGGCAACAGAATTTCGGGATGGCAGGTGGAAGTGGCACCTCCATATCATGACACAGGAGGTATTTACGAATCACGACCAAATGGAAGAGGTTGGCTGGTTCAAATACCTGATGAAATGGAAACCATACTGAAGGAGAATGAATGGAATAAAATGAGAATACTGGTGGTTGGAGATGAGGTTACCACCTGGTTAAACGATACGCAGATGGTAAATATGAGAGATGAAGCAATTGGAGACGGAATTGGAAGGATAGCTTTGCAGATTCATAGCGGGGGTCCTGTTAAACTGTACTGGAGAAATATTGAATTAAAAGAATTGTAGATGATAGATGTAGTCATCGTGAAATAAGGTAAAAGTAAAAATTACGGAATCAAAATATTATGCCGGGGATAAATGAACCTGCTTAGTGATTCCAGGTTTTTTTAACTAATGAAATACGAATATGAACAGGAAAAATTTTATTAAATCCACAGCATTAATGGCTGGTTTATCAGCTGTTGCGTCTCCCTTTTCTAATACTGCTGCTGCTCAGAAAATTGCTCCCGGGAAAGTAAAGCTGAAAAAAGGACTGGGATATGGTATGATAAAAGAAGATTTATCCCTGGCTGATAAATTTAAGCTTGTGAAAGATTTGGGATTTGATGGAATTGAATTAAACAGCCCCGTCGAACTGAATAAATCAGAGATCCTTAAAGCAAATGAAAAATCGGGAATTGAATTGCCAAGTGTAGTAAATAAGGATCACTGGTCAAAGCCTCTTTCCGATCCGGACCCAATGGTAAGAGAACAAATTATCCGTTCTGTTGCCGAATCTTTACAGGAAGTCAGGGAATTCGGCGGTGATACGGTACTTGTAGTTCCTGGGGTTGTAAATGAAAAGGTATCTTATGAGCAGGCGTATTTTACGGCAATGAATTCCATTCGTGAGTTAATTCCTTATGCAGAAAAAACCGGAATGCAGATTGCACTTGAAAATGTTTGGAATAATTTTATCCTCAGCCCCATTGAAGCAAAAAGGTTTATCGATGAAATCAATCATCCTTTAATTGGATGGTACTTTGATATTGGTAATATTTTGCGGTATGGCTGGCCGGAGCATTGGATTTATACCCTGAATGCCCGGATAATGAAGCTTCACATCAAGGAATTCAGCCGGAAAATCATGAATGAAGAAGGTTTGCGAAAAGGATTCCAGGTGAATTTACTGGAAGGGGATAATAACTGGCCTGTTGTAATGAAAGCAGTGAGTGAAATCAATCACCAGGGGGGATGGCTGATTTCTGAAGTAAGCGGAGGCGACAGACAACGTTTGAAGGATATTTCCGAAAGAATGGATAAAATCATAAGTTATTTGTAGATAAACAGCTAACCTTTCATAAAATACAATAAGTGACGATTCATTAATAAGCCTTTCCTGCAATATTTTTTGCCGGCTGATATTTTCATTTCCGTTTTTTGCCCTTTGGCCTGCCCATAACTACTGGCAGAAGATTAATTCATAAACACACCTATAATTTAAATTGAACCTTTTTTTAATTTTTTAGAAATTCTGAGACTCTCCAACTTACCTGCAATCTGGTGGGTGAGCCAGTGCATTCTTGTCAGATTAATTCAGTTCTTCCCAGTATATGGGCGTTTGATAGGCAAAAGGCAGTTTAGAAAAAAAATAACCTGGAGAATTAGAAACCACCGTATCATATTAAAAGACACTTTAGTATCAATCCTTATGTTAAAAAAATGTGTTAAAATTTGTATATAATATAATTTTTAAATAATTTTAAGAGTTATTATTAAATAATATTTAAATTTTGGCCTATGAAGTATATTATCTGTGTGGCAATTTATTAGCAATCAGTTTCGTGATTTAATAATTTAATAATCAAAACTAATTATTTATGAAAGAAAAAAAGAATGGGATGAAAAGAGTGCCTGGATTAATCCTGTGCCTCTTTTTAATGATTTTTACCACGGGTGCCTGGGCACAGCAGAGAGCGATTACCGGTATTGTGACCGATGCAAACGGTCAGCCAATGCCGGGTGTGTCGGTGGTTGTGAAAGGTACAACAACTGGAACGGTTACAAATGCACAAGGGAATTTTTCTCTTACTGTTCCTACCAATGCGCAGACCTTGCAGTTTTCATTTGTAGGGATGCGTATGCAGGAGGTTCCTATTGGAGAACAAACTACTTTTAAAGTGGAATTAGAGGAAGAGTCGATTGGATTACAGGAGGTAGTCGCAATTGGTTACGGAAGCGTCAAAAAAAGTGTATTGACAGGTGCAATCAGCTCGGTTCAAATGGAAACTTTACAACCTGTGGCCACTCAGCGTGTCGATCAGATGCTTCAGGGGCGTGCAGCGGGTGTGCTGGTTTTAAATACCGATGGCTCTCCAGGAGGTAATACCACCATAAGGATTAGAGGGATGAACTCTATTCAGGGAGGGAACAACGCATTGATTGTTGTCGACGGCTTCCAGGGAGGTGACCTTTCAGCACTTAATCCAAGGGATATCGCCTCAATTGAAATTCTTAAAGATGCCTCTGCCACGGCAATATATGGTGCGCAGGGGGCTAACGGAGTTGTTTTAATTGAAACAAAACGGGGCAGGACCGATAAACCTGTAATAAATATATCTTCAGAATACGGTGTTTCAAATATCTTGATGGGTGGAATTGAGCTAATGAATGCTGCAGATTATGCAAGAGAGCAAAATCGTTATGAGATGGCAAATAATTTTGAAAACAATCCGATTCCAATTTTCACAGAAGCTGAAATTTCTGAGTTTGAAAGAACCGGCGGAACGAATTGGGTGGATGAAGTATACCGTACAGGTAAGACTCAGACCCATCAGATTTCACTGAGTGGAAGGACTGACCGGCTTAATTATTTTACATCGGGTTCTGTATACGATCAGGAAGGTATTATGCTAAATTCAGGTTATACCCGGTATTCATTGAGGGCAAATTTAATTGCTGATGTTACCGAATGGGTGAAGTTTAACCTGAACTGGGATGTGACCCAGCAGGACCGTTCAGGGCCACAATTCGGAGCGCAGCTTGACTGGCCGGGAAACCCGGTACTTGGAGCACTGCAGTTTGCACCTACACTTCCAGTATACGATGAAAATGGAGAATATACCAGGCCAAGCCAAAGGTACGGTGAGCCAATTCTGTGGAACCCCGTTGCCAGTGCATTGGAATCCTTAAATGAAAATGAGCGGACTACAAACAATGTAAATATATACCTGGATTTCACTATTTTGGATGGATTGACTTTACGTCTTGGAGGCGGGGCAAGATTTTCTGATTACAATGTTAGAAGATTTCTAAATAATAAAACCCATTTAGGACTACAGGACAACGGTCAGGGTTATTCCTTTTATTCAAAAGGTAAAAACTATCAGTCGTCAAACGTGCTGAACTATACAAAAGACATCGGGGAGCACCACATCAATGCTATCTTGGTTGGTGAGATAAAATACGATAATTCATATTATTTTGAAGTAAATAACAGGGATTTTACCGTTCACGAAACCAGCGTTTACAATCTGGGTGGTGCAAACATTCAAAGAACAGGCTCGGGGTACAGCGAAAGAAAAATTAACTCAGCAGTAACAAGGGTAAATTATGGTTATGCAGATAAATATATTCTTGCAGCAAGTTACCGTGCTGATGGTTCTTCTGTATTTGGTGCCAATAATAAATGGGCCTACTTCCCATCTGTATCTGCCGGGTGGAGGCTTTCAAACGAGCCGTTTATGAGCGACTACGGTTTTATCAGTAACCTGATGATTCGGGCCAGCTGGGGGAAAACAGGTAATCAGGCAATCGGTACATATCAGACTTTGGCCAGGATCGGCGGAAATGGGGAGTACCCCTGGGATGGAGGCAGCGGTACAAATTTGGGATTTCAAATTTCTTCTGCTTCAAATCCAAACCTGAAATGGGAAACTACAACTCAGACCAATATTGGGTTGGATCTTGCCCTTTTCAGAAGCCGGTTAAGAATTACAACCGAATATTACGATAAGGTTACCGATGATCTTCTTATGTCTCGTGAATTGCCCAGGACAACAGGATTATCGAGTATAATTGACAACGTTGGCTCAATGGGTAATAAAGGATGGGAATTTACAGTTGACGGAGACATAAACATTCGCAATTTAAGCTGGACTACCGGAATTAGTCTGACAGCATCTGAGACGACAGTCCTGGACCTTGGTGCAGATGAATACCTGGCTTATACTGCCGGTGGTTCCGGACACAGTGTAAATATTCCATTTATGTTTCTGACACCGGGGGAACCTTTCGGACAGATAATGGGCTTTGGATATGAAGGCACCTGGAACCTGGGTGAGGAAGCAGAGGCTGCCAGATATGGTCAAATGCCCGGTGATCCCAGATATACCGATGTAAACAATGATGGTAGAATTGACTACGATAATGATTTCATGGTAATAGGTAATGCATTGCCTGACTTCATTTTTGGGATAAATAATCAATTTAAGTTGCACAACTGGGAACTCACCTTTCTGTGGCAGGGTACTTATGGCAATGATCTTTTTAATGTTGCGCGAATAAGAAGGGAAAGTACCCGCGAAGGTTACAGTGTAGCTAAATTGAACCGCTGGACTCCGGAGAACCAGAATACCGATGTGCCGGCACTGCATACTGCCCAATATCGCCATGATTACCGGGAAGCCTGGGATGCAGCACATCCTGATAATCCGCTGGTCAGTACCATTACTTTCCCGGCTGCCGGGAGTCAGGCGCTTTCCAGATGGGTAGAGGATGCTTCATATATCCGGTTAAAAAATTTAACTCTTGCCTACAATGTGCCGGTTACAAGGTATGTCAGCAATTTAAGAATATTTGCAAGCGGTACTAACTTGCTGACTTTTACAAAATATTCGGGTTTTGATCCTGAAGTCAGTTCATATACAGATACCGATGGAAGGCTTGGTACCGATTATAATAATTATCCTCCATCGAGGTTTTTTAATTTTGGCGTAGATGTTACATTTTAAAAATTGACAACATGAGAAAAAGAAATATTTTTTTAAAGCTGATATTTATTTTAAGTATGGGCCTTGTAATGGTAACTTCATGTGATCTTGTGGAGTTGGAAGAGGATCCTAAAAGTTTTATATCACCTGAAGGGTTTTTTAATACTCCTGCTCAGATTGAATCCATTCTGGCCGGCACGATGAGGCGTTCCTATAATAACTGGGGTGGTTACAGTTACCAGCCGGGGTTCCACAGGCATTCAGATCAAAATAACGGGGGTAACCTGGTTATTACTCAAAATTATGGTGCTGGTATCTGGGCGCTTCACTGGAATAATATTAAGGATATTAATCATGCTATTAAGGCAATAAATAACGGAAACCTGGCTAATTCTCCTGCCAATATTCAGGATGAATTAATGGGCCAATTGAAATTTCTTAGAGCATGGAATTACTTTCAGCTGGTAAGACATTGGGGTGGAGTTCCTATTATTACAGAGGAAACGGAAGATTATTTTTCTTATCTTCCAAGTCGTGCAAGTGTAGCCGAAGTTTACGATTTAATAGAAAGTGATTTGCTGGAAGCTATTCAGAAATTGCCTGTAGACTGGGGAGCATTGGAAGGCAGGCCAGCCAGGGATGCAGCAAAAGGAATGCTGGCAAAAGTATATGTTACTATGGCAACAGCACCGCTAAATGAAACCAGCAACTATGTAAAAGCTGCGGCTATGGCAAAAGAAGTAATAGATGCCGGCAAATACAGGTTGGTTGAAAATATTGAAGATGTTTTTAGCATGGAAACGGAATACGGGCCTGAAATGATGTGGAGCTTTAATGCAAACGACCAGCATCGGTCTACTGACCCGAGAGTGTGGTCAGCTGTTCATGGCTGGGGCGATTATTCTGCCGACAGGTTTTGGGTGGATTCTGTTTACCCCGAGCAGCCCCGTAAATACGAGTACCTTGAAATCTACAGCAGGGATGGTGTCCATCATGACTCACTGGGGCGTGGTATTGGGATTAACAAATACCTTTACGATACCTGGGAAAATTTTGCCAGAGGGGTAACTACCGTTAATATGCCAATCATACGGTATGCTGATGTACTGCTTATTTTTGCCGAAGCAGACAATATGGCCAATGGAAGCCCTACGCAGGCAGCGGTTGATGCCATTAACCTGGTTATTGACAGGGCCAATGGTTATGAACCCAATCCTGAGTATCCGCTATTGACCACAAACATGTCGAGGGATGAATTTGATATGGCTGTGATTAATGAACGAAGTTATGAACTTTGTTTTGAATATGACAGGTGGACTGATATGCTCAGAAAGAGGATTATTCCAGATGTTGTCAGGGATTTTTACCTGGTAAATTTCTCTGAGGCTGATTATCTGTATCCAATACCAGAAAGTGATGTCAGGCTGAATCCTAATATGGAGCAAAATCCTGGCTATGGTAACTAATAAGAAGTTTAAATTGGTTTGACAGATATTGAATGGATACACCTGCTTCCGGCAATAATGATTGACGGAGCAGGGTATCCATTCTTTCTTGATTACAGTGGTACATAAACTCTAAATTTGTTTTACAATTTTCATATAAAATATTGGATGGGATCATTTATATTTCATTCAATAACAAAACGAATGCTTATGTCAGACTATAAAACGTTTTCAACTATCCTGTTACTGTTAAGTATTTTTATATCCAGTGGGTATCAGAAATTATCCGGAATGGTTGTGGAAGATGACTGGGAAATTAGTATAATTCCTTCTTCTGTTCGTGTCGACCCGGTATCAGCAGAAATTATTGAAGAAAGATTTGATGCAGTTCCATATAAAAGGCACGAAGAAAACCTGCTTCGCAATAATTGGATTTATGATGGAAAGCAGGCTATTTTACATTCTGCCCGCGGGGAATACATTTCATTTCAGTTAGTGGTAACAAATCATTCTGCAAAGGCACTGGAAAGTATTGTTGTTGAAATGGATCCCTTTAAATTAAACAGCCGCCAGCTTTCCATTCCCCCTGAATTATTTCTGGAATGGTCGGTAGAAGTTAAAACATCAAGTGGAGGGTATCCAAAATCGTCCCTGGGTAAAGGCTGGTACCCCGATGCTTTAATTCCGTTTGAATACATTCAGCTTACAGAACCACCCAGAAGATGGATATATCCTCTGCAGATTCCCGATTTCAATAACCGGATTGAAAATCAGAAATCACTTATGATATGGGTAGACCAATTTATTCCTTTTGAGAAGGAAAATGCAACGCCGGGTATTTATTCTTCCATCATAACCGTAAAAATTAAGGGACAACAAAAAAGTATACCGGTTAAACTTAATATTTGGGATTTTGCTATTCCCAATGAAAACAATTACAGGGCAAGCCTTCAGCACGAAGGTTTTTTGTCACGGGCAGATGAAAACCTCGAATTGCAGATTTACCAATTGCTTAAAAAACACAGGGTATCAGCAATGGACCCTACTTATAAACCTGGATTAACCGTTTCGGAAAAAGGTGAAGTTCAGTATTCATGGGATGAGTTTGATAAACGGATGGAGAAATATTTCACAGGGAAGGCTTTTACAAGTGAGTATGGATACAATTTTGGGCCTGGTTATGGTGAGCCTGTTGAAAATTTTTTACCCCCATTCGATGTATATGGCAAACACCATACTCCTGGCTGGCCCGATATTGGGAAACCGGAGGAAGAACAAAAGCCCCAAAATCAAAAGATATATATAGATGCAATCCGTCAGTTCAGGGAACATATACTTAATTTTATTGACCCGGAGAAAACAATGCTTACAGTATATTTAAACGGCCTTGATGAGTCCTATTTCCCGGAGGCCTGGGATCGCATGGCTTATTATGGAGAAATGTTTAAGGAATATTTTCCTGAATCGTATTTTCGGATTGATGGTTCCTATGGAGAAGATGCTATGAAGGTAGTAAGGCCTTCAATAAGTTCCTGGGGGGCTCATACCATCAATTATAATTACGATGAAATAGGAGAAATCAGAGATGCAGGTATAAAAGACTGGATATATGGTTCTATGATTTATGAGTCAAAGGTGAACAGTTGGGTAGGTAGTTCCACTTATATTGATTTGCCGCTTGTAAATGAACGTGCAATTAGCTGGTCAACTTTTAAATACGGTACTTACTCCTGGTTGAGCTGGGGTATAGGTGCAGGATGGATGGCTGCATGGTACGACCCGGAAACATGGAAAGACTACCGGGATGACAGGGATGAACGTCAGGAACAGAAAATATTAAATGGAAACGGTTGCCTTCTTTATGCTCCAAATATAGTGCCCAATGTACGGGTTGTTTGTTCTTCAATCCGACTCAAGAATATCAGGAACGGGATACAGGAGTATGAATACCTGACTTTGCTAAAGAGACTTACCCCCGATAGTAATGTGGTTGATGAAGCAGTGAATGAAATTATTAATGAACCATTTGGACGCAATGCGATAGGCATTATTGATGTCTGGAGCTTCAATGCTGAAGAATGGGATAAAAAACGTGTTCAACTGGGAAATAAAATTCACTCTGTACTTAATAAAAATTAGACATTCAAATTAATTAAAGATCTATAAAATTAAATTAAAATACTATGAAAAAGAATTCTTATAACATTGCAAAGCAACTGCTTAATGCTGGTTTTAGGTTCAGATTAATAAGTAGTACATTAATCATTTTTCTGCTTGGGTTTTTACTGATAACTATTGAAGGATACGGACAGGCTCAAACCGGAGCTCTTGATGATGGTTCTGCCCGGGGGGCGGAAAAATTAACAGTAAATGTTTGGGCCGTGCCTGCAGAGCAAAAAGTAAGATCTGAAGACAGGGTTGAAAACAACAATCTCGTGTGGTCGGGAAGGGACAAGAAAATTAGTGTTGCAGGGGCAGGAAATGAACATGTTCCTTTTCAGGTAATCATTTCGACTAATGTTAGTGGCTCTCCGAGAAGAGTGACTGCACCTGACAATTTTTTCATTGAAATATCTGATTTAACTTCTTCAAATGGCAACAGGATATCAAAGGAAAATATTAATTTCTACCTGCAGCATTACATTATGCTCTATGCAGCTTCAAGTCCGGTTGGTGCAACCGGTTACTGGCCCGATGCACTTGCTCCAATTAAAGTTCCTTTTGGCATGAATGCACATTATCATGTTGTACAGAACCGGCCCATTTGGGTTGATCTTTATGTTCCGCATTCAACTGCTGCCGGAAAATATACCGGCACCATTACTGTTACTCAGCATGAAAAGCAGATTGAAACCCTTTCAGTCGAATTGGATGTCTATAATTTTACTTTACCCGATGAAACACCATTAATTACCTATATGAATGTTTCACGGGGCCAGCTGGCCGGCTTTTATAATAAGACAAGCGATTCCAGGGAAATTGAGGAGCTTACCCAAACTTATTACGATAAATTGTATGCTAACCGTATGGAGCCCTGGTTTAATGATATGCTTACTCCGGGAGTTCAGGTTAAAGGCAACAAGGTTGAACTGGATTTTAATCATGAAAGGTATCTGTATTACATGAATGAGCTGAAAACCAAACGGGTGCTTCTGCATGCCCTGCCTGGTAACCTGAGAAGGCAAATAACTGCTGAACCCTTCTCAAATGAATACAACCAGATTGTTGGCTCTTATTTGTCGCAGGTAGAGGAATATTTCAGGAAGAATGGATGGCATGACCGGCTTGTATTCAACTCACCGGTTGACGAACCGCGCTCTCTGGAGGAATATGAAGAAACACGGCAATGGGGATCTCTGGTTAAAAAATCAACTTCCGATGTGCCATTTTTAATTACAAGAACACCTGTTCCTCCGAAAGACAATCCTGAATGGGGAACTTTCCAGGGATATGTGGATAATTATTCTATTCATGGCAACCATCTGAATGGCCCTGAAGTAAAACGTGTGATTAAGGAAGAAAAGGCAAGAGGGGGTGAACTCACCTGGTATATCTCATGTGATCAGCGGTATCCGCAACCGAATTATTTTATAGATGCGCCGGCTATGGACCTGGTAATGGTACCATGGATAACTGCCCGTTATGAAATGGATGGTATTCTTTATTGGGCTATTAACTGGTGGTCCCAGACATCAAATCCATGGCTGGATGCCAGTACTTTCCATTCTGGATTCCTGTGCAGCGGAGGCTGGGTGCTTAATGGTGAAGGTTCGTTATGGTACCCTGGTGATTATACCGAAAGGTATACCGGACAACCCGATGTAGATGGCCCTATTTCTTCTGTCCGGTTCGAACTTCTACGGGAAGGAATTGAAGACTATGTTTATTTGTCGATGCTGGAAGAACTGGGAGATAAAGATTTTGCAATGGAACAGGTTAGTAATTTTGTGATTGATGTGAGAGCTTTTTCCCGTAATGTGGAAGAATTGTATACGATTCGCAAGGCGATGGCCAAAAGACTGGAAGAATTAGCAGGTAAAAAATAAACTGAAATTTTTAATGTGTAAATAATTTCCTGATGATAAAATACGGTTTCTTTTCTTGGATATTGGTGATACTTTTAATTGTTGCTTTATTCTCTTCCTGTTCAACTTCCAAAGGTGGGCAGGATGAAGTTAAGCTGACAGCAATTTCAAGTCTTGAAAGGATTGGTCCAAATGAACCTTTATATGGTGAACCTCAGGTAATAATTAAAGCTGCCCGGAATGAATACGAGTCATTTCAGGTGGTTGTGGGGGCACTTACGAAAAATGTACAGGTGATTAATGCAGAAATAACAGATATGGTAGGGCAGGATGGCATTATTGAAAAGGAAAATGTAACTTTTTACCGGCCGGAATATGTGAGAGTCGGCCGTTCTACACCCAGAGCCCAGTTGCCTCCGGGATTGTATGCTGACCCCCTGGTTCCGTTTATAAATCCGCATACAGGAGAAATAATTAAACCATTCAGGACCTATCAGGAATACTGGCCGGGACCTCAAATCAGAGAAGGCCATGAGATTTATCCCTTGCCATTTGAAGTATGGAAAGGACAGAATCAACCAATTTGGCTGGATGTATATATTCCTAAGAATGCAGTTGCCGGGGAGTATAAAGGAACTTTCACTGTTACAATGAATAATTACCCCAGTCCCTGGGGACAAGGGTTGGATACGTTGGTGACAAAGACTGTTTCGATACCTGTACAATTAACCGTCTGGGATTTTACCCTTCCCGATGGTCCCACGCATAAAAACCATTTTGGAGGGGTTGGCAGACTGACTTCCTGGTTCGATGCAGAGGTTAATTCGGATGCGTACAGAGACCTGGAAATGAATTACTGCCGGATGTTTGCCGAACACCGCATGAATCCACCCCTTCCGAGAAGTATTATGCCCTTGATTAAGGATGACGGTTCTCTGGAAATCTCACCCGAACGTCACCGCCAGTTGCAGGAGTTTATTAAGAAAATGCATGTAACAGATTTCGAAATTCCCCGTGCTCCCATACCTGGAATTACAAATCCACACAGGGAGTTGATGAATGAAGAAAGACAGAAACTGGTAAAGTATTACCGTGATTATTACAGGTATGTGAAAGATAACGGATGGGAAGATCGGGCTTATGTATATCTGTATGATGAGCCAAATACTGCGGAGTGCTATAAAAGGGTACTGGAATTAGGAGAGTTGGTGCGGGAGGCTGCCCCTGAACTAAAGATTCTGGTTGTTGAACAACCATATAGCCAGGATACTGAGTGGCCGGATATGGATCCTGCAGTTGATATCTGGTGCGGATTGCTTGGATTTATTGACCGTAATTCAACTGAAGCTGCAATTTCCAGGGGTGATGAAGTATGGTCGTATACAGCCCTTGCTCAACGGACACCCAGGTATCATCCTCAATACGAGGAATACAAAGATTATGACCCTCCTTACTGGCACATTGATGCCATGCTGACAGCGCATCGTACACCCACCTGGATAAATTACCAGTACGGAATTTCAGGCATCCTCTACTGGGCTCTGACTTATCGCGAACGCGATGATTGGAATCCGGTTTTCAGGCTAAGATTTAACGGAGATGGATACCTGATGTACCCGGGAGTTCCTTGTGGGGTAAATGGTCCGGTTTCCAGCATCCGTTTAAAAAATATCCGGGAATCAATGGAAGATTACGAGTACCTGCATTTATATGAGAAGTTGGCTGGCAGGGAAGCTGTATTAAAAATTGTTGCCGATGTTGCACCGGAATGGTGGCAATCGACAAACGATCCCAGGGTGATTTTTTCAGCGCGTGAAAAAATAGCAAAAGAAATTATGAAGCTTGGTAAGAAATCCTCATAAAGATTTACTATGCAAAGAACTCATTATAAGGGGTTAAACTTTCGTTTTTTTGTTGTAATCCTGCAAGCAATTTTTTTGTTTCAAAATTATTCTGTTTACTCCCAGATTCAAACTGTATGGGCATTGGGAGACGGTGAAAAAGTATTGAGGGAAAACCTTAATCACCCGGATAAAAAAGGCAATTTTACCTGGGATGGCAAAACCATTCGTATAAAAGGTTTGTACAATGAAGTTCTTGCTTTTCAGGTTATACTGGAAACCGGACAGGAAGGGGCAACAGGGATTGAAATTGCTGTTGAAAATCCGGTAAATAAACAATCGGGAAAGGTAATTGGTGGAAACACGTTAAAATACGGACCACCAGGTACCATAGAAATTTTTACCCAGCATTACCTTGAGGTTCCGGAAAATCGTTATACACCACCTTCGTGGTTTTACGGGTCGCCTGCCTCAGCTCCAAAACACTTGCACGGTTGGATTCCCGATGCATTAATTCCTGTTAATGCCAAAAACAGGCCCAGTGGAGCCTACGACGATCTCGATCCCCAGGAGTTTGGCAAAACCGGCCAGACAGTTAATGATTTGGGAGGGTTGCCAATTGATATTGGCCCTTCCCGTAACCAGGGGTTCTGGATTGACATCCATTTACCACGCGACCGGAAAAATTTTCCTGCCGGAATTTATTCAGGAAAAGTACAGGTACTTGAAAAGGGGAGATTGATTAAAGATATTCCTGTTGAAATAACTCTGCTGCCCGAGTATTTGCCAGATGAAAATGCAACGAACATCTGGCTATATACATCGGCAGTTTATTCTTATTTCAATGAATTACAGCAGGATAAAGTAGATGAAATGCTGAAGTTTGAAGGACATCGTCACAGGATTGATGTAGTAGGTGGTTTTGCAGTGAACCGGACACGATTCAATAAATTGGCTATGGATAACTATAAGCCCTGGCTCGATGGTTCAGCCTTTACTCCGGCAAATGGTTATTGGGGCCCCGGTGTGGGCTCGGGAGAAAAATATTTCCCTGTAGGTATATATGGAGCCAATGTGTTGGGTAATACAAAGGAAGAGGTTCAGGCAGAATCAAATTTATGGGTTGACTGGTTTAAGCAGAATGCACCCGATGTTGTCTATTTTTGGTATATAACGGATGAGCCTCCTGTCAGCAGGTATCCTTGGGTAAAAGAAAGGGCAGGATGGGTGCACAGCAATCCTGGTACAGGAAAAGAATTGCCGGTTTTTACAACCCGGGGTTACCAAAAAGAACTGGAAGGAGCAATAGACATCTGGTCAGCCTATAACGGGGTAAAACTGGAAGATTTGGAACTGGCACGTAAAGAGGGAGGCGATTATTTTTTCTATAATGGATTGCGCCCCCACAATGGCACGACCATACTGGAAGGAGCGGCAGTTGATTTCAGACTGAACAGCTGGCTCCTTTACAAATACGGCATCAATTGTCATTTCATTTGGCACGGAACACATTGGCGGCATAACTGGCAGGGGCCTAAAGGTAATCTTCATCAAAACGTATATCAGAGCCCGTTAACATTTACAGAATTTGGCGAAAATGAACACGGTAACGGGGCTGGTATCTTATTCTATCCGGGAAGAATGCCTTATTATCCTGAGGAGGACAGAGGGATGAACAATCTTTTTCCCTCTGTCAGGTTAAAAAATATCCGGCGGGGTCAGCAGGATGCACTTCTGATGAAACTGGCCGAAGAAAAGGCAGGCAGAGAACCGGTAGTGGATATAATAAATAAAGTTGTTCCAAAAGCAATGAATGAAATTGAAAAGGAAGATCCAATTCCATGGTCGGAAAATGGAGATGATTACGATCGTGCACGGGATGCTTTACTTAAACTAATTATTAACTAATTATCGAACCATAACATCTGCCTGACTGGGCCACTGGCAGGATAAAACCATCTTATAATGAAAAAAACTGTTATATTTAACCAATTACTTAAAAAACCAATTGTAATGGAAAAAAGACCTATTTTATTAATGAAAAATAGCAGCATCTTTTTTATGCTGTTTATAACCTTATTGTTTCCTGCATCTGCCTTTTCCCAGGTAAATAATGTCTGGGCGGTGGGTGACGGAGAAAAGATTTTCAGAGACGAACTGAATCATCCATTAAAACAAAAAAACTATATCTGGGATGGTAAAACCATTCGCATGAAAGGTTTGTACAATGAGGTGCTTGCGTTTCAGCTTATTGTTGAAACAGGTAATAATGGGGCGGAAAAACTTGAGATTGCAGTAAATAATCCGATTCAAAAAGCTTCCGGGAAAGTAATTGGTGGAAACACATTAAAATACGGACCTTCGGGAACGGTTGAAATCTTCACACAACATTACCTTAATGTCAGAGAAGACCGGCATACCCGTCCGGCCTGGTTTTATGGCTCGGAAGCATCTGCTCCGGCACAGATGACAGGATGGATACCGGATGCATTGATACCTGTTGATGCAAAAGCCGGGCTGGGTGGTTTTCCTGTTGAGGCCGGGCCTTCCCGGAACCAGGGTTTTTGGATCGATTTATACATGCCACGTGAACAGAATGAATATCCCTCAGGTATATACCAGGGATCTGTACAGGTGCTTGAAAAGGGGCAACTGGTTAGAGAAATACCATTGGAAATAACTTTGGTGCCTGCTTTTTTGCCAGATGAAAATAAAACAAATATCTGGCTGTATTCATCCACTGTTTATTCCTATTATCCTGAAATGCCTGAGGAGCAGGTAGACGAAATGTTAAAATTTGAAGCCCATCGTCACAGAATTGATGTAGTAGGCGGATTTTCTGCCCACAGAAGAAGATTCGATTCTGAAATGATGAGCAATTACCAGCCCTGGCTGGATGGTTCGGGCTTTACAGCAGCCAATGGTTATTGGGGCCCGGGGCAGGGAGTTGGAGAAAAAACTTTTATCGTTGGAATGTATGGTTCAAATGTATTGGGAAATAACCGTTCAGAGGTGCAGCAGCAATCCGATTTATGGGTGAATTGGTTTGAGAAAAATGCCCCTGATGTAACTTATTTCTGGTACATTACAGATGAACCTCCAAAGGAAAGGTATCCCTGGATTAAAGAAAGGGCCGGATGGGTTAAAAGTAATCCGGGTCCGGGTAAGAACTTACAGGTATTTACCACAACAAGCTATAAGGAAGAGCTGGCAGATGCAATCGATTTTTGGTCGAGTGGGTCAGGGGTAAATCTTGAGGATCTTCAGATTGCCCGCAAAAAGGGGGGTGATTTTACTTTTTATAATGGGTACCGCCCCAGGTACGGTTCTGTTATACTCGAAGCTGCAGCTGTTGATTTCAGAGTGAACAGCTGGATTTTATATAAATATGGAATCACACATCATTTTATCTGGCATGGTACACATTGGCGGCATAATTCCCAGGGACCAAAAGGAAATCTGCATCAGAATGTGTTTCAAAATCCCTTGTCATTTACAAATTTCGGTCAGTACAGCTACGGGAATGGAGACGGTATCTTGTTCTATCCCGGCAGAATGCCGTATTACCCTGAAGAAGACAGAGGGCTTAACCGGCTGATTACTTCCATACGCATGAAGAATATCAGGAGAGGACAACAGGATGCTGTATTGTTAGGTATGGCAGAAGAGAAAGCAGGAAAAAATCAGGTACTTCAGATTGTGAATGAAATTGTTCCACGTGCATTAAGTGAGGTAGAAAGAAATGAACCGGTACCATGGTCACAACACGGTGATGATTACGAAAGAGTAAAAGACAAGTTACTGGAAATAATTTTGAAATGAAAGCATAAAATTTTTCACCATCGTTTTAAAATCAATTACATCTAAAAACAGAATTAAAAGATATGGATAGCAGGTATATATTATTTGTTTTTGCAATTTTACTTAACGCTTGTACAGATCAATCAGCAACCATTCGGGAAATAAACCAATCTTTTACTACCTATGGGTTTTCTAACCCCGATCGGGTTCCCCGGCCTGACCGGAATTACTATCCGTACTTTCGGTACGATGAGTATGCCAAGGATTCGGAACTCAAAGAATGGAAAGTGGTTGAAATGGAAAATTCTTATGTGAAAGTTCACATTTTGCCTGAAATAGGAGGTAAGATTTGGGGAGCCATTGAGAAATCAACAGGCAATGAATTTTTATATTATAACTCAGTGGTCAAATTCAGGAATATCGGGATGAGGGGCCCCTGGACTTCAGGAGGAATTGAATTCAACTTTGGTATTATTGGCCATTCCCCGCATGTTTCAACTCCTGTTGATTACCTTGTGAAAGAAAACGACGATGGAAGCGTGAGTTGTTTCATCGGGGGAATAGATTTATTGACCCGCGCCCGCTGGGAAACGGAAGTCAATCTGCAACCCGATAAGGCCTATTTTACTACCAATACTAAGTACAGCAATACCACACCCCTGTTGCAGCCCTATTACCAATGGAGCAATGCAGCTTACCAGTCGGAGGGCGGTCTGACCATGTCTTTCCCCGGAAATTACAGGATAGGTCATGGCGGAGAAGCAGACCCCTGGCCAATAAGTGAGGATGGGAAGGACTTAACAATTTATGAGAACAATGCTTACGGTGGCGATAAATCGTATCATATTACAGGTGCGGCAGAAGGTTACTTTGCAGCTTATTATAATGATATTGATTTTGGAGCAGGCCATTTTTCCAATTATGGCGATAAGCTGGGTAAGAAAATCTGGTTATGGTCTCATGCCCGCTCGGGTCGTATCTGGGAAGATTTGCTTACCGATGAAGATGGTCAATATGTAGAGCTTCAGTCGGGCAGATTGTTTAACCAGGCATCTACCCGCAGTACACGGACACCCTACAAGCATTTTGGATTTGTTCCTTACGCCCTGGATGAATTTGAAGAATACTGGTACCCGGTTATGAACATCGGAGGGGTCGTTAATGCAAATCAACTTGGCGCTTTAAATGTGGTAAAGCGAAATTCGGATCAGACCATTTTGTTTTCACCATTGCACTCGCTTAATGATGAGATTTATGTCTATTTTGGCAATGAGCTGAAGCAGACCTATAAAGTTAACCTGAAACCACTGGAAGTCTGGCAACAGGAAATTGAGGTTAATCCGGAAAAAGAGCCACTGAAAATAGTTATAGGGGCTAACCAAGGACTGATTTATTCCGAAGAAAATAACATTGTAAACCGGCCGGTTGAGTCACCGGAAGATTTTGACTGGAATTCTGTTTACGGACTTTATACTGACGGAGTCAACTGGATTTATCAGGGAAATTACGACCGGGCATTTCAAAGTTTAGAAGCTTGTTTGGCAATAGAACCTAATTATGCTCCTGCACTAAATCATCTGGCAGAACTGTATATTAGAAAAGCGGATTATGGAAATGCATTGAACAGTGTGGTTAAATCACTATCGATTGATACGTACGATCCAAAGGCTAATTTTATTTATGGATACATTAACAGGTTAACAAATAACCTGGTTGATGCCCGTGATGGATTTGCTGTTGCTTCAATTTCTCCGGAATACCGTGCGGCTGCACACCTGGAACTTGCCAAACTTTTTATTCTGAAGGGGCAGATAAATTTAGCTCATGAATATGCCGAAAGGGTTCTGAAATTAGATGGCAATAACCAGGAGGCGCTCTTGCTGCTGGCTGTTGCTTCCAGAAAAGCTGATAATAAGGATGATGCAGATGAATACCTTGGCCGCTTGGAGGAGTTGTCACCATTAAATCATTTCTCAAGGGCTGAAAAAATGTTTGCAGGCGACAACCGGCAATCCCGGGAAAATTTCATCTCCCTGGTAAGAAATGAATTGCCATATCAGACATTTCTTGAAATGGCACTTTGGTATCAATACCTTGGATACAATGCAGAAGCAATTGCAATTCTGGAGCAATCTCCGGAGAATGCCCTGGTAAATCTTCAGTTGGCTTATTTGCACCAAAACCTTAACAGGGAAAAATCGGAACAGTACTTCAATGCGTTTATTGACAATTCAACTGATTTTGTATTTCCATTCCGGCACGAAATGTTCCCTGTTCTGGATTGGGCTGTTAAGAAGTCGGATAACTGGAAACCTAAATATTATTTAGGATTGTTGCAATGGAGTACAGGTAACAGTGAAATTGCCAGGGACTTGTTTGTAACGATTGGCGATTCACCCCAGTCTCCTTATTTTTATCTGGCAAGAAATGAACTTTTTAATGCCGATAAAAGCTACAATGCTGAAGGGGATTTAAAAAAGGCATTCGAACTGGGCTCAGATGACTGGAGAACTTCCCTGGCTGTTATTGATTATTATCTGGGGAAAAACAGGACTGCGGAAGCTTTAGAAGCCTCCAAAAAATCATTGGAAATGTTTCCTGCAAGCGACGCCCTGAAATACACCTATGCTAAAAGTTTGCTTGCCAACGGACTCTATTCTGAGAGCCTGAATGAGCTTGAAAATACTGTTATTTTACCCCATGAAGGTGCCCGGCACGGTAGAATCACCTACCGGCAGGCAGCAGTAATGGAAAGCCTGCAGCAATACAGGGATAACAATTTTGCCGGAGCTGTTAAGACAATTGAGAAGGCAAGGTTATGGCCTGAGAACCTGGGCGTTGGAAGGCCGTTTGATGTGGATGAACGAATTGAAGATTTTCTTGAGGCAGAGTATTCTTTAAAGCTTAACGGGAAAGAAAAAGCAAATGCACTTTACCAGGAGATCATTGACTATACAAAAGACAGAAGCAGAAGATTTAATTCAACAGATTATTTATATCTGGTGGTATTGAAACGACTGGGCGAGACCCGGCAAATGGAAGAGTTTCTGAGTCAATGGGAAAAAAGATCGCCCAAAGACCCGGTGCTGAGATGGAGCCGTGCAATGCTACGAAACAACCGGAGTGCTGCGCAGCAAATCGAAAAGGAAATAGATACCGGATCGGAAGGGACTCCCTGGGACCCCAGGTATTCTGATTCTGAATTCGAGTTAATAAAAGCAATTGCCAATAACATATCGTCTTAATTGAAAATAATTTTGGGATAATTAAACTGCAATTCGATTAAATCAAGAAAAAGTTATGGACCTGACAAGAAGAAATTTTATCGGAAAAACGGCTTTGGGAGTAGTTGGTGCAACGCTTTCGGCTAAAACGGCATCCGCGGGGAGCGCGGCATCATATAAAAGAATCAAGGGCTCAAATGACCGTATAAACATTGGTATCATCGGATGCGGAGGACGAAGCAGGGGGTTGATGAACATGGTGAAAATGTCGGAGAAGGATAAGAACCTCGGAATGGTGGCAGTGTGTGATATCTGGCAATTGAATAAGGAAAAAGCAGCTGCACGATGCAGGGAAATGTTTGGAAACGAGGCGATTCAGTTTAAGTATTCGGAGGATATGCTGCAGATGAAAGACCTGGATGCTGTAATGATTGCAACCGGAGACTTCCAGCATGCAAAAATTTTGGCTGAAGTTGTAAATGCAGGCAAGGATTGTTATTGCGAGAAGCCCATGGCAGAAGATGTTGTGGAA
Source organism: Mariniphaga sp. (assembly GCA_041684965.1). Taxonomy (GTDB): domain Bacteria; phylum Bacteroidota; class Bacteroidia; order Bacteroidales; family Prolixibacteraceae; genus Mariniphaga. The sequence continues at coordinate 144,531 of JAWLGR010000001.1, forward strand.
GCCAAACTTGCCAGGGATGCTGTTTTGAATTCAAAGCAGGTGGTTCAAATGGGCTCGCAGTGGGTGAGTGAGCCAATGCATATAATGATAAGAGACATTGTCCGCTCAGGAAAGCTGGGACAGATAACCAAGGTTGAGCAGGTCTGGAACGATAACAATCACCGGTGGCATGATCCAAACGACCCCGATGTGATGGCAATACGTGAAAAGGATACCGACTGGAACAGGTGGCTGCTGGGTAAACCTTACGTTCCTTTCGATCCATGGAAATATTTTGAATTCAGAATTTTCAGAGAATACTCGGGAGGCATTACTTCCCAGTGGATGAGTCATGGAATCGGGTTGGTGAATTTTTATATGGATACAGACATACCTGATTCAATGGTTGCCAATGGAGGTATTTTTGGCTGGCCCGATATCCGTCAGAATCCCGATACCTTCCAGGCACTTGCAAATTATGAGGCCAAAAAATTTCTTTACTCCTATAACTCAAACTACGCAAATAAGTTTGGCGACTATTCCTGTATCAGAGGTAAAGAAGGGACTCTTTTTGCACATGGAGGGGAAGGAAGCCCCAGATGGTTTTTTATTAAGGAACAACAGAATCTGCCTGGTGGATTTGATTTCTATGCCGGATTGGAAAATGAAATCAAAAAAGGCCGGGTTGAAATGATTACCTCCCGGGAATACAACAATGAGCTTCCACCCCATTTCCTGAGTGATGACAGCAAATACCATATCGATAACTGGGTCGACTGCATGAGAGACAGAAATCAAAACACTAATGGAAATATCCACACCGGTTTCTGGCATTCAATTGGACAGATAATGGCAACACGGGCTTATCGGGAGAACAAAAAGGTGTACTGGGACCGCTCCAAAGAAGAGATAGTGACATCCCCCGTTGGCGGGTAGGTTTTTTTTACAACAGAAGATGTTCTGTTACATAATTTCTTATAATTTCCGTTCGTTTGTGTGCCGGGAATTTATAGCCTGTTCTGCATGAGCGATATTGTTGATGTGATTTTCGAAAATTTTCTGTTGATATGATTTAACAACAAAAACTATAAGTAAGTGAATTAAACCTTTCGTATGAGCTTAAAAAGCATCCCAGGTGGACTGAAACGTGCAATTTCTAATCCTTACTGTTTCAAGATATGAAACGGACATCAATTTTGAAATGCGGTATTCACAAATACGCATGAACAAAATTCATCGTGTGTTCCATCAGGCCAATAAAAATAAATTTTGTACGGATGAGAAAAAATGAATGTATTGTAATACTGAACATCCTTTAGAAATATAAAAATCTGAATACGAGTATCATGTTAGATTTATTGAAAGATTTATTGACCCTGGATCAGGGATATTCTTTGAATCAACTCTTTACATTCGAATACATCAATACATAAAACATATAAAAATGAGAGCAGTGCAAAAATTTTTAATTGAATGTTTAATTGCAGGGAGCTTTTTGACATTAATTTCCTGCGATTTAGAAAAACTTTCTGACAGTGATTCATTCCTTTTGAAAGTTTCTATGGAGAATTTGGAAGGTATTAGTCAGGAGCAATGGTCTGATGTAAAAGAAATTGATGATAAAAAGGCGCGTATACTGCTTCGTGATAAAGCTGTTTTTCTTTTGCCTGCCTGGTGGGGAAGCAGCCCCAGACCCAATGAAGGGGAAGTATTTGTTTTGGAAATAGATTACCAGGATGTAGGTTCCAATCCATTTATCATTTCCTCTTTTGGTAATTGCGAATACAGTGTGCCTTTTGTTTCTGCAGCGCACAAATCCTCTTATGAATCTGAAGTAGGCCTGACAATGAATAGTTTTAGCGAACTTCATCGTATATCCTGTGAAAATACCTCCGAATGGAAAACAGCAATGGTTCCTGTGTCCTGGAGTTATCTTTATGCAGGAGAAGGCAATATGGGTGGTGTGGGAAAACAGCTATTCAGTATTCAGTTAAATAGTGATGGTGTAAACTTACCGGTATCGGAAATTCGTGTCAGAAAAGCAACAAAAGAGGATGAAGTGCGGTACAATGCTGAAACCCGGGCATGGATTAAAAAAAACCAGCAGAAATATGCAGCAATACAAGACAGGGTTTCTGATGCGAATCTTCCGGAGAAATGGAAATCAAAAAACTGCATTCCATATTTACGGAATTATCTGTCTCCAATCCTGCCTCATGACATTCCCAATCAGAAAGAAATTGAAACTGCCATGAAGGTTCGGATGGCAATGAATGAGATTGAATGCAAACAATTGGGAATTTATGCCAATGGAAAAACGCTTCAGAACGTCTCAATCAGTTTGTCGGAACTGAAAAATGAGGATGGAGAATTGTTTAACGCTGAAACAAATTTATACACTGTTGAATATGCATTTGTTAAAGCTGGGAGACAAGAGGTAAGATTAGACGCCCAACGTATATGGCCTATGTTCGAAACAACTGTAAAAGAAGGCGATTCTCAGGCTTTTTGGATTACATTTGAAACGATAAAAGAAACGACCAGGCCTGGTGTGTACAGTGGCGAAATTAATATCGAAGTTGAAGGAAAAACAATAGCAAAAGTTCCTGTAGAAGTTGATGTAATGCCAGTTACACTGCTGACCATGGAAGAAGCGGATTTATCTATGGGAGGATGTGTTACAGGGTTCGTTCCGTTCCATAATATTTCTTACGCAGTTAAAAACAATGTGAATGCAACCAATTCGTGGTTTACCAGTGTAAGACCTGCCATGAATAAAGTTGATGGAAAAATGGTGTTGGATTTTACGCTGATTGATGAGTGGATGAAAAATGCAAAGCGGCATGGCTGGAAGAATACAGTTTATTTTTTAGGTGGCAATCCGTATGGGTTTCCGAGAACAATGAACCTGGAAAAAGAACTTTTTATTTTGATGCAGGACGAGGGCAGCCAGGAAGAAAGGTTAGAGAAGTTCTTAAAGCTTGCAGCCGATGAATCGAACAGGGGACGGGTACTTGAAGAAATCCGGGGTGTTTATGCCCAATGGGTGAAAGAAGTTACGGAGCATGCACAGGCAAATGGATGGCCGGAACTGATACTGACACCTTTTGACGAACCGGCTAAAGCTCGTCAAAAACCTTACAGAAAAGAAGGCCACGAAAATGATGATTTGGTTATTGGTACCGGCCCCTGGATTGGGGAACATTTTATAGACGGTTGTGAGATTATTAGAAATTCGGCAGCGCCGGGCACACGAATTTATGGTTCCATCCATCACGACTCGGGTATTGAATTCTTACCTTATTTTGAAGTGTTTTGCACGAATGCCATACACCTGGATAATGAGCTGGGCGATAAAGTACGTGCGGGTGGAAACGACAAAAATTTTTGGCAATATACAGGTGTGGGCGCCTCCAGTGAGCCTGCCCGTCTTCGCTATTCCTTTGGTTATTATTTTGGGGCGTTTAATTCACGAGGCTCGCTATTATGGGCTTACAATTGGGGAAACCGTTTCGATACAACTGAAGGAAATAACTGGATGATTTGCTGGGATACTCCATTCAGCACAATTCCTTCCCTCTCTTTCGAGGGGTTGAGAGAAGCATGGGATGACCGGCGATATATTGAAACACTCAAAGAAACAGCGGCATCTAAAGGCCAGGAAAATGAAGCCCGGGCATTTCTGAATGGTATTTTTAAAGAGGCGGTACATTCCAAAACGGAAGGAGGGGAAGATACCATTGACAATTTCTGGAATGAGATAAATGATATGGAAAAATTGGATGAATGGAGATATGCAATAGCAGATAAAATTATGGAGATGTCAAAATAATTAACAATGAAATCCATGAGTTTTGTAAACACAATTACTGATGAACAAAATCCTTTAAAACAGGTAGTTTCCATCCAACCATTTTAATAATTAAATTTTGTACGAATGAAAAATTGCCTTTTAATCATAGTACTTACCATATTTACTGTAAAAACTTTTGGGCAGGCAGCTTCTGTTAAAGAAAATGAACAAACAATAAAAACATATCCATTTTCCGATCCCAATCCTGTTCCTGCCCTGGCGATAAATAATACCGTAAGCCGTTTCTATCCATACTTTATGTTTGATGGTTATACCAGGCAAAGTGAGCAGAAAGACTGGAAGGTAGTTACGTTGGAAAATCCGTATATAAAAGTGACGGTTCTCCCTGAAGTAGGGGGGAAGGTGATGGGGGCTATTGAAAAGTCCACCGGACAGGAATTTATCTATTTGAACCATGTACTCAAATTTCGTGCTATTGGAATTCGTGGCCCCTGGACCAGTGGAGGCATAGAGCATAATTTTGGTTTAGACCTGGGACATGCTCCCTGGACGGCAGCTCAGGTTGACTATGTGATAAAAGAGTATCCCGATGGCAGTGTCAGCTGTATTGTAGGTGGCCTTGATTTGGCATCCCGTTCCCGGTGGAGCGTTGATATCCATTTGCCGGGTGATAAAGCTTATTTTGAAACCAAAAGCTTATGGTACAATCCCAATCCGTATTACGATGCCTATCTGTCGTGGGAGAATGCTGCTTACAAGGCTACCGACGATCTTGAGTTTTATTTCCCCGGCACCCATCATGTTGGGCACGACGGTTCAGCCCACTCCTGGCCTGTTGACGAAAAGGGCCGTAATTTGGCCTTGTACAGGGAAAATAACTTTGGAGGCCACAAATCTTACCATGTAGTAGGAAATTACAGAAATTGGTTCGGATTATACTGGCATCAGTCTGACTTTGGGTCGGGACATTGGGCACCCTATAGCGATGCTCCTGGAAAAAAAATATGGATTTGGTCTCTTGCGCGCGATGGTGCCATATGGGAAAACCTGCTAACAGATGAAAACGGCCAGTACATTGAGGCACAATCGGGTGTAAAATTCAACCAGGCTGCAGAAAACAGTGGTTTCAACAGCCCGTTTATGCAGTTGTTCCTGCGCCCTTTTTATGCCGAAACCAAAACTGAATACTGGTTTCCGGTCAGGGAAACGAATGGTATGGCAGATGCTTCTCCTGAAGGAACCCTCAATGTTGAGGTAATTAATGACAGTTTAAAAATTTCTCTCAGCCCGAATACGAGTATAACAGATACGCTGGTAGTTAGTCTTGACAACCGAATTGCATATACTGAAGCCTTGCAGCTAAAACCCATGCAGGTATATCATAAAATCATTGCATTGCACGGGGGAGAAACTACGGGCATAAAAGTACGTGTAGGTAAAAATAAATTGGAATACAGTTCTGATAAAGATGAATACCGGGTCGATCGTCCGGTTCATTGTCCCGGTTGCCTGGATGATGATTCTGCTGAACGCCTTTTCCGGCTGGCAGATGATGCGTATGCCATGCGGTTATATAAGGAGGCATTGGATTTGTATAAAAAATGCCTTTCAAAAGAACCTACCCATAGCCGGGCTTTGACACGCCTGGCGGATATTCATTACCGGAACGGGCAGTTTGAAGAGGGGATTTTCTATGCAGGTAAAGTGCTGGAAGCCGATACCTATGACGGAGGTGCGAATTTTATTTATGGTGTTATCCAAAAGGAACTTGGGCAGTTAACTAAAGCAGAGGAAGCATTAAGTGTGGCCGTACGGATTATGGAATTCCGTTCAGCGGCCTATGTGGAACTGGCAGGTATCCAAATCCAAAAACAAGATTTCCGGAAAGCCATTGAATACGCACAAAAAGCCCTTGATTACAACAGGAACAACCTGATGGCCGATGAATTACTTGGGACTGCCTATAGAAAAATCAATAACATTGAAAAAGCAGGCAATACTTTTGATGGGCTTTTAAACAGGGACCCGCTGAACCACTACGCCCGTTTTGAAAAGTATTTATTGAATCCTTCATCTGAGAACCTGCTTGAATTTAAATCATTAATTACGAATGAACTGCCTCATGAAACCTACCTGGAGCTTGCCCTTCAATATGCAAAGCAGAGGCTCACGGACGAGGCCATTCAGGTTCTGGAACAATCGCCTTCATATCCAACTGTTTATTACTGGCTTTCCTATCTAAACAAGGATTCTTCTCCCCTGAAAAGCAGTGAGTACCTGAAAAAGGCAGTGGAATTATCTCCTGCTTTTGTATTTCCTTTCCGGCTGGAAACCATTCCTGTTCTCGAATGGGCGAAAGATATAAATAACTCATGGAAGACAAAGTATTATTTAGGACTGATTTACTGGAGCAAGTTGCAAACTGAAAAGGCAAAAAAACTATTTGAACAATGCGAAAACACCCCGGATTATGCTCCCTTTTATCTGGCACGGGGTATTTTATTTCAGGATGACAATTCCAAAAATAATTTTGCGGATAGTAGTTTCAGGTATGCTGTTGAGCTCGATCCCAGCCAATGGAGAGCCTGGCATTATTTAGCTAAACATCTCGAATCAAACAATGCTTTTTCCGAACAGTGGAAACATGCTGAAAAAGCATACAATCTCTTCCCAGACAATCCTGTAACAGGACTGGATTATGCCACGGCATTACTGAATGTGCATCAATACAAAAAAGGCCTCGAAGTACTTGAAAACGTTTATGTTCTGCCACAGGAGGGTGCGCGCGAAGGACATGATATTTTTGAAATGGTCAATCTTGCCCTGGCAGTACAAAATGCAGAGCAGAACAAATACAAAAATGCCATTAAGTATATCAACAATTCTAAAACATGGCCGGAAAATCTCGGTGCAGGGGAGCCGCATAATCCTGATACACGATTGCAGGATTATATTTCAGCCTATTGCACAATGCGGATGGGAAACCAAGAACAGGCTGATCATTATTACAACCAGATAGTAAACTATTCGCTCAATCCTGAGAATATGAGAGAAATGAGAGAACCATTAAATGATTACATTGGCGCTCTGGTGCTAAAAAAACAGGGCAAAAATCAAGAGGCAATGAAATTGCTAAATAAATGGAAAGATAAAAAGGAAAGTTCAGACAAGCAGGTGCAATGGATTTTTGCCAAATATCTGAATGAAAAAGAAACGATTGAAAAAATAGAAAACGAGGTAATTGACAGAGGAGCTCAAAACCGTTTCCGCATCTTTCTTAATGCCATTCATATTATTGATAAATGATTAACATATTCATTGAAAGATTCTGTTCGTCTTGATTTTGTTATTTGAGTGAAAGAAGGTCTGCCAGGTAAAGCCGGTATTCATTGATGTAATTCGGAAACCGGATAAGGATATCAGTGAGCTCATCGCGAACATGTAATTCCTGTTTTTTGTGTATTTCCAGAAAAAACTAAATGATGGCAGCATCTTTAGTAGAATTATGATATTAACAGAGGTCTAAGCATTTAATTCAGGAACATTGTGGGAAAAAGGCTCCAATGAGAAAAAAATATACATTTTCATTTCATTGCTGGAATTGCTTTATTAAAATTCCTGTATGATTTCTTTAGTCCAAATCCGGTATAAATTCGGTAAATCGCGAATTTGTACTGGCTTAGATCCGGCTAATGTATGGTTTTAGCAGAGCCATAAAAGCATACTGAAATATAGTTTTAGTTTACAGATAAAAGAATTTTTAAAAGCGAAATTACACAATTGATTGGTTTGAAAAGGGAATTGGCCTGTTTGTGTTTTTCTCTTTGAAGATCAGGAATTTTTCAATAGGATTTAAGCTTTTTATATAATAGAAGATATGGTATAAAGATAGCTGCCTTAAAGAATGATTAGTTTTACTGGTTTAAATTTTTAATGCCTGTAGATACCTTCCGGATAAAATGATTGGCTGATAATTATTATTTTGGTAGTTTTACTTCAATGAAAGTTTCAAGGTTCATTAGATTATGTGATCATAGGTTTTAGTTGGCATTTTAAAAAAGAAGAAACCTAAAAATCAGGAAATAAACAGAAGGAACAGAGTCGTTGAATTTTGTTCACAGCAAGCTGTTAACAAAATAACCGGAGTAATTTCATAATGAGGATACCACTTTCTTTATTTCCGAAATTAAAAAATAAATGACTTCAAAAGAAAACTTTGACTTAGCTATGAACCACCGGCAACCCGATCGTCTGGTGGTTGATTTTGGTGCAACTTCAGTAACCGGAATGCATGTTTTAGCAGTTGAAAACCTGCGGAAGCACTATGGATTGGAAGCCAGACCAGTCCGGGTTGTTGATCCATATCAGATGCTGGGTGAAATTGATTCGGAGCTGATTGAGGCAATAGGCATCGATACGGTGGGAGCAAAGGGAAAAAACAATTCGTTTGGCTTTTACAATCATGAACCGTTGAAGGAGTATGTAACAAACTGGGGTCAAAAGGTACTGGTGCCTGAAAAGTTCAATACAACAACCGATGAAAAAGGCGATGTGCTGATGTACCCGCAGGGTGATTTATCTGCTTCGCCTTCAGGAAGGATGCCGAAAAACGGTTACTTTTTTGATGCCATCATCCGCCAGCAACCTTTTGAAGAGGAGGAGCTGAATCCACAGGACAACCTGGAGGAATACGGTTTGATATCAGACGCAGACCTGGATTATTGGAAAGCAACCACATCACAGGCACGTGCAACCGGCAGGGCAGTAGTAGCCGGCTTGGGGGGCACAGCTTTGGGCGACATTGCACATGTGCCCGGTATTAAGCTTAAAAATCCAAAAGGTATCCGTGACATTACTGAATGGTACATGAGTATTGTTATGAGGCCGGATTATATACATTCGGTTTTTGACCGGCAGGTGGAAATAGCACTTGAAAATTTTAAAAGGCTCAATCAGGTTATGGGGGAGAACATTGATGTTGTGTATATCTGCGGAACAGATTTTGGTACCCAGGATTCTACTTTCTGCTCTCCTGAACAGTTCGAAGAGTTGTGGTTGCCATACTACAGGCGGATTAATGATTGGGTTCACCAAAATACGGATTGGAAAACTTTTAAGCATTCGTGTGGGGCTGTTGAACCTTTTCTCCCGAAATTTATAGAAGCGGGATTCGATATAATAAACCCGGTGCAGATTAATGCCAGAGGGATGGATCCTATTCACTTAAAACGGAAGTACGGAAAAGAACTCGTGTTTTGGGGAGGCGGGGTTGATACCCAGAAAACATTGCCATATGCAACTCCCGGTGAAGTAAGAGATGAGGTGCTGCGGTTGTGTGAGGTTTTTTCGAAAAATGGAGGTTTTGTATTCAGTACGGTTCATAATGTTCAGGCAAATGTGCCGGTTGAGAACATTGCCGCTGTGATTGATGCAGTCAGGCAATTTAATGGTAATTCCTAAACCGGATGAAGTCATGCTTAAAGTTCCTGCTAAACTTAGATATATTACAATAAAATGCCAATGATTCTGAAAACGCTGCTCAATAAAAAAATTGTTGTAATTGGGGGTACTTCCGGCATAGGCTTATCGGCTGCCAAAGCTTTTGTTGATAACGGGGCTTACGTGGTAGTGGTGGGAAAAGACGATGAGTATATTTCCAAAGCGGAGACAGTTTTAGGTGAGCAGGCTGTTGTCATGTCAGGCGATGCTGTAAATCCGGCAACAGCTGTTGAAGCAATTAAAGCTTGTGTCCGGAGATACAGTGGGTTTGATGGCCTGTTTCATGTTGCAGGAGGCAGCGGGAGAATGATGGGCGATGGCCCCCTGCATGAACTTACCCTTGAAGGCTGGGAAAGCACGCTTGAACTTAACCTTACATCAATGATGCTGTCGAATCAGGCGGCAGTGAGGCAGTTTTTAATGCAAAAGTCCGGAGGGTCCATTTTAAATATCAGCTCAGTACTGGGTAGTTCTCCTTCTCCGCGGTATTTTGCTACTCATGCTTATGCTGCTGCCAAAGCGGCGGTTACAGGTTTTACAAAATCCATTGCATCTTACTATGCGAAATATAAAATTCGTGTCAATGCAATTGCTCCGGGCCTGGTTGATACCCCCATGGCAAAAAGGGCAGCCACAAATGAGATGATATCCTCATTCATCCGGACAAAGCAGCCGCTGGATGGTGGCAGAATTGGTCAACCGGAAGACTTCGATGGTCTGGCAGTTTATTTTATGAGCGACTTTTCATTGTTTACAACGGGCCAGGTTGTGGCTGTTGACGGAGGGTGGTCGCTGAGTGAGGGACAGTACATTTAATCAGGTTTCAGCAGAAAAAATAGAATTAAAATATAAGGTAATGTCAGAAATAACAATTGGAATCGATTTGGGAGGGACGAGAATAAAAGCTGTTGCATTAGATAAATCAGGCAATATTTTACAACAGGTGTACAAGTCGACAAGGGATGGTGAAGATGTATTGTGGAAGAATGCCGTTCAGGAGGCGGTCAGTGAGATTTTGGACAAGGAGGAAAACCCTGATACTGTCGTTGGTATTTCTGCTCCGGGGCTGCCCAATGATGGGAATTCGGCCATTGCATATATGCCCGGGCGACTGCAGGGATTGGAGAATTTTAACTGGAGCCGGTTTTTGGGAGTGCCCACATTTGTCCTGAACGATGCAATTGCTGCGATGATGGCAGAGGCACGGTTTGGGGCGGCAAAAAACAGGAAGCACGTGGCGATGCTCACGCTGGGAACGGGTGTGGGCGGTGCACTTCTCATCGGGGGAAAACCTTACCAGGGTGCTTTTAATAAAGCCGGACACCTGGGGCATATGGTTATCGACAGCGATGGAGACCGTGATATCACAGGTATACCCGGGAGTCTTGAGGATGCTGTTGGAAACTGCTCAATAGAAAAAAGGAGCTTTGGAAAATTTAATTCAACGAAGCAGCTACTTGAGGCCTATAAAGACGGCGACACTTTTGCTGCAGAAGTATGGCTGACATCGCTTAAGAAATTAGCTGTGGGACTGGCCTCTTTAACCAACATCCTTTCGCCTGAAATGATCATACTGGGAGGAGGCATTACAGAGGCAGGAGCTGATTTGTTTGGCCCGCTCGAAAAATATATGGATATTTATGAATGGCGGGCCGGAGGGAACAAAACGGAAATCGTGAAAGCCGTTTACGGAGATCTGGCAGGTGCTGTTGGAGCAGCTTGTTTTGCAAGGGAACAAAATCAGGTTAAATAAAAATAAAAAGGAGGGATTAATGAAGATAGCTATGCTTGGAACCGGATTAATCGGTACGTTTTATACAATGTCAATCCACGGATTGCGTAGCCGGGATGAAGTAGTGATAGTATATTCACGATCAGAGGAAAGAGGTTCTCGATTTGCTGCGGAGAACAAGATTCCTCAGTGGACCACCAATTTGCAGGAGGCAGTTGCCCATCCTGATGTGGATGTTGTAGTGGTAGGTCTGCCAAACGACTTGCACAAGGAGGCCATTTTTGCTGCTATAGATGCAGGGAAACCGGTTTTATGCACCAAGCCGTTGGGACGCAATGCAAAGGAAGCATGGGAAATTCTTCAGAAAGTAGAGCAGTCGGGTGTTTTTCACGGATACCTCGAAGATTTGGTGTATACACCCAAACATCTGAAAGCACATGCTTCCGTTGAAAATGGCGCTATAGGTAAAGTGCTGTGGGTACGGTCGCGCGAAGCCCATCCGGGACCGCACAGCGACTGGTTCTGGAACCCTGAAATATCAGGAGGCGGGGCTATTGTTGATTTGGGTTGCCATTGCATTGAGATTGGCCGGAGTTTTATAGGAAAGAATATTCGTCCGGTGGAAGTGGTATGCTGGGCCGATACACAGGTGAAGCCTATTTCAGCTGAAGACCACGCAATCGGTCTGGTACGTTTTCAAAACGGAGCTATCGGCCAGTTTGAAGTAAGCTGGTGTTTCCGGGGAGGGATGGAACTGAAGGACGAAGTGGCAGGAGTGGATGGCTCCATACGAATCGATAATTTTTTACGTACCGGATTTGAAATGTTTTCAGCTCCCGGAAAAAAAGGGTATGTAGCCGAAAAAGCGGAATCGGATACAGGGTGGCTTTTCCCTGTTGGCGATGAGGTACACGAACTGGGATACAACTTCATGTTTACCGATATGTTTAATGCTATAGAAGAAGGCAGGAAACCTGCTGAAGACTTTTATGATGGTTATGTGGTGAATGCCATCATCGATGCATGCTACTTATCGGCTAAAACAAAAAAATGGGAGCCCGTTGAGCTGAATGAATGGCGTGGGTTGGAGGAGGTGGAGCCTCTTTCTGCATTCATAGAATACGATAAGGACTACTGGCTGATTAAAGAAGAAATTTTACCCGATGGTCGTAAAAAGGTCATCCTAAAGGAAAAACATTCTAGTGAAATTATAGAAAAAACTGTGGAATAAAAACAGTTGTATTCTTACTGTTGTTACTGGAGAAGTTGCGGGGAGATTTTTGAACAAAAAAGGAGAGGCCCGCAGGAAAATAACAAACGTTATAAATGAATCTGACAGAATCTTATTTAAAGAAATCGGCTGAAATTCTTGAGAAGGTAAAGGCGCAGCAGGTGCAAATCAGACAGGTAGCACAACTATTTGCAGATACAATTCTTGCAGGCCGGGTAGTACATGTTTTCGGCAGCGGACACAGCCGCATTCTGGTCGAGGAGATGTGGCCCCGTTACGGTTCCTTTCCCGGTTTCAATCCGATTGTGGAGCTTTCACTTACATTCCATAATCTGGTTGTTGGTTCAAACGGTCAGCGGCAGGCGATGTTTCTTGAAAACGTAAGCGGACTGGCAGAGCGGATATTGCGTAATTTCGATTTAAAGGAAACCGATTCTGCATTGTTGATTTCCTCCAGTGGTTGCAATGTGGTTCCAATAGAAGTTGCTGAAATATTTCAGAAAAAGAAGATAAAGGTGGTTTCCATTGTTTCGGTTGCCCATTCATTGAAATCTGTAAGTAAACGGAAGGATGGAAAGAAACTGGGTGATTTTTCTGATGTAATCCTGGACACCGGTGCCCCGGTGGGAGATGCCATGGTTTACGTACCGGATTTAGATACACCTGTATCTCCGGGTTCCACGGTAGGTGGTGTGCTTCTCATCAATTGCATTAAGGCTGAATTGGCCGGCCTTCTCACTGCGGCAGGAAAGCCGCCGAAAGTGTTAAGCAGCGGTGTAGTAGTAGGTGCCGAAAGGGCTGAAGCCTTGTTTGAATCGGCCTACGACGAGCATGCCTGGAATATGGCGAAGCTTTATGAAAATGTAGGGAAAACCGATACGTAATGGATGTAATTAATTTTGATGCAATTCAACAAAAACAGGAGACCGACATTCTTGTTGTGGGGGCCGGTTCTGCCGGATGCGTTGCAGCATTGGCAGCTGCCCGTGGCAACAGGCATAAGGTTACTCTGGTTGAACGGTATGGTTTTCCGGGAGGCACTTCCACCCAGATGCTAGATACTTTTTATGGATTCTTTTCGGTAGGTGGGACTCCCCGTAAGATCGTCGGAGGTTTACCCGACCTTGTGGTGGACGAACTGGATAAAACAGGCGATATTTTTCTTCGCCCCAATTCGTATGGCGCCGGAACAGGAGTAAATTACAATCCCGAAAGATTAAAGTTTGTGTGGGAGACTTTGTTGATGAAAAACGGCAATGTTCGTATTCTGTACCATTCACAATTGATTGCTGTTGAACCGGAAGAAGAGCGATCTGCCTGTGTGTTTTTTCATAAAGGAACAGGTTTTTTTAAAATTTATGCAAAAAGGATAATTGATGCATCTGGGGATGCCGATTATTGTTTTCATGCCGGGCTGCCTTATGAAAAAGCCGGAGAAGCGGAGCCTGCACAAAGCATGACTACCACCTTCAGGATGTGCAACGTGGATTTTCAGGAGTTTAAAAATGCCGGGGGGAACACTATGCTTAAGGAGAAAATGGCAAAAGCATACGACAGCAGAAGTTACCAGCTTCCCCGAAAATCCGGATCGGCTCATGAAATGTGCCAGCCCGGGTGTATTTCTACTGTTGCTGTGAAGGTGACTGATTTGGATGCGCTTGATTGTGATGAGTTGACCGCAGCCGAAATGGAAGGCAGAAAACAGGCTTTTGAATACGAACGTTTTTTCCGGGATGAGGTTCCCGGTTATGAGAATGCAAAAATTATCGGGCTTTCCCTTCAGATTGGAGTTCGGGAGACCCGGCGGGTATATGGCCTTCACCGGCTTACAAGAGAAGAATGCCTTTCAGGACTAATCCCCGATTCTTCTGTTTTACTTTGCGGGGCACCTATAGAAGATCATCGCAAAAATGAAGCAGGTGAAGAGGAAACCCGGTGGGAGTACATTCCCGGTACCGGAATTTATGGGGTTCCCTATGGTACATTGGTGCCAATAAGCAGCCACATCTCTTGGATGGCAGGGCGATGCTTTTCTGCCACGCACGATGCACATGCTTCCTGCCGTTCAATGGCCCAAACTATGGGTATGGGGCAGGCTGCCGGTCTGGCCGCAGCGCTTTCTCTTGAACAGGATTGCAGTGCAGGCGCTGTTTCTGTTACCCTTCTGCAAAACCGGTTAAGTGGATTAGGCTCTGTAATTCAAATACCGGAGACGGTTGCAGATACCAGCCGGGACGGGTGGAAAAACAACAGATAGAAAATAAAATAAAAGGATAATGAATAATCCACAAAAACCATTTGTGCGTACTGTGTTGGGAGATATCAGTCCATCAGAAATGGGATTAACCTATTCACATGAACACATCATAATTGAGGAAAGCTATCCGACAGTTTTCAATCCCTTATTCATCCTGAATGATGTGGAAAAAGTGAGTGAAGAGCTGACACGTTTTTATGCTGCAGGAGGCCGGTCAGTAGTCGATACCATGCCTGCCAATTGTGGCCGGAATGTTGAAAAGCTTGCAGAAGTATCCCGGCTTACAGGAGTAAATATAATTGCTCCTACAGGAATTCATCTTGAGAAATATTATGTACCGGGCCACTGGAGGTATTTTTATTCGGAAGATCAACTGACACAGCTTTTTATTGATGATATTATGGAGGGTATCGACCGGCACGATTACGGAGGGCCTTTCATTGAACGAACTTCTTACAGGGCAGGACTTATAAAACTTGCCACAGGGGATGACAGGATAACAGCCCACCAGGAGAAAATATTCCGGGCAGTTGTCAATGCACACAGGGAAACCGGTGCACCTGTACTTACTCATACCAACGGCGGCCTGCTTGCTCTTGAACAGGCCCGGTTGTTTACCCGTCTGGGAGCAAACCTTGATCATGTTGTTATCTCTCATGCCGACAGGCTGAATGATGCCGCATACCACAGGGAATTATTGCAAACCGGTGTCCGGGTGGAATACGATGCCGCTTTCCGATGGAAAGCAGAGGAATCAAATATTACCCTCGAGCTTTTGGAAAAGCTATTGCCCGAATTTCCTGACCAGATTACAATGGGAATGGATATGGCAAAAAGCAGCTACTGGAAAGCTTACGGCGGCGCTCCTGGTATGACATTTTTAATGGAAGATTTCAGGTTGACAATGAATCAGAGGGGACTGGAAGAATATTTTAACCGGATATTTTTTACAACACCGTCAAAATTATTTTCATTTGATTCGGGAGGAGATTTACCGACCTGAATATTAAATTATATTGGTCTGTGATTCCTTCATACAATGAACTGAAAAAGTTTAATGAACCAGTTAAATAAAATTTTATGACCAAAGTTTCTGCCTGGTTTACAGGAATTGGAGTTTACCTGGCCTTGTGTGGCTGGATGATTAGTGCTGCAGCATATGCTGCCGGTAGTTACCCGGCTAATTTTCCGTTGGATGCTAAAAATTCTGAGTTGGTTGGGGGAGAGGAATGGATGGAAACGGCAGGGAATATTTTCAAAAGGGATATAAAAGTCCCTGAGGTACACACGCTCCCGGTGGTTCAGACAGGAAATTCCAGGGCAACACTTCAGGGCCGTATTGAGAAGTTTGAATACATTGGCGGGCCAAAACCAGAGCGGACAGGGGATAAGGAATTCCGGGGAGGAGTGCTGGTAAAGGATGGAAGGATTGTCCTGGTGCCCCGTACGGGAGAATTTGTCGGAGAATACAATCCGGTTACAAATTCAGTTGTTCAGACAGCCAGGCACGGTCAGCCGGGTGGATTTGGAATGGGAGTGGTCCTGGACGACGGGTACACGGTTGTACTTACTCCCCGTGGAAGCCGGAATGTAGGTATCTATGATGCAGCGAAACAAACCTATCGGGATGGTGCAGCGCACGGCAGGCAATCTGACAATGCCTTTCTTGGTTGCGTTAAAATCTCACCTGAACTGGTTGTTTTTGGCCCGCTTCATTCCAAAGTGGTGGGGCTATACAACCCCAAAACCGATATATATACGGACGGGCCTGCGCACAATGAAGCCGATTCCTATAATTTTTCATTAATCATACAGAGCAGCAAGACCGGCAAAATTATTTTTACACCGTTTTACAGCAAACATGTAGGGATATATGATCCTGTTAATAACGCCTATACCAGTGGTGCAGCCCATAATGCCCATGTGCTTTCAGCCTACTCCGGTTGTGTGGAACTGGATAACGGGCATATTTTAATGGCACCCAGGGACGCAGCACATGTAGGTATATACGATCCCGTTACCGATACTTTTATTAAGGGCCCGGAGCACGGCGAAGGAAAAGGGGCCTTTATGGCAGCTGAACGTATGCCCGACGGGGAAGTGATTATGGCAGCTTTTCGATCCGATCATATTGGCATATATGATCCTTCAACAGGTGAATACCGTTCAGGCCCTTCGGTTGCCCATGTACCCGGTGCCGGCATCGGGCGGTTCAGCAGTGCAGTGCTTACTCAATCGAAAGATATGATTGTTATGACCAACAGAGATGCCGATGTTATTGGATTGGTAAGGGTAAACCCATTTTTTAGGGAAGGGAATAAGGCTGAAGTCTTTTTTCGTTACAGGAAAAAAGGGGATGCCGGTTGGCAGATAACCGAAAGGAAACAGGCAAATGAGCCTGGGGTATTTAAAATGGATGTATCCAATCTGACTCCTTCTGCCGAATACGAATATAAAAGTGTAATCCGCTACAGGAATACCGAACTGGAAGGGAGCGTCAAAACTTTCATTACTGCTGGTACATAAATAAATAGTTGATTCCAGGGGAAAGGGTATGGATTGAACATTAAATGTGAAAATCAAATAAATTTTTTTATCTTAAGATGAATATAAAACGAAATACTACTGGAATATGATAAATTTCTATTGTTATAAAAAACCTGAAATATGAATTGCAATCAAAAAACAATTGAACGCCTGTGGATTGGAATTATGTTATATTTTTGTGTTACATGTGGATTCCTACTGATTAATGTTAGGGTAACAGAAGCTCAGGGGAACCGGATCCGCGTGAAAGAAGAAAATTATAGCTGGTTGCAAACTGCCCGGGTATTTTTACTGGATGCTTACCAGCCACCGTTTGCTCCTGAACTGGAATATGATCCGCAGGCATGGGTTGAGACGATGACAGATATGAATGTAAATGTACTCAGGTTTCCTACAATGGGAAAATATGCAACCATTCAGGGTGTCCGGTTTATAACCCACCACGCGCAGGGGAGGAGGGATTTGCTTCAGGAAACCATTGAACTTTGCAAGCCTAAAGGGATTAAAGTAATACCCTATATCTCCACTGGGCATAAACTTGCCTGGTCGATGGTAACCGAACATTATCCGGAATACGGGCAGAAGACAACACCTGGCGGGCTGCCTGACCGCAGCCATATGTACGTTGGGGAAGACCACGGCACAGTCTGCTGGATGTCTCCTTACCGGAAGGCCTTCATGGATTTGGTGGAACATGTGGTAAAAGATTACGATATAGACGGAATCTATTTCGATAAATGGGAACCGCATTACTTCTGGCCGAGAAGAAAATTGTGCTACTGCGATGGATGCAGGAGCGGATTCAGGGAAGCTTCCGGTCTGGAAATTCCGTATCATGTAAGGGATGAGGATTACACACCGGAAGATTTGGAGGCAATTGATCAATACCACCACTGGTACAAAGAATTCTACATGAACGAAGTGGTGCAAAAGGTGAAGGAACTGGTTAAATCAAACAAACAAATCCCCCTGATTTCCAATATCAACGATCCACAACTTATGGCCGGTCAGGATGAACGTATTTTGAATGCCATGGATGCCTTTCTTTATGAACGCGGGAACTCAATGCTTGAGCGTGCGGAAGGAGTGGGCGTGCCCCGGTCGGTAGGCTGGTATGTCTGGCCTTATGTAGGAGTTTACCATAATTGGCCAAGACTGGCATTTCAGGGGGTTGATTACCAGCAGGAAATATTTACCAATCTCATGTTTGGCGGTGGCTCAATCATTGCTCAGCCCACCGGGTATATTCACCATGAAGAAAACCGGGAGTATGTACGTTACCCTTTTGGGATTATAAAAAAACATGAAAAAGAATTTGAAGGACTTGAAAATGTACCTAATGTAGGTGTGGTTTTCGCCTACGACAGTCCGCCTGAGCATGTTCAAAGAGGCTGGCTCAGCGGAATAACCAATTCCCGAACCTCTACGCGCGGTGCGTTCTCCGCCTGTTTGTACAATCATATCCAGGTAGGTTCGGTCAGTGAATTTATATTGGATGACCCGGAGAAACTTAAAGCATTTCCTGTGCTGTATCTTGCAAATATTCCATTTCTTTCTGATGAGCGGATAAGAAATATAAAAGATTATGTGAGAAATGGAGGAAGTTTGATAGCCAGTTATGCTACTTCTTTATTCGATGCTGGAGGAAAAAGGCAGTACCGGTTCGGACTTGAAGAATTGTTTAAAGTAAGGGCAATTGTGCCGAAAGGGGAATTGGCGGATATTGTATCAAGCTACCGGTCAATGGTGGGGGGTCCCAATGATTTGTATCTTATGGCAGATGCTTCTATAAACATGAATTGCAGTAACACTATTGAAAACAGGTTGTTTCCTATGTGGTATTATGAACCGGTAGAGGTACTGGAGGGGGGACAGGTTGTGATGGATATTGTTACCGGTCATAACCTTGAGCCTGTTCTGCCTGGTGTAGTGATGTCGAATTATGGGAAAGGCCGGGTGCTTTATTACGCATCGGGTATAGAAACATTGTATGACAACCAGGGACCCGGCATAACGGGAGAATTGATAAAAGCATTTGTAAAAATGGTGAGCGATGTTCCGGAACCCTATAAGTTGGATGCTCCGGCAGGACTTTTGGCAAATCTGGCAGAAAATGAAAAACGGCTGGTGCTGCACCTTACCAACTGGACCGGGAATAAGTATGAAAAGCCATGGAAGAATGAATATTATCTTGCTCCGGTTGAAAATGTGCGTTTGCAAATTCGGATACCTTATGGAAAAACGATTAAAGATGTGAAGCCACTCATAGAAACTGATTTTCAAAAGCAGGTTGAGGAGAACAGTGTTGAAGTATTTTTCCCGAGAGTAGATGCCTATCAGGCCGTGGTTGTTGAATTTGAATAGCAATTATTTTCAAATAAGAAAAACCCTCATCCTCACTCTGTCGCAGTGCTCCCTCTATTCCCTCACCCTGCCGCAGACCTCACCCTAATCCTCTCCAAAACGGAGTGGGTTAGGGTGAGGCATCGAAATGAGTTTTTGGTTCCTATTGGTATTTTTTTCTTTTTTTTATTACAGAACAACAGCTTTGAATTTTAACAACGGATCTCATTCCTGAGGCCCTCTCCATGTGGAGAGGGAAAGCCATCCTTGGATGTAAAGTCACTTGTAGAGACTGATTTTTAAAAGCAGGTTTGGGAGAACAGTGTTGAGGTATTTTTTCCGAGAGTAGAAGCCTATCAGGCCGTGGTTGTTGAATTTGAATAGCAATTATTTTCAAATAAGAAAAACCCTCATCCTCACTCTGTCGCAGTGCTCACTCTATTCCCTCACTCTGCCGCAGACCGAAATGAGTTAGTGGTTCCTATTGGTATTTTTTTCTTTTTTTTATTTCAGAACAACAACTTTGAATTTTAACAACGGATCTCATTCCTAAGGCTCTCTCCATGTGGAGAGGGAAAGCCATCCTTCAGGATGGCAGGGTGAGGGTTATAGATTGAGGAAATTAAATAAACCATTACTATGCTGATTAATACTGCATCTTTTAGAGTTGGGTACTCCTACGGTAGGTAAATTATAAGGATATAAATTAAAAAAGGATCGGTTCGGTGCAGCAGCAGAATAGAGAATCAGGACACATTTATTTGTAAATCATCAGCAGAAATACAAAATTATTTTACATTTATTGGGTAAAGCTTAACCAATGAAAAAGAAAATGAAATTAGGATTGTTCTTCCTTCTGCCAATTATTTGTAGTCTGAGTTCTTCTTCAGAGGAAGATATGAGTTCAAAGATTTCGGGAGAGGTTCTGATGGATGAAACAATAAAGGAAGAAATCCTGTTTAAGGAAACTTTCAGCTATCCGGATGGTCCCCTTCCGGTTGAATGGTGGTGTGAAGGAAATACTGCCGTAATTAAAGACGGCCGTTTATTCATGGATGCAGATTTACATCATCACCGGGCATCAACAGCATGGCTGGATTATAATCTTTCAGGAAATATCAGGATTGAATTCGACGTACAGATAGTTTCATCAGTCGATACTGCAAATAATATTAATTGTTTTGTAATGTATTCAGACCCGGAAGGAAAACATCTTCGGGAAACATCGCATATAAGGGAAAATGGTGTATACAACCATTACCACAAACTAAATGGCTACATTTTTACTTTTGTTGCAAATAAGAATCCTGAGGATGCAAGAATTCGTTTCAGGGACAACCCTGGATTTAACTTGTTGGCAGAAGATTTTGGCGCTGAAGTTATAGCTGGAAAAACTTACCGTATAAAGATTGAAAAGAGAGGCAATAATTTCCAATATTGGGTGAACGATGAAAAGTTATTGGAAAAAGTTGACGATGAATACAATGATTTGCACGCTAAAGGACTTTTTGGATTTCGTACCTGGCATACAGCACTGTGGTGGGATAATTTGATTATTACCAGGCTTGATTAATGCCAATGCATAATTAATACCAATTTAAGCAGGTATTGCAGGGAGAATAAGTAACCTATAATTTGAATTAAACTAAACGAAAAAATATTAATAATGAATCGGAGAAAAATTAGCATTAGTTTATCCGGAAGCACACCCATTGTTATTTTGCTGTTGGTATTGGGGTTATTCGCCTTTAAGAATCAGAAGAATGTCAGGGGAATAGCACCTTCTGCTTTTGAGTGGGAATATACCAGTCCGGAAGCTCAGGGCATGTCCTCAAAAAAGCTGAACAAAGCAAAGGAAGTCCTTGCTGAAAAGGGAACAAAAAAGCTGCTTGTACTAAAGAACGGTAAAGTAGTATACGAATGGTTTGCAGACGGATGGGATGACGATGAAAAGACACATTATACAGCTTCACTGGCAAAAGCATTGGTAAGTGGACTATCTCTCGCTGCAGCCATGGATGATGGTTATATTACGCTTGATGAGGCTGCCTGCTATTATGTGCCACAATGGAAAAACAATTACAGGAAGTCGATGATTACCATACGCCAGCTGGCTACCCATACCTCCGGGTTGATGGATGCGCAGGGTACGGAGGATGAACTAAACGAGCTTGCATCAAAAGGAAAACATTTTCATTTTGACCTCTCCGGCTGGAGAGGTCAGTTTTGGAGACAGGAGCCGGATCCATTTTCTGTATCAAGAGACAGCACACCGCTGTTATTTGCTCCGGGTGAGAAATATGCTTACAGCAATCCGGGCATCGCTATGCTGACATACGCAGTTACAGCCTCTCTAAAAGGTTCAAAATATAATGATTTAAGGACTTATCTCAAAGAGCGGATCTTTGAACCAGTAGGGATTGCCGAAAAGGAATACAGTTTTGGTTATGGGAAGACGTTTGAAGTAGATGGACTAAAATTGGTTCCCAGTTGGGGAGGAGGTAATTTTACGGCCAGATCGGTAGCAAAGTTAGGGCTTCTGATGTTAAATAAAGGAAATTGGCAAGGCAGTCAAATCATCGATTCTTCCGTGGTGGGAAAAGTAACAGCGTATTACCATACAGCATTGCCCGGTATGCAGCCGGAAAGCGGGAAAGTCATTAATGATACAAGAACTGCCGTAAACCCTGTACCGGCAACAACTGCCGGATGGTATAATAATTACGATGGGGTTTGGGGAAATGTTCCCCGTGATGCTTTTGCAGGTGCGGGAGCGCAGAATCAGCATCTGATTGTAATTCCCAGTCTGAAGATGGTAATAGTAAGAATGGGCGACTCGCTTTCAGATGAGCAGGATGGGGAAGGATTCTGGGCGGGAACTGAGAAATACCTTCTTAATCTTTTGATGGATGCCATTGAAGAACCACCTTATCCTCAAAGTGAATTTTCAATAGAGTTTGCTCCCGAAGAAGATATTATACGTATGGCGCAGGGGAGCGATAACTGGCCGATTACATGGGCCGACGATGATAATTTATATACAGCTTATGGCGATGGAAATGGCTTTATCCCGAACACTGAAATCAAACTTAGTCTTGGATTGGCTAAAGTATCGGGGAATCCACCTCATCTGGAGGGTATAAACATACGCTCCCGTACAGGTGAGAAAGTTGGGGATGGCAGGCATGGGCCTAAAACCAGCGGTATGTTGATGGTTGAAGGAGTGCTTTATATGCTGGTGAGAAATGCTCAAAATTCCGTACTGATGTGGTCATACGACAATGGGAAAACCTGGGAAACTGCTAATTGGATGTTTGATGTAAGTTTTGGTGCTCCTACATTCCTCAATTATGGGAAAAATTACCAGGGTGCAAAAGATGATTATGTTTATATCTATTCACACGATGAAGCAAGTGCATACAAAAACAGCGATCATTTTGTTTTGGCAAGGGTACCAAAAGGTCGGATAACAGATTGGCATGAATACGAATATTTCTCCGGCTTTACGCGCGACAATCAACCTGAATGGTCGGAAGATGTAAGGAAGAGGAAGCCGGTGTTTACAAATCCCGGCAAGTGTTACCGGTCAGGTGTTACATACAACAAAGAACTGAAAAGGTATCTATGGAGCCAAACAATTCAATCATCAGAATCGGAAGAGTTTCGTGGTGTAAGATTTAAAGGAGGCATTGGTATTTTTGAATCACCAAATCCCTGGGGACCATGGAAAACTGTTTTTTATACACGCGATTGGGATGTGGGGCCGGGGGAAACATCCTCAGTGCCTACAAAATGGATGAGTGAAGATGGGAAAACCTGCCATCTGGTATTTTCCGGTGACGACTATTTTTCAGTGAGGAAATTTGATATCAGAAAAAAATAAATCCGGATGGGGCACCTTTGAAAAATCATTCCCCCGTAATGCTTTTATTTTCTTTTTAGAAGTCTTTGCATCTGTTTCTATTGATATTTCAGATTTGTTTTGTCTGAATTTGATGTAAAGACTTTGCGTCCATCGCATATTTATTTATTTTTAACGAAAAATCAACAACTTAAATTACATGGATATGAATAGCCGGACTTTGAGTTTATTAATGATCACCTGGTTGGTTTTTCCAGCATTGTTTGCTTACAGTAATTCCGGATGGCCAATGTGGCGCTACGATTATAACCGCTCAGGTTGCACCACCGAACAACTTGCAGATAACCTTTATCTGCAATGGCAGATTTCATATTCCCCAAGGGTGCCGGTGTGGGACGACCCGCTTAACCAGGATTTGATGAAGTATGACAAGATTTTTGAACCAGTTGTTGCAGGAAATAAGTTGTATGTTGGTTTTAATGATCAGGATAAGGTAGCTGCTTTTAATATTGATACCGGAGAAGAGTTATGGAGTTTTTATGCTGATGGACCTGTCCGGTTACCCCTGGCAATAAGCAACCATAAAATCTATTTTACAGGAGATGATGGATACTGCTATTGCATCGATGCAGAAAGAGGCAGCCTGATTTGGAAGCGGCTTTTAGCTCCATCAGATAATAAACTGCTGGGAAATAAGCGGCTAATATCGATGTGGCCAGCAAGAGGCGGGGTAGTTATAAAAGATGATGTTGTTTATACCGCTGCCAGTATCTTTCCATTAATGGGAACTTTTATATATGCGATCGATGCGGTTACTGGAGATATTGTCTGGAAAAATGAGAGTACAGGAAGCACTTATATTCTGCAGCCTCATCGTTCTCCTGCTTTTGCTCATGTAGCACCACAAGGGGCTTTTACTGTTAGCGGCGATAAACTTTTGGTTGCCGGAGGACGTTCAGTGCCTGCTGCATTCGACCTGAAAACGGGAGAGGAACTTTATTACCAATTGGGCTCAAGTGGTAAAACCGGGGGCGCTTTTACATTTGCAAATGATAAAGTTTTTTTCAATCATCACCGGGGCAGAGTAACCTGGATGTATGATTCGGAAACTGGCAACAGAATTTCTGTAGCAGGGGAATATCCTGTAATTGATGGCGATGTTTTTTATTTCTCAGGAAAGAAAATATGGGCCGGACAACTTGGACAAAATAAAAAGCTTGATACATTGTGGACTTCCAATATTTCTGCTTCCAGCGACCTGATAAAGGCAGGTGACTGTCTGTATGCTGCAGGCAATAATAGTATCAGTGCAATTAAACTAATACAGGGTAAAGAACCGGAAGTAATATGGAACTATCAGACAAGCAGTAATGTGGAACGTCTCATAGCTGCAAATGGAAAATTGGTTGCAGTGACTGACAATGGAACAATCATGGTTTTTGGAGATGAGCCGGTTAAAAAAGTAAATGATATCGCAAAAAAGAAAGTGATAGCTAAATCAAAAGGTACAAAGGCACAGGAAATCATCCATGAATCAGGTACGGATGAAGGTTATTGTCTTGTTTTGGGCAGCCAGGACCTTGATCTGTTGGAGGGTATGCTGGCAGGCACTTCACTTAATATGGTGGTTTATGAAAACGATTTGCAAAGGGTGAATTATCTTCGGGAATATTTTGATAAAACAGGAATAACAGCAGACAGATTGAGCTTATTGCATTTTGAAAATAAATTTCCACCCCTTCCCAAATACTTTTCATCACTTACTATAATTAATGATGCTTTTTATGTGGGAAATGGAGATACAGACATCCTGGAACAGGTATACGAAATTACGAGGCCGTATGGAGGGAAGATAATTTTAAATGTACAAGGGAGTGCAATGGAAAATTTAATCCAGAGTATCAATAAGCTTGAAGTTCATGGATTAAAAACTGCCAGAATAAATGAGCGGTTCATGATTACAAGAGAAGGTTCTCTTCCGGGTGCTTCTCCGTGGACACACAATAACGGGAACATTGCCAACACTGTAAAATCAGATGATAAGCTGGTAAGAGCACCACTTGGTATTTTATGGTTTGGAGGAAATTCAAACATGGATGTACTTCCCAGACATGGCCATGGGCCCGGTCAACAGGTGATTGACGGACGATTAATTATCCAGGGAATCAACAGTCTCAGTGCCCGCGATGTTTATACCGGAAGAGTGCTCTGGAAAAAAGAATTTGAAGGTTTGGAGGATGATAACTGGCTGGTTTATTTCGATGAAACATACGATGAAGAGAATCCGCTCGATACAAAATACAATCAGGTGCACCTTCCCGGAGCAAATGCAAGGGGTACAAATTATATTGCCACAAAGGAATATGTTTATCTGATTGAAGGTAATAAATGCAATGTGCTGGATATCCGGAATGGTGAGACTGTAAAGGTTTTTACCACCGGAAACAACAATACGCAGAAAATTGGATACATTGGGGTGTATGATAATTACCTTATTCTGGGAAATAATTTTGCTGAATACAATGGTCTTGAAGACGATTCCATTCGGATAACGAGACCAAAATTTACCGAATACAACCTGACTGCAAGCAAGGAACTGATTGTTTTAGATCGGTTCTCAGGTCAAAAATTATGGCAGGTTGAAGCCAATCATGGTTTTATTCATAACTCAGTTATTGTTGGTGATGGGATTCTTTTTTGCCTGGATAAACTTCCCCAGTACCTGGAAACAAAGTTAAAAAGGAGAGGTGAACCACTGCCTGAAGGAATAAGATTATTGTACTTTGATATGCAAAACGGTGATATGATATATGAAGAAAAGGAGGATGTATTCGGAACCTGGCTTGGTTACTCTTCAGAATACAAGCTGTTGTTACAGTCTACCCGGCCTTCAGGTGACATGCTTCACGGAGAACAGGGAAACAGAATGATAGCCTATCATGTTCCTGCAAAAGAAAAGATATGGGATAAGAATTTCAGGTATTCAAATCCACCTATTATCCATAATGATAAGATATATACAAACGGGGAAGGTTTTTTGCTTCTTACCGGAGAGCCGATAACAGAAACGGACCCTGTAACGGGTGAAGATTTAAAATGGAGTTTTAAACGTGAATACGGATGTGGATACATTGCAGCCAGTGAATACCTTTTAACGTTCCGATCGGCATCGGCAGGTTTTATTAACCTTGAGACTTTTGAGGGAACCGGCAGTCTGGGCGGCTGGAAGCCTGGTTGTTCAACCAACCTGATAGCTGCCGATGGTGTGCTTAATTCACCCGATTATACCCGTACCTGTCAATGTGCATACCAGAACCAGACTTCCCTGGCACTTATCAATATGCCCTGGATGTCATACTGGACCAACAGCAACTACAGATGGAACGGAAAACCTATAAGACAATTGGGCTTAAATTTTAATGCCCCGGGAGATAGAAGCTCTGATGACAACACGTTGTGGTTCGAATACCCCTACGTCTCGGGTTCCCCTCCCGAAATTCCTGTTGTTATGGATACTTTGGGTATTACTAAAATCAGAAAAGAACCCTTCTCGATTGTGTCTGAAAAAACTCCATGGGTATGCTCAAGTGCTCTGGCAGGTGTTCAGTCGATGGAAATAACCCTGACAACAGACGAACAGGTTTCTGAATCGTCTTATACAGTGAAGTTGTATTTTTCAGAACTGGAAGACATGGCTCCGGGGGATAGAATTTTTGATATTTACATTCAGGATAAAAAAGTTGCCGAAGAATTTGATATTGTTTCGGAAGCAGGTAAAACCGATAAAGAGGTTCAGAAAGTATACCATGGAGTGAAAGCCGGAAATACACTTAAGATTAACCTTGCACCGAAAAAAGGAAATACTATCATTTCCGGCATTGAATTGATTCAGGAGAATTTTACCGCTAATTGATGCTTCTTTAAATGAAATATATTTTTAAAATAACTTTGTTTGCTGCAGTAATACTCAGCCTGGCATGTACAACCAAGGTTGCAGAGTGGTTTTTATTGAATGCAGCTCCTGAAAAATACCAACTTGTTTATTACCATAAGGATCCGGTTCCGGAATTGATAGCAAGAAACCATGCTGAATTTGAGAAAAGCAGTAAATCGGCAAATATGTTACTTAGCCCGGTGTTTAAGGGAAATATTGATAAACCGTATTATGCCTTGTATTATAATAACAGGTTGTTTTCAGAATATTCTGACTACAATGCTTTGAAAGGAATATTAACCTCACCTTTGCGTGAAAAGATTGCTTCTGAGCTGTTGTCAGGAAATCTCTGTACCATGCTCTATTTAAAAAGTGGAAATAATGAAAAAGACGAAGCAGGCCTGGAAGTAGTTAGAAATACAATAGCTGCCTCACCCTTTGGTTCCATAATTTCAGTGAGTGAACTTGACAGGGGGAATGAGGAAGAGAAGCATTTCATTTCGTTGTTGCTGAACATTGAACACGACTTGAAAGATATACATGAACCCATGTTGTTTGGAATCTTTGGCCGTTTCAGGGTTCTTGAACCTTTGCTTGCAAAAGGCATTTCTGAGGAAAATATAAATCTTTTGCTGGGATTTTTAACTGCCGACTGCAGTTGTCTGATTAAAGATAATCTGCCAGGAATCAATATTCTTTGCCAGGAGGACTGGGACGATCCCAAACCAGCACTTGTGAATAATATTCTTGATAACATGCAATAGTTTGATTACTAAATATGCAAGAGGATACAATCGCATACGATTCCATTGAGGCCAGACCTTTGCCTCAATGGCTGACCAACCAAAGGGATGGGTTAAATACTTATCAACCTGAAATCCTGATTATGAAAGAAGATCCGACTTTGAATACAGCCATTATTTTAACGGGAATCGTTATTTTATTTACAGTCATTTTTTTAACAGTTTACTTTATTCGAAAATACAATATAAAATTTTAGATTATGAACCCGTTCAGGCTGGTATTGAAAGAACTTCTGTATAGGAAAGTCAGCACCCTTGTTATTCTTCTTACGGTTATTGTGGCAGGTATGGTGTCGGTTTCTGTTTATACCCTGAGTAAAGCAAGTGAAAATGAAACCCGGAAAATTATGCGTGAGCAGGGACTGAATCTATACATTTTTCCAAAAGGAACAAACCTGATTGATTTTTACACTGTGAACAATACGCCCACCTTTCCTGAGAAATATGTGGATGTACTGGCAGAATCAAAAACATTTGATGCTGTAAGACATCTTACGGGAATCCTGCAGCTAAAATATCCCGATTGGATTGATCCCAATGGTTCACGGCATCAGATATTGGTCATGGGGTATAAGGACGAAGCCACACAGAAGTATTTACCGCGGCAGGAAATTATGGGTTTTGATGTGATTAAGGGAACTGTGCATGTAGGAGCACTTCTTTCGAAGAATATTCCTGAAGGTGAATCTTTTAAAATAAATGACAAAGATGGATATCAACAATCGTTCACAATAGCAAAGCGACTTGATGAAGGTAAGGGAATGATAGATCAGGGGGTGGCATTTAATCTTGAAGACCTTCAAATGCTGATGGGAAAGGAAGGTCAGATAAATAAAATCGAGGCCCTCGGGTGCGTTTGCCATGACGGCCGGATTAATAATGCCAGGCAGCAGGTTCAAACAATATTCTCTGATTTGGAAGTGACTGAAGTAAGCAGCATTGCCGATGCAAGAGAAAACCAGAGGAGAATGATGAACCGTTATGGCGCATTCATTATCCCGCTTGTTATTGTATCTGCCTTGTTGATATCCGGATTTTTATTTTATTCAAATGTAACTACACGCCGTTATGAAATAGGGATTTTAAAAGCCACAGGGAAAAGCAAACTTTACATTTTGCAGATCATCCTTTTGAAAGCTTTTATTATTGGACTCGGTGGGAGTATTGCAGGATTTTTTATTGGCAGTTACATAGCCCAATATTTCGGCCGGGAGATATTCATGTTTACCGCTGCTTCTATCAGGTTCCTTTGGCCGGTATTTGGCTACACAGTGATCATTTTTCCGTTATTGTGGATGTTTTCAAGTTGGATACCGGCGTTACTGGCAACACAGGTTGACGCTGCAACCACTTTGAGCAAAGAGTAATTTTTGTTTGATGGGATTTTTGAAACCAAAAACCATTGACTTACAACCTGCTTAAATAAAATAAGAATAAAAAATTAATTATGCTTGAAATTAGTAATATTACTAAAAAGTATAGAAAAGGAGAATCCATATTCACTGCTTTGGATGAGGTTTCTTTAACAGTTGAGAAAGGTGATTTTATAGCAGTTGTCGGGGCAAGCGGCTCCGGGAAATCTACATTATTGCATACAATTGGAGGATTGATTCAACCCGATTCAGGAAAGGTAACCTTCAACGGGAAAAATATCTACACGATGAAACAACATGAATCGGACTTGTTTCGAAGAAAAAATATCGGTTTCGTTTTTCAACAATTTCATCTCATACCTTATCTTACTGTTTATGAGAATATTTTGGCTGTATGTGCCAATGGGAATGAGAAGGAGGGGATTAATGGATTACTTGAAACATGCTCATTAATGTCACTAAAAAATAAATATCCATCCGAATTGAGCGTAGGTGAAAAACAAAGAACGGCCTTCATCCGTGCAATTATTACCAACCCGGACATCCTTCTTGCCGATGAACCCACCGGGAACCTCGATCCTGATAATAGCAGGATACTAATGACATTAATTTCTGATTTTCATAAACTGGGTGGTACTGTTTTTCTGGTGTCACATGATCCTGAATCGACAAAATATGCTACCAAACAAATCAGGTTGCAATACGGAAAGATAGTGCAACAAATTTCCTGATCGTCAACTAAACAGGAGCTGCCATTTCTTTCCATAAATAACCAAATCATTGATATTTAAATTATTTTTAAAATGAAATTTTTATTTGTTCTTGCTATAGCATCAGCCTTTTCAATTTCTAACCCCGTATTTTCACAAAATGTGTTTACAGTAAAAGGATTTGTTGTCAATTCAATTACCAATGAACCGGTTTCAAATGCGAATATAGTAATAACCGGAACCCGCACAGGGACCAGTTCCAATGCTGATGGATCATTTACGATGAACCTTGAACAGGGAGTCTATTCAATACAAATTTCGGCTGTTGGATATATAGGAAAAACTATTTCTTTACGTGTTCCGGAAGATACAGAAGAACTGGTGAGGATTCGTTTTAAACCCGGAGAAATAGAAATTGAGGATGTTGATATTTTTGGAAGTTATTTTATTCCCGACAGGGATACTTCGATAAAACGGGCTCCTGCGTCTATATTGCCGGCCATGACGACTATCAGCGCTGCTGAGATGGAGAAACAGGGTGCAGTGACACTGATAGATGCCTTGAAATTTGTTCCGGGTGGCTGGACTGAAACCAGGGGACGTAAAACCAAACAATTTTTTTCAGTTCGGGGACAAAAATATCCTTATCCCGATTATTCAATTAACGGTGTCTGGCAAAAAGAGTTTGAAGAAACCGGCTATTATCTGTCGGCACTCGATATTGAATCGGTCGAAATTGTTCGCTCTTCCAGTGCACTGGTAAAAGGTTTATCGGGGTTGACAGGAGTGGTGGATATAAAAACCAGAAAACCGGTACAGGAAACTCTTGCATTTACTGCAAAATATGGTTCTCTGAATAATTATCTTACAAATCTGCAATATGGGAATAAATTAAAGGATTTTTCATTTACCACATCTGCATCGTTTTTTGGTACCGATGGACCTTCTGGGATGAATGGTAAGGAGCGAATTGGAAATCTCTATGGCACTCTTGACTGGGATTTAAATCAAAAAACACAGCTAACAACCGGTGTAACATACATCCAGGGACTCCGTCAGCTTGTGCGGATTGATGATGAAGTTGGAGCTCCCAATATAAAAAACAGGATTGAGCAATACGATCCGGTACGTACATTGCTTTCCTATGTTAAGCTGAATTTCAGAGGAAACAATGGTTCACAAACTGAGTTGCAGTCTAATCTGTCCTATCGAGATGTTGATTTTACCACATACAATGTATCCCAGGATGCATCTGCTTCCCACGAAGAGAATGATCGGGAGTATGGTATTAATGTGTTGCACAGCAGACCATTAAGTGAGCGTAATACCTTGCGGATTGGTGGTCTGTACAATCATTGGATAGCCCCAGAGGGGAAACGGTATTATGTAGGCCGAAGTTGCAATGTCCATACCTGGTCAGGAGTGATTGCCAATGAACAAACGGTGGGGCGGTTTATATTCGATGCCGGGTTCCGGTTAATTGGGGGATATATTGTTGAATGGGGCGGTTTCGGTATTGAAGGAAGTGCCGCAGGTTTTGGAAATGTTGAACCGATTACCGACCAGGCTGCTCCTGTAGAATGGCAGTCGGCACTGGGAGCTTCCATGGCCCTTTCGTCAATCTCATCACTGCACTACAACATTTCAGGGGGAACAATTGCCCCCCGGAAAGGAAGCCTGACAAATGAAGGGGTTGCTCCGGATAATGAAGGAAGATTACAGCACGACCTTGGCATTAGGTTCAAAACTCCTGGCAGAAATGAAATCACTGTCAGCTCATTTTACACCTTGCGTAATCAGGCAATCGGTTTCAGTGGTCAAACTGTCGTTACCGATAACGACCTGGTGATGGAATTATACGAAAATACGGATAAGCGGTCGTATGGCCTCGAAGTATCTGCAAAAATAAATGTGCCGGAAATACACAGCTCTCTATTCGCTAACGGAATGCTCATGAAGTCAGAAACAGAGGTAAATGACAGGATGATAAAAGATGCACAGTTGCCTGAAATAATTTTCAACTCAGGAGTTTATTTTGATTATTCAGGTTTCGACATCAATGTTTTGCTGAATTATACCGGTGCTTTTACTAACAATCGGTTTGTAATTCCATCCTGGGTTCAGCAATATGGTGACTTCCCGTTGGGAGATTTTATTGCAGCAGATGTTTCGGCTGGTTATACCTTTAAAGGAAAGTTTGAAAAAAGAATTTTTATGGAGGTTAAGAATTTGATGAACGATCATTTTATGACTGTGGCAGGCTATCCCGACCCGGGCAGACTTTTTATGGCCGGTATAAAAATCTTCAACTAGTGATGGATAGATTATAATAATAGGAATGATGAAATTGATTTGTATTATTAAATTTTCCAGAACAGTTACATATATGTAATAGCAGGAATGACTGTAATTTATTGTCAGTATAAGTAATCAGGGTTGACAGATACTATTTATCTGGAATGTATTTTCACCAAATGGTAGTTGTTTTTTTTAGTCATTTTTATTTTGCATCCTTGCTAAAATTTTCTGATTTTTATTGAGAAAGTTGCAGTCTATTCAGGTTATTTTACAAAAAATTATAATTTTGGGACATTGAAATAAATTTTAATCGGTTATTTAAAAATAAAAAGCAGAATTTATTCCTGTATCGACAGGAATAAATGGATTTCTATAATTAAGGATGAAACAAAAGGTAAATTACTCACAACTTCAGATGACCGCTCTGGTTGTGCTTCGCATATTAATTGGCTGGCATATTTTGTACGAAGGAGTGGCCAAGTTACTTAATCCACAATGGTCATCTTTCGGATTTCTACAACAATCGCATGGTATATTTTCAGGTTTTGCACAGTGGGTGGTATCCAATCCCATGATTCTCGAGACAGTTGATTTTTTAAATACCTGGGGGCTTATTGCTATCGGAGCAGGGCTCATGTTTGGGTTATTTTCAAGAGCAGCTGCCATTACCGGAGCTGTATTGCTTTTTGTTTATTATTTGAACAGCCCGCCACTGGCTGGTGTGGATAATGCAATTCCAAGAGATGGAAATTACCTGCTGATTGATAAAACACTTATTGAATCGGTAGCACTGGTTGTGTTGGCACTTTTTCCAACAAGCCAGATATATGGGTTGGATGCTTTCCGGTTCAATCGTAATTTGAAATAATAAAAGGAGTTAGTGAAATGGAAGATAAGGAAATGAATAACGGGAATGAAAATTTACACTCCGGGACTGACAATGGAAAGAATAAAGGAATACCGCGCAGAACGGTTCTGAAGGCACTTGCAGGATTACCGGTTGCCGGATATATGGGTTTTCAGATATTGAAAAAAAACCAATTTGATTCAGGCAAAAGAAGCAGGATTATACAGGAACTTGGACTTGATTCCATTGATTTCCCTGGTTCAGATTATGGAACAGGAAAATCATCCGGAGATTTGATACGGGTTGGATTTATCGGGTTTGGTACCCGCTCAAGGCAACTCAGCGCTGCACTGGGTTTTATGCATCCCGATGATACAAAAAACAGGCAAAGGAATAATACGCTTGAAAGCTGGCTCAAACAGGAATATCTGAATGTAGCCATTACTGGCATCTGTGATGTATACGATCAGCATGCACAAAATGGACTGGAAGTTGCCACGAATAAAGTGCGACCCGGTGGCCAGGAAGCCCCGGACCTTCAGGTTAAAAGCTACAGGAGCTATCAGGAAATGTTGGCAGATAAAGATATTGATGCTGTGATTATTGCAACTCCTGATCATCATCATGCACGCATAGCAACGGATGCTGCAAAGGCAGGAAAGCATATATACTGTGAAAAGAGCCCGGCTTTGCATGAAGATGAACTGAACGAACTTTATGTTACTGTAAAAAATAGCAAGATAGTTTATCAGTTAGGTCATCAGATTACCCAAAGCACTGTCTTCAAGCAGGCAAAAGAAATAATTAAGCGAAACATTTTGGGTAAAATAACGCTTGTAGAAACAACAACGAACAGAAATACTGCCAGTGGGGCATGGATTAGGCATCTCGATGCCAATGGCAATCCAAAACCCGGCGATGAAAAGTGCATTGACTGGAAACAGTGGCTTGGGAATGCTCCATTCGTCCCTTTTAGTACGGAAAGGTATTACAGCTGGACCAAATGGTTCGATTACGATCATGGAATGATTGGCCAACTATTTACTCATGAATACGATGCCGTAAACCAGTTATTGCATATTGGAATTCCTAAAACAGCAGTTTCTTCAGGTGGAATTTACTTCTGGAAAGATAATCGTGATATGCCTGACTCATTAAATTGTACTTTTGAATATCCCAATCATGATCTCACACTGCTGTATAGTGGTAATCTGGCATCAAGCCGTAGCCGTGGCAGGATATTCATGGGCCATGATGCTTCAATGGAGCTAGGCAGCAATGCAATTATTACTGCTGATAGAAATTCAACCCGCTATGCAGAGGGGATAAAGGCTGGAATTATTGACCCCGGTGCACCTATGATATCATTTAACCCGGGAGCCGGGCAAATAGATGCTGTATCTTCTGCATCTGAAAGATATTATGCCTCGAGAGGTTTGACCACCACAACAATAAATGGAATGCAGGTGGATGTTACTCATCTTCATTTACGTGAATGGTTAAATTGTATCCGGAATGGAGGCACACCGAGTGCAAATATTGAAATGGCTTTTGAGGAGGGAATAACCTGTATTATGGCCCATAAAGCTTATGTCGAAAAAAGGCTGGTGGAATGGGATGAAATAAACAGGAAAATTATATAATGAAGCTGAACTAAAAATTTCCGGGCCTAATGAACAACCTTTAGCAGGTTTACTTTAACCCGGTAATATTGCGGTTCTTTTTATAGTCGCATACAAACTCTGGCAATGATTCTTTTGGATTGTTTTAGTGCCGTCAGATTTCAAGCATCTGTTGTTATCATAGAATGAGGGGTTAACTGATACATCCGTTTAATTTATGTATTGTTTAGGCTAAAGTTATGCCTCATAATGGTTGGATGTATGATCCGGTACTTTTGTCTATTTGCCAGTTTCCTAATGTAAAATCAATATCGGTTTTTGCTGTAATTCCAATGTTTTGCATGATACCCCTTTATTGCCAATAGTTTTTGTTGGAAGAAAATTTAATTTTCAAACAATTTTTTATCCATGGGGTTAAATGTTTGGAATAACAATCAGTGGTTAACTGTAAAAAATTTTGTTATTTTATTTTTTAATGAATTAATTTTTTTAATCATTCTTAATTCAGAAGTGCGAAATTAAAACAATAAGAAATGAAAAATATACATTGCCTGATAATGGCCGGAGGCTCCGGGACCCGTTTTTGGCCACGCAGCAGGACAACTAAACCCAAGCAATATCTAAACCTGTTTGGTAATGAATCGCTTTTAGAATCCACCCTGCAACGTTTTGGTAATTTCATTGAGCCTGCAAATATATACATAGTTTCTGGCAAAGATCAGGCAAGGGTATTGGAAATGCAGTCGCGTTTGATTCCAAAGGAAAATCTGATATATGAACCGGTGGGTAAAAATACCCTCCCCTGTATTGGTTTGGCAGCCATGTTTACTGAAAAGGAAAATCCGGATGGCATACTGGTGGTATCACCTTCCGATCACCTGATACACAATGATGAGCTGTTTCGCAACACTGTTCTGAAGGCTGCTCTAATAGCCGATGAAAAAGATGGTATAGTGACAATTGGTATTACACCTTCTTATCCTGCCACCGGTTATGGCTATATTCAGGTTGAGAAAGAATTGGCAGAAGGAGATGAAATCAGGCAGTTTCAGGTTAAGAAGTTTGTTGAAAAACCTGATCGTGAAAAGGCTTCCTCCTATTTAAAACAAGGGGGCTTTTATTGGAACAGCGGATTATTTGTTTTTAAGGTATCTGTTTTTATAAATGCCATTAAGCAATTTGCTCCTGATTTGTATTCCGACCTGAGGAAAATCCAGGCTGAAATTGGAAAACCATCTTTTGACCAGACATTGGATACTGTATACCGGGAAGTAAAGAGCATTTCGGTGGATTACGGAATCATGGAACATGCTAAAAATATTTACCTTGTAGAGGGTAATTTTCGATGGAATGACCTGGGAAGCTGGGAATCTGTTTATATGTTCAGCGAAAAGGATGAAAATCGTAATAGCAGTGTAGGAGAAACTATTTTTTTAAATTCTGAAAACTCATATGCCTACTGTGATGAAGGGCTTGTAGCGCTTATTGGCCTTGAGGATGTTATTGTTGTGAAGGAAGGCAATGCAATCCTTGTGTGTAAGCGAAATAAAGCAGAAGATGTAAAATTTATTGTAGAGCAATTAAAAAGCAGTAATAAAAATCAGTATTTGTAGGTTACAGGAAAGGAAACAATATATTTATCTATGGCTGAAACAAAAAGATATTGTAAAACACTTGACTTGCGGAACGATCCCCGGTTAATTGATGAGTATAAAAAGGTTCATGCCCCTGGTTCTGTATGGCCGGAAGTTTTAAAGGGTATGCGTGAAGTGGGAATTATTGATATGGAAATATACATCCTTGACAACCGGTTGTTTATGATAATGGATACGGTTGCTGAATTTAATCATGATAAAGCTATGGAGGAATTGAGCAGGAAACCTCGCCAGACAGAGTGGGAGAAGTACGTGGCACAATTTCAAAAAACTTCATCCGGGGCTGCTGCTTCTGAAAAATGGAAGCAAATGGAGCGAATATTTAAGTTGGATTGATAAAAATTCTTCTTTTATGATTTGTTGATCGATTGATAGTTTCCATTTTCCTGGAAATAAGTGCAGAAATAAAGACATAAAGTAAGAAAAAATGTCCTTTCAGTATGAACAGTACTTTCTGTCCCTTTATATGTATGCTGTTTGGGATGAGAGACCAGGAGCAAAAAAACTGTTGACAGTAGAACTTTAATGTGAGATCAAATTGAAGTTTAAAGCTGAATCGTAATAAAGTACAGTGTAAGGGAATTTTAGATTGAGGCAGCAATGGATATAACAGGTACAACTATAAATTTATTTTCATAATGATACAGTCGATGTATGTTTATTCTGTTGTTTTATTACTCACCGTTACTTGCTGTAATATTAAAGAAGGTATCCGAAATTCTGATAACAATCCGGTCAAAATAATTTTTGATACGGATATGGCAGGAGATGTGGATGATGTAGGTGCTCTTGCGGCACTGCATGCTATGGCTGATTTAGGTGAGGTTGAAATTCTGGGTGTCATGGCATCTGCAACTTATCCTTTTACTTTATTATGTGTTGATAGAATAAATACTTATTTTAATCGTGATTTTATACCTGTTGGTCAACTTAAGGGGTCAGGTTTTAATAGGGGAAGTTCTTTTTATGCTCAAAATATTGCCGAAGAGTTTTCTGGAACATTGCAATCTGCCGGTGATGCTCCAGATGCTGTTGACCAATATCGTAAGATTTTATCACAACAACCTGATAACAGTGTGATTTTTCTAACCGTCGGATTTCTTACCAATTTGCGAAATTTAATTATCAGCGAACCAGATATGAACAGTAATCTTACCGGAAAGGAATTAATTAAGCAGAAGGTCCGGTTATGGGTGTGTATGGGCGGCCATTTTCCAAAAGGAAGGGAAGCAAATTTACGGGTTGACCCTGAAGCTTCAGAAGAAGCTATTAATAATTGGCCAACTGAAATTATTTTTTGTGGATGGGAACCAGGGAAAATGAATACTGGTGATTCGATTCTTTATTTGCCTGAAACCAGTCCTGTTCGCAGAGCTTATGAATCATTTGGACGTATTCCTCATAAAAGCTGGGACCAGGTAGCAACATTGTATGCGGTTAGGGGTATTGATAACGGACCATTTGCTCACCATTGGAAGTTGTCCGGTCCGGGGCAGATAATTGTTGATAAAAATGATGGCAGCAATACCTGGAAGGAAGATTCACACGGTACTCACCGGCACCTGATTCAGATAGGCCTGGACAAAGAAATAGCACGGGAAATCAATGCATTAATGATGTACTTGCCAAAATGAACTGTGTTAATATGACAAAACTATAAAAAGGATATTGAATTTATGAGTCGAAGTGAAAAGCTGTTTTTACCATTTGAACTGGCAGGAATGCGTTTTGCCAAATATCACGTTGAAACATATCTGATTAT
The DNA here is from genome assembly GCA_041684965.1 of Mariniphaga sp. Taxonomy (GTDB): domain Bacteria; phylum Bacteroidota; class Bacteroidia; order Bacteroidales; family Prolixibacteraceae; genus Mariniphaga. The sequence continues at coordinate 182,799 of JAWLGR010000001.1, forward strand.
ATTTTTCCCTGGGATAATTAAAAAAAGTAACTGAGTTCTTGTCTTTTTTCCTGTTGTTTCCCTTCGATTTTCTTATATTTAGTATAAACTATTAAAATGTCTGTTATGAATGCTTCAATTCAGGATAAAGTTAAAACATTTATATTAGAAGGAGTTGCTGAACAATCTTTTGTAGCACGATCCGATTCATTTTGGAAAAAACTGAAATCAGTAGGTACTGAGTTATGGCTTGATACAGGTGACATGGAAGATGCTGAAAAGATATGGTCGTCCGAAATGACGGCGCTGACAACGAATAATACACTGGTGAACAAAGAAATTCAGAAAGGTATTTACGACGATTTTATTGTCAAAGCCGCCGAGATTGTAAAGCCCCTGCCAATTGAGCAACAAATTATTGAAATTGCCTATATGTTAAATGCCCGGCATGGTTTGAGGCTGGCAAGAAGATTCGGTGGGATGGTAAGTGTTGAACTTCATACGGCTATTGCTCATGATATTGATGCCACCATAGATTATGGAAAACGCTATTTTGATCTATGTCCTGAACAGTTCCTGGTAAAAGTCCCTTATACTGCCGCCGGTTTGATTGCTGCCAGAAAGCTTCGTGAATTGGGAATAAACATAAATTTTACCCTTGAGTTTTCAACCCGGCAAAATGTTATGGTAGCAGCTATTACTAAACCGAATTACCAAAATGTATTTTTGGGCAGAATAGGTTCTTATATTAGCGACAATCAATTAGGGGATGGCAACGGTGCTGGTGAACGCACAGTTTTGGAAACCCAAAAATGGATAAAAGAATTAACAGGTAATAATCCCCGGCCTTCAAAACTGATAGCCGCCAGCCTTCGTAGTTACCAACAACTGGAAGACCTTGCAGGGGTGGATGTATATACAATGCCAGTTAAAGTAGCTAAAGAAGGAAAGATGAAGTTAAGCGGAAATTTTCAAAACAGGCTTTCGGAGATTTATTCAATTGGTATCAATCCCGAGTCTTCCGTTTTTTTTCCTGAAAAACTGTGGGATGTGAGGGATACTGAGCTGGAACTTGCTTTAAGCCTGGGTAAAAACTGTCCACACGACGGGAATGAACTTATCGACAGGGTGCATAAAGCAGGATGTGGTGATATGTTCCCATGGCTGAGTGACACCGATTTGCATCATATCAAGGTGGATGGGAAAATTCCGGTTCATAAACGCTGGGCAGAACGTATAGCGAACGGGGAACTTGCTATTGACACGTTGCTGAACCTGGCAGGATTGGCCAGTTTTGCTACCGATCAGGCAAGCCTGGATGAGCGAATTAAGGGAATTATTGCAAGATGAAATATCTTGTCAGGTTTCCGCAGAGTTAATCAGAACAATTAGATGGCCGAGGCTGGAATCTGAAATATTTAATGACAGCAATGTCTAGTAATTTCTGTATCATCTGGAAAAGAACAGGATTGAGAGATATTATTTCATCAAAAAATTAAATATTCCTATATTCAAACTGATAAAAGCTTTAAAAGAAGTTGATTTGACATGAAGGCAATAAATACTTTTTAATAGAATGATTGACTGAAATTGGATTGATGCTGCATTTTCAGTGGCTTCTATGAAAGTGAAGGCAAACAAAAAAAATGAAATAATCGAAAATTTAAACCTAAGAAGATAATCCATGAAAAAATCACGGAGAAATTTTATTAAAAAATCAGCCCTGGGAGCAACGGGACTGGCCCTCGGGGCACAGATTTCAACAACTGCGGGGATGGGTAAGGATTTTGTTTCTGGTTCTGTGTCAGGGTATGGTAATGAGAGTGATAAAAAACTTTATTGGGGTGATTTGCACAATCACAATGCCATAGGCTATGCAAAAGGTACCCTGGAAAGATCGTTCAAAATTGCATCAGGACATCTGGACTTTTTCTGTTTAACTCCCCATACACAATGGCCCGACATGCCTGTGATGCCCCAGAACGCTCATCAAAAGTGGATTGATGGATTCAAAGTGGCAAAAGATAATTGGGAACATCTGCTTAAGGCAGTTCGGGGTTTTCATAAACCGGGTAAGTTCGTTACATTCCTTGGTTACGAGTGGCATTCAAATTACTGTGGGGATTTATGCATAATTTTTCCTAATGACACTGAAGAGTTACTTTATTTCAAGGATGTGAAGGAGTTTCAGCAATACGCCAAAAAGAAGAAAGCCATTTTAATTCCTCACCATCCTGCCTACAAACAAGGGTGGCGGGGGCAGGATTGGGGGGTGTTGGATTCAGAGATATCACCTGTTGCTGAAATTTATTCAGAACATGGAAATGCCGAATCGGATCGTTCGGAAATTCGATATATACGCCATAGTATGGGAGGACGCAGTACCCAAAATACACTTCAGACACTCTGGCAACAAGGTGTAAGGGTTGGGGTCGTTGCAAGTACCGATGACCACTTAGGTTTTCCGGGAGCTTACGGAGAAGGGCTTGCTGCAGTTTATGCTGACGATCTTTCCCGGGAATCAATACTGGAAGCTGTGAAAGCGAAACGTACTTATGGTGTAAGTAAAGACCGCATTGAACTTGATTTCCGGCTTAACGGCCATTATATGGGAGAATCCATTCCTCAGACAGAACGACGTCATGTAATGGTGAAGGTAAAAGGCAGGGATGTCGTAGATCGGGTAGAAATTTTAAAAAATAACCAGGTAATTTACAGAAACCATCCGATTGACAAATTGCCGGATGTCAGAAAATGGCAAAAACCTGTTTTGTGCCGTGTGGAATTTGGATGGGGACCCTGGGGGGATTTAAGCATGGAAAGGATTTGTGACTGGAGCTTTGGCATTGAGATTACGAACGGAACATTGCTTTCTGCCACACCTTGCTTTCAGTCAGGACCTTTTGATGAAAATCGTTTTAATGAATTGAAGGTGACTGGAAATACCTGCCGGATTACTTCATATACTTCCCGTAAACAGGCATTCGCAGAGCTGGCAACAAACAGCATCATTCTGGAAATCCAGGGATCTCCTGATACAAATATGATGCTTTCAATGGACAAACCTGAAAAAATGAGTTCAAAGTTTATTTTTAAAAATCTTGAAAATTCAAATGAAATATTTTTTACCGGACCTTTCACTTCCGAATCATTTATGGTGCACCGGCTGGTGTTTAATGAAAATTATTTTACCGCATTTGAATTTGATGATACGAATTCAAAAAAATCAAGCGATTGGTACTATGCCCGGGTAACCCAATCGAACGGGAGCCTGGCCTGGTCGAGCCCTGTTTGGGTTGGTGAATGAAATTGAACGACTTCACTTCTATAGCTTATCCATATTACCTGCCTGTTTCATTCATTTAGGTGTGTCCAGATGATAAGATGTCAGTTCTGTTTATCCTTGATGAGGCAACTCACATTGGGCCGGAAGGTGCTGTTTCATTCCGAAAACAGTCATCCATTCAGTAATTTTCAAAAGTCAGGTATGGATGCCTTTTTATAAAAAATCTGTGCCTTCTGTCAGATTTTAAAACTTGGGAGGGTTGAGGAGTCAATGTTTTAATCTTTACTATCAATCCAATTAATCAATGCAGAATAAGAGTTTTTGAGGGCTTTTCAAGAGGTTGAATCAGATATAAATTTTCGAAATATTTGAAAATTTTCCTGAGTTCACGATTTATTTAAAAAGAATTGCACAAACGTTTGTGCAATTCTTAAAAATTATGCAGATTTGTTTTATTGCAAATGAAAAGGAAGGTAAAAAATATTCAGGAGCTGGCCGAACAGCTTCATTTATCTCCCACTACTGTTTCGCGTGTGCTGAATGGGAAAGCCGAAACTTATAGGATAAGTGAATCCACAAGTAAACGTGTTACAGCCGCAGCCAAAAGATTTCAATATTATCCGAACCGGATTGCCAGGGGTTTAAAGTTGGAGAAAACAGAAACCATTGGTTTAATAATTCCTGATATTGGTAATCCTTATTTTGGATCAATAGCAAAAACTATTGAATTGGCAGCTCGGGCAAGCGGATTTTCAATCATCCTTTGCGATAGCCTGGATGATGAAACAACCGAAGAAGAAGCAATAAATTTACTTACAGGCAGAAAAGCCGATGGTATTATTGTTGCTCCGGCCGGCAATAGGAGCGGGCTTTTGGTTGATATTTACCGCAGGGGCATACCTGTTATTGTCATTGACCGTTATCTGGCCGGGACCAATCTTCCTTTCGTCGCCACCGATAATTATGCAGGTGCATATCGTGCAGTGGAATATCTGATTGGAATGGGGCACAGGAATATTGCCTGCATTCAGGGCAAAAACGATATTTCCTCCAATTCTGATCGTGTGAGAGGTTACTGTGATGCTTTACAGAAGCATCAAATTGAAGTGAACCCTGACTTTATAACAGGCAATGATTTTGGTGAGGAAAACGGATTTATTCAAACGCACAAATTATTGGGACAATCCAATAAAATCACTGCTATTCTTGCTTTAAGTAACCTGATATCACTTGGTGTGCTCCGTGCACTGAAACAGGCCGGACTTGCAGTTCCTTCAGATATTTCTATTGTGTCGTTCGATGAACAAGCCTATTCAGCTTTTCTTGCCTGCCCGATGACCACAGTTGAACAGCCTTGTGAAGAAATTGGGAAATCAGCAATGGAAAGTATGCTTAAAATGCTGCGTAACGGGAATAACAATAGTGCTGAAAACTATGTTCTGCCTCCAAAGCTCATTATTCGTGATTCTGTAAAAAAACAATAATAATTAAAATTCTAATCTTATGGTAGTAATACATTCTTATGGTTGGGCAGTATTTCTTGCTTTTATCACAATGTTATGCTGGGGTTCATGGGCAAATACGCAAAAGCTGGCTCAAAAGCACTGGCCTTTCCAGTTATTTTACTGGGATTATGCTCTCGGTGTTTTATTGCTTGCATTATTGCTTGCCTTTACTGCCGGAAGCAGTGGTGCAGAAGGACGAAGCTTTTTAGCCGACTTAGCTCAGGCCAGTTCCCGATCTTTATTCATGGCATTTCTGGGTGGGGTGATTTTTAACCTGGCCAATATTCTTCTGGTGGCAGCTATTGCTATTGCCGGAATGGCAGTTGCATTTCCGATTGGAATTGGCCTTGCACTGGTTCTGGGGGTTATTACAAATTATGCAGCAGCTCCAATCGGTAACCCGGTCATTCTTTTTTCAGGGGTTGCTTTGGTTACAGTAGCTATTGTACTTGATGCAAAAGCTTACCAAAGATTGCCGGGGCCTGGTGCAATTACTACTTCTAAAGGAATTATGGTCTCCTTAATAGCCGGGTTTCTGATGGGATTTTTCTATCGGTTTGTTGCGGAATCCATGGCTACTGATTTTGTTAATCCAATGGAAGGGAAACTCACACCCTACACTGCTTCTGTTGTATTTGCAGTTGGTTTGCTCATTTCCAATTTTGTCTGGAACAGTGTTTTCATGTATAAACCTCTGACTGGAGAAAAAGTCACATACAAAGATTATTTCATTAAAGGGGATTTAAAGCTACATCTTATAGGAATTTTTGGAGGCGCTGTCTGGAGCCTTGGAATGACTCTTAACATTCTTGCAGCCGAGCAGGCAGGATTTGCAATTTCCTATGGCCTTGGACAGGGGGCAACTCTGATTGCCGCTCTTTGGGGTGTTTTTGTCTGGAAAGAGTTTAAAGGTGCAAAAGGAGTCACAGGATTGCTTACCGCTATGTTCCTGCTTTTTGTGGCAGGACTTACTCTTATAATTGTTTCACGTTTTTATTAATCAGACATGAAACCAAAAGTATTAGTTGTTGGTAGCTCCAATACGGATATGGTAGTAAAGGTGCCACATATCCCTGCACCGGGCGAAACAGTTATGGGAGAAGATCTCATGACCATACAGGGAGGTAAAGGTGCAAATCAGGCAGTTGCAGCTGCCCGGGCAGGTGCGGATGTCACTTTTATTGCATGTATTGCCGATGATGCACCCGGAACACAATCCGTACAAAATTATAATAAAGAAGCGATTGATACCTCCTTTGTTAAAGTACAGCCGGGAACTCATTCAGGTATTGCTCTGATAAATGTTGCAGACGACGGAGAAAACAGCATTTCGGTGGCTCCAGGTGCAAACAGTTATTTGCTTCCTGAAGATATCCGATCAAGTGGCAAAGCTTTTTTGAATGCTAAAATTGTACTTGCCCAGTTGGAAATTCCCATGAAAACTGTTGAGGTAGTGGCAGAAATGGCGAAGGAAAACGGAGTGCCTTTCATCCTGAATCCTGCCCCAGGTAATGTAATCCCGGATAGCTTATTTGAAATGGTTACTGTTATTACTCCCAATGAGACAGAAGCAGCTATTCTTACTTCACGAAACAAGTTCCTGGAAAATGAACTGCCTGTGATTGCTGAAGAGATTTTCAGCAAAGGAGTAAAAGTGGTTATCATTACCCTTGGGAAAAAGGGTGTGTATGTAAAATCGGATGAGTTTGAGGGAATAATAGGCGGATATAAAGTACATGCTGTTGATACTACCGCAGCAGGAGATGTTTTTAACGGAGCACTCGCATCAGCCATGGCAACTGAAATGACTTTAACTGAGGCAATAGATTTTGCTCAAAAAGCTGCCGCTATTTCTGTTACCCGGATTGGTGCCCAACCTTCAGCACCAGTATTCGATGAAATAAAGGATTTTAGTTAAAAATTTTCTTATCATTTCAATAGAAAAATTAATAATCAACCGAAATTTATAAAAAATGAAAGAATTATTTTATTGCTTGTTTGTGTTCATACTTGTAAGCGGTTGCCATTCGGAAGCCAAAAATGTAAAGATGGGTGAAGGTGAAATGCTCAGCATTTCGAAAAAGGAATTACGCGATAAGATTAAAGGTGGATGGGCTGGTCAGGTGATTGGCTGTACTTATGGCGGACCTACCGAATTTCAGTGGAATGGAACTATGATTGGTGATCATGTCCCTATTCCGTGGGACGATACACGAATATTGTGGTACTACCAAAACTCACCTGGCTTGTACGATGATGTGTATATGGATCTCACGTTTGTTGAGGTTTTTGAAAAGCATGGGCTCGATGCTCACGATTCGCTTCATGCACTGGCATTTGCCAGGGCAGAGTACCCCTTGTGGCATGCCAATCAGGCTGCAAGGTATAATATCCTGAACGGAATTATGCCCCCGGAATCGGGTCATTGGAAAAATAATCCGCACGCCGATGATATAGATTTTCAGATCGAAGCTGATTTTGCTGGTTTAATGGCGCCGGGCATGGCCAATACAGCAGCCGGAATCGGTAACCGGATCGGCCATATAATGAATTATGGAGACGGAGTCTTTGGCGGGATATACGTAGCTGCCATTTATTCTCTCGCCTTTGTTCACAATGATATTGAATTCATCGTCGAAGAAGCTTTAAAGACTATTCCTTCACAGAGTGAATTTTATCAGTGTATAAATGATGTGATTCAATGGTACAGGCAAAATCCTGATGATTGGAAATATGCCTGGTTTGAAGCCCAGAAAAAATGGACTTATGATAAAGGTTGTCCTGATGGTGTCTTCAGGCCTTTCAATATCGATGCCAAAATTAATGCAGCTTACATTGTAATTGGATTGTTATATGGAAAAGGGGATTTTGGTGCAACAGTGGATATAAGTACCCGTTGTGGTTATGATTCAGATTGCAATCCTGCCAATGCAGCGGGCATTCTGGGCACAATGCTTGGATATAGTAATATTCCTGCATACTGGAAACAGGGAATTGATAAGGTGGAGGATATGAATTTCCAGTATACCGAAATGTCGCTTAATAAAGTTTATGAAATTGGTTATGGACATGCTGCAGAGATGATTAAAAAGAATGGCGGAAGTGAAGAGCAGGAGATGTTTTTGATTAAATACCAAAAGCCACAAACCGTTCCGCATGAAGTTGCATTTGAAGGAGTATACCCGGTAGAAAGAAGAAGAATAGGACAACCGTTGTCAGCTAAAAATCGTGAGCTTTCATTTGATCTGAAGGGAAGTGGATTTGTGCTTGGAGGAAGGGCAGTAAAAGATGGACATTTGCCTGATACCATCCTTGAGGTGGATGTATTTGCTGACGGTCAACTTCTGGAAACAGTGAAGCTCCCTACTAAATGGCTCGTACGCCGGCATGAAATTACATGGGATTACGATCTTCCCGAAGGTTCTCATACAATTCAGCTCAAAGCACGTAATATACCTGAGGGTTATCGGGTTGATACAGGTGATTTGATAGTATATTCCACCATCCAACCTGAAAGCAGAGTGTATTTTAATTAAAATGGATTGATATAAAAAGGGTTTAATCTTGATCTTTACAATCGTTCATGACGATTTATGTATCTGGCTTTACTTTAAATTGTTTTTAACTATTAACTTGTGGTTTATGGGTAAAAGAAGAATAATGTTTAGCAACGGAATTGCAGTTTTTTTTATAATAGTTACGCTTCTTACTGGTTGCAAAATATCAGGAGGATCTAAATCTCCTGTAATATTTGATACCGATACCAACAATGAGGTGGATGATCAGCATGCTTTGGCTTATTTGCTTTTCAGTGGAGATAGTTTTGATGTAGAGGGTGTAACAGTGAACGCTACAAGTGCGCCAACCGGGTATTCTGATGAGTCGGATGTGCAGGACCATTATGAAGAAGCTAAACGTGTGATGCAGCTTTGTGGAGAATTATATGGGAAGATACCTCTTTTAACCGGAGCGAACGGTTCTTTCGAGGAAATAAAAAATGATGTTGGTACAGCTGAATTTGATGGTCAGGAGGCAGTTGATTTTATTATTGAACAGTCAATGAAAAAAAGAAACCGGCGGCTAATCCTTCTTCCTGTAGGTAAATTGACAAACATCGCACTTGCACTGAGAAAGGAGCCGGCTATTGCACAAAATATAAGAATTGTGTGGTTGGGGTCTAATTATCCGGAACCAGGTGAGCATAATCTTGATTGGGACATTGAAGCAATGAATTATATCCTTGATATCAATGTCCCTTTCGAAATGGTTACTGTGCGTTACGGGAAGCCCTCAGGAACTGCTGCTGTTGTTGTTTCTAAAGACCAGATATTGAACCGGATGCCTGGGAAAGGGCCGAAAATATCAAACCCGGTAGAAGGAAGGAGTGGTGGCCAGTTTGTTAGTTGGGGTGATTATTCAGCCCATTTATTCGATACTTACAATATGTGGGGAGATCCTCCGGGGCGTGCATTGTTTGATATGGCTGCAGTTGCTATAGTGAAAAATGAAAACTGGGCAGAACATTCAGAAATACCCGCTCCGGTTTATTTAAATGGAAAATGGGTGGAACGGCCTAATAACCCAAGGAAAATTACGGTCTGGGAATGGTTTGATGTTTATGCTATTTTAAATGACTATTTCGTGACAATGAATAACTATAAGCTGGTGAAACCAAATTGAAAAATTCAGAATTAAGTTGAATTATCAGCAAAAGAAAGAGTATTGGATGAAAGTATTGAATATGTAACGGGTCTTTATAAAGATTAGAAAGTTTAAGGCGGGTGTTAGTGCCATCGTCCTAATTTTTTGTAACTTATCTGAAAATTATTAGGCATGAAACCATTGGTTTTATTGATACTGAATAGTGTAACGTTGCTTTTTACATTGTTTATCAATTATCTTTTAGGAACGGGAGGAGTCGGTAATGCTACAGTGGGTGAAATAAGTGCAAGGTATGAAAACCTGTTTACTCCTGCCGGTTATGCATTTGCAATCTGGGGAGTTATCTATTTCCTTTTGTTGGCTTTTGTCGGTTATCAATGGTTGGCATGGCTTAAATACCGTGATGCAGAATACCTTAAAAAGACTGGGATTTGGTTCATAATAAGTAATCTTTCCAATGGATTTTGGATACTTGTATGGACGAATGACCTTATTGGGTTATCATTTGTCTTCATCCTGATATTGCTGGTTTCATTGCTTGTGCTTGTGTTCAGGCTCAGGTTGGAAACCTGGGATGCACCTGTTCGTGTTATCGCTTTTGTATGGTGGCCTATATGCATCTACTTTGGCTGGATTATTGTCGCAACGTTAGCTAACCTGGCAGCATTCTCCGTGAGCCTTAATCCCGAAAATTCTTTTGCACTTTACCCGGCCTGGGTAATTCTCTTAATTGTTTTTTCATGCCTGGTTTACATTTTACTCATTTATTACAGAAATATGCGTGAAGCGGCATTTGTTGGAATATGGGCATTTGTGGCCATTGCTGCAAAGCAATGGCATACTGCAGGCATTATTGCTTACGCTGCAATTATTACCTCTGCAATATTGTTTATTTATGCCTTATTACATGCGTATAGAAATAAAGAAACAATGCCGCTTAAGAAAATAAAGAGAGGTGAAATTTAATTTGAAGGCTAACATCAATTACCCAAACTGTACTTTCCCAAAGTATTCAGGACGATGGTAATCGGGATTTTCTGTTTTAACCGGATTCCAGGTTACATAATGGGGTACTTTAGTTTCATCGCCACATTTGTAGAAATTTGCAGTTGCTTTCAGTTCTTTGAATGACTTTAATTTACTATATGCAAAGCTTTCCAGTGGAATCCGAATCATCATTTCCCAATTAAATTCACCTGATTTATTGTCAAAGGGTTGATTTCCCAGTGAAGATTTTATTGCAATTTTTTCAACCACTTTTGGGTCGACAAATTTGCGGTTATTCCTTCCTGAACCCCACGCCAGGTGAGTCGTGCCGATACAACTAAACTCAAAATTATAATAATTTTCATTATCGTGTGAAACAAAAAATTCAACGCAACTGTCTTTGTATACATCTCCATTTGTGCGGGTTTCCAAAGCGCGCAGATGATTTTCATTCACATAATATTTCAGCCAGATTTCATTTCCTGTATGACCAATCCTGAACTGAGCCTTTGGAACGTAACTGAACTCATCCCAATTAACAATCTGAATGGAATTGGTAATGGTTTGATTCTCCAGTAAATGTTCCGCTTCTGAAAAAGAAACTTGTTTTTTTGATTGAATTTCCTTGATGAAAAGCTGGTTCATAATTGTAAAGTTATTTAATTATTTCTGTAAAGGTAGTAATTCTTTTTTTACACATAATTTCTTATCGAAACAAAAGCTATTCAGTTTTCCGTTAACGGATGCCGGCTGAATGTTTTTACTTCAGTTTTTCTTTTTTGCCTTTTGTGTTTCCATATGTATATTTGGGGTTCTTATATTGTTTGTGATTCTAATTTAAATGACTGAAAAGGAATTTGTAGTTGTAATAACACAGCATCGTTTTCTGGGAAATATTTTCCTGCCGTATCTGATAAAGAAGGAGGATAAGTTTTATACCACCATCAAATTGATAAAACCGAATGATTTAAACGCATCCGATTACAATTTTCAGCCATTCGAAAAAGAAGTGGTTTTGTTAATCGATAAGTACAGTGATGAGCGGTTAATGAAACGTTTTTCACGTGCGTTGAATGTCACTGAATTTTATTCCGGCATGGAACAGTCAAGGTTTCAGAAGCATATTTTGCCCCACCTTGAACAAATTATGTGGGAAGTTGCACGAATTCTTATGTTAAGTCCTGTTCGCCTGCTAAACAAGGAGGTGAAATATGCAAATCTTTACGATGAGGATGAAATTACTGTTCTTCCCTTTTTTGCCAAACCTGTTTTTTATTTTACACGCACTTCAGTTGAAACCCGGTACCATTTAAAAATTTTTTTAAATCAAAAGGAAGTCTCTTTATTGAATCGCAACTTTACATTTGTTACCAATTTTCCATGCATACTTATTTACCAGAAACAGCTGATAGTTTTTGAAAAACTGGACAGTAAGAAGCTATTGCCTTTTTTAACCAAAGAGTTTGTATCGATTCCGGCCTCTATTGAAGATAAATATTACTCGGGTTTCGTTAGAAAAACTATTCGCGATTTTGATGTTGTGGCTGAAGGTTTTCAACTGCTGGAAGAGGTTGTAGATAAAAAAGCTGTTCTGGCAATTGAATACAATCTGAAATACGAGCCCTGTTTTATTCTTCGCTTTAAATACGGTGATGAACAATTTTTACCCGACGCTAAGCGTGATGTGGCTGTGCATTTTAACAGAACCGGAGATGAATTGCTTTTTAAAAAAATAAAACGGGATAAAGAGTGGGAATTTTTTATAAAGACACGTTTGCTGTCGATGGGGTTAACGGAAGGTGATGGGTTTCTTTTACCCGAAACGGTTAATTTTACTGATCAGGAAATACCTTATGTTTTAATTGACTGGTATATCAGTAAGCAAACTGAATTAAAAAAATTAAATGTCATTCTGGAGCAGGATAAGCTTGAAAAAAAGTACTTCACCGGTCAGCAAAATCTGGAGATAAAAGCATCGAGGTCAGGCGACTGGTTTGATGTTTATGCAAAAGTCACCTTTGGCCCATTTAGTTTTCCTTTTATTAAGTTAAAAAATAATATTTTGAATGGCATTCGTGAATTGGAATTGCCGAATGGTGAAGTGGCTATTATTCCTGAGGAATGGTTTGCCAGATATAATAGCTTAATGCCGTTTGCAAAGAGCAAAGCAGAGAAAATGCAATTCGAAAAACATCATTATCCGCTTTTGTCGAAAGTATTGCGGCCTGGTGAAAATTCCCTATTAAATGAAATTCAAAAGTTATCTGGATTTCGTTCAAAAACTTCAATACCGGAGGACCTGAAGGCGGAGTTGCGTAATTATCAAAAGACAGGTTTTCAGTGGTTGTATGGACTTCACAAGAATGGGTTCGGAGGATGCCTGGCTGATGATATGGGACTGGGAAAAACTTTGCAAACTCTGGCTCTTTTGCTAAAATTGAAGCGTCAGGAAACTATTGCAACCGGGTATCGAAACCATCAAAAAGACGGCCAGCTCGATCTTTTCGCTGCTCCGGATACAGATGAGCATATACAACCGGCAAGTCTTATAATTTTACCTACTTCATTGGTACATAATTGGGAAGCAGAAATTCAGAAATTTACTCCTGCATTAAAAATTTATAAACATATCGGGCCACAGCGTAAAACCGGCAGCGATATGGAAAAAGCAGCTTTCTTTTACGATATTATTCTTACTACATATGGAACTGTAAGAAATGATGAAGAGAATCTAATCCGGCTTAAGTTTTTTTATCTGATTCTCGATGAAAGCCAGTATGTAAAAAATCCGGCATCAAAAACATACAGATCTGTTATGAAGCTGCAGTGTAAACACCGGTTGGCATTGACAGGAACCCCAATTGAAAATTCATTATCCGACCTTTGGGCTCAAATGAACTTTCTGAACAAGGGATTGCTGGGTAATCATCTTTTTTTCAAACGCTATTTTCTTACTCCTATTGAAAAACACAACAATAGGGACCAACAGGAAAAATTGCAACTGTTAATACGACCCTTTGTATTGCGGCGGACAAAGGATGAAGTTGCCAGGGACCTGCCTCCTGTAATGGAACAGATTATTATGTGTGATATGTTTGAAAAGCAGTACCGTATCTATGAGACTGAAAAATCCATAATACGAAATTCTATTATAGCTGGTATTGAACAGGAAGGTGTAAAAAAATCCTCAATTATTATTTTAAAGGGACTAACACGACTTCGTCAATTGGCAAATCACCCGAAAATGCTTGATAACATGGAAGAAACTGAATCAGGAAAATTCGAAGAAATTTTTAGAATGTTGGAAAATGTGGTCGCTGAAAAACATAAGGTATTGGTCTTCTCTTCATTTGTTAAGCACCTTGAATTGATTAGAAACAGAATAGAAAAAGAATCCTGGAAATACAGTATGCTTACAGGACATACCACCAACAGAGGAGATATTATCCGGCAGTTTCAGGAGGATTCTGAAAATAGGATTTTTTTAATTTCACTGAGAGCAGGGGGTGTAGGATTAAATCTTACCAGCGCCGATTATGTTTTTATCGTTGATCCCTGGTGGAACCCTGCAAGTGAAAATCAGGCTATCAGCAGGTCGCACCGTATCGGTCAAAATAAACCTGTGTTTGTTTACAGGTTTATTACCCAGCAATCGATTGAGGAAAAAATTCAGCAATTACAAAATCATAAAAGTTCGCTTGCCGATAAATTTATAAACTCAAACAATCCATTGCAGGAAATAACTAAAGAAGAGGTGCTTAGCCTGTTCAAATAAAAACGGAGTTGCCAGAGACTTTATTCCTTTTTGAGTTAAAAGATGATAACAATCTTACCAGGAATATTGCATCGAAAATTCCATCAGTTAAGCAGTTTATAATTTTTACTTTTTCTCAACATTGAAACACCCTGATAAATTGAATCCCTAAGATGGTGTTCTCCCGCTTAATCTTCCTTTCTTTCCGGGAAATAAGGTTAATCATTATCAGTATAGTGTACTTCAGAATCAGATTGTATCCGGGTATAACCTAAGCTGGTATATAATTCGTTCTTTCTTCGTAATAAATTCGCTATAAACTCGGAACAAATTCGATAAAACGCGAATTTGTTCCGAGTTTGTTGCGAGTTTATAGCGAGTTTAGTCTGTAGGGAAAAAGGATAAAATATCGCACTGATATTTTTATGGCATTAAATTATATTATTTGATCTGGTAATTGATGTTTACCAATGCCATATGGTTTATAAATAGTATGGATAGTAAAAATAATGGCAGAATTTTCTGATTGCCCAACCTGGAAAGCCTGTTCACTTTTAGGGTTATTGGTGATTATCCGGGGTTAAAAGATATCAACTAAAGATTTTGTATTATTTAATATGCGAGGTGCAGGCTGTCAATTGTTATTGCTGACTAATGAAAAAGGCAATGAACCTGAACAAAATTTTCATCTTTTTTTATTCCTCACATAGATCAACTTGAATTTACCTTGCCTGCTGTCCCGCAGATCAATTTCAAATTTTCCAATGGAATCAATCAATGGGGTAAGTTTCTCGAAACCGTAGTTACGGGAGTCGAAATTTGGTTGTTTTTTTTGTAGCAGGCTGCCTACATCTCCAAGAAAGGCCCACCCGTCATCATCAGCCAGGTCAGAAATTGTGGATGCAATGAGTTTAACTACCTTAGGTGTAATTTTATCATATTGGGTTTTCTTTACTGGCTTATCAGGAGTAGCATTACTTTCTATTTCTTTCGTCCTGTTTTGGAGAATTTCTATGTAAATGAATTTGTCACAGGCCACAATAAATGGATCGGGTGTTTTCTTTTCACCAATGCCGTATACTTTCATGCCTGCTTCACGCAGGCGCGTGGCTAGCCGTGTAAAGTCGCTGTCACTTGAAACAAGGCAAAAACCATTTACTTTTTCACTGTATAAAATATCCATAGCATCGATAATCATAGCTGAATCAGTGGAATTTTTGCCTGTGGTGTAACCGTACTGCTGAATAGGTGTAATTGCATTCTCGAGCAGCAGGTTTTTCCATTTTGTCAGGGTTGGCTTCGTCCAGTCACCATACACACGTTTGATGGTTGGATTGCCATATTTTGCAATCTCTTCCATCATTTCCTTTACATTGGCCGATGGAATATTGTCTCCGTCGATTAGAACTGCCAGTTTGATTTCGCTTTCCATTTTTAATGCCGAATTAAATTATTCTCTGTTCAAAGGTAGTAAATCATTGATTGTAAATTTTAAAATAAAACTACAGCCAGTTTTTAAACAGTGAAGTATTGAATTGAGTTTGACTTTTAAATTCTCACTATACATGTATCGGGAAGCCAGCCAACATTTCCATCCGGGAGTTTGATTTCTTTCCAGATATTAACACTGTCGGAAATTTCCACTTTTACACCCTCGTAAAGAAGGAATAAATCTGTGCTGTTTTCGGCAGGGGCACTTTTAACAGTTACCCGCGGACAGAAAACAATGGCATGTTTTCGTTGATTGATTTTTTCCTTCTGACGTGCAGCAAATGAAAAAGTGAAGCCCGAAACAACAATGGCAAGTATACCAAACCAGAATGAAAGCTTTTTAACAAAAGATCTGCGGCTGAAAATAAATAATCCAAGCAGCCCAAGGAAAAGGAGAAAGGCTCCAATACTTATACCTGCCCATGCATCAGCAGGGTAAAGATTTATTATCCTGCTTCGCCAGCGGAGAAAAAATGGCTGAGGCAATGCTTCAATTTGAGTAACCACATGTTGATTGGCAATATTCAGATTGAAATTGATGTCAGGGTCGTGAGGCGCAAGAAGTTTGGCCCTTTCATAATTAAGTATGGCATTATTAATGTCTCCGGCTTTGTAATACGCATTTCCTATATTGAAATAGAGCTTTGCTGATTCCTGACCTGACTGTAAAATTTGCATGTAATCAGATAATGCTTTTTGGTATTCTTCTGTAGTATAATATGCATTGGCACGTTCCCAAAGTACCTGAATGGAATCCTGGGCTGATGAAAATTGCAGTAGAGAGAGCAATCCCAGCACCACCAAAACATATCTTCTTAGAAGTTTTGACATCATTTCTTTCTTATTGTTGTAAACTTACCAGTTAATTCTTTTTTTTTGCTTTTTATGCTTGTATTAATCCAACCATCAAAAAGTTACCTCTTTATCTGCTTCTCCATTCTGCTCATGGTTGAAGCTGCTTTTTTGTATAGCTCAATGCGTGCTTCAGATCCTCCGGAAGGTGCATAACGTGCAAATTCACATTGCTCAATAATTTCAATAAAATCATTGATGAGATTTTCATCTACATTTCTTTTTCGCAAATTAGCTGTTGCATTTTCATGGTTTAAATTTGCAACCGGGATACCTAATTTATCACTTAAGTAACCCCAAAAAGCTTTCAAAATAGCTTCATGAAAAGCCTCATTTTGATTGTTTTTCATATAACCATTAGCCGCTTTTAATCGTTTTGCAGCCAACCGGTTGGCCTTTTTGTTACGCATAAGGGCAGCATTGGCATTTTCCCGTACTTTTTTACGGTAAACAACTATCAGCACCAGGAACAAAAGTGAACTCCCACCATAAATGGAATAGAAAACCGGTGTTCCGTAAAAAGTAGTTCCATGAATACGAAGCATGGGGTTGCCTTGCCTTATAAACCGGATATCCTGTCCAATCATTCGCAGGTTTTCCCGTTGACGGGAACTGATTACTGTTGCATTTTGGGAGTCTGTTCCTTTCTCAACATTCAATCTATACTCCTGAGTCGACCGGGTTACATACGAGCCGGTAGCGGGATTGAAATAAGAAAATTGAATGGCCGGTATAGTATAATCACCTTCAAACCTCGGCTGAAAAAGATATTCAACGGTTTTGCTTCCTGTTACCCCGTTCTCGGTGGTTCTAACATTTTCAGTTGACCGTGGATCATAAACTTCAAAATCGGTTGGGAGTTTTAGCTCCGGGTTCCTGATTAATCTTAGGTTACCGGTTCCACTGATAGTTACCTTTAAAGTTACGGCGTCATTGGTTGTTGCCTGGTTGGTGCTAATTTCTGAATTTAAGGTGAAATTACCTACACCTCCATAGAAATGTTCAGGTTGTGGAGGTAAATCTCTTACATTAACCGTCGCAGGCGTACTGATAATCCTTGTTTTTACTGTTTGAATGCCACTAAAAAAATCATCGAAAAAACTCCTGGGCCTTACACGCTGCTGTACAAGCAGTGTCATATTAAAAGGGTCTATTGTTATTTTTCCATTTTGCTGTGGAATCAAAACTGTTTTTTTTAGTATACCTACCTGGTAAATCCGATCGTTGTAAACTTCCCGTGTAAAGTTAATTTGCTTGGGAATTTCAATATCCTGGGTGTAAAATCCTTCATATGCAGGCAGGTTTACTTCGTCGAATCCGGAAACAGGTATATTCGGGTCGGCATAAAGCTTGACAGTCGCTATCAATTGTTCTCCCCTGAAAACATTTTGTTTGCTTAATTCAACCCTGAGAAACAGGTTGTCACCACCAAGTTCTGCCGGCTGAGCACTTCCAGCATTGCCTGTCCCTTGCTGGGGTTGTTGTTGTTGCTGGCGTGCCTGCGGTTTAACTACCTGAATTTTTAATGCATTTGATTCGATAATCTTCCCTTTGACTTCAACAGAGGCGGGCCTGATTTCAAAGGAACCTTCATTTTTTGCTCTTAAAATATAAGTATAGGAATAGGTTGTTTCAACTGTACTTTTCCCATTGATTACAGTCATATTAGTGGATTGGCCGGTACTGGGGCCCATTAAAATCTCAAAATTATTGCTTAACCCGGGTGGAAGCTGTAGGTTTGTTCCTCTTTCGTTAACTGTAAAGGTTAGCCTGAATTGCTGCCCAATTTCAACTGCATTGGGTGCTGACATAACAAACCTGATTTGTTCGGCCTTTGCACCCATAATTGAAAAAACGAACAGTATATATACTATCAGTCTTTTTATCATTGTTCCGTTCAATTCTTATTTTTATTCATTTTTACTTACCATTCCTTTTCAGTTCTTAATGGTCTGGCTTTCTCAGCTTTTTCCTTATTAACTTTTTCTTGAATTTTCCGTTCATCGTTTTGCAATGCCTGAAGAAGTTGTTCAGCATCCTGCTTCGAAATTTTTGTTTGTGGTTGCTGCTGTTGTTGCTGATCCCGCTGCTGCTGTTGTTGTTGCTGGTCGCCCTGTTGTTGCTGGTCCTGATTCTGGTTCTGATCTTGTTGCTGTTCCTGGTCCTGGTTTTGTTTCTGGTCCTGATTTTGTTCTTGTTGCTCCTGTTGCTTTTTTAGCATCTGCGCATAAGCCAGGTTGTACTTGGTGTCCAAATCATTTGGATTCCTGCGTAAAGCTTCCTTATAGGATTCAATGCTTTCATCGATTTGTTGTTGCATAAGCTGGCTATTCCCGCGGTTATGCAACGCACGTGCCTGCTCATAAGTATTTTCAAGTTGTAATGATAACTCGTCAAATTTTTTCTCTGCCTGATCAAACTGCATTTGTTTATAAAGCGCATCGGCAAGGTTAAATTCCCATTGTTCATGCCCCGGCCTCTTATCCAACGCTTTTCGATATTCTGTTTCTGCCTTTCTGAACAGGGATGTATCGAGCCGGGTTGTGTCTTTAACTGCCTCCATAAACAATTTATTGCCACTTCGGATGTGTTTGCGTTCATTCTGAGCGGAAACCGTAACAGAAGCTACTGATATAAATATTATAATAATTAATCCTCTCATTTTCTCATCTATTTTGCTGAAAACAGTTTTATTCTCATTAAATATTTGTTTTTCTTTTCAAGAATAACAAATTCAAGTAAAAGCAACAACAGACCGATAGCAAAAAAATATTGAAACTGATCATCGTATTCTGAATATACCAGCGACTCCAATTCCTCTTTTTCCAGTTTATTTATTTCATCAAATAATACATTGAGACCTACCTGTGCATTATTTGCACGCACATATATGCCATTTCCAGCTGCAGAAATCTGCTCAAGCATTTCTTCATCAAGCCGGGTTATTATCACGTTTCCATCCCTGTCACGCATGTATTCTGTCTGGCCGTTTCGTACAACCGGGATGGGTGAGCCCTGGGGCAAACCCATACCAATGGTGTGGACAATAATGCCATTGTCGACTGCCTGTTTTGCTGCTGAAACTGGATCGTCCTCATGATTTTCACCATCAGTGATAATTACTATTGCTTTGTTGGTTATGGCAGCCGGAGTAAAAGATTTAACAGCAAGGTTTATTGCAGCTCCAATTGCTGTTCCCTGTCGGGGTACAACATCCGTATTAATGGCATCCAAAAACAACTTGGCTGAATTGTAATCACTTGTTATCGGGAGCTGGATATAAGCATCCCCGGCAAAAACAATCAATCCAATTTTATCATCTTTTAGCCGGTCAATCAATCTTGAAATGGCACGTTTAGCTCTGTCCAGCCGATTTGGCTGAATGTCCTGTGCCATCATGCTGTTTGAAACGTCGAGTGCGATAATAATTTCCACTCCTTCACGCTGCACCTTTTCCAGTTTAGACCCGAACTGTGGCCGGGCGGCTCCAACAATAAAAAAAGCAAGCGCCAAAAGAATCAAAATGAACTTAAAAACTGGTCTGCTTTTTGAAGCCAGAGGCATAAGTTCCCGCACCAAGTGTTTGTTTCCAAACCGTTGCAATGCTCTGTTACGTGAGTATCTCGACCACAGAAAGATTACGGCCAGAAAGGGTATGATTAATAAACCCCATAAATATTCACTATGTGCAAATCTAAACATTTCCATTTTTTCTGAATATTAAGGAACTGTTCTGAATACTGTTATTTTTAGCAAAAAACCCAATACTATTAACAAAATTCCTGCCAGTGCAAAGGGTTGGAATTCCTCGGAGCGGCGACTGAACTCACGTACTTCTATTTTTGACTTTTCCAACTCATCTATTTCATTGTAGATCTCCTGCAATTTTGTATTACTGGTTGCCCTGAAATACCTTCCACCTGTAATGTTGGAAATTTCCTGCAGCATATCTTCATCTATTTTTACTTCTATATCACGATACTGGGTCCCATATGGCGTTTGTACCGGGAAAGGAGCAGTTCCTACAGATCCGACTCCAATAGTGTATACCCTTATCCCAAATGTGCGGGCAATTTCTGCGGCCGTAAGCGGGGCAATTTCACCGGAGTTATTTTCTCCGTCGGTCAGTAATATTACTACACGGCTAATGGCATCACTGTCTTTAAGTCTGGCTACGGCTGTAGCCAGGCCATTCCCGATGGCTGTTCCATCCTGTATAAGGCCGGTCTGTATGTCCTTGAATAAGTTAAGCAGAACTGCCCTGTCAGTAGTTAAAGGTGCCTGTGTAAATGCTTCTCCTGCAAAAATCACTAACCCCATGCGATCGTATTGCCTGCCTGAAATAAATTCCATGGCTACATTTTTTGCTGCCTCGAGCCGGTCGGGAGTAAAATCCCTGGCAAGCATGCTTGTGGAAACGTCGAGTGAAATAACGATATCAATCCCCTCGGTAGTAACATTTTCCCAGTTGCTCGATGATTGCGGGCGTGCAAGCACAGCAATGAATGCTGAAAATGCCAGTACCTGGAGAAAAAATACCAGGTGCCGAAGATAATATCTGATGGTTTTTGGAGCCTTCATTACAGGCGCTGCAGATGAAACCTGAAGGCTTGCTGTATTTCTTTTCTGACTCAATATATACCAGGCGGTCATTGGCAGAATCAATAACAGCAGATAGAAATATTCAGGGTTATTAAATATCAATCCTTCAAACATCCTAATTTATTTTATTTCAACATCCTCTCCTTCATTGTCATGCATGTTTTCAGGAGTTTCGGTTTTTTTCTCTTCCTTTTTTGTATCGTTAATAAAAAAATATGCATTCACTAATGTCATATTATCATCGTCGGGCAAAGGCCGGTATTTTGCAAACTTTGCCAGGTCGGCCAGTTTTAATGTGTTCCGCAGGTTCTCAAAAGTTCGGTCTTTTAGCAATCCGGGTTTATTCCTGAAGCTTTCAATTGTTTCATCGGAAGTTTGCTCCATAGCAGGAATATCAAATCTGTCTTCAATGTATTTGCGTAATGTTTCGGTAACTTCACTGTAAAATTGTTTGGATTTGCCCTGTTGCCATAATTTCTCTTTTTTTATGCGATCCAGTTCACGGAGCGCAATAACATGCGCGGGTTCTTTTGGCTTTTTAGGCAAAACAAACAGAGGCTGATTGTTTTTCTTTCTCCTGAGCGCATAAAAAATGAAAAATAAAATGGCCCCTAACAGTATAATTCCCAGAATATATGGGATTACTTCTTTTAGAGTTACCGGAGCATCATAAGGCATTTTAATGTCTGTAGGGCCCCGTGTGGTATCAATTGGCAGGGTGTGAACATTCAGGGTTACTCCGTTAGTGGGGATTGAATCAATTCTGCCCTCTAAATCAACCTTGAACCAGAATGGCGGAATTCGATAAGAGCCGCTGTCGAACGATGTTATTAGATATGCCTGAATCTGTTTCTGAAAAGTTTCATCATCCAGTTCAAAAGTATCGGGTTCAAACCTGTTAAGAACTTCAACATAACCCGCAAGGGTATCAGGTACCCGTGGAAATTGAATTTTTATGTTCTTTGGATGATCTATTTCCAAAAAGAGCTTTACCTGGTCACCCAGTAAGATATTTGTTGAATCAATGCTGGCAGTAGCCTTTATACGTTGCGCGTAGGATGTAGATGCTATCAGAACCAGTGCTAAAAAAGAAATTATTTTTATATTCAGCTTCATTCGCATTACGGTTTAACAGCCCTTCTTTTGAAAAGGGTCATTAAAGATTTTACATAATCTTCATGTGTGTTGATAGAAGCATAATCAATATTGCACTTTTTAAAGAGATTATCCAGGCGGTTAATATGCCGGTTCCAATAATCGGCATACATTTTTCTCACTTTGCGGGAACTGCTGTCAACCCAGATATATTTTCCGGTTTCTGCATCTTTAAGCATAACCATTCCAATCGGTGGCAATTCTCTTTCCCGGTCATCGTAAATTTTTAATGCTACTACATCGTGTTTATTGTTTGCTACTGAAAGTGCCATTTCAAGAGCCGGGTTATCGTCCATGAAATCCGAGATAATAAAAGTTGTGCATTTCTTTTTAATGGCATTGGTCATGTACCGGACTGCTTCTGTAATATCTGTGCCGGTATGCTGGGGATGAAAGTCAATAAGTTCTCTTATAATACGAAGAATATGGCTTTTCCCCTTTTTGGGCGGAATGAATTTCTCAATTTTATCTGAAAAGAAAATTACCCCGGTTTTATCGTTATTTTGTATTGCTGAAAAAGACAAAATTGCTGCAATTTCAGTTATCACATTTTTCTTCATTTTTTCAAATGTGCCAAAATTCCGTGAACCACTTACATCAATTAGCAGCATTACAGTTAATTCTCTTTCTTCTTCAAAAATCTTTATATATGGATGATTATAACGGGCTGTAACGTTCCAGTCAATATTTCGGATATCATCTCCATACTGGTATTCCCGAACTTCTGAAAATGCCATGCCTCTTCCTTTAAATGCACTGTGGTATTCACCGGCAAAGATATTCCGGGACAACCCCCGGGTTTTAATTTCAATTTTCCTTACACGTTTCAATAACTCACTCGTTTCCATCAAAAACCTCCTTTCCTTGCTGGAATTCCCCCACCTGGAGAAAGACTATGATATGAAGTATCCCTTTATTTTTATAACGTCTCATTTAAAAATAGTTTCTTCCCGCTTATCAGGGAATTTAAGGGCGCTTCTTTAGGGCACTTCCACTTTATTAAGGATATCAGTAATTATTTCTTCAGATGTTATGTTGTTTGCTTCGGCTTCATAACTCAATCCGATGCGGTGACGCATTACTTCAGGACACACGGCTCTTACATCTTCAGGAATAACATAACCGCGGCGCTTTATAAATGCAAAGGCTTTTGCTGCCTGGGCCAGACTTATTCCTGCTCTTGGAGATGCTCCGTATGAAATCATTTCCTGGTATTTCTCCAGTTGGTAGGCCTGCGGATCTCGTGTCGCAAAAACAATATCTACAATGTATTTCTGAATTTTCTCATCCATATATACATCTTTCACCACTTCCCGGGCATTCAGTATATCTTCAGGCTTCAATATGGCTGATGTCTCCGGAAACTTTTTTAGTAGATTTTGGTTAATAATCTGCCGTTCTTCCTCCCTGTTTGGGTATTTTATTACTACTTTTAACATAAACCGGTCAACTTGCGCTTCAGGAAGTGGGTATGTACCTTCCTGCTCGATGGGATTCTGAGTAGCCATCACCAGGAATGGCTCCTCCAGTTTAAAGGTAGTGTCACTGATTGTTATCTGGCGCTCCTGCATGGCTTCGAGCAAAGCCGACTGCACTTTTGCAGGCGCACGGTTTATTTCATCTGCCAGTATAAAATTGGCAAAGATGGGTCCCTTTTTAATTGAAAACTCTTCCCTTTTCTGACTGTAAATCATTGTGCCTAATAAGTCGGCAGGTAACAAGTCAGGTGTAAATTGTATGCGGGCAAATTTCGCACTGATGGTATTGGCCAGTGATTTAATAGCCAGTGTTTTTGCCAGGCCCGGAACTCCTTCAAGCAGAATGTGGCCGTTGGATAACAAACCTATTAATAAGCTTTCTACCAGATGCTTCTGTCCCACTATTACCTTGTTCATTTCAAGAGTAACAAGATCAACAAACGAGCTCTCTCTTTGAATCCGCTCGTTCAGTTCTTTAATATCTACAGTTTGAATCATACCTGTTTTATTCTGTTATATCTTTTTTTGGTTTTTATAATTCCTTCTTTGAGAGATGCCTAAATTTTAAAAGGCACGAATTTAAACGTTTGCAAAGATAAAAATCTATCTGTTTAGTTAAAATTTATTAAGTAGTATTACCATATTGATAGTTAAAGAAACAGGCAGGAAGAATTTCCTGCCTGTTTATTGCTTAGGAAATTTTAATTTCCCTTGCCGGTTTTGGTTTTACTTCCTCACGTTTGGGAATTTTTACATGTAATATACCATCCGCATAAGTAGCAGTAATTTTATCGCTGTCCACTTCGTTGCCAGGTACAGTAAAAGAACGCTGGAACGATGTGTAACTAAACTCCCTCCGGGAATAACCGTCGCTTTTATCTTCATTTTTTTCTTCTCTTTCGGAAGAAATGGTCAGCAGATTGTTTTGATAATTAATTTTGAAGTCCTTTTTGGTCATTCCCGGAGCAGCTACTTCAAGAATGTAATCATCATTAGTTTCACGCACATTTACTGCCGGTAAGGTGCTGTTAGGGCCGGAAAAATTCGACATTCCCCAATCCATCAGATCACCGTTGAAAATTCTGTCAAACAGTGAAGGCATTCCTGTTTCAGTTCTTCTTGCAAGTGTCATAATTCAATCCTCCTTTTATTTTTAAGTTTAACATTTATTTTTTTATTGCTCACTATTTTTGTTATTCGCAAAATAAATACCACCAGAATTTTTATGACAAAATTTTAGATGTCAAGTGTCTGATTGTCAGTTATAGGGCATGATGTTTTTATAATAATTGATAATGAAAAATTATCGGCTGTCAATTTTTCAGCATGATACGTAATGAAACTTAGCCTATGGTAAACAGGAGGCTCGAATTTATTATAAATACCGGATAACTTTCAAAAAGTTTCTGTATTTCTGCTATTTTTGAACGCGAAATATCAGGGTATGAATCGCTATTTTGCACAACTCAGTTTTAAAGGAACCCAATACCATGGATGGCAGGTTCAGTCAAATGCGCTTTCTGTACAGGAGGTGCTGGAGAGTGCATTTTCTACCATACTGAATGAAAAAATTGGTGTAACAGGCGCAGGCAGGACAGATACCGGCGTCCATGCAGCATTTTTTGTGCTGCATTTTGATGCGGCCGGTGAATTAGGTAACTTGCCAAAACTGGTTTATCGTCTTAACAGCTTTTTGCCTCCCGATATCGCCATTCAAAAAATATGGAAAGTGCCTGCAGGTGCTCATTCCCGCTTCAGTGCCATGTCGCGAACCTATAAATATTTTATTACTCAGGAGAAAAATCCCTTTACTACCGATACAGAATATTATATTCGTTTACGACCCAATGTGTCAAAAATGAATGAGGCTGCCACTATCCTGATGACTTATAATGATTTTACCAGTTTCAGCAGGCTGCATACCGATGTAAACACCAATTTGTGTAAAATCTTTACAGCAGAATGGAAAATTGAGAACAACCGTCTGGTTTTTACAATTAAAGCCGACCGGTTTCTTAGAAATATGGTGCGTGCAATTGTTGGTACTTTGCTTGATGTGGGAAAGGGTAAGGTTACTCTTGAGGATTTCAGACGTATTATTGAAATTCAAAATCGTGGTGCAGCAGGTGCATCAGTACCGGCTCACGGACTCTGTCTTACTCATGTGGAATACCCGGAAAATATAACAGGCAATACTTTTTAGCCTTTATTTTACTTTTTATTGCTTCATTGCGAAAGAAGCCCCCCTGTGTATGGAGTTATGTCCAGTGAACTCTTGTCTTTAAAGTTAACGCTATGACATAAAATAAGACTTATCTTCTCCAAACCTGCAGGTACTAAAAAGGGTTTTTGGTGTAATAACATTGTAGATTGCATTCAAACCTTCAGCTTCCAGCTTACCTCTTTTCCGGTAGATAAGGAAAGCGAAAAGGAGGAGAGGTCTCTTGTATCGAACATCCCATGGAAGAGGACACTGCCACCAGTAATTTTTTCTCCTTCAAACGAGACGGTAAACTCGAGCGAAAGCGGCATATAACCCCTGTAAAAAATTACCTCGTGGTTTTTCTTTGAATAATTATCCAGTAAATGATAAATTTCATCGAAACTTTGTGAAATATTGTGTTTGCGGGCAAATAGAATAATTTCGTCCAGCCTGCCATTGCTTTTATCTTTAATCATATTCAATTCATATTTTTGAACTCCAACGGTATAGCCAGCATGTCGATAGTTTTTTAAAGATACGGTAAAAACTTTTTAATACAATCGTAATTTGCATGAATATTTTTAAAATGCTGAATGTTTTGATAGGCAAATTGCTGATATTTTTAATCCTGTTTCTGATTTCCATTCATATTCCTGGTTATTACAAAAATTTATATAATTTTAGTCGGTTTTTATAGATTTTAAATTTTACTAAAAAAGTACCAACCATGAAATCCTTTGTAAAATTGATCTATCGATCGAATATTTCTTATTTCCCATCGAAGTTACCGGTGCAGTTTTATGGTTTACCCGATGGGAAGGTATATGTAGTTTATGCTCGGTTTTATGAAATCCAGTACGATCGGACTTATCTTGAGTTTGTTTTTGCTGAGCACAAGGAGTTTTCGTATGATTTTGAAAACGAACGGCTGATTCCTCATGATGTTATTGCCCGGAATTTTCCGGTTTATAACGAAACAGTGGACAAGCCTGAACCAAAAGTTGAAATCATCAAAACATTCAGGGATATTAACTCATTTGCTGAAGCATACCAACATTTAAACAAAAAAGCGCAGAATATCTTGCGCCAACGGAGCATGAATAAAAAGGTTCAGGATTTCTCACAGGATGAACTGAACAATTTTACTGCTACCGGTTGATAGAAATATTGAATCGAAGTTGAATTTCAACCATATTTAATTATATGGTTGAACGGAATTTCCTGCCATAAATTCACCTCCTCCCCTTTTAAATAGTGCTAATATTTCATTTTTTTTCCATAAGCTGTGACAATTTGTCTATCAGTACTTTATGGATTCAGATTTGTTGTTGATTTTGCCAAAATATAAAAGCAATTGAATTATGAATCTGAATAATTTTACCATAAAGGCACAGGAGGCAATTCAGTATGCATTTCAGGTAGCACAAGGTAATAACCAGCAGTCGGTTGAAACAGGTCATATACTTAAAGGATTGTTTCATTCGGCTGAGAATGTAGTGGGATTCCTGATGAAAAAGCTGGGAGTAGAAACAGGTATCTTTCAGCAGGCAGCCGATAAGATTGTGGAGTCGTATCCGAAGGTTACCGGAGGGGAGCAATACATATCTTCATCAACCAACAGGGTTTTACAGAAATCGCTTGCTTTGGCGCAGGAGATGGGCGACCAGTTTGTTTCGGTTGAACATATATTGATGGCTTTACTTGATGCAGGTGATTCAGTAAGCCGGCTGATGAAGGATAACGGCATTACACGTAAGGAATTGCAAAAAGCCATTGAGGAATTGCGAAAGGGGTCGAAAGTAGACAGTCAGACGGCAGAGGATCGGTTTAATTCTTTGAATCGGTTTGCCCTGAACCTGAATGAGAGGGCCCGCTCGGGAAAGCTCGATCCTGTTATCGGACGAGATGAAGAAATTCGGCGTATCCTTCAAATCCTTTCACGACGTACCAAGAACAACCCTATTCTGATAGGGGAACCAGGTACGGGGAAAACGGCTATTGCCGAAGGACTTGCCCATCGTATTGTGCGGGGCGATGTACCGGAGAATTTGAAATCGAAGCAAGTGTTTTCGCTTGATATGGGTGCTTTGATTGCAGGAGCCAAATACAAAGGAGAGTTCGAGGAACGTTTGAAAGCTGTTGTTCATGAGGTGGTGCATTCAAACGAAGAGGTTATACTTTTTATCGACGAGATCCATACCTTAGTGGGAGCGGGTAAAGGTGAGGGTGCAATGGATGCGGCCAATATCCTGAAACCTGCACTTGCCCGTGGAGAGTTAAGGGCAATTGGTGCCACGACCTTTAGTGAATACCAGAAGTATTTTGAAAAGGATAAAGCACTTGAACGGCGGTTTCAGGTAGTGCATGTGGACGAACCGGATACACTAAGCGCCATCTCCATCCTTAGGGGTATTAAGGAACGGTATGAAAGTCACCACAAGGTGCGTATTAAAGACGACGCTATTATTTCTGCTGTTGAACTGTCGCAGAGGTACATTTCCGATCGCTTCCTGCCCGACAAAGCCATCGACCTGATGGATGAGGCTGCAGCAAAACTTCGTCTGGAGATGGATTCGGTACCGGAAGAACTCGACGAGATCGAACGTCGTATTAAACAATTGGAAATTGAACGGGAAGCTATAAAACGTGAGAAGGATGATAAAAAACTGGCTTCACTGGGAGAGGAGATTTCAAATCTGAAGGAACAGCAGTCACACCTGCGCGCAAAATGGCAGAGCGAAAAGTCGGTTATTGATTCCATACAAAAAAAGAAAGCAGAAATTGATGACTTCAAAGTAGAGGCAGAAGAAGCAGAACGGCAGGGCCGGTATGATAGGGTAGCCGAATTAAGGTATGGAAAGATAAAAGAAGCGGAAAATATTATAGAATCCTTGCAGAAGGAGCTTCAGAAGATGAAGGAGGGAGAAAGTCTGATTAAAGAGGAAGTGGATGCCGAAGATATAGCTGAAGTCGTTGCCCGCTGGACCGGCATACCGGTTTCTAGAATGATGCAGAGCGAGCGTGAAAAATTACTTCATATGGAGGATGAACTGCGTAAACGGGTGGTAGGGCAATATGAAGCCATTGCCGCCGTATCGGATGCAGTTCGCAGGAGCCGGGCAGGTTTGCAGGATGAAAAGCGACCTATTGGCTCATTCATCTTCCTGGGCTCTACAGGTGTGGGTAAAACAGAGCTGGCAAAGGCCTTGGCTGAGTACCTGTTCGATAATGAAAATGCAATGACCCGTATCGATATGTCGGAATATCAGGAGAAGTTCTCAGTTACCAGGCTCATCGGAAGTCCACCCGGATACGTAGGTTACGACGAGGGTGGACAGCTGACTGAATCGGTAAGACACAAACCCTATTCGGTAGTTCTGTTTGACGAGATTGAAAAAGCACATCCCGATGTGTTCAACGTACTGCTGCAGGTGCTTGACGACGGGCGACTAACCGACAATAAGGGCCGGACGGTCAACTTCAAGAATACCATAATTATTATGACCTCTAATCTGGGGTCGCAGCTGATACAAGAGAGCCTGGAGAATATGAACGTGTCCAATCAGGAGGAGGTGCTTGAAGAAACCCGTATAAAGCTGATGGAGTTGTTACGTCGCACCATACGGCCCGAGTTTTTAAACCGCATTGATGAAACCATTGTATTTACACCACTTTCACGAAGCGACATCAATCAGATAGTGAAGCTGCAATTCGACCAGGTGTTAAAACGGCTTTCGGGAACCGATGTGAAAATTTCAATTACTGATGCGGCTGTTGATTGGCTTGCTGCCATCGGGTACGATCCGCACTTCGGCGCACGCCCGGTAAAACGTCACCTTCAGAAGCATGTGCTGAATGAACTCTCGCGAAGAATACTTGCAGGCACGGTGGATAAGGACAAACCCATTGTAATTGACGCAGAAGATGAGGGGCTGGTGTTTAGAAATTAGTTTCTGTAAGTAATATATAATCCTGATGAGGGTTTTATACCCTCGTCAGGGTTATTCCGAAAAATTTACTGATTCTTTTTTTTTCATTTTATAATTACCAAAGGTGTTTATTGGCACTTTTAATTTTTCAAAAGGTGCAAATTACAATGAATTAAAATTTGCTATCAATCTTGCAATTCCCTTACCTGCTTGTAACGTTTTTATGGGCGAAAGATTTAGTTTTTCTTTCCGGATTCTGTTCAATGCCGTTAAATCTGCCTTTTTCATATCCCCAATCAACACTTGCAGGGCTATAACCGTCTTCAGTGTAGGTGCTTTTATTCTTATAGTGTGTGGAGAATATTTGGCAGGATGTATATGAAGGAACCGAGTAGAATTCTTGCCTTGTTTTATTACCCACATAGATCCATCGGGAAGTCTGAGTTTTTTATATTTAAATGGATTCAGCCAATCTGCCAGCCTGCCAGGAGATGTGAGGCAGTTGCTTTCAGCAAATTTATTTACTTCGTTATAAATTTCACCAACTGTAAGTTGTCCATAATACAAATCAATCAGGTTGTTCCCAATGCTCCTGATTTCCTGGGCTGTTTCCGGCCACTCTTTTTTTTGCCACAATGTAATCTTCATTTTAAGAAACCCCAGGTGATGCTTGTAAGGATTGAATGTTACAGATGAAACCACTTCAGGTATATCATTATTACTATTCATAAAAAAGTTTTTTTCAGTGTACTCAAGTTCAATCATATTAAATCCGTTTCGCACCGGAATAGCATCCTTTACATGGTCATCAGGGTATTCGTAAAAATAATACATACATTTGTTTTAAAAAATGAAAGTATGATACAATATCCACTTCATAATGTTTTTATTCATAATGGGCAGATCAAGCCCAACAGTGAATTCATTGTTTCCGAAAATGCAGGGGGTGTTTATGAAGTAATAAGGGTTACCATGGGCGTTCCTCTATTTTTGGAAGAGCACCTGAATCGTTTTTTTGTATCAGCCCAATTAGCAAATCATACCATTCGGTTTTCAAAGCAGGAAATAGCCGGGTTTATTTATCAGTTGATACGCCAGAATCAGGTTGCTGAAGGAAATATCTTATTATCGTGTAAAATTAATCTGAAAGCTTTTTTTATTCTTCATAAATATCCTGCAGAAAATTGGTACATCACTGGCGTCACCTGTGGTATTTTACATGCTGAACGTGAGAATCCCAATGCCAAGGTATTTCTCACTCCTGTAAGGCAGCAGGCTGATGAAATGATGGAGAAGGAAGGTTATTATGAAGTACTGCTTGCTGATCATTCAGGTAAGGTAACAGAAGGCAGCCGCAGCAATGTTTTTTTCGTTTCCGGTAGCCAGCTTTTTACGCCACCGGGAAACGAAGTATTGCTTGGAATTACCAGGTTAAAGACTATTCAGCTTGCTAAAAATTTAAATTTCCCTTTCCGTGAACAGGAAATTTTGCTAAATGATTTGTATACTTTCGATGCTGCATTTATTACCGGGACTTCACCGAAAATATTACCTCTTTCGCACATTAATGGCCGTAACTTTGATGCACAAAATAAAGTGGTACAAAATTTACGTGCTGCATACAATGATTTGATCAATCAATACATTGCGCTGCATCGATAACTTCCATCAAGGGAAACAGGAATTAATGAATTTTTATAGTCTGTCTTCCAGGATGGTTTCTACAGCTTTGAAATCGATGTCTTTGTTTTCTCCCAGCTTGCTCTCCCTTTGTTTAAACCGGTCTGAAATTTTTACAATAGTTGAAGATGGTACCTTGTATTCAGGCAAGGTGCAGGGAATCCCCATTGAATTGAAGAATTCAATTGTTTTACCTATAGCCTTGTCAATTCTTTCATCATCTGTTCCTTCCGAAATTCCCCATATACGTTCGCCATATTGCAAAAGTTTCTCTTTTTTATTGAATCGTTTGATATTCATCAGACCGGGCAGGACTATAGCAAGGGTACGTGCATGGTCAATATCATGGAAAGCAGTCAGTTCATGGCCAATCATATGTGTCGCCCAATCCTGGGGGACACCAGCGCCAATCAATCCGTTCAGGGCCATGGTTGCGCTCCACATAAAATTCGCTGCTGATTCATAGTCCGTACGGTTTGCTAATACTTTCGGACCTTCCTCAATAAGGGTCAGAAGAATTCCTTCCGCAAAACGATCCTGCAGGGGTGAATTAACAGGAAAGGTAAGGTATTGTTCAATAACATGTACAAACGCATCAGCAATGCCATTGGCTACCTGCCGGTCGGGCAAAGTGAATACACATTCGGGATCAAGAATTGAAAACTGAGGCATAACTTTTGGAGAACCGAATGCCATTTTTTCCTGGCTCGAAACCCTTGTAATTACTGATGTTCCGTTCATTTCAGAGCCAGTGGCAGGCAATGTCAGGACTGCACCAAGAGGCACTGCTTCCTGTACTTCAATTTCATAACGGTATTTCAGAAAATCCCAAGGATCATTTTCCTGATACAGTATACCTGCAGCAATAAACTTTGTGGCATCAAGTACCGAACCTCCTCCAACAGACAGCAGGAACCCGACGTTTTCATTCTTTGCCAGTTCAATTGCCATCATACAGGTTTCGTAATGCGGATTGGGTTCAATGCCTCCAAATTCAATCAGTTCAAAATCACTGAGGGCATTTTTTACCTGCTCATAGATTCCATTTTGTTTTATACTTCCCCCCCCATAAAGCATCATTACTTTTGAATTCCATGGGATTTCGCCGGCAACTTTGGGAATACTGCCTTTACCAAAAATAATTTTTACCGGATTTTTGTATTCAAAATTGTACATGTCGGATAATTTTTAATGGAATTAAATTTTTCATTATATGACAATTTTCTTTTTTATTTGTTTGAAAATATAAAAGTATTCTAAAATGCCGGAGAAAACAAGTATGTCAAATTCAAATCCTGAAATAGAAGTAAATTTGAAGGAACTTGAGGATGAACAGTTAAGAGACATATTGAAAAAACGGAAATTGTACCAGGATTATGTGGCAAAGGCCGCTGTCAAAGAGGCGATTAACAGGGATATTATTGCAACTGAAGACGATCTGTATGCTCCTGAGTTCAGGCATGAACCATTGAAGCCAAGGCTTTTTCCAAAAATAGAAAACCCTGTAAACAGAAATAATATAAGAAGAAGTGTGGCCCGGGGGTTATTGTTGGCCGGACTTCTGCCTTCAATTTGGGGAATGGTAAGGCTGAACACTGGATTTTCATCCGAGGGCATGATGTTGATGGTATTCGGATTAACATGGATGGGTTTCTCTGCCTGGCTTATCAGAACATATTCTGTTGTTGCTGTCAGATCACTTTTTGTACTTTTAGTCTTGTCAGTGGTATATGTAATCCGTCGAATGCTTATGATCCCTCAGATTGTTTTTATGGATTTATTTATAGTGATCGTATTATATTTTCTGATTGTGTACGGTTTGTTGTTTATTATATGGCTCAGGGATTAAAAATATACTTCCTGGTCCTGATAATTATACTGTTTGCCGATTTTTAATGCTTTTTACCGGAGAACTAACTAATTTTGTATCTGGAAGTATAATAATGTTTAAAATTATCAAAATGAAACTACAGGTTTTCTCTTTCATTGCCGGAATCACTTTTGTATTAAGCTGTATATTTATTGTTCCTGTTTCAGCCCAGGATGATGACAGGCATTCGCGTGTCTATGAAACAGGAAGGTTCGATGAACTTTTTTTCGAAGGAGCTTTTGGAGTGGAACTCATCCAGGGCAATTCATCTTTAGTGGAGGTAATGGTTGCTGATCCCAAAGCATTCGATTATCTGAAAATTTCAAACCAGGATGGATTGCTTCATGTGCATGTTGACAGAAAACCATTTGACTTTAGCAGAATTACCATTTATGTTACCTTTGAATCTTTAACAAAACTCAGAATATATGGAAGTGTGAGGCTTGAAACCAGGGGTTACCTTGATTTAAAAAACCTGGAAATGCTTCTGGAAGGAGGGGCCAGGGTAAAATTGCAGGCCAAGGCAAATGAAATTTCTATAGAGAACAAGGGAGGGGTAGTGGTGGAACTGCAAGGAGTGGCCGATGTGCTTCATATGCGACTGGCCGGCGCGGGGCACATTAATGCCGATGAACTTAAGGCTCGTGATGTAGATTTCAGGATTGATGGGGTAGGGACAGGAAGGGTTTACGCTACCCGAAAGTTAAACGCAACAATTAAAGGAGCAGGTAAAATAAGGTACTCCGGTGATCCGGAAGTCACAGAAAGTATCGATGGCCTTGGGTCCGTCAGCCGCAACTGATAAAATTGGCAGGGATGGAATTTAATTATCACAAAATAAAAATGGCTGCCATAAAGCAGCCATTTTCGATGCATATCATTTACAATTAGTTGTACAATTGATCCAGCTTTATCCCATCCAGCAGCAACTCCCGTTTATTGGCATCGTACCGGGAGAATCCGCGATCGAAGAGCGTATATTCAGGTGCAGGCATTTTTGCTTTTTTCCTTGCAATAACAGGGCTGCCGGTAATATCTTCAATAGCTGCTTTCAGTAGGGGTTCTTCTATATCTCCCAATGAATATCCCAAAATGATGCTGTCGGTTACAGCAATATCGGGCGCAAATCCATCTTTAAAATCTGTTACACCCAGGGAATTTGCAAAACGTGCTATAATGGGTTGAATAGCCCAGTTGGAAAAATCCTTGTACTGATCAGGCTTTTCATAAAAATATTCTGGTTTCATCGTATTTGATGCAGTATACTTTCCATAGGTCGTTTCCCCAACAGTGGTCACATTCATGTAGGGTTTTAACCCGGTGATGCTTAATTCAGAGGCGGAGGCAGTACCGCTGCCGGTCAGAAAATGTATTTTATTTAATCCCATTTTTACCGGGACATTATTTTCAAACGAAATCTTCAGATTATTAACATCGTTTAATCGCTCCAGTTCTTTTTGATATTTGTCATTCCACCGGAATGTAACCAGAGTTTCTTCACTGTTTACGACACTTGCAGGGGCTATTGAGCTGCAAAAATGCTGTGCTGCATCTACACCACCGCCAGGGTTATACCGCAAATCAACAACCAGGTCGGTTATTCCTTCCTCCATAAAATAACTGAATGCATTATCGAGGCTTGGATTAAAGCCACCGATGTACTGTGCATAGAAAAGGTATCCGATTTTTTTGCCGTTGTGTTCAATAACATCGGTAATCAGTACTGGATCAAGGCTCAAAACTCTTGCAGTCATATTGATGGATTTTGAATCAATAGAAATGCCCTGGGGTGTTCTGATACCCCTTGTTATATTCAGGCTCGGTGCAAAAAGTAAATCGCGGTAATCTTCATCGGTAATATCGCTCCCGTTCTTAAGCACGATGATATCCCCACGTTCAATGCCTGCTTCAGATGCAGGAGTATTGGGATAAACAAATTCAACCAGCGCAAATATATTGCCTGTATTTGAAAACCGGCCGAATGCCAGCGAATAACCAAAGGAGGTTTCAACTCCCTCAAAGCTGTCCTCAAGTGATTTGGCATCATCGGTAATGAATGACCATTTATCCTCTTTGGATAAAAGTTTGTAAAAGTATTTCTCGGAATCAGCTTCGTACCTGATATCTAAATCAGGTACTTCATTATACCATAAATAAATATCATTCATTACAAGTTTTATGAATGAATTGACCTTTTGGGTAACTTTGGATGCTTCTGTTTTTATCTCTGCCGGATTCTCAGGTTCCGGCAACGGGCTTTCGCTGCACCCTATAATAAAAAACGACAGAAAAAAAACATACACCACTATATCTCTCAACTTTCTCATTTTCTGTTCTCCTTGTTTATAATTTTTCGGCACAAAAATAAATAATCTTTTTATCTTTTTGTTTTATCATTTTTATCTTTTGGATATTCAATTCTAATGTGATAAATATTTAACAACTTATTCAATAAAGTTTCTTTTATAATTTTAATATCGCGGAAGGTTAATTCTGAATTCTCCAACTGACCATCCCTGATCTTCTGATTAATCATATTATCAACTACTTCCCTTATGTTATCATGTGTTTTCTCCTTCAGGCTGCGTGAGGCGGCTTCAATACCATCAACTATCATTACTACTGTTGCCTCTCTGCTCCGGGGCAACGGTCCCGGGTAAATAAATAATCCTTCATCGACCTGCTCACCCGGGTTTTCTTCCTGGTGTTTCAGGTAAAAATATTGTGCCTTTGTAGTGCCATGATGCGTTGCAATAAACTCTGTCAAAGCTTCAGGCAATTTATATTTTTTTGCAAGTTTTATGCCATTTTTAACATGATCGATTATTACTTCGGCACTTTTTAGATGGTTCATCTTATCGTGCGGGTTGATTCCCACTGCCTGGTTTTCTATAAAAAATTCAGGACGGGCAGTCTTTCCGATATCGTGGTACAGAGCTCCTGCCCTTACCAGAAATGGATTGCCACCAATCTTCAAAATAATCTCCTCACTCAGGTTGGCAATTTGTAGTGAATGCTGAAATGAACCGGGAGCTTCTTCGGCCATTTTCCGCAGCAATGGCTGATTTGTATCCGATAATTCAATAAGAGTAACATCTGAAACAAATCCGAAAATTTTTTCGAAGATAAAAACCAGAGGGTAAACCAGTACGATAAGAATGCTGCTGAGTGCAAACCATTGAAGCATTTTAAAATTGATGGTTATCAAGGTTCCCTCGAAAATCATTTCAAGGGCTACATATAATATCACATAAGTTAACAATACCCATAGTACTGCCATGATGAGGTGTCCGCGCCGGTGCATTTTATTCAGACTGAAAACTGCAACAACTCCCGCGGTTACCTGAAGAAGCACAAATTCATAATTATTGGGTGCGTAAAATCCTGCAGTTAAGCTGGCAATTATCAATGTGAAAATTGCAGTGCGTGAATCGAAAAACGTATGGATGACTATCGGGAAAATGGCAAATGGAACCAGGTAAATGTGTAGTCTGGGGAATGAATTGATGAACATGGTAAGTAAAATCATGCTTACCAGAAACAGTAACAGGAAAGATAGTTTGGAGAATTGGTTTAGGATATCGAACCGGTATATGAAAAGAAATGTGAAAAGTAAAATCATAAATACCAGTATCAAAATACCTTTCCCAATATAAACCATATAGCGGTTGATTCCTTCTCCACGTTCCGATTCAAAACTTGCTTTAAGTGATTCCAGTATCTGATACCTTTCGTCATTAACAATTTCCCCTTCCAGAATTATCCTTTCTCCGGCCTGCACCAACCCCCGGGTTGCAGAAACATTTTTTAATGCTTCATCCCGCTCCTTCTGTGTTGTAGCACTGTCGAATGCAAGGTTCGATGAGATGTATCTTTCCGGCTGCAACTGCATGAGAACATCTTCCAGGTCGGAATATTTTTCTGCAAGGGCATTCAATATAGTATTTAATTCATTGTAGGCTGATTTTTCAGAATATATGTTTTCTTTTGGAATTCGTGTAACCCTGTTCCCGGTTCTTCTGCGGAGATCGTTTTTATTTGCAAGTTCATCATAAGTTTCCGGCGAACGTGGGAGGATTCCGATTTGATAAAATTTAGTCAACATTTGTTTTAACGAATCAAGGGCGGCTTTGGAAGAACTTTTTTCAGAATCAGTCAGGATGTTCCAATCATCTTCCAGCTGACTAATTTTTTGACCGGCAACCAATGTATCGAATGTGAAATAGGGAATCACTGATCGGAGTTGTTCCAGTCTGTCCTTTTCCAGTTCTTCCGATGTTTTCAGGATGGCAAAATCAAATGGGGCAACCAGGTTTTCATGGTTCCATGGATTGCCTTTTTGGTATTCGTACCTGAAACGCGGCTCCCCAGGCAGGATAAAAAACAGAAATCCTCCGGTAACCAGAAAAATAAGAAACCAGTAGAATGTACGGGTATATTTTTTTAGACTTTTAAAAAAGTTGTTCATCGTTTTTTTGTATTTGACTAAATGTACAAATAGATGACAGTTTAACGCTCAAAAATTACAAATAAAAATCTTACCTGTTTAACCCACATCTTTTTTTTTATAGATTTGTCTTTATTAGCAAGAAAGAGGCGCAATTTAATATTTCAAAATTATTATTAAGAAATTAAATAAATGGATTATGGTATTTCAGGCTTAAGTCTTATCCCTGTTCGTAAAGAACCTTCAGAAAAAAGTGAAATGGTGACGCAGGTTCTGTTTGGAGAACATTTTCAAATTTTTGGGGAAATGGTTGGATGGAGTCATGTAAAACTTGCCTGGGATGGATACGAAGGATGGATAGACAGTAAAATGATAATTCCCGTAAATGCCCGTACATACAAGAAGATTGAAAGCCGCCCGTTTGCTGTAACTGGTGATATCCTGAGCCTGGTTCCTGTAAATGCGGAACAAAACCTTATGTTGGTTGCCGGAAGCACATTGCCTGTATGGAGGCCATACCTGAAAGAGTTTTCTGTTAACAGTGAAACATATGAAGCTACAGGTGAGGTATTTTATGGCTGCCCGAAGGCCCCCCGACGTATTGTTATATCACAGGCATTGAAATATTTTAATGCACCCTATTTGTGGGGTGGGCGCTCTCCATTTGGAATCGACTGCAGCGGCCTTACACAAATTTTAT
This sequence comes from Mariniphaga sp., assembly GCA_041684965.1. Lineage (GTDB taxonomy): Bacteria > Bacteroidota > Bacteroidia > Bacteroidales > Prolixibacteraceae > Mariniphaga. The sequence goes on from JAWLGR010000001.1 coordinate 221,379, forward strand.
ATAAAATGATTGGAATGCGCCTTCCCCGGGATGCAAGCCAGCAGGTAAGGCAGGGTATCTCATTGAGTTTCCTGGATGAAACCTTGCCGGGCGACCTGGCTTTTTTTGATGATGAAGAAGGAAATATTGTGCATGTGGGGATTATCTGGAAACGCAATAAAATAATCCATGCTTCCGGTAAGGTCAGGATTGATAATGTGGATCAATATGGAATTTTTAATGTGGATTTGAAACGTTATACACATAAAATGCGTGTAATAAAAAAAATGATAGACTCAAATGAAACAGATTGAACTTCTCATATACATCATCTTCTTCGTCTTTATGTTGTTGTTAGTTGCCAAATACTGGAAAACAGGTAAAAATGAATAACCCTTATCAGTCAGAAAATTAATAATTTATGTACAGCTATAAATATCCGCGCCCGGCACTTACAGTTGACGCCCTGGTGTATACACTTGAAAATAATACTTTATACGTTCTTCTCATACGCAGAGGTATCGAACCTTTTTTAGATAAATGGGCTTTACCCGGAGGTTTTGTTAATATGAACGAGTTGCTTGAAACAGCCTGCAAAAGGGAATTAAAAGAAGAAACCGGACTTGAAACAGAAAAAATGCAACAGTTTAAAGTATTCGATGCCATTGAACGTGACCCCCGGCACCGTACAATCTCAATAGTTTTTTCTGCAATGCTTGATGAAAGAAAAGAGGTAAAAGGGGGTGACGATGCGGCCCATGCCGAATGGTTCCCGGTAAACTCCCTGCCGGAAATGGCCTTCGACCACCGGGAAATAATCGAACAGTTTATTCGCAATTTATCCAGCCGGGATGCAAAGAAATAATACCTTTCATTCATAAGCCCGTTTCCTGCTGCCTCTCTATTCATTCACCAAAACGATACCCTATTCCTGATTCTGTAATTATCAGAGTTGGTTTTGAAGGATTATCTTCTATTTTTTTTCTTAACTGCGCAACGAAAACCCTCAAATACTGCGTTTGCTGGATGTATCCATAACCCCAGATCTCTTTCAGTATATATTGATGCGTTAGTACACGCCCACTATTTTTCGCCATTAGCAGGAGCAGGGAAAATTCAGTGGCAGTAAATTTAATTATCTCATTATTCTTTCGAACCACATGGCTTACCTTGTCGATGGTTAATGAACCGAATATCAATTCAGAAATGTCTGAGGCATCGTTGTCTGATCTTAATGCAACTCTGATTCTGGCAAGTAATTCGCCCGTTCTGAAAGGTTTGGTAAGATAGTCATTGGCGCCGTTGTCGAGTGCCCGGATGATTTCTTCCTCAGAATTTCGTACAGAAAGAACAATAACAGGTTTTTGATACCATTCTCTTATTTTTATAAGGATCTCCTGCCCGTCAATATCAGGCAGGCCCAGGTCGAGAAGGATCAAGGAAGGATGATTTGTAGCTGCATCTATTAATCCTTCCTTACCGTTTACAGATAACAATACTTTGTATCCGCTTGCCGAAAGTGTCAATTCGAGCAACCTTCTAATCTGTTTTTCGTCGTCGATAACTAATAAAGTTTCCTTTTCATTCATATCCGGAATCGTGTAAATTTTTAATATCTGGTATTTCTGTTGGAATCTGAATGGTAAACAATGCACCTCCCTGATCTCTGTTTTCAATCGAAATTATTCCGCCATGGGCTTCCACAAATCCACGGGCTATTGATAAACCCAATCCCAATCCACCTGTTTTGTTCTCGTCAACCCTGAAAAATTTTTTGAAGGCATGTTTAATTTCATTTTGTGGAAATCCGGGGCCATCATCGGCTACCTGTATAATCATTTTTTCATTGAAATAGCTAACCGAAAGCAGAATATTTGAGGTGGCTGGTGCATATTGTGTTGAATTAATAAGAAGGTTATATAATACTTGCTCCATAAGGCCAAAATCGATTTTAACAAGGGGCATATTTTCCTGAACCATAATTTCCAGCGAAAATGGTTTTAATTCATCTTTTAAATCATCCGCTACTTTATTTACCAAATCATTTACATCGTACCAGTCGAGGCGTGCTGATATATGACCGCTTTCGAGCCTGGAGATATTAAGCAGGTTTTCAATTAACCTGTTTAGCCGCAGGGAAGCTGTAAAAATTTCATTGCATAAAGCCGACTGCATGTTTGCCGTATTAGAGGAATTCACGATTGAATCGGAGGCACCCATAATAGTTGCTACAGGAATACGAAGTTCATGTGAAATAGAATTAAAAAGGGTCTTATATAATCTGTCCGATTCATCCAGAAACCGGACCCTTTGAGCCATTTCACCCAAAAACTCCCGCTCCAGAGCATTTGATATTTGCACCAAAAAGGTATCCCAATAGGAGGTTTGGTCTTCTGTGAAAGGTTTATTTAGTTTTACTGCCACAACCCCCGGGCTTACTTTCGTTCCGGGCAATGGGTAAAAGGTGTAATTTTGTTCAGAGAAAACTGAAGTATAAGCACCTGCCTTTTCGGAATTTTTAAATACCCATTCAGCCACCTGGTATTCAGCAGGGACTAATTTTTTTTGCTGTTGTAACCGGCCTGAAGTGCTCAGTATGTTCTCACCGTCCTGCAGAATGAAAAATGAATCCAATTTAAAATGGCCCCTGATTTTATCAATGGCTACTTTCAGTACTTCTTCTATACCACTGGCTTTCGACAGTTCTTGTGTGAGCTGGAAAAGTGCATTGGTTCTTTTTTCACGATCTCGTACCAGCTTTTCCTGATTGCGCACTCGTGTTGTTAATACGCCATTTACCAAGGCAATAATAAAAAATAAACCGAAAATAAGAATATCTTCTGTTTTGTCTATACTGAATGTATAATGGGGAGGAATAAAGAAAAAATTCCACAGCAGGGCACTTAATGTTGCAGCAAGCAATACGGGCCCTGTCCCCATAAAAGTAGCCAGAATTGATACAACAAACAACAGAATAAAAGAAACAATATGGTAATTTTCAGTTTCTGCCAAAGGTTCGCTCAGAATTACTGAAACTGCAATTATAACTGATGAAATAAGGTATTGAACAGCTTTTTTCTTCATTTGGTTTTTTATCTCAGGTGCCACGCTTCAAAATTATCATTTGTTTATAAAAATTAGTAAATGTAAATATAACAGGTATTTATACTGCTATTTTTTCCAAAAATTACGAGTATACAGAATTAATACGGTAAAAATTTCCAGCCGCCCCAACAACATTAAGAAGGTAAGGATTAGCTTTGCGAAATCGGACAGGTGAGCAAAATTGGATGCTGGACCTACCGTCCCGATACCTGGGCCAATTCCTGCCATTGCTGTTGCTGCAGCGCTGGCTGAGGACTTTCCATCAAGACCTGTAAAGATTAATAGAGTACAGCCAATAAAAAATATTACCAGATAAACCGACACAAAAGATAAAATAGATTGATTTATACGCTCAGAAATAACATTTTGATTTAACTTTAATGGCATAATAGCATATGGGTGTGAGAACTCCATAAACAAACGTTTTAGGTTTTTATAAACCAGAAGGTGCCGCGCCATTTTTATACCCCCTGCGGTAGAGCCGGTGCTCCCACCTAAAAACATCATGAAGAAAATTAACATCCAGGCAGAGGATGGCCATAACAGATAATCGGCTGTAGCATATCCCGTACATGTAACAATGGAAATTACCTGAAAAAACGATTCTCTGAATGATTGTTCAAATGACCTGGCTCCATTAGAAAATAGCACCACAGTGATGATGCTGCCCAGTATAAAGATTGCAGCATAATAAAACCTTACTTCTTCATTTCCTTTAATTTTGGTAAATGCTCTTTTTATTAAATAATAATGAATGATAAAATTCATTCCGCTTAAGAGCATAAAAATCATTACTACATATTGTATATAAGGTGAATAGCCGCCTATGCTGCTGTTTTTTGGGGAAAAGCCTCCGGTTGCAATTGTGCCAAATGAATGGCATACGCTTTCAAACAGGTTCATTCCACCTGCAAGCAAAAATATGATTTCAATTCCAGTCAGAAAAATGTAAATATAAGCCAGCCGTTGGCCCACCGATTTTATCCTGGGTTGGATTTTCTCCTGAAAAGAGGATTCAAGCGTAAACAGCTGATAGCCTCCTTCGTGCAGCGAGGGCATTATAATAATGAATAATACAATAATACCAATTCCACCAATCCAATGGGTCAGACTTCTCCAAAAAAGAATGGAATGCGGCAATGATTCAATATCGGTCAGAATGGATGAACCAGTTGTTGTGAAACCTGATACAGATTCAAATAAGGCATCGGTAAATGAGGGAATGGTGCCGGAAAAAAGATAAGGCATACTTCCGATCAGGCAAATAAAAATCCAGGAGAATGTTACCAGGATAAAGGCTTCTTTACGGTGTATAAGCTCTTCTGTTTTATTCCAGGTAGGGATGAAAGTTACAATCCCGATTGTTCCGGTTATTGCTGAAGATAGAAGGAAAGGAAGAAGATTTTCGGTATACAACCAGGAAACCACTGCTGTAATTAATAAAGCTGCCGTTGCAATAAAAAATACCCTGCTTAATATATTTATTATTAATACCCAGTTAAATAACCGATTCATCTTTTTAATCAGTAACATTTGTTTTTACCTGACAAAAATGTGTCAGTTTCTGTAAACAGGATATAAAAGTTGATAGTAAGGATATAAAGATTCTATAAAGATACACAGGGTAAATACAATGACGCAGACATTTTAATCAGCCAGTACACCCTTATTTCAGACCTGAAGTGTGATAAAAAGAACTTAACAACGATAATATTAAATATTACAGCTCCGGACTTTTGTTACAGGTGGAAAAGTGATGGACGTTAATAAATATGGGCCAGACCCGAACCAAATTTTATCTGTTTAGCAGGAAAATTAATGTTTTTCTGCTGATTACTCGACCTTAGTATATTTTATTTCTATGTCTTATTTTATTTATAGTAAATTCAAAATATATTCGAAATATATTCGAATTAAATTCGTAAAATCGCGAATTTATTACGAATAAACATCGAATAAACATCGAATAAACGTCGAGTTAAAATTTGTTTTGATGAATATTCGTAGCACCAATAAAAATCCCGAACCTTGGAGCTGAAAATTGGCAGGGACCGGTTATCCGAAAATCTGATTTGGAAAGTTAAAAGCCTATTTCTTAATTTTAGGTGATGATCTGCCTGTCAGCGGCACGACTGCTTAAGAATGCTTAGGCTGTTTGGCCCTTCATTGAAGAGCAAATCGAGGATGCTGAGGTTGGGGGTAAAGCCGAAGCGGTCACTAAAAACCTGGGTGTAGGACTGAGGGTGAAAGTCATTGTCGGAGAGAGCTTTGTGTTTTTTTGGGGTTATACCTTCACGCAGATTGAGGGTTTCCCCGGGAACTACTTCGAAATCAGGGGTCAGTTGTGGATGGATATCCAGTTCCAGCAATTCACAAAGGGTTTCAAGAGTAGCCTGGTTGAAATCGAACAGGTACTTCCAGCGCTTTTCAAAGAATGGGCAAAGGTCGTCCTGGTAGTATTCGAAGAATGGAGAGCTGTTGTAGGCTGAAAAAATGGAACGCCAGTGATTACGTTGCCAGTTGGTGTCGTATGAGATTTGAAGGTTTTTTATTTTTACTTTCCGTCCGCGACCCTTTACCACCGGGATTACAAGGGATAAAGGGCCATTTGCACCAAGCACATCGTAGCGGTTTCGATAGGTCTGCTTAATGAAATGTTCATGCTGTTCAATAATCACTTGTTTATATTTTAAAAATTTCGTGAAATATTGTATGGGGGCAAAGCTGGCAGAACTGAGGAGGACGCTTTTCGATTGGTACATTGGCTTATGATTTATTATTAAAAACAATGCCTTTGCCTTGTGCCGTTAAATAAAAAGTGATTTTTTCCAGGTTAACAAGAGATGATAACAGCAAATAATGTTTCATTCGTGTTCAATTAAGAATTAGAATCATTTGTTCTCTTATGTAATAAACTTTCATGACAATATTAAATAAATTTTGGAATAAATATATGCTGCTTAAGCAGAAGTGGGCCTTGATACTTTTATGAAATACTTTCATGATAATAAAAAAGTTTGAGTACCAAGACGAACAGACACAAGACTCAAGGCAACCGTAAGACAGTTTCAAATAAACTTTGGAAAATAATATATGCTGTTCAAGCAGAATCGGGTACTCTTGATACTTGTGCCTGATAATCTTGTGTCTGATAATCCTGATACTTGTGTCTAATTGTCTTAATACTTGCGTCTAGTTATCTTGATACTTGTGTCTGATAATCTTGATACCAGTATCCAACTGTTGTTTAGTCAAGGCAACAACATGGAGTTATAAATCGATTGTATTCAGTACGTTACCTTCAACATCCTTTCTGGTAACGGTTACTTTTGCAGGTGTTGCCTTTATTTCCAGGGCAGAATTATGGGCGTTGATGATTACCGGAAAATCATGAACTGCATTATCGGGTTCGATGAAACTGTACCGGTGGGTATGTCCGCAAATCATAGCGGTTATTCCCTGGTTGTTCAGCACAGGAAGCAATTTACGTTTTATATCGTTAGGTCCGTGCCAGTCGGAGCCTGTTGGGGGAATATGTATCACCACCAGTTTTTGGGGAGCAGTTTTAAATGACTCTTTTTCAATCTCTTTTTTAAGCCATTCCTGTTGTTCGGTGCGGTAGGCATCGAACTGAGCCAGTCCTGAATATTCGATATCGGAATCGGGTTTGTCTTCTCCGCAGTCCAATACTATAAAATGGACGGGCCCCTGCCGGAAAGAATAGTAAAGTCTACCGGAAGAGGTTGGGAAATATTCCGGAAAATTTACGCTGAAGGGGCCGCGGGTTTCATGGTTTCCCCGGCTAAAAAAAACAGGGACTTCGGCTGCAAAAATTTTGACAGCATCGTCCATAAATCCTTCAAAAAACTGTTCTTCGCTGTTCATTGACGAAACCATATCCCCGTTAAAAAATACCAGGTCGGTTTTTGAATATTCAATATTATTGCTAAAAGCTTTTAAATTTTCGGTCCGGCCATGAATGTCATTCATCACCAGGAATGAAATGGTATCTTTTTTCGTGTCGAGCGTAGTAAACCTTAGTGGTTTTTCCCTGTAAACATTTGTAGAAGCGATGTCGCCATAGAGCACCCGGTGCCCTTCGTGCTTCAAGACAGCTTTTGAAAAAACACGGTAGCGGTACTCTATCCCCTCCTGTAACCCTGTAACTTTAATTTTGTGAAGTTTTCCGACAACCCTGTTTCCGTTTTTAGTTTGATAGTATTGCGGATGTTCCCTGCCATAAAAGCTGTTGGTACCTGCGGGTGCAATCTCCACCCATGATACGGCATCTGTATCGGTGGTCCAGACGATTGTAGCTTCGTTTGTGGCCATTGCCTGAATATACGGGCCATGAGAGATGTTAATTTCCTGTGCAAACAGGTTGACTGACAGGAATAAAGATGCAAATAAAAAAACTGGTTTAAGCTTCATTTTTTTATTATTAATTATACTTTGCAAAACAGGAATTTACCCTGTGTTTTTTTGCTGCCGGGAAGTAGATTTATATTATTCCCTGAAAAATCCTTTGTCATCTTCTTCGTCATCATCCACATCCAGTTCAATGCCTTCGGGACCTGTAACTTTCTCCCTTCGCAGTTCAATCAATTCGTTTTCCAGTTTTTTCTCCATATTTGCCGACCGGTGCAGTTTTTTATCGAGCCGCCATATACGCGGATAGAAATAAATAAGTGCGAGCAGGTAGCCCAGCAGGATGCATACCAGGAGCACCAGCACCATGGGCGCGTTCTGGATTTCCCAGAAAAATACACTTATTGAGATTTCGAACGAATTTTGAAGAGTAAAGATAACCAGCAAAATTGCCAGAATGAGCATTATTATTATGGTAACATGCATAACTAAATTTTTTAACTAAGATAAAAAAAGGATAACATAATCATGCTATCCTTTGTGGAAAAAAATTGGTCAGCAATTATTTAATAAACTGGAACATCCTTCTCAGCCTTATATTTTGCGGCAAAGATTTGTCTTTATTAATTGAAAGCCATATAAAGCTTGCTTTTCCAACCACATGGTCTTCGGGTACAAACCCCCAGTAGCGTGAATCGGCAGAATTGTGACGGTTGTCGCCCATCATCCAGTAATAGTTCATTTTAAAAGTATAACTGGTGGTTGCAGTATCATTAATCAGAATGGTATTGTTCTTTAATTCCAGTTTATTATTTTCATAAACACGGATAATGCGGTCATACAGCGGAAGGTTTTCCGGAGTAAGGTTAACGGTTTCACCTTTTGCCGGAATGGCAAGCGGCCCAAAATTATCGACATTCCATGGGAAATTTTTATTCTGTGGGAATGCATTAGGGTCCCATTCACCCGGGTCTTCTTCAATTTTTTCAACCAGCGTAACATTTGAGAAGCTTCGGAGTGCTTCGGCGTTTTCAAAAGTGAGAGGGAACATGTATTGTTCACTTGAGAAAACCGTACGATCATCTTCAGCAATATTTAACCGGTCGAGAGCTCTTGGATTTATCGATGTTCCGTTTGTTCGCACCAGGTAGTTGTGCTGTAAACCGTCGATTTGTTTCACTTGCTGCCCGTTTATCAGCACCTCTCCGCGGGTCATCTGGATCACATCTCCCGGAATACCAATACATCTTTTAATGTAGTTTTCGCGTTTATCCACCGGGCGAGCCACAACCTCCCCGAAATTTCGTGAATCGGTCCAAACGCGTTCACGGTTATAAGACCTTACCAGCTGATAGTAGCTCTGGTTTTGCATATACAGGGCTACGGTATCGCCTTCGGGAAAATGAAAAACCACTACATCGTTGTTTTTTATGCTGCCAAATCCTTTCAGCCTTTTGTGAGGGCGCTGTATCCATTCAAGATACGATTTGGTATTGGGTGTCAGGGGCATTGTATTGTGAACGAAAGGGAACGAGAGTGGGGTATTGGGGGTTTTAGGTCCGTAGGCAACCTTGCTCACAAAAAGATAATCACCCACCAGCAGCGATTTTTCCATTGAAGAGGTGGGAATGGTATATGCTTCAATAAAAAACATACGGATGAAGGTTGCAGCTATTACAGCAAATATTATGGCATCAATCCATTCAACCAGTTTAGTTTGCTTGCCTCCGGGAGGATTTTTCTTTTTCCAGAACGCCCAGTGTACTTTTTGGGTGATGTAAATATCAAAAATTATTACCAGTCCGATAAGCCACCAGAAATTTCCCAGCCAGATTACCCACAAGGTATAGAGTGTACCTACAACAATGAATTTAAACCATTTGCCGGTAAAGATATCTTTTATCATTCTTTGTATATTAAAATTTTAACATGTCTGCCATGGAAAGAATTCCTTTTTTACCAACGCAGTATTCGGCTGCAAGTACTGCCCCCAGGGCAAATCCTTTCCTGTTTTTTGCACTGTGGGTTATTTCAATGTAATCAACTTCCGAATCGTAATTAATAGTGTGTATTCCAGGAACTTCCCCTTTTCGTTCCGATTTTATATAGATTTCATTTGCAGAATGCGAGGGGGAGTCGCTCCAGGTTTCGACAGAAGGCAGAATTTCAATAATGTCTTCAGCAAGGCTTAAGGCTGTACCGCTGGGGGAATCCAGTTTTTGTGTATGGTGTACTTCGGTCATACCGGGCTTATACTCCGACCTTGAGGCCATCAGTTGAGCCAGTTTACGGTTGAGTTCAAAAAACAGGTTTACACCTACAGAGAAATTGCTTCCATAGAAAAAAGTTCCGTTTTTTTCCCTGCATATTCTGTGTACTTCATCCCGGCGTGAAAGCCAGCCGGTAGTTCCGCTCACAACGGGTATCCCTGCCTCAAAGCATTTAAAATAATTTTCCACTGCTGAACCGGGAATGGTAAATTCGATGGCGGCATCACATTGCTTCAGGTTTTCAATTGTTAATTCGTGCTGGTTGTTAATATCGATAATTAATCTTGTCTCATGGCCCCGGGATGTTGCAATGCTTTCAATTTCTTTTCCCATCTTCCCGTAGCCTATTAGCGCTAACTTCATGTTTTGTAATTAAGTTACTTATAAACCAAGCGACAAAGATAATAGTTTAGTCAAATGTAGCCAGAGTGCATTAAAACTTTAAATTTTTTCGACAAACGAAACTTAATGCCGGTTGAACATCTGTCTGGTTGTCAGGTTTAAGTAAAAAGCAGTATTTTTGAAGCATATGACGATGGAAAATATAAAACTGGTAGCTACAGATTTGGATGGAACGTTTTTGAAGAACGACCGAACCATTAGTTCCCGGAACCTGGAGGCACTGCACCGGTTGGGAGACAAGGGTATTCTCAGAGTGGCAGCTACAGGCCGGAACATGCGAAAGGTGATGGAGGTGATCGATGACAGTGTACCGTTCGATTATATAATTTATTCTTCAGGTGCGGGTATTTATAACTGGCAGGAGAAGCAGCATGTCTTCCAGCAGAACATTGAATCAGAAGCGGCATTTCAGCTTTCGGAATATTTTAGAAATAAGAATTACAATTTTTCGGTATTTGCTCCGGCCCCCGATAATCACCGGCTTTGGTTTCATAAAGGTGGGGCGGAATGCGAAGAATTCAACCGTTTTTTTTCATTCCACGATACATGGTCGGAAGTATTGCCTGTAAACGGAGCATTCAGGAAAGGGCTGTGCCAGTTTTTACTTATCATTCCTGAAAATGAAGAGAATTTTTCCAGTCTGAAAAAAGAAATTGAATTTCAGTCGGATCAGATTCGGGTAATCCGTTCATCTTCTCCTGTAACAAAGGGATATATCTGGGTGGAGGTTTTTCATCATGAAGTTTCGAAAGGGCAGGGGGTGAAACATTTGTGCCACCTGTTATCCATCCCGCCGGAAGACACTGCAGGCATTGGCAATGACTACAATGATCTCGATTTATTGAGTTTTACTGCCCATTCCTTTATTGCTGATAATGCCCCTGTACCTGTTAAAAAACTGTATCAGCCAGTGCCTTCCAATGAGGAGGATGCCTTTTATCATGCAGTTCAACCCCTGTTAATATGAATTGTTGTAATTTATTTATGGAATAATTTACCTGTATTTGAAAAAATGTATGCCATGAGATACCTGAATGTTGTTTTTATTTTTTTCTTTTTTCTAAATGTTGCAGCACAGCAGCAATTAAACCTTAATGATTCAATCCCTGTTGATCCGAATGTATCAAAAGGGGTTCTTGATAATGGGTTGACCTATTATGTGCGTGCGAACAGTGAACCGCAAAACCGGGCTGAACTAATGCTGGTAGTGAAGGTAGGATCGGTTGATGAGGATGACGACCAGCAGGGATTGGCACATTTTGCTGAACACATGGCATTCAATGGCACAAAAAATTTTCCCAAAAATGAACTGATTTCCTATTTCGAATCAATAGGTATGGAGTTTGGACCGGAAATTAATGCCTATACCAGTTTTGATGAAACAGTTTATATGCTAAAAGTGCCTCTTGATTCACAGCTGTATATTGAAAAAGGACTCCAGGTACTCTACGACTGGGCCTGGCAGATCACTGCATCGGATGAAGAAATTGAAAAGGAACGGGGGGTAATCAGAGAAGAATGGCGGGGAGGCAGGAATGCCACTTTCAGGATGCAGCAGGAGTGGTTGCCGGTTTTCCTTCATGAATCAAAGTATGCCGAAAGGCTTCCTATAGGTGAGATTGATGTAATAAATAATGCTCCTCCGGAAACGTTGCGCCGGTTTATTGATAACTGGTACCGCCCCGGTTTGCAGGCTGTGATTGTAGTGGGCGATTTCGATCAGGAAGTAATGGTGCAGAAAGTAAAGGAAAAATTTTCTGCTATACCTGTAGAGGACAATCCCAGGGAAAAAGAATATTATGAAATACCTCCGCACAAGGAAACGCTGGTAAGCATTACTACCGATAGGGAGGCTCAGTATCCGGTTGCATTTGTATTTCACAAACATTCTCTTGAAAAGATAAAAACCATTGGTGAATACCGCGCGTCAATTAAACACAGTTTGTACAATGCGATGATAAATAACAGGCTTTCTGAATTAACCCAGCAGGCCGATCCGCCCTTTATTATGGGGCAGACGTCGTTTGCAGAAATATTTGGTCCGATGAGCGTATATCAGTCGGTGGCAGTTTGTCATAACGGGCGGATTGAGGAAGGCCTTGCAGCAGTTCTTCTTGAAAATGAGCGGGTGAAAAAATTCGGGTTCACTGAATCAGAGCTGGAGCGAAATAAAAAATCGTTGATGAATTATATTGAAAAGGCTTATAGAGAACGTGACAAACAAAAGTCAATTCAATATGCGGAAGAATACAAAAGGAACTTTTTAATGTCTGAAGAACCCATTCCGGGAATTGAAAAGGAATATGAATATTTTCAGGCATTTCTTCCTGATATTTCATTGGAAGAAGTGAACAGTCTTGCAGATAAATGGATAACAGAAGAAAATCGTGTTGTGGTGGTTACGGCTCCGGAAATAGAAGGGATGAAGATACCTTCGGAAGAAGAGGTTCTCAGTTTACTGCGGGAGATGGAAGGGATGGAAGTTGAACCTTATGAGGATGCAATAGCCGATGTTCCGCTTATCGGGGAGGAGCCGTGGGCAGGCCCGGTAGTAAAAGAACGGCAGCTGGAAAAAGTTGATGCTTTGGAATGGACACTCGAGAACGGAGCCAGGGTAGTTGTTAAGGTTACGCCATTCAAAGAGGATGAGATTCTTTTCAGTGCCTGGAGCCCGGGAGGCACATCGCTATACTCCCAGGATGATGCCGTTTCAGCTGATTTTACTGCTGCCATAATGAATATGAGTGGTGTGGCAGACTTTGATAAAATCACGCTCGATAAAATGCTTGCAGATAAGGTTTTTAATCTGTCGCCTTACATATCTGAACTCCGGGAAGGATTCAGCGGGAGTTCAACAGTAGGTGATGTAGAAACCATGCTGCAAATGGTCTACCTGTATTTCACCCGGCCACGCTTCGATGAAATAAGTTTTCAGTCGTATATGGCACGTATGGCGGGAGTTCTTCAAAACAAAGCGGCCTCACCCGAGGCTGCCCTGCAGGATACCCTCCGGGCGGTACTTGCCGATTACCATGAACGTGCACGCCCAATGTCTTCGGAATTGCTGGAAGAAGCTGATTTTAACCGGATACGGGAAATTGGTATGGAACGGTTTAGAAATGCAGCCGATTTTAAATTCTTTTTTGTAGGTACCATTAACCCGGATACTCTGAAGCCATTGGTTGAAAAATACATTGGTGGTATTCCTTCCACAGGGGGGAAAGAAGAATGGCAGAACCTGGGCATTGGTACTCCGAAAGGTGTGGTTGAGAAAACTGTGGAGAAAGGTCAGGAGGAAAAAAGCATTCAGTATATTGTGTTTCATGGCGGCTTTGATTATTCTTCGGAAAACACTGTAGAACTTGATGCAGTGGGTCGTATTTTATCAACACGGCTGCTTGAGGAAATCAGAGAAGAACGGAGCGGGGTTTATTCCATTCGTGCCAGTCCTTCTCCTGCAAAATACCCCGAGCAGGAATACAAGGTTTATATTAGCTATGGTACCGATCCTGAATTGTTGGAAGAGCTTAAGCAGGCAGTTTTTAAGGAGATAAATGATTTTATCCAAAACGGCCCTTCAGCAGAAGAGTTGTCAAAGGCACAGGAAAAGATGCTGCGTGAAAGAGAGCTGGCGTTGCGTGAAAACAGGTTCTGGTTAAATATACTTAGCAATACCTATTACCTTAAAGACGGCGATTTTTCGGAGTTCGGAATATACAATGATTTGGTGCTAAAACTTACACCCGAATCGTTGCAAAAAGCTTTTCAGGAATACTTTGATTTTGGTAATTATGTGAGTGTGGCTTTAAAACCCGCCGGATAATGTAATTCAGAATAATTTTCCAACTAAAATTTTCCTGTTTTGGTCCGGAAAATGTAATTTCGTCCGTTCTGAATCGTAGCTATGAAAATATACGCGCCGTTTTTAATCGCCCTACGGGTTGCAGGATATTCTTTCCTGATGTTTGTTGTTGCTGAAATTATTCGCTTCGATGCCCTGTATCCTATGGAGGATGGATACTACGGGGAAATCAGCTTTACCGAATTTTCCCAGGAAATTATTTTGCTTGCCCTTTTTGTATTGTACCTGGTTGCAGGGAAAAGATTCCGGGAAATCCAGCCGGTTACCAACCTTCTTTCGCTGCTTTTCCTTGCTTCTTTCATTCGTGAGTTCAATTTTATCATAAGCTGGTGGTTTTACCTGGTTTTACCGGTATTTCTGATTTTTTTGTACCTGGTATTTCGTGATTTTAAGAAGATGAGGCAGTCTGTCAATCGTTTTTTTTCTTTACCTGTCTCTGCATGGTTTTTTTCAGGGTTTTTAATTACTTATGTTTTTAGCCGGTTAATGGGGCGCTCTTCATTTTGGCGCCTGCTGTACGATGAAAATAGTTACAGGCTGGCAAAAGCTGCCACCGAAGAAGGGTTGGAGCTTGCAGGAAACGTAATAATGCTGATTTCGGCTATTGAGTTGTTTATTTATATAAGGTATATGAAAAGTAAGGAACAGAAATGAAAACTTGCGGCTTTACATTCATTCGAAATGCCATAAAATTTGATTTTCCTGTGGTGGAGGCTATTTCTTCCATATTGCCTTTGTGCGATGGTTTTATTGTGGCAGTTGGGGATTCAGATGACAAGACAAGAGAAATGATTCAGAGCATTGATTCAAAGAAAATCAAAGTTATTGACACCATCTGGGATATAAACCTAAAAAAAAATGGAGCTGTTTATGCAGCGGAAACCAACAAAGCATTTGATGCTATTCCAGTTTCTTACGACTGGTGTTTTTACATTCAGGGCGATGAGGTTTTGCACGAGAAGTACCTGCCTTCAGTAAAACTGGCACTGGAGGAGAATGTTCACAGGAAAGAAGTTGAAGGATTGTTGTTCAGTTACAGGCATTTTTATGGAAGCTATGATTACATTGGCGATTCACGAAAATGGTACAGGAATGAGATACGAGTTATCAGGAACGATAAATCCATCCGGTCGTACCGCGATGCACAGGGATTCAGGAAGAATGGCCGGAAATTAAAGGTTTTGCCGGTTGATGCTGAAATTTATCATTATGGGTGGGTACGTCCTCCGGATTTTATGCAGGAGAAAATAAATGAGGTAAAAAAGTATTATACAGGTTTTCCGGAGGAGGGTAGTTCACACTATGCCTCTAAGCTGCTGTTTGACTACAGCGGCAGCTACGATGCATTGGCAAGGTTTAACGGCACCCATCCTGAGGTAATGAAAATACGGATTGAACGTCAGAACTGGCAGGTTGAGGTTGATTTAAAGCGGATTCAGATGAAGCCAAAATACCGGTTGCTGCACTTTATAGAAAAGCTAACGGGCAAAAGGCTTTTTGAGTACAGGAATTATGATTTGGTGAAATGAACCAGGTCTTTACCCTCAACTTGTCCCGCAGCCCTCACCCTAGCCCTCTCTAAACGGAGAGGGATGAGGAGAAGATGCTCTGAAATGAGTTGTCGGTTCCGTTAGATATTTCTTTTTCTTTTTGTCATTTTAGGATATTAATTTTGATTGTAGCAACGGATTTCATTCATGAGTCACTCTCCTCATGGATAGGGAAGCCATCCTTCAGGATGGGCAAGGTGAGGGATTTGGCAGGTATTGGTAAGATTTTATATTCCCAAATACTTCATCAACGCCTGCCGGTATTCCTCAATTTCATCTGTGGCCGGGTCCTGGCTTATGATGATCAGGCTGCAGGCAAGTTCTGAAAGTTTCCAGTCGCGCTTAATTCCATGGATATCGGAACGATATATGCATGATATGTGGTTATGTACAGGCAGTCCGGTAAGTTTCAGAATGGCTATAGCCTTCCGTATAGACACATCGGGATTAAAATCGGCGGAATGCATCATTTTTAATAACAATTCACTTGCATAATAGCGGTAATTCAGCTCATTCATTCCTGAAACGAACATCTCAATGATGGGATCCAGGTGGTTGTATTCATAATACTTTGCTATCATACCTATATGTATTAAATAATTAACTTTTATTTTTCAGGCTTCTAAGTTTATTAAACAACCGAATCTCTTCTTCGGTTAAATTTGTGGGGATTTTAACATTTAATTCGATGTACAGGTCACCAAAGCTGCCCGGTTTTCCGTAAACCGGCATCCCCTTGCCTTTAAGCCTTAATTTGCTGCCACTTTGTGAACCTTTGGGAACAGGCACCTTTAGTGTTCCTGCCAGTGAATTTATTTCCGTTTTTCCACCTAAAACAGCTGTATACAAATCGATATTGGATTTTTGGATTAGATCATTCCCTTCAATGTGGTACATACTGTCACTGGGTACGTTTATTTTTATATAGATATCGCCTTTTTCTCCTCCTCCGGTACCCGGTGCTCCTTTTTCTTTTATCCTGATTTGCTGACCGTTGTATGTGCCTGGTTTAATATTTATCCTGAGTTTTTCTCCATTTACGTTCAACAGACGGGTTGTTCCATGGTATGCTTCGGAAAGGCTGATTTCCATTTCGGCCTGGAGGTCGCTGCCTTTAAACGACGGCTGCCTGCTCCCAAAGCCGGACTGTGTTGCTCCTTGCCTGCCGAAAAAGGCATTGAAGAAATCAGAAAAGCCACCCCCGGTTCCGGCTTCTCCAAACAGATCGCCCAGGTCACCTTCAAAGTAAAATGATTCGCTGCCAGGAGAAGGTCCTCCACCATGTGAATAACCGTACCCGCCGGCACCTGCCTGTTCATATTTTTTCCAGTTGGCTCCGAGCTTATCGTATTTCTTCCGTTTCTCAGGATCGCGTAATACTTCATACGCTTCACTTACTTCTTTGAAGCGTTCTTCTGCTTCTTTGTTGCCCTGGTTTTTGTCGGGGTGATATTTTATCGCCTGTTTTCGGTATGCTTTTTTAATATCATCCTGACCTGCGTCTTTTGAAACGCCCAGTATCTGATAATAATCCTTGTAGTTCATTTTCGTGAATTATTTCTTTTACTGTTAGTATTTTTTCCATTTCATTGAAAGGTACAGGTGTGGGTTTTGTTCAAAATAATTTGTTGTTTAATGAAAGTATATTCTGATTCTCTAAGGTGGTAAGGGAATTGTAAATGACCATGAAAGGATTTCCATGGGAATATTATCAGCTTTTCGCAGATATTTAATTCGTTTCCGTACCATATGTTGTTTTTTTGGAGTCACAACAATTAAATCAAAATGTACTCCAATAAGTTGTTCAGCCAAATTGTCAGTGATTTTCGTTGTGCTGTTGAATACAAAAGGAGTAAACTTTAATTTTTGTGATGTTGCAACCATGTTGTTTTTAATAAAAAGCATAATTTTAGCTTTTTTGAAACTGTATTATCGTAATGTAAAATCCGGCATAATATGAAAAGCCAGGCTCTATGAGAATAATAATGACCTTCATAGTCCTTTTTTTAATAAGTTATTCCTGCCGTGAACCGGAAAATGGCCCGGAATATATACTGCGTTTGGGGCACCAGGCTAATGAAAGGGATATCTGGCATTTGTCTGCACTGCATTTTTCTCATGTGCTTGATTCACTTTCAAACGGTAGGGTTGAAGTGCGGGTTTATCCTTCTGAACAGCTGGGTGCAGAACTTGATATCATCCGAAGTATCCGTGCCGGCATTGTGGAAATGACCATTACGGGCGAGAGCATGCAGAACTGGTCGGGCATAACAGCATTTTTGGCTGTACCTTATCTTATCAGGAATTCTGAACACCTCAGACAGGTAGTGGAAGGTGAAATTGGAACATTAATCGCAGAAGAAATGATTAGGGAAATAGGTTTAAGACCAGTAGGTTATTTTGAGCGTGGTCCCCGCCATTTAACTTCCAACCGGCCGGTTACCACGCCTGAGGATCTTGCAGGAATGATTCTTAGAGTACCCAATGTTCCGATGTTTGTAAAGGTTTGGCAGGCGCTGGGGGCCAAACCAACACCAATGGCATTCTCTGAAGTGTTTACCGCTCTTCAGCAGGGAACAGTGGATGCACAGGAAAATCCATTTGCCTTAATATACAGCGCAGGGCTTTATGAAGTGCAGCAGTACCTGAATCTTACAAGTCATGTTACCAGCTGGATTTATATGGTAATAGGGGAAAAGCAGTTTCAGTCGCTGCCTTCAGAGTTGCAGGAAAAGGTGCTGTTGGCAGGAAGGATGATGCAGGAATACCACCAGCAGGAATTTACAAAGCAGGAGGATTTTTTGCGAAAGCAGTTGGAGAATCTTGGGATGGTTTTTATTGAACCCGAAGCTGATGCTTTTCGGAAAAAAGCAGAGAATAGTGTAGTTGAAATATTGCCTCCGGAATACCGGCTGCTGTATTCCAGAATAATTGAAACAGCTGCGCAATGAAGCCGGTGAAAATGATATCAAAGCTGTTTAAAATCGGGGCGCTGGTGAGCCTGGTATCGATGATAGGTGTGGTGACACTTCAGGTGTTTGCCAGGTATTTTTTGGAAAGTACACCGCACTGGACAGAAGAAGCGGCCCGTATGCTCTTTATTTATGCTGTGGCTTTTGGTACCGGAACAGGGATACAAAACGGTGATTTTATCCGGCTCGACCTGATTGAAAAATACCTGTCACCCCAAATGGGTTGGTGGTTGAATGTAGTTACCGATATTCTTATCATTGTTTTTGCTGTCCTGCTCGCTTTCGGCAGCATACAGTTTATACGGCTTGGAATGGATGAAATGTCACCAGCTTTGGAACTTCCTATGGGATTGGTATTTGTAAGCATCTTGCTTATTGGTCTTTCTATAATTTTGTTTACTCTGGTCCATCTTCAGCAAATGTTTAAACATAAATGAACAGGTTATGGTCTGGTTGATGTTTCTTATGTTTTTTTTCTTGCTGGCATTAAGATTTCCTATTGCATTTGCACTTGGAATATCTACACTTGCCTATTTGCTGATTGAAGGGTTTCCCCTTGTAACCCTTCCCCTTAAAATGTATTCCGGAATCGATGTATTTGTATTGCTTTCCATTCCGGGATTTATACTTGCCGGGAATTTAATGAATGCATGTGGAATGACCGATCGGATAATCCGGTTTAGCAACAATTTGCTGGGGCATATCAGGGGAGGGCTATCGCTTGCAAATATAGGTGCATCTATGGTTTTTTCCGGAATATCGGGTACCGCTATTTCAGATACTGCATCTATCGGGTCGGTAATGATACCTGCCATGAAAAAGGAAGGATACACTGCAGATTTTTCCTGTGCGGTAACGGCTGCGTCTTCAACCATAGGGCCAATTATACCACCTAGTCTGCCGATGATTATTGCAGGTTCGTTAACTGGCATTTCTATTGGAAAACTGTTTCTTGCGGGCGCTATTCCGGGCATTTTGCTGGGAATAGGATTGGCAGTGGTATCCTATAGTATTTCGGTCAGAAATAATCACCCCAAACAACCCAAAGCTACCTGGAAACAGAGAGGTAGCAGTTTCATCCATGCATTTTGGGCATTGCTCATGACATTTCTGATTCTTTTTGGTATAATTGGAGGCGTGTTTACCCCTACTGAAGCCTCGGTTGTGGCTGTGTTGTATGCTTTGTTTGTTGGAACTTTTTTTTACAGAACTCTGACTTGGAGAAATGTTGCTTTGGTGATAACCAATACCGCGGGTACCACCGCTTCCCTGATGTTGCTCGTAGGCTTTGCAAACCTGTTTGGCTGGATAATGATTGTTGAGCAGGTACCTCAGGATCTGGCTGTACTGTTGCTTTCAATTACACAAAATAAATTGCTGCTTTTGTTGCTGATAAATATCCTGCTTATTATAATCGGGTCGTTCATGGAAACCATTGCAGCTCTTTTAATAATATATCCCATTCTTTTGAATGTTGCCGTATCCGTGGGTATCGATCCAGTACAGTTTTCTGTAATTGCTGTACTTAATCTGATTATTGGATTGAATACACCACCTGTGGGGGTGTGTTTATTTGTTGCTTCCGGCATTGGAAAAGTTTCGGTGGAAAAAGTAGCCAAAGCAGGTCTTCCTTTTTTGCTGGTAAGTATTCTGGTGCTGTTGTTGGTAACATATATTCCTTCACTTTCATTGTTTTTGCCCGGGTTGTTTGATTGAGGTGCTTGTTGCGACATTTGGCGGATGACTTTTTGCCGTTTAAAGAGTGTGGCTCATTCATCCACTTATATCATAAGGTGCAGAAGAATGTTTTTCTAGCTAATAAACAAACTCTTTCCAGGGTATTCCGGATCACAGGTAACATTGACCTTCAGCTTACGCAAGCCCGCCTCATCACCTGGGGTGGGTATGTGTGTGAGGTGCACTTCACAATCATGCAGGTATTTCAGTTTCTCCAGTGCCATTTGTCCTGCCGGGTTTGAGAGGGCACTTATTGCGAGGACAATTAGTGTTTCATCCACATCAAGACTTGCCATTCTGCCGTCAAGAATGTCGTTTTTCAGGTGGGTCACTGAATCGATAATGCTTTGTGGGATAAGATACATGCTGTCTGGAAGCCCGGCCAGATATTTGGTGGCATTTAAAATTAGGCTCGATGAAGCATGCATAAGCGGTGAGTTTTTCCCGGTAATAATTTTTCCATCCGGTAATTCAATTGCTGCACCGCTAAAAGTTCCATTGTTTCCTTTCCCCTTTTTTTCTGCATCAATGGCAGCTTTTCGGGCAGGCATTACCACATTGCGGTCTTTAGGTTTTGCACCTACTTTGTGCATGACCTCTTTAATTCTTTCAAAGGTTTCTTTATCAGACAATCCCATAGCGTATTCAACGGCACTCCGGAAATAGCGCCGGATGATTTCCTGTTGTGAGGCTTCGGAAATAATCTGGTCATCAATAATACCTGCACTGGCGCGGTTTACTCCCATATCGGTAGGAGACTTGTACATTGATTCGTTCCCTGTTATTTTTTCAATTATTCGCTTAAGCAGGTGAAAGGCTTCTATGTCGCGGTTATAATTAACCACTTTCTGGTTGTAGGCATTCAGGTGGTGGGTATCAATAAGTACCTTGTCATTCAGATCGACAGTAGCGGCCTCATACGCTACATTCACTTTATGGTCTACGGGTAAATCCCAAATGGGGAAGGTTTCGAATTTTGCATATCCCGCCTTAACGCCACGTTTGTACTCATGATAAAGATTGCTCAGGCAGGTGGCAAGCTTTCCACTGCCGGGGCCGGGACCTGTAACCACTACTATAGGTTTGGAAGCCTCAATGTAAGGATTTGCACCGTATCCTTCGTCGCTCACAATTGTTTCTATATCAGTAGGATATCCTTTGGTAGGTTGATGGAGGTATACTTTAATCCCCCGCATTTCAAGCTTATTTTTGAAAGCTTTAGCCGGAGGTTGTTTTTGGTATCGTGTAATAACTACAGCAGTTACATCTATACCCCATTCCCTGAAATCATCGATTGTTTTCAGCGCATCCACATCGTATGTAATGCCAAAATCGGCCCGAATCTTTTTTCGTTCGATATCGCCTGCATGAATGCAAAGTATGACATCGATTTTGTCTTTTAGTTTTTGTAAAAGCCGCATTTTCACATTGGGGTCGAATCCCGGAAGCACACGGGCAGCATGATGATCATACAACAGCTTACCTCCGAATTCCAGATACAATCGCTGATGGAAATGGTTTACCCGCTCCAGGATAGCTGCAGTTTGTTCCTTCAGGTATACGTCGTTGTTAAATCCTGCCAATTTTTTTTTGTCAAACATGCCCATTTACTAAGTTGATTTATGATACTCTTCCGAGGCCTCAAAATTCGGAAAATTTTTAAGTCCATGAAATTTACTTTGAGAAAAGAATGAAAAAAGAGACAGTTAGATTTTTTACAACAGTCCCCGAGCTTTTAGTTCCATTGGCAGAATACAGCAGTATACAAACTTATTTACCGGAGCGTCAATACCGTATTTTTCTGAAAGTCTTACTACAGTTCCATTTTGGTACTCTAGCTCCGAGGGTCTTCCTTCCCAAATGTCACGTGATAAAGAAGTAGTAGAATCGTAAGGAAATTTATCTATTGCGGAAATTGTTTTATCCATAAAATCGGGTTCAACCTGGATCCCAGCTTTTCTGGAAAGAAGGTATATTTCCGAAAGCAAATCAACCATCATTTCTCGTGTTTCTTTTAATGATCTTAATTCGCCATAGGAGGTTTTTGTAATTGCAAGCAATCCACTGACACAGATTCCAATAAATTTTTTCCATAAGTCTGCTTCAATGTCTTCTGAAATTATTGACTCAATTCCTGCAATATCGAACAACTTTTTTATTGCAGTAGTTCTTTCTGATTTTGATTTATCCATTTCCCCAAATACGATTGTGGGGGTTATTGCAAAATGATTTATCACACCTGGAGCATCAAGCTTGCTGATTATCCTGCATAATCCACCCAGAATGTGGGATTTATTAATGAGCTCGGTAAGATCATCAGCTGCGGATATCCCGTTTTGTAAAGGCAGGATAATACTCTCTGAATGAATAATTTTCTTTATGTCTTCTCGAATTTCCTTTATCTGCCAGGCTTTTGTGGCAATGATGATTAAATCGGGCCTGTTTATTTTTGTGATTTTATCAGCTGCCTTTAATTTTTCTACCTTGAAATTTCCTAAAATACTATTAACAGTCAGTCCATGAGCTGTAATTGCCTTCAAATGAGCCCCCCGTGCAATGAAAGTTACATCGAGTCCTGCTTTTGCCAGTTTTCCTCCAAAGTACCCACCAACCCCTCCGGTACCTATAACAGCTATTTTCATATCAATTGATTCTTGTTAATTAATATTTTGATTGTTGCATTGCTTTTCTTCTTAAAATCACTGCTGTTCGGTAAATTAAAATTCCGTCCCGATGGGACTTTGGAATTAATTTGTGATTAATCTTTCTACCAATGTTCTTTTCTTAACGGGACAGTCCTTTTAACATGTATAGAAACCTTCCTTTTATGGAATTAAATATTAATAAAATCATCCTGTGCTTTTTATTAATTTGTTAGTCATGGCTGGTAATGATTGAACCGATTTGAGAAGACCCTATTTTAGTTTCACTATAAAAAATTTCAGACATTTTAATCAACAGCAGGGAACGTGTCAGAGTATGAAGTCCAAAATTATATTTTCTTTTTATATTTTCTTTTATTGAAGCATAAAATAAGCGAACAGGTTTCTGAAAGATCTATGCTTGCTGTGATTCTCTTGTTAACCTGTTTGGATGTTTAATTTAGTGCATTATTCTTTCTGAATACTTATTTTTGTTTTTTAAAAACATACCAATGACAGGAAAAGAAGTCCGGATTATTTTTATGGGAACACCCAATTTTGCTGTAGCCAGTTTATCAGCACTGGTAGAGAATGGTTACAATGTTGTGGCTGTTGTTACTACACCCGATAAACCTGCAGGACGGGGTAAAAAATTAACAGAATCGGCTGTCAAAAAATATGCGGCAGAAAAAGACCTTGCGGTCCTTCAGCCTCACAAGTTAAAAGATCCGGAATTTATTGAAGAATTAAAGAAGTTGGAAGCCGAACTACAGGTAGTAGTGGCTTTTCGGATACTTCCTGAAGAAATTTGGGGTATGCCCCGGTTGGGTACATTTAATCTGCATGCCTCATTGCTTCCGCAATACAGAGGGGCAGCCCCTATTAATTGGGCAATAATTAATGGTGAATTAAAAACGGGACTTACAACCTTTCTGCTGGATCACAATATAGATACCGGAAAGATATTGTATCAGCGGGAAACTGAAATTGGGGATAACGACACTTTTGGAGATATTCATGACAGAATGATGAAGATGGGGTCGGAGTTAGTGCTTGAAACTGTGGACGCTCTGGCTAAAGGTAATGTTCAGGCGGTTTCACAATCAGAACTAGTTCGCTCAAAGCACCTGAAACCTGCACCTAAAATTTTTAAGGAAGATTGTAAAATCGAATGGACTAAGAAAGTTCAGGAGGTAAGAAATCTTATCCGTGGCCTGTCACCCTATCCGGCAGCATGGGCGAATCTTGTCCATACTAAAACCGGGCGAACACTTCCATGTAAGATATTTTTTGCACAACCTATTATGGCAGCTGGTATTGCACCACCAGGAACAATTGATTCAGATGATGAAACATATTTGAATGCTGCGTGTGCTGATGGCTGGCTTGAAATTACTGATTTACAGCTCTCAGGAAAAAAAAGATTAGCAGCCCCGGATTTTCTGCGCGGTTTCAGACACATTTTCGAGTATAAATTTGAGTAAGTGTTTTGTCGTTTTGTCATCCTGTCAGAGCACATGTCATTTCATAGACATTTCACTTATTATAAGATAGTTAATTAACTATTAGAATTGTTTTGCCTGATTGCCTAATGTAATTTTGTCCCTTTCACCATACAAAAACAAACACTTTTTCTTTTGGTACAGATTATGATTATGGAGTGTGTCGATTTTTAAAATAAATGAATGTTTAATAACAAAAAGAAAAACTATGGCAGAACTAAAAGGTAAAATTCTGGCAGGTAAAATCCTGGTGAAACCACAGGAAGCCGAAGAAAAAACACAAAGCGGAATAATCATTCCAGATTCAGCAAAAGAAAAACCACAGCAAGGAACAGTAGTATTGGTCGGTGCTTCCAAAAAGGATGAACCCATGGAGATTAAAGAGGGCGATGTAGTAGTTTATGGAAAATACTCCGGAACGGAGCTTACTATAGATGGAGAAGACTACATGCTCATGTCGCAAACCGATGTATTGTACATTGCTTAAGTTAAATTAAAAAAAAAGTAAATAAAGATGGCAAAAGAAATTAAATTCAACATCGATGCCCGTGACAGGTTGAAGTCAGGTGTTGATCAGTTGGCCAATGCAGTGAAAGTGACACTGGGGCCTAAAGGTCGAAATGTAGTAATTGAGAAAAAATTTGGAGCACCACAAATATCCAAAGATGGTGTGACCGTAGCAAAGGAGATAGAACTTCCCGATGCATATGAAAACCTTGGGGCACAAATGGTAAAAGAAGTTGCTTCAAAAACAGGTGACGATGCAGGTGATGGAACAACAACAGCAACTGTTTTAGCTCAGTCAATTATTACTGTCGGGCTTAAAAATGTGGCTGCAGGAGCCAATCCTATGGATTTGAAGCGTGGGATTGATAAAGCAGTTATAAAGGTGGTTAGTAACCTGAAGGAACAGGCACATACAATTGGAGATGACTATGAGAAAATTGAATCGGTGGCTAAAGTTTCAGCCAATAATGATGAAACTATAGGAGCTTTAATTGCCGAAGCAATGAAGAAAGTGCATAAAGAAGGTGTTATCACTATTGAAGAATCAAAAGGTACCGATACTTATGTTGATGTGGTTGAAGGTATGCAGTTCGATCGTGGATACATATCTCCCTATTTTGTTACCGATACCGAAAAGATGGCTGCTGAATTGGAAAATCCATATATACTGATTCACGACAAGAAGATAAGCACAATGAAAGACCTGCTTCCTGTATTGGAACAAACTGCTCAGGCAGGCAGGCCACTGATGATTATCTCAGAAGATGTGGATGGTGAAGCTCTGGCAACTTTGGTTGTTAACCGGTTACGTGGCTCTTTGAAAGTATGTGCTGTTAAAGCTCCAGGATTTGGCGATCGTCGTAAGGAAATGCTTGAAGATATTGCCGTTCTTACCGGAGGTTCAGTTATTACAGAAGAAAAAGGTATGAAACTGGAACAGACAACACTCGAAATGCTGGGTGAGGCTGAAAAAGTTACCATTGATAAAGAAAATACCACAATTGTAAATGGATCCGGTGCGTCGGATGCAATTTCAGCACGTGTATCTCAAATTAAAAAGCAGATTGAAACCACAACCTCTGATTATGACAGAGAAAAATTGCAGGAAAGATTGGCAAAACTTGCCGGTGGAGTTGCAGTGATTTATGTAGGTGCTGCTTCAGAAGTGGAAATGAAAGAGAAAAAAGATCGTGTTGACGATGCATTAAGTGCTACACGTGCAGCTGTAGAAGAAGGAATTATTCCTGGTGGAGGTGTTGCTTACCTGCGTGCAATTCCAGCATTGGATGAATTGCAAGGCGAAAACGATGATGAGCAAACCGGTATTGAAATTATTAAACGTGCAATTGAGGAACCCCTGCGTCAAATAGTTGGTAATGCTGGAAAAGAAGGTGCCGTTGTGGTGCAGAAAGTAAGGGAAGGAAAAGATGATTACGGTTACAATGCCCGCACTGATAAGTATGAAAACCTGTATGAAACCGGTGTTATCGATCCGGTGAAAGTTGCACGCATTGCTCTTGAAAATGCTGCATCCATTGCAGGTATGTTACTTACCACTGAGACAGTAATTGTTGATGAAAAAGAAGAAAAATCTTCCATGCCTGCCGGTGGACCTGGTGGAATGGGTGGAATGGGCGGAATGATGTAATAAAAAGCTGCTCTATACTTTTATTAAGCCTTTTCCTTCGGGGAAAGGCTTAATTTTTGTCTATTAAAATAATGACGATTGTCAGGAAGTGCTTTTTAACATCTTTATTTATTTTTAAAATCCCTTTAATCCAGGATATTATAAAAAATGATCTGATTTTTAAATTGGTGCTACATATTGAAAAGAAAACTAATTTTACTGGATATTTAAAAACCTAGTATATGAATGCGAATATTCAATCTTTTGTGGAGCAACTTGAAAGCAAAACTCCCGGAGAAAAAGAATTTCATCAGGCAGTGGATGAAGTAATGAGTTCGGTTTGGGATTATTACCAGCAAAATCCAAGGTATCATCGGGCAAATTTATTGGAGAGAATGGTGGAACCAGAGCGGATCATTATATTCCGGGTGCCCTGGGTTGACGATCGCGGTGAGGTGAAAGTAAACCGGGGATACCGGGTTGAGTTTAATTCAGCCCTGGGACCTTACAAGGGAGGTATACGCTTTCATGCCAGTGTAACACTAAGTATATTAAAATTTCTGGGATTTGAACAAACCTTTAAAAACAGCCTTACCGGCCTTCCAATGGGTGGAGGAAAAGGGGGATCTGATTTCAGTCCTAAAGGTAAATCAGACAGTGAAATCATGAGGTTTTGTCAGGCCTTTATGAATGAATTGTTTCGGCATATCGGGCCAAACACCGATGTTCCGGCAGGAGATATAGGTGTTGGTGGACGTGAAATAGGATATATGTATGGTCAGTATAAAAAGCTGAAAAATGAATTTACCGGTGTATTCACCGGAAAAGGCCTTACCTGGGGTGGAAGTCTTATCCGGCCCGAAGCAACAGGATTCGGTACTGTATATTTTGTGCGGCACATGTTGCTGCGCCTTGGTATGGATATAGAAGGGTTAAAATTTGGTGTATCAGGATTTGGAAATGTAGCATGGGGTGCTATAATCAAAATTAATGAACTAGGAGGAAAAGTAGTTACCATTTCAGGACCTGACGGATACATATATGATCCGGAAGGTATCCGGGATGAAAAAGTGGATTACCTTCTTGAACTGAGGGCTAGCAACAACGATGTGGTGGAGCCTTATGCGCATGAATTTGGTGTTCAGTTTATACCCTCCAGGCGT
The DNA here is from genome assembly GCA_041684965.1 of Mariniphaga sp. Taxonomy (GTDB): domain Bacteria; phylum Bacteroidota; class Bacteroidia; order Bacteroidales; family Prolixibacteraceae; genus Mariniphaga. The sequence goes on from JAWLGR010000001.1 coordinate 249,065, forward strand.
CCATGGGAAATACCCGTGGATGTGGCTATACCTTGTGCTACTGAAAATGAACTAAATCTGGATGATGCCAGGCAACTGGTGAAAAATGGTTGCTATTTATTGGCTGAAGCTTCTAATATGGGTTGTACATCTGAAGCAGTTGAATATCTTACACATACTATAGGTTTTGCTCCTGGTAAAGCTGTTAATGCTGGCGGGGTGGCTGTTTCAGGGCTTGAAATGTCACAAAACAGTATGCGGATTTCCTGGCCTCGGGAAGAGGTTGATGCACGTTTGAAAATTATTATGGAGGATATACATGATACCTGTGTTAACTATGGAAAAATTCCAGATTCAGCGAATAAAGTGGACTATGTAAAAGGTGCAAATATCGGAGGTTTTGTAAAAGTTGCCGAAGCCATGCTGGCCCAGGGAGTCGTATAAATGATAGTGCAAGGAAAATGATGTTTTATCTTTTAAAATTTACTGGTTCAAAGGGAAAATTTAATCTAATGATAAAATAGAAATCCGTATCTGGATAAAACACTTTTCTACATTTGTTAAAAAATGAAAAGTGATGCTGATTGACACTCATGCCCATATTTATTCCGAAGATTTTATTCATGATATAGATGAAGTTTTGCAGCGTGCCTATGATAACGATGTGAAGAAAATCGTTCTTCCCAATATTGATTCAGGTTCAGTAAAACGTTTGCTTGATTTAACCAATGCCTATCCGCATTTGTGTTTTCCGCTTATAGGAATTCACCCCACATCGGTAGCTTCTGATTACAGGGAAGAACTTGAAGCAGTGGATTACTGGCTGGAGAAAAGAGAGTTTTATGGAATTGGTGAAATAGGTATCGACTTATATTGGGACAGAACCTATTTTGATGAACAACAGGATGCTTTCCGCTATCAGCTTAAGCTTGCAAAAACGAATCATTTGCCTGTAGTTATTCACGTTCGTGATTCTTTTGATGAAATTTACTCTGTAGTAAAAGAAGAACAGGATGGAAATCTTAAAGGAATTTTTCATTGTTTTACCGGTAATGAATCTGAGGCCAGAAAAATTATCGACCTGGGATTTTTGTTAGGCATTGGAGGTGTGATTACATTCACAAACAGTAATCTTGGAGAAGCAATAAAAAATATTGCTGTGCAAAACCTGGTGCTCGAAACCGATGCTCCTTATTTAACTCCGGTTCCAAAAAGAGGAAAACGGAATGAAAGTGCCTACTTGGTTTATGTGGCACAGGCATTGGCAAAAATATACGATCGGCCGGTAAATGAGATTGCAGAAATTACTTCAGAAAATGCAAGGAATTTATTTAAGATATGATTTATTCTATACCAGAAAAATGAAGTATGGTTTATCAAAATGGTAACAAACCTTCTATTCTAATTATCTATACAGGTGGAACAATTGGAATGGTTCAGCGGCCGGAAAGCGGAACACTGACTCCTGTAAATTTCGACCAGATTAAACAGGAAGTTCCGGAGTTGAATAAGTTTAACTACAACATACAAACCGTTACATTTAATCCGGCCTTGGATTCTTCAAATATAACCCCTGAAATTTGGGTGAAAATAGCAACTACAATTAACGAAAATTATGAACAGTTTGATGGTTTTGTAGTATTACATGGAACCGATACGATGGCTTATACTGCATCGGCGTTGAGTTTTATTTTTGAAAACCTGGGAAAGCCGGTGATTCTAACAGGTTCACAACTTCCGATAGGTACCCTTCGCACTGATGGAAAAGAAAACCTTATTACTGCTGTTGAAATTGCGGCTGCTAAAGAAAAGGGTAAAAGTGTCGTGCCTGAAGTATGCATTTATTTTGATTTCAAATTGTATCGTGGTAACCGGGCAGTAAAAAGAGATGCCGATCTTTTTAGTGCCTTTAGATCGGTCAATTACCCTGCACTTGCTATTGCCGGTGTGGATATTAAGTACAATAAAGAATTTATTCAGTATCCTGACTCAGAAAAAGAACTTCAATTAAAAACGCGATTTGACGATAATGTGGTTATACTGAAAATGTTTCCGGGTATTAGCAGGATAGTTTTTAATTCAATTTTCAATATTTCAGGATTAAAGGGTGTAGTGCTTGAAACTTTTGGATCTGGAAATGTGCCTACTACAGCATGGCTGATTGATACGGTAAAACGTGCGGTTGAAAATGGAATTATTGTATTAAACGTAACCCAATGTCAGGGAGGGAAAGTAGTGATGGGGCAATATGAAACAAGCCTTGAGCTGTTAAGAGCCGGGGTTATTTCAGGAAAAGATATGACTACAGAAGCTGCTGTCACAAAGTTAATGTTCTTATTGGGACAGGGGTATTCCATGAGTCAGATAAAAATGAATCTGAATAATAACATGCGTGGTGAAATAAGTATTTAACAACTCTTTTTTGATAAATTTTTATTATTTTGCGCCCCTGTTTTTCTGGGATGCCAGAATATCTGGAGAGGTGCAGGAGTGGCTTAACTGGCACGCCTGGAAAGCGTGTGTACTGCAAAACGGTACCGGGGGTTCGAATCCCCCCCTCTCCGCATGCAAATGGAGAATGGTTGGTTTAATTGGTGTGCTTTTAGAATGTTGTCTTCGTATCGTTAGGAAAAAAAAATCGAGAAAAAAGGAAAGAAAAAAGCCCACCTGAAGGATAAATTAAAAGTAAATTATGAAATTTGCAAATCTTGGCAATGATGAAGCTTCTACAATGCATTTAATATTCGTTCGAATTGATATATAAATGTTGTTAAATTTGAAATAACAACCTTAAAGGGCTAAAAGTTCTGAAAAAATATTAATGAATTGAATTTTTTTAAGTTGTATATTTGATTATTTCGTCGGAAAAGATGTTATTTGCTGAAGAAAAGGAATTCATATAAGTAAAAAATCAAAGAAAATTATTAATTAAAAATTTAGGATTAATCATGAAAAAACTATTCGCGTTAATAGCATTATCAGGAATGCTGTTTTTTATGGCTTCAAACGCTGTGGTTGCACAAACTAACACTGCTACACAAGACACTGCTATTCAGCAAGAACGGGTTGCTCCAACTGCTGATCCAATTGAAGAAAGAGCAGCCGTAGCCGAAGAAGGTCAATCATTGCACAGTCAGTTAAAACAAAAATTTATTGAAGGAAATCCAACCTTCATGTCTTTTGTTTTAATAACTTTAATTTTAGGATTGGCATTTGCAATTGAAAGGGTACTGTACCTGAATCTTGCTACGAGTAATACCAAAAAGTTGTTGGCTGATGTTGAATATGCACTTGAGAATGGTGGCATAGAAGCTGCCAAAGATGTTTGCCGCAATACAAGGGGGCCTGTTGCCAGTATTTTTTATCAGGGACTCGACAGAGCTGATCATGGAATTGATGTTGTTGAGAAATCTATTATCTCATACGGTGGTGTGCAGGCTGGATTGCTCGAAAGAGGATTGAGCTGGATTGCACTGTTTATTGCTCTTGCACCTATGTTAGGGTTTATGGGAACTGTAATCGGTATGATTGGAGCCTTTGATGCAATCGAAGTTGCCGGGGATATTTCTCCCTCACTGGTTGCCGGTGGTATTAAAGTGGCTTTGATTACAACTGTATCAGGTTTGCTTGTGGCTATCATCCTTCAGATTTTCTACAACTACTGTGTTGCAAAAATCGACAGCATTATCAATAACATGGAAGATGCATCCATTTCATTACTGGATTTGCTTGTAAAACATAACTTGAAAAGATAAGAGACTATGGATAAAGCTGGAAAAATAGTTACGATCATGTTATGGGTCTTACTCATTATATCAGCAGTTCTAATTATTTCAATGATGGTAAACATCAGTGAAAATGATGCTGATCCTACAATGGGTAGTTGGATTAACACCACGTTGGTCTGGACCTATATATTGTTGTTGATAGGAGCCGGTATTGCAATTCTTGCAGGAATATTCCATATGGCTACCGATTTTCAAGCAGCAAAGAAAGGGCTGATATCGCTGGCATTTCTCGGCGTCATAGCAGTTGTTTCCTATTTGCTGGCATCCGATACGATCCCACAGTTTGTGGGAGTTCAACGATTTATAAATGAAGGTGTCCTTACTCCACAGGTAGCCCGATTGGTTGATGCTGGTTTGTATGCAACCTATATCCTGCTTGCCCTGGCAGTACTTTCAATTATACTGGCACCGGTTACCCGGTTATTTAAATAACTTTATTCATGGATTTAACAGGAAAAAATAACTATGGCAAAGAAAACACCTGAAATACCGTCGGCATCATTGGCAGACATTGCCTTTATGCTGCTCATCTTTTTCCTGGTAACAACCACGATGGACGTTGACAGCGGTTTGGAAAGAAGACTCCCGCAATGGGTCGATCCCGAAGAACTTCCCGATGATCAGCAGATCAGGGAACGAAATGTTTTTGTTGTTCTGGTTAACAGGAACAACGACCTTTTGGTGGAGAATGAATATGAAAGCCTTGATAATTTGCGAGATCGAGCCAAGGAATTCATGGCAAACCCATACGATGATCCTACAATGCCGGAGAAGGAACTCAGGCAGGTACCATTTTTCGGGGATGTAATGGTCACAAAAGGTGTGATATCATTACGAAATGACCTTGATACAAGGTATGGAATGTATATCGCTGTTCAAAACGAACTGGTTGCTGCCATTAATGAATTAAGAGACGAGCTGGCAAGACAACAATTTGGAAAATCTTACAAAGACCTTGAAAAGGATCAGCAAGATGCAATTCGTGAAATTTATCCTTCCAGAATTTCGGAAGCAGAACCAAAAAAAGTTGGGGGAAATTAATTATGAGTAAATTTAGAAAAAAGGGAGGTAAGGAACTTCCGCCTATTTCAACAGCTTCATTACCCGACATTGTTTTTATGCTATTGTTTTTCTTCATGGTAAGTACTACCATGCGTGAAGTAACATTTATGGTCGAGATAAAGCTGCCAACAGCTACTGAATTATCAAAGCTGGAAAAAAAGTCATTGGTGAGCTACATTTATGTTGGAGAACCTTTGGCACAATACCAAAACACATTTGGGGTGTCATCCCGTATCCAGTTAAATGATCAATTTGCCAATGTAAGTGATATCATGGATTATATTATAGCTGAACGGGAGTCCCGTAGTGAAGCTGAAAGGCCAATGATGATTACATCATTAAAAGTTGATGAAAATACCAAAATGGGTATAGTAACTGATATTAAGCAGGAGTTGAGAAAATCTGCTGCATTACATATTAATTATTCATCACGGCAAAGAGTAGAAAGGTAGTTAAGAAGACCTTTCCCCGAAAAAGAATAATCGTCTTAAAGATAAAAATTAAGGCGGTTATTCTTTTTTATTTTTATGGCTTGCAGATACATCTTTTCCTGCTGCCTTATGAGGAGGGGAGTATTTTTCTATTGAATTGCAAATTAAAGCTTATAAATGCTATTGCTACATAAATAAAAACCTGAATTATTTATAAGACGTCATTCTTTCTTGTGAGAATTTTTTGCTTTTTATTCAGGCAATCTAATCTGAAGTTTGAGTTCGTCAAGCTGTTCTTGTGAAATAGGAGAAGGAGAATCATTCATCACGTCACGGCCAGAATTGTTTTTAGGAAATGCGATAACATCACGAATGGAATCAATTCCTGCGAAAAGCGAAACAAGTCGGTCGAAACCAAATGCTATTCCTGCATGTGGAGGCGCTCCATATTTAAATGCGTTCATCAGGAAGCCAAACTGTGCTTTTGCCTGTTCAGGTGTAAATCCAAGAATATCAAACATTTTTGCCTGCAGTTCCGAATTATAAATTCGAACAGAGCCTCCGCCAATTTCAACCCCGTTGATGACCAGGTCATAGGCATTGGCCCTAACTTTATCGGGATTTGAATCCAGCAGGGGTATGTCTTCAGGTTTGGGGGAAGTAAATGGATGGTGCATTGCAAAAAAGCGATTTGATTCAATATCCCACTCCAATAATGGAAAATCGACTACCCATAATGGTTTAAATGTGCCTTTCCTGCGGAGATTCAACCGGTTTCCCATTTCAAGTCGCAGTTCGCCTAAAGCTTTTAAAGTTTGATTTTTTTCTCCTGATAAAATCAGAATTAAATCACCTGGCTGGGCCTGGAGCTTTTGTGCCCAAAGATTTAGTTCATCATGAGTATAAAATTTATCGACTGATGATTTATAGGTGCCATCCATGTTATATTTGACAAATACAAGTCCTTTGGAACCTATTTGAGGGCGTTTTACCCAATCAGTAAGTTCATCAGTCTGTTTCCTTGTATAGCTGGCACAACCTCTGGCGCAAATTGCTCCAATATATTCAGCTGAATCAAAAATAGAAAATCCTCTTCCTGTAGCTACGTCTGTAAGTTCTTTAAGCTGCATTTCAAAACGAATGTCTGGTTTGTCGGAACCATATTTTTCCATGGCCTCACTGAAATTCATTCTTGGAAAATTATCCACTTCAACGGAAAGTACTTCTTTAAAAACAAAATGGGTAAGACCTTCAAAGGTCTTCAGTACATCCTCCTGTTCAACAAACGACATTTCACAATCGATTTGAGTGAATTCAGGTTGACGATCGGCACGGAGGTCTTCATCTCTGAAACATTTAACTATCTGAAAATATTTATCGAAACCTGCAACCATTAAAAGTTGCTTAAAAATTTGGGGTGACTGAGGCAGAGCATAAAACTCACCAGGGTTCATCCGGGAAGGAACAACAAAATCGCGTGCTCCCTCAGGTGTCGATTTTATCAACACCGGCGTTTCTACTTCAATGAAATTTTGTGAAGTGAGATAAGTACGCACAGCCTGTGCCATTTGTGCTCTTAGTTCAAGGTTCTTACGTACTGCACTTCTCCTTAAATCAAGGTAACGGTATTTCATTCTAAGTTCATCACCTCCATCTGTATCGTCCTGTATGGTGAATGGTGGGATTGCTGAAGGGCTTAGAATTCTTAAATCATTAACAGAAATTTCAATATCACCGGTTGGGATATTTTTGTTTTTGCTTGACCTTTCCCGAACAGTACCTGTGGCCTGGATGACAAATTCACGTCCAAGGTTTTCAATAGATTTTTTTAAAGTTTGAGGGGTAATTTCATCGGTCACAAGTTGGGTAATTCCATATCTGTCGCGTAGATCGATAAACGACATAGCCCCTAAATCCCGCACCCGTTGAACCCATCCGGCCAGTTGAATTTTTTGTCCGATATGTTCTGCTCTTAATTCTCCACAAGTATGAGTTCTGTACATAAGATACTTTTTTGTTGATTTGGTTGCGAAAATAGCAAGAATTTAGCAATTTCATCCTTTTAAATCAAATGCTTTCAGATAGAGAGATGATTGAACCTTTTAGTGATGAATATTTTATGAAAAAAGCCTTTGCTGAGGCTTTACTTGCCTATGATAAAGGGGAGGTCCCGGTAGGAGCTGTTGTTGTGGCAAACCGGAAAATAATAGCCCGTGCGCATAATTTAACTGAAACCCTGAACGATGTTACTGCTCATGCTGAAATGCAGGCTATAACAGCCGCTGCAAATTTATTGGGTGGAAAATATTTAACCGACTGCACATTATATATTACTCTTGAACCTTGTTCAATGTGTGCCGGTGCTATAGGCTGGGCTCAATTGGGAAGACTGGTATATGGTGCTGAAGATATCAAAAAAGGTTACAGATTATTCGCTCCCGGTGTTTTGCATCCAAAAACAGAAGTTATTAAAGGAATTCTGTGGGAGGCATGCGCTGAACTGTTACAGGAGTTTTTCAGGGAGAAAAGATGAATGGTATTAAATTTAGTTCTCTCAACCTTGGTTTGGGCAGAAATCCTGTTACGATAGTAATTCGGGTACGGGTTGGTTAAATATTTATATTTTGACATGAATTGGAATAATTTTTCAGCTAAAACCTTTTCATTTGATGGTTTAGTCGTTTGAAATAAGGATTTCAAAGCCTGCTTTTTTTAAATCATTCCAATATCCAGGATAGGATTTTGTAACTACCCCCGGGTCATCTATTGCTAGTTTATGCCCGGCCAGAGCCATAGGTGCAAATGATAATGCCATTCTATGATCATGGTAAGTTTTGATAATTTGAATTTTATTTAATTTTGATGTAACAATTACTCCATCCCATGCCATTTCTCCTTCAGCTGGTTCTGTTAGAACAGCACCAAATTTCATTAGTTCTTTTTTTAGGGCAGCGATACGATCGGTTTCTTTAATCTTAAGAGTCTTTAAACCTGTAAAATGGAACGGTATTTTTTTCGCTACACATAAACAGGCTAATGTTTGGGCTATATCAGGATTTTCTATAAAATCCAATATTATCATCTGTGGTTGGACAGACAAATCTTTAACAAGTAAAACACCCTTTTCCTGCTGTGTTGAGATAATACCAAATTGTCTGAACCAATGTGCTACAGATGCATCACCCTGCAGACTGTCGAGTCGAAGGTTTTCCAGAAATACCTTACCTTCTTTTGCCATTGCCAATATCTGGTACCAGTAGGAAGCACCCGACCAATCGGCTTCTACGCTATATTCACCAGGTAAATATTGCTGCTCATTCAAGGTTATGGTATTGTTTTCCCATTGATAACGGATTCCAAAATGTTCCATTAACTTTAAGGTAAGTTCAATATAGGAACGGGATGTAATTTCACCTTGCAGATTAATTGCCAATCCGTTTTCGAGCGTTGGGCCTATCATTAATAGAGCTGAAATATACTGACTTGAAATACTCCCATCCAGATACAGGGTTTTTCCCTTAAGATGAGAACCAAAAATTCTTAGGGGAGGAAAATTTTTCTGTCCCAGATATTCGATACGGGCTCCCAACTGTTCCAAAGCATTTACCAATATTCCTATGGGACGTTGTTTCATTCTTTCCGAACCTGTAATTTCCCATTCTCCTGCAATTCGTGACAAAAAGGCTGTGAGAAAACGCATTGCTGTACCAGCATGTCCGATATCAAATTTATTTTTATTGGACGATAGTACTTCTGCTAAAACACGGGTATCATCAGAATCTGACAGGTTCCATACAGGATAAGGGTTAAAACTGAGTGCATTTATAATTAGGATCCGGTTACTTATGCTTTTTGATGAAGGGAGATTAATGTTTGCTGAAATTGTTTTTTGCTGATTTGAAATAAAATATTTCATAAGACTAAAATTGTTTGTTTTCAACGAAATCTAATGCCTGCCTGTCACGGCAGACAAGGAACTCCCATGTCCCGATAGCCATCGGGATAATCATGCTCCTCTGTGAATGTAATTTATTCATGGTCGTTTCATTTTTAAAAATTTGATTATTAAAATGGTCAAATGAAATCCACATGTTTTGAAGGAATTAGTTCCTCAGTGTTTATAATTGAAAACAAGTGGATTTCATTATCTGTGAATATTACGAAAATAATTCAAGGCCTCAAAAATGAGTTGCTTTTCGCAATTTTGGTTTATTTTTATTTGACCAGTTTCAGAAAGTAGTGTAAAGTTTATCTTTCCTGATTCATTCTTCTTATCGTGAATCATTAATTCAAACAGTCGATCAAAATCATTCCCGTTTATTTCAAAATTTCCATACAAATCATTTAACCAACTGCTTATTTCTGTACATTTCGACTGTTGATAACCGCATTTCTTTGCTGAAAGATAGAGTTCTGCAATCATTCCCCATGCAACGGCATAACCATGTGGAACGGGTCGTTTCTGTTCCATTGCAAGACTTTCAAATGAATGGCCAATGGTATGCCCAAAATTCAGAGCTTTTCTCACATTTTGTTCTTTTGGATCGTTTGTGACAAAAAATTCCTTTATTTCAACTGAATTCCTTATTATTTCCTGTAATAGGTTTATGCCTGTACCGGTCATGTCAAAATCTTTGAGTTCCTGCAGATGGGCAGGACTGTGAATTAGCCCGTGTTTGATCATCTCAGCAAAACCTGAAAGAAAATTTTCGTTATCAATGGTCTTTAGAAACTCAGGAGAAATAATTACAGCCACAGGCTCCTGAAAAGCACCTATTTCATTTTTTAATCCATTGAAATTGATACCGGTTTTGCCCCCAACTGAAGCATCTACCTGTGAAAGAAGCGTTGTCGGAATATTAATAAAATCTATCCCACGTTTGAATGTTGAGGCTGCAAAACCGGCCAAATCTGTTAGCATTCCTCCACCTACATTTACAAGCACTGATTTGCGGTCGGCACCATTATTTGACAGGAATTTCCAAATTTTTGTTACAGAATCAATGTTTTTGTTTTCCTCTCCTGGAGGCAAGATGAACTTCCGAATGTTTTTATTTTCAAGTTTATCTATAAAATTTGCTCCCCAATTACTGTAAACATTTTTCTCTGTAACCAGATAGGTTTTATCTTTATCGTACTGGTTCAACAGCCTGTCGAGTTCCTGTTGCGGAGAATGACTGAAAATTATTTTTGAATATATTTTTGATTTTCCCATAGTTAGCTGTTAAATTGCAGTAAAGTTACAATAAATTTGTTTTTAGCATTTCAAGAGTGTTTTACGCTTAGGGTTTTTACATAAAAATTAAATGGATGGTCATTACAAATAAAAAGCAGACAATTTTCCTGCGTCGGTTGTTTTTTCTTGTCAGTATTGTTTTTGCACTCGGAATTCTTGCATTATTTCTTCTCGATTACACACTTTATGCAATTGCTGTGGTGGGAGTTTTTGCTCTTTGGTTTCTTTTTTTTCAGGTTGCCGATTATCAGTATATAGAATTTAATGATACAGAAAATAAAATTCTGTTACGTTATTATAAAGCAGTACGCTTTGGTAAGACCAATTATAATTCCATTGAATTTCCTCAACAATTATTGTATAAATTTCATTTTGATAATTCTCTTTTTGGGAAAATGACAGATTTAACCCTGGTTATTAAAACACGCCGCGGAATTGCAGAATATCCCTCCGTCAGTTTGACAGCACTTCCCAAAGATGAGCGAAAGAAGATGCAGGAAATATTACTTCGTATTATGGGTATTTAACGTTTTATGACGGATTACTGTTATTCAATGGAAGATGAATTGTACTATAAAATTGCGCTTTCTCTGGTTCCGGGAATAGGCGGGGTATTAGCCAGAAATCTTTTAGCGTATACAGGCAGCCCGAAGCAGGTATTTTCGGAATCATATAATGCACTTGTGAAAATTCCCGGAATTGGTGAAGTGAATGCAAAACGGCTTAAACAGAAAGGTATTTTTACTAAGGCAGATCAAGAGCTTGAATTTATTGGAAAGTACAATATTGATGTAAGATTTTATGCAGATAAAAACTACCCGAGAAGATTGAAGCCTTGTCCTGATGCCCCTATTATCGTGTATTTGAAAGGAAATATGAACCTGGACGAACAGCGTGTGGTAAATATCGTCGGTACCCGTAATGCCACTGAATATGGAAGGAAAATTTGTGATGAGCTTATTCATGGATTTTCTGAAAGAAATTACCCGCTACTAATATTAAGTGGCCTTGCTTATGGAATTGATATTTATGCACATAAAACAGCATTAAAGTATCATATTCCTACAGTTGGGGTAGTAGGTCATGGTCTGGATAAGATTTATCCTTCAGTACATACTGATACGGCTCGCAGGATGCTGGAGTTAGGAGGTTTGGTGACCGATTTCCCCAGTGGCACTAAGATTGAACCTGCAAATTTTATACGTCGCAACCGAATTATTGCCGGATTGGCCGATGCAACTATTGTAGTTGAATCGGCAGAAAAGGGGGGTGCACTGATTACAGCCGAAATTGCTTCTTCATATAACCGCGATGTATTTGCATTCCCCGGAAGAGTCAATGAACCCTATTCCAGGGGCTGTAACAAACTAATTCGGTTAAATGGTGCTAGCCTGATTCAGGGAATCGATGATTTGGAGTATTTTATGGGTTGGGAAACACATGAAACAGAAAAGGCAGTGCAATCAACAATATTTATTGATTTGACACCTGAAGAAGAAGAGATAGTCGAGTTATTAAAGCAGGAAGGGGAATTGTTTATTGACCAGATTTCATCTGAATTAAAGATGCCGGGGAGCAAGGTTTCCACGATACTTCTCAATTTGGAGTTTAAAAATGTTCTGGTAGCATTGCCTGGGAAAACATACAGGTTAAAATGAATTAATTGGTAAGTTTTTCTTCACCAATCCTAGATAGGTTTTCGGGATTTTAATTCTCTGATGGGAATTTAAACAACCGGAATCGACTTTCTACTAATTCATGCCAGGTAAAAGTTGTTTTCAGTTCCATCCTGCCTATTATTCCTGTTTGAGTAAAATAATAAGTACAATCGTGGTACATTTATTAATTTTGCAACATGAAGAAAACTTTTGAAGAGCTTAAGGTTACCAAATCGATACTAAAATCACTGGAGGAAATTGGGTTTAAGGAACCAACACCCATTCAACAGGAAGCTATACCTAAAATTAATTCGGGAGCCAATGTGGTAGGTGTTGCACAAACAGGAACCGGTAAAACGGCAGCATATCTGTTGCCTCTTTTATCAAAGCTGTTGAAGCCCGAAGGAAAAGACCCCAGGGTAGTAATATTGGTGCCTACCCGTGAGCTTTCTATTCAAGTAGGTGAGGATGTGGCAGAGTTAACAAGTTGGTCGGAACTAAGGCATGCATCTGTTTTTGGAGGAATTGGCTGGACAAAGCATGCAGTGCTAATCGAACCTGGAGTTGATGTACTTATTGCTACTCCCGGCCGGCTAATGGATTTGTACAAAGCTGGGGCTCTTTCTCTTAAAAAGGTGAAATACCTTGTTATTGATGAAGCCGACAGGATGCTTGATATGGGCTTTCTTCCACAGTTGCGCAAGCTTTTTGAAGTATTGCCTCCCAAACGTCAGAACTTGCTCTTCTCAGCTACATTTTCTGAAAGTGTAGAGAAACTTATCGAAGAGTTTATTGATTTTTATGAAAAACTTGAAGTTGCCCCGTCAGCAACACCTGTACAGGAGGTTAACCAGATTGCTTATAAGGTTCCGAATTATCGTACCAAATTAAATTTGCTTCAGTATTTTCTCCAGGATGAACAATCCTATTCCCGTGTTGTAATTTTTGTCAAAACCAAAGACCATGCCGATGATGTTTTTAAAGTAATTCAAAGGAAAGTAAAAGGAGAAGTACGCATTTTACATTCAAATAAAGGGCAAAATGCACGTATAAACGCAATTCAGGCATTCAAAAATGGTGAAGTTCGTATCCTTATTTCCACAGATGTGTCAGCCCGTGGGATGGATGTAAGCAGAGTAACACATGTTATAAATTTTGATTTACCTCCGAGTTACGAAGATTATGTGCATCGGATTGGTCGCACTGCACGTGCAGGTAACCAGGGAGAGGCTATTACACTTGTCGACCCTTCGGAAGAGTGGCACTGGGAGAAAATCGGAGAATTAATCCGCAATGAAATTTTCCTGCAAAAGTTACCTCCGGATGTGGAAGTAATAAATACTGAGTTTGATGAACGGCAACAGCAGTTGCGCGAAATTGACCGGCAACGAAAAATTGATGACCCAACCTATCAGGGTGCCTTCCACCAAAGAAAGAGAAAGGATACTTCCAAACGTTCTTACGAGGATAAATTCAGACGAATAAAAACCACTCAGAATAAATCAAAAAGAAGAAGATAAACTGCAGAGTAAAAGGAAAAATTATTTTATTGCAAGCAATGAATTAAGCTTCTTGAAGAGTTGGTTTTTTTCATGAAAAAGTTGCCAATATTTCTCCCGTTTATTCCATTTCATCATTAGCAGCCTGATTCTCCCTCTGGTTTTTCGAAGTAAAAGATACCATAAGAAAGCAAATTTTCCTGTGAGAGGCAAACTGATCAGAAAAACAACTTTTAATCCAATAGATGGTATTAAACCTCCTAATGAAAATAACAAAATGAAGTAAAACAGGGGGAAAACCAGGATACCTGATACCAAAAAAAACGTGCTCCAAAAGGATTTATCTTTTATTTTTTTGCGAACATACCAGTCGACCAGAAAAAAGGGAAGGGCATTGAACACAAACCCAAAGATAAACAGGGGCAGACCTGCGATTAGAAGCAATAAATTACCTGAAATTTTAAGGAAATGATTTCCCTGGTCATCTAGAAGCCAGGGTCGAAGACCGAGCTTTTTTATTTTTGTATAAAGCTTATTGGTTTCATTTACTATTTGTTCAGTTTCATCAGGTTTTTTTAATTCCAGCTCATCCAGCATGCCTGCCAGCATTTGATCTGATTTAAAAAGACTATAGGCAGATTTATTGTTACTTTGCCTCTTGAGGAAATGTTTCCCATATATTTCCCTGATGCGTTCAAATTCTTCATAATATTTTTTGCTTTTAATATTTAGGGTGAGTGGAAGAATGCCATTGTAAATCCTTGTTTTCAATGCAACAGTGGCCGCATTTGGATTTTGTTTATATGCCCCCAGATAATCATTTACAGCAATCGGTTCCCCGAAATTCACAATCAGAATACGGTTAAATTTCCAATAATCACTGTAGTATATACCTGTGGGTATGATTTGGATATCCAGATTACTGCTGGTTTTTTCTTCAGCCATAAAAACGATTCGTGGTACAGCTTTTTTATGCGGCATCATTTGTCTTTTAAAGGTATGTGCTGCTTCAGGGAAAAGTGCCAGGGCAAATTTATTTTTAAGTACTTTTATTGAAGTGGTAAAAGTTGACTGGTTTTTATCCAGATTTTCTTTCCCGTCACGGATGCGGTAAACAGGTATTATTTTCAAGAATTTAAGTATGGAATCAACAATTGTAGATTTCCCGAAAATATCGGCACGTGCCAGCCAAACTGGCTGAAACCTGGTATTGAGTAACACAGCCAAGGGGTCACTAAGAGCATTTTGATGGTTGGGTGCAAACACAACAGGTTTATCTTCTGGTATTTTATCTCTTCCTGAAACAATCGTTTTTCGATGAATAACCCATGTTGCCAGGCGTACATATTGCTTAAGGAGCCAGTATCCAAATGACCATTTTTCGTATTTCATCACAGAGCAGGTTGATAAGCTCGTATTCTGGACCATAACCATGCAAGGCCAAGCCCACTTATGATATGCCACACGCCCCACCAGGCTGCTATTACCGTCATACCACCCAATTCAAGGCCTGGAGGAAATATTTTTGGATTGAACATAAGAACCAATGCCAGGCCGGAATTCTGAATTCCGGTTTCAATGGTAATACTTCTTCTGTCCACTTGATTTAATTTCATTACTGAACTTATTGTAAAACCCGTTCCCAATGCAATGGCATTGTGTATCAGTACTATAAAAAACACCACTTGTATGACCTGAAGAAAATTGCTGAAATTGGCAGATAAAAGTATTACAACAAAACCAATAAAAATTAGAATTGAAACGCGGCGTATGGGCTTTTTTATCTTGTTTGTAAATTGGGGGAAGTATTGTGAAAAGATAAGTCCTAAAATCACCGGAATCCCCAGGAGGATTATAACAGTTTGCACCATTTGCAGGAAATCAATTTCTATTGGTACAAGGAAACTCCCGGCACCTGCAGTATTATAATACTTCAGATATAGCTTTCCCCACATGGCAAAATTCAGAGGTGTCATAAAAGTTGCTGCCAAAGTAGCTACTGCAGTTAAGCTTACAGAAAGCGCTACATTCCCTTTGGCCATTGCGCTCATGAAATTGGAAATGTTTCCTCCGGGACAGGCAGCAATTAATATCATACCAAGTGCCACAGCGGGTGTGGGATTAAGTATCAGAATGAATACAAATGTAACAGCAGGTAACAATATAAATTGTGAAAAAATACCGACTATTGCTGATTTAGGTTTCATTATAATGTCCTTGAAATGCTGCCATCTAATTTCAAGTGCTACCCCAAACATTATGAATGCTATTGTAACATTCAGTGCAAATAATCCGGTGGGAGAGAAATTTAAACGGATATGGTCCAGTATCTCCAGCGCCTCTTTCATAATTTTATTGCCTTTTAAATTCCTCCGAAATTAGAAAAACTCACTGAACTAACAATAAAAAAAGCCTGAGCTACAATTTTATTCCGGAACAGGCTTTGTTTAAAATAATTCTGTCATTCCCTAATTTCCGAGCAACAGTCTTTTCATATGGGTATGAATATCTGTATTTTCCATAATTCCTATAAATTCCCTGGCGCCTGGTCCAAAGGCAAAAACTGGTACCATCAGTCCGGTGTGTCCACCGGTAGTGAATTCCCCTTGTACCTTTCCCGTTTCATAATCACCATCTAAAACCATCATTCCTCCCGTTTCATGATCGGAAGTAACGATTACCAGAGTTTCCTTGTTTTGTGCAGCAAATTCAAGGGCAACACCTACGGTGCGATCAAAATCGAGCATATCCTCTACTACATAAATTGTATTTCCTTCATGGCCGCCCCAATCAATTTGGGAGCCTTCGACCATCAAAAAGAATCCTTTTTTGTTAGTGCTTAAAATATTTATAGCTGTTTTGGTTGCTTCCGGTAACATATTTTCCCTTTCGTTCATCCGGCTGTTGTGCTCAGAGGCAGTTAAGCCCGCCAGTTTCCCATTCTTAATATTTTTAATTTTTTCCATATCCTGCTCTACTATATAGCCTTTTTCTTTTAGCTCATTCACGAGGTTTCTGCCATCTTTGCGTTCGGTAAAATGCTTATAACCTCCACCGATAAAAACATCAATATCGGTGTTAAGAAAATCGGCTGCTATTTCCTCATACATGTTTCGGCTGGGTTGATGTGCAATGAAAGATGCAGGTGTTGCATGGGTAATTCCTGAAGTTGAAACCAGGCCTGTTGCCAACCCTTTTTCATTGGCCTCCTGAAGAATTGTTTTTATAGGTTTTTTATTGACATCCACTGCGATGGCACCATTGTAAGTTTTTTGTCCTGTCGCAAGAGCTGTTCCTCCTGCGGCTGAATCTGTAATGTATCTGTCAGCCGAACTTGTTTTTGCCAATCCCATATATCTGAGGTTCTCAATAAAAAGGTTACCTCTGTTTGCTGTCATGGCGGCATGAAGTTGGGAGATTCCCATTCCGTCAGCAATTAATAAAACAATATTCTTAGGTCGTTTCTTTTTAAACTCCTGCGAAAAATTCTTTACCTCATAGGCATCCCCGCCCTGATAAATTTTTTTATCTGTTTCTGCTGAAGTGTTGAGGTAATCATTTTGAGCCGATAATGTGAAACCTGCGAAGAGGAAAATGAATAAAACAGTTAATTTTTGTGACATTGTTACTATATATTAAATGAAGTTTTCACACAAAATAAGAAGAAAAAATAAAATTTCAGCTAAAGAAATTAAAAATGGATAAAGAAAAAGTTAAGGAATTAAGAAAATTTTTCAAGCCTTGTTATATCAAGGCCGGCATTCAATTCAAAAGTGGTCCCTTCCCGTGTAGTTATCATCTGAACTACCTCCATAATGATAAAGTTGCTTAAAATATCTTCAGCTTTTCTTCTTGAGATATGGGCGAATCTGATAAATTTTGAAAAAGTAATTGTTTTATTTTTTTGAAGGTATTCCACTAAAAATTTTTCAGATTCTGAATATGTGAAATAAATGCCCTGAGGACTGTTAAGTTTTTCCCAAATTACCAGTTGAATTTTATGTGCCAGCACGTTTTCATCTTTAATGCGAATATAAGCCAGCCACTTTCCATTTTCATCCCTGGCAAAGTGGGGTTTAATTTCACTGGGTGTTACAGAAATTTCCAGAACAATTTTTCCTTCTGAATACCATTCTTTTGTGGAAAATGGAACAGGTGGATTACTGAATATTTTTGCAGCCGATTCTATCATATAAAATTCCTCGTCAGTTCGGATACCTGCTACTTTTCCATTGTCTTTCACCCCAATGAGTAATCTTCCCCCATCAGTATTTGCGAAAGCAACCAGCGATTTTGCAATTTTTTTTGAATCGTTGATACAGTACTTAAAATCCTGTTGCTGGTGTTCTCCTTCTTCAATTAATTTATACAACTTTGTATTCAAAACCTATTACTTTAGCCATTCAAATGTTATGTAATGATCAGGTGACATTCCAAGTTTCTGATAAGCCTTATGGGCACCATGGTTTGATTTGTCAGCATATAGCCTTATCCCCTTTAATGTTGAGTCATTTTTAACAAGATTTTTGACATGTTCGTATAACTTGCTATATACGCCTTTTCTTCTGTATTCAGGAAGTACATAAACCGATTGTATCCATAAAACAGTTCCATTGCGCCAGTCACTCCATTCAAAGGTGGTGAGCAGCGAACCAATTATCTGGTGATCTTTTTCTACTACATAATATTTTCCTTTGTTTGAATCCTGCAATACTGCTGCAACTCCTTTTTCGACTGTATAAGCTTCCAATTCAATGCCTTCCGTTTCTCTGGCCATAGCCAACTGGAATTTAAGAATTGAATTAAGGTCATCTGATTTTGCTATTCTGACTAACATTTATCAATTTTAACCGGCGAAATTAACAAATCCAGGGAAATTAGTATAACGAATAAACGACCCTGAAGTTGTTATTACCAGGAAATTTGAAAAAAAACAAATTCAATTAAGTCAAAACATTCATTAAATGAAAATAGTTGTTGCGTCAGAAAACCCCGTGAAAATAAATGCTGTGGAAAAGGGATTTAAATCGTTTTTTGATGAAATTGAGATAGAATGCTTAAGAACTGAATCGGGGGTTTCAATTCAGCCTTTAACAGAAAGGGAAACACTAATCGGAGCCCGTAATCGTACATCTGAAGCCAGAAAAACGATAAACGATGCCGATTTCTGGGTTGGAATTGAAGGGGGTATCCAGGCAATGGATAAAGGACTTGCTGCATTTGCGTGGGTGGTGATTAGTTCTGCAGGGAAATCGGGAGAAGCACGTACTGCAACTTTTTTATTGCCCGCAAAAGTTGCACATCTTGTAGCGGGTGGTTTGGAATTGGGTACTGCCAATGATATTGTATTTAATAAATCAAATTCAAAACAAAAAGCAGGAGCAGTAGGATTACTGACCCGGAATGTTATTGACCGGATGGAACTTTACAGACAGGCAGTAATATTGGCACTGATTCCTTTCATTAACCAGGAGTTGTATTAATTTTTAGAACCAATGCGATCGATAATGTCTTCTATCTTAATCTTTTCTTCATGCAATAATACCAGTTGAAGTTTTTCCTTAACCAGTAATTCGCTTACCGTAGGTCCAACCTCTCCTGTTATAATTACCGAAACCCCTTCTTTTTTTAAAAATTTTACCAGGTCGACACCGCTGTTGGTAGAATTTTTAAATGGATTCTCCAAAATGTTATACTGGTTTTTACCCGAATTATAAAAAACCACATTTTCACATTTACCAAACCGCAGATCGAGAAAGGACTTTTCTGATTTGCCTGTCGAAGTTATTGCAAATATTTTACTCATAATTAATATGTTATTTTTTATATAACAATTAATAAAGCAAAAGTTTTATCCTGTTTGCTCATTTAATTCTTCCCAATATTCCAGAGCCCTCCGGGTGTGCGGAATTACTATAGTCCCTCCAACTAAATTCGCAATTGCAAAAACTTCAAATAGTTCGCTTGTGGTAACCTTAAGTTCGAAACATTTCTCCAGGTGATATTTTACGCAATCATCGCATCGTTAAACCATTGAAGTAGACAATCCAAGCATTTCTTTTACCTTACTGCTTAACTTTCCATCCTGATATGCCAAAGTATCAGTACTGTATATGCGCTTCATTACCTTATTATCACTTCCAATGATTTTTTTATTCATTTTTTCCCTGTAGTCATTAAACTCTTTTACCAGTTTCCCCATTAAATATTATCTTTTTAAATTTATTAGAAATTGAGTAGCAAATATATCCTTCCAAATCATTAGTACGCTCGTTATCGTATTCTTTTTGGCCAGCTTCTCTGTGTATGCCACCATCAATCTCTACCCAGCCTTTTTCCCATGCATATAAAATCAACAAGATACCTGTCGATGGGATGCTGGCGCCTGAACTTCAGTCGTTTGAACTTTCGGTTGCGAAGGCAGTCCCACAGCTTTTTCTCAGCAGGGGAAAGCTGCTGACGAAGGTTTCGTGCTTTTCCTACAGTAACTGGCGCTGCATTAAACAGCATTTAGGATGGGTAGAACATTTTACCGGTCATGGTTGTAGGTATTTATGGAAGCAAATTACCCTCACCCTGCCATCCTGAAGGATGGCTTTCCCTCTCCAAACGGAGAGGGACCAGGAATGAGATTCGTTGTTAAAATTAAAATTATGCAAAAAATAAAAAGAACAAAAATTATAAACGGGCTTTCATATGAAATACCTTTTCTCTTCGTCCCTCTCCGTTTTGGAGAGGGTTAGGGTGAGGGCTGCGACAGGGAGAGGATATTATAATCCCCGATTAAAAACCAATAAATAACCAGGATTAATATTTTGAGAAGTTATTTTCAGCAAGAGCAATTGTGAATTAAATTAAACGTTATTCCTTTAAAATTGAATTATATTTGCATCCTCAATTAAAATTAAAAAATGAGGTTTCTGTTTTTATTTTTTGTAGGAATTCTGTCTTTCCAGATGCTAAATGCACAGGTTGTTTTCCCCGGCGTACCTGAAGGTCCGGATGAAACCATTTTAGATGCTGAACCGGATACCTCTTTTATTCTTGATAAATTAAACGTTATCCAGGATCCGCGTTTGGAGAACATGTTGAAGTGGCACGTTGAAAATAATAAAAAACGGGACGGTATACCGGGTTTTAGAGTTGAGATTTTTTTTAGCTCTGCTTTTAATGCCCGGGAACAGGCTTTTAAAAAGAAAAAAGAATTTTTGTCGAAATATGGCGATTACAATGTACATATAAAATATACCGCACCAAATTTTCGTGTCAGGGTGGGCGATTTTAGAACAAAAAATGAAGCCTTGAAATTGCATAAGCGAATACAAAGAGATTATCCGGGTGCATTCATTGTCCCGGATATAATTGATTTTCCAATGCTGAAATCAGACGATATATGAGTGATCCTATAAAACACGAATGTGGTATAGCTTTAATCCGCTTACTTAAACCATTATCGTATTACAAGGAGAAATACGGTACCTGGAGATATGGACTTAATAAGCTCTACCTGCTTATGGAAAAGCAGCACAACAGAGGCCAGGATGGTGCAGGGATGGTATGTGTAAAAGACCATCTCGATCCAGGCAGCTCTTATATTAACCGCTACCGTTCAGTTGCTCAGAATCCGATTCTTGATGTCTTTGATAAAATTAATAAACCTTTAAAAAAGGCTTTGCGAAAAGGTATTGATGTTGAAAACTGTGATTGGGCTTATCAGTATTATCCTTTTGCAGGAGAGCTGTATCTTGGACATCTTAGGTATGGTACCTTTGGTAAAAACAGCATTGATTTTGTGCATCCTGTAATGCGGCAGAACAACTGGAAGTCGAGGAACCTGGTTCTTGCCGGGAATTTTAACCTGACAAATACAGAAGAACTTTTTAAAGTCCTGGTTGATTTGGGGCAGCATCCCAAAGCTTATTCCGATACTGTTACAGCTCTTGAAAAGGTAGGGCATTTTTTGGATGAAGAAAACCAGTTGCTTTTCCGAAAATATAAAAATGAAGGATACCCCAACAACGAGATTTCACCCCTGATAGAAGAAAACCTTGATGTTCAAAACATTTTGGAACGGGCCACTAAAGACTGGGACGGAGGGTATGCCATGGCTGGTTTAATTGGACACGGCGATGCTTTTTTAGTACGTGACCCCTGGGGAATTCGACCGGCGCATTTTTATCAGGACGATGAAATTGTGGTTGTAGCATCAGAGAGGCCGGTAATTCAAACTGTTATGAATGTTGGCTGGGAGCAGGTTCATGAAATTAATCCCGGAGAGGCCTTAATCATTAAGAAAAAAGGGCAGATCAGCAGGGAGATGGTCAGAGTTCCCCATAAAAGGAAATCATGCTCCTTCGAAAGGATATATTTTTCCAGGGGAAGCGACCGGAGCATTTATCGTGAACGCAAGGAACTGGGCAGATTGCTAAGTCCTGTCATTTTAAAAGCCATCGGGTATAATTTTGAAGATACGGTATTTTCTTATATCCCAAATACTTCTGAAACTGCTTTCTATGGAATGATTGAAGGCATTCGTGAATACCTGACCGACTGGAAAATTGAACAGCTGAAAAAAGGCAACGGAAGTCTGTCAAACGATGAAATAAAGCAGATTATTTCATTGGAACCCCGGGTTGAAAAGATTGCAGTTAAGGATGCAAAGTTACGTACTTTTATAACCGATGATGCCAGCCGTGAGGATCTTGTTGCCCATGTTTATGATGTTACTTATGGTGTTGTACGAAATTTTACAGATACCCTGGTTGTTATTGATGATTCAATCGTAAGAGGCACTACTCTAAAAAACAGCATATTAAGAATCCTGGGCAGGTTATTGCCCAAAAAAATCATAGTGATTTCTTCAGCACCGCAAATCCGGTATCCTGACTGTTATGGCATTGATATGGCACGGCTCGAAAATTTCATCGCCTTTAATGCTGCCATTGAGCTTCTTAAGCAGCATAATATGCAAAATGTAATTGATGAGGTTTACCAAAAATGCAAGGAGCAGGAAAATCTTCCAAAGGAAGAAATGGTGAATTATGTGCGTGAGATTTACAGAGCTTTTACGCCTGAACAAATTTCTGCAAAAATTGCTGAACTTCTAAAACCTGAAGAATGCAAATCAGAAGTGGAAATCGTGTATCAATCAATCGAAAACCTGCATGCAGCATGTCCCAACGACACCGGCGACTGGTATTTTACGGGGAATTATCCCACACCGGGTGGAAATAAAGTGGTTAATTCATCCTTTATAAATTACATTGAAGGTAAAAATAAGCGCGCCTATTAGTTTTTCCATTGACAACTAAAACATTTTCAGGGATTGAGGTGTTCTAATTTTAGCCTCTGAAAATGGAAGAAAGTTTGTCATGGCGTATTATTATCTTTCCTTCGGGAAAAAATTATCTTTCGTTTCTCAGGGGCTTTTTTTGTAGTCGTATATATAGTAATGTTCTGTTTTTCAGTGCAATATTCTGCCTGGCCTTTTGATAATCTGTGGGTATTTAATATCTGATCCGCAGCAGATAAAACAAAATATTTAGAAAGATGTAGAGTAATATAGTCATTGCCAGACCATAAATATGAAAAGCAGAAAGGAGCAACAACGAAAGAATCAAAAACAGATAGCGGTACCAGTTTGATTTAATGTTGAGATTTTTAAATTTTAATGAAAACATGGGCAGACTTACTACGAGCAGTCCTGAAGTGAAAATACCAAGCAGTAAAAGCGTTTGGGTTGAATAAATCAATTTAAAAATTTCCTGATAACGGGGAATCTCGAGCATCAGACCCAATGAAGCCCAGAAAATACCGTTTGCGGGTGTGGGAAGCCCTAAAAAATAGGTCTCATTTGAATGACTGGTATTAAAGCGTGCAAGACGAATTGCACTTAATACAGGCATTAGTAAAGCGGAAAACAAAATTACCCATTGATACCATTGCGCTGAGATGTTCCAGATGGGTTGATTTTTACCAAACAGGGAAAATTCGAGCAAAGTGAAAAGAATAGCTGCCGGTGCCAACCCGAAAGAGACCATATCGGCCAGCGAATCCAGTTCTTTTCCCAGTTCAGAATATGCATTTAACAGCCGGGCTGCCACCCCGTCAAGGAAATCAAGAACTGCTGCCAGACAAATAAAAATTCCTGCCCAGATAAGATGACCATCAATAGCAAATATTACTGCCAGTGAACCAGATACCAGATTAAGCGAGGTTATTATATTGGGTACATGATTTAGCAGCTGCCTCATTCTATAGTTATTTAAATGTGGCTACTATGGTTTTCCCTCCAACCGTTTTCGAGTGTAATTTTGCCTTTACCTGTGTATCAGCGGGCATAAATAAGTCTACCCGTGAACCAAACCGGATAAAACCGTACTCTTCTCCCTGGTTGATATTATCTCCTGATTCCTTATAGTTTACGATGCGTTGAGCTACCGTTCCTGCAATTTGCCGGGACATGACTTCAACACCATTTTCCATTTTAAATACGGTTGACCACCTCTCATTTTTTTCCGAAGATTTTTTCACAAATGCCGGGTAGTAAACCCCTTTTTTATGTCGGCTGTAAACTATCTTTCCGCCAACCGGTGCTCTGTTTTGATGTACATTTAGCGGAGACATGAATATGGAAACCTGGAGACGCTCGTCTTTAAAATATTCGTTTTCATTAACTTTCATGATCTCAACTATTTCACCGTCAGCCGGTGCTAAAATATGATTCTCATTTTCTTCTATTTCCCTGAAGGGTTCCCTGAAAAAATAAACAATCAGAGCAGCCAGCACGAGCGAGGCTGCCATCAGGATATAAAACAGGAGATGATCTCTAAGTGCGATATAAATAATGGCATCAACCACTGCAAGAATAAAAAAAGCAACAGGGATAACCTTTTCTCCCTCTCTGTGTATTTTCATTTTTAATTTTCAATTACTGAATACTGCTATTCTTTTATATATTTTAAATTCTTTCAATCCTTTCGTATACCAAACAGCGCATTTTATGAAACCGGGCCTGAAAACATTTCTTTAAAGAATAATATTCATTTTAAAGATTTCCTGAAAAAGTAAGCCACACATAAACAACCGGGATAACAAACAACAGACTGTCGAAACGGTCAAGCAAGCCTCCATGCCCGGGCAGCATGGTGCCCGAATCTTTCACCTTGAGCCTTCTTTTAATAATCGATTCAAATAAATCTCCAAGCGTACCAAAAATAATTACAAGAACTGAAATAACCAACCATTCGAACAGTGTAGGCTGCAGGAAAAGGATTGAATTCAATATGGCCATCAGCATTGCTCCGATTGTTCCTCCTATACAACCTTCCCATGATTTATTAGGAGAAATTTTTTTATTTAGTTTATGCTTGCCAAATTTTGAACCCGCCATATATGCCATTGAATCGTAAATCCATACAATAAGAAATACGCCTATCAGAATGTTGGGATTAAAAACCGGGTAGTTGGGATAACCGGGATGAACTACAAAGTGAAGCAGGCTAAACGGAATGGCCACATAAACAAATCCGGTAAAAGTAATTGCGCTGTTTTGCAAAATTCCCGAACGTTCACTGAATGCTTCATATAAAAGCAGGAATGAAAGTGCCGGAACGAATATAAGATAAGATTTGACAGGCAGCATGCTGTTTACCATACCAAAGCAAATCAAAAAAAAGAGCACCCCCAGTATAAGACCAAAATTTTTTCTGGGTCTGCTTCCTGACCTTTCAACCAGTTTGTAAAATTCCAACTGGGTGAAATACATGAATGTACCAAATATAATGGTAAAAATAACCGGATGAAAAGCTGCACCTCCCAGCATCAGAAGGATGTAAACGATTCCGGTAAGCGATCGTCTTGTCAAATCTTTCAATGCTTCAGTTCTTTTAGTAAATCCCGGGCCGTTTGTTCATCACTTTTTTCTACATATACTACATAATCTCCAAATGACTTATAGGCAGAATCATGCTGATTCATTAAAACTGCT
The DNA here is from genome assembly GCA_041684965.1 of Mariniphaga sp. Classification (GTDB taxonomy): domain Bacteria; phylum Bacteroidota; class Bacteroidia; order Bacteroidales; family Prolixibacteraceae; genus Mariniphaga. The sequence goes on from JAWLGR010000001.1 coordinate 274,707, forward strand.
TTTATGCCGGCACTTTGGAGCAAATCAACAGCCATAGTTGCTTTATATTCGTGTGCAGTCAGAAATATCTCCACCCAATCTTTTTCCATTGCTGTATTATTCAAAAATTAAGCTGAAACGCCTTGTCCGGATGAATTTTTATTGTCTTCTGAAGTGTTTGAAATTTCATCTGAAGCTTCATCTTTTTTTACATTTTCAATACTTTCAACTTCAACCAGTTTTTCGTGGCCCCATTTACGTTTACCAAAAATAGCTTCCAGATCTTCACTGAATATTACTTCCCGCTCAAGTAACAGTTCAGCAAGTTTCCTGTGTCCTTCGACATGTTCTGAGAGTATTTGTTTAGCTCTCAGATATTGTTCATCAATGATCTTTTTTACTTCCTCATCAATCAGCTCTGCTGTTTTTTCACTGTAGGGTTTTGAAAATGTGTAATCCGATTGTCCGGTTGAATCGTAAAAGCTTACATTACCTACCTTTTCACTCATGCCGAAATAACTTACCATAGCATAAGCCTGTTTGGTTATTTTTTCCAAATCGTTTTGTGCACCCGACGAAATCTTCTTAAAAGTAAGTTCTTCGGCAGCTCTTCCACCCAGTGCAGAGCACATCTCATCCAAAAGCTGGTCTTTTGTAGTGATTGACCGCTCTTCAGGCAGGTACCAGGCAGCTCCCAATGCCTTACCGCGGGGTACTATAGTTACCTTTACCAGCGGGTGGGCATACTCCAGCAACCAGCTGATGGTAGCGTGGCCTGCTTCATGATAAGCTATTGTTTTCTTTTCTTCCTTCGAGATAATTTTATTTTTCTTTTCCAATCCGCCGATAATACGATCAACGGCATCCAGGAAATCCTGTCTGGTAACAGTTTCCCTGTTTTTACGTGCTGCAATCAATGCCGCCTCATTACAAACATTGGCAATATCTGCACCAGAGAAACCGGGTGTTTGTTTGGCAAGAAATTCCACCTTAACATCTTCATTTAGTTTTAACGGGCGCAAATGTACCTTAAAGATTTCTGCCCGCTCCTGCAGGTCAGGTAATTCTACATGGATTTGCCTGTCGAAACGTCCGGCACGCATCAATGCACGGTCGAGGACATCGGCCCTGTTGGTGGCTGCAAGGATGATAACACCGCTGTTGGTATCAAAACCATCCATCTCAGTAAGAAGCTGATTAAGTGTATTTTCCCGCTCATCGTTCGACCCGAAATTGGGGTTTTTTCCACGGGCACGGCCGATGGCATCTATTTCGTCAATGAATACGATACAGGGCGCTTTCTCCTTGGCCTGTTTAAAAAGGTCGCGAACACGTGACGCACCAACACCTACAAACATTTCTACAAAATCAGAGCCCGACATGGAGAAAAACGGAACTTCAGCTTCTCCCGCAACCGCTTTTGCAAGAAGCGTTTTACCCGTTCCGGGAGGCCCAACAAGCAATGCACCTTTCGGGATTTTACCCCCAAGCTTGGTGAATTTCGACGGGCTTTTTAAGAATTCCACTATTTCTTCCACTTCCTGTTTTGCTTCCGCCAAGCCGGCCACATCTTTAAACGAAGAAGTGACCCTTTGATCTTTATCGAATATCTTAGCCTGTGATTTGCCTACATTAAAAATACCACCCGAACCGCCGGCTGCTCCACGGCTCATTCTTCGGAATATCCAAAGCCAGAGAATGATAATCAGTGCGAATGGTCCGATTGTCCACAAAATTTCACCGGCCCAATTCCGCTCTTCCCGGTATTCGGGCAATACGTCTGAGCCGGTATCCTCCTGTGCTTCACGTAAATTACGCTCAAAAGTTTCTACCGAACCAATGGTAAAGGTAAAATGCGGGCCCTCTTCCGAAGGTTTGGTAAATTGATTTTCAAATTTATCCTCATAGTTTTTAATGCTGTTTTCTTTAATGTAAATGTTCGCTTTTTTCTCATTTACTACTACTATGCGTTCAATATCGTCATTGGCCAGCATGGTTGATTTTACTTCACTCCAGTTGGTCTCAACCGGCCCGCTGCTGTTACTCAGGTAGTATTGTACTGCAATAAAAATTAAAGCAATAAGCCCATATATCCAGTAGGCGTTAAACTTAGGTGCCTTAGGTGGTTTTTTCTTGTCATTCTTCCTGCCACCTGGTCTGAACTGATTTGGAGGAGGTATCGGACTTTTATTGTTGTTTTTTTCTACCATAATTTACTACTGTTTCTTAATCTGTTTTTGTTATTTTAGCATCCGCCCAAAGGCCTTCCAGGTTGTAAAAGTTCCGGGCCTGTTCATGAAATACATGTACTACCACTTCCCCAAAATCAAGCAATATCCATGTTGCATTTCTGTACCCTTCAGTATGCCAGGCGTTTATTCCTGCTTCCTCCTTAACGGTTTCCTCTACCGATTGGGCAATGGAACTTACATGTGTGGAAGAATTACCGTGACAAATAACAAAAAAACCGCATTCTGTATAATGAATTGTATTTAAATCTATTATTGTTAATTCTTTTCCTTTTATTTTTCTTATTCCTTCAAGAACTGAATTTTTTATTTTTTCTGTACTTTCTAAGTTATTATTCATAAAAAACATTTAACACTACAAAGATATACTTTTTGCATTACTTATATTTTGAAAATCTCATTAAGGGCTTTGTTTAATATAACAAAAAATCATCAAATTTGTGCTTAATTATATCCAGCCTCATTTGATGTTGGTCTAATACTTTACAAAAAATGAAAAAGGATCTAAAAAATTTCATTGTTTTAACTGAAATTGATTCAACCAACAACTATGCCAATCATTTAATATCAGCAGATTCAGCAACCAATGGCACTGTCGTTTTGGCACAATACCAAAAAAAGGGAAGAGGGCAGAGGGGTAATTACTGGGAAAGTGCCCCCGGAAAGAATTTACTTGCGAGTGTTGTGCTTTTTCCTTCATTTTTACCCGTCCCAAAACAGTTTTACTTGTCAAAAATTACCAGCCTGGCACTGGTAAACTGGCTTTCAGGAAAAATTGACTCCGTGCGTATTAAGTGGCCAAATGATATTTATGCAGGCAACAATAAAATTGCCGGTATTTTGATTGAAACTTCTGTTAAGGGAAATTCCCTTCATTCTGCAGTGGTTGGTATTGGATTAAACCTTAATCAATTGAAGTTCAGCAGCGAAATTCCAAATCCTGTATCACTTAAAATGATTACCGGTCAACATTCGGATATAATTGATGCGGCCAATGAATTCCGTGAAATTTTATTGGAATTGTATGAAAAACTGAAAGAAGGTAAATACAATGAAATTGATAATGCTTATTTTAATTTTCTTTACCGTAAAAATGAATGGGCTGCTTTTAAAGAGAAGGGGCAGCTGATTGAAGCCCGTATTCTTGGTATTGGAGAATATGGCCAGCTACTTTTGGAAGACCGTTCCGGAAACATTAAGGCATATATGTTTAAAGAAGTAGAATTTATTGTTTAGTTACTGTTTCGCTGTATTATAAATAAAATCGCAGACTATTCATCTTAATCTTATCTATAAGAAAACTGTTTCCAAATTAATGAATTTATTTTCCTTTTTAGTAGGGGGTTTTATCAAATTGGGTTTTTATGAGCTTTAACCGGGACTTTCCAGAACATAAAAACAATTATTAATAAATTTCTTTGTTTAAACTATTTCTCTGGTCAATGCATCCGATTAAAAGGCACTTGATTAAGAGGCATTAATTCCATCACTACTTATATGGAAGGCCGGAAAGAGTTTGTGCCAGTTGGTCCAGACCTTCCTCCAGCCTGTCGCCAATCATCAGCTTTATCATCGCATTCATATCGGCATGCAGTGTCAGGCGCATTTTTGTCTGAAATGCCGTAACCGGCATCAACTGGATCCAAAAAGTCAACCCTATTGGTAAACCTCCTTCACTTTGTACTTTAATCGTTTTATAAGGTTCCCGATCTACAATCCGTATCCTGGCGAGGCCCATGCCTGTAACCCGAAACCGGCAGGAATCCTGGTCGGATTCGAATTCAGAAATAGTCACCTGCGGTACCTTCTTTGCTATCTTATCCAGAAGTCCTGAATTTAAATAGTTTCCCAGGTTCTCAAAATTCGAAAGATGATTGAATACAACCTGCTGGTTGTGTTCAATATATTTTGTTTTGCTAATGTATTTACTTACTGTCATAAATGTATTATTTTCTCCAGTTTGCAGGATCTTCCCGCCATTCTACCAAAGTTTGTACCTGCTCTTCAGAAATCTTGCCATGTATAAGTGCTGTTTCAATCAAGGCCTGGTAATGGCCCAATGAAGTAAGCCGTATTTTTGACTGTCTGAATTTTTCGTTTGCAACCTTAAAATTATAGGTAAAAATGGAGAGCATTCCAATTACATTACCGCCGGCATAGTTGATTGCTTCGGCTGCTTTAAGGCTGCTGTCGCCGGTAGAAACAAGATCTTCAATAACCACTACCTGCTGTCCGGGTTTTAAATCACCTTCAATTAGATTTTCCAGCCCATGTCCTTTGGGTTTCGATCGCACATAGATAAAGGGCAATCCTAATTTTTCGGCTACAAGCACCCCGTGTGCGATGGCCCCTGTGGCAACCCCGGCAATTACTTCAGCATTGACATGTTTTTTTTCAATTATTTCTACAAATTTGTCACAGACAAAGGTACGGACTGCAGGATACGATAAAATTTTTCTGTTGTCGCAGTAAATGGGCGATTTCCATCCGGAGGCCCAGGTAAATGGATTCTCGGGCTGGATTTTAATAGCGTTTATTTCTAAAAGTTTTTTCGTAATTTCAAATTGCAATTGCTCCATTTTAAGCTGTTTTTTCAAGTATGAAACAAATGTATAAAGTTTTTCTGAACGACCGGGTTATAAAAATTGGCTCTCCTGAGAATATAACAATTAATAAATCAACCGTAACTTTTAACCAGGATTGTACTTCTGAAACTATTCGTCAATGGTTCAGGGATTTTGCGACAAGTAATATCAGTGAAGTTTCAATTGTGCATGCCAATGTGGAAACTTTTTTCACTTTATTCCAGTCTTCTTTTTTGGTTATACAGGCAGCTGGTGGTGTAGTAGTCTCCGGTGACAAACTGTTGTTTATTTTCAGAAACGGGAAATGGGATTTGCCAAAAGGTAAGCTTGACAAGAATGAAACAGCTGAAGAAGCCGCCCTCCGTGAAGTAAGGGAGGAAACAGGCATTATTCCCGGCGGCATCAGCTACCGGTTGCCTTCAACATACCATATTTACGAATCACCCTATGCAGGTACCATAAATAAGTGGGTCTTTAAAGAAACCCACTGGTTTCAAATGTACTACAATCGGATCAGTCCCGGCACTCCCCAACAGGATGAAGGGATAACAAAAGTTGAATGGGTGCCGAAAAGCAGGCTGGAGACTAAACTGGCCAATACCTATGAAAATCTAAAGCAGATTATTACCCTTTTCACGGAATGAATTCACTCCCGTTTATACAGCCGGATATCTATCTTAATATTTTTCTGAGACAGGTGGTAGCTTTTTATTATCACAGGAGAAATTTTAAACTTTTCCCGGTGTAATTCCGGATTAAATTCGCAACAAATTCGCAACAAATTCGGTACAAATTCGCAAAATCGCGAATTTGTACCGAGTTTATATCGAATTTACTATTGACAACTTCCGGATGGATTCCGGGATTTGCAAGAATGAAAAGTTCCTTTAATAATTTTTATTGTAGTGGTTATGATTATCAGATGCATGGCATTTTTGGGGCAGGAAAAATTAATGCAGCGGTTTACAAAAGAATCTTACGGGCCGGGAACGGGAGATTTGAAGGAAAAATGATTTGCCTTTCATTTCCCTTCCGGTAAATACATTGGGCAGGCGGTTGGGGTTTAGCGGGATGGGTTTCGCTGCTGCATGAACAACTCCTTGCGCAGGAATGTGCCAAACTGCTGTTCAAAGCCATCGAGTGGTGCTTTTGTTTCCTGGAATACCACCTCATGACTGCCGTTAAGCAGGTAACAGGCAGGAAAGGATTTTACACGGTATTTTTCAATAAATTCACCGTCCTCATCTACCAGGTGAACCCCCGGGATATTTTCCTCAACCAGGAATTTCTTCATTTCAATGAGATCACTTTTAAGCAGTACGACATAAATTTCAAGATGCTTATTAAACATTTCGTTTATTTTGGTCAGGTATTTCAGCTGTTCTCTTACTACAATCATTTCGGTATCAGCAAAAATGAGGTACTTGTATTTACCGCTGGTTTCATTTGTGCAAATTTTATTACCGTTTATATTTGTAAGGCAGATAACCGGTGCCCTGGTTCCTGTCTGGAGGTGCTTCAGTTTTTGCCCCACATTGGCGGCTACTACACGTATGGTTTGATTCCGGTTGGTTGTGAAGTGGCGGGTGTTTAAAAATTTCAAAATTTCCTCCCGTGAAAAGTCTCCTGAATAAAATCCGTCGTGCAGCATTTTTAAAAGGACAAGGTCGGAGAGAGGTCCTGTTACTCCATAATTATTCTTAATAAACGTTGCGAAAAAAGTTGCATCCTGGCTGGAAAGCGCCTTGCGGATTGAACTTCCCTGCCTTGATTTGGCCTCAAAACTCAATTTGCCGGCAAATGATTTTTCAAAAAGCTGGATGAACGCAGGATGATTCCAGCAGGCCGGAGTTGTTTCAGACAAGGCGGGTGCTATCTTTTCGGCTGTTAACCGGAAAGCATCTGCTTCAACGGCTTTTATCTGCAGTTGTTTATGCCGGGCGAATACTTCTGAAGGTTCAGCCCCAAACTTCTTTTGCAGGTTCATCTGAACGGAATCAAATGCTGATTTTGACTGCCTGAAATAAAGCTGGTTGAAATATTTATCGGTTAACTTATTCAGCTGATTATCGAATTCTGATACCTTATCGTTCAGGTGATTTCCCTGTTTGGTGGCAATCCAGAATTCCACCGGATTGAAATAGGGGTTTTTACGCTCGGCAAATGATTTCTCGCGCATAGGTGGAAGCAGTAATTCTGTTTTTTCATTCGGTACCAGGAATAAATTGCCTCTGTAAATGCCGAATTCACTGAATACGAAAGTTGTTTCATTAATTACAGCAGTTGCTTTAAAATTGCCTGTGGCATCTATGTCAATGGTAAACACATGCTCTTTTTCACGGGTTACCGGATCGGTATATTTAAAGAACCTGATTTTTCTACCTGCGTATTCCTTATTTTGTCCCACAATTTCGGTGGCAACTCCACGAAAGGTGCAAAAAATAATAAAAAACAGGAACAGCAATCGCATCGTTGTATTCAATCTTTAACTGTTTGTTTTAAATTCCTCAGGATCGAGTCCGGCGGGAAGGAACATTCGGGCATCACCCCCATGAAATACAATATCGCGGATAATGGTAGCATTGATGGGTGTATGTTCGGGTAAGGTGAGCAGGAACACGGTTTCAATTTCCGGGTGCATTTTTTTGTTTACCTGGGCAATGGCCCGTTCGTATTCGAAATCGGCTGAGGTGCGAAGGCCCCGTAAAATATATTTTGCACCTACTTCCTTGCAGAAATCAACTGTCAATCCTTCATGAACATGAACTTCAATCTTTTCTTCATTCTGAAAAACCTGGTTTATCCATTTCAGCCTTTTCTCCAGTGAAAAGAAAGACTTTTTATTGGCATTAAAACCAATCATTATAAAGATCCTGTCGAACAAGGGTAAGGCACGTCTGACTATTGACTCATGCCCGATAGTGAATGGGTCGAAGGAACCTGGAAAAATGGCTGTCTTCATGATAATCTTTTTAACACAATGTATACTCTCTGTTTTTCATTCACAAAATTAACGATTTTAATTTATCCAATCTCCCGACATTTCTCTAAACGAACCGTGTGACCTTTTATTGCAGCAGTTAACAGCTCATGTACAGTAACTCTATTTCAGGAATTACTTTTAAGACGAGTGTCTATTTTAAGTTTCATTTTAATCAGGAATCTGGTTTAATTCATTTATTTTGCTTCTGCTAAAATTAAACGGATATACAGATTTGAAAATTAACCTGAAAAATATTCTTTGGGCAGTGGTTTTTTTCCTGGTGGTACTTGCCTGGCTTTTTGGGCTGTTTATTGATCTTACCGGTGATTCGGGTCTTTACGCTGCCATATCAAGGCAGATGGTTGAGTCGGGCAATTGGCTTGATCTGAAAATTAACAGCGAACCGTATGATCAGAAACCCCACCTGGTTTTCTGGTTGGCAGGACTGGGAATTCATCTGTTTGGAACTACCAATTTTGCGTTCAAGATTTTTCCTTTCCTGTTTGGTATACTGGGTATTTATTTCACTTATCGGCTTGCCAGGTTGCTTTATTCTGAAACTGCCGGGAAGCTGGCAGCTCTTTTTACCGGCACCTCGCAGCTTTTTTTCCTTTACTTTCTCGATATTCATACCGATACAGTTTTGCAGAGTGCTGTCATTCTGTCGTTATGGCAGTTGGCGGCTTATCTGAAGCATAAAAAGCAGGTTCATTTTGTACTTGCTTTTACTGGAATTGGGCTGGCTCTGTTGACTAAAGGTCCGGTAGGTGGCGTATTGCCTTTCTTTTTTGTTCTGTTTTACCTGGTATTGAAAAAAGATTTCAGGCAGTTGTTTCATTTCAAATGGCTGGCAGGAATTGCCCTGGTACTGATGATTATTTTGCCAACCCTTTACCATTTGTGGAGTAATTTTGGAACCGAAGGTCTGCGGTTCTATTTTATCGACAACAATATTGGCCGGGTTTCGGGAGCCGTTGCCGGCTCAAGCACCGATCCGTTTTTTTACCTGTACAACCTGCTGTGGGCATTTCTTCCCTGGACCCTCCCGGTTTTTACAGGTTTGGTCCTGGAGATAAAATCGTGGGTAAATGGACGGAATTTTCATCTGCAAGGTGCCTCTCTTTTAGGAAGTGTATTGGTGCTGTTTGTTGTATACAGTGTTGCACGCGGTAAAGCTCCCAATTACCTTATGATACTTATGCCTCCCATGGCTGTGGTAGCCGCCGGGAGGGTGCAGCATGCTTTAAAAATTAAATCGAACCGGATAATAACGGCTTTGTGGTTTCATATTGCAATACTTGTATTGTTATTGCTTTTGTTAATTGTGATTTGGTATGTCATTAAACCAGGTGATAGTTTTTTGTGGTTGTTTGTTCTAAATGCAGTTGTTGCAATTTTAGTTATGCTATTTTTTAATTATGAGCCTTCATTATTCCAACGGATCGTTTTTGTTTCGGTTTTGGTTACAGCAGCATTTAATCTGTATTTAAATAAATCGATCCTGCCATCGCTATTTAAATTCCAGGGAAGCAGGCAGGTTTTAGAGGTATTAGAAAAAGATGGATTCAAAGGGGAGAACCTTTACGTGTTCGAATTGGAGGAGTATGAAATTTACTTTTATGCAAAAGATGTAAGAGCGGTTAATGATTGGGAGCATTTTTTCGAGGTATTAGAAATTTCAGGTACATGGATATATACAAATGAGATAAAATATACAGACCTGATAAATCTGGAATATGAATTTGAGAAGATATATATAATTGAACAGCGTGGGATGAATGAAATAAATCTTAATTTTTTAATTCATTCGAAACGTACAAACACTTTAACAAATAATTATCTGTTAAAAGTCAGGTAACTATTTACTGGTAAATCTTTTTTTCCCCATTATTTCATTTAATTTTGAGCCCCAAAATTGAGTTAAATCAAAAATGAAAGGCAAATTATTATCCATTGTTATTCCTGTTTACAATGAAGAAATAACAATTCATGAGATATTGGATCGTATATTAAGTGTGAAATTGCAGTATGGTTATGAAAAAGAATTAATCATCGTAAACGATTATTCAAGCGACCGGTCGGCAGAGGTAGTAGAGGAATACATTAAAAATCATCCGGAAGAATTGATTCATTTGTTTATGCAACCAAAGAATATGGGTAAAGGAGCAGCTTTGCACAGGGGAATAAAGGAAGCATCAGGAGACTGCATAATAATTCAGGATGCCGATCTGGAGTACGATCCGCGGGAGTACAACCATTTGCTAAAGCCTGTTTTCGAAGGTAATGCCGATGTGGTATATGGTTCCAGATTTATGGGTGGGCACCCACACCGAATTTTATTCTTTTGGCATTCAATCGGGAATAAATTTTTGACAACCATTTCAAATATGTTTACCAATCTGAACTTAACCGATATGGAAACATGTTATAAGCTTTTTAAAGCAGAAATTATAAAGAACGTTGACTTAAAAGAAAACAGATTTGGTTTTGAACCCGAAGTGACAGCCAAAATTGCACGTATTCCTGGAATACGGATTTATGAAGTTGGAATTTCTTATTATGGCAGAACATATGAGGAAGGGAAAAAAATTGGATGGCGTGATGGATTTCGGGCATTATATTGTGTTTTGAAATACAACTTGTTATCCAGGTAGATTTTATCAGTAAATCCAGATGAAATTTAATCCAAAATACTACTATACTGTTAAAACTTTTGCAATCTGGGGAATGTGTTTCTTAGTTCTTGCTTATTTTATAGGCAACCGGCACAGGAATACAGGTACATTTAACTGGATGACTCCCTTATGGGCCGATCAGACAGGTTACTACGTTTATTTACCCGGATTATTTATTTACGATTTCAATCCCCATTTATTTCCTGAAGGTATTGAAGAAAAAACGGGTGAAGGATTTTCCCTTGATCTGGAAAATAATAAAGTAGTAACACGCTATCCTTGTGGCGTGGCTATATTACAAGCTCCTTTTTTTCTGACAATTCATACATTGGCAGGTATAATGGACCAACCCCGTGATGGCTTTTCCGGAATTTATCATAAAGTACCAAACTGGGCGGCTCTGTTTTATACCGTTCTTGGCTTCTTTTTTCTTTGGAAATTCCTTCGATTTTATTACAAACCGTACATTGTTTTATCAACTCTTTTAATACTTTTTTTTGGTACGAATATCTATTATTACGCGGTAGACAGTACAGGTATGTCACATATCTATTCCTTCTGTTTATTTGCAGCTGCAGCATGGGTAACAAAAAAGATGTTAATGGCAAGAGAAAAAAAACAATTTGCTTTTCTTGTTATATGGAGTTTGCTTTTTGCGCTGATTGTTTTGGTCAGGCCAACTAACATATTAATTTTCCCATTTCTGTTTACCATTGATTTGCAATCGCTCCAGGAGTTCTGGGGGCGGATTAAACGATTTGCAACGATTAGAAATAGTATAGTGGTTTCAGGTGCCTTTTTGCTGGTGTTTCTGCCTCAGTTTCTTTACTGGAAATATGTATCGGGCAGCTATATTTTTTATTCATATGAAGAATATGGATTTTCTAACTTAGCATCTCCTAAAATACTTGAACTCTGGTTTTCTCCCAACAACGGAATGTTTTTGTACAGCCCTTTGTACCTTCTTATTGTTGCCGCAATGATTGTGAAGCTTTCACACAGAACCAACAGATTGAATGATTGGGTAGTTTTTGGAACCTTTCTGGTACTCACCTATGTGTTTGCTTCCTGGTTTATATTTTCATTTGGATGCGGGTTTGGTAGCCGGAATTTTGTGGAGTATAATGTAATGTTTGCATTGCCTTTTGGGTATTTGATCAGAAAATCTGGAAAGTGGCAATTAATAAAACGTATGCTTTTTACTGCATTAATTGCTCTCATGGTTTACTTCAATTTAAAGCTTATCGAATCATATGACAGATGTTTTCAGGGAGGAGACTGGGATTTTCAAAAATATGCTTCCTATCTTGTAAAATTAAATAAATATAGACAGGAATTGGAACTGAATGAAGCAGAAAAGAAAATATTGCCCACGATGGAATATTCTAAAACACTTTATTTGTCAGCAGATAAAGTTAATCATATGAATATAAGTAAAGCTGTGGTAAATGCGAAAGTAAGCGTGGAGAATAAAAATTCAGGAGCATTACTGGTGCTGGCAATTGAAAGTCCTGATTCTTTAGTTTACTGGAATTCCTACCTGCTACGGGATCAGATTCCGGATGATAAAATAAACCAGATGCACGTGATTGAAGGGGAGTTTTGGCTTCCGGTACCTATACCCCGAAATTCAACAATTGCTGCATATATATGGAACAGGGAAAAAGAAAGGCTTACTTTGAATAAATTGAAGCTGGTACTGGAGTAATTGGAATGATTCAGTACATTCATTAATAAATTAATAATTGGATACTCATCATGGAAACCATGGGAAATTTACAATACGGAACCGATACATTGGAAGTAATCTCAGCGGCTGATAATTTTAACCACTGGATGTATCAGGCCATCCAGCCTCATTGCAAGGGAAAAATTTTGGAAATTGGCAGTGGGATTGGTAATATTTCTCAGTTTTTTGTAAAAGATGGGGCGGACATTACCCTCAGCGATTTCGACAGCAGTTATTTTCCCCGTCTGAAAGAAAAGTTTGGCAACAACCGGAATTTAAAGGGAATCCATCAGATTGATCTATCAGTAAAAAATCCGAAGCAAAGGTATCCGGATTTAATTGGAAAATTTGACACTGTTTTTGCCTTGAATGTGGTAGAACATATTGAAGACCATCAGCAGGCACTGATGAATGCACATGCGTTCCTCCGTCCGGGGGGGAATGTGGTAATACTGGTTCCTGCATTTCAGTTTTTGTTCAATGGATTCGATGTACAACTGGGGCATTTCAGGAGGTACACCAGCAGCAATTTAAAAAGCTTAATTGAATCAGCCGGCTTTGAAATAACAAATTCCTGGTATTTTAACTTTATTGGAACCCTGGGATGGTATATGACGGGAAATATTTTACGAAAAAAGATGATCCCGGGCGGACAAATGAAACTTTACAACGCACTGGTGCCGGTTTGGAAGATGATAGATGTTTTAATGAAGCCATTTATGGGCTTATCCGTAATTTGTGTTGGCAGGAAAAGTGTTTAAATTTTTCACAACATTTGTTCGTTTTAATTATTTTTCCTGAAAACAAAACAGTACGTATCAGGAAATATATTGGTAAAAGGATATAAAGCTATTGTTCCCAGATATGCTATTAAGTAGCTAATATAATTTTGATTCTGGTCTTGTTTTATTCGTCCGGATATATCGGAACATCTAAGGGTTTTTAGCCGAAATGTTTCTATACAATGAAATCCATGTTTAACTCCTAGACGGGATACATTCTTCTTCCTGAAATAGTATAGATGAGGACTATGAAAATTGAATTGCCACATCCGGTTTAACAATTTTTTGTAACCCAGCTGATATGCAATTTTGGAAAAAAAGTAGAACAATCCTTCCTGGATGGGTATGTTAATAATAAGCAAGCCATTCTTTTTAAGGATGTTGTAATTTGAAATCATTGTTTTATTTAGCTCAGGAATGTGTTCTAAAACATCATTGAAAATAACAAAATCGTATTTTTCAGCTTTATTAATAACATCCGGATAAAAACCATTTCGAACATGGAATCCACCTGTAAGATAAATGCTATTAAACCGGGTTTCAGGTTCAATGCCTTCACAATGAATGCCGTACTTACTGCATGTTTCCAAAAACCATCCATAACCGCATCCAACTTCAAGTCCTTTGCTATTGGGGGCCAGGCGGTTAATAGAGGCAGCAATTTTTTCGAAGTTTTCTTTTCGAAGTTTTTTTAATGCTTTTTCTCTTACTTCTTCATTTAATCCGGAGCTGAAATTTGTATCGAAAGCAGCATCAGGGCAAAGTTCCAGTTTACATCTGTTGCATTGGTATACTTTATGAATTAGCTGGTATTTTTCTTTAAAATCAGTACTGTTGTTACAGACAGGACAATTTATTGCTTTCATTGTTTTTGTATTGGATTTTCCGGAATATTTTGAATGTCAAAATTCAAAGCCCCCAATAGAAGTTGAAAGCCTAAAATAATTAAAACCGCCGATATCATAACGGTACCGGCAGGTGTTGTTGCCATTGCTTCATAGCTTGAAATCCAATGATAGATACCAAATACCAAACCGATAAAAATTGCTGTTGTCCCGCCCAGCAATTGTATTGTGCCTGCATTGAAATCACGTATCAGATAGCAGTAGAAAAAACGTTTTAGAAACCGGTTTATATATTTAAACGGAAATTCCCAAACGACCTTGTTAATTTTTAAGTTTGATTTTTCGTTTCCATATACAGGCGGAATGGGGATATCTTTAACTACAGCACGAATCACAGATAACCGAAATAATAAATCCGATTCAAAAAAGTACCTGTTATCAATTTTGTGGAACGGGAGAAGCTTTAAGGCAGAAATATGAATTGCAGTAAAACCATTGGTAGGGTCAATTATATTCCAGTAACCATTTACTATTTTGTTGATTAATGAAAGAAAACTGTTTCCAATCAGTCTTATGCGGGGCATCATGAGTAGCTTTTCTATATCAAAAAAACGATTGCCTTTTGTGTAATCGGCTTCTCCTGTTTCGATAGGCAATACTAATTTGGAAATGAATTCAGGGTTCATCTGACCATCGCCATCAATCTTTACAACAATTTCAGCACCATCGTTAATGGCTTGTTTGTACCCTGACATTACAGCTCCTCCGACCCCCTTATTAACATCATGATAGATGACTTTAATCCTGGGATCCCTGGTGTTTTTTTCAACATATTCTCCTGATTTCTCAGGACATGCGTCATCTACGACATAAATTTTTGAAACTTCTTGACCTATAGCCGGCAAGATGTCTAAAATATGATTCTTGACTTTATAACACGGTATTACTACAGCAATCATCTTATAAATTTTATAATGCAGATGGTTTATTTTGAAAATTCGTCAATACCTTGTAGTGCTTTTTCATAATCGGGTGCCCGCAGCTTACCTTCAAATTCCGGAGTCGGCTTCGTTTTAAAATAGGAATCCCAAAATGCTTCCCTGGTCATTGAATCCCAGTGAAATGAAAAATTTCTTCGCTTATTGATGTGATGTACACCAGCGAATAAAAGCATAAATGCGACAACAAAAACAGGGTATTTTATCCATTTTGGTTTCAGCGAATATATGTAAGAAAAAAATGCACCTGAAGACAGAGCCAGCATTCCATATATATCAATCATAAAACGATTTCCAAAAGCACCTCCCGACCACCAGCACCACCAGGAGTATGTAATGTAAATAAATACTAAAAATGTTAAAAGCACAGGTACTTGCAGGTCTTTTTGTTTTCTCCACGGAAAAAAAAGACCCAGCACAGAAAATATCATGGCAGGAGAATACACGAGCCAGCCATTTCTGTAACTAAAGAAGCCATTTATAATTTTTGGGTTATCAAAAAAGAACCGGCTTCCATCAGCATAAGAATTATACAGGAAAGAGCCTGTTAATGTTTTCCAATAGAGAAACTGCGGAAACCATATCAGAAACCAGAAAAAGATTATAAGTGCCAAATGTTTAAATCTGGATAGGAAAAAAGGAATCCTATTGGTTAAATCATTCCGGCTTCTTAAACCGAAGAAAATAAAAAACAGAGAAATAATGATATTCGTTGGTCTTATCAACGATATTAATCCAATAATAATTCCTAATAAAATTGCATAGAAATATTTCTGGTTATCATACCACTTAATGGTAAACCAGACAAACATTGTGATGAGGGCAAAGCTAAAGGTATGAGACATGCCTGGTTCGAAGACTGCATAATAAATCAGGTTGGAACCCACCACGGTTAATAATATAACAAGGGTGGATATAAAGGGATTGAAAAAATGAAGCAGGAGCTTACATAAGAAAAACAATCCAAAAGCAAAGAAAAAAAGAGCCGAAATAATTATTGCCAGATGGTATGGCTCTGAATAACCTCCCGCATCGAATTTTGAATTTTTTGCGTAGTGATGTGCTGCAAAAAAGAAGGGTGCATACATATATGACATTCCCATTGAAGTAATAAATACTTTACTTCCGTTGGGAGCCTCCTTGGGCCACATTTCAAATTGGTGCGGCCCCGTATAATTTTCAGTAAATTTTAAAGTAATGTCATCATAAATGAAAGCAGCAGGCAAATATCCGTAATATGAAATTATATCCCATTGAATTACTTGTTTGGTTTTCCATAGATGGATATTGTTGGTAATGTTTATTGAAACCAGTACAATAAGGAAAGAAACTATGTATGGCAGATTTAGCTTGATAAATTTTAATCTATTCATTATTAAAAACAAAATGATTCCGCTTTTTCATGCTTTTAAAATCATTACAAAAGTATGATTTTTTTTGTGTGGTGTTCAATAAACAATTTTTTTAATATGCTTTTATCTACAATTAATGTGTAAATATTTCCATGAATAAAACGCAGCAAAAGATGTTGTTTTTTGATTATTGACCTGCATTTATTCCCAAGCCTTTAAGGTTAATTTAGAACAACATTATTTTTTAATACGTATTTTTCATCTTTAATATTGGATACATAATCTAAAGAATCGAGTATGTATAAGTTCTGCACTATCCCATCATAAATCCTTATCAAAGGAAAACCCCGATCTCTAATCTCCTTAACCGTTTCATCGTCAGAGGGGCCATTTAATAATAAAATCTTATTCCCATGTCTTTCTGTTATTTCACTTAATTGAACTTTTTGGTTCCAATTTATAAACTGGTCACTGGAAAATTCATAAAAATAAGTATGAGGATACATATCAGTTAATTGTGAAAGAATCTTTTGTTTAGAAAAATCATTTCCAAACTTAAGAGCAGTAAATTTATTTAATGAAAATGTATAATAATTAATGCGTGTAAAGTCCGGATAATAGTGTTCAATAAGGAAATTTGCCGCATCAATTTCAAAATTGGCAGCCTTGTAATCCTGGTTGATTGCTTTCATTTTGTTTGGTTGGTTCATGCCTACAATGAATATATAAATTGTAACAACAATCGGCAGCAATATGGTATTTAAAATTTTTGACTGAAATATAGTGTTAATAATATTTAGTATAAAATACAAACCAATGCCATTAAGTAACAGTATAGGAATAATATAATGCTCTTTGTGATGTTTTGCCACTAAAAGTGTCCCAAGAATGAATGTTCCTATTATACCGCATAAAAACCTTGCATCCCAATTTGTTTCTTTGTTTCTGTTAAGCAAATAATGAGTCAATAAAACAAGTATCCCAGTTACCACAATAAATAAAATTACAGGGTTAATCTCAAAAATCCTTATAATATTAGGAAAATAAGTTTGCACATCAATAATCCCTTTTTCTCCGCTTCCATATATTCCCGTGTGTTGAAATAAATTGCGCATCCAAAAGTACATGCCTTTATATTCAGGAATAGCAGGGATTGTAAACAGAACAAATGCCGGAACTATTCCCAATAAATATCCCAACTTTTTTTTAAACGTTGGTAAAATTATAAGCGGAATCACTATCAGTGGTAAAAAAGTAACTTTTGTTCCGAGTCCGGCTCCGGTTACTAACGAAAAGAACAGTACATATTTCCATTGATTCTTATCTTTCTCGAAATAATACAATACTATTGTGAGAACAAAAATCCCTGTAACGAAAAAGAGTAATGGTTCTGGAGACAACTTAGTCCAAATGTGATCCAGTGAATTCGCAGAAATTAAAGTACTTACCTGAAGCAGTAAAGATAACCAAACTGAACCTGTTTTCTTTAATGCAACCCAACCCAGCAGTAATAAGATTAATGAATTTAAAATAACAATTACCATCCTTATCCCTCCCATGAATTTTTCAGGATCACGGATTACATGGTTTATTTTGGATTCATTCCCGGAACCTGAAAACAAATGTATACCAGCTATAGTGGCAGCACCTATTTGCATTACTGTAGTGCCTGGATGGTCAATGTATCCAACTGCTTTACCTTCGCTTAGTACCGCAGAGTTTACCAGATAAACATAATGTGGATCATTTGCAAATTTTGGATAGTTAAAATTTAAACCGCTGCATAAAAAAACCAATGGAAATATATATACGCAATAATGAAAATATTTCTTAAAAATTGTTCTATTAGTTGGTTTAAGCAAGCCCATTTGTCAACAGATTAATTAAAAAATGAATATCTTCAGAAAGCTATTTATACATAAAATTGAATCTCTATGATAAAAATTGCGACAAAGTTAAAATAATGTTTTACGAATTGTTATTTTTGACTTCAAATTAACATCAAATAAGCTTAACATTCTTATTCATTGTCTTTTACATCTCTTTTCAGAATTAAAAAATAAAAATAAGGCTATAGTACAAAGTAAGATGGACATTTACAAAGAAAAAAAACTGAGACTAAGGGAATATTTTGATAAATCAGCTCCTTCACGTATCAAATACCGTCATACCAAGAGGTACTACTGGGACAGCATCACCGACTATATCAACTTTTTCATTCATGATGAATCTACAGTTCTGGAAATTGGTTGCGGTACCGGAGAATTGTTAGGCAAAATCAATGGCCGGAAGAAAACAGGCATCGATTTTAGTGAAAAAATGATTTCTGAAGCGCAAAAGCAATTTCCCGAAATTGAATTTGTATGTTGTCCTGCCGAAGATATTCAGATTGAGGAAAAATTCGATGTGATAGTCCTTTCCAATCTGATTGGCTATCTGGTTGACATTCAGCAGGTATTTGAGGAACTGCATAAGGTTTGCCATAAAGAAACAAAGGTAATTATTACTTACTACAATATTTTCTGGGAACCGTTTATTAAGTTTGCTGAATTAACCGGCATCAAGAAAAAAGCTCCCAGGCAAAACTGGATTTCAAGAAAGGATTTGGCCAACCTGCTTTATCTTGCGGAATTTGAGACATATAAGCAAAATTCATCCATGCTGTTTCCGTTTTATGTGCCGTTCCTTTCGGCCTTATTAAATAAGTTTTTATCGCGGTTACCTGTATTTAACTGGTTCGCCCTGAATTACTACACATTTGCCCGGCCCATTGTGCCAATTAATGAAGAGGAGGTGAAACGTAAATATTCCACTTCGGTTCTTATTCCCGCACGAAATGAAAGTGGGAATATAGAAAACGCCTTACTCAGAATGCCCGATTTCGGAAAGCATATTGAAATAATTTTTGCAGAAGGCAATTCGACCGATGATACATGGGATAAAATTCAGGAAGTACAACAAAAATATAAGGATATTTACGACATCAAAATCCTGCAGCAACCGGGCAAAGGCAAAGGAGATGCCGTGCGGGCGGGGTATGCCATTGCTACAGGCGATATTCTAATGATTCTTGACGCAGATTTAACGGTTCCGCCTGAACAGTTGCCTAAATTTTATGATGCCATTGCCACTTATAAAGGAGGTTTCATTAATGGCACACGGTTAATTTATCCTATGGAGAAGAATGCCATGCGCTTTTTGAATACCCTGGGGAATAAGTTTTTTAGCCTGGCCTTCAGTTGGTTGCTCGAGCAACCTGTTAAGGATACATTATGTGGAACAAAAGTTATGTTTCGCAAAGATTACCTGAAGTTGGTAGCCAACCGCCATTATTTTGGCAATTTTGATCCCTTTGGTGATTTTGATTTACTGTTTGGTGCATTTAAGCTCAATCTGAAAATCATTGACATGCCAATCCGTTACCAGGAACGTGTATATGGCGATACAAATATATCGCGTTTCAAACATGGCCTGTTGCTGCTCAAAATGTGGTGGTTCGCCCTTTTTAAGATTAAATTTAAATAAGAATCTGAAAACAGATGCTGGGAAAACTTAAGTATAGCATACCTCATGATCTCGATTCTCCTGAGAGAACTTTGATTCATGGACGCATTCTAAAGCAAAAGTATTTTCTGAGAAAACTTTATGAAGAATGGTACAGCCTCTTTCAGCAGCAGATGAAACAACTGCCGGAAGGGAAAGTTGTGGAACTTGGATCAGGAGGTGGTTTTCTTAAAGATATTGAGCCGTCGGTTCTATGTTCTGATATACTGGACCTGCCAACGAACGACGTTACTTTCTCGGCACTTAAAATGCCATTTGCAGACCAGGAATTAAGTGCTTTGTTTATGATTGATACCTTTCATCATATTCCGGATGCACAACAGTTTTTAAAAGAGGCAGAAAGGGTATTGAAAAGTGATGGCTGTATAATTATGATTGAGCCTGCAAACAGCTTTTGGGGCCGCTTCATATATAAAAAATTTCATCATGAGGCTTTCGAACCGGATGCGGGATGGACTATTCCTTCTTCCGGACCATTAAGCGGGGCAAATGGTGCACTTCCCTGGATTGTTTTTGAGCGTGATGTGCATCTATTTCAAACTGCATTTCCGGAATTTACAATTGAAGAGATTAAATACCACACACCTTTTCGATATTTGATAAGTGGTGGTTTTTCATTAAAACAGCTGGCTCCCGATTTTACCTATAACTTTTTTTCAGGCATAGACAAGCTTCTGGCTTCAGTCTGGCCTCAGTTATCGATGTTTGTTACAATAAGGCTGAAAAAGAAGAGTCAGTCCGGGATTGGGAATTGACTACTTTTCCTGAAAAAATTTATGTTTTATCATTCCCCATTTCTGCAGCCGGAACTGCAATGAAGTTTTAATTACACCCAGCCCGTAAATGGTGCTGTTCTTCAGGTTAATACTTGAAGCATCATCGAAATATTTGGTGGGGCAGGTGATTTCAGCTATCTCATAACCGGCGAATATAATTTGTGCCAGCATCTGGTTATCGAATACAAAATTATCGGAATTGGCATTGTAGTTTACCCGTTCGAGCACCTCGCGGGAAAAGGCACGATAGCCGGTATGGTATTCAGAAAGCTTGGCATTCATTAAAATATTTTGGAAGAATGTCAGACCACGGTTGGCAATGTATTTAACAAGGGGCATGCCTCCTGCCAGCGCACCTTTTCCCAATATGCGGGAACCCAGTACCACATGGTACAGACCGGAAGCAATCAGGTGTGTCATGGAAGGAATAAGCATGGGTGTGTACTGGTAATCAGGGTGAAGCATCACCACAATATCGGCACCAATTTCCAGTGCTTTGTTGTAGCACGATTTCTGATTGCCGCCGTAGCCTGTGTTTTTTTCATGAACGATGATGTGCTTTATTCCCAGTTTCCGGCCCACTTCCACCGTGTCGTCCTTGCTTAAATCATCTACAAGTATTACTTCATCAACTATTGAAAAATCAATTTCGTTGTATGTCTTCTCGATGGTTTTTGAGGCATTGTATGCCGGTAGCACCACCACAACTTTTTTGCCGTTAATCATTCGGTCCTTTTTGGGGTGCAAAAATAGGAAGAAATTGGCAGAAGGAGGAATATCCGCGTTCGAAAACGTGAATTGAAATGAAACATACATGCCACCCGCTCCGGGGTCGTGTACCTGCTTTTTTGCATCTTCTACAGACATATGACCCCATCCGGGGTCAATGCGAGTGAGGCATTTCATATTTTATATGTGCGATTTAACTGCCAATCCAATTATTGGCCAAATGTCATCAGTGCAATCCGGCTGGCTCAGTCCCGGCAGCATTGCAAAAAACTACATGTTCAGCTACGACACCTTAGCCGCCTGAAAACAGCTGGATAGGCTGACAGAATAAATGACGGGCATTTTAACACGGCTTATACTTCCGATGCCAATGGAAACATCCGTACCCTTTCCCGAAAGGCGAACAATATAGAAATTAATGCTTTGGCCTATACTTACTTAAATGGCGGAAACCGGTTGAATTCTGTATCATCCCCGATTATGGAATTATTCATTAAAATTTTTTTCAATGTCGTCCATTGCAGCATCAATATTTAGGCAGGTGAATTGGTGGAATAGAATTCTAAATCCGGCTCAGTAAACAGGTAAGTGAAGAACGCTTTTCTGTGCATCAAGTGGTCCACTACAGATACCCATTACGGTCGGCCAGGTAAATCAGCAGCAGCGACAGGAAAAAGGCAATAAACGGAGCAATGAGCCACATCAGAAAGAATTTTTTTACTTCGGTTTTTTT
Source organism: Mariniphaga sp. (assembly GCA_041684965.1). GTDB lineage: Bacteria > Bacteroidota > Bacteroidia > Bacteroidales > Prolixibacteraceae > Mariniphaga. The sequence continues at coordinate 296,686 of JAWLGR010000001.1, forward strand.
AAAAATATTTTTAGGACCTAGTTTTGCAACACCTATACCCAGGATGGCAGCAACATTAAGCTGGACCAATGAAGTGGGTATTCCTTTTATTACCGATGCAAGTAACAGAAGACTTGCAGAAACAAACGCAATAATGACGGCTTCAAATTTTCCAAACAGCACAATTTCTTTTCCTGCATTGCGCAGAACCTTGTGGCCGAATATTGAGCTGCCAATGCCAAAACTGGGGGCTACAATCAATGTGGAGAGAATCATAATCAATATAAAATTTTTTTCAAATGGCAGGTTCAACTCATTAGCGGTCATTGATGCGATGGGGCCTGCAGCATTGGCTACATTATTTGCGCCAATGGAAAATGCCACATAGAGTGACATAAGCAAAATGAGGCTGTTCCATATCGGGTTCAGATTGAAATTTTTTGCTCTCGACATCGTAAGCCCTCTTCTTCGCATTGGCCTGTATATGTATTTACCCAGAAAAAAACTGACAACATATGAAATCACTGGTAGAATAAACCAGGCAGGTATGATTTCAATAAACAATTTCTGTGAATTGAATTCATTAAAATACAGGGCAGGAGCTACTATTGCAAGTACGGTTGCCTGACTGGTTGACTGCGGAATACCTGCAAGGTTTGAAATTAGTAATGCTACGGCCACCGAAAAAAGGATTATAGAAACCACTGTAAATGTCATCTTTTCAGCATCAAGCAGTTCCTGCCCTATAGTGGTGGCTGTTCCTTTGCCTGCGATGATGGCTCCCAGAAAAACCATGATGCCAAACAATCCCGGAATCAGACTTTTTCGAATAACATTCGCTCCGTAGGCGGCTGAAAATGCAGGGGCTGTTCCACTGCCCCCCATTGTTATTGCCAGGAGCATAGCTATTATAAAGGGGATCAGCAAATGGCTGAATAACGGAGAAACCATAGTAAACATTTTGGTTCATGACTGGAATGGAATGGGCAAATTTAATATTTAGTTGGGTTGGTTTTTATGAATCGAAGACAATTTAAATGCTCACATTATTTATTCATTCTCTTAAGCATGGATTTAACCTGTAACTTTAATTTAAGGGAACATATGTTTTCTGCAAATTTTGAATAGCAGGCCTGTGTTTTTTAATTGGTATTTCATGTTTTGAACGATCACGCGTCTACCATTGTTTTAAATGAAGTTTTGAGTTTGAATAACACCTGCTTGTAAATCCTGTATATTCGGGAAGAAAAGACATAAGCTGGATTACGGGTTACCAACGGATCGCTGCTTAAAAATATTATACTACCATGAATAACTTGGATTCACATACATGTAACATCATATATTTCATAAGTGTTATATTGAAATAAGCTTGCAAATTGTATCGAGCCTTTAAAGTAATTGATTGAATGAGATAAATACCGTTAAAGAAATAACAATTATAATGAGATGAAAAAAATGCCGTATCAGTCAATACAGGCTATTTAAATTATCGCAAAATGAGAAAAAAATTAGTGGCTGGCTCCTCAGGTTTACTTATTGATGACAATGCGTGGCCTAAACTTGATTGTTTCAACTATACATCCTCAAACGATGATATAGCACTCAATTTCGGTCAGCTGTCATTGAGAAATTCGTGTATTGCTCTAAAACAGTTACCCAATGGCTGGCCCATATGATGCCATAGTAACGGGTAGTGGTCCAAATGGATTTGCTGCAGCAATTTTTCTTCAGCAGAAAGGATTTAAAACGGCTGTTTATGAACAAGCCGACACGCCGGGGGGAGCTGTGAAAACAGTTGAAAATACTTTGCCGGGCTTCCGGCACGACATTGCCTCCGCCATCCATCCCCTTGCATTTGATTCTCCTTTTTTTAAAACCTTGCCACTGCAAGATTATGGTCTTTCATGGATTCATCCTGAAATACCCTATGCCCATCCGTTTGCTGACGGCGATGCATTTGCCTGTTTCAGGAGCATTGAAGAAACGGGCAGGCAACTGAGGAGCGACAGGCAAAAATATGTGAATCTGTTTTCGCAGCTTGTAACCGACTGGCCCCATATTTCAAAAAACATTCTTGGACCCTTGACTGTTCCGTCACATCCATTCCGGATGGCCCGCTTTGGACTGAAGGCCCTGATGCCAGCCAGGTATTTTGCCAATAAATATTTCAGGGAAGAAAGAACGAAGCTGTTGTTTTACGGAGCAGCAGCACATTCAACACTGCCGTTGTCATACCTTGCTACTGCCTCTTTCGGACTTGTTTTGAACATCCTTGGCCATACTGCAGGCTGGCCGTTTCCGAAGGGTGGGGCAGGTAAAATTATTGAAGCCCTGGTTGGTTACTATTGCCATCTTGGAGGAGAGATTTTGCTGAACCACAATGTTAAAGACATCAGAGATTTACCCAAAGCTTCTGCCTATCTTTTTGATCTGACTCCCCGGCAGTTGCTGCAAATTGGCGGTACAAACTTTTCATCGTCGTACCGCAGCCGCCTGTCAAAATATAAATACGGGGCAGGTGTATTTAAAATCGACTGGGCTTTGTCGGAACCAATCCCCTTTAAAAATGAAAAATGCCGCAGGGCCGGAACCATTCATCTGGGTTATTCGGCAGCAGAGATTGAAGAATCCGAGGCTGTCATTCATAAAGGCAGAATTACAAATGAACCTTATGTATTGGTGTCACAGCATACTGTTTTTGACGAAAGCCGGACGCCTGCCGGCAAACATACCGGGTGGGCCTACTGCCATGTTCCTCATGGAAGCACAGCTGATATGACAGATGCCATAGAAAATCAGGTTGAAATAGCGGCTCCGGGTTTCAGGGATTGCATCCTTCAGCGGACAATCTCTACGGCTCCGCAACTTGAAGCACTCAATCCAAACCTGGTAGGTGGTGATATCAACGGGGGCCGGCAGGATATCACACAGCTCTTTACACGACCTGTTGCACGGCTTTCACCTTATACTACTCCTGATCCAAAGGTTTATATCTGTTCTTCATCTACTCCTCCCGGAGGCGGGGTTCACGGAATGGGCGGCTATCATGCTGCCATGCGCGTGTGGAAAGATCATTTTATTTAAGAGGTTACAGCTCTCTGATTTTAATATTTCTGAACCATACCGGATAACCGTGGTCCTGCAGGCCAATGTAGCCCTCTTTTGAAATGCCTTCGGTAAAGCCGGGGAATGTTTTAAACTTGCTGTTTTCAACCAGTTTATCCCATTCCGGAGTCCAGTGTGTGTAAGATACTACTTCGGTGCCGTTCATGCTCACAGTGGCATGTCCGTCTTTTAATTTAATAACACAGGTATTCCATTCTCCGGCCGGATTTACGGTTTTCGGGTCGGCAGGAAGCATGTCGTAAAGTGAACCGGCCAGGTGGGTGTCGATTTTGTTATCAGTGGCATTTTCATTATCGAGTACCTGTATTTCGGGTGCTGCATAGTAAATAGGCTTTCCCGGCACTTCACGGATGTTGTAAAATATGCCTGAATTAGCTTTTTTACTTGCTTTCCAGTCGATTGACAATTCAAAATTTCTGAATTTCTTATCACCATACAGAATATCACCGTTGGCACCTTGTCCCGGTTTTTTTCCCTCGCCCAGCAAAACCTTCATTGCGTTGTCTTCAATGGTCCAGTTGGCGGGCATGGCATCTCCGTTGCACTGTCTCCACCCGTCGAAATTTTTACCGTTAAACAACAATATCCAGCCTTCCTTCTTTTCCTTTCCCGAGAGGTTGTTTGCTTTTTGCGCAAATGCAACTGAGGAGGCGCACACCATAACAATTAAAAGTACTGTTGTAATACTATTTCTGCTCATATCATAAAATTTTGTGCTGAAAAACAGCAAGTGAATAATAAAAGGTTTAAAAGATTTATAACACGAATATAACTGAAAGCCGGTTAAAGTTAATGAAGAGTGGTAATTATTTTACTTTTCGCCATCGCCTGGCAGCCTCCCTGACCGGGAAAATACCATGGCTTACTGATTTGACATCTTCGATGGAATAAAATGCTTTGGGATTGGTGGTCTTTACAATATTTTCCACCTTTTGAATCTCATTTCGTTTTATGATGCTGTAAATTATGCTCACACATTCATTGCTCCCTTTTGCCTCATGATGGGTAATGCCGTATCCTGCATTTTTCAGATTAACAATCAGGTCGCCGGCACTTTTTCGGGTTATTATCTGAATTTTCACAATTCCCATCGCCAGCCGTTCTTCAATGATAAGGCCAATGTAATTGCCTGTGGCGAAACCGCCGGCATAAGCGACATAATTCACCCAGTTATCGAGGTTCTGGAAGATTCTGGAGATGGCAATCAGCCATATCAGCACCTCAAAAAAACCGAGTATGGGAGCCCAAAGCTTTTCTCCTTTCGAAACCATTACAATTCGAATGGTGCCAATTGTAACATCTAAAATCCGGGCCAGAAAAATCAGGAAAGGCAGAACTAAATAAGCAAAAAGAGGACTATTGTAAATGGCTTCCAATATGAACATCGATCTTTATTTTTTTTCAAAATTAGAAAATAGAGCCGGAAAAAGTGATTTAAAAATAATTAAAACTGAAAGCAATGGCCGGCGTAATTCAGCCGGTTAAAACTCTGAAGTAAAATGAAACCGGATATCTTTGAACTCATCCTGCGCCATTTGCAGGATAAATTGTGAATCGGCCATAAACACATCGCGCCCCCTTTTATCTTTCGCCATCTTCTGATGTTTTCTTTTTTTGAATTCATCCAGCATTTTCTGATTGTCAGATTTGATCCAGCAGGCCTTGTACATTTGCAGAGGTTCAAAACGGCATTTGGCGTTGTATTCATGCTCGAGCCTGAACTGAATGACTTCAAACTGGAGCTGTCCGACAGTGCCGATAATTTTCCGCCCGTTAAACTGGCTTGTAAAAAGTTGAGCAACACCTTCATCCATCAGGTGGTCGATCCCTTTGTTAAGCTGTTTGGATTTCATAGGATCAGCGTTCTCGATGTAGCGGAAAAGTTCAGGCGAAAAGCTGGGCAATCCTTTAAAATGAATGTTTTCACCGCCGGTTACCGTGTCACCGATGATGAAGCTGCCGTTGTCGGGCACACCAATAATATCGCCCGGGTAAGCCTCTTCAATGATTTCCTTCTGTTCGGCCATAAATGCAGTAGGGCTGGAAATGCGGATGGTTTTTCCATGGCGGATGTGGGTATATACCTTGTTGCGCTCGAATTTTCCAGAACAAACTTTTACAAAAGCAATCCGGCTGCGGTGGTTGGGGTCGATATTGGCATGAATTTTAAAAACATACCCGGTGAAATCCGCTTCATCTGGCCGAATTTCACGCTCTTCGGCAAAGGATGGCTGCGGTGGGGGGGCAATTTCCAAAAACGCATGAAGCAGTTCCTGCACTCCGAAATTATACAAGGCACTGCCAAAAAATACAGGGGCCAGGTTTCCTGCCAGGTAATCGTTGCGGTTAAATGGCGGATAAACTCCATCAACCAGTTCCAGCTCGTCACGCAGAATTTGGGCATCGTCACGAATGTAGGTTTCCAGTTCGGGGCTGGAAATATCTTTAAAGTCGATCCCTTCCTCTATTCCCTGAATACTGGGGTCGAACAGCTTCAGGCTGTGAGTGTAAATGTTGTAAACCCCTTTAAAATCAGGACCGCTGTTAATGGGCCAGCTCAGCGGGCATACCTTTATTTCAAGCTGGTTCTCAATCTCGTCGAGCAGCGAAAAGGAATCCTGTGCCGGGCGGTCCATTTTATTTATGAAGACTATTACCGGGGTTTTGCGCATCCGGCACACGTTCATCAGTTTTTCGGTTTGCGGCTCAACGCCTTTGGCGGCGTCAATCACAATAATCACGCTGTCAACTGCAGTGAGGGTACGAAATGTATCCTCCTGGAAATCCTGGTGTCCGGGAGTGTCGAGAATATTTACTTTATAACCGTTGTATTCGAAACCCATAACCGAAGTGGCAACCGAAATTCCGCGCTGGCGCTCTATTTCCATAAAGTCGGAAGTAGCTCCCTTTTTTATTTTATTGCTTTTTACCGCTCCGGCCACATGAATGGCACCCCCAAAAAGCAGCAACTTTTCGGTGAGAGTGGTTTTACCGGCATCGGGATGACTTACAATACCAAATGTACGCCGGCGGTTTATCTCTTTTTGAAATGACATCTTTTCCCTTTCATTTTTGCGGGTGCAAAATTAACAAACTTGTTGGGACTTTGAGTTTTCTGTAAAAACTTTCTTGTACAGGTGAGATATTGTCCTGTCAGATGAAATTTGAGAATGATTGTTCGTTTCAAATAATATAAGTATAATACAGATGATACAATTTTCAGGTAGACCGGATAACAGTGCATCGAAAAAAATCTTACTTCCGGCAGAACTTTTTATCTTATCTCTTTTTAACTTTGGATGTAAGAATCAGAACTTTCAGCAAGGAGTTTAAATTATGGATAGATTTGTCAAATCACTTATGCTTACACTAATTTTCAGTACTGCAGTTTTTGGACAGCAACCTCCGCATATTCTTCTCATAAATGTTGATGACATGGGTTGGCGCGATGTGGGATTTATGGGTTCGGAGTATTATGAAACCCCAAATCTGGATGCATTGGCAGCCGAAGGAATGATTTTTACGAATGCTTATGCAGCGGCATCCAACTGTGCCCCTAGCCGTGCCTGTCTGATGAGTGGACAGTGGACCCCGCGTCATGGTATTTATACTGTTGGCTCCTCGGAACGTGGGCAGAGCAAAGACAGGAAGTTAATACCTGTTCAAAACAAAACAGTTTTATCTGACTCGTTGTATACAATGGCTGAAGCATTAAAGGATGCGGGATATGTTACCTGTCATTCCGGGAAATGGCATTTAAGTGAAAACCCATTAATACATGGTTTTGATGTTAATATCGGTGGCAGTAGTGCAGGGAATCCAATTAGTTATTATCCGCCATATAAGAATATCCCTTTGGACACAGGTACAGACCAGTCATATCTCACCGATTTCATCATGGACAAGACAATTGAATTTTTGCATTCAGTCTGGAATAAACCGGTTTTTCTATATTATTCACCGTATGCAGTTCATACACCCATTCAACCGGTAAAAGAATTGTTGCCAAAATATAAAGGCAAACCCGGATGGAACGGACAGAACAATATTGAATATGCCACAATGATTGAAAATCTTGATACTCAAATTGGCCGTTTAATATCTGAGTTGACAAAACTGGGGATGATCGATAATACATTCATCCTGTTTACTTCAGACAATGGAGGCCATTACGGTATTACCAAACAATGGCCACTGCGTTCAGGGAAGGGTTCTTATTATGAAGGAGGTATTCGGGAGCCAATGTTCGTCTATTGGAAAGGAAAAATAAGGGAAGGAGCAAAATCAGATGTTCCGGTAACAAATCTTGATTTTTACCCCACAATTATTGATGTGGCAGGAATAAAAAGAAAAGAAGAAAAAATTCTTGACGGTCAAAGCCTGCTGCCAGTTCTTATGGAAAGCGGAAATCCGGGACAACGTCCGCTGTTCTGGCATTTCCCTGTTTATCTTCAGGCATATATGAAAGAGGGAGATCCGACACAGGATCCACTCTATCGCACCCGCCCTGGTTCGGCTATCCGTTTTGGTGACTGGAAGCTTATCCAATATTTTGAGAACAACGAACTGGAGTTGTATAATTTGAAAGAAGACATCGGCGAAAAAAATAACTTAGCTGAAATAAATCCTGAAAAATTGGAGGAGTTATTAAAAATGCTTGAAAGTTGGAGGGAGGAAGTCAATGCACCGGTTCCAACTATGGTTAATCCGGAATTCTCATTTTAAACAGGATTCATTTCATTATGACAATTTTGCAGCAAACAGAATGGCATCAGGATTAACAATCATGTCTTACCGGGCAGCTTTTTTCAATGACTTTGAAATGTATCTCCAATAATTTTTATGGAATTTTCGGTTTTCTTTTCCAATTATCTGGTAGAAAGACTGGGGCTGGTCGTCAGGTTGAAATTTGAACAATTCCCCATTCTCATAAAGGGCGGGAACTTCCGGATGAAACTGCACGGAAAATACATGTGGATAGTAGCTATGAGCCAGCCCTTCAACAATTTTACCATCAGAAGAATAAGCAGTTACTTCCATTCCTTTTCCCGGTTTTCCTACAGCCTGATGGTGGCTGCTGTATACCAGCGGGTTCTTTTTCTTATTAACTTTTACATTTTTCCCGAAAAAAGGATTTTCAGTGAACCGGATGGAATGAAAATTTATTCCCATAATCCGGGTATCGCTGGAGATTTTTTGCCAGTAATTGCGGTGCATATTCTCTTTTCCTGTTTTAACAGTTGCTTCGGGTGATGTGGCTCCGTAAACTTCAGCAGGAATATCCTGTATAAGGGTGCCTCCTGTAGCCACATTCATGGTTTGAAGTCCTAAACAGAAGCCGGTAACAAAATAATTCGTATTGTTTTTTAGGAAAGGTTGGAATTCATCATTCTGGAACCCCCCCAGCAGATGGAATAAAAAGGTTGATTCAAAATAATGTCTTTCAGAATCGGTTACAACCGAAAATGTGTTTTTTTCTCCGTAAACTGCAGGGGGAATATCAGGGCCTCCGAAGAAAAAAATACCTAAGGAATTTTCAAACACAAACTGTAGCTCATTTGACAGCACATTTTTCTCAAACAATTGGTTCTCATTTAGCTTTCCCCTGAATTCATGCAAAAAGAAATTTGCTAAATTTTCTCTCTCAATGTATTTCTTTGCAGCGTCAAAATCGTATGACTGATTTTCGTAATAAACACCCACAAATTGAATTTTTCTTGAATTGATATTCAAAAGCTTATTATCCATCAAAAATCTTACAGTTTCAATGTTCCCGACGGTAGGATTTGCAATCAGGATGTATTTGGTGTTCTCATCAAATTCATTTCTGAAAAAATCCTGCGAGAACAAGGCTGAAGAGGAAGCAATTATAAAAAGGAAAACCAGTATTTTTCTCATAATAAAAAATATTTTATGCTCCAAATATAACATTCGACTGAAAAAAATAAACAGATGCATGTTGCGGAATAGGGATAATTAACATTTCTGTCCCATTAAACTTTTTACTTTTGCAGTATATTTAAACAAAAATGGAACAAATGAAATTCAATTTAAAGTCAACCTACCTTATTGCAGTAGCTGTAATATTAGTTGTCCTTGTACTTTTTGGCGGCCGTATGTTTTTTATTATCGAAGCAGGCGAACGCGGTGTTATTTTCAGGCCATATACCACAGGCCTCGATACAGAAAATATTTATGGGGAAGGTTTTCACATCATTGCCCCATGGAATAAACTGAATGTATACAATGTTAGAGAGCAACAGCGTGATGAAATGATGGATGTACTCGACAGAAACGGGTTATCAATCAATACAGATATAACAGTTCGTTTTAATCCGATTTATACCCGAATCGGCAATCTGCACCAGCAATTCGGGGTCAATTTCGTGAATGTGCTGGTAATCCCCGAAGTACGGTCAACTGTGCGGCAGGTGGCCGGCAGATATTCAGCGGAGGAAATATATTCCACTAAAAGGTCGGAAGTTGAGCTGGCTATAAAAGAGGAAACCCGAAAGGTGCTTGGAGAAAATTACATCGACATGCGTGCCTTACTAATTCGCTCGATAAATCTTCCTGATCAGATAAAGGATGCCATCGAAAGCAAATTGAGACAGGAACAGGAAGCACTTGCCTATGAATACCGGTTGCGAAGGGAAGAATCAGAAGCAGAGCGTCGCAGGATTGAAGCAGAAGGGATTGCCAACTTCAACCGCATTATAAATGCAAGCCTGACAGACCAGATATTGAAGCAGCGTGGCATTGAGGCTACTCTGAGCCTGGCTGAGTCGCCCAACTCAAAAGTGGTGGTAATAGGCAGTGGACAAGAAGGCCTGCCATTGATTCTTGGCAGTAATTAAATCATGGATTAAGGATAAGTGTGCCTTTCTTCAAAATGAGAAAGATTAAAAATCCATTTTCAGGTGCAGATGAAAATTCCTACAATTGTTTTGGATGTTCACCTGCCAATAAAATAGGTTTGCATCTTGAATTCTGGCAGGATGGGGAACAATTGGTTGCGATATGGCAACCCCGTAAATCATTTGAAGGTTGGGCAGGTATATTGCATGGCGGGATTCAGGCAACACTGATGGATGAAGCTGCTGCCTGGCTGGTTTTTGTGTTTCTGAAAACTGCCGGGGTCACCATGGAACTAAGCACCCGTTTTTTGAAGCCGGTATCTGTTTCCAATGGGCAAATAACCATTAAGGCCACCCTGATTTCAACCGAAAAGAGGATAGCAAGGATAAAATGCTCCCTGGAAGATGGTAAAGGAATAAATTGTGCTCTCTCAGAAGTAACTTATTATTGCTTTCCGGAAAATATTGCCCGTGCAAAATATAATTATCCTGGGATAGACGCTTTTTTGGCAGAATAATACCTGCAGATTTCTGCCAGATTCATTTGGGTGCGCAAATATGTTATTGAGGATTTTTTCTTATACAGTCTGATTTAATATTCATCTTCATCATCGAGGTCATCGTAGTTGGAGGAATAATCGTCAAGATCTTCATCATCAAATTCGTCATAAATGGAAAGCCTTCTTTTGGAGCTTTTGTCTCTTTTGGCAATTTGTTTTTTTGGTTTTCCGTCGAAGTTGTCTACTTCGGTGTAATTTTTTTTGTTTACTTTCCGTTTCATTTTACAACATGCATTCAAATAATAATTTAATTCAAATTCTTTAATGGATTATTTAAAGCCAAATTAAAAAAAAATACGTTTACAAAAAAATAAAAAAAGATTCATTTTTTAATTGTTTTTTTTGAATGCCTGATATTGCTGATATTTCAATAATAAGGACGGATGATTTTTAAGATTTTTTAAATGAGTGACTTTTTTCGAAGGTTCCAGTCTCAGCAGGCTCCAGGGATCAATTTACATAACAAGGTATCTTTTATTTTTTTATTGATTTTTTTTCTGTCAAGTTTGAATGGTATTGCTCAAAGTGACAGACGCCTGCAAAAGTTGTTCGATGAGGCGAAACAATTTCTGGGACAACAGGATTATGAGCAGGCAATAGAAAGAGGAATGAGAATTCTTGCCCGCGATTCTACTTTTTTGGGGGCACATTTGCTTTTAGCCGATATTTACCACGATAATAATAACACAACTTTGGAAATATTTCATCTTCAAAAAGCCAGGCAGTTTTCGAAGATGCCATTGATATTGTTGCGACTGGGGAACGCTTACCTTTCAGTTGGAGAATATGAAAAGGGGCTCGATGCTTTTCAAATTTATTCAGAAACAGGTCAAATCCCTACAGGGACGAAATCTGAAGTGAACAGAAAAATAGAAAGTTGCCGATTTGCATTGAATGCAATAAAAAACCCTGTGGAGTTTAAACCCGAACGTCTACCAGATGCTGTAAATTCGGAATTCGATGAATACTGGCCCAGCCTTAGTATAGATCAGCGGCAACTTATTTTTACCCGGTTAATAAAAGCTCCGGGCCGACAACCTCAGGAGGATTTCTATATATCCGAAAACCTTAACGAGGGATGGAAGGAAGCTCAGGCTATGGCTGAAATTAATACACCTGAGAATGAAGGTGCACATGCATTATCAGCTGATGGGAAAATCCTTTTTTTTACTGCCTGTAACCGCAGGGACAGTGAGGGCAGCTGTGATATATACTATTCGGTGAGCAGGGGAGATAAGTGGAGTATTCCAGTAAATGCCGGAACTTCAATAAATTCCCCTTATTGGGAAGCCCAACCTTCAATATCATCCGATGGCCGTTATCTGTATTTCTCCAGTAACCGGCCTGGCGGAAAGGGCATGCGCGATATCTGGAGAGCTGAGAATCTTGGATTCGACCAAAATGGAAAGTTTAAATGGGGAAAGCCGATGAATCTGGGTGACAGCATAAATACACCCGGAAATGAAACATCGCCATTTATTCATGCAGGTAATCAGGATTTTTATTTTGCTTCCGACTACCATATTGGAATGGGTGGTTTTGACCTTTTTGTATCCACGTTATCGGATGATTCAATTTTCTCCGGGCCACAGAATCTGGGTTTCCCTATCAATACACACAATGATGAACAGGGTCTGCATATAAGTGCAGACGGGCTTACAGCATATTTTTCTTCAGGCCGCGACAGCATTTCAGGCCTTGACATCTATTCTTTTGCGGTAGATGAATCCATCCGGCCCCATCCTGCCACCTATGCAAGAGCCTCTGTTTTCGATTCGGAAACAGGCAATTCCGTTCAGGCTCAAATAGAATTGGTTGATTTAGTAAATCCGGGAGAAAAGCGCGTGGAATCAACAAATATCCAGGGGAAGCTACTCTTAAGTCTTCCTACGGGTAAAAATTATTCTTTTTCTGTTTCGAAAGAAGGATATCTTTTTTATTCAAATACATTTAATCTGGAGGATATCCGTAAAATTCACAATCCTTATGAGTTGGATATTCGCCTTAAGCCGGTTAAGGCGGGAGCTGAGATGAACCTGTACAACATTTATTTTGAAACCGACTCATTTAGAATTTTGCCTGAATCCGGGGCAGAATTACAAAAGTTGGTGGAATTCTTGAGAACAAATCCAAATCTTACTGTAGAAGTCCAGGGTCATACAGACAACACTGGAAGTTCAGAAAGAAATAAAATATTGTCAGAGAAACGTGCGCATTCTGTAGTCGGGTACCTGGTGCAAAATGGCATACAGAAAGAACGGCTTCAATGGGCAGGTTATGGTGAAAAACATCCGGTTGCTGATAATGAAACTTTGGATGGCAGGAGGCAAAATCGCCGTACAACCATCAAAATTCTGGGTGACTAGTCAAAAGGTACAGGTGATGTTTTTTTTTGCCGGTGCCTAATCTTCAGCCAATATTCCTGAATACAATGCAATATCGAATTTATACCAATCGTGGAAATTTTATTTTGTGCGCATTTTATAAACTATTCCTTACCTTTTGTACTTCTTCTACGGTTATTTCACTTGCATCATTGCCAAAGCTCTGCCTGATGTATGTAAGAACATCTGCTATCTGCCTGTCTGATAGATGGGAGTTGGGTGGCATAATATTATTATAGGTAACACCATTTACCTCTATTTTTCCTGATAACCCCTGGATAGTTATACGAATAAGTCGATCCTTGTCGCCTGTTACCCAATCGGTTTCTGCAAGAGGAGGGTACATGCCCGGCACTCCGGTTCCATTAGCCATGTGGCATGCCAGGCACACTGAATCGTAGGTTTTTTTTCCTGGATGAGCAGAGGCTGTTGCTGATTTGGGTTCTGCCGGTTTTATTTGAGTCTGTTGTTGTGTTGGTTGCTGTTGTTCCGATTCTTGTCTTCGGTTTCCACAGGCACTTAATACAATTACGAGCAGAGTTATCAGGATTACATTGATTTTCATTTTCAAGTATTTTAATTTTTAAGTAATGGATTTTATTATTTGCACCGCAATTTCAGTTATTTATTTCATGAATAAATAATCCGCCAAATTTTTCCTTTGTTACTATCAACTACATAAAGTGAACCATCAGGACCCTGTGCCAATCCACAAGGTCGGTATTTTGCATCTCCTGTACTTTCAACTGTTTCAATTCCTGCAAATCCATCCGCAAAGATTTCCCAGTCACCAGATGGATATTCCCCATCAAAAGGTACGAAAACCACAAAAAAGCCTGATTGGGGTTCCGGAGCCCTGTTCCACGAACCGTGAAATGCAATGAATGCTCCGTCTCTGTATTTTTGGGGAAACATGTCTCCTGTATAAAAAAGAAGATCGTTTGGGGCAATGTGACCAGGGAAGGCCATTATCGGGTCGCTTTTATTTTCACAACGTTCCTGAACAGTACCATCTCCTCCATATTCCGGAGCTAATACTTTTTTTTCCTGAAACTGATCGTAATAGCAATAGGGCCATCCAAAATCAGCCCCTTCAGTTACCAGTAAAAACTCTTCAGCCGGAAGTTCAGCATTTTCCTTTGTGTCATACAATTCAGGAAAAAACTGATGCAATTGATCACGGCCATGTTGCACTACATACAATTCATTTACTTTATTGTTCCAGCTGTTTGCCACGGCATGACGAATTCCTGTGGCATATCTTTCTCCATCAGTCAAATGTACCTGGTCTAATACATCGTCCTTAAATTTCCAAATGCCACCGGCATATTCTAAAATCGGGCAAGGGTCCATTCCCGGAGAACCTTTGGTGCGCATTTGTTCCATACATGCATTGGCAGGTGCACCTACAGTTACGAACATATTACCCTGTCCATCGAATTCCATGGGTTTTGATTCATGCTGCCTTTCGGTGGGAAATCCACGTGCTATCATTTCCCATTTATTGCCGGGTAATAGTTCTCCTTCCATTAGTGGGTAACGGACAACAGCGGTATCAGCGCCAAAATAGATGTACCCCTTATGCAGACGAATTCCGGTGCCTACATGCTCACCGGTATATTCAATTGCATCGGCCTTCCCGTTACCTGTTGTATCGCGAAGACAGACAATGCCTTTGTTTTCATCATGGTCACGCAGGGAAACGTAAATATCGCCGTTTTCATTCACAGCTATATGTCTGCCCCGGCCTGTTTCTTCAGCTACTACCAAAGCAGAAAATCCTTCGGGCAGGCTAAGGCCTCCATTATCATCATCAGGAATTAGTTCACCTGTAGATGAATCTTGCTGTTGACCGCATGAGAATGCAAACAATGCGAGTACAAAAAAATACAGGTATTTCATGGTAAGAAATTTTATTGTTCAGTCAAATGAACGCAGTTGAATGCGAAAAGTTCAGTAAATATTTAAATTGTGCATCCGATGAAAAATTGGAATTAAGCTAAAAAATACCGAGTGGTTTATAACAAACAAAACTATAAAGAATAAGGTATGTCAGACTGCTTCCTGGTCGCAAATAATTAATTCAATTTAAAATTTGTTCTCATAAAGGGAGTGTTATCTAAAGCCAGTCTGTTTATTTTTTTCAAGGTATAATCAAATATTCTATAAGTACTCTTTTAAAATGCCGACAAGCACCTCAGGTGATAGCTATGCCTGCCCGGGTAGAATGCTTGCAAAAGTATTATTTTCCTAACTTTTCGATAATAAATTAACTTTGCAGACTAAATAATTGTTTATGTCCGGGCAATGAATACTTTTAAAAAGTTTGATCTTATGAGATAGGAGAAACACTTTTTATTTTTGTCATTTATTCATTTAATGAAAAGAAACATAAAAATAAATCATTTGTCGGAGGTGCCGAAGTACAGGCAGGTTGTTGATTTAATAATATCAGACATTGAATCTGGAATTTTTAAACAAGGTCAGCGTATTCCTTCAATTAATGAAACCAGTGAAGAACTTCTGCTTTCACGTGATACGGTGGAAAAGGCATATGTTTTTTTGAAAAAAAAAGGCATCCTGTCCTCTGTACGTGGTAAAGGTTATTACGTGCATCAGGTAGATGTTCATAAAAACATTAAGGTAGCCCTGATATTTAATAAACTTAGCAATTACAAACGAAATTTGTATTATTCGTTTATTAAAACCCTTGGAAGTAAAGCAACTGTTGATGTTTTTATTTATAATTATGATTTGCAGCAGTTTAAAAACATAATTGAAAATCATGTTTCCAAATATGATTATTTTGTTATTCTCCCTCATTTTAAAAATGAATGCGATGATGTAGTAAGGGTAATTCAGGCTATACCCAGTGAGAAAGTTCTTTTAATAGACCGGAATATGGAAGCCCTTAAGAACTATCCAATAGTTTACCAGGAATATGAAAAGGACATTCAGTCGGCTTTGGGAGAAGGCATAGCTTTAATTAATAAGTACCAAAAACTGAATCTTATATTTCCAACCAAAGAGTTTTACCCTGGATATATACTTAGAGGATTTCAAATTTTTTGCCGGATAAATAAGCTGGAATTTTCTATTATTGATCAATTGCAGGAATCGGATATAAAAAAAGGCGAAGCTTATGTTATTATTACTGATGATGATTTGTACCGATTTATAAAAATCAGCAGGGAAGCAAATTGGAAACTGGGGACCGATGTAGGAGTAGTAGCCTATAATGACAACCCTGTTAAGGAGATTTTAGAAGATGGTATAACGACTATTTCTACTAATCATGATGAGATTGGTCGTATAGCTGCCCAAATGATTCTTACAAATACGTTTCAGCGCATAAAAAGTCCTTTTAAGTTTGTCAAACGTAATTCACTATAATCTTCGGAGTTTTTATCCACAATTTTGAGAGCAGGAGCATACATTAATTTATAGCATTAGGTATTTCTCCGGTAATTAAATCATAAATCCTTTTCCGGGAGTTGGAAGAGAATTATTTTTCTGATAGATTTGTTCGTAACAAAAAAACTAGAAGAAAAAAAATGAAGATTTCGATACTTTTATTTTTCACAACCCTTTTTACATCTGTGATAGTAGTTGGTCAAACGGGAAAAGTGATTGAATCATTAGAGTTTGAAAGTAGCAAAGTTAATTATCCTGTTAAATACTCAGTTTATCTGCCACCTGATTATGATATTTCACAACGGAGTTACCCCATACTCTATTTGTTGCATGGTTATTCTGATGATGAAACGGGATGGATACAGTTTGGTGAAGCCAACAGCATTGCCGACAGGGGAATTGCCAATGGTGACTTTCCTCCGTGCATCATTATCATGCCCGACGGTAAAGTATCATGGTATGTAAACAGCTATGATGGCAAGGATCCCTGGGAAGATATGTTTATTCAGGAGTTTATTCCTTATATTGAAAATGAGTACCGGATACGCAGGAAAAAAGAGTTCAGAGCAATTGCGGGACTCTCTATGGGAGGTAACGGGGCCTTGTTACTTGCTATGCGAAATCCGGAATTGTTTTCATCGTGTGTTGCCATGAGCGCTGCTGTTTTTACCGATGAGGAAAAATTGAGTGGTAAAAATGATCATTATTTTGGAAAAATATTTGGTCCGGATTCGGGGAATGGTAAGATTAGTGACTACTGGAAATCATACAATGCCTTGCATTTGCTCGATAGCGAAGATCACGGAAAATTAAAATCTATACGGTATTACATTGATTGTGGTGACGATGATTTTTTGTATAAAGGAAATTCTGCCCTTCATGTAAAAATGCATGACTTGGGTATTCCACATGAATACCGGGTAAGGAATGGAGGACATTCATGGAGTTACTGGCGTACCGGGCTTTTTGATGGATTAAAGTTTGTTGCTGAAAAATTTCACCGGTAAACTGATACTCTTTTCAAAAGGATTTATAAAAGCTTTTTTCGATATTTTTCTTAGTGCTATAAAAAGGTAAGATATAATTCCATCAACAGTTAATTTTTTTCTGACGGTTCCATGACAGAGTTCTAAGCAGGGACCTAATCATGCAGTTCCCGGTAAAGGCAACCAGATAAATCAGTATCAGAAGAAGAAAGTAGATAAAAAATCGGCCACCTGTCCAGAGACCTGTCAGTGTAAGCTAAAAATATACAAATTGTGTCTGCATTGGCAATGAAAATATTTTTTTCTCATTTAAAAAACAGTTCCTTAATTGTACAAGGCTGATTCCTATTACTATGTAATAGCTTGGTTCCCAAAATAAAAGTGCAACGAAAATATAGAGGAGGCTGATAGGCCAAAACCACCAGTTGAAATCTTCAAAACGTGTTTCTTCAGTTACAATTTTTGGTTTACATACAAGAGTTTGTTGATTTTGAATAACAGATGCATTATATTCATTTACAAAAAAACGGTAGCTTTGTTTTTTGATAATTTAAGGAAGTTGAAGTACAAATATTTGATTTTTATTATACTGACTGCTGCTTTTTTTCAGGTGAAGTCGCAGAAAAATGATTCAGCAGATTTTCGATGGGGTAATTCCTTTTATTACAACCTTCAAGTTGGTGATGTTATTGTATTTAATCAGGTGGAAATAACATTGCTCAAAATTGAAAATCATTATAATTGGTTGATAATTGGAGAGGACACCCTTTGTTTAAAAGTCGCTCGTCGTTCAGTTCCATCTGAGGTAAATGGGGTAAGAGTTTTTGTTGCAGATAATAAAGCGGTAAAATCATTGACTGCTGATACGGTTGTTCATGCCCTTTTAACTAAAGATGCTCTGGTTTGCCTGAGTGAATTGAAGTCCCCGATGCTTAATCCGCAGCAATATGTTTTCCCAGTAAGTTTTAACGATGGGTTTTTATGGAATGCTGAAGAAGATAGTTATCCTTTTTCCATATATAAAACCGAAGAAACAGCTGCTTCCTATTCTTCTTATCCCGGATTAGGTATTGATTTGCATGATGCGCGTGGTCATTCAAAACACTGGCTGATTGCAATGGAAAACAGCAGGGTAGTGTGGGTGGAAAAAAGTAATTCAGATAGTGAAGGCAACCAGGCTTGTGTATTGCTTAAAAGTGAATCACAATCTAATATATATTACCTGTACAACAGGTTGTATTCTAAAAATTTATTGGTAAGAAAAGGACAAAATCTTAAAATCGGGGATGCAATTGGCACAGCCTGGGGGGATAATTCCTGGGGCCATTTGCATTTTGCTGTAATTTATTCTTTACATGAACCTGGATTTCAAGAATCTTTTAAAAATTTAGTGAATGGATTTCCTCAAATATTTGGATTGTATTTTCAGCAAGGAAATAATTTTACCCGTTTTTATTCACGCGGGAAAATAGTTTTTGGAAAGCCGGGGGCTATTAGTGGAAATCAGCTAAATACATCGGATTATGAAAGCTATTCAGGCAAGGGATGGAAAATTGGAAAATGGAACCCTGCAGGGAAAGTAGAGTCTGTCAGTTTACACAGCGATGGTAATGTTCGTTTGAAGAAGATACTTTTCGAGGGAACTCCTGCCCAATGTAACAATCCGGATGACTATTTTGAATACCAGATAGCCGTGAAGAAAGGTAGTTACCGGATTCGTGCAAAAGTAGGGGATTTGCTTTTGCCTACCTGGCAGAGATTGGAGTTTGAAGGGGTGTATGCGGCAACGATAAATTTAGAAGCTGGAGATTTTGATTGGACAGGTGAGCGAATTGTTAAAGTAGAGGATGGTATTCTCAACATCCGTATTTATCTGGATAATGAAAATTATCGGGTTGCCGGATTAAGTGAAATCGTTTTTCAACGAACATTTTGAGAAATAAATGGGAAATTGTAAATACCTGAATTGTCCGGCTTGCTTATCGTAAGAATTATACTCCTAATAGCCAGTAATGACTGGAGATAATCAAAATATTAGAGGTACAATGGTAAATGGCATTCAAATTGTACTTAGAGTACAGAATTTAAAATGAATAATAATTCCTTATCATATGAATTACCATTTTATTTATACTTTAAAACAGGAATCCATATTTTTATTCAATTTAACTTATGGGTTATTTATAAATTTTATCAGATTTTAAAAACTACAGTTATAAATTATTGTTTTAGCATCATGAAAGAAATGATTAAAAATAGGTATTTAACCATTGCATTCACACTAGCAGGAGCCCTTGGCGGGTTTTTATATTGGAAATTTGTTGGATGTATCAGCGGTACCTGTCCTATTCAGTCAGTATGGTATTGGAGTACTTTATGGGGGGCTGCCATAGGGCTTTTTGCAGGTGATTTTATTAATGATATTGTTCTGAAACATAAAAAGAAAGAACAAGAAGGTAAATGAACCATCGGATTTTAAATATAATTAATTCTCAAAGACCTGTATTGGTTGATTTTTATGCAGAATGGTGTATCCCCTGTAAGGAGGTAGCTCCTGTTCTGAAAGCGGTGAAAAAAGAAATGAGCCAGTTAAAGATTCTTAAAGTGGATGTAGACAAAAATCCATTTATTGCAAGCCATTTTAACATTTACCGGCTTCCTACGCTTATATTTTTTAAAAACGGCAAATTGCTATGGACAGGTGAAGGCATTTACAGTGCAGTAGAATTGAAAACCATTTTGCAACACCAGTTACACGGAAGTTAACCCGTTAATAAATTCCATTCAGAAAGAAAAGTGTCACTTCAGTATAATGGTGACTCTTGTAACCGATTCCGGTATACCCATTAGTCGTATTCGGTTACGTCTGTTAAAAAATAGATGTAACCTTAGTGACTGTTAAGTTGTAAAGAAGATGATTTTTTTCACTTGAATAGTATGAAAGTATTATCTTTAGGATATCTTAATTAAGTAAATAATCAAATGTTCCATGAAATAATTTAAAAAATTCAATACGTATGAAAAATCATTTTTACCTGATTATTTTCTTTTTACTGCTAACTCAAACCTATCAGGCAGTTTCGCAAAATAATGAAAAAGATAACCTGTGTGTAGGACATTACTATACAGAAGAACAGGCAAAAGAAGTAATTGAACAGCTTAAGCTTCAATACCAAAACAAAAATGAATGGCTGCAACGGGCAGAAATTATCAGGGAAGGCATTTTAAAAGGAGCAGAGTTAAAGACTTTTCCTGAAAAAACGCCCCTTAAACCACGATTTACAGAAGTGCGCAGATATAAAGGCTATACAGTACAGAATGTTGCTTTTGAAAGTTTGCCGGGTGTTTTTGTAACAGGAAGTTTATATCTTCCTGAAGTAAAGACTGAAAAAATTGCCGGTATTCTCAGTACACATGGTCATTGGGCAAAAAAGGAAGATTATGGCAGGTTTCGGGAAGATGCGCAAAATCGGTGTGCTACTCTTGCCAGAATGGGGGCTGCTGTATTTGCATACGATATGGTTGGTTATGGGGAAATGACTGACTGGGGGTGGGAACATAATCATTCTCTTGCATTGAAACAACAATTGTGGAACAGCATACGGGCATTGGATTTTTTATTGTCAATAGATAACATAGATCCCGGCAGAATTGCTGTTACAGGGGCTTCCGGTGGTGCTACCCAAGCCTTCTTACTTACAGCAATTGACGATCGTATTAAAGTAGCCGCACCGGTTGTTCAGGTTTCAGCACACTTTTTTGGAGGTTGTGTCTGCGAAAGTGGTATGCCGATTCATAAAAGCGAAACCTATCAAACAAATAATGTGGAAATTGCTGCTTTAGCAGCACCACGTCCTTTGCTTCTGGTCTCTAATGGTGGCGACTGGACTAAGAACACACCTAATTTGGAATATCCTCATATCAGGTACATTTACCGGTTGATGGGTGTTGAAAATAGAGTGGAAAATGTCCATTTCCCGGATGAAGGCCATGGTTATGAGTTGTCTAAAAGAAAAGCAGTTTATCCATTCCTGGCAAAATACCTTGATTTAAATCTGAAGGCGGTTATTGATGAGAATGGAAATATTTCAGAAAAAGGAATTGTCATTGAACCTTATGAAACAATGAAGGTTTTCTCTGGTTCCAATCCACGCCCCGGTTATGCAGTGTTATCAAATGATAAAGTGAAGTGGTGAACAGCCATTTAAGAATTTCAGAGAAAAAGCAGCTATTTTAATTCATTATATATTGTTTCGACAAGACTATTTTCTTCCGGCTTAAAAGCTGTCTGAATTTGATTTAATGTTTTTCCTTCAGCAATCAATGATTTTATTTTTTGCTGAAGTTTTTTCATTTCTTCAATATGCCGGACAATGTCATCTCGTGATTTAATATCGGCGTGACCACTGCAAAAATTAACTGCATCCAATGCTTCAAGCATCCGTTCTGTTGTTTTTACATGTTCAAATGAATTCCCTCCTTTATAAGAATGTATAAGCTGTGGCCTGCCAAAGAATACCTGGTCGCCAATAAATGCAGTTTTTTCTTCAGGGAAATACACTACAATGTCACCTGTAGTGTGGCCTATTCCAAAATAATAAAGTTCAACTATTTTGCTTCCAAGGTGAAGTTGCATGCGGTCATTAAAAGTAACCTGTGGGACATGTCGCATCAATTTTTCATTGATCCATTTGGAAGGGGTGCCATCACGACCGGGATGGAAGAATTCTTCCCTGCAGTTTTCATGCGCAATTTTGACAACCTCTTTAGGAAAAAATTCATTTCCATTTACATGGTCTCCATCGCTGTGCGTGTTTATAAGGTATGTAACCGGTTTATCAGTAAAACCTTCCACTACTGTAAAAATTTCTTCTACCGTATTTTTATCCATCTTGGAATCAATAAGTATAACTTCATCATCCCCGATATACATTCCTGAGTTGGCCCCTCTGCCACCTGTGAGGAGAAATAGGTTGTTGGAAAGTTTTTCAACAGTAATTTGTGGTGCATCCTGCTGCTGACTTTTTGTTAATTGAGGAAATATGAGGAAAAATATTAAAAGAAACACATGTGTTTTCATTGAATATGAATTTATATTTTGAGTAAAAAGTTACAAAAAAAATTGATTGTAAATGCCTTGGATTTATCTTTGTTTGACATTTAAGTAAACATTGGAGGTGTATTATGACGAATGACTGGAGGAAAAGACTTGGCACAGTTTATTCAACCAATCCCGATTTCAGTTATGAAACAGGTAAAGTGCCTGAAAAGGATTCTTTGCCCCCAAAACAACAAAACCTTGTGGTAAGTCTTGACAAGAAAAAGAGGCAGGGGAAAAGTGTTACCCTGGTAACAGGTTTTGTAGGGAAAGAAGATGATTTGAAATCGTTGGGTAAATGGCTCAAAACAAAATGTGGAGTGGGAGGAAGTGTAAAAAACGGTGAAATACTTGTTCAGGGAGATTTCCGGTTACGGATTACAGAACTTCTTCAGCAGGAAGGTTATAAGGTTAAATGTTCATAGTGGCATAGGAATGGATGAGACAGAGGATTCATTGAAAATAAATTCATTCAGGACCTTTTTGCATATTCATTTTTTAATTACAACTCTGCTTATAAGAGGTATTTAACTGTTAAATACGAAACCTGAAACACGAAAGGTCTCATTCATTTACAACTACTTTCTTAATCGTTAAACAAAAGGCATTCATCAACGCGCGGATGGAAATATCATCCTGTTGAACGGCAGTGAATTAAAAAGAAAACTAAATTCTGAAAAAAATGCGTTTTCTATACAAATAATAACAAACATACCAATTGGCAAACCAGGCAACTGATAAAAGCAGGATATTTATGAAATGCGGTGATGTCCAGTTGCTGAAAATGAGATTGCTCCAAGGTTCTAAAATTCTAAAAATAAATCCTTTAATGGTGCCTGCCAGTAAGTAAATAAATATTGGGTTCATTCCTACAACAATACCAAAAAAGGCCCAATTTTGATAATTTTTAACATCAATCACCCAATAACAAAAAGTTAAAGCCAAAATACTCCATCCACCGCTTGCGAAAACAAATGAACTGGTACTTATTTTTTTTATTATAGGAGTGACAGGTGTAATGGCATATCCAATTGCTACTGCTGCTATACCTGCTATTATCAGGTATTTGAGTTTTTTTGATACTGAGAATTTTGATTGAAATAATTGTCCGACCAGGGCACCCCATATGGTATGTGCTGCTGTTGGAACTGCATTAAACGAAGCCCAATTACCCGTGGATCCTGGTGCTATTATGGAATTTATATAATCTCCAAATGTTTTGCCCATAGCAAATGGCTGATCACCTTCCATTGGAAATAGCCGGTACAAGGCTTCGGTTAAAAATATTAATCCCAATGAAGTTGCCAGTTGTATTGAAGGCCGGGTGCGAAGGAGCAGGAATGTAATAAAATAGGTAAAACCTATCTGGGCCAGCACATTTTGGAAAGTTAAGGTAAATTCTTTTCCGCTTGTCCCCAATGTAACTCCCAGAAGTATAAGGATTATCGATCGTTGACCAGCATGCTTGGTTAACCTCGACCATGAATAACCCTGGGAAAGCCGTTTCGCTACAGAAAAAGGGATTGCAACTCCTACTATAAACATAAAGAAAGGTTGGATTAAATCCCAAAAGCGCAATCCTTCATAGTGTGGATGTGTAAACTGTGTGAAAATATCATGAATAAGGGTACCGCTAAATTCGGACTTTGCAAAATATTGAAGAGCGCCTCCACTAATTAGTAAAAGCATAGTTATCCCTCTGAAAAAATCCAATGAAATTAAACGAACATTTTGTTTCATAACAAAAAAGGCTATCGATTGATATTAGTAAAATTTGAGAAAAAAAAATCTAAATCAGATAATCTCTTATTAGTGGTAAATTCGACTAATTTACTATCAGTTTCAGGCAAATGAATTATATAAAGACGCTTCAAAACAATAAATAATTATAACATAACAGAAATAAACTGACAGCATGGTTATGGATTCATTTCAGCAATGCAGAATATGTGTTTATCTCCGCGCAGAAAAATCTTTCCATTACTTATGGCAGGAGATGCAAACATTTTTTCCCCGATGGTATTTTGTGCAATCCTGTTAAATTCGGGTCCAGGTTGTATTACCGATATCATACCTTCATCATTTGGCATATAGATTAAGCCATTTGCAATTACAGGTGAAGCGTATTGCGGTCCGTGTTCTTCTATCCAAAGAATTTTTCCTGTGGCTACATCTATACAGTGTACTTTGCCATTTGTCATGGTTGTAAAAAGATAATCTCCAGTGGTAATGGGTGAGGGAACGTAAACTCCTCCTTCAGATGATCTCCATGCTACATGACTGTCAGTGACATTCCCTTTGCCGTCTGGTTTTATGGCGAGCAAAACGCGTCTGGGCCAGGCACTACTTACAATAACCAGATTATTTCTTTCATTGTAAACCGGACTTGAACAAAAATCGGATGCCGGACCATCAACAATCCAATTGATAGAGCCATCTTCTGGATTGTAGGATGATATTTCCTGATTGCCGCAAAAAATCAATTGGGTTTTACCTTCTATTTCCTTTATTATGGGAGTGCTGAAATTATTGGCAGGTTTGGTATGATTTACTTTCCAAAGTATTTTGCCATCTGTTTTACTCAAGGCAGCAAAAAAAGGTTCATCTCCCGGGCTATTGCCATTAATAATTATTTTATCGTTGTAAATTCTTGGAGAGCAACTATACCCCCACCCGCTGTAAAATTTTCCCGGACGTTGAACCCAAATCTTTTTTCCCGAAAAATCATATGCTGCTACTACAGCATCTTTCCCGTCTAAATATGAAATATAAACAAATTTGCCATCCGTTGCCGGTGTCCCGGAAGCATAACTGTTGTCCTTGTGCTTATCTTCAAGAGGCGCAGTAAGCACCGTCTCCTGCCATAACAAATTTCCTGTGTTTGAATCGTAACATAATAAGATTCTTTCCCGGGTTTCAGGTATTGCGGTGAAAGTAAAAAGCTTGTCTTCCCATACAACGGGTGAAGAATATCCGATTCCTGGAACCTTGGCTTTCCACATCACATTGGTTACAGAATCCCATTTCACGGGAACCTCTTTTTCAGCAGTGGTTCCATCCTGATTGGGCCCGCGCCATCCCGGCCAGTTTTGTGCAACAGCAAATTGGGAATGATACGCAGTTATGAACAGTATAAGACTGATTAATTTTAAATTACTCATTGAGGTAAATTTAATTGGACAAAGCACTTATAATTCATTTTTAATTTTTGCAAATTTAAAAATCTTTATTTCCTGCAAAAGAGATTTAATGAATTCTTTCATCCATTATGCTTCAGTTTTGTTTTTGACTATATTTTACCAAAAGATATATGCTGAAATAATGGTTCCTTTTATCTTTATTACGCTATTAATGATTTTACACAACAAAACTTCCGACACAATACAATCCTACTGTTTTTTTACAGCATTTCATTTCAATTTTCACTTGCTTATTAAAAGAAGAACACTATCATCTGAAATAATTATTTAAATTAGTCCATTCAATAAGAATCTAAACCTTTAAAATGGAAATTTCTGCTATTTCAAAAAAGCTTGATTCCCTGTACGAATTTGATCGTGAGCCGGTAAGTAAAAATTCTTTACAAGGCATAGGGAACTTTCTTGGAAGTTATGCCGGAGAGCACGTAGCCGGAACTGAGTTCGTTATTGGGATGTTGTTCGTTGCTCACGGTGTTTCGGTTACCGATATGTTTTTAGGTGGATTTATCGGAAATGTAATGGCAGTATTAAGCTGGGCTTTCATTACAGCTCCAATTGCAGTAAAAGTACGATTGTCGCTTTATTGGCAACTGAAAAAAATCTGTGGTACTGTTCTGGTATTCCTTTACAATGTGATAAATGCATTAATGTTTTGCTTTCTTGCTGGTGCAATGGTAGCTGTTTCAGCTACTGCTGTTGGTATCCCGTTCAAGGTGGAAATGCCAACACTAAGTGATATGTATCCTTCAAGTGCAGGTTGGATATTAACAGTTTTTTTTGTTGGTGCTGTAATTACTGTGTTTGCTATCCTCGGATTCGAAAAGCTGGCCCGGTTTTCTAAAGTTGCAGCACCCTGGATGTTTTTTATATTTATTGCAGCTGCTGTATCATCACTGCCGCGGTTGGGAGTAAATACCGATTTAAGTAATTTTTGGGAAGTTGCCAGGAATAAGGTTTGGACAGGTACTGCCTTGCAAGGACAATCTCAATTCACTATTTGGCATGTTATATTTTTTACCTGGTTTGCCAATGCGGCCATGCATCTTGGTATGAGTGACCTTTCAATTTTCAGGTATGCTAAAAAATGGCAGTATGGATTTGCTTCAGCAGTGGGAATGTTCCTGGGACATTATGTGGCCTGGATTTCATCCGGAATTTTATACGCTGCTGCCACCAGTGACGCGCCGGGAGAAGTGGCGTATCAGGCCATTGGAGTTGCCGGAGCATTATGTGTTATTGTAGCGGGGTGGACTACAGCCAACCCTACCTTGTACAGGGCAGGTTTGGCCCTACAGGTTGCTTCCCCCGGTTGGAGCCGCTGGAAAGTTACTTTGCTGGCAGGGCTGGTGACAACACTGGCTGCCCTGTTCCCGGCGTTGGTAATGAAATTGCTCGATTTTGTAGCTCTGTATGGCCTCGTTTTGATACCTATGGGGGGAATAATTTTTGCCGATTTTTATCTCCTGAAACGATTTGGATTACAAGATTTTTATGCAGAAAAAAGGAACATCGAATTTAATTGGGCTGCTGGTCTGACCTGGTTTATTCTGTTAGCAGCAGCCCTTATTATGAATCAGGTGGTGGGAATTGAACTTTACTTCCTGCCTTTGCCAGCTTGGATACTGGCTGTGGTTCTATTTGTCATTTTAAGTAAATATTATCAGAAAAAAATAGTGAAATGAAAATAATATTACAATTCTTTTCCCTGGCTGGTATATTGTTGACAATTTTCCCTGCAGTTTTATTTTTCCTGGGAAAAATTAGTCATTCGACCCAAAATTTCTGGATGTTAGCTGGTGCAGTAATCTGGTTTGGTTCCGCATCTTTCTGGCTTGGGAGTAAGGGGAAGGCTAACGATGTTTGATTAATTAAGCCAGGGATGTGATACTAAGTAAATTTATTTAAAATGAAACAAATAAATTTTTTGTCCGGATTAATATTGGCAGGTGTGGTTTTATTTTTTATTTCCTGTCAGCAGGTTGATTCCCCCGCGACCGTTGGTGAATTGAGATGCGAATTTCAGGAAAATCCAATGGGAATAGACCGGATAAACCCTTTGTTGCAATGGAAAATCAATGATGATAGGCGAGGCGCGAAACAAATAGCCTGGCAAGTAATCGTTTCCAGTTCACATGAAAAAGTGACTCATATTGAAAGTGATGTGTGGGATTCAGAAAAAATTACTTCAGAACAATCGGTACATGTTGTATATACAGGTCCGTCCCCTGAATCAGGAAAAACCTATTACTGGAGGGTGCGCATATGGGACAAAGACGGCAAAGTTACTGCCTGGAGCGAACCTGCTTTATGGGAAATGGGCCTGCTCGGTGATAACGATTGGAAGGCACAATGGATAGCCCATTCGAATAAAAATCCGAGTCGTTCAGTCAACATGAGAAAAGAATTTGAATTGGAAAATGAAACTATTCGTAAAGCAAGGGTATTCGTCACTGGGCTGGGAAATTATGTTCTTTCCCTGAATGGCAATCGCGTTGGAAACGATTTACTTACTCCAGGTTGGACACATTATCCTGAACGCCTGGAGTACCAGGTTTACGATGTGAAGGATTTGCTAATTGCCGGTAAAAATGTTGCAGGGGCAGTATTGGGCAATATGTGGTGGTCAGGTGGACTTGGCTGGAAAGGTGGTCAAAAATACAGCGAAGGACCATTGAAATTCCTGATGCAGATAAATATTGAATACCAGGATGGCTCACTGCAAACAATTGTGACCGATGAAACATGGAAATGGACCGAATCACCTATTTGGGAGGATCATATTTACAATGGAGAAAAATTCGATGCAAACATGGAACAGGAGGGTTGGGATTTTCCCGGGTTTGATGATGATACATGGGCTGCTGTTGTGCCTGCTGGTTACGAAGGAAAGTTGAAAGGACCAAATGCCCCGGCACTGAGACATCATGAGGACCTGCAGCCCGTTACACTGAAAGAACCAGTTCGGGGGGAATATGTATACGATTTTGGTCAGAATATGGTAGGATGGGCTAAAGTTAAAATAAAAGCTCTCCAGGGAGATACAATTAAATTGCGGTTTGCTGAACTTTTACATGAAGATGGTACGGTGGCTCAGGAGAATCTCCGTTCAGCTGATGCTATAGATATAGTGGTTTCAAACGGGAAAGAAATGGAATGGGAACCTAAATTTACCTATCATGGTTTCCGTTATGTGCAAGTTTCAGGGTTAAAAGAAAAACCTGGATTAAATGATATAACTGGCAAAGTTATTTATACGGATCAACCTTTTATCGGTCGGTTTCAGTGCTCCAATGAGCTTATTAACTCCATTAATAAAAATGTGATCTGGTCCCAGAAAGGTAATTTCTATCCTGCACCCACTGATTGCCCTCAACGGGATGAACGGCTGGGCTGGATGGGCGATGCTCAAATATTTGCTCCTACGGCTAATTTTAATATGCATCTTGATCGCTATTGGTCAAAATGGATGTTTGATATAACCGACGGACAGGATGAGGACGGCTGGGTTTATGATGTGAATCCACCTATAGTTGTTGCCGGACCTTCGAAACCGGGATGGGGCGATGCAGTGATTATTATTCCCTGGTTAAATTACAGGTATTTTGGTAATACCAGGATAATTGAAGAAAATTATAATGGTATGAAGGCTTGGGTTGAATACATGCGTAAAAAAAGCATAAATGGAATTTATTACTGGGAAGAAAATGGCTGGTACGGTTATGGTGACTGGATTGCTGTTGAACCGTCACCAGGTAAACCCATTGGGTCAGCATATTATTTTTATTCTGCCAGATTACTTGGGGAAATGGCTGAAGTAATAGGTAATGAGCAAGATGCCCTGGAGTATAAAGCCCTTTCAAAGCAAATAGCTGAAGATTTTCATCGGGAATATTGGGATGGAAACACAATGAGTTACCCGGGGGGAACACAAACGGCCAATCTGCTGCCCTTAGCATTTGGGCTGACAAACCTGGCTATTGAAGATCAGGTGGTGAATAATCTTATCCGTAATGTGAAGGATAAGGATGTCCATCCAACTACCGGATTCCTGGGAACCGGTTACATTCTTCCCATGCTAAGCAAATACAATCATCATGATCTGGCATATGAAATGATAAATAAAATCGATTATCCCAGTTGGGGATATATGGTTAAACAAGGAGCTACTTCAATTTGGGAACTTTGGAATTCAGATACTGAACGACCGGAGGGAATGAATTCACGTAACCATTTTGCGCTGGGATGCGTTGGAGAATGGATGTGGAATACATTAGCAGGAGTCAATATTTCAGATGAAAAACCGGGATTCAAACAAACGATCATCAGGCCCCGGCCAGTGGGCGATTTACGATGGGTTAAGGCTGATTATGAAACCAACTATGGGTTGTTATCGGTCGATTGGAATTTAGAGTCGGATGTATTTACTCTTCACCTTACAATCCCTCCAAATACTACTGCCATAGTGGAATTGCCAGGCACTGATACCGGTTCGGTATTAAAAGAAGGAGGAAAGATAATTGATTCCGGAGAAATTGAAGGTATTATTAGTATTGAATCAGGGAAAATTCTTGTAGCTGCCGGAAAATATGTTTTTACTGCGGAATGATTAATTTTGTTACTGTTCATATAAACCAGCAGAAGATATGAAGTTTTTTCACAGCGATAATATTTTTGAAACGGATGTTAAAACCCACCTTTCAAAAAGATTTGGTAAACAGGTTGAAATTCTTTCTTCAAGCCTGCTGGGGGGAGGGTGTATTAACCATGCAACAAAAATTAAAACCAGTGAAGGAGTTTATTTTTTAAAATGGAATTCAGATGGCCCCGCTGAAATTTTTTTAAGGGAAGCGGAAAGTTTAGAAGAATTAAAAAAAGCTGCAGGAAATAAATTAATTATTCCTGAAGTGTTTGCTGCTAAGAAAGTGGATGAAACTCCCGGGTTTCTTGTCCTGGAATATATTGAGCCGGGTTACATGCAAAACTCCGATGAAATGCTCGGACAGGGACTGGCAACAATCCATCAATACAAAAACCGTCATTTTGGATTCTATAACAATAACTTCTGCGGTGCCACAATTCAGGAAAATACCTGGAAAAGTAGCTGGGTTTCCTTTTTCAAAGAGAATCGCCTTGAATTTTTACTGGAACTGATAAAAAAAGAAAGATCGCTGTCGGTTGATGAATTGAAAGTTTACCGGCAGCTACTCGATAGATTACCAAAGCTAATTCCTGATAATTCAAGACCGGCACTGATCCATGGAGATTTATGGTCGGGAAATTATATGATTATTGCAAACGGACCTGCACTTATTGATCCTGCTTCCTGTTATGCCGATCGTGAAATGGAAATGGGCATCATGACATTGTTCGGAGGGTTTTCTCAGCGGTTTTATGATGCTTATAATGAGATATACCCTCTTCCTGCCGATTGGAAAGAAAGAAACAAACTTTATCAGTTATATCATGTATTGAACCATTATTACTTTTTTGGTGGAAGTTACCGAAACCAGGCCCTGCAAATAGCTAAAACCTATCTTTAAAACTGGAAGGATAAATGAGTAGGTGAATAATATAAAAAAAAAGCGAAAGATGCTGTCGGAAAGAGCAAAAAATATCAAGCCTTTTATTGTAATGGAAGTTCTCGAACGTGCAGCAGAAATGGAGCGGCAGGGAATTCATATTATCCATCTTGAGGTGGGAGAACCTGATTTTGATGTCCCTGATTGTGTGTCAGCGGCAATTCATCAGGGTTTCATTGAAGGCAGAACACATTATACCCACAGCCTGGGCGATCCTGAGTTGCGCGAAGCTATCGTTAGAAAATATGAACTGGAGTATAACGTAAAAATTTCTGCCGGCCAGATTATTGTTACCTCGGGAAGTTCTCCTGCAATTCTTTTGGCCTTAGGTGTATTATGCAATCCGGGCGACGAAGTAATAATTTCTGATCCGGGATATCCATGTTATCCCAATTTTATCCGGTTCATTGGTGCAAAAGGGGTTAAAGTTCCCGTTTTTGAGAAGGATGGTTTTCAGTACAAGCCCGGGGAAATATGTAAATATCTTACCGGCAAAACAAAGGCCATTATAATAAACAGCCCAATGAATCCAACAGGTAATCTTTTATCTGAAAAGGGGATGAGGCAGCTGGCAATGTATGATATACCAATTATTTCAGATGAAATTTATCATGGGCTTGTTTACAAGGGAAGAGCGCATTCGATGCTTGAATTTACAGATAAAACCTTTGTTGTAAATGGCTTTTCAAAATTATATGCAATGACAGGATTTCGTTTGGGATATGTTATAGCGCCTGCTGCTTATATCCGTCCAATGCAGAAGCTACAGCAAAACCTATTTATTTGTGCCAGCTCTTTAGCACAACGTGCCGGGATTGCCGCTTTAAACAGAGCAGGAAATGACGTTATTAAGATGAAAGAAATCTATGATGAACGTCGCATTTACCTGATAAAAAGATTGGAACAGTTGGGATTTAGGATACAGTCAGTTCCTACAGGTGCTTTTTATGTGTTTGCAAATGCAACCCACATTTCTAAAAACAGCTATCAATTGGCTTTTGACATCCTTGAAAAAGCACATGTCGGAGTAGCTCCCGGAATTGATTTTGGACAAAACGGGGAAGGATATTTGCGTTTTTCTTATGCTAATTCTATCGATAATATTGAAATTGGTATGGATAGGCTGGAAAAATATTTACACATGACACGATTCGGAGCATTGGTGTAAATTATATCTTTTTCTTAATATTTGGTACCTCTATTTTATCAGTAGATTGAAAGTTTTCCCAATGAACAATTTCTTCAAGGGGCTTTCTTTTTTTTACAGGAAGTGAATCTTCATCAGGATATCCAATTGGAATTAATACAACAGGTGAAATATGCGAAGGAAATTTCATGTATTCGGCACACCTTTCTGTATCAAAATTACACACCCAGCAGGTGCCCAATCCAAGTTCTGTTGCCTGCAAGATAAGGTGGTCCACTGCGATTGCAACATCTATTTCTGCCGAGTCCTTTCCATCAATACTTCTTTTCCACGACTGAGAATGATCGGCACATGCTATAATGATTGCCGGAGCAGCCTTAAACCATTCCCGAGGGTAGGTTTTGTGAATTACTTCCAGATTTTCTTTTTGTTGAACAACGACAAATAGCCAGGGTTGGTAGTTCACTGCCGACGGTGCCATCCGTGCTGCTTCAAGAACCTTTAATAATTTGCTCTTTTCTAAAGGTTTGTCCTTATATTTTCGGGTAGAATATCGCCGGGTTATAAGCTCATTAAAATTCATGTATATAAAATTATAATTTATTATTCCGTTCCTATTCTGAAGCAATTTAATTTTTCTTCTTTCATTTGTTAATAAGCGTGCTGTAAAAATACTTAGTGGTACATCTGACCGCAAAAAAAAAATTCATTAAAAAGAATTTTTTTTCATCTTTTTATTCTTTCTAAACTGTAATCGATAATGTGCTTTTCAGAATAAAAATAATTAAAAATAGTTCGGCAAGTTACAGTTAATTATTAAATAAGAAAAAAAATACATTTTTTAATATTCACAAGAGAGGCTGCAGAATTCAGGATGTGTTATTTAACAGTCTTTTTGTTGTAACACAAACATAATTTTGGCGTCCTATAGGTATAAATAAAGTTCAAAAACAAAAAACGATTGTTTAATTCAAATTTTAAAACCATGAAAAAGTTAAAGGTTCTTTCT
Organism: Mariniphaga sp.; assembly: GCA_041684965.1. Taxonomy (GTDB): domain Bacteria; phylum Bacteroidota; class Bacteroidia; order Bacteroidales; family Prolixibacteraceae; genus Mariniphaga. The sequence continues at coordinate 330,028 of JAWLGR010000001.1, forward strand.
GTATTTGTAATTTGTTGCTTAATTGTATCTGTTTCTGCCAATGCTGTCGAATTCCGCAAAGACTATAACAATTATGAAATTACGGCGGTTGATAACACAAATCTGGCAAAAGATGTGGAAAAAGTCTGGAATCTTACGTATGAAGGGAGCGAAAATCCAATCACTGTAACAAAACGGAAAATCGCTGATGGTACTGCTTACGTTGTTAATTCAAAGCATTTTGAAGTATGTTATATGTCATCTTCAAAAGGTTTTGGTGCACGAACAGTAAAAAAAGCATGGAGCAGTGTTCCTCTTCAGATAAATACTGTTATTCTGAATCCAAATGAATTGAATCGTCAAAAAACTATTGTTCCATCTGAAGTAGATGATGAAATGGCACTTGGATTAATAGCAAGCTATTTGCCCGGGTTGTTAAATGAACAGTACAAGCATTTGTTAAACTAGCAATAGAAGAGAGTATAAATTAAAACCGTCTCAATTTTAATTAGAGACGGTTTTTTCATGTGTGCCTGCATGATAAATAACTTGATGGTGAAATCCACTATTTATTCTTCTTCCTTAATAACTGATCGTACTTTATTTGCCATTTCATCTGTCACTTCCACATCGTGCACACTTTTTGCGTGATTTGCTACCTGCGTCATTAGCTCAACTTCTGAGTTTGAACGGACTACTCCGTCGCAAGCGAAGCCTAAATCACTGCAGTAAACTACTTTTGCCATGATAAAACCTCCTGTTTTTTAATTATTATATTGATTGCAATTTAACACATTCTGAACTTAAATAAAAGAGCTTCAGGTGTTAATTTTTGATTTAACTATACTTCCTCTTCCGAATAATTGGTTGGGGAAAAAAATCTCAATTTGGGGATATTTTGTTTCTTCAATCAACAACCTCCAGCTTTTTTAAAAGTCAATCTTTTTTTCAGATATCTTTATAACATGCTGAAATAAAGCATGCTGAAGTTAATTGTTAAAATCTACTTTAGGAATTCAGGAAGAGGGAATGATCCTTGAAATTGGAAATCCGAAATAAGATACAATTACTAATTAATATTATTTGATATGATAGGATGGATTATAGCGGCATTAATAGGTGCATTTGTTTTTGCCCTTCTTGGATTCACAGGCATAGCAAGAGGTTTTGCCGCAATTGCAAAAGTGCTTTTTTACATTTTCCTGGTAATTTTTATAATAGTTTTGATTATAAACTTTTTAAATTGATTTGAAAGTCTTCAGCTCCATTTATTTTACTCCAGGGTTGATAAAAAATTGTAGCTGATATTAATTTTTTCATTCAATTTTAGATTATTTTTTTTTTAATTAATGAGTAACTACAAAAAAGCTTCGGAAAATATTAGCGGTCAAACCCAAAAAATGCCAGGTCAGGAACACAAGATGGACCCTCAACCTGTGTTTATCAGGGACAATTACAAAGGATCGGATAAACTGCTGGATAAAGTTGCATTAATTACAGGTGGTGATTCTGGTATTGGCCGAGCCATAGCCGTACATTATGCCCGCGAGGGAGCAGATGTAGCCATCGTTTACCTTCAGGAAGACAAAGATGCGGAAGAAACAAAAAACCTGGTGGAAAAAGAAGGAAGAACGTGCATATTATTGCGTGGTGACTTAAAAGATAAAGCGTTTTGTGAGTCTGCTGTTGAAAATACGGTTGAACAACTTGGCAAGATAAATATTTTAGTAAACCACGCCGGTGAGCAACATCCGGCTGGAGATTTTGAAGAACTCGATTTGGAATTAATGGAGCAGACATTTATGACAAATATTTTTGCCATGTACTATATTACGAAACCATGCATGAAATATTTGCAGGAAGGTGACAGCATTATTACTACAACAAGTGTTACAGCTTATGAAGGAAGTCCCAGGTTTTTGGATTATGCAGCTACGAATGGTGCGATTACATCTTTTACCCGCTCACTGGCAAAAAATCTTTCGAAAAAGCTGATAAGAGTTAATGGAGTTGCTCCCGGTCCGATTTGGACTCCATTAATACCTGCTTCGTTTGATGAGGAAGAAGTTTCAAAATTCGGAAAGAATGTTCCTATGGAACGCGCAGGGCAACCTTGTGAAGTCGCTCCGTGTTATGTGTTTCTGGCTTCGGAAGATGCCTCCTATATGACCGGGCAGGTGTTGCATCCGGATGGTGGAAAATCAATGCAAAGTTAATATAATGATTGAAGGCTCGTCCTCAAGTTTACCCCCCAAAGTAACAAGTTGAATCTAACCATTTTGAAAGAATGGTTTTTGCAGAGTGATTAAAAAAAAGATCCGAAAAGTTTAAATACTTTTCCGGATCTTTTTAATTCATTTTTTATTTTCACTGAAAAGCAGAACAAATGTAATTTAGTATTCCCATTGTTTTACAATTGAAAGATTTTCCCTCATGCAGTCAAGAGGTTCTTTCCCCTGATAAGCTTCCTGCTCGATAACAAAAAGTTTTGTTCCCATGTCACCGGCCATTTTGGTAACTTCCCTTGCATCTACAAGCCCTTCTCCCAATACAGTGCTTTCATAACCTTCTCCATTTGAAGTGCGGATCATATCTTTAATATGGATATTGTCGTAACGGCCGGGATATTTCCCAAGAACATCTTTAGCCCTGGCATTTGCTATATACATATTGCCAATATCAAGTTGCATCACAACCTTATCGGCATCAGTATTTTTCATCATCAAGTCAAAAATCTTTTCTCCATTCAACTCTTCCCTGAATTCAAAATCATGGTTGTGGTAACCAAAACGCATCCCTGATTTCTTGCATAACTCACCACTTTTATTAAAAACTTCCATAAACCGCATTAAATCATTGTATGTTTTCCTTAATTGAGGATCAAGCCAGGGACTTACAACATATTCCTGTTCCATGTATGCTGCATCATCTACAAGCTTTTTCCACTCATCAGTAAAATCCTTCTGTTGTTCATTCCAGTGGTTTTTTCCTAATACAGTATGCCCTGAAGGCATTTTCAGGCTCAGGTCGTCCAGTACTTTTTTAAATTCCTTTGCTGTCCAGCCATAAAATTTATTGTCAACATAATTGGCATGCTCTACATGCGTATATCCCATATTTGCCAATTCCGTCAGTGTCCCTTTAGGATTGTCACGCATTTCGTTGCGCACACTATACAGTTGCAAGGCCACTACCTTTTGGGAATTTTGGTTTGAACAGGCCATTCCTGGAAATAAAGACACAGCGGTTGCTGCCATACTGCTGGTTTTGAGGAAGAATCTTCTTGATGTTTTCATTTCTTTTTGGTATTACAGATTTAATTTAAAATATGGCTCCTGAAATTTGCCTGAATATCGAAAGAAATTTTAAAAACACAAAATTATTGCATATTTCAGGTACTTTATATTACAGGAAGAATTCCTTTATAAACTTTCGTTTTACAAGTTGCAGATTGAATCAATGGATGAATTATATAAATCTCATCTTATAGAAAAAGTCAAAATGTGGATGAAATGGAAGGGGTGCGGAGCTTATAATGACTGCAACGTTAAGACAATGTTAAAATACTTTTATATCTCTATATTGACTTTATATTGTAACTCATATCACTTAATGATTGATCAACTATTGTATTCAAATTCGTATGCTTTAGTATATTAGCGGTTAATAAATATTTGCCTGCAGAGGTCGGTTCTATCTTTTTTCATTTAACTACTTAATTTTTCAAAAACATATTCTGCGGCATAAAATGACATTTTTGAGCGTTTTTTATAGGCTCTTATCAAAATCTTGTTAGTACATTTACGCTTCTTGAAAAAAATACATTTCGACAGTATTAAGAACTTATAAAAAGGATTGTTTAAAACATATCAAAAATAGGATGAACTCGAAAATTCAACAATTAACCGAAACCATCTACAAAGAGGGACTTCAAAAAGTCCGCGAAGAAGAGGTTGCAATCTTAAAGGAAGCAAAAGAAAAAGCTGCCGGCATTGAACAGGATGCCCGAAAAGAAGCTGATCGGATTTTGACAGAAGCCAATGATAAAGCCCGGGAAATCAAAAAGCAGGTGGATTCAGAAATAAAAATGACTATGAATCAAGCTGTTTCAGCTATAAAGCAGGAAATTACCTCTCTTATTACCATGAAGGTGGTGCAGCCTCCGGTGAAAGAACTTTTCTCGGATAAAAATTATATGCAGGATTTGATTTCTTCTGTCGTCAAAGGATGGATGGAAAAAGAAAATTTTGATTTAAAAGTTATCCTTCCGGAATCGGAAAGAGGAAAAATGGATAAATTTTTCAAGAACAGTCTTGCAAATGAACTTAATAAAGGGCTTGAAATAACCTTTTCACAAAATGTTAAATCCGGTTTTAAAATCGGGCCTGCCAATGAAGGGTACCTGATTAGTTTTTCGGATGATGATTTTATGAATTTTTTGAAAGGATATCTGAGGCCTAAGACCAGCCAATTGCTTTTTGCGGAGGGGAAATGAGTAATCGAAAGTATTATTACCTGATAGCAGGATTGCCTGATATTATTCCTGACGATAAGAAATTAACCTTTTCATCGGTGCAACTACGGAATTGCCTGCAGGAACATCTTCACCCGTCAGATTATGAACTGGTGAAATTATTTTATCTGCCTTTCGATCATGAGAACTTATTGAAGCTTCTGTATAAAGAGAAGTTTGAATGGGATGAAAGGGGTAATTATTCGATGGAAACTTTAGAGCAGCTTGCTGATAAGAAGCAGTATGAAATGATTGATACCGATCTGTTTCCCTCATACCTGGTAAATTTTCTTGAATTCTATCATAACGATGAGGAGGATTTTCCAAAGCCTGAAGCTATAAAACGACTTACCGAAGAATGGTACAATTACCTTAGAACTTCAGAGAATGAGTTTGTCAGAGAATTTGCTGCTTACAGACAGAATATGGTAAACATAATGCTTGCATTGAACGGACGTAAGCATGATATTCCGTTTGAAGATGTATTGATTGGAGATGACGAAATTACCCTTGCACTCAAAAAAAGCAGGTCACGCGATTTTGGCCTGTCAAATGAAATCAATGATATAGAGAACATCATTCAGATATTTGAAATTGATAATATCCTTGACAGGGAACTGAGACTGGATAGTCATTTTTGGCACTTTCTCGATGAAACAACTTTCTTTAATTATTTCACCATAGAAAGAATTTTGGCTTTCGTTCAGAAACTTTTTATTGCTGAACGCTGGTTCAGGCTCGATAGGGAAAAAGGGCAACAGATATTTAAACGGCTTTTGGATGAATTACAATCAAATTTTGAATTTCCTGAAGAATTTGCAATAACTTATGGAAAAAGAAAATAAAACAACAGGTAAAGTGGTTGGCATCGTAGCCAACCTGGTCATGGTTGAGGTTGACGGACCAGTTTCACAAAATGAAATTTGCTTTATTACCCTGAAGCAGGAAAACCTGATGGCTGAAGTGATTAAAATAATAGGCAAAATTGCCTATGTGCAGGTTTTTGAAAGCACCCGTGGGTTGATGCCAGGCTCAAAAGTTGAGTTCCGGGGACATATGCTTGAAGTAACCCTTGGCCCGGGTATTCTTTCCCGCAATTACGACGGTTTGCAGAACGACCTTGATAAGATGGAAGGGATATTTCTGAAGCGTGGAGAGTACACCGATCCATTGAATAGGGAGAAAAAATGGAGTTTTAAACCACTGGCAAAAGTAGGTGACGAGGTGAAAGCAGGCGACTGGCTGGGAGAGGTAAATGAAAACGATCAGCCTCATAAAATTATGGTGCCTTTCAAAATGAAGGGAACCTACACATTAAAGAGTATAGTTGAAGAAGGTGAATACACGGTTGATCATCAGATAGCTGTGGTGGCCAATGGAGATGGTACTGAAACCAATCTTACAATGGTCCAGAAGTGGCCGGTAAAAGTTGCAATTGGCGACTTCAGAGAGAAGCCGCGTCCTTTCAGACTGCTTGAAACAGGGGTCAGGTGCATGGATACCTTAAACCCGATTACCGAAGGTGGAACAGGATTTATTCCCGGGCCATTCGGTACCGGAAAAACGGTACTGCAGCATGCTATTTCCAAACAGGCCGAAGCGGATATTGTAATTATTGCAGCTTGCGGAGAGCGGGCAAATGAAGTAGTGGAGGTTTTTACTGAGTTCCCTGAACTTGAAGATCCGCGGACTGGTAAGAAACTTATTGAGCGTACAATTATTATTGCAAATACGTCGAACATGCCGGTGGCAGCAAGGGAAGCATCGGTTTATACCGCAATGACTATCGGTGAATATTATCGTGCGATGGGATTGAAGGTTCTGCTTATGGCAGATTCCACCTCCAGGTGGGCCCAGGCGCTGCGTGAGATGTCGAACCGGTTGGAAGAACTTCCCGGACCGGATGCATTTCCTATGGACTTGTCGGCTGTAATTTCAAACTTCTATTCGCGTGCAGGCTTTGTTTTTCTGAACAATGGAAAAACTGGCTCAATTACGTTTATAGGAACTGTTTCTCCGGCTGGTGGTAACCTGAAAGAGCCGGTAACCGAAAGTACACGTAAAGCTGCACGCTGTTTCTACGGATTAAACCAGGCTCGTGCCGATAGTAAAAGGTATCCGGCAATCGATCCCATCGACAGTTATTCAAAATACCTAGAGTATCCTGAAGTGCAGGATTATCTTATAAAGAATGTGGGTGAAGACTGGCTCATTGATGTGCTTAAGGCAAAAGATGTTTTGTTGCGGGGAAAAGAAGCCATGGAACAAATCAATATTTTGGGGGATGATGGGGTACCTTTAGCCTTCCATGAAACGTTTTGGAAATCGGAACTTATTGACTTCGTTATTCTGCAACAGGATGCATTCGATAATATTGATGCCTCCACACCAATGAAGCGCCAGCAATATATGTTGTCGAAAGTTCTGGGTGTAGTGGAAAGCAAATTTGTATTTGGCCATTTCGAAGACGTAAGCACCTTTTTTAAGGAAGTAATAAACGAATTCAAACAGATGAACTATACTGAGTTTGATACCGAAAGCTTCCGCAAGCATGAACAGACATTGGAAGAACTTCTAAGTAAAAGGGCTAATTAATTATTGGTAGAAACATAAATAAGATAAAGGAAGATTATGGAAAGCCAGGCATTTCAGAAGATATATACTAAATTGTCAAACATTACCAAGGCTACGGTAACATTAAAAGCTACAGGTGTGGGTTATGACGAAATTGCTTCGGTAAACGGCAAACTGGCACAGGTGGTTAAGATTGCCGGCGACGATATTACATTGCAGATTTTTGAAGGTACTGAAGGAATTCCCACCAATGCCGAGATCTCATTTTTAGGGAGACCGCCGCAATTAACTGTGAGCGATGAATTGGCAGGCCGCTTTTTCAATGCTTTTGGGAACCCAATTGATGGCGGACCTGAAATTCAGGGAGAGGTTCGTGATATCGGCAGTCCTTCGGTAAACCCGGTGAGGCGCAAGCAGCCATCGAATCTGATAGCTACGGGTATTGCAGGTATTGACCTGAACAATACCCTGGTGTCGGGGCAGAAAATCCCGTTCTTTGCCGACCCCGACCAGCCGTATAACCAGGTAATGGCTATGGTGGCGTTAAGGGCTAAAACAGATAAAATCATACTTGGCGGAATGGGACTGACCAATGATGATTACCTCTATTTTAAAAATGTGTTTGACAATGCAGGTGCTCTTGATCGCATTATCAGTTTTGTCAACACAACTGAGAACCCCCCGGTTGAAAGATTACTGGTACCCGATATGGCTTTGACGGCAGCAGAGTACTTTGCCGTTGATAAAAACGAAAGTGTGCTGGTACTGCTTACCGATATGACACTTTACGCCGATGCTTTAAGTATAGTATCCAACCGGATGGATCAGATTCCTTCCAAAGACAGTATGCCTGGTTCTCTTTATTCCGATTTGGCACGTATTTATGAAAAAGCTGTTCAGTTTCCATCCGGGGGCTCTATTACCATCATTGCAGTGACAACACTTTCGGGGGGCGATATTACTCATGCTATTCCGGATAACACAGGATACATTACCGAAGGTCAGCTGTTCCTGCGCCGGGATACGGAAATCGGGAAAGTTATTGTTGACCCGTTCCGCTCGCTGTCTCGTTTGAAACAGCTTGTAATAGGAAAACAAACCCGTGAGGACCACCCGCAGGTGATGAATACTGCTATTCGCTTATATGCCGATGCAGCCAATGCCCGTACCAAACTGGAGAACGGTTTCGACCTTACTGATTACGATGAACGGACATTGAATTTTGCTAAAGAGTATTCCGAACGTATTCTTGCCATTGATGTAAATGTGAATACCGATACCATGCTTGATATTACCTGGGATTTGTTTGGGAAACATTTCAAGAAGGCTGAAGTAGCAATTAAGGAAAATCTGGTTGCGAAATATTGGGTGCAGTAACACCAAAAAAGAGATCATTTTTATTTAAAAAATCAACAGGATTTTAATTTTAAAAAATAAATAAGTGGCCATTAGTTTTCAATACAATAAAACAGCTTTACAAGCGCTAGATAAGCAACTTAAGGTAAGAGAGCGGGCATTACCCACTCTTAAGAATAAGGAATCGGCTTTGCGGGTAGAGGTTAAAAAGGCCAAAGACAGAGCTTCTGAACTTGCTGTCGAATTTGACAAGCAGATAGCTCTTTACGATAATATCGCACGCTTATGGGGGGAATTTGACCAAAAACTGATTCGCATAAGTGATGTGGAGTTGTCATCAAAGAAGATTGCAGGGGTTTTTACACCAATACTCGACAACATTCATTTTGAAATCGATACTACAAATCTATTTAACCAACCGGTATGGTTCTCAGAAGGCATTGCTATAATAAAAAATGTAGCAGCCATTGCAATTGAGCGAGAGGTTTATCTTCGGAAAATGGAACTGCTTGATTTTTCCCGTAAGAAAACCACCCAAAAGGTGAACTTATACGAAAAGGTGCAGATTCCCGGATTCCAGGATGCCATTCGCAAAATTAAACGTTTCCTGGAAGACCAGGAAAACTTATCGAAGTCGGCTCAAAAAATTGTGAAAGACCGGCAGGAAAAACAGAGACAGGAGGCTGAGCTATGATTGTTCCAATGCATAAATACACATTCCTGGTTCACCATTCTTCTTACCAGGAGTTTCTTATAAATATCCGGCGAATAGGCGTAGTGCACATAAGCACAAAGAATAATGAGCCTACCCCTCAGATGCAGGAGCTCTTCAGGCATCTTTCGGAAGTGAGTAAAGCAGCCAAAAGACTTGAATCATTGGAACCTGAAGAACCTGAAACACGTCCTGCATTCAAATCGGGAGAAGAGGTTTTTAACCGGCTGAAGGAGATGGAAAAAGAGATGGAACATAACCATCACCGGCTTCTGCAGCTCGAAAAAGAGAAAAAACAACTGACGCCATGGGGCAATTTCAGCTGGAAAAAACTCGAAGAGCTTAAGAAGAACGGCATACAAATAAGATTTATGGCTTGCCCTGTTCGGAAGTGGCAGCCTGAATGGGAGAAACAATATTACCTGCAGATTGTAACTGATCTTGATGGCTACCGGTACTTTGCGAAAGTTGAAAGAGCAGAAGAAGCAAAAAGCCAGAAACCTCTGGAAGAAATGCCTGATGCCGATGAACTGGCACTGCCCAAACAGTCGTTGGAACAGGTAAGGCTTGAGATGCAGAATCTTAAAAATGAGGCCGATGCGTTAAAGCATGAATTGCATCAGATTGCATCCTGTTGTACGGATATGCTGAAGAAGTATGCCGAAGATATTCAGCAACAGTTGTCTGAGCAGAACGCCATACTTCAAACTACTGATGAAGTGGAAGGCAATGTAAGAATACTTGAAGGTTGGGTGCCGGAGGTGAAAAAGAAGGACCTGGAAGCTTTTCTGGAAGAACAACAGGTATTGCATATTTCTGAACAACCAACCGATCAGGATCAGGTTCCTATTTTGCTCAAAAACAATAAGTTTGCAAAGCACTACGAAATAATTGGTAATTTATACGAACTTCCGAATCATAAGGAACTGGATATGGTGCCCTTCTTTGCACCGTTTTATATGATGTTTTTTGGTTTTTCTCTTGGAGATGCCGGTTATGGCTTGTTTATTTTAGCAGTAGCTACTTTCTTTAAACAAAAACAACCTAAATTAAAATCGGTATTAACCCTGGCTCAATGGCTGGGATTTGCCACCGTAATTTTTGGTATGCTAACCGGTACTTTCTTTGGCATCAATTTAATAGAAGCCGAAATCCCCTGGCTGGAAAGTGTGAAGACCTACATGATAAATACCGACCAGTTATTTAATCTTGCTATTATATTGGGAGCTATCCAGATAGTATTTGGATTAATACTGAAGGTGGTAAATATTACCCGAATGCGAGGTTTTTTGTATTCTCTTGCCACTATAGGCTGGCTAATATTGATTATTGGACTGGCGACTGTATTCGCACTAAAAAGTGCTAATGCTGTTACTGCACAGGTTGCCGCTTATATTCAATATGCTGTATTTAGTGTGGCAGGGTTGCTTATCCTGGTTTTTAACCATCCCAGGAGGAATGTTTTTATAAATTTTGGTGCAGGATTATGGGATGTTTACAGCATGTTTACCAGTTTGCTTGGCGATATTCTATCCTATATCAGGCTTTTTGCGCTTGGCGTTTCAAGTGCTATTCTGGGGCTGGTATTTAATAGCATGGCAATGAGTATGAAGCCTGACAATATAATATTTGGGCCGCTGGTAATGATTATTATCCTTGTGTTGGGACATGGCATTACCATATTTATGGCATCATTGGGAGCTTTTGTGCATCCTATTCGTTTAACATTCGTGGAATTTTATAAGAATGCAGGATTTACAGGAGGTGGCAAAGCATACACACCGTTTGCAGACCCTGTTTCTGAAAAAACAGAATAATAATTAAATAATAACATTTTAAAAATAAATCAAAGAATGGAACCTATTGTTTTTGCTTACATTGGAATTGGAATAATGGTCGGCCTCGCAGGGGTTGGCAGTGCTTTTGGTACATCTATAGCCGGTAATGCGGCCGTTGGATCAATGAAAAAGAACAACGAAGCGTTTGGTAGCTATATTCTTCTTACCGCCTTGCCAGGGAGCCAGGGGTTGTATGGTTTTGCCGGATACTTCCTGCTTAACGGATTTGGTTTGCTTACTGCTGGTATTGGCTGGGCAGAAGCTGCAGCCGTTTTTGGCGCCGGATTGGCACTGGGGATTGTTGGTCTTTTATCGGCTATTCGTCAGGGTCAGGTTTGTGCCAACGGCATCGCTGCCATTGGTTCTGGTTATGATGTAGCAGGTAAGACCCTTATTCTTGCTGTATTCCCTGAGCTTTATGCTATTATTGCCCTGGCTGCTACTTTCCTGATTGGAAGTGCTGTTGCCGGATAATGAACAGAAATTAAAAAAAATGTTCTATTCCGGTAAAGCTTTATTGGAAGCACCGGATTAATATAAATAAAATCCATTGCCTGTACTGGCAATGGATTTTATTTTATGTTAATTATTGCCTGAAAATTGCTACCATCTGAATGGCAGGTAGTTGTTTTTTCTGGCAGCTTTTTTAAAAGGAAGGGTTATCCCGGCTGTTACCCTGGTTACTATAGCCGTGGAGTTACTTCTTTTTAGGTTGCCAAAATGGCTTACCGGGTTTAATCCTGAAAATTCAACCCATTCTGTATTTATTGATACAACACCATTCCATTCTCCCTGTTTACCAATCTTTACACCTAAACCGGTTAATATCTGAGATCCACCATTGTAGTTCTCCCCATTTCTGTCACGAAATATCAACGATGATTTTTCTCCAGCCGGGGTTTTGCTGTATCTGACATCAGAAGTGAAGTTGTTGATTCCCAATCCTCCTTCTAAAAACGGCCTGATAGTACCTGAGGAACTCTGACTCCGTTTGCTTTTGGCAAAAAGAAATCTGAGCGTTATAGAAACTGAGTGGCTTTGTGTTATGTATTCCAGTGGTTCCTGTTCCAATGCATCAGGATATGCTGCATAATAACCAACTGGTGAATAATGAGGCAAAATAGTCTGTCCAAATAGCGTATATGCACCCCACCTGAAGGCAGGTTCCCAATGTTTGCCAACGGTTCTTCCAAAGCTGATATCAAATGCAAATCCGGGATGATGCCTGAATCCATCCGCTACAAATTTATAATTCCCGGAAATATCAGGTGAACGAACGGCTATTCCGGTATTCCCTGATACAAACCAGTTGTTTTGATTCAGTTGCCTGTTTGTTGATGCTTTACTCGCCGCAGGCAGAACCATTAAGAGAATAAGAATATACATTCTTTTGTAACAGGTGAAAGCATCTGATTTTACTTTTACCGGTTTAATAATCCGATTCATTATCATTCAGGTTTGATAAAGCAATGGATAAAAGTAATATACTTTTTTAAATTACAGTCATACATCCTTCAGATGCAGAGGTAACTTCATTGCGAAACTTTTTAAGGATTCCCGATACCGGTTGCTCTGAAGGTTTTTTCCATATTTTTCTCCTTGCTTCGATTTCCTCTAAAGTTAATTCCACATCAATACGATTGTTTATGGCATCTATAGTTATCTTGTCACCGTTTTTAACAAGACCGATTGTCCCTCCTTCATAAGCTTCAGGAGTAATATGTCCAACTACAAAACCATGTGAGCCGCCCGAGAACCTTCCATCGGTGATTAAAGCAACATCCTTACCCAATCCTGCTCCCATAACTGCACTGGTAGGCTTCAGCATTTCTGGCATCCCCGGAGCACCTTTTGGTCCGCTGTTGCGGATAACTATAACATCGCCCGGCTGCACCTGAGTACGTATGCCCTCAATGGCTTCGTATTCGTTCTCAAAAACACGGGCAGGGCCTGTAAACATTTCTCCCTCCTTACCTGTAATTTTTGCCACTGCACCTTTTTCCGCAAGGTTACCGTATAAAATTTGAATGTGTCCCCGTTTTTTAATGGGGTTGTTGAGGGAGTGAATAATTTGTTGTCCGCTTTCCAAATCAGGAGCTTCTTCCAGGTTTTCAGCCACGGTCCTGCCCGTAACGGTCATGCAGTTGCCGTTTAAGAAGTTTTCCTTCAGCAGGAATTTCATTACTGCCGGGATGCCGCCTATTTGGTATAGGTCTTCCATTAAATAAGTGCCACTGGGCTTAAGGTCTGCTATGTAAGGTGTTTTATCGCTGATACGCTGAAAGTCATCAATGGTTAATTTAACTCCCGCCGTTTTGGCCATTGCCAGCAGGTGAATAACTGCATTGGTTGATCCTCCCATGACTATTATTAAAGTGATTGCATTTTCAAATGCCTCGTGGGTCATGATGTCCCTTGGTTTGATATCATTTTCAAGGACATATTTGATTGCTTTGGCCAGTTTGCCAAATTCTTCTTCCTTTGCTTTGCTTACGGCAGGGTTGGAGGAAGATCCCGGAAGGCTCATACCCATGCATTCGATTGCCGAAGCCATAGTGTTGGCTGTATACATACCCCCGCAGGCACCTGCCCCGGGTATGCAGTTACGTATTATACCCTTGTAGTCAATATCAGACAAAGTCCCTCTAATGCGCTCGCCATACGCTTCGAAAGCTGAAACGATGTCAAGATTTTTGCCCCCATAATGACCTTTTTTTACCGTCCCTCCATACATGAGAATGGCCGGACGGTTCAACCGGGCGAATGCCATCATTGCTCCTGGCATGTTTTTATCACAACCTACAATCGCAATTATCCCATCATAAAATTGTGCGCTTACTACTGTCTCAATTGAATCGGCAATTATTTCTCTTGAGGGCAGTGAGTACTTCATCCCTTCTGTTCCGTTGGTTATCCCATCACTGACCCCTATAGTATGGAATATTAAGCTGTAGAGATTTTCTTCTTTATCAACTTCTTTTTTTAATTGAGATGCAAGACTATTCAGATGCATGTTGCATGGATTTCCCTGGAAACCTGTACTTACAATTCCAACCTGTGCCTTTGCCTGATCTTTTTCATCCATACCAATTGCGTAAAGCATGGCCTGGGCAGCTGGCAGTGATTCATCCTGGGTAATTAAACGACTGTATTTATTCAAATCCTTTTTCATATTGTTTTTTTTTCAGTTAACCGATCTAATTTAATATAAATAGTTCTCATGTCAGGCTGATTAACATGGAAAACACATAATAAATGAAATCTTATTCTTGTTTTATTTCATTTTACAAAAAATTAGCACCGATGATTCCTAACAGAAATTTATCTTTACCCCATTAAAAAACAAAAAAACATGTCACTAATAATTGAAGAAAAAGACCTGGAGAAATTTATTATGGTTGGGGACCGGGTGCTGGTAAAACCTAAAACACATACGGGAAAAACTAAATCTGGTCTTTATTTGCCACCCACAGTACAGGAAAGCGAAAAGGTTCAGAGTGGTTATATAATTAAAGTTGGTCCGGGATATCCAATTCCTGCAGTTTCAGAAGAGGATGAGGCATGGAAACAAAAACAGGAAAATGTGAAATACGTGCCGCTTCAGGCACGAAGAGGTGATCTGGCTGTATACCTCAGCAAGAGTGGCTTCGATATTGAATTCAATAATGAAAAATATGTAATTATTCCCCATTCCTCCATACTGATGATTATAAGGGATGAAGCCATTCTGGAATAAAAAAAGACAGCCATGTGCATGCATGACTGTCTTTTAACCACAAGAAACTTTAGCTGCAATCCTTGCAGGCATTATAAATTCCTTCAAACATTTCTTTTATGTCAGCAGCAGCAACTGCTGAAAAAGCAAGCCTTAAAATTGTATTCAGACTAATGGTCCCAATGCTGTACTTATTTATAAGCACCTGGCGAACTTCCTCTCCTGAGAGACCACCCTCGAGCTGAACGCACATAAAGTACCCGCTGTTGAATGGCAGAGCTTTGAAATACTTCCGGTATTTTTCGTCTTTCAAAGCTTCTTTAACAGCCTCATAACGTTTTTGCATCAGTTGAAATTTGGCTTCCTTTTGCTCTATGTAATTGCTGTCGTTATACGCAGCTAATATTAATGACTGAGACAGATTGGAAGCATTGGAAATGTTACCGCGTATAGCCCCGGCAGTTTTTGCTTCAAGTGCACTATACAATTCAGCATCGCCTCCTTTAACTGCATAAGTAATAAACCCTATACGAAATCCCCAGACATAATCTTCCTTGGTTGCTCCATCCAGTTTTACGGCCAGTACATTCTCATGAAGGTTGCTTAATTGTGCGAATATACTTTCGCGTGCAACTCCATCTTCATAAACAAGGCCAAAATAAGCATCATCTGTTATGCATACAATCCGGTTTCCTTTTTCGGCTGCATTGCCTATTATACCTACAATGGCATCTACTTCTGCCTGGGTGGGTGTGTACCCGGCAGGATTGTTGGGGAAGTTTAATAAAAGGATCTTTTTGCCGATTTCACCCTCATTTAGTTTTGTTTCAAAGGCTGCCAGGTCGAACTGCTCATTTTTAAACAGATTAAATTTGCCCAGTTTGGCATCGTATGCATTGTTTAATATAAGGTTGTAGTTTCCCCAGAATAAGTCAGGAACAATTACTTCATCCCCCGGATCTGTAAACATATAGCCTACCATGCTCATTCCATGAGTTAAAGCATTGGTTACTACCGGCAAGCTGACTTCAGTTTTACCCAGCGAAGGATTCTTTTCATAAAGCATACTTTTCCACTTGGCACGAAGATCGGGCCGCCCGAAACTGGGTGCATAGGGAAATACAAGTGACGGATCAAGGTTTATTCTTGCAGCCAGACTTTCAAGTCGCATGGGAGAACCATCGTCTTCAACTGCAGTGCCGATGGTGGCATTTATCCGTGTGCCTTTGGCTTCGGCAGTTTGTCCCAGGATACCTTTCTTCGGGAAAAAAATGGCTTTCCCTTTTTCTGATAACATTTCATATAAAGGGGTACTTTTCTGTCTGATAATTTGGTTGAGTTCTTCAGCCTGTGGATTCATAAATTGTGTTTTTTTCTTATTGTTTCCAACTCTATTTTTTTTGGTGCAATATAAAAAATAACATTAAACAAAATGACGATTGTTCGTAAATTGACTCTTTTTTGAAGAAATTATAATGTTTTTTATTACAACAGAAACAATTTGTTAATTCTTTCAGTAAGAATCTGAATTAATGTTGCATGTACTAAAAGACTTTCGTTCCCTTAATCTACGGGTCGGAGTTTAATCTTTATTTTTATGGGTAAACAGAGAAAATCCAATTATAAATAGGATTGAAAATTGTGGCAAGCCCGTAAGTTTTTACAAATCAATTTATTAACAAGAATGCATTTTGAATGCAACCGTTTTAGTTATGTTAAAGACTCTTTAAAGCTCCAACGATAATGAAAAATCCCAGCAGGCTTATTAAAGCGGTTAGAATCACCATCAGATTTTTGCCTTTCCTGCTCTTCCATTCCAGGATAAACGAGGGAATGGCAAGCAGACCCGATAAAATAAAGGCTAGATAAGCTGGAAAAAGCATTACCTGGAAGGGAATTTCTGCATTTATCTCATCCTCCGTTTCCTCTATAAATATTTCTTCCGGGGTAAGGAATTCGTACGCTGAAAAAAAACCACCCCATAAGGTCAACACGGCAAAAAGTCCCAAAAGAAAAAATATTACCGGGCCCATGAGCCGGAATATTTTTTTTTGTTCCACCCATCCGTATACACTGGCAATGATGGCTGCAAATACAAACCATTGGGGAAGGGTATATAAAAGGATGTCCTGGTTCATCTAAATTAATTTTAGCAAATGTGGTGATTTTTCCTTAATCTTGAAAGCCTGCAAGCAAATGGGCTTTTATTTTTAATTTTGCAGATCGAAATTAAAATAATAGAAGGTGAAAAAGATACTTGTTAATCCAAAGGCGGAAGCGCTCATTTTCGATCTGGACGGTACCATTGCAGATACTATGCCTGTTCATTTTCTGGCATATAAAAATATATTAAGCAACTTTGGTATTGATTTTACTCCTGAACTTTTTGTTACATTGGCCGGAGTCCCGGCTATCGGGACAATACAAAAACTAAATGAATTGTTTGGTACGAATATGGATCCTGAAGAAACAGGACGTTTTAAAGAGAATGAATACGAGAAAATAATGCATAAAATGGAACCGGTGGTACCTGTAGTGGAACTGGTTAAGGAGTTTCACGGAAAATTACCAATGGCCGTTGGTACTGGAAGTTACAGGCGTTTGGCCTGGAAAACCCTGGAGATACTCGGCCTAAAAGATTATTTTGAAATAGTTGTAACGGGTGAAGATGTGGAACATCCTAAACCACATCCTGAAACATTTTTGAAATGTGCTGCCTTGATGGAGGTGGAGCCTGTAGTGTGTCATGTTTTTGAAGACGGAGTTCTGGGTATTGAAGCTGCAAATGCTGCAGGAATGATGTCGACATTGGTAACCGGATACTATGAGGTTACTATCGGGAAGGCTGTCTGACTCATCAGTTTCCCTTTTTTGTGAAATGCATCTGTCAAAAAGAAGTAGGTTTTGTGCCTTTTCCTGTTACACATCACAAAGTGTCGTATTTTCTTT
This sequence comes from Mariniphaga sp., assembly GCA_041684965.1. GTDB lineage: Bacteria > Bacteroidota > Bacteroidia > Bacteroidales > Prolixibacteraceae > Mariniphaga. The sequence continues at coordinate 347,664 of JAWLGR010000001.1, forward strand.
TTCAAATTCCTGTAATAATCTTAAATTGTGTCTTTCAATTCTTATTAAGAATGTCTTGCAATATTATAAAAGAAACTGATTTCAAACATTATGGCAGAATTGAAGACAAAACCAAATGATAACAAGGTAATAGATTTTATAAACCGAATTGATAAAGAGCAACTTAAAACCGATTGTTTTAAATTACTCGAATTGCTGGAACAGGTAACGCATGAAGAACCGAAAATGTGGGGTGACAGTATAGTAGGTTTTGGAACCTATCACTACAGATACTCAAGTGGAAGGGAAGGGGATTGGTTCCTGGCCGGATTTTCGCCCCGGAAACAAAACCTGACAATTTATATAATGTCAGGGTTTGAGGCGTATGATGATATTATGAACCAGCTTGGAAAATATAAAACCGGTTCATCCTGCCTGTATGTTAAAAAACTTGACGACATCAATATTGAAAAGTTAATGACGCTTGTGGAAAAATCAGTTGAGGATGTGAAGAAAAGGTATGGAAGCGTCAAAAAGGAATAGTCTGCCAGGATTGTAAATGGCATCCGGAGATTGTTCGATTTATACAGGAATGAAGCTAAATGTTGTCATTGAATAATAATACATGAAAAAACCTGACAAATTTTCAATCGGGACGAGGGGCAAAAGTTTCTCATTTGCCTTAAATGGAATTCTGAAATTGATGAAATCCGAACACAACGCAAGGATCCACCTGGCAGCATTGATATGTGCTGTTGTATTGGGAGTTCTTTTGAAAATTGATTTAACTGGATGGATAATCATTTTTATTGTTTCAGGACAGGTTTTTATATGCGAGCTTTTTAATACAGCAATTGAAAAAATGGCTGATGTTGCTGAACCGAAATGGAATATAGATATTGGGCTTATAAAAGATTTCTCTTCAGGAGCAGTATTGATCTCCGCAATTGTTGCTCTTTTAACAGGAGCAATGATTTTTATTCCTCGAATTATTGAAATTTTCAATTAAGCAAGATTATAAAAAGAATTACTAAGTATTTCTTATGAAGCAAAAGTACATAAGCCTAAGCATTTTTTAATTTCTGAATACAGGAGAATCTTAGAGGAAAATTACGTAAATTGTTAATTCATATTTACCAGTAATTTTTGCAATCATGAAACTTTTACCTCTGAATCAACTTGGAATTCATGAGATCAGCAACAATATAATTCATTTTGGGTTTTTACTTCCCTGGGTTTCTGCTGATAATGGGAATGAAGTTTATGTAAAAATCATTAAAGAAGAAGATCAATTCATTCAAAATATTCCGGCTCTGAGCTTTAAGATGAATCATTCAGAAATTCCCATTTATGGAGATTATTGGAGTTGTGAAGTTTCGATTGACATAAATGACAGAATTTCTGATGTGTCCAGATGGGGTGAAAACGGGAAATATGTATACCGTTATGAATTACACAGTCCGTTGCTTGATGAACCACTGGATTGGATTGTTGATCCTTTTGCACGTGAATTCGGCATAGGAAGGCAAGCTGCCTTTACACTTGGTTATAAACAATTTGAATGGGGTGAAATAGAGGCTAAATGGAAAACTCCTGACATTAGAAGTCTGATTGTATATGAATTAATGCTTCATGAATTTGCATCAGATCTGGCAGGTGCCAAAGAAAAATTGTATTATTTAAAGGATTTGGGCATTAATTGCATTGAAATAATGCCGGTAAGCAATGTGCAACGTTCTATTGACTGGGGATTTGAACCCATTGGACTTTTCGGTGTGGATGAAAGATTTGGGAATAGAAAAGATTTCCAGGATCTGATACAAACTGCACATGAACTAGGTATTGCTGTTGTGCTGGATATGATTTATGGCCATACAGGGTCTGAGTTTGCCTATGAATATGTTTATGAACATCTTCATTATCACGAGAATCCTTTTATGGGGGCTTTTGCAAAAGATATGTTTGGACCAAGTACAGATTTTCAAAAAGAATTTACCCGGGATTTTTATTTTACTGCAAATTACTTCTGGTTCGACCGCTATCATATCGATGGAATCCGGTACGATTGTGTTCCAAATTATTATGATGGTTTTATGGGACAGGGATACTCAAACCTGGTGTTTAATACCTATCAGGAAATCTTGCAAAAGGGCGACGCAGGCCATTGGCAAAGGTTTTTAAACAATGAGAAATTTAACTTAATACAAATGGCCGAACAACTGGAGGCTCCGGTAGAAGTGGTAAAAAAAACTTACACAAACTGTACATGGCAAAATGAAACACTAGGTGCTGTAAAAAACATTATTGACAGTGGTTTTGGATATATTTATAACCTGGGAATGCAATTCGGACTGGAGGGATATCCTGAATCAGTTACACATAATTCGGATGCTATTGAAAAGTCAGCTTTGCACTATCTGGAGAATCATGATCACCCAAGATTTATATGTTCGTTCGGAACCAGAAGCCTGTATAAGGAAGTGTTTAAGGAAGGGATGCAGGAAAATTGGTATAAAGCTCAACCATATGTCATAGGTTTCCTTTTGGCAAAAGGCATTCCCATGCTTTGGCAAGGACAGGAAATTGTTGAAAATTATGATGTCCCGGAGAGTGGTCCTGCCCGTATTGGTATTCTTCGGCCCGTCAGGTGGGAAAAATTCTATACACCAGAAGGCAAAAAGATGATTTCTCTGTATAGAAAAATAATTTCTTTAAGGAATAAGGAAAGGGTATTCACACAGGGTGCTTATTATTTTTATAATGATTGGGTTAAGTATCAGAGTAAAGGGATCCTTATATTTAGTCGAAGTATTGATAATATTTTTGCAATTGTCTGTCTTAACTTTTCTCAAACGGAGCACTACGTGGAATTTTTAATTGAAAGCACAGGGAAATTTGAAGAACAATTACACCAGGACGATACTTTTTCAATTGCTGAAAGTAATACTGTTGTAATGCTTAAAGTCCCTGGGAATTACGGAAGAGTGTGGTTGAAAAAATGAAATCCAGATGTTGTTGCAAATACAAACAAGGATTAACAAACCCTTCAATGGATGCGGATTTCATCCGGCCATGTTAGTTTTGTGTCCTTGATTTCCCAAAAGAATTAAAAACGTCTTTTTATAAATAATATTGATTCATATGTACCGCAAAATTATTTCTGAGCAGGCCATAGAACACCTGCATATGTTATGTTTGAATATACCTGAACGCCGGGTGGGTGGAAGTGGTAACCGGCAGGCAACACAATATGTTAGTGACTGGTTTCAAAAAACAGGTTGGAAAACGGAAGCAACCTTGCTTCAGGTTATGGACTGGAAAACCAGTGGTGCAACCTTGACCTGCAACGGTCAATCCTTTGAAATTTTCTCTTCTCCCTATTCATTGGGCTGTTCTGTAACGGGTGAACTGGTACCTGTTGAGAATCTTGAACAACTAAAACAGACTGAATTATCAGGTAAAATAGTATTGTTGTATGGTAAAATCGCATCGGAACAGATTATGCCAAAGAATTTTGTATTTTATAATCCTGATGAACACCGGCAGATTGTATCCATACTTGAAAAGAGGAGACCAAAAGCTTTAATCTGTGCTACAGGCCGAATTGCCGCAACAGCCGGTGGTGTTTATCCCTTTCCCCTGTTTGAAGACGGTGACTTTGATGTTCCATCGGTATATATGAAGGATACCGCAGGAAAGAAACTGTTGGGCTGCGCCGGGAAAATTGTTTGCCTGGAATCAAAAGCAATGCGCATTCCTGAAACAGCTTACAATGTTATTGCACGTATAGGAGACGAGAATCGTAAGCGAATTGCAATTACAGCCCATATCGATGCTAAAATGGGAACACCTGGTGCTATTGATAATGCTACCGGGGTAACGGTTCTCTTACTACTCGCTGATTCACTGAAAGATTACAGGGGGAATTACTGTATTGAACTTGTTGCTTTTAACGGAGAGGACTATTATGCCGTACCAGGACAGATGAAATACATTGAGCAAAATGATGGAAAATTTGATGATATAAAACTGAATATCAACATCGATGGAGCCGGGTATAAGGAAGGGCCATCCTGCTTTTCTGCTTTTGGTCTGCCCGAAAAAATTCAAACAATCTTAACAGGTATTCTTAAAAAGCAGCCAGAAATAGTAAATGGAATACCATGGGTACAGGGCGATCACAGTATTTTTATTCAATACGGATGTCCTGCTGTTGCGGTCAGTTCAAACTGGTTTATCGAAAATATCGATAATCAGGACATAACACATACGAACAGGGACAACCTGGATATAGTCAACTACGAACGTGTAGTTGAATGTGCTGCTGCAATTGGAGAACTGATAAATAGCCTGGAGTAGGATGAGGTTTAAATTGTTTTACAGGACTTGTAACTACACCTTTTTATGGCAGAATGGTTGTCACGTAATCCGGGTTGTAACCCAAGATAATTTAAGAATTGTTATTAACGCAACCTTTTGTAACCCTCGGGTTATCTATTATAATATGATTAATAAAATATTTAAAAATCTTTTCATTTTTACATTTGCCTTCCTGGTGGCAGGCTGTGAAAAGCTTGATCTAGATTCGCCCCGACCGGACACAAAAATTGCATTTCTATCAAGACGGACAGAAAATAGTGCTGAATGGAGCTTAATGGCAATGAACAAGGATGGTTCCGGTCAAAAAATAATTACAGACATCAATCCCCGGTGTGAGAAACCAGTTGTTTCAAATTCTGGTAAAAATATTCTCTTTGTGCATCTTGCCAATGATTATTTCTATGAATTGTACTCTGTAAATAACGATGGGTCAGGGCTATATCTTATTGATAAAGCCGGCAGATATTGTGGTTCCCCTGCCTGGTCAAAAGACGACAGCAAAATTATCTATTCAAGAAACCGGAATGAGACAACCGATGAAAAAGACCTTATCCTGTTTGATGTTTTTTCCAGGGAAAAGAAGGTGGTCGCAACCGGTGGAGATAATTCCTGTGCAGTATTTTCCGGTAACAATAAAATTGCTTACTGTCACAGATCCGAATCAAATTGTGACATTTATATTATGGACAACAACGGTGAAAATAAACACTTGGTCGTTGCTAGAGCCTGGAATCCTGTCTGGTCGCCGGCTGGGGAAAGAATGGTATACCTGTCGGCAATTGAAAATGGAAGCTCTCAAATCTTTATTGTAAACGCTGATGGTTCGGGTCAAAAACAATTGACATCGTCCTGGTCGTCCCGAATTTGGCCCGGATGGCCACCCGAAGGTAACATGGAACCTGTTTGGGCTCCCGATGGGAGCAAAATAATTTATGTGTCGTGGGAAGACGAAGATCCTGAAATCCACAGCATGAGGCCTGATGGATCAGGAAAAGTGAAGCTAACCAGAACAGATAAAAGAGATGAAAATCCGGTTGTTACTCAAGACGGTAAATACATTCTGTTTAGTTCTAAAAGAAACCTGGATATGGGTTCAGAAATTTTCATTATGACAATTAACGGAGAAAGTCAAAAACCATTAACCAATCATTCCAGTCCCGATATTTATCCGGTGGAAATCAGAAAATAGTATAAGGACTTTTGTCTATTCAACCTCTCACATGGTATAAAATGGTTAACTCTAAATACACTCCTTCTGCTGATTTTTACAAAAGCTTCTTTTATTTTTCTTTTCCTTTTCTTTCCCTTTTCATTGTCATACCCTGGGTGGATTCTGATATGTGGTATTTTTGGACTTTATTTTCTTCGTTATAAATTCGCTATAAATTCGGAACAAACTCGGTATAAATTCGCAAAATCGCGAATTTATACCGAGTTTGTTGTGAGTTTACTCTGAATTTAATAAGAATTTGATATAATTTAATCAAATTTCTAATCAGTAGGTCACAGCAGAATAATAGGATTTTTAAGTGATATAATGACTGGATTTCAATGAGTTTTGAAAAATATTTCTTGTTAATAAGGTATTAATTGAACGTAACGATTGTAGCAGGTGTGGTAAATAATAAGGGATTAGTTCATTTGAACCCGGCAATAAAAATTCTGAAACAGAATTGTAACCTTTCCTATGGATTGGCAATCGATAACTCCGGGAATACAATCGAACAGGAATGTAACAAGTTTAAATGCTTTTTCGTTTATGCGTTTATAACTTATAACACAGAAAAGAATGAACCGACAAAGTGAAATTTCAGTAATCAAGTTTAAAAGCAGGATTTTATATGTTTTTATGATTATAACAATTCCCTTTATTCTGCTATCGTGTGTTTCGGTACCAAAGGAAACAATAACTCTTTCAAGGGTTCTTGGCAATGATTTGGCTGCTTTGCATAACGCACACCGTGAACTGACCGCATTGTATTTTGGTAAAATTAAGGATGACATAAATGTATTTGTAGATGATGTTTATTCCCCATTTGTGATTCATTATGTTTTGAAAGTTGAAATGGACAGGTATAAATTGGGAGAGCATTCAATATTCAATACCATCGAGAATGCAGCCAGTGAGATAGGAATTGCAGAAACGGAAGCAGCATTGAATACCATGCTTGAATTTCAGCAGGCAGCAAATACACAGATTATGGCTATGCGAAATGAATTGCTCGGGCCGGTCACAAAACAGGAAATGCTTGTAATTAATGCTCTCAATGAGTCGTATAATCAGGCTATTCGTGCAAACCTGACCATTACAGGTTACCTGGAATCTGTTCGTAAAGTAAAGGAAAGTCAGCAGGAAACTCTGTCATTTGTTGGGCTTCAGGGAGTTGATTCTTCTATAACCGGCTCGTTGGTGCGGGTTTCTGAACTTGTGAATGCCGCTGTGAAAAAGGGAAAAGCAATTGACATTAAGGGTGAGGAGGCTTTATTAAAAATTGAAGAAATATCAAACCAGATTAAAAGTTTAACCAATTAGACAATTAACGATGACAGAAAACAGGTTTAGTAAGTTATTCGCCGAAGCTCATGCTGCATTTAAAGGTGCCTATAAAGATGAACTCAAACAGTTGGAAGGGCTCTCTAGAGAAGAAATTGATTCTGTTACTCCGGATACAGAAGACCTGACTGTTTATTCTGTATTGGTAAAAGTTGTGGAAGAAGCTTCAAGGGAGAACAGGGCGCAAGCAAACCTTATTGCCGACATTCAAGAGTTAGGGGATGTAGCTGTCAATATTGCCAGGAAGGTTCCCCAATTTGCTAAGTTGCTTTAAATACTGGTGTAAGTATGGGATAATTTTAGGTTATTGTTGTCAGGAAAACCCCATATGAACTTTGGAAGCCCGAACTGACTGATTTCAGTTTGCCGTCTGGAACTATTAAAATTTTTACGCTTTGTAGCATCCTGACATTTTTATGTGTCGACTGTTGGCCGGTGCAGACTATGGATGATGTGAGTACTGATTTTTTCCCCGGAACAGGATTTGTTATCCCTGTTCAGGACTTTTAATAGTAACTGATAAACTAAACTTGTAAAAAAGTTTTTTCTTAACTCACAATTAAGCTCCGTCGTCAGTCGATCGAAAACACAAAATAATTATATAATCTCTGGTACCTGAATTACTTTTCCAGTTTCTGCTGATTCATAAAGGGCAAAAATTACAGCCAGAGCATTCAATCCGTCAATTCCCCTTGTTCCTTCCTGTGGCTGTTTATCATTAATAACACAATCAACAAAATGGGCAATTTCATTTACATAACCGAGTGACATAAATTCGTCCACGGCAGGTTGGGTCCAGCCATGAGTAAAATCGGCCTTCTCAATGGCATAATTAAAGCCCGGGCGACTGTATACCGACAATGGGGAACCTTTTGTGAGATCGATATGGATATTTCCCTCTGTCCCATATATTTCAACTTTATCATCCATTCCTCCGCAGGTGATGTAGTTTCCCTCCACAAAGCCGCGTATTCCGTTATCAAAAGTCAGCAGTGCCGCTGCCCAGTCTTCCCCGGTATAATCTTTATGTAAAAGATTTTTATCTGATCCTTCAGTTTTCATTCCCATCACCTGCGTTATCTTCTTTTTTGTTATCCAGGGAAGAAATCCTACCGGATGTATCCCCAAATGGATCATGGCTCCACCTCCGCAATATTTTTTCTGCTGGGCAAATATTGAATGCGATCCATTATGTGTTTCCTTTGCTTTTACATACAAAATTTCCCCGATTCCACCTTCTTCATAAATTTCCTTTGCCCTGATTAATGCGGGGGCAAAAATCCAGTCTTCCGCATACATAAGTTTTACACCGTTGTGTTCGCATACCTTCAGCATTTTCCTGCCATCTTCAATAGAGGTAGCCAGTGGCTTTTCACAGATGATTGCCTTTTGCCCCGCACCGGCTGCCGCTATTACAACGTCTTTGTGAAGGAAATTTGGGACACAGACACTTACCAGGTCGAGCTGTTCCTTGTCAAACATCTCCCTGTAATCAGTATAACGTTTTGGAATATTGTATTGGGAACCAAATTCTTCTATATTATCAAGGGCCGCAACCGAATGTATTTCCACGAATGGACATCTCTTATAGGATTCAGCATGCAACATGGCAGCAAATTTCGAACCTACTATCCCGACTTTTATTTTCTCCATATTAATAGTTTATTGAATTTCACTTACCATTTCGATGTTGTCGTTCGGGCAACGCCAAACACAGATACCGCATCCAACGCATTCCTCTTCATCAACCAGGGGTTTAAGCTCATCGCTTGAAATAGCAAAGGAATTGCAGATAGTAGCACAAATCATACATCCCTCCCCGCAGCCACAGTTTAGACAGCGGCCGGCTTCCTCAACTGCTTCAGGTACTGTAAACGGACGACTGTATATTTCAAAATTCTCAATTCGCTTTGACGCTTCTTCCACATAATTCCTTTTTGAATGCGATCGCGCGATACCACCTTTCGTTTCAAGGACGTGATTCGTATCAACCAGTTTCAAATCTTTAACCGGACGAATAACTGCTTTATTTCCTGAAATTTTCTTATCTACTGCTGCAGCTGCTCTTTTCCCACTGGCAACGGCAGATATGATATCGCTTGCACCAAGTGCTGCATCCCCAATCGCGTAAACACCAGCTACCTCGGTTTCAAATGAAACAGGATCCGCATCGATTATACCATTTATTGAAATTTTTGATAAGTCGGGGTCCTGGATTCCAATTACTTTTTGACCCAGGGAAGAGATAACTGTGTCAATCTTCAACGTAAATTCGGTACCCTCTATTTCGAGAGGCTTTCGCCTGTTAGTAATGTCCTTCTTACCCAGCACATAATTGACCATACGTATACCCGTAATTTTACCATTTTCAGTCATGATTTTTTTAGGGGAAACGAGGTACATAATTTTCACTCCTTCCTCTTCTGCTTCTTCAATTTCTTCTGGTGTAGCCGGCATTTCATCTTTAGTGCGCCGATAGGCAATATAAACATTTTTTGCACCCAGTCTCAGTGAGGTTCTTGCTGCATCGACAGCACTAAATCCACCGCCGATTACAACAACGCTTTCACCGGTTACAGGTTTATTGTTTGACCTGATCCCGCATAGAAACTCTGTTGCCGTATAGTATCCTTCAGCCCCTTCTCCCTGAACATTAAGGGGCAGGCTTTTTTCTGCACCAACAGCGAGGATTACAGTATGGATTCCATCTTTTTTAAGTTGCGCAATGCTCAGGTTTTTTCCCAACTCCCTGGTGGTTTCCATTTTTACACCTAACTTTTCAATCATTGACACTTCATAATTGATTATGTCTTCGGGCAAACGATAACCTGGAATACCATAGCGTAACAACCCACCTATAGATTTCTTTTTTTCAAATACCGTTACCTCATATCCTGCCAGCTGCAGGTAATAGGCTGCTGAGAGCCCTGCCGGGCCACCACCGATAACGGCAATTTTTTTCCCGTTTTTTTCAGCAGAATTTAATTCCGGATTCCATCCCTGCAATCTGCCATATTCCAGTACGAAACGCTTTATTTCTCTGATTCGTACCGATTCATCAATATTGCCGCGGATACAAGCTGTTTCACAGGGGTGATTGCAGGCATAAGCACATACCGATTGGAGCGGACTTGAACTGGTTATTAAATCGAAGGCCTTACGAAAATCTTTTCGTGCAACTGCCATAACATAGCCCTGAGCCGGCACATAATTTGGGCATGCAACCACACAAGGGGCTGATAAAGTACGATCTTTAATACTTGCATGACCTTTATTTATTGTAACAGTTTTGGCCGATTGAATAGAATGGATAATTGAACCCCTTATTTCATCCAGTGACCGGATCTTTAAATCATCGAGGTAGGACTGAAAACCGGTAATCATATCACGGATTATACCGAATCCGGAAATGATGGTTTCAGAACATATTCCAAAAAGATTAGCTCCCATATATGCCATCTGAACGGCATCTATGTAGGTGCGAATGCCCCCGGTTGCTGTAATAACAGGTTCTGCTCCTACAAGTCTTCTTATTTCGTAAACGTCTCTTAGCCCAAGCGGTTTGATAGCCTCTCCTGCAAAACAGGATAAGCTTAACTCTTTTTGGAGGTGGAAGGGTGATGCAGCCGGATTGTAAATATCAAATGGGGGTATGGCCAACCGGTTGGCTGTACTGCCAACAGCATTGGCTCCGGCCTGAAAACATGCATTGGCAACATTGGCAATTTTTCCACCTTCCGGGGTAAGCTTTACAAATACCGGTATGGAAACACTCTCAATAACTGCTTTGGTAATTTTGCTTACAGCTTCGGCATCCTGTCCGAGGCTTGCACCTGTTTTAGGTCCGTCTGAATTATTGCCGCCAGAAAGATCAACATTGAATGACATATTCGGGCAACACATGTTCAGCTCAATAATATGGGCACCTGCGTCCTGGCACTGCTTTGCAAATCCTCCCCATCCGGTATAAATATCTTCATCACCGGCGTAAGTAATATTTGCCATAATTGCCAGATCGGATGTTTTCTTTCTTGCCTGATGAATAAGTTCAAGGCATTGTTCCGGTTTTAATCTTTTTTCAGCAGTGAATGCAAATATTCCCTGTTCTGCAAACCAACCATAACGTGGCTCGCGGTTGATATAGGGTTCCGGGGCAATTGACAGTTTCAGGCTCGCACCTCCCCAGCCGCATTCTTCAGCCCTTTTTAGCTGTTTGATATTCCTTGTAGTAGGCCCGGAAGCAACATAAAACGGATTCCGGAATCTGACATTTTGTATTTCTACGGGTTGGAATTCAAAAATATCCTTGTTCATAATAATTATGTTTTCAATCTAATATACTGGATTCAAACAGTCGTCCGGTATTCCTCCCTGTAACATCAATAGCAGGTTGTCAGCCGCCCTCTTTTGCAGTTCAACTGAAGCCTGTGTTGAATACCAGGCATAATGCCCTGTGGCAATTACCCGCGGATGGGTTAAAAGTGCATCGCGATTCGATAGCGGGGGCTCATCGCAAAATACATCCAGACCAACACTGTGTAAATATCCCTCCTGAAGACATTCATAAAGATCGTCTTCATTAATAACCGGACCTCGTGCAGTATTAATCAGTATCGGTTTGCGACGCATCAGTTTTATTTTTTCTTTGTCAATAAGCCCGGTGGTTTCTTCGGTAAGGTTACAATGAATTGAAATAACATCCGATTCTGCCAGTAGTATTTCCAGGGATACTTTTTTTGCACCAAGCAGATCAAATCGTTTATCATCGATGTAAGGATCAGCTGCCAGTACCTTTGCGAAAAGAGGTTTTACTTTCTGACATAATACACCCCCTATACATCCCAATCCGATTATTCCCAATGTTCTGTCATGAAATTCAAATACCTCGGGAATGGGCGGTGCGCTATAATTCTCCCGTAATGTTTTTTGACCCAGCGGCAAGGCACGGGCGCTTGCATACATCATCCCAATTGCATGATCGGATACTGAATTTTTTGCATACCCCTGCACATTTGAAACAAGGACATTGTGCACAGATGCTGCCCTCAAATCGATGTTGTCATAGCCTATGCCATATCTGACTATTGCCTTAAGATTTGGCGTCGAACTTAAAAATTCATCGTCTATAGTCGTCCATCTGATTAACAATCCGCTTTTATCTTTTGAAAACTCAATCTTTCCCTGCCGATCATGACGTTTACCAGGAAATATTTCCAGTTGATACCCTGCATTAGTTAACAAACGTTCTTCATATTCAAATGAATCATAGCCGGTATCCAAAATTGCAATCTTTTTTTTCATGGATTACATTAAGTGCTTATTACAGCTTGTTATGGTTTTTTTAATAAGATTCAGCCGTATGTTCTTATATAGTCATGGCTGTATACCCGCCATCTACCCGAATGACGGCACCGGTGACAAATGAAGAAGCCTTTTCGGATGCCAGCCAGATAACGGCTCCTGTTAACTCTTCAGGATTTCCAAACCGGTTCATTGGTGTGTGCCGAAATATTGATTCAACACGATCTTTGGTTAATATTTTGCGGTTCTGTTCTGCCGGAAAAAATCCGGGTGCAATGGCATTGACGCGAATATTATGCACAGCCCATTCTTTTGCTAAAAACTGTGTAATATTATTTACCCCCGCCTTTGAAAGGCTGTATGTAAATACTTTTGATAAAGGAGGGCCTGAAGAAACAGAAGAAATGTTGATTATGCTGCCCTGCTTCCCCTGTTCAATCATCTTCTTCCCGAAAATCTGGCAGGCTAAGAACATGCTTTTTAAATTAACTTTCATAATCTTGTCATATTCTTCTTCGGTAATTTCGAAAAAAGGGGTCGCGGAATTTATTCCCGGTGCATTGACTAAGATATCCGTTCCGCCGAATTCTTCTTCGACCTGTTTTGATGCCTTTTCCAGATCCGGCTTATGTGAAGCATCAATTCCAATAGCAGAAGTTTTGATATTGTATTTTTTTAGTTCCTGAGCTTTATTCAATGCATTCTCTAAATTCAGGTCAAGTATTACAATATTGGCGCCTGCTTTTGCCAGTCCTTCTGCCATACAGCCGGCCAGAACGCCACCTCCTCCAATTACTACTGCTGTTTTGTTCGTAAGTGAGTAAAGTTCTTCCAGATAACTCATTTTTTTTGCCTCTTTTTAAAATTTTTGCCTCTAATTTAAAAAAAAATGTGAAGTAACCGCCTAAGATTTCCCATCAATAAAGTGATACAAACGAATCAGAGTTTTTGGAACGGTATAGTTTTAAAACCTGCACTGTTTAATTGACAGATGCAAAATTCCCCTTTTTCCGTAATAATCTTTTCAGATAAAATGAAAATGGAATGGGATTAAAGGGTTTTTCTGTTAACTACCTGGCCACTGACAGATAAGATTTACCTCCAGGGCATAATTTATATCCTTGTCTGATAGCTCCTAAAGTTATTACAGTTAAATATAGGCAGTTTCTATTTGAACTCCATTTTTTAAAGTCTGATAGACCACACAATATCTTTCTGTAAGTTTTGCAAGGGTCTGAACTTGTTCCTGTGTGGCATCCGTCTCCAGTAGAAATGTAAGGCGTATGTTTTTAAAGCCTACTTCTGCTTCTTTTGAGACACCCAGAGTGCCACGGAAATCGATATCCCCTTCAGCTATAATATCTGCATCTTTAATTTTAATGTCGATGGCGGTTGCCACAGCACTAAGTGTAACACCTGCACAGGCAACAAGCGCTTCCAGCAACATGTCTCCTGAACAAATATACATTCCGTTTCCACCAGTTGCCGGATGAAGCCCCGCATCAACTAATGCCCTTCCGGTTTCTACCCTGCAGGAAATGCCATCGGAAATCTTTCCCTGTGCTTTAAGCGTTACAACAGCCTGTTCAGGATGATCTTTGTATTTTCTCTTAATGGGTGCCTGCAGGCTTTTCAATTCTTCTGAATTCATGATTCAAAATTTTTTACTTGTAATTTACCCTGCTGAGAAGTTGAGGTTTCATGTGCGCAGGTATATACTGCCTTAACGTACATTTTAAGATTATGGTTACGAAATCAGTTGCACGAGGATTGGAACTATAGCCCTGAAATCTGACGCTAAAGACAGAATGGACAAAATTCAGATATTTTTCAGGAAAATTTTGATATTTAATAAGATTCTGATGTTTGTAACATCAGTTGCTTTTAGTAGTCGGAGAAAAATAAAAATCTTATAAAGTAATTTATGTATCGTGCTTCATAATTATATATATTACGGGGCTTTGAAATTTTATTGGAATGCCTTATGAAACATCTGATTATGATTGTTTTGGGTTTGTATGCAATTTGTTTTGTCAGTTGCAAAAAGGATGAATCAGATCCTCTGGAAACCCTGACTGCTGATCTTTCCACTGATACCTGGTATATTTCAAAACTGACTGTTGACAATAATGACATAACCGATCAGTTTGAGAATTTCAGTCTTATATTTACCCTTGAGAAAGATATTGAAAGTCCACAGAAAATATTCAATAAACTTCTACTGGGGAATGGAAGCGACTCATATAGGGGAACTTGGATATTTACTGCTGCGGGACCAGAGGAGGATTATAATAATTTTCTTTCAATCGCATTTGTAAACAATAGTGAATTTCAATTCATCTCAGCAAGATGGGGTATTCATTCGCATACTGTTGGAAAGGTTGAATTGATGAAGCCGGCAGGGGATTCAGATTCTGATATAAGAGTAATGGTTTTGGAAAAACAGTAACAGCTGCATACAAATTTCCGTTCAAATTTCATCCTGTCATCGTCCGGCACAAAATGACAGATTGCATTTACAGGTAATCTTCAGTAACCCCAGGCGGGAAACCTCTAATATTTTTTGCCTTACATATTCACTCACTTGTTCATTCTCTTAATCATTCATTATTTCCTAATTTTGCAATATGAGATTTAAGGTAGTATCCGATTATCAGCCAACAGGCGATCAGCCGGAAGCAATAAGGCAACTGGCGGAGGGTTTGAAGAATGGGGAACGATTTCAGACTCTGCTTGGTGTTACCGGTTCGGGGAAGACGTTTACCATGGCCAATGTTATAGAAAAAGTCCAGCGGCCTGCATTAATCCTGAGCCACAATAAAACCCTTGCTGCACAATTATATGGTGAGATGAAACAGTTCTTTCCCGACAATGCTGTGGAGTACTTTGTTTCGTATTACGATTATTACCAGCCAGAGGCATATATGCCCACTACAGATACTTACATTGAGAAGGATCTTTCCATTAACCAGGATATTGAAAAGCTGCGGCTAAGCACGACCTCGTCCTTGCTTTCCGGTCGCCGTGACGTTGTGGTGGTCTCCTCGGTGTCATGCCTTTACGGTATTGGCAATCCGGAAGATTTTCATGCAAATATAACCACTTTGAGGACGGGTGAAACAATTTCCCGCAATGGAATGCTTCACTCACTGGTTGATGCTCTTTATTCACGTAGTGAGGTGGATTTCCAGCGGGGAAATTTCAGGGTAAAGGGCGACACAGTTGATATATATCCGGCTTATGCTGATTCGGCAATCCGTGTAGTATTTTGGGGCGATGAGATTGAAGAGATACTGGGTATTGATCCGGTATCAAACCATACACTTAACCGGATGGATGAGGTGGTGGTTTATCCTGCAAATATATTTGTTACCACAAAAGCACGTATGCAGTCAGCTATAAATCACATTCAGGATGACCTTATAAAGCAGGTGGAGTATTTTAAAGAGATAGGCAAACCGCTGGAGGCTAAACGTATTTTGGAACGGGTGGAATACGATATGGAAATGATGCGGGAACTGGGGTATTGTCCCGGTATTGAAAATTATTCCCGGTACTTTGACGGACGACCACCGGGTACACGTCCATTCTGTCTGCTCGATTACTTTCCGGACGATTTTCTGACCATTCTTGATGAAAGTCATGTTACCATTCCACAGATCCGCGCTATGTATGGTGGTGACAATTCACGTAAAACTACGCTTGTGGAATACGGATTCAGGCTGCCTGCTGCAATGGATAATCGTCCGTTAAAGTTTGAGGAGTTTGAAAATATGACCGGGCAGACGATATACGTGAGCGCAACTCCGGCTGATTACGAACTGGAGAAATGTGAAGGGGTAGTGGTGGAACAGATTATCCGGCCAACAGGACTGCTTGATCCCATAATTGATGTGCGGCCCAGCGCCAATCAGATTGATGATTTGATGCACGAAATAAATTTACGCACTGTGCGCAATGAGCGGGTGCTGGTAACCACGCTTACCAAACGGATGGCCGAAGAACTGTCGAAATACCTGTTGAACATGGGGGTAAAAACCAGATACATTCATTCGGATGTGGATACACTGGAGCGTGTAGAGATTATGGAACAATTGCGAATGGGAGAGTTTGATGTTCTGGTGGGCATCAACCTCTTGCGCGAGGGGCTTGATTTACCCGAGGTGTCGCTGGTAGCCATCCTTGATGCCGATAAGGAAGGATTTTTACGATCGGAACGTTCGCTTACCCAAACAGCAGGCAGGGCAGCACGTAATCTGAATGGTATGGTAATAATGTATGCCGATAAAATAACCAACTCAATGCAGCGCACCATCGATTCGACTAATTACCGGCGCGAGAAACAGATGAATTTCAACTTTGAGAATAATATAACTCCCACACAGATTGTAAAGCCTACCCGCGAAATAATTGGTTATGAGTTTAGGGGGGGAAAGAAACCGTCAGGTTATGGAGATACAGGTTTACCTGATGTTGCTGCTGACCCGGTTGTGCAGTATATGAGCATTGACGGACTTGTAAAAGCCATTGAGAAAATTAAAAAACAGATGAAAGCAGCTGCTAAAGAGCTTGATTTCATTGAGGCTGCCCGCCTTCGGGATGAGATGTTTGCTTTTGAGAGATTGCTGAATGATAAAAAAAATCAATCGGTGAATCCTGAATAATCACTGCAGGAATTTCACTTCTGTTCTTTTTTTCTATTGAGCTCCTGATGCTGGACCCGGTAAATTTCTTTTGCTTCGTTCCAAAATTGTTTGAGTTCTTTAAAATATAGACCAGATAGTTATATATCATAAATCATACGTTGTTGATAAATATTATTTTGCTTGTAATATATTGATATGTAGGATGATGTATTGGTTTTTTCTGTGTCTCCTGTAATTGTGTACAGTTAATTAAAAGGTCAAAAACTTTGCTTTGATTGAATAAAATGTAATTTTACGACGAAAATTAATGGAAATGGAAGTTTCTATCGGGCAATTTGGTAACAAAATTAAAGGACTTATTATCAGACCTGTTTCATTTTGGAAGAATGAAAAGCTTGAGCCAAACGGAACACATCAATTGTTTGCAGGGTATTTTCTTCCTCTTTTGCTTCTGGTTGGAGTTGCTGAATTTGCAGGGCAGCTACTTAAAGGTTCAGGTTTTTACCTGATGTACCCTTTTATGCGGGCTTTGCGCGAAATACTACTTTATTTACTGATGTATGTTTTTTCTGTATTCCTCTCATATCAGCTTATAAAACCATTTGGAGGTAAAAATAATTTGTCAGCTGTCCGGAAACTGGTTGCTTACAGCCTCATTCCGGTTATGCTTGTTTCTGCAGTAACCAACCTGTTTCCATTCTTATACATTCTGAAAGTTCTTGGATTTTACAGTTTTTTTGTATTTATGACTGGAGTAGATGAACTCTTGATTTTTCCTGAAAACAAACGGAATAAGTATATCCTTATGACTTTATTTGCAAACTTATTTATTTTTACCTTCCTGAGCATATTTCTTTCAAAATTGGCAACTTCATTTTTATAGTGCATTTCTCCTTTTTCATTCTTACTTTTGCCTTTAGAGACTTTTTATTCTGAGTTTTTCATTTTTTATTTTTATCGTGGCACATTCAAAAACAAATATTAATATTAAGAACAGAAAAGCTTCTTTTGAATATGAGTTGGTTGAAAAGTATGTGGCCGGAATGCAGCTTACCGGAACAGAGATAAAATCGGTTCGCAATGGTAAGGTTAGTATGAACGATGCTTATTGCCAGTTTCATAACGGAGAATTGTTTGCTAAAAATATCCACATTTCTGAGTACGAGCTTGGAAATATTAACAACCATCCGGCAAAACGTGACCGGAAGTTGCTTTTGACAAAAAAGGAACTGTTTAAGCTGGATCGTAAACTTAAAGAATCGGGTTTCACCATTGTTCCTACACGGATGTTTATCAACGACAGGGGAATAGCTAAACTTGAAATTGCCCTTGCACGCGGGAAGAAAATATATGATAAGCGCGAAACGCTTAAGCAAAAAGATTCAAAACGGGAAATGGACCGGATGATGAAACATTAAAAAGTGATAATTGTATTTAAGAATTCACTCATTTCTGCGGGTATTCTTTTCCTAATTGTCCTGCTTATATGCCGTTAATTCGATAATCAGGAAAAAACATAAGAATAATTTTTTTATAATTTTATACTATCTCCAAATTTTCCAACGGAATGATCTTGTCTCCCTTATACTTCAGTAACAAGTTTGCTACGGCAAGTGTATCTTTTTCACAATATCGGACAATACGTTCTATGTCTTTTTCTTCCCAAAAAATTTGGGACACCTGACTTCCGTCAATATCGTCTTTTGGTGTTGGTATATTGAACAATTCGCACATAAGTGACAAGGAAGTGTAATGTTTATAGTCTCCGAATTTCCATAGCTGCAGGGTATCAATCAGCTGATCTTTTACTTCCCAGGGTTTTGAACCGGCAATATCGAAAAGTTTTGGGAGTTTCAGGTTGTTTACCAATGCCCGCCGGGCTATATACGGATAGTCAAATTCCTGCCCGTTGTGGGCACATAACCTGCGTTTACCTACCCTGGTGAAAGCATCCAGTGTATTAAAAAAGTTTTTAATCAATGTTTTTTCATCCTCATCATAAAATGATTTGACCCGGAAATACAGGTCTCCATTTTTATCGGTTACATATCCTGCCGAAATACAGATGATTCGTCCAAATTCAGCATAGATTCCTGCACGGTTATATAACATTTCAACCGGTTCATCATTATTTATCTGAAATCTCATTTTGTGTTCCCAAAGCTGTTTCCACTTTTCATTTAGTCCATTAAATTCAGGTGCGAGCGGCACCGTTTCAATGTCCAGAAAGATAATTTCTTCAATCGAAATATTTCCAAGCATTCTAATTATTTTAAGGTGTGGTTAATATGGTTTGTAAGTATATTAATTGCAATCTGATTCATTCCACCCTGAGGGATAATGATATCAGCGAATCGTTTTGATGGTTCAATAAACTGAAGGTGGCTTGGCCTCACTGTTTTTTCATACCGATCAAGTACCTGGCTTACATCGCGTCCGCGCTCATTTAGATCGCGGCGGATTACCCTTGACAGTCGGATATCGGAATCGCAGTCTACATATACCTTAATATCCATTAATTCCCTAAGTTTTTTATTAATAAGAATCAGAATCCCTTCTACTATCAGCACTTCCCGGGGTTCAACTCTTCGGGTTTCAGATAACCGGGTACAGGTTATGAATGAATATAACGGTTCATTTACAGGGATCCCGTTCCGAAGAGTTTTAATATGTTCTATAAGCAAATTAAACTCAACGGATTCAGGATGGTCGAAATTTATGGTTCGCCGTTCCTCCAGACTTAAATGGTTGTTGTCAAAGTAGTATGAATCCTGGGAAATGATAGAAACTTCTTCTGCAAAAAACTGTTCGGCAATTTTTTGAACAACTGTTGTTTTACCCGATCCCGTACCTCCGGCTATGCCTATTATCAGCATTTTACTCTTAAGTTTATTGTTAATTTTGGCTGAATTTAAAGATTTTGCTTAAATTGCTGACAGTAAAAAGTTATTTTCACCACCGGAAAACGAAGGTACAAAAATTCATTACGATATGATAAACCATGTAGTGCTTTTTAAACTAAAAAAGTATCCGAAGGACGAAAAAGCCCGGATAATTGAAGAATTGAAAGCTTTGCTGGAAGGTCTTCAGCAAAAAATTTTTGAGGTAAAATATATTGAAGTAGGAGTAAATTACGAGCTCGACTCAAAAAGTTATGATTTAGCTCTGATTTCTTATTTTGAATCAATAAAAGACCTTGAGGCATACCGGGTTCATCCCGAGCATCTAAAAGTAGCAGAACGTATAAAAGAAACCACAGATGAACGCGCTGCAGTAGATTTTTTCTTTAACTAGGAAAAGTATCTGCATCAGTAAAGGTCGGGTTATTATCTTATTATTAAATTGAATTTTATGCCAGGTTTGTATCCGCTAAAGTTTAAACCGTTTTATCTTGAAAAAATTTGGGGGGGCAACCGTATTAGAACCATCCTTGGAAAAGATTTTGGAGAAGCTCCCAATTGTGGTGAGAGCTGGGAATTATCGGCCGTAGAAGGATATGTATCCGAAGTAAGCAATGGATTTTTGGTGGGAAATACCATCACTGAACTGGTTGAAGTGTACATGGGTGACCTGGTAGGTGACAAAGTTTATAGAAAATTTGGCATTGAATTTCCATTACTTTTGAAATTCATTGATACTAATGAAGATCTTTCAATTCAGGTGCATCCGGGGGATGATCTTGCACGGGAAAGGCACAACGCTTATGGAAAAACAGAAATGTGGTATGTAGTGCATGCAGAAAAAGGAGCGCTCATAAATTCAGGATTTAACCGTAAAATTACCCGTGAACAATATACCAGTTTGCTTGAACAAGGGAAGCTAACAGATATATTGCACTATGATGTAGTGGTGCCAGGCGATGTATTTTTTATACCTGCCGGAAGGGTACATGCTATCGGAAAGGGTGTATTACTGGCAGAAATCCAGCAAACATCGGATGTCACCTACCGAATTTTTGATTACAACCGGCAAGATTCTCAAGGGAATCTTCGTGAGTTGCATACTGATTTAGCCCTTGATGCCATTGATTTTAATTACCTTGAAGAATATAAAACCAAGTATACGATAGAAAGAAATGCTTCTTCTGAAATTGTAAGTTGTGATTATTTTACAACGAATATTTTGGAATTTTCTGAAAGGCTAGAAAAAGATTATAACATGCTTGATTCATTTGTGGTTTATATGAATCTGGAGGGTATGTTTAAAATTGAATTTGAAGAAGGCGAAGAGATTGTGATGAAGGGAGAAACGGTTTTAATACCTTCGAGCCTTGAGGCGATCAATCTTACTCCACTGTCCGAGGTAGTAAAAACTCTGGAGATATATTTGAAATAAGAAAATTCATGCAGAAGAATTAATTAGGTTCAGGTTAAATATTCCTCTATGGAAATAAAAGAAGCCCTTTTTATAATCAGTAATACCGATGTGAAGAAATGTCCGAAGCCTGATAAGCCTGAGTATGCATTCATCGGACGGTCCAATGTTGGAAAATCTTCGCTTATTAATATGCTCACACAACGAAAATCGCTGGCGAAAATTTCAGGAAGGCCGGGAAAGACTCAGCTAATAAACCACTTCCTGATTAACAACGAATGGTATCTGGTAGATTTACCTGGATACGGATACGCAAAACCCGGGAAGAAAGAAAGTCAGAAATGGGAGCGATTTGTACGCAAATACATTTTGCTCCGCGAAAATTTATATTGTTTGTTTGTGCTGATTGATATACGACTTGCTCCTCAGGCTATTGATTTGGAGTTTATGGAGTGGCTGGGGCTAAGTCAGATTCCTATAGCCCTGATCTTTACTAAAGCCGATAAGCTGAAACCTGAGGAGTTGAAAAGGAATATTCAGACCTATGAAGACAAAATGATGGAAACATGGGAAACTATGCCTGTATGGTTCGTTTCTTCAGCATTGAAAGGCACTGGACGCTTTGAAATTTTGCAATATATAAAAGAAATCAATCAAACAACTGGAGAGCGAGATCAGGGAAAAATGATTTAATTTAATATTTCATAGAAAAGAAAAGAGTGAATCTATTAACTTTGTCCCGATTCCAAATTCAAAATGATAAATAGATGGGCAGTAAAAATCATCCGTTAAAAATCTTTACAGGAAGAGCCACCCGCAACCTTTCAGAAAAAATATGTGACAGCCTGGATGTTGATTTGGGCTTATCCTCTTGTCCTGTTTTTTCCGATGGGGAGTTTGAACCATGTTATGAAGAGACCATACGTGGAGCCCATGTATTTATAGTGCAATCAACTCCTCCTCCTGCAGAAAACCTGCTGGAGCTTTTACTGATGATTGATGCTGCCAAAAGGGCAAGTGCTGCTCATGTGGTGGCTGTTATTCCTTATTTTGGGTTTGCGCGTCAGGACCGTAAAGATAAACCGCGGGTTTCAATCGGCGCTAAACTAATGGCCGATCTATTATCTGCAGCTGGTGTTGACAGGGTTATTACGATGGATTTGCATGCGGATCAGATTCAGGGATTCTTTGATGTTCCGGTGGATCATCTTTTTGCTTCTGCGTTATTCATTCCCTACATTAGTAAAATGGAACTTCCGAATCCAATTATTGCATCACCTGATGTAGGTGGTACCAAAAGGGCTAATACTTATGCCCGGATGCTACAGACCGATATGGTTATTTGCCATAAAACAAGGGCGAAAGCAAACGAAGTGAATAATATGACAGTTATTGGCGACGTAAGGGGGAAGGATGTAATAATTGTAGATGATATGATAGATACTGCAGGAACCATTACCAAGGCAGCCAACCTAATGAAAAAAGAAGGTGCCAATAGTGTAAGGGCGTTTGCTGCTCATGGGGTTATGTCAGGCCCGGCTATTGATCGCATTGAACGTTCATCTCTGGAGGAAGTGTATTTTACCGATTCGCTGGAGCGAAATCCCGGCAGCGATAAAATAAAATATCTTACAGTTGCCGATGCACTTGGAGAAGCTATTCGACGTGTATATAAAAATCAGTCCATAAGTTCGTTATATTACCGCTAATTTATATCTTTGCACCGCTTTTTCCGAAAAGCAGGAGCATTTAGGGTGTGCAGGAAGAACCAGCCGCACTTAAAATTGTTGATAAGTACCGGTGATTTTGATGCACACTTTTAATTATGCATGCTGTTTGTTCTGCCTTACTGGCGGAAAGGACTGAGTACCATAATTATTAACGTTAATTTAAAAAGGAATGAAATCATTAAAAATTGCTGGGCAAAAAAGAGAAAGCCTGGGAAAAAAGGAAGCAAAAAAGTTGCGTGAGCAGGGACTTATTCCCGGTGTATTGTATGGAAAGGATGAGGTGGTACATCTCGCACTATCATTCAGTGATTTACGATCATTTGTGTACACTCCAAGTGTCTATCTGATTGATCTTTCAATTGATGACAAGGAATACAAGGCACTGATTCAGGACGTTCAATGGCATCCTGTGGAAGAACAAATTCTGCACATCGACTTTTTGAAAATTGAAGAAGGTGTTCCTGTTAAAATTGGCATACCTGTTGAACTGACTGGTACAGCAAAAGGAATCAAGGCAGGTGGTAAAATTAAATTTAATATGCGTAAGCTGCGTGTAAAGGCTTTAGCTGAAAATCTGCCTGACACAATAAAAATTGATATTACCAAACTGGGTATTGGGGACAGCATTAAAGTGGAAACCTTGAAACGTGATAACCTTGAATTCCTGGATAACAAATCCAACCTGATTGTTGGTGTAATCTCAACCAGACTCGCCAAATCTGCAATGTCATTGCCCGAAGATGAAGAGGAAGGGGAGGAAGTTGCTCCTGAAGATGTGCCGGCTTCAGAACCCAATGAGCCGACTGCATGATCAGTAAATTGTAAATATAAAAAGCTGTGAAGTATTTAATAGCAGGGCTTGGGAATATTGGCCCGGAATATAAAAATACACGTCACAACATAGGTTTTCAAATATTGGACGCTCTTGCCGGGGCGTCCAATATTGCTTTTAATGACAAGCGTTATGGTTTTGTTGGTGAATACCGGTTTAAAAGCCGGGTATTTGTTTTACTAAAACCTTCTACCTACGTAAATTTAAGTGGTCGTGCAGTAAATTACTGGTTGAAAAAAGAAAACATACCGATTGAAAACATGTTGGTATTAGTAGATGATTTGGCTTTGCCTTTCGGAACACTTCGCTTGAAAGCCAAAGGTAGTCCCGGTGGGCATAATGGGCTGCGGAATATTACGGAAGTATTGGCTACCAATGAATTTGCCCGATTACGCTTTGGGATTGGTGATGAATTCCATCCAGGTTACCAGGTGAATTACGTATTGGGTGAATGGTCGCCTGAAGAGGAAAAGGAACTACCCGAAAAGATTGATTCCTGCTTAGAAATCATCCGGAATTTTGGGACGATTGGTATTGAACGTACTATGAACTTTTTTAATAAAAGGAAATAGAAAAATGGCAGAACCGGTGCGAATTGACAAATGGTTATGGGCTGTCAGGCTTTATAAAACACGCAGCCAGGCAACAGATGCCTGCCGAAAAGGTCATGTGTTGATTGGTAACCTGCCGGTAAAGCCATCGCGGGAAGTACGCCCGGGAGAAGTGGTGAAGGTAAGGGTGAATCCGATTACCAGGAGCTTCAAGGTACTGGATATTGCCGAAAAACGAATGTCAGCAAAGCTTACTCCTGGATTTTATGAGGATATTACACCCCAGGAAGAACTGGATATGCTTGAAGTGCAAAAACAGATGAACTGGAGTGCACGCGAAAGAGGTACAGGAAGGCCTACAAAAAAAGACCGGCGTAACCTGGATGATTTTTTTGATTTTTAGGCTTGAAAATATTATTTTACCTGCACCCCGACAGGTTGATCGACAATATAAAAATAAAAAAAAGATGCTTATCGCTCAGCAGAAAAGAAAAGAGAACATTGCAGAATATATACTTTACCTTTATCAGGTGGAAGATTTAATTAGGGCTTTCCAACTTGATATGGACCTTATAAACTCAAAGCTGGTTGCCAGCTATCGTGCCGAAGAGCATACTCTCAACGAAATATCAGAATGGTACTTAAATCTGGTATCAATGATGGAGAAAGAAGGAAAGCAGCAATCGGGTCACCTTCAGTTCCTGGATAACCTGGTGAATGACCTTCATGAATTTCATTTACGTTTGATTGCCCAGACGGCCGACCATTCATACTCCTCTACATATCAATCTGTGGCGGGGTTATTAACGGAGCTGAGACAAAAGAACCCGGATGCTGTCAGTGAAGTGCAGGTGGCTATTGATGGTATTTATGGATATCTGCTTCTAAAAATACAGCAGAAAGAAATTTCTTCTGAAACCAGTGATGCTGTTAAAAGACTAAGCAACTGGTTGTCGCAGTTATCAAAACTTTACCGGGAGTATGAAGCAGGTGATTTGCAGTTGTAGATCAGGTTACTGTTGATTATGACAGGTTCATCTTTTCAAATAAGTGACCAATTTCTATTACGCTCTGGTTTAAATTAAAAATTTTTTGTACTAAAATCCAGATTACCCAGGCCATCGAAAAAGATTAAAGGTCCTCAATAAAATTTTAAAATTTCTCATTTATCAGATTGAAAATTCTTGCCTGTTTTGGCTTCATCCCGAGTATAGAAGCGCGTTGTCGGATATGCAAACCAGATATCATTCTGGCTGCGAAATTCTTTCAGAATGTCTTTCCATATTTCATTTTCTGTCCCCCTTCGTTTACGCGGATTACACAGATAACGAATAGTTAGCTGAATGCCGAATTCCTTAACAGCAGTATAAATATATGGGGTAAGGTGTGTATAATGAATCATGAAATTTTTACTGGCTTCAAAAATTTCACGTTCAGCCTCCCGGTCAATATTTTCAGCCCGGTGGTTCACAATGTCCTGAAGTATATTTTTTGCTTTTTCCCAGTTGCTTTCGAAAGTAACCCGAACCTGCATTTCATTCCATATATAGTTAAATCCTGTACTGTAGTTAATCTGAGGTTCGGTAAACACTTTTCCATTGGGCAAATGTATGATACGTCCGGTGCTTTGGTCGGCATCTACCCAGTTGCCTATCTCAAGAATAGTAAACTGGAATAAACGAATGTCAATCACATCTCCTGCATGATCACCCATTTGTACCCGATCGCCCACTACAAAAGGATGACGGAAAACTATAAAAAACCAGCCGGCTAGATTGGTGAGAGGATCCTTTAGAGCAATGGCGACGCCTGCAGACAGCAACCCGAGAAATGCTCCAAATTGCTGGAAAGCCTGAATCCAGATTGCACCTATTATAATAAGACCTACAAATGGTAAGATGAACGAAAGCGATCGCTTCCACTGATATCGAATCTTTATATTTTTAGTCTGGCTCCAAACTATGCGTAAGACCAGCAGTTGAAACAGATACAGTAATATAATAAAAGCAAAGGTCAGGATAATTTTATTAATTGTTTCAGGAGCCAAACCCGTTGAATTAGCCAAATAGTTTGTTAAATTGTACATCAGGAATAGTTTTATTTACAAATTTTTCTTTAAAGTAACTGCATTTGCTGTTTATAAAACAACCTGTAGCCGATCAGGTTTTATAACCATTTTTTTTTGCTGAAAAAAACAAGCATAATAGCAACAATAACAATCATAATACCCCACATAATAAAATAACTGTACTTGAAATGAAGTTCAGGCAAATAATCAAAGTTAGTACCGTAAACCCCGGCAATGAAGGTCAGGGGGATGAATATGGATGCGAAAATAGTCAGTACTTTCATGACCTCTGTGGTGCGATTGGCTATATTAGAGTGATAAATGTTAAGATAGTCAATTGTTATATTATGGTATATTTCAGTTGTCTCCAGAGCCTGGGTGGTCAGATCCAATAAATCTTTCAGGAAAGAAAAGGTATCTTCATGAATGAGTTTTGATTCGGTTTTATTTAGAAAGAGCATCGTTTCTTTCAACGGAAAGATTGATTTTCGTATAAATCCGATATTGGTTTTAAACCGGTAAATATTTTCCAGAGTTGATTGATTTGAATTGTGAAGAACTTCGTGTTCAAAATCTTCGATAAATGATCCCAGGTTCTCAATGTTGTGGATGTATCCATCAACCAGTGTGTCAACCAGAACATAAGTAAGATAATCAGCTCCCTTGTTTCGGATGCGCCCCCTGCCGTTGCGGATTCGCTCACGCACCGGTTCGAAGTAATGACCCCGTTTTTCCTGAAAGGTAACCACGAAACTTTCACCAAGCACAATAGTTATTTGGTCACCTGTTACTTTTTTTATGTCTTTATTGTATTCAAGCACTTTTAAAAATAAGCTAATGTTTTTTTCATTCTCAACCATTTTAGGACGTTGATCGGTATTAAGAATGTCCTCAAGTTCAAGGGATGGAATTAAAAAACGTTCACCTGCCTTTCCAATCAAAACTGTATCCTGCAGACCGTAAATATTTACCCATAAAATAGATTCTCCAGGAACTGCCTCAGGAATATCCTCCACCCGTTCTACCATTTGTTCCCATACCTGCTCCTTATTATATGTCATCAGGTGAATTTCGGTCTTCTCCATCTTGCGATTTCCAATAAAAATGAGAGAACCCGGCATAGAACCCTGTGACTTTTTCCGACTTTTAATAAATCTGGCCATTATTCAATAGGTTTATTTTCTTTGGAATGAACGAATAAAATGGTTCCCAATTCATCGTATCCTTCAAATAATTTCTCTTTTTCCCGTTTAACCAATTCTTCCCGGACGCCAATCATTGTAAGACCGGCATTTCCTGAATTTTGGTTAATTATTGTTTTTACCGAAACATCTTCATCCTGTATCAGCAGGCGGATACTTTTTTCGGAAATGGGTAACCTGCCTGTTTGTACCAGTTCGTTCATAGAATTTTTAGTTTTTTCATAATCCTCTCGTTGGCACACGTTGAAGATTTTAATGCGTGCATTTTTCCAGTCTGGATGCCCAAGGAGGATAAAACCCAATAATATCATAAGATTGGCGTTCGCTGTATCCATAGAATTGATCCAGATATGTATACCTTTTTTAAATGGAATTTCCTTATTGCTGCTGCCAAGGATGCATATGTCGAAGTCACCGGAATTAACGAGAGCAAAATTGTCAATTATCTCCTCCAGGTTTGAAGGTTGCTGCTTGTCGTACTCAAAAATGACCATATTGTTTTCCATTCCTGCAATTCCCGGAATCTGAATAGCCTGTGCAATGGCTGAAGTGTTGGAAGGAGATATAAGAGTATCAATGTAAACATGGTTTTCCACTGAATCAACATGGTCCAGCAATCTCTTCAGTTCATTCCTTGCCTTCACTGCTGTTGATGCAGAATAATAGCCGACAATGTGGTGGAGATAGGTGCCAAAACCATATTTATACGAAATCCAGTTAAGCAGGCGGAACGCTTTATCACGTTTAAATGAATCTTTTGAGATGCAGATTGCACTTGGACGCCACTCCCTGTTTTCCTTCTTTGTTTGCTTTTTTTGAATCAATATCTGAAGATTCTTATTGAGTTGGAAAAGTGCATTGGCAAAAATGGAAGCAAATCCTTTTCGTGACTGATGATAATGATTGATGTAAAGGTATATACCTGATATAAATACTAAAGAAAGGATTGCAAACAATGCATTTATTTTAAACATAACCCATACCGATATAACAAAACCCGTCAGTGATATATACCATTTCGATTTAAAGGAAGGACGATAGGAAGGAGAAGAGCCGAAATGGTTTAGAAAAGAAATGAGGCAAAGTGAACCGTAGGTAACCATGAAAAACATGGTTATAATGGAGGCTACTGCATTAACATTACCCAGTGCCACAAACACAAATGCAATTACTGAGGTTACAAGTGATGCATTCACAGGTTCGTTATCTTTTTCGGTTGCCTTGCCCAGCCAGTTGTTGATTCCCGGTGAAGGAAGAGCCTGGTCAAGCGCCAGGGCCTGTAAAGTACGAGGTGCAACCATTACTGATCCGAGGGCAGAGGACAAGGTAGAGGCAGCCAACCCCAAAGGAATTATTATTACTCCTGCATAAGCTATCCGTGACATAATCAACTGATGTTCCAGGAGGTCTTCAGCTGATACTGAACTGGCCAGCTTCCAGACCACGAAAACATAAACAATCATTCCCGTTAAAGTAGCCATTGTTGTTCCCAGTGGAATGGATTTGGAAGGTTTTTTTAAATCTCCCGAAAGGCCTACTCCTGCCGTCATTCCTGTAAATGCCGGAAAGATGATTGCGAATACAACAAAAAAATCTTGCGGGTTTCGGAACTGGGCATTCATCAGTCCGAATGCTGAAGTTTCAGAATACCCTGTTTTGCCAAAAAAAAACATAACCAGTGACAGGAATAATATTGCAACAACAGCATAAAGGGTTTTTACACCCAGATTCGCTCCTTTTTTAATAATTAATACTGCTAATACAATCATTGCAGGGATGCTGATGACCTGACGGGGAACTATCATCCCGAAATTCTCCAGCATGTAGTTAAAAAAATATTCAAATGCCTCGGTGAATGCAATAATATAAAAAGCAACGCTGATGGCTTGTGAAAGAAACAGCGCCAGCCCAATAGTGGCCCCGATATTTAGCCCGAAGGAACGCGAAATTATAAAATATTCGCCCCCGCCTTCCACGCGCTTGTTGGTGGCTATTTCTGAAATAGCCAGAGCTGTAGGTATGGTAACAAGATGTCCCAGCAGGATGATTAAAATTACTCCCCAAAAACCAAGTGTGCCAACTGCATAACCAAATCTGAGAAACAATATAGCTCCAAGAATGGTAGATATTGCTGTGAAGAATACTGGTGCAGTTCCAAATTTTTTTGAACTTTTATTCATGTGGTTTTTGTTACAATTATCCGGTTTCTGATACTAAAATAACATATTTCAGGATAAAATAAGTGAATAAATGATTTTTTAGACAATCTTGCTTTTGACGAAATATGCTTGCCTGACTTGCTGCTAATAGATTTTGATGATTGTGCCGGAAACTGTTGTTTGGAATAGTCTTGCCTATTATAGTAAGATATAATGAATGAGTTTATATAACTTTGTTTTTTAAAAGTGAGTTGATAAGTATGAAGAACATTAGTAAGCTTACCTTGTTCCTGGCTTTCACCTTCGGTATAAGTTTTTCTATGGCCGGGCTGTTTTATTTTCTTGGCGGGGAATATACCACCTCGGATGGTACTGTACTTGCCATTGTTTATATGTTCATACCTGCACTTTCAGTTGTCATAGTTGAAAAGCTGGTGCACCGTGAGAAAATCCGGGATAGGTTGCTGATTTCCTTTAAAATTAATTCCTGGTTTTTTATTGCCTGGCTGCTTCCTCCAGTAATAGCTTTCCTCACGTTTGGAATCAGTCTGTTATTTCCCGGAGTGACCTATACTGCTGGAATGGAAGGCTTGGTGGAACGTTTTGAAGGTACGGTTTCACCGGAACAGATGGAAGAAATGCAACAAAGTTTTGTAACAATGCCTTTGCACCCGATGTTGTTAATACTGCTTTTTGGTTTGATTGCAGGAATAACCATCAATGCTGTGGCAGGCTTTGGTGAAGAATTGGGATGGAGAGGCTTTTTGGTAAGGCAGTTTGAAAATATGAAGTTTTGGAAAGCTGCTTTGATTATTGGTTTTATCTGGGGTATTTGGCATGCTCCAATAATATTAATGGGTCATAATTATCCACAGAATCCGGAAATTGGAGTATTTATGATGACCATCTGGTGCATTCTTTTAAGCCCGTTGTTTTTATATATTACAATAAAATCGAAATCGGTCATTGCAGCCTCCATAATGCATGGTACTCTTAATGCTACCGGAGCATTGGCTATTATTTCCATAAAGGGAGGAAATGATTTGATTACCGGGCTTACAGGAATTGCCGGTTTTATAGCCTTGGCTCTGGTGGTAAGTTTACTTGCTGCCTACGATGGACTGATTAGTCGCGAGAAAATCATGTCGGGCGTGGTGGGTGTTTTCTTGCCCGCTGTTCCTGAGCAAAATAAAAATAAATAAAATGGAAAAGGATAAATTCAGAGACCGGATTAAAAAGAGTATCGATGATCTATTTGCCTCCATCGATGAATTGGATTCAAAAAAAGATGAACTGAAAGATAAAGCTAAAGTGAAGTACAATGAAATTATAGCTCAGATAAAGCAGTTAGAAGCCAGTCTTGAAGCTAAAAACCGCCGTATACAGAGCTCTGATGATCCGGATTGGGAGGAAGCCAAAAAAGCATTTAAAAAAAGTGCTGAATCCTTTCGTCAGGCGTTCGAAAATTTGGCCACTTATCTAAAAAAATCACCACCGCCTCCGGGAAAAGATAAAGATACTGATTTCGAAATTTGATTCAATTGATTTTAAGCTGATAATTCTTTTTGAGTTTGTTTTTTTTGGGGAAAACTGCATTTTTATCGAATTTCATGATTATATTTTAAGCAATAATCATGATTAAAATACAGTCATATGCAAGGCGGAAAAATACAGGAAAAATTAAATATTCTTGCAGATGCAGCAAAATACGATGTGTCCTGCGTGTCAAGTGGCAGTAGCCGGGGCAATTCAACAAAAGGAATAGGCAGCAATTTATCTTGTGGTATTTGTCACAGTTTTACTGAAGACGGCCGTTGTGTTAGTTTGTTTAAAATTCTTATGACCAATAACTGCATTTACGACTGTGCCTATTGCATCAACCGCCGCAGCAATGATCATCCCAGAGCAACTTTTACAGTTTCAGAAATCGTTGATCTGACTATTGGTTTTTACCGCCGAAACTATATAGAAGGCCTTTTCCTGAGTTCGGGAGTTATTAAAAATCCTGATTTCACAATGGAGCTTATGGTGAAGGTAGCTCAAAGGCTTCGGATTGAAGAAAGATTTAATGGGTACATTCATTTAAAGGCTATACCTGGTGCCAGTAGTGAGCTTATTAATCAGGCCGGGCTCTTTGCCGATCGATTGAGTGTAAATATTGAAATTCCCACCGAATCCAACCTCAAAAGACTGGCTCCTGAAAAAAATCTTCCGGATATTTTGACACCAATGGGTCATATCTGCAACTCCATAATTGCCAGTAAGGAGGAACGCAGGAAGCATCGTAAGGCACCTAAGTTTGCTCCTGCCGGGCAAAGCACCCAGTTAATAATTGGTGCAACACCCGAAACTGACCGCCAGATTATACTGCTTTCATCAAATTTATACCAGAATCAAAACCTGAAGCGGGTTTATTACTCAGGTTATATTCCTGTGAATGCTTACGATCAGCGGTTGCCTGCTGTAAATACCCCTCCGCTTATCAGGGAAAACCGGTTGTATCAAAGCGACTGGCTCATGCGGTTTTACCGGTTTAAGGCAGAGGAAATTCTTTCTGAACAACACCCATTCCTCGATTTGGATGTTGACCCTAAACTGGGCTATGCACTGCGTAATCTGCATCTTTTCCCAATTGACATCAATACAGCCGACTATGAATTAGTATTACGTGTCCCTGGGGTGGGGGTGCAGTCGGCACAACGCATCATACAGGCAAGGCGGCACCGGAAACTTACTCTTTATCACTTGAAAAAGATAGGTGTTGTGCTGAAAAGGGCCAGGTTTTTTATCAAAACCAATGAACTACCTGCAGGTTTTAAAACCGATCTTCCACCTGAAAACCTGAAACGGTTGCTGCTTTCCGGTACAGCTGCAAAACGAAAAGTAGCAATGGATACACAACTTAACCTGTTCGATGTGCGCCTGCCTTCACTACCTGACGGCATGCTCCGGCATTAGATGGTGTAAAATCCTGTTGCAGAAAAATGAAATTGGAATGCATGCAATCATTTATGATAATTGTATACTTTTTATCTTTTGAAACATTTCCGGTATTTATAAGTTTTTGAAACTGACAATTAATAAAAGATTGTTGTCAGATAATGATAAAACAGCAGTTATATGATGGTATTATTGTTGGGGCCGGCCCAGTTGCCCTGAGCCTTGGAATTTTTCTGGCAAAAACGAAATATTTATTTAATTTCATAAGAAGACTAAAAAATCCTTTTGTCTTCAAGTAAATTATTATAGCTTTGCAAATGTAAATTGGTTTGCAATAAAATAACTTAGGTAAACTTCTTTAATAATGCTGATAATCTTCATGCTGCAGGCATGAATAGGTATTTCAAAATTTAGGAAGACCTGGTTTTTATTGCAATCCGTAAAAAACAAATGCATATGAAAGCTTCAAGTTTTCTGAACGGATTAAAAGGTGTTTTAATTATAATTTTTTTACTTCTTGGATCATCAGATGTAAAAGCCTGTGAGGCCTGCAACCGTATTTTTCTCGATGGCCTTCTTGCTGAGGATAAATTTAATAGTTTAACATCAAAGGAATTGAGGGCCTCCATTGTCGCTCAGTCCAGTAAAGGTGAATCGCCTGCCAAATGGGTGAACGATGTACTGGCTATGAATGATTTGACTGTAGCAGACATCGACCCGAAGGCACTGTCGGAAATTCTGTCAAACCATCCGGAAGCGTTACCATCCATCGCATCCGGCAGCTCACCGGCCTCCGCAGGAATTCAGGGTTTGCAGTTTAATGATGTAATACGCAGAGATAATAACTTGCCTATTCCGGCAACAAGTTACGTTCCTCAGAACACCAAAGCTGATAAGTACTTCAGCCTTACCCTTGAAGAAAGTGATACCTATATCGGGAATGGTGTCATCTACAAAGGGTTTACCGTGAACAACCGGATTCCCGGTCCTACGGTTGTAGTACAGGAGGGCGACGTAGTTTCACTCACATTCGTGAACAAAGGTAATATAACGCATGGTGCTTCGGTGCACGCAGTATATTCACAGACTTCTAAATACCTCGGGAAAATAGCTCCGGGCGATAGCGCAACGGTTGTATTTCAGGCCAATACTCCCGGTGTATACATGTATCACTGCGCCCCAGGAGGTCATGCTATTCCCATGCACATTATCTTTGGCCAGTATGGAATGATTGTGGTGGAGCCAAAAAAGAAATTTGAACTAGAGCGAATTCTGAATAAAGAGCCTGATATTGAACTATACCTGGTACAGCATGAATATTACGCCAGCGGAAAAGATGCAGTTGACGGACAGGGAAGACCTATGTATACCGCCTTCAACGGCAAATTGTTTCGTTACATTGAAGAACCAATAGTTGGTAAACCGGGTGATTATGTTCGAATCAATTTTCTGAATGTGGGTCCCAACCTCGTTTCAACCTTCCATATAGTTGGCATTGTATGGGACTATGCCTACTGGCAGGGGAACCCCGAGAACAGGTTTACCGGCGGACAATCCGTAACTGCCGGCCCTTCCGATTCATGGACGATTGAATTCAGGATACCACCGGATGAGGGAAGTTACCTGATGCTTTCCCATGCTGTAGGTTCAACTGACAGGGGTGCTCTGGGCCTGCTGGTTTGCGATCCTGAAGCCGATACACCGAAGAAAATTCTTGCCGACGGAATAGCCTATACTGAGGAAGAAATGGAAGAATTCAGGGGCCAGGCCATCCGGACTATTACTCCTTTTGGAATTGGCTCGCCCGATGTGGAGGTTCCTGTTGTATACAACAGCGATACCAAAGAAGTAATTGTGCGCATCATTGGGAACTCTTTTTACCCAAAGGTGGTTCAGGTAGCTCCCGGTACTACTATTAAATGGATAAATGAGGATGTTTTTACATATATGGAAGGTGAATTTTCCGGAATTCATAATGTGGTGGTAAGGGAAGGTCCTGAAATTTTCTACTCCAATCTGATGGCCCATGCTGAAAGTTTTGAGCACACTCTGAATGAGACGGGGGAGTACACCTATATCTGTACGCCTCACCCTTATATGGAAGGAAAGATCATTGTCAGGGGAGAGCAGGCTGTAAAACAGGCCCGATCCTACTCTGCTGCTACCCCTGTTGATACCACATTCTACCATTGGAGTATTTTAATATTGGCTGCTCTTGCGCTGGTTGTATCAATTTTTGCCCTGGCAAGAAAAACCGAACTTTTAACCAGGTAGCAGGTATTCCTATTGTTGTAAATTGATGATGGGTAACATTGCTTCTGGCATCTCTTTTTTGCTCTTGAATAGCAGAAGATAGTACAACATATCTGACTGATTAAATTTTTTAAGAGGTCATAATTTTGTTAATCACTGATGCAGGAGATTGTACCGGAAATTAATACCGGATATCCTGCATTTTTATTTACTGTTCGTATATTTCCTTTTACTGATTGGCGTTGAAATTTTT
The DNA here is from genome assembly GCA_041684965.1 of Mariniphaga sp. Taxonomy (GTDB): domain Bacteria; phylum Bacteroidota; class Bacteroidia; order Bacteroidales; family Prolixibacteraceae; genus Mariniphaga. The sequence continues at coordinate 382,826 of JAWLGR010000001.1, forward strand.
ATTTGGAACTGTTGAATGTTTTCACGGTGTGGGAATTTTCAACAAACAATTATAATATCAGGTTTTATAATGGGAGCTGTTAATAAACTATTCTTTTAACTGTGGAATATGATTCCCATACCTTTCCGTGAAACTTTTATCTAGAATCATAAAAAAAAGACGAAAAGGGCTGTTTTTGGGAATGTTGCGGGCATTTGTAGAAAGAACAGGTAATTATTGGAATAGTTTTTTCAAATATAAAGCTGTAAATTAATTTAAAATAGATTTTTAATCAATGCGTTAGCTGTTTGTGAAATAATCAATTTCTGTTATATTCGCGAAGGAGATGGGATGAGAGGTTTTTCAACTTTACAATCAATGAACCGGATTTCTCTTAAAGGGAAATAGTTGTCAGGTATTCAGGCAATACCAACATGCAGGTTTTATTTAATTAATTACCCTGTTTCAAATAATATCTTCTAATTAATACTATCATGATAGTTAAATAATGACAACCGGTTTTCAGAGCAATAATAGTTAACGTGGAAAAGAAGGAGGTAATTATGGCAACACAAACAAGTACCAAAACTTTAAATGGAGTTAATGTTGATCAGTTGATTGAAACAATCAACGCAATTAAATCACAGCCTGATTTGGCCCGCTTTAAATTCCGGGCGAAAAATGAATGGATTAATGGCGCACATTCCCGAACTACTGTTCATCAGTTTTATGGAGCAGGACAGGAACACAGGGAGGAAAATGAACCTTTTGTAATGGAAGGAGATGAACCACCTGTATTGCTGGGAGAAAACAAAGCTCCCAATGCAGTGGAGACGGTTCTGCATGCTTTGGCATCGTGCATTGGTGTAGGTTTTGTATATAATGCTGCCGCTCAGGATATAAAAATTGATGAGTTGCAGATGGATATGGAAGGCGAACTTGATCTCCATGAATTTTTAGGCTTATCTGATAACACACGGCCAGGATACGAGAACATCCGGTTGACGTATCATGTAAAGGCGGACGCACCTGAAGAAAAGCTTAAGGAATTGTGCAATTATGTTCAGAAGACTTCGCCTGTTCTGGATATTATAACCAAACCTGTACCGGTGTCAATAAAAATGAAAAAATCTGAGCATTGAATTTGTTTTTGAATTGAAGTAATTTCAAAGAAAGATTTACCCGTCACTAATTCAGGTGGCGGGTATTTTTATATATCCTCATTGATTTTTTTAAGATTCCTGGTACGTTTAAAAGAAAGAGATAGTAAAAGGTGATTCAGCCTGGTTAAGAAATGTTGTGTAACAAGTTTTTTTTTGTTGGAATAACATTGCAGAAAGCTATATTTGATACCAAAAATTAACTTAAATATATTACCAGATGATCATTACAACTACTGAAAAGATTCCTGGAAAAGAAATTAAAGCAATATTGGGAATTGCAAGGGGCAGCACAGTTAGGGCAAGAAATATAGGCAGAGATATTTTTGCCGGATTAAAAAACATTGTTGGCGGGGAAATTGAAGAATATACCCGGTTACAAGCTGAATCAAGGGAACAAGCTCTACACAGAATGATAAAAGATGCTGAAAAATTGGGAGCCGACGGAATTGTGAATGTGAGATTGACTACTTCTATGGTGATGCAGGGAGCTGCTGAAATACTGGCTTATGGTACGGCAGTAAAATTGTAAAAGTATGAGCATTATTGTAAAAATCCTTTTGGGCGTTTATGGGTTGTTGTTCCTGATTGCTGTTGTTCTGCTTATATTCTTCATAAAACGAAGATTAGAATCAAGAAAGTCTGAGGATTTTGAAAAAAGGGATAATTGATTCCACGCGATGGGAAATAATGGTAACTGAGACAATTGTTTTCTGTTGTAAGTGAACAATTTTAAAAACTGCATCGTGACTCATCTGATAGAGAAATTTTATAATTGTGGCTGAATTCATAGTTTTTTGCTTGGTCAATTTTTTTTGCTGAAAAATCGTACGTATACTGTTGCCACTCATTAAAATATTTTTTAGTTTTATGCCATTGACTAAAACAGGGAGCTATTTTCAAATTGGCTGTTTATATTGCATGTCTTGAAAATACTCTTTTTATAAAACGACCTTAATACTTTTTAATCAACAGCTTAAATAAAAAACCTATGAACTTTATTTCAATTTTTCACATGATTCCTGTAATTCTAATGCTGTTCTTTTATCTTGCGATTGTGGTTATAGTATTGTACCTGATTTACAAATGGGTTACAAAAACCATTTCCCTAAAACAAGAGCATAATGACTTGTTGAGAGAAATAATCCGGAAATTGGAAAGCAGGTAATCAAGTTGTGTGAAACTTTATGTATTCAATAGGATGAGAGATTAAAACGCCTTTCAGAGCATTGGTTTTCAGATTTTGAAGAATGCTGCCACATGGTTATTGTGGAATATTCTGTTAAATTATGTAATCACAAGCGAAATAAATAATTTAACCAGACATTATAAAATAAATAGGATCCGGCAGACAAAAGATGAACTTTGAGAATAACCTGATTGAAGGTAAAGTCCTGTTTCCATCAGGTATTTTAAAATATTAATCGGGTAAATTTTGTTTTACCAATTAAACGAGTGTTTGTTTTTTTTTCCTGGTTTCTTTAATTTTAGAATAATCTTTTCTGTTTTAGCTTTAAGTTCTGTTTCCGGAAGAGAAATTTTAAAGATGCGGTATGCGGAAACAGATTAGATAAAACTCAAATTTATTTTTAATTCCTTAAACATCTGACATTTTATGTATTATAAAATTTTTTAAACCTGGAACAGACTAATTGATCGCTTAGTTACACGTAACACAAAAAACCAAATTCATGAAACACTATGAACCCTCCCGGAAACCAGAAAAGCAATCGTATTTGCTTAAGAATCAAAACAAGGAACATTTCAGGGAACTTATAAAGAATTCGTATAATATGATTGTCCTCATAGGTTCTGATGGGGTTCAGCATTATGTAAGCGAATCCTGTGAACAAATTTTAGGATTCCGGCCTGAAGAGCTTATGAATATACCTGTAATTGAGGAAATGATCCACCCCGAGGACCGGCAAAAGACCTTGCTTGATCTTCAGGCAATTATTGCAAATAAAGGGGTGGGAGGTACCCAATACAGGCACCGCCATAAAAATGGAGGTTGGGTGTATCTTGAAGCATTTGGTACCAATCAACTGGATAATCCTTATGTGCAGGCAGTAATACTTAATATCCGGAATATCACTGAGCGGAAACTCATTGAAAAGACACTGCAGGAAAAAGAGCTGCACCTGAAACAACTTAATGCAGGTAAAGATAAATTTTTCTCCATCATCGCTCATGATTTAAAAAGCCCGTTTAACAGTATTCTGGGGTTTAGTGAAATTTTAATAGAACAGGTGCAGGAACGTAATCTTGAAGAAATGGAAAGTTATGCTATGGGAATCAGATATTCAGCAAAACGTACGCTTGATCTGTTAAATAATCTGCTGGTGTGGTCTCAATCACATACTGGCAGGATGAAATACAATCCGGTCAATATAAATCTTGTCGATTTGTTGCGGGAGACTATACACATTGTGGAAAATTCAGCAAGACAAAAAAGCATCGCAGTAAAATATGACTTGCCTGATGAACTGATTGTTTTTGCTGATAAGGAAATGTTAGCCACTGTAATACGTAACCTGCTATCAAATGGGATAAAATTTACCCGGCCAGGAGGAGGAGTAAAAATCGGTGCATCTGTGAGAGGGAATTTTGTACAGGTTAATTTTAAAGATAATGGTGTTGGCTTGTCTGCTGAAAATATAAATAAACTATTTAAAATTGAAGATAGCTATTCCACCCCGGGAACATGCAAAGAGCAGGGTACGGGACTTGGATTGCTGCTTTGTAAGGAATTTATTGAAAAACATGGCTGCGAAATAGGTGTTGAAAGTAAAGAGGGGAAAGGAAGTAACTTTTGGTTTACCCTCCCGGTTGCCAGCCATTCCAGGCTACAGTCAGTAAACATTGATAGCAGGAATCCGTTACCAGAATCGCGTAGTTAGAATTTGTCTGGTTTTCCTGACATTATCAATAAGTTTAAAGTCCAAAACAACACGGTGAAAGTCGCGGTTCCGTTTGGTATCAAATAATTAGATTTTTATAGTATTTGCCTGTTCCATTTTTAACCATAAGTATTGAATATGCATTTTTTTGCATACATGCGCAGGTTGCTGCATTGAATTTTAAATTATTTTCCCTGCATTGACACTCTTCTTTTTTACCAGGATTATTATAGGATTCGTTGAATTCGAAATTTATATTACAATATAATTGCTTGACTTTTTTTACCTGTTTTTCCGAAGGTATAAATCCATTCCATGTCCATGTTTTTTCGAATTTGATCTGGACGTGGTATTGAGCATGTATGGTTTTTATAGTCTGCTGAAAGCAATAGTTCCCCTGATGTAAAGGAAAAAAAAGAGTGAAATAAGTTGTACAGATTCCAAAAACATGTTTAAATGGTGCTCCGGACATTTACAACGGCTGGAATGCATACAGTCAGTGAACAATCTGGCCTTTCAGCTTATTTTTTCATAATTTTTATGTTCAGGTTTTTTTGTGCCGACCAACCTTCACGATCGGTAAGGCTGATAAACAGATCATAATCGCCTTCGTCAAACAAACCTTCTAAGTTACTGTTTGGGATGGTTATATCTATATTGGCCCGGTAGTGGGTCAGACCTTCCGGAATCTGGTAATCCTGCAGAAATTCGAAAGGGTTGACCGGTTCCTTTTCAGGCATTAATTCACAGGTGATGGGTTCGGTAGAGTGGGAGTGGTGGTCGAAATTCTCATGAATCTCAATGCTAAACGATCCCAATTCCTGGTTATCAGTAAATTCTGTCGTGAAGGTGAAAGTTTCACCCATCCACAGGGTATCACAATTTTGAGGATATGCTTCTCCAATAGCGTGGTTAATAATGGGTTTTTCCTGATCGACTTCTTCCTTATTGCAGGCTGTCAGTGTGAATCCTGCCAATGTTAAAATGATTAGTGTCTTTTTCATATTATTCCTTTTTTATTGTTGTAACTTCTTTTTTCGCTTAATAGTTTATTCATTTATTGTCCTGTTTTTTTACATTAAAATGGTATATGCAGGCCAAGTACTACATTACGGCCTGGTGCAGGAACGTTTATAAGCCGGTAATAGCTGGTATGGATAAAATACGTTTCATTCAGCAGGTTTTGTACCTGAAGGGTGATCAGCATCGATTGATTTTTAATGTTTAATTTTTTACCCATTGAGCTATTTAGCAGGATATATCCGGGCGTTTGTTCCTCTGGCGGGACAATACGGTTTTGAGCACCTACCAGCTTTATATCGAGAGATGCATAAAAATTCAATAAAAATCTTATCTGTTGTGGTTCAAATTTCATATGAAACAATGCCGATGGCGGAGGTGAGAATGGCAGGGTAAATCCTTTTTTGCTTCCCGAAATTTGTTCCGACCAAATATAATTCAGGATAAGACCTGTTTTCAATTGCGGAATGATATCGTAATGGGAATGGAGTTCACCACCCAGTCGCACCACCTGGCTCTGTGTATAGCTGAAAATCTGGTTGCCGTTTCCATAGAGGCGATCGTGTTCGAATCCCGGGTTCAGGTAAATATAGTTGGGAAAGTAATTGGCAAAAGGTGTAATCCCAATGGCAAACCGGCGTGTCAGAACTTCCATTCCTGCATCCAGTTGATAGGATATTTCAGGCGAAAGGTCAGGGTTTCCTTTTTCATAACTGAAGCGATGATAATTTATTCCGTTAGCGGCTAATTCCTTGGCGATGGGCATGCGGAAACTTTTTCCTGCATTTATTTTTAGTGAAAAATATTCGGAGTTGAAATTGTATCCGGCACTCCATGTAAGATTCTTAAAGTTACGGTTAAGCGCCGGGGCCCGCTGCAGCATACTGTCGGAGGTGACTTCGTTAATGGTTACCGGTGTTGGGTACCAGTCAGTATACCTGTTGGTGCTTATATTTCCATGGTCATAACGGATTCCTGCCTGAAGCCTGCTTCTTTCAGATACAGAATACCGTATAACCATAAAGCCACCTGCATTTAATTGCTGATAGGCCGGAAGAATGAACCCTCTGCCATTTATGTCGTTGTCCTGGTATTCGGTATTAATCCCGGAAGAGATTTCAGCAGAAGGACTGATGCGAATGCCGGTACTAAAATTTGCCGACCCTACTGATTTTATGAATTGCCTTTCCAGTTCTTCAGGAAACCCTAATTCTTCTGGGATTACCGTTGGCATATAGCCGTGGCGGGTATACTGGCTCCATTCACGCCGGTTATTGTGCTGGAAACCTAAATCCGAGCGAAAATAAAATGCTGATTTTTGCACAGCTATTTTTCCGGAAATCTTAAAATGGTTTACCTCCTGATAGGGCATATGAATATCACGGTCCGATTTATCGTGCAATGCTGTATTTACTCGCCGTGGCTCCAGTCCATGGGTATTGGCAAAGAAACCTTGTTTGTTGTATACATTGCTCACAAATAATCTTGCCGAAGTTCCATTATTTTGAAAACCGGCAGAAAAGTGCAGGTTTTGCTCCATACCTGCTGTGTTTCGCAGCCGGTTTCGATATAACGGTGCGCGATAGGAGTAAATGTCGATGGTATCGGTGGGAACCCGATAGTCAGCATAATCGAGAAAGGTGCCGCGGATAGTGAAGAAAAACATGTCGCCTCTCCCGGAAACCGAGGCAGAGGTTCCCGCCAGGTTGTTGTTTGTCTTTCCAATTAAATCAATGGTTCCACCCAGTGATTGTTTCTGTGGTATTTCAACCTGCTTCAGATCAATTACCCCACCTATGGCATCGGAGCCATACATGAGTGACGCAGGACCTTTTATGATTTCTATGCGGTCGAATGCAAACTGGTCAACTTCCAGCCCGTGATCGGATCCCCATTGCTGGGCTTCGTGTTTGATACCATTTTCCAGTACCAGTACCCGGTTAAAACCCAGTCCTCGTATAACCGGCTTTGATTGTCCGGCTCCTATATCGATGGCTCCTATACCTGGTAATCTTTCCAATGACTGCATCAGGCTGCCTCCCAGATGCTGTTTGAGGTATTCATCGTTTACAACTTCTACGTTCAGTGGTTCTTCACGATTGCGTGTCTCTGCATAGTTGTCGGCCACAATTACCTCCTGCAGTGTCTGCATCTTCTCTTTGAGCTGTATTTCCAATTGAAGTTCTTTATCAACGGAAATCATTTCCTTAAAAGATTGGAAACCTATAAATGAAACATTCACAACATAGTTTCCCTTTGGAAGGTTTTTAATGAGAAACTCTCCATTATTTCCTGTTACTACACCTCTGTTCTCTGGTGATATGCGCACAGATGCCCCTGGCAGAGGTTTGCGGTAGTTGTCTGTTACCCTGCCTGAAAGGTTTATAATATCCTGGCCTCTTAAGGATGTGACGGACACAAACGCTGCCAGAATGAGTATAAAAAACATTTTGAAATGTTTCTGGATTAATGACATTGGCTGCATAAACCTTTAATAATAATTTCTGTTTCCTCTACCACGTAACCCTCAGGCATTCCGGATAAATCTACTGGTACCGGATCAAGGCACTTTAAGCCATTGCAGGAGGTGCAGTAAAAATGGGCGTGACTATTTGTTTTTGTATCTGATTTGCCTAAAGCATACTTGACAAGCTGGTTGTCTACGACAATTTTATGAAGGATGTTGTATTCCTGAAGGGTTTTAAATGAGCGGTAAAAAGTAGTACGGTCGAAATTTCCGGACAGCCTGTTACGTATTTCATTTTCTGAAAGAGGTTGCCCTGCCCGGGTAATTACTTCAATGATTCCCTCCCTGCATCCTGTACGTTTCAGGTTGTGTTCGTGCAATACTTTCACCGGTTCCATAACTAATTTTTGCTTTTATTTGCAATAACATTTCAAATGCAACAATGTTGCAAATATTAAACAAATTTTTTTAAACTAAACTATTTTCAGCCTGTAGCCAATGTAATTAGTTTTGTTCTTCAGCATACCTGGTCTGGTAAACATCCTGCCATTCAAAGCTTTCTGTTTTGAGGAGGCCTCCAAGGATTTTTCTGCGATGTAGAAGGTTGGGATCGTTGATAGAAGAAGTGCTGATTATTTCCCAGCCACGCAATTTAAGAATATCAGGACCCTCCATTTTGTGGAGTGTGCGGGAAAAATTTTTTTCCAGATGGTTTAAAAAATAAGTAACGGAAGCCCTGATGGATGCCAGAGCGTTTTTCATTTTTTCTCCTTCCCGGCTGTTGAGTAAAATGCTCAGCGCTTCATCGAGCGTAACGAGATTTAGGCTCAATGAACCGGGGATTTCACTATTGGCGTAATTATGAAGGACCGGATAGGCTTGCAGGTTTACCGAATGACGTTCGATTTTTTCCTGGAGCGATGCCAGGTTTTGCCTGGAGAAGTTTACGTCCTGGTTTAATAGTCGGTATACCATTTCCTCAGGTGTTTTTCCCAGGCTCCGGATGGCCAGTGCCAGCGATCTTTTATGAATTACTGCTGATGATACCGAAATGAGATAGGTCATGGAAGCGGTAAAAAAAATAAAACCAAAAAATGAAAAGATGCTGGTCAGCAATTCAAAAGCCGGTGAAACAGGTTTGAAATTTCCCAGTCCCAGGGTGGAAAGGGTATAGCCGGTGAAATAAAGCCTTTCCCAGTTGCTGGCTATTCTTCCCTGATCATTAACAATGGCCTCCGGGGCAGAGGTATAGACCAGATACAGGCCAATCCATATGAATACCACCCATACAAATAATACCGAAAGGTTGACGATCATTCCGCTGAGTTTGTACATACCCCTTCCGAACTGGTTAACGCCAAATTGAAGTAATTTATGGCTGATAAAAGTCACAGAACGTGTGATAATGGCTGATCCTCCACCCGACAATGTTGTAAAAAAGAAGTCGAACATGGTTAAAAGCAGCAACAGAATTCCTGTGATTAAATAAAAATATGTCATACTAAACCCATTTACAGTTAAAACCTGACTGATAATCCTGCTCCTGCACCGAAGCGGTTATCATATCCTGCCATTATAAGAAAGTTTTTGGAGATAAAATATTCCAAACCTGCATTCCAGGTAATTTCATCATGGTAACCATCACTTGCACCGTTGCTGTCATTGGATGGATATGCAGCAGTTAAACCAAAATCTGCCTGGTATTCAATTTCTCCAAAAACTGCCAATCTGCGGAAAACAAGAATTTCTCTCCCGATTTCCAGTTGAGGCCGTAGCTTGTTATCAAATTGAATGCCAGCATGAAATAAAAATGGCATCAGGTAACGCAATCCTGCAATGGCTGTTACTTCTGTATCATCAAAACTTGATGTCTGCTCATTTTCAACATTCACACCCGTAAATATCGTCAGGAAATCTGTCAGGAATCTGCCATAGGTGAATTCTCCTTCGAAAACAGTATTCCATCCATATTCGGCTGACAGCATGAACTGGTTACGAATGTTGGATGTTACCATGTTTAACTCAGCCATATGAGAAGCTACCTCAGCTGCTCCCCATGAAAAAAAATGATTACTGGTGTTGGTCAGAATTTTTGCAGGATAATTTTCCAGACGTTTGTCGCGGGGTGTACCGTAGCTAAAAACTCTGGCCATTCCGGCATCCATATGGTAGAGAATATGGCAGTGAAAAAACCAGTCACCGTATTCATTTGCATCAAATTCAATAGTGACTTTCTGCATGGGGGCAACATTTACTGTATGTTTCAAAGGTGAATAATCTCCGTTTTTGTTGATGACCCTGAAAAAATGGCCGTGCAGGTGCATGGGGTGATGCATCATGGTCAGGTTGTTTAAAGTAACCCGAACAATTTCTCCTTTTTTGATGCGGATGTTGTCAGCCTCTGAAAGGGGAACCCCATTAAAACTCCAGATGTACCGGTTCATGTTTCCGGTAAGGTTCAGCAGTATTTCCCTGACCGGTTTTTCCCCGTTAATGGCAGTACTTTCAGGCGCTTTCAAATAATCATAATTAAATTCTGAAAACATTTCTCCGTGTGTCATCTGCTGTCCGTTATCCATCCCTTCCACGGGCATTTGCTGTTCTTTATTATTTGCAGGGTCATTCATGCTGTCCATTCTATGTTTTTCGTGATTATTCTCTTCATCACCTTTTTCCTCTCCTGCAGGGCTGTGTTTCTGTTCATGATCTCCATCCCCTTCATCGTGTTCCTTATCATAATGTGGCATTTTTTCCTGCCCTTCCATTTGAGAATGATCGCTGTGCTCCATGTCCATTCCGTATTTTTCGGCCATTTCTTGCGGCGCTTCCTTTTTAGGATTGAATTTTGCTGCAGGGGCACCCATTTTCATATTCATGGCAGCCATTTCCTTCATCATTTGAATCAGGTCAGGACGTGGCAAATCTTCAGGTGCATGCAGTGTGCTTCCGCTACCCAGAAATACCGAAGTATGTCCGGTCCCATCCTGGGCTGTTGCCCTGACTTCCAGTTTTCCTTTCTCAGGTATCTCCACTATAAAATCATAGGTTTCGGCTACTGCTATAAAGGTTTTTTCCCGTACTACCGGCTCAACAACCGGTCCGTCAGCAGCTACTAATAGTGGAGGTTCACCGCCAAAGGTTATCCAGAACTGTGATGAAGCAGCAGCATTTATAATCCTCAATCTGACCTTTTCTCCGGCCCTGAAATCAGGATACTCAGCTATGGGTTGTCCATTGGCAATAAAATAGGGATAAAATACATCCGATATATCGGCACCTTCCATCCGTTGCCGCCAGAAATTCAGCTGTGCCCCCAGGGCACCACGTGAAATCACTTCTGCCAGCGGAGCCACAGTTCCTTTTTTTATGTTATACCATTCCAATCCTCTTTTTAAGGTGCGCAAGATGTTTTTGGGCTTCTCGTAAGTCCAGTCACCCAGCACAATAACTAAATCACGATCGTATGCAAAGTTTTCTTCTTCGGCTTCTATAACAATGGAGCCGTATACGCCACGTTGCTCCTGCAATCCTGTATGCGAATGATACCAATAAGTTCCTGAATGCTTTATTGGAAATTCATATTTAAAGACAGTTCCGGGTTCTACAGGAGGAGTGGTTAGATAAGGTACCCCATCGAAAAAATTGGGAAGCAAAATTCCATGCCAGTGAACAGATGTTTCAACATCCATATTATTACGGACATATATTACAGCATAATCCCCCTCTTTAAAACGCAGGGTGGGCCCCGGAATACTGTCGTTTATAGTTATACCCGTTATTTCCTTATCCCCAATTTTCACCAAATTTTCTTCAATGGTTATTTTATAGATGACAGTATCGGGTTGTGCTAAAAGTTTTGCGGGGTCAGTAATTAGAAACAGCAGCAGCATTATTTTAATTAAACCATTCATATTCGGGTGGATTAAGGGTAAGTTTTTTAAGATTAACAGCCGGTGGTATCATTTGTTTATTGAATCGCTGTGTTAAAAACCGTGTCGGGCAATGATGCCTGATAAATCAATTTATTCAGCAGTGGCACAGGTGAACTTTCTGTTATTTCTTCTTTCAGATTATATTTGCATTATGGTGGTACTTAGTTATGACGGAACATTTGAAGGTTTGCTTACATGTATATTCGAAGTTTACAACCGCAGGTTATTTCCCGATGTAATTCAGCCGGAGGGAAAACAACCCCGGGATTTATTTGCTGAAACGGTTGCGATTACAACTAATTCTGCCAAAGCCAGCCGGGTATGGAAAAGCATTTATCAGAAACTTACGGCAAAGAACAGGCATATGTTATATTATTCCTTCCTGTCGGAAGTTGCAGGTATTGAAATGAAAATCCTGCGGGTTGCACAGCGGTTAATTGATGAAAGTGCATCAATAGTAACAGATTTTGGTGATCTTAATGTTCTTGAAGTGGATCAGAATGCCAGAAAGGTAAAGAAGGAGGCAATGAGGATGATGCAGTTTATCCGGTTTCAACAGACAAAAGACGGGCTTTTCTTTTGTGGTATTGAACCAATATATGATGTGCTTCCTTTGGTATTGGACCATTTTCGCAGTCGCTTTTCCGACCAGCAGTGGCTCATATATGATTTGAGACGAAACTATGGTGCATACTATAACAAGAAAACAGTGGAGGAGGTGGAACTATCCCTCAATGAGATCAACCGGAAAACAGGGAAGTTAGATACAAATGTACTAAACGAAGGGGATGCTTTTTATCAGACGCTTTGGAAATCATACTTTGAACACATCAGCATTAAAGAGCGGAAAAACCTTCGGCTACAGCGACAACATATGCCCCGCAGATTTTGGAAATACCTTACTGAAAAACAGTAAGAATTTTGAAAATACCCGGCAAGTATAGGATTCGAATCGGATTTATTACCATTTGTATAATGCATCCAATAATTTTGTGGACAGAACTAGCTCTGTGGTATGTAACAGCCCACCCTTTTTTCCCGGCTGACGGAAAGATACCTGCCATGCCTTTATCCTAAAGGCGGTTAAGAGAACAATACCACAAGAGCCAGAGAGATAAAAAAAACGTATTTGTTATTTAATTGCCGGATTATTTTACCTTCAAAAAATGTTCAAAAAAGTTATAAATGGCTTCATTCGATTCCGGAGTTGGAGCATGGGTAGGGCGATTGGTCATGGCAACCCTGTTTTTGTATCCCAACAGTTTATTCACGGCTACGGTATGATTAAGAGGAATCCAGCGCTCAACAGGATCTTCGGAACCTCCTGATACCAGAAATGGCCTTGGTGCCATCAGAGCATGTAGTTCGTGCAGGTCATAACCATTCTTTACCAATTCAGGATAAAGCCCCTTTGCCGGGTTTTCAGGAGTTATTACCCCACCTTTTCTCCAGGGCTTTTGGTGGTAACCAATATACCATGGTTCCCAGTAGTTCACATTGGGCCGTGATTCATCGAATACAATTCCGCCATCTGACCATGCAGCACAGGCAAACTTGTCATACAGGCAGGATGCAAACATCGACCATTTGCCGCCATAGGAATGACCAGTTATTCCAATTCTGTTTGAATCAACCTCAGGATGGGAAGCCAGAAAATTATAAGCATTGGCTGCCAGATATGCCAGCATTGATAATGGCTCCACCGTAGCATCATCAGATGTAGGATAATACTGGCCATAAGGGCTGCTGTTTTTAGTGGCACCGGTACCAAGAGATAATGTGACAAACCCTCTTTTTGCCAGTTGGTATGCAAAATCGCGTAACTCAACTTTTAACCCGATTGCTGTTTCCGGTTCATAATAGACGGTAATTACTGCAGGTTTCTTTTGTTTTTTACCAGGTTTGTCCGGAATTAAAAGATAGCCATTTGTCATTTCTCCTTTCCGCCACTCAAGTTTGATGGAATGCTGGGTAAAATTTTCCCTTTTGGTTGTTTCAATAACCTCCATCTTAGGATTTTCAATCAGTTCAGGCCATTCGCCCATCATTTCATGCCACTTTTTCAAAATTTCCTTCCGGCGTAGTTCCCAATCTGCCGGCGACTTTACCATGCGGCCGTCATAGAATTTTAATGGCGACCTGTAATTTCCCAATTCAGCTTTGTATTCCTGGGGAGGATTAAAATAGATTTTAATTTTATCCCAGGAGTTTCCTGAATTTCTCTTTTGTCCATAAATTGTAAAATGACTTGTAATAAGTAAAAGTAAAACAAAAATTGGAACAGCAGTAAATCTATATTTTTTCATTTCTTAATCAGGTTTTTATTTAATTTATATCAAAATAAATCCTTTTCCCGATACAATTTATATTTCATTTGGTATTTCAAATCCTTTTCGGTAATTGCGTCTGGTTAGTTCCTGGGCAGCCGGATTATTCAGTACCGATTCATACTCAGGAGAAAAATCAAATTGTTTTTTACCCGAACGATAGGACATATTAGCCAAATGCACTAATGAAGCGCTTTTATGGCCTTCAACAATGTTCCCGTTGGGGTGTTTTCTTGTACGCACACAATCGAAGAAATTTTGGAGATGGGCTTCCAAAGGAAAATAACCCGGTTGTTGAGCCACGATTTCACCATCCTTTTCAAAGACCTGCCATCCACCGCCCATTACACCAAGATGCATCATTCTTTTGGTTCCCATTATTAAAATATCGGTGGCATTTTGGCTCCAGTCGGGGAATCCGTTTCCGAAACGAATCTCCGGGCTGGTTTTCGACATGTAAGGAGCACATTCCCCCGCTTCAAGCGTCATTACATAATTGCCAAAATCGAGTGTGGCCATCTGATAATCGGGTACATCCCGGTTGTCGTTAAAAAAATACCTTCCTCCTGAACAATAGGCAGATACAGGGAAGTCCGGATTGTCTAGAGCCAGCCTTGCCAAATCCACCTGATGAATGATCCCGTTTCCAAAAACCAGCCCACCTGAATAATCCCAGTAATACCCCCATGACTTATTTCTTGAGAGGTTGTATGGTACCATGGGAGCCGGGCCCAGCCACATATTCCAGTCAATGGTATCGGGCGCTTTATCTTCTTCTTTTTCATTGAACGGAACAGGTTTGCCCAGGATTTCTTTTATATGGATTGCCACCAAATCTCCCAGTTCGCCGCTTTTTATATAATCCCTGGCCGAAAATGCTTCAGGTGCACTACGGTTTTGAGTTCCGCATTGAATAATTCTGTCGTATTTCATGGCTGCTTTGATCATTTGCTGACCTTCAAAAATATCGTAGGAAATGCACTTCTCAACATATACATCCTTTCCTGCCTGGCAAGCCCATATGGAGGCGAGTGCATGCCAGTGCTGCGGTGTTTCAATAAATACCGCATCAACTTCTTTATCATCCAGCACGGTGCGCAGGTCTCTAACCTGTGTCGGTTCAAATCCCTGTTTCTTTTTCAACTCTGATCGTACCCAGCCTCCTTTTGTATCGTCTACGTCGCAGACATATTTTACCCTGATATTTTTATCGATATCAACTGCCTGAAGTGTCAGGTGTGAACCCCAGCCACCTGCTCCAATAAGCGCGACAACAATTGTGTCTCCTGCGCTTTTTCGGGTTGCCTGGTTTAAGGAAGGTTTTATGCTTTTACGATAATCCGGGACTTCATTTGCCGGTTGTAATCCGGTAGATCCTTCTTTTGAAGCATCCTGACGGTTGGTACATGAATTAGCCAGGGTTAATCCGGCTGCCCCCATTCCTGCTATATGAAAAAACTTTCTGCGTTTCATGAATTAATTCTTATGCGGATAATTTTAATTTCTTTTGACATATTCCTTTACAAAATTTTCCAGAATGTCTTTTGATAACAAAAATAAAAAAAATAATAACTTTTACTTTCGAAATCTTTCATTTAAAGATATGTGCTTTAATTCCGGTGAAAAATAGGAAATTAATATGAATTTACTTTCTTTCCTGTTATTTGCTGTTGCGTAGAATCTGCTGCACTAGCCGGTGGAGAATCTGAACCGGCAATTTTACAATCCAGGAAATAACTGCTTGAAATTCATTGTTACAGAGGAGGTGATAATTACCAGGTTATTAAAAAACAGGCAACAGAATAAAGGCATAAGATTTTATAAGTATTATATTTACACGAAAACTAATTCAATGAAATATTTTGTAAGGCAGACAGGAAAATTGATTTGCTTAATAAGTTTATTAATTTCCCTTCATTCAGAAAACACGACAGCTGCATCCGGTATACCCTCTGGTGAAGAAGTATTAGTTATTGCTGACAGTGCTGCTTTTCAGCGCAGGTGGAATCACATATCTGAGACTTCAGCAGTGATTTACTGGCAGCTCGACAGTATAGAGAAGAGTGCAACAAGCTTTGTGGAATATGGCACAACCGAAGAGCTGGGCTTTCAAACCATCCAAACAACGGAACCACGGAATGCACATCTGCATCGTTTGAAAGGTCTTGAACCCGGCGTTCCATGCTTTTATAAAATGGTGGTATTCGATTCTGCAGATGGAATACGGAAGGAAAGTGAAATAGTTCAGTTTACACCTCAACGGGCAGATGATGCAATTTATATTCCTCAGGACTTTGCTGGAAGTCCGCCATACGTTCTGAAGAATGCAAACGCACATTATGTGCTTACACAGGATATTATTACTAATGGAACAGCAATAATTATCGAAGGATCAGGCATTACACTTGATCTTGATGGAAATACAGTAACATTTGGGAACAATACATCATCACAGGTTTTTGGGGTGCAGATTACCACCGGAAACAATTGCAAGGTAGTGAACGGTGTAATTGTTCAGGGTGAACGCTCAGCCGATTACTGCAATGCGGTGCGGAGTTTCAGTTCCGGAAACCTGGGGGCTGAAGTATGCGGCATAAGTACGGATGTTCATCTGAGGAATGCCCAGCCTATGGCATTCAGGCATTCAAATCTTAATATACATCACAATCATATTTACAGCAGGGTTATTGACCTGGAATCGAGGCATTACCCCGGGAACGCATTGCTTCGGGTAGAAACTAACGGGAATCATGTACATCTGCACGATAACCTGTTTACTGAAGGATGCCACAGGGCTATTTTGGTTAGCAGTTCCGGTACGCTCACAAATGTTGAAATCAATCACAACGACATCCGGCATCATCAACAGTATGTTAATGGCTACGCAATTGCTCCGGGTTCAAATGCAAAGGTTCATCACAACAGGATTACATCAACGGGCAGGGGCATTCACCTATCCGGGGCCAATAACAACGTGTACAGCAATTATATTGATATCAGGGGACATCAGCATCTGGATGATCTTCCCGCGGGAAGTCGTCCTTTTTATCATAATCTGGTAGAATTGCATGGCATTAAACTGGAAGGGAACAATTCAAAAAATAATAAAATATACGACAACTTTGTTCGGATTACCCAGCTTCAGCCTGTTGATTCGCAGGGTGAGGGACACCCGGATGATAAAAGGTTTAACGGTGTTTATTTCAGTACAAATGCTTCCTCTGTTGAAAACGGTAAACTGGTGGATTTGCAGCAGAACTGGGAAACTGACAGGTGGCGGTATTATTTCGTAAAATACGATCCCAATAGTCCGGCAGTGCAAATTACAGGGAACGATGCAACTACCCTTTACGGTGATTTTGAGGAACATGAACCAGGTGAATATACGGTTTACATGATCTGGAATTATGTGCCGCCTACTCCGTTGAACCTATCCTGTTACGACCCAAATGCAATGAATGAAATCTATGACAACACATTTATCGGAATTACAACCTATGCGGAAACCCGGCATGGTGGTTATGGTGATTCAGGTAATTGGGCGACTGCATTAATGCTGGTGGGAATGGATAAGGGAGCTGCCGATCAGGGAAAATATTCAGCCTGGATTCATGACAACCGGTTTTACAGCAATGACCTTTATGTCAATTCATATTCCAGTGTAAACATGGACATTCTTATTGAAAACAACATTTTCAATCTGACCAATGATCCGTTTACAACGGAAAGAACCGGCAGGATAAGAAATACAGGTGCTGGTTTTGATGAGAAAATACATGACGGCAGCAATGTTTTTAATGATTCTTCTACCGGTGTAAATTATTATAAAAGTTCAGGAATAAGAATATACCCCAACCCAGTGGAGTCAATTCTAAATATAAACCTTACCGAAAGTATCCCTGGCAGGAATAATTTCAGCATCTGGAATATGGAAGGTAAAAAAGTAATGGAATTGGTAAGATGGGTTTCCTGGCCCTATCAGATAGATGTTTCAGACTTACCCCGGGGATCCTATATCATTAATGTTGGATCTGGTGATAAAATGCGTGCTGAAAAGTTTTTTAAGTACTGATAAATGCTTTAACATTCAAACATACAAAAAAGTAGAAGAATTAAATTACTTCCTAAAAAATTATTTATAAGTTTGTTCAGCTATCAAAAAGTACAATGAAAAAAGAATATGAAATTAAAATCCTAAGAAAATGAAAGAAGAAAGCCAACTAAAATTCCTGCCAGTCGCCTTGTCTGCATTACGTATGCTTGTAGGCTGGCACTTCCTGTACGAAGGGATAATTAAACTTGCATCCGGTAGCTGGTCATCCTATT
This sequence comes from Mariniphaga sp., assembly GCA_041684965.1. GTDB lineage: Bacteria > Bacteroidota > Bacteroidia > Bacteroidales > Prolixibacteraceae > Mariniphaga. The sequence continues at coordinate 400,937 of JAWLGR010000001.1, forward strand.
ACTACCTGGTGCAATCACGATGGATTTTATCTGATTTTTTTCATTGGATCATGGCCAATCCGACAGCTCTGGCGGTTACCGATTTTTTAAATATCTGGGGTTTGATTTTTATTGGGATGGCATTGTTCCTGGGGGTCTTTACCAGGATTGCAAGTGTTTTAGGAATTGTGTTGTTGTTGCTATATTATGTGGCAGTTCCGCCATTTATTATACCTGCAGGCGGATATTTCTTTATCATCAATAATCAATTGATTGAAGCCGGCATATTGCTTGTATTTGTATTGGTCAGAAAAGATTATATGTGGGGGATCGACCGGCTGTTAAAGATAGTTTTCCAAAGAAGAAAGGAATCAAAATTTCCTGCCAGAGACAATCATGAGTTTCCTGAATCGAATAACTACAGAAGGGAATTTATTAAGAATTTAGCGGTATTGCCAATTTTTGGAGGGGCATTTTTCGGTATGGCAAAAAAGGTTGGCTGGCTGAGCTTCGAAGAGGAATCATTGAAAAAAGCAGATGGAATAACCAGTGCATCCCTGGTGCAAAGAGAAACCTATGATTTAAATAAACTGGTTGGGAAAGTGCCTATAGGCAAGATTAAAAATGTGGAAATAAGCCGGATGATACCTGGCGGGAATCTTGTAGCCGGGTTTGCCCATGCCCGGGACTTGATCTATGTATCCAAATGGATTAAACAATATCATACCGATGAAAAGGTGATAGAAACACTCTGGATATACCAGGATGTGGGAATAAATACGGTAATCATGAGAACCGATGAGCAGACCATACGGATTTTGAAGGAATTCTGGAGAAGAGGGGGTAAAATGCAATGGCTTGCCCAGGCTTATCCCATTGACGATGATCTCTCAAATATTCAGATGGCTATTGATGCCGGTGCGGTCGGTGCATTTGTTGTTGGCAATACAGCCGACAGGCTTGTTAAGAACAATAAAATTGAATACCTGGCCAAACCAATCGAATACATTCAGTCGCAGGGGCTGATTGCCGGAACTGCCGGCCATTCCATTACGGTTCCAATGGCCTGTGCTGAAAATGGAATCAAGGCCGATTTCTATATGAAAACTTTCCATCATCATAATTACTGGTCGGCAACCCCGATTGATCCTTCTGATCCTTATCTTCCACCAAGCGGATCGGACAGAAACATGTCGAACGACAATATCTGGTGTCCTTCTGATGCTGATGTAACTGAGTTTTTCAGAAAGAATACCACTCCGTGGATTGCATACAAAGTTTTAGCCGCCGGCGCCATTAAACCCGAAGATGGATTTAAGTATGCATTTGAAAACGGAGCCGATTTTATTTGCGTTGGTATGTTTGATTTCCAGGTTATCGAAAATGCAAACATCGTGCATAATATCTTAAATTCAGGTTTTGACCGGGAACGGAAATGGTATGCATAGACAGGGGTAGGAGCATTTGAGAATTCTGATCAGAAGTGCAAGAATCGGAATAGAAAACATTAAAAATCGGAATTATAATGGAGGGTTTTCAATTATTTTTATTCCCTTAATTTTTGCATATCTGAAAAATGGAGAAACGCCAGATTCTCTATACGTGATTATGTGCTTTCATTAACTTTATCCGATCGAAATGTTATATTACCGACATATTTAATCTGGATAGAACATGTTTTTCTTGAATCTATAACAAGCTCAGGAAAAAGTTTTTTTGCATTAAAGTCATAAAATTCTCAATAGATGCCTTTGCCTCAAAGCGAACTTCCACCACCGTGGTTTTTTCGAATTGGCGTTAACTATTCAACCTGTTTCTCATAGCAGTTTACTATAGGTAATCAGCTAACTACTTTCCTATTGGTTGCTTTTTGAAACATTATTCAGTACATATCTATTTGTTCAAAATTGCTTTTATTCGATTAAACATTCGTATACTCAAAAATTATTACCTATAGACAATTTCAGTAAAATGCCCATCTAAATCAGCAATTTTTATTGTTCTGAATGTAAAATCGATTATAGATTTGCACCCTGATTGCAAAGCCAATCGGAAATTAAAAACCATTAAATCAATTTTATGAAAATTTATGCGTTTTTCATTGTCGCTCTTATGTCTATAAGTCAGGTGACCAGTTCTAATAATTACAATCATAAGTTTAAATTGACAGGTACTGAATTGGAAACTGTTCCGGTAATTCTAAGCATTCCTGCTGACGCAGATCCTGGATATAATCCTGAATCTCCAATCAGTAATGCAGAAATAACTGCCCATAGCAGCGAGGCATTAATTGCCAATGATATTACCCTGACCAACCTCATGTCAAATGGTTCATTTGAGTCATGGAATACAGACAGACCTGCAGGGATATTAACAGGACCGTCCGGAACCACTTTTACCTATGAACAAAGTACTGATAAAGTAGTAGGCACTCATTCGTTAAAAGTTAAGGTAGCTGCGGACGGGGGTGAATTAATTTCACTGAGGCTTAATGATTTTAAACAACCTGCCGGACATCTCATATATGTTGGAATGTGGTGTAAAACAAGCAAGAAACTCAGTAAAATTGCATTAAAAAATTCTGATGATTATCCCGAAGTAATAATGCCTCCTTATGAATCAGACAATTGGGAATGGACATCTTATGTAGGAGCATCTCCATCGAATAGTGCCAGTTTTTATCTCAGACCCATAATGCCCGGTAAATTAGCAGGGGACAATATTCAGCTTGATGGGGTATATATAATTGACTTAACAGAAACCTTTGGTGCAGGAAATGAACCTTCTGCATTAGATATGGATTATATTATTCATTCTATTCCATATTTTGATAATACAAATCCTCAAATAATTAATGATTATCCAACAGTTATTTCAGCAGAAAAAGCTAATGACCCGATTATTGCTGCAAGGGAAACAAGGCTTAAAAATAATGTATTTAGGGTAGCAACATTTAATACTAAGTCTGATTACATTTATCCAAAATTAACCCATAGGTTTATATCAGAACTTGATGTAGATATGTATTCAAATCAAGAATGTGCCAAAACTACTGACCCTGCAAAATCTTTTGATGTAAGAATAGATAATAAGAACCTGCAATTTTCCCACTATTGGGCAAGAACAATAAAAACATATGGATGGGATGGGTTAGGCCAGGCTTCAGCATTTGAAATGTTAAATATAGAAGATGGCTCATTTCCAGAACAAGGATACATAAAATCAACTATACAAATTGCAGGGCAGAATGTTAGTTTTTATACAGTACATTTAACCAATAGTTCTGATAATACTCCCGGACGTTTAAGGGTTCAACAATTATGGGATGAATTAGTATCTCAGGATAAATCAGATTATATCATTGTTGCAGGAGACTTTAATACACCGAAGTATGATAATGATATAACTGTATTTGCCCCATTCTTAAACAACGGATTTACTTCTGCGCAAGGAGCAACTCATGGGTGGTATGGTACATTTAAAGGATTGGAAAGTACACATTTTATTGATAATGTACTTGTAAAAGGGTTTGATATTCTTAAAACTGGAAAAAAGGACCCATCAATAGCATCTGACCATTACGCATTTTGGGCTGAGATACAATTGAAAACAGATTCTAAAACTGACCTGACACCTCCGGTATTAAAAAATGTTCCTGCCGATAAAAATCTTGGTAACAATCCTGAGCTCCCTAAGTGTGACTTGAACGTAACAGCTACCGGCGGATGCAGCGAGGCAACAGTAGTCTGCACACCCGGCGCCATTAAAGAGAATGGATGCAACCGAAGCCAGACTTATACTTACACAGCGACTGATGCCTGCGGAAATACAGCTAAGGCCACCACTACTTACACCTGGACTGAAGACCTGACACCACCGGTATTGGCAAAGGTTCCTGCTGATAAAGACCTTGGAAATAATCCTGAACTACCGGGGTGTGATTCGGATGTAACAGCCACTGATAATTGCAGTGAAGTGACAGTTACCTGTAGCCCTGGTGAAATTATTAAGGAAGGGAACAACAGAAGCCAGACTTTTACCTATTCAGCTACCGACGATTGTGGTAATACAACTTCGGCCACTACTACCTACACCTGGACAGAGACTGTGATTGATCTGTTGCTGGCCGGTGTACCAGCAGATGAAGATTTGGGATATAATCCCGAACTCCCAACCTGTGACTTGAGCGTAACAGCTACCGGAGGATGCAGCGAGGCAACAGTAGTCTGCACACCCGGCACCATTAAAGAGAATGGGTGCAACAGAAGCCAGACTTTTACTTACACAGCGACTGATGCCTGCGGAAATACAGCTAAGGCCACCACTATTTACACCTGGATTGAAGACCTGACGCCACCGGTATTGGAAAACGTGCCTGCTGATAAAGACCTTGGAAATAATCCTGAACTACCGGGGTGTGATTTGAATGTAACAGCCACCGATAACTGCAGTGAAGTGACGGTTACCTGTAGCCCTGGTGAAATTATTAAGGAAGGGAATAACAGAAGCCAGACTTTTACCTATTCAGCTGCCGACGATGGTGGCAATACAACATCGGCCACTACTACCTACACCTGGACAGAGACTGTGATTGATCTGTTGCTGGCCGGTGTACCAGCAGATGTAGATTTGGGATATAATCCCGAACTCCCAACCTGCGATTTGAGCGTAACAGCTACCGGCGGATGCAGCGAGGCAACAGTAGTCTGCACACCCGGCGCTATCAAAGAGAATGGGTGCAACAGAAGCCAGACTTTTACATACACAGCTACTGACGCATGCGGAAATACAGCTACTGCCACCACCACCTATACGTGGATTGAAGACCTGACACCACCGGTATTGGCAAAGGTTCCTGCTGATAAAGACCTTGGAAATAATCCTGAACTACCGGGGTGTGATTCGGATGTAACAGCCACCGATAATTGCAGTGAAGTGACGGTTACCTGTAGCCCTGGTGAAATTATTAAGGAAGGGAACAACAGGAGCCAGACATTTACCTATTCAGCTACCGACGATTGTGGTAATACAACATCGGCCACTACTACCTACACCTGGACAGAGACTGTGATTGATCTGTTGCTGGCCGGTGTACCAGCAGATGTAGATTTGGGATATAATCCC
>JAWLGR010000001.1:406139-482778 GCA_041684965.1 Mariniphaga sp.
TTTGAGCGTAACAGCTACCGGCGGATGCAGCGAGGCAACAGTAGTCTGCACACCCGGCGCTATCAAAGAGAATGGGTGCAACAGAAGCCAGACTTTTACTTACACAGCGACTGATGCCTGCGGAAATACAGCTAAGGCCACCACTACTTACACCTGGATTGAAGACCTGACGCCACCGGTATTGGCAAACGTTCCTGCCGACAAAGACCTTGGAAATAATCCTGAACTACCAACCTGTGATGCAGAAGTAACAGCGGCTGACCAGTGCAGCGAGGCAACTGTAGTCTGCACACCCGGCACCATCAAAAGGGATAGGAACAACAGAAGCCAGACCTTTTTGTACACAGCTACTGACGCCTGCGGAAACACGGCTACGGGCACTACAATCTATACCTGGACCGAAAGTATCAATGCACCGATACCAGATTTTGCAGCAGTAAAAAACCGTATCAAGGAAGGAGAAACTGTTCAAATTGAAGATTTATCTGACAACAACCCGGAATCCTGGACCTGGAAATTTAAAGGAGGAAAACCGGAAACATCATCACGTAAAAATCCAGAGGTCAGATACGATAAACCCGGTAAATACAGTGTGACCTTAACAGTTACCAATGCCGGTGGGTCGGATACCAAAACGGTGGAAAACTTTATAACTGTTGAAGAAGATTCTATGCCTGATGACATTGCTACCGGCGATGGACAGGTGCCTGGTCAAGCTTTTTATGTCAAGCTATACCCCAACCCTGTTGTTCAGAAGCTTGTAATAGAAATGAACTCAGATACAACCGGTGGTTCCTATTCTCTCTATAATGTGAATGGTGTGAAATTGAAAACAGATAAAATCTTATCGGAACGTACCGTTATTGATCTTGCAAAACAAGCTCCCGGAGTATATTTAATGGTGATAGAAAAAGGTAACAAGATATTCAGGGAATTAATCGTAAAACAATAAATAGGTGTATCTTTTAAAATGAAAAAGAAGCTGTCACAATAGGGCAGCTTTTTTTTCTCTTATAAAATTTTCGAACGGGCGTGATCATTCGTTTTGCAAATAACTAATCTTGTTGGCAAAATTTAATTATGCCATTAACGCAGAAAGGTTATCTATGCCTGTCTAGTTGATGCCTGAAGGAAATCAGGTCCTATCCGGGTTTAATTTGTCAGTAAGCATAACATCGCAATATCCAATTTTCGCTGAAGAATTACCGGAAAACATTGGTTTAGCGCAAGGGAATTTAGACTTTCAGGGAAGGATAACGACGCGCCGCACAATTGTATGTAATCACTCAGGAACAAAGAGGATGCACAACAATTGATTGGCATCAAAATCCAGTGGGCAAACCATTCTGATTTTCCTGATACGGTATCGGTTCATGATTTCCGTTCTGTCTCGCAGCCCCATTCGCATGACCAGAAGCTTTTAAATACTGTCAGCAATTGGTATTACCGGTTGGAGGCAGCCGGTTCATACTCGCACCTGAACATTGCCGAACTGGAATTTTGTATCAAGGCAAGTTCACCCGGTATGGCTTAAGCATCACCCCTTCCAGTTATTGACAAGAATCATCCCTCAGGGAATCATAGAATAAAATAACCTAGGCAACCATATCTTTTTGGGATCTATGGTTATAGAGAATCCTTTGTTTAGATATAAGTTCGCCCCCGGAGGCCTTTAGGCAGAACTGCTTTGATTTTTATTTAAACGTTTGAATTTTTCGTGTTTTATATGTTACATCTTCACAAACCTTTCTATAATCTTTTCTCTGTTTCCGCTCACCTTTAAAAAATAGACACCTGGAGTCAGAAACGATAAATCCAGCAAAACGCTTCCACCATCTGCTGCAGTTTCCAAATGGATTTTTTGATGAATGTCCAATACAGTAAGGATTCGCTTTGACGGCTTGCTAAATTCAACCCTTAACTGTGACTGTACCGGATTGGGTGAGATAGTAAAGCCATTGGAATCTGATGTATTTTGTTTAATGGCTGTAGCCTCATCGGTCGTCAGGGCGATTTCGGTGTTGTTTTTCAAAGGAACAGCTAGATCCTTATCGCCAACCAACACCCGGTAGGGGGCAAAATCTTCAATTATCATGTTGTCCGATGAATACTCTTTCAGTTCAACCTCTATGAGGCCACTTTCCGATGTTTCCCCGGTAAAAACAACGTTGTTATTCTTGTCCCTGATTTCAATATTTGCACCCTCAATTGCATTTCCCTCCTCATCGGCTACGGACACTGAAAGAGTCCAGAATATTGAAAAAGAATGTGCACGGCTTGTCGCTGCAATTGAAAGGTTTCCATCTTCAATGACATTCGATCTGAACTCGATATTTTTTGCCAGGTAGGTCCAGTATCCCATTCTGACGTGGGCAAATCCGGCGCTGGCATCGGGCGATTTAATGAAGGTATTGTTTTTGATTTTCATGTCGGAAGCTGCACCATACATGGAGGCAACCCAGAATGAGGGGACATTGGAAGTAATGGTATTATTGTTAATCTCACCTCCAATGGAACCGCCCCCGATATAAAAGCCAACCGTTTCATTCTTTGAACCTGCATTCAAATCGGTGATTTCTATTTCATTGTTGTAAATATAATTATCACCTCCGCTTGCACTGTAAAAAACGGCTGTTGCAACCGGGACATATTTCACATATTCGGGATAATCCTTACCTGTAATATAAAACTTATTGTTGTATATCCTGTTGCCATAACAACCATCTGCCGCACCGGGCTGAGCATTATAATCGGCTAACCGGATGGCATTGGTGCTGTAATTGGTATTCCCGTATTCACAGGAGGGTGGTGCAGCTTCAATGTAGAACTCATTCTCGTAAATTTCGGTATTCTTTTTTTTGTAGATTTCAATTCCTGAACCAATTTCCGGTTTGAATGTATTTCTGAATATTTTTGCATTATCGGCTCCGGTCATGATGCTGTAATGATTGGTCACCGTTTGCCGGTTGACAAATAAATTGTCATGAACCTGAAGCGAGTCTCCCGTAAAAGATAAGCAGCCTTGTCCACCAAAGAATTCAGAAAAGGAAACTTTTGAACCCTTGCCACTTCCTAAATCTACAGCATAGTTTGATGATCCATGACGGTTGATTATAAACGGGCTTTGTATGTCAAAAAGACAATTGGTAATAGTGGCATGGGGAACATTGACTGCATTGGTGTTTATTCCCGAGGAAACAATTTTTACGTTGTCGAGTACAATCTTAACATCGTTTGCTGTTGACTGGATGCCCCAGTTCAATATGCCTGTTGCACCGCTTTGTATTGTGCCATTCTTAATGGTAATTGTACCTTCGCCTGTTACCACCGGCAAGCTGTCTGCAGGAATCCCATTTCTAAAATCGGTTGTATAATCATAAAAAGCGCTGTGTCCCCACCACCCGTCATATAAATGATCTACGTGTGCATAGGTGCGGGTTTTCCCAATAATGCCTATGCCAACATCCATGGCAGGGCGGATATCTATATGGTCTACCATACAGTCGGTCTCAGCCTTGATGCGAATTCTGTATTTTCCCGCAGGGATATTTTTCAAATGTGCATACACGAAACCACCACCCAGCCTGGGGGATTTATTCTCCACCGGGCTTCCCTGTTTTTGTGAACTTCCATAATTATTTGTACACCGCACCAGTTCACCTGTTTCATCTTCAACATATACACTTACACTCATTTCACTGCCGGTTACCCCACACATGGCAAAATAGGAACGATTTGCAAAAGGTAAGGTTATATACTGAGATGTAATTTCTTCTCCTTTTTTTAACCTTAATACTTTATCCCCTGTAAAAACCTGCACCTTGGTATCTTCAATTTTTGCTTCCGGGGCTTTTGAGAAATCCCAGTCCTTTAATCCTTCTTCAAAATCAAAGTTGGGCAGGTGCTCATATCCTCCATCAGCATAAGTAATCGTATAACCATTTAAATCGAGAATTACATTCTTTCCCAGGAAAAGGGCGCTGGTGGTGCTCGAAATATCATTCACAAGGACATAGGTGGTTCCTGCTGCATCGTAACTGCCAGGCTTACTTACGGGCACTTCGTTCTCTGTTAGTTCTCTGTGTTGTGTGTCGGCGTATTGTGCCATTCCTTGTAAAACAATCAGAGCGGAGGGGAGGATTAACAGCATGATTTGTTGTAAGATTTTTTTTGCTGTCATTGCGGTGATTTTATAAATTTTAAATTTAAACACATTTATCCGGGATTGGCCGATTCCTGATAAGGAGAATTCCGATACAGGCCTTTTTAACCCGGTGTCCTTATTCTTGCTAAAAGAATGCGAAGGAAATACTTTAAGAAGTGCAAACTAATAAAAATAAATCTTACCCGACCTGTTATGTTCTTATTTTCGGAGGTTTTTCTTTTGCTTACCTCTTATTTAATCCCAACATTTTGTGCACTTCTTTTGTAATCCATCAGCATTTCATTCAATTTCTCCGGATATTTTTCCGATAGATTTTCTGTTTCGGTCGGATCCTTCTTTAAATCGTATAATTCCCAGTCTTCCCCATTCATTTGAACTATTTTAATATCTCCTTTTCTGAACATTCTGAATTTTTCCATTCCTGAAATAAAGAAATCCGGTTCTTTGCGCTGTTCTCCCTTAAAGAGTGGCAACAAAGAGCTTCCGTGAAGGGGCAGGGAAGGGAAACTGTTGATGGACTCAGGATAACTTTGGTTTAGGATATCCAGGAAAGTAGGCATTAAATCCACCACATGTCCGGGTTGAGTACAGATGGTATTTGGTTTGATTACTTCCGGCCAGAAGGCGATAAAATGGGAGTTGCACCCCCCTTCGTAACCTGCCTGTTTGTATTGCCGGAAAGGTGTATTGCAGAGGTTGGCCCAGGCCGATCGCAAGCTCCAGTACGAATTGGCCGGTCCGGGTGGTACATCTTTTACATCGTTCTGGTAAAAGGGACAGGCTCCGTTATCCGACATAAAAATGATTAACGTATTGTCTAATTCTCCATTCTGTTCCAGTTTTTTCAGCACCCGGCCTATATTCTGGTCCATACGGTAAATAATGGCTGCGTAAACTGCCATTTCAAGATCGAGCGAGTCCTTTTGAAGGTCGTTCAGGCTTTCCCAGGGATAATAATCGGTATAGGACGGAACCAGGGGTCCTCTGAATTTATTCCGGTTACCTTCTGCAGGACTTAACTGCGTATAGGCTGGCAACAATCCAGTTTTTTTAATCCTGTTGAAACGCTTTTCCCTCAATACATCCCAGCCTTCCATGTATTTTCCCCTGTAGCGGGCAATGTCTTCGGGCCGGGCCTGTAAAGGATAGTGTGCAGCGTGATACGGCAGGTAAAGAAAAAATGGATTTTCTTTTTGCAGTGCATCATCGAGCCACTTTAAAGCATAATCTGTTATAAAATCAGTTTTGAACATGGGTACCTTTTCATGATAGATTTCCTCTGTCTCCAGCTGTCTCCCTTCGAGATAAAAAGGGCGTTGAAATTTTCCTGACGGGGGGACGAAATATTCTGTAGTTGCCCAGAAATAAAAGGAATGGTCGAATACATTTTCGGCCTTGCAATAATCAGGAACCCAGTTGTCGAAATGTTCTTTCCCGCTCATTATATTAAAATAACCTGCCTGTTTTGTAATGTGGGCAAGATGAACGGCTCCATCCCCGCCATTGTATAGCCCTGTAAGCAAAGAACTGCGTGTGGGATTGCATTTTGCCATGTTGTAAAATGTGGAGAAACGAACGCCTGCCTCAGCCAGCCGGTCGATATTGGGTGTTTTGATCTCTCCTCCATAACATCCAATATCTGAATATCCGATGTCATCGGCCATTATCAGCAAGATGTTTGGTTTCCGGCGGTTGTTTTCATTTGCATACAGCGGCCGGGTAACAGCCGCTATAAAAGCAAACATGAAAATTATTTTTATATGATTCATAGCCTCTTTGGTTATAACTCAAGCTTTATTTATTAAAGCTTTTTGAATTGTGGAAAAAGTTTCTCCGCATTTATATAATAAATCTTATCAATTACTTTCTTCGGAAGTTTCAGTCCACGAAATTCTCCGTTAACCTCCCAGGTAGTCATCTTCTTGTCGGTGGTAAAAAATTTCCAGTCAGTCATCCATGCATCATGTGCCTTTGGTTTTATTTCATTTTCTTCCAGTCCTCCGTAATCTCCCCGGTCGGTTCCATATAGAATACGATCCTGGTATTTAATAATAAAATCGCGTACTTTCTGTGGATTTTCCTGTGCCTGTACCATGAGATGGCAGACACGTTCTGCCAAATCCACCGTTGCATTTGGAAACCGGTCGAAATGTTCAGCCAACAAATCAACGCTCCATTCTAAACTTGCCAGATGGGCTCCCATAAATTTCAGTTTTGGATGTTTTTCAAGCATCCGGTCGCGCGCAGCAATCTGCTCTTCATAAGAAGGATATTCTGTGTGAAGGTACATATGAAATTCCGGATGTTCCTTGAAATACTGCTTATCATTGTTTACAGTCATTTCTTCGATGGGGAGCCAGCAGTTTCTGGGTTCTCCAAGGTGCCCGCATAGGGGAATTCCTTTTTCTTCCAGGTAACTAAAAACAGGATCGAATTTAGGATCATCGATCATAATAAAATTCCCCTCTTTATCCTTTTCAACCATACCAATATTTTTCCAGACTTTGAGGCCTATAGCCCCTTTTCGAAAAGTTTCTTCCAGATGAGCAATGGTCTTCTGTGACCAGTTATCATCTTCCCATCCTTCCATGGAGAAACCTGACAGAAAGGCCAGGCGGCCAGGAAATTCTTTTTGAAGAGAAACGGCTATTTCCATCTGCTCATCAAGTTCAGCTCCTCCACAGATTGTCAGGATGCGAAAGTTGTCTTCCTGTGCCTGCTCCATAAATTGAGGCCGGTTATGGAAAATATGACAATGGGCATCAATTTTATTAACCCGCTTAAAATCAGCTTCGGTATAATATTCTTCTTCATTTTTCTTCTGAAAAAAAGCTACTCCCCAGAGAACAGCGGATACAATCAGTACCAGTATTACCTTTATGAATAAACCGTTTGTTTTATTTTTCATGTTGAATTTTTTATGAGATAATGTATTTCGTTTCATGGATTTAAAATGACATCGCATGTGAATTAATTAGAAGTTCCATTAATTTTATTGCAGAAACCTCAGCCTTTTTTCTTATAAACTCCCGGGGAGTATCATCACCAACTTCATAAATTAATGCCGGTGCCCCATAGTTTTTATGAAAATAACCATCAGAGGATACTTTTGCATTATTACCGGCAGAAAGAGATTTAGCCACATCGGGTGTATAATCGGGAAATTCTTCACCGGCAAGCTGAATCATCTTATATACCAATTCGGTTTCACTGCCTTCTTCCTGTTCATAAGGGATGTAGTAAATGTCTTTCCAGGTTGAATGAAAGTCGATAAAAAATACCAGCTTACCATTTTCTTTATCAATTTTTTGTTTCGCATAGTCTCTGATTACACCCGTTTCAGGTTGGTTAAAATCAACCCAGTCACGGTTCAAATCGATACCTCCGTTGTTATGCCGCCAATGTCCGTTGTCAACACCATCTGGATTTACTACCGGTATAACATGCGTGGTGAATTTCTTTCGAAATTGTCTGGCGATTTCAGTATCGGAATTAATTGTTTCCACAAAAGCCTGCATTGCTTTAAAACCGGTAATTTCCGGCGGGTGCTGCCGTGAAATAATCATCAGTATTTGTTTGCTGTCTCTTTCTCCTGTTTGAAGGGCATGAATGGCTTTGCCTGCTTTGCTTTTACCTATTACCGATTTTGTAGCATACGGCCTGGATGCAATCTGGTCCATCCAGGCTTCTGCTTGGGCAGTAGCTATCAACTCTTGTGCAGCAACCCACAATGTGTCCCGGCCAATTATAAGGCTTATGGATCCCCGCACCGGCCTTTTTTGATCGTTGTATGTTATTCTGTAAACTGTAGAATCAACTTCCTGCCAGTTCTGGCCGTTATTGCTTAATTTTGGATGGTACCGGTGATAATAACCTTCGGGATAGGTGATATCCAAAGAAATTTTACGTTCAGCTTCCGACCAAAGTTTGAAAGCATACCAGGGGCTGGTGTTGATGGGAGAATTTTCAGGTGATATCAAAACCGTTACAAGAGTATCATCAGTAAGTACAACGTGATTTAACCGTGCACCTGCAAAATTGTTTGAGCAAAAAATGTTGTTGCCCAAATTAAAAATCCCTTTCTCCTGGTATTGAACCGGGACCGATTCAGTAGCCGATTTTTTAACGGCTTCCTGTGTTAAAGTCCGGGTAGTGCAATTTCCCAATAACAGAAGAGAAATTAATATCGAAATGGAAATGTGAAATTTTGCTATCATCGAATTGTTGTTTAAATCTTTCTTTCCATCAAAATCCTGAATATTTAAATCCTGTGTCGCACAAGATTGTAACAATATTTTTAACTTCAAAATTTGAATATGCAAATTTTATAGCAGCAACTGCATTTGCTCCGGTTGAATAACCTGTAAACAATCCCTGCTCCTGCCATAGCCTGAGTGTCATTTCTTTTACCTCATCATCAGTGACCGTTACAACTTCATCAACAAGATTATTATCCCAATGAGGTGGAATTAAGCCATATCCAGTTCCCTGAACTATGTGCCTGGGATGTTTTACTTGTCCGGTTTTTATGATGGCTGCATTTTCAGGCTCTACTGCAATGCATTTTATCGCAGGTTTTTTCTCCTTCAGGTATTTTGATATGCCCAGGAATGTTCCGCCGGTTCCAACAGATGTAACAAAAGCATCAATATCAGGTAAATCTGCCCAAATTTCCGGTCCGGTAGTCAGGTAATGAGCTTTTATGCTGGAAGGATTGTTGAACTGATCTACATAAAAACCATTCTTTTCAGCTGCAAGTTTTCCGGCAATTTCAGAAGCATGCTCAATATCTTTGCCAGTAACCATGCCCGGTTGTCCGTCAATTTGCTCTGTCAATATTACCTCTGCACCCAGTGATTCCAGGATTTTTATCCTTTCCGGACTGTTTCCCCTGGGCATAACAGCCACAAATGGATTCCCGAATTGCCTGCAGACAACAGCCAGCCCTGCTCCCATATTTCCGCTCGTCATTTCTACAACCAATTGCCCTTTGGTTAGCTGTTTTTTTTGATAAGCATCGGTTACAATCTGTAATGCCGCCCTGTCCTTTACACTCCCTCCGGGTTGTATGTATTCCTGCTTGCCAAACAGGTTTAAGCCTTTGTGAGTAATCTTATCAAGCTTTACTAATGGTGTTTTTCCTATTAAATCAAGCGTGGTTAATTTTATCATAATCTATTAAAAATAAAATAAATCGGAAAGTTTAAGATTCATTCCGGCCGGGTTGTAAAGGAATTATCAACACCGCCCACTGGCCATTATCAGGTGCAATGATCCCCATTTGCTTATTTATTTTAATGCTGCTGGCAGGCAACCATTCAGATTTTGAAATATTCAGCCACCTCATTTCAAATTCGTCCTGAATTTCCGGGATATCAAGAAATACCTTGCCTCCATTGGTAAAATAGATGACATACTGATTTTCTCCTGTTGCCATACAAAAGGCTTCATTGGGCTCGCATTCGTTAAGCAGGTGATTTGATGGGGTACTGTTAAACACATCAAATTCATTCATCAACATTCTCATACTGCGAATATGAGTTTGTGATAATTCACTCAACCCGGCTCCCGAGTAAAAAGGAGTTGATCCCTGGCGGTGGAAGCGGGAAGATGCCGATCCTCCGAAAATATTTCTCCAGAACCGTCTTGTTCCTTCTGTTACTCCTTCAGAATGAACCGACTCACCTCCGCCATAAACTTTTACATTATTCAGAGGTTTTGGGTTCGTAAGGATTTGATTGCGGATGGATAAAATAAAGTTATAGTGGGTTTGATTTCTATTCGCGTTATTTTGAGAAATTTCAAAAAAATCGTAATACTCCCTGTCATGGAGCAGTTTTATCTGTTCTTCTGACTCAAAATTACTGTTACGGCGCATATCAGTCAGAAAAACTCTCCTGCCTGATTCTTCTGCTCTTTTGCGGATATGGGTAGCCCAATATTCGCCCCATTCAGCGGGCTCTCCTGTTTCATTATTCATGCAATAAAGAACATTTGGATAATCAAGTGAAATTTCTAAAAGCCGATCGACAAATGCCTGTTGATAATGCAGGATTTCAGGAATATTTTCCAATTCAGGTACTGTAAAGAAAAATTTATGGTTCGATGGCTGCACAGCTGTATAATAATCAATTACTGTATCCAGCCCGGTTTCTTCAGGCGTGTAATTGATATTCAGATTAGGATTATAGGGGCAACTTTCCCAGCCAACATTGAGTGGACCATGACCCAATTCTGCTTCTGATTTGAACAGGTCCCACGGATCCCATAATTCAACCTGGACAATAATATCTCTTTCAGCACATAGCCGGAGTAAATTTTCAAATCTTTCCCAGTATTCAGGATTCCACTGGTTCAGGTCATACAATCCGTTTTCAAGTAATTTAAATGGCCACACATTGCCCGGATTACGGCTGCTCATTGTATTCCGGATGTAATTTCCTCCAACCGCCTTGAGCAAATCAAGATGTTCTGCAAGTCCTTCCGGATGATTAAACAGGTTATCTTCTTTTGAACCTCCGAGCAGTAATACCGGTTCACCTTTATATTCCCAGTAAAATGGATTTTTATCGTAAATCTTTATTGACTGCATCTCCCCGGATTTCATATTGGTTTTGCATGAGATTCCTGTTAACAGACTGAATGCAATAACCAACAGAATCATTGCTTTTGTATTTTTATTCATCGAATTTTGATTAAAATGGGCACTAATTGTTGTGCCCTGGTTAAAGTATAGGATATTAAAGTTTTAAAAACACACAGCATTCTTTTCGGTATCTTTATTTCAAAACTTTGAATTAGGAGAAGGTTATTGAGTTATTTTAATTTTTCCAAGTGAATACCACCCTTCTTTATCTTTTCCATCAATAGCCAGTTTAATTTTTGGAGTGCCTTTTATACCGTCGATGATTCCTACCTGCACATCATAGGTTCCAGGCTGCATGTCAACAGGGATAAAAATTGCATCGTCGTACAGATTGTCACCGGGGAGCCAATTGCGGATATCGGCATGGGTAATGAATGTTCTTTCGGATTGAGAGTTTTTCAGACGGATTGCCAGGGGGAAATTTTTGTAGCAGGGAGCTACCCCTTTATTATCCCACCAGGAAGTGAATTCCATTTTACCGTTTTTTCTTATTTCTTTAGGAAAAGTAAAACGTTTTAGTACAAAACGGTACCCCATTTTTTTAAGCCATTCATCTGTCAAATCCTGCCATTCTTCAGGGACTGGTGAGGACTTGGCATTAAAGGAAGATATATGCCATTTTAAAGACTGGTCGAAAATGTATTTTACTTCTTCTCTGCCATAACCCTGGGTATTTTTCCAATTCAGAAAAGTGCCACAAATTTCGAAGCTCAGTGGTGATCTTTTCCAATCGTCCTGAACATCGCAGTTTATGATTTCGATTGGATAGAAATCGTGCATGTGAGTCCAGCCATTTTGTTCGTCTGCCCAGAAACCCAGGTCACCGATACAGTCGACCCTCCAGCCAACGGGAATTTGTGAATTGGCATACGTATTTGCAGGCGGGTCCATTAAAAGTGCAATCAAAGGTGTTTCCTTAAACGAATCGGTGTAGGCACTGATAAGGGCCTCACGGGTTTTCCGGGTCAGCAATTCTGAGCCTCCGCCTTCTCCTGCCCAGCCGATAATAGCAAGGTCAACGGCTTCAAGATCCGTATTTCCATCGTATCGTTGCCCAAGTGCCCGTATCATGTTTCCGAAGTGTTGGGTATATAAAGGATTTTCCGGATCAACAGGCCACTTTTCATGGGCAAAATTCCGCTCCGGCCCCACCAGCTCTCTGTACCATGCAGGAACATCATCCATGGGTCTTCCTTTATAGGGGGCAATACGCAACATAAGCGTCTGCTCGTGTGCATGTGAAAGTTCCAGCAGACTGTCGATATAATCCCACCTGTATTTTCCCATTTCGGGTTCAATCACACTCCAGAGTATTCTGAAATAGGCAATGGATGTATTGGGATAATTGTTATTCTCCCTTACATTCAAAGGATTGTTGTATTGCTCAAGGTTGGCTTCTCTCAGAACATCCTGATTGGGTGCCAGGTTGTCGCCATTAAACATCTGGAAGGTGGTAAAACCTATACCCGGGTTATTTAGCACATCATGAATTTCCTTTGGTTTTACAACAACTATCTCCTCAGGGTTTTGTGCAAATGAACACCAAAATGAGAAAATAAATAGTGTGAGAATAAATGTTTTCATTGATTATTAATTTTGATTTGGAATCTGAATCTGGTAAAGTTCAAGATCGGACTGATACAATATTGTATTTGGCAGTGCCTGAAAAATGGTAGGATAAGCACTCCGGTTATCGTACCCGGTGATATTGTAAACCTGCCAGGAATCAGCTTCCGGTGTCTTTGATATGGCCAACCGGCATCTTCGGCGACGGTCGTGATTTTCCAGGGGACCCTCAAAAGCACTGGCACCGGCCGGTTGAACCATCTCTCCAAATGCAAGGGCAACACGGCCGTCATCCAGTTTAATTAAGCAGGGATCACAACCTGCCGGAAATGTTTCCGGATAAGTCACAGGAGCACTCCAGGTTTTTCCCAGGTCTTTACTTATACAAAATACAAGCGGGGTATAATGGCCTGTCCGTATTACAGCAAGCAAATGACCATTGTCAAGCTGTACCATCGACCACTCATTAAAACCTTCAGAATTTTCAAACCACAGAGTGTTGGGCGCTGCCAATGTCGACCGGTAATGCCATGTAAAACCTGAGTCGGTGGAATGCACTACAAAAGCACGAAGCATAAATTTTGTTTCCGATTTGCTCTGAGGATTTACCGGGGTAATTGTATCTGGTTCAAAATTACCATACATTGATGCCAGAAGTGAACCATCGGGAAGTTGCAGCACAGAACGGTGGCAAAATAAACCCGACCATTCATCCCTGTTCCCGAAATCAACATTTCCTGCTTCAGGAAGGCTGAATGTAGCTTCTGTTTCTTCAAGAGTTTTAAGATTATTTACCGATAGCCACATTTTTGTTGTGTAGGTGTTTTTTTCTTTGAATTCAAGCCTGTTGTTGAGTGCAATGAAATAACCGGGTTTTGAAAAAAAAGTGTTCATTATTGCTTCATTAAGGGCTGTGGGTGGAAACACAGGATTGTACTGAACTTGCGTAATAAACCGGCCCTGGTTATCCGGTGTGACTTTAAAAATACCCATTACATGAATATCCCCGTTCATGTCGCGAAAGGAGCGGGCATAACGGGCAGGCCGCACCGGATCGAGGGAGACCTGCTGTATATTGATTCTTTCAAAATCCTGGGAAGAACTTTGTGAAGGCATCAAAAACAGCAGGCACCCGGTAACGAAATTTATCAAAGAAGTTTTATAGTTACACATCAGGAAAATCCATTACTTTCTATGTCAGGCAGCTATACCTGCAGGTTATATATCTACCACCAGTTTTCAGGCATGTTTACAATGTCTTCATCAGCCTGGGTTGTTCCTTCTGCCGGCCCATAATATACGCTTCCTCCGTATGTTGTAAGAAATAACATTCCGGGGTTGTGCGGATCAGGTACAGGCCTTTGGCCCCACTTGAACCGGTATCCTTCAATCCTGCTCCAGGTTTCGCCATAATCTGAACTCCGGTAGGCTGCGTTTTGAAATGTATTGATGTAAATCTTGTTGGGTTGGTTTGGGTCTAAAGCCGCTGAGTTCACCCTTACCCGTTCGTCGAAAATCTGTTTCCAGGTTTTCCCTCCGTCTTCAGTTTTATAAACTCCGCCGTTTACATCACCTGCATCTGATTTGCGGGGCCAGCTGCTGAGGTACATCCGTTGGGCGTTTCCTTCATCAATAAGCAAATCGTGCGGACCATTTACTCCTTTTGGCAGAGGAAGCAGATGCCAGGATGCAGCATTATCGTCGCTGTAGTAAACTACGCCATCAACGTTTTGATTGTTTTTTCTCCCCCGGGCGCATAGAACAAACATGCGTCCGTTTGAATTTCTCCGAACCTGCCATGCAAATTTATTGTCTCCCAGGCCTGTGTTTGCTTCTTTCCAGTTTTTCCCTCCGTCGGTCGATTTGTATACTCCCTTGTCAAACACGGCTACATAAAGTATTCTGGACTCAGCAGGACTGGAAGGATCGAGCAATATATTGGTGCAAACCGCATTCTCCGGCATCCCATTGTTGCTTTTTTCCCAACTTCGGCCATGGTCGTATGAAACAGCTACACCTCCCTGATAATTTCCAAATCCTCTGGGGCCAAACATTTTTGTCCTGGGAAGGTCATGTGCATTTGCCCATACCGACCAGACTTTTCCTTTTACTTTCGGATCGAATGTAAGGTCGTAACAGGTATTTTGCCATGGCCGTGGAATGTTATTAAGGGAATGAAACCAGCTTTTGCCGCTGTTAAAAGTCTGGAACAGCCCCATGTCAGTATAACATATAAAGAAATGGTTATCGTCAAATGGATCAAAATGAACCCCATAACAGGTAGTCACATCCAATCCGCCACTGGCATAAGAACCATCCGGCATTTCATGGCTATAGGTTTGTTTCCAGGTTTTTCCTCCATCGGTGGTTTTATAACCACGGCCGTTGTCACCTGCATAACAGATATCAGGATTGCCCGGAGCAACCCCAAGATCAATGGGAGCTCCTCCCCATCCGGGGTCATAGCTTTCTTCCATCCAGGCCCCTTCAAAATTATTGGTGAGATATCCTCCGGGTGTGGAAGACCTTAAAACCGGTTGCCATGACTGGCCTCCATTGATGGTTTTATAAATGCAAAAAATTGGATCAATTCCTCCTGTCTCATTCCTTTCAGGAGAAATTACGGATATGTATGCTATTTCCGGTTGGGTTTCACAGACAGCCAGCCCTCTTCTGAAACCAGGCAGTCTTCCTTCTGCAACGGTATTTTGTAGTCCCTGATTTATTTGGGTCCAGCTTTTCCCCAAATCATTGCTTACATACATTCCGCCTTCTGTTTTATTGCCCGATTCCCTGAAGGAGGCCTGAAGATATATCAGCGTTCTGTTCTTTCCCCTGCCGCCATCAACAACAATTACCGGACTAACAGGCATGGGTAACTGTTTTGTTTGCCCGGTTATTTCATTGACATGAACACATGCTTCGTCGGTAAAAACAACTACTTCATCTTCGAGTCCGGTTTCCCCCGAAGTGAATATTGCTTTAACATTTTTCCCGGGTATCTGGGCAATCATTTCCCAGGTTTTTCCCTGATCCATGGTTCGTACCAGCATGGTGGAATCGGGTACCTTCAGCGCATCAGAGCTGCCAATATAAAACCTTAACGGTGTTAATCCAAGATAGATGTGGTTGTTGTTTTTAGGATCAACAGAAACTTTTTCGATGGTGCCATCAATAGCCCCGTCAATAATTTCTGAAGGCAGATAATCGTAATTTTGCAGGCGCTCAAGGCCTTTTTTTGCCTTACTGATATCTGGATAAACAATTTCCCATGTCTGGCCTTTATCAGTTGACTTGTATAACATGCTCAATCCTGAACCTCTGTCTTCATCATGGCGGAAGCCTTTGGTAGCAGTGTAAACAATATTGGCATTCACCGGATCGAATTCAAAATCCTCCGGTACATTCCATAAATTTTTCATTTTCCAGTTAGCGCCTCCATCATGAGAAACATAAGCCGCTGTCATATCGCAATGGACCATAACAAAGTTTTCATCCAGCGGACTGATCGTAGGTCTCATAACTCCTCCGCCTCCACCCGGACCAATTACTTTCCAGCCATTAGTGACATCCTGGCTTTCATCCCTTTCAGATGGCGGCATGGTGGTGCAACCCACTATAAACAGCAGGAGGAAAAACGATAGCGTGGTAAGGTGTTTGTAAAGCCGGCTTTGATTTGAGTTCATTTCTTTCTTTTATTAAATTTTAATTTAACAGACCTGATATCCTGAATAGCAGTAGTTTGCTTCTTTCAATTCTATTTTGATGATCTTCTTTTAGGAAGGTGAACATACGAGCATCAGTTGATTCTCCAAAAATATCAAAAAATCCATAAAACAAGTTACTTAAAACAGACGTATTTCCTTCTGATAATTTGTTTTTTCTGAGTAGCTCCTATACTTCTTCAGTCTCTGTTCAAACTCCTGTTAAAGACTATTCAAGTTGAGCCTTAATTTGTATTTTATTCGATGTATATTCGTTATAAATTCGGTAAATCGCGAATTTGTATCGAATAAACCACGAATAAACTACGAATAAACCACGAAGAAAGATAGATTTAATGACTCTCTGAATACTGTCAAGGGGGACTAAAATCGAACCAGGAAAGGACAGGTTTCGGTTTTCTACCCATTTGACCTCTCCTGAGTCCTGGAAGCGGGTGCTAGATTTGATGAATTCCTCTTCAAACCCCCGATAGCTATCGGGGTCGAACTCCCGATAGCAATCGGGATCGAACTTTCGAATTCTTTCAAGTTTCCGGTTTTATTCCCTTATTTGACTTCTCCGGAGTCTTAGGAACTGGTGGTCCCAATTGGGTAACACAACTTCAAATCCCCGATACCTATCGGGGGCAAATATCTTCGAAATCATGTTTTATTAATGTTCAGTAATAAAGGTTAATTTTCGGAGTGAAAAATAATCATTTCCCGAAAAGAGCAAATAAGCTGATTTGCCATCCTTGCTCATCCACCTGGCCGGAATAGAAGAAGTTTCGCCAGGTCCTATATCCCAGTTTCGGGTATAGTAGACTGTTTTCCATGGCCCCCAGGGATTGGATGATTCAAAAATTCCAAGTCCGCCCCTGAACCTAACATCACTTTCTCCTCCGGTAAAGGCGTGACCCTCGGGGGGAGACATCTGGATTGTCTGGCACCAAATGTATTTTCCTAATCCTTTGTTGAAAGTAATACCTGACCTGTAACATTTACCCGGATTTTCAAAAATACTTTTTCTTTTTCGTATATCTTCCGACCACTTCGGGGTCTTAAATTCATCGTATCCGGAAAAATATTCATATTTTCGCCAATCTTTAATCTGGTTTTTTGGAACCCTGGCCAAAATAAATTTGTCGCTGTTATTGTATGCACTTGATTCATCATGCGAATAGATGTAAACAAAATTGTCTCGTGCGTCTTCATAATTTCTTCCAAAATTTAGAAAAGTGGGATAGCCAAAACTGATGTCAAACTTCCAGTCAGCATGCTCCCAGTCTTTACCATAATTTTCCGACCACATTAAGGATGAATTCTGCGCATTTCGTATCAGCATGTAAAGCACACCGTTAACCATCAGCATTCCGCTTGCTTTTTCCCCAAATTTTCCCTGTCCAACTTTTTCCCCCGTCATAGAACGGATGTTAGTGCCTTTAACAGCAGGAGGATTGCCTGAAACCTTTGCCAAACCGTTACTTAATTTCATATCGGTGTACGGAATGAACCCCCATCCATCACCATAAGCTGTATATAAATTTCCATCATCTGCCCATGTGGCAGGCCAGCAATCGCTGCCTTTGGCTAATCGAATAACAGAATCTTTAGGTGCAAATCGTACAGAGAGGTTACTATTTGGATAAGGTGGTTCTTCAATCGCATCCATTATAGGATTTAGAAGATATTTTTCGGCACCTTTCCAAAATCCTTCACCTGCTGAATCATCATATAACTTATCACCCATGCGCACTATTACCATGTTCAGACTTGGTATAACAAATAAGTGCTGATTCCCGGCTCCCCCACCGGCAAAGGCATCCTTTGGTACATGATTCCAAATACCGTCATAATTACTGTACCATCCTGAAGTTGTTGCGGGAATCGGGTTGGCATCAGTCCTTGTATTTCCTTCATATTCTGAAAGGCTGGTTGGAAGGGCGGTATCCCAATAACGGATAGTTTTCTCTACCGACAAAGGGTTGATAAGTTGCTCACCCTTCCAGTTTCCTTTGTGAAGCATTAAAAGCCCTAATCGGGCAACCGAATTTGCAGTAAAACTGCCACCTCCCCAGCCTGGTACCAGTTGCAAATCACTTGTAGCATAGGTTTTATTGTAACCGATGCTGTATTCTGTTTCATCAATCCCAATTGGATCGTAAATCCTTTCTCTTAAGTAAGTTCGAATGTCTTTATAGGGGGCATTTTGAATGGAAGCGGTTGTTGCATATATAAGCATGGCAATTCCCGGATTGCTATAGGCATAATTGCTTCCGGGGGTAAAAATTACAGGCGCGCTGTCTCTTGCTATTAAAAATGGATTCGGTTCTTTTCTCCAAAACTGCCCTTTCCATCCGGGAAGTTCCATATGTTTATCTGAACCTTCCTTCAATATTTTTTTTTCTTTTACAGATGCTTCTGCATCTTCAATGCCGGAAGTATGTGTTGCCAGATGCCTTACTGTAACGGTTGATTTTCTTCCACTCTTTTTCCATTGGGTGATGTATTTACAGGCAGCATCATCAAGGGAAATGTACCCATCATCAATAGCTGCCAAAAGTGAAATTCCTCCAACTAATGCTTTAGCCAATGAGGCTGAATAATGTTTTTTTTCTGAATCTTCCCACCCGTTGGCAAACCATTCATAGATAACTTTATCAT
Source organism: Mariniphaga sp. (assembly GCA_041684965.1). Taxonomy (GTDB): domain Bacteria; phylum Bacteroidota; class Bacteroidia; order Bacteroidales; family Prolixibacteraceae; genus Mariniphaga. The sequence continues at coordinate 424,885 of JAWLGR010000001.1, forward strand.
TTTTAATGATGAGCAGCTTTTTGGTACCCTTTTCTGCTAAAACCTTTTTCATCTCGTCAAGCTTTTGAGATGACATTCCCTGGCTTTCCGGGCTCACATATTCCCATTGAAAATCAGGAATTGCAGGAACAGCAGGTTGTTCTGTTTTTTTCAGTGGATTCCATGAAATAAAAAGTATAAAAATGAATATAAAGGATAAGTTCAAATATATTTTCTTAAACATAATAAAATAGAAGATGGTTACTTGCTATTCAAAGACAAAAGTTCCGAATCTTTCGTAATCATGAAAAGTTTTCCTGGTTTCCTGCCAGGAAAAGGTTGTCTGTCCCTGATCGTAATCAATGCGGTACATATTGGCACGCCACTTAGTACCTCTTTTGGGTGGGACATTCGGCAGGGGAGTCAGCAGTTCAAAGGGTATAAAAAATTCGGCTACCCATCCCGATATGGCGGCACCGCTTTCTTTTTTTCCACCACGAACGCTTGTTTCATGTCTTGTTTTTCTTTCTCCCTCATAATGCCAGGGGAGCCATCCGAAAAAGGTTCCTTTATCATTTGGTACCAGGATTGGAAGTTCGTAGTTCATAGGTGAAAGTTCGTATTCAAAATATACCGGGAAACTTTCATCGGGCCAGAGAAAAACTTCAACTACATCTTCAAGCCAAAGGTCTTCATAGTCTGCAGTAAATGTGGAAATCAGCTTTTTATCCTGACAGTCAAATAAAAAATAAATACCGGTTTCGGAATAAAGCACTTTTACTTTGGTTTCATAAGTTTCAGGCCTTTGCCTTCGCTGAGGGATGTTGATCCATCCGGTATTTTTCCAGTTGCCGGAACTACCTGTTCCGGTAATTTGAAAGTCTTCTGTTTTCTTTACCGTGACAATTCCCTCACCCTTATCCTGTGCTGATATTCCATTGCCACAAATGAATGCTAACATTATGGCCAGAATGAATTTTATTGACTTCATGTTTATGGTTTTAAAATTATTAAATGCCCCCTAAATTGAATAAATTATAGCCGTTTCCTGTTTGTTTTTGATTTATTTTATAGAAAGGATTTTCATAGCGTGCTTTGGCCTGCTTATTATCGGCTGCATTTTTATCAGCCCAAATTCTGACAATGCCATCTTTGGAATAGCTTAATATTTGTTCACCTGGTAAACTGGTGAATTTCGATGCCATTGCTGACAAGCCTTTAATGTTTGTCAGGATATTTCCTTCACGGTCGATAACATTTCCGTCGCCTTCAAAATAACCTTTTACAAGTTCATGGATTCCATCCCCGTTCAAATCAACGGGAATGGTAGTATAGGTATTGAAACCGAGTTTTATTTCTTTTCCTGAAAATGCTTCGTAGGTATATTCTTCAATACCTGTACGGACTTCACCATCGGCTGTTCGGATTTTTTCCCCGACTTTAACTCCCAGCACAATTGGTTCTCCATTTTTGCCAATTCGTGCTGCCCATCCGGTATCAATATGGCCTTCATCCAGCTTTCCCCAGATACGGTCGCCTTTATTATTGTAGAAGGCTACTCTTGGAGCCTGGTTGTTTGCACTTTCTCTGCAGGTAAAAAACGCCCATTCATTTTTATTGTAATTAAAAACCGGTTGAATAATATCGCTGTGTCCTTCCCAGCTGTCTTCATCTGCACAAAAAAGTTGTACTCCTTTGTCCAGTTCAATACAGCGTTCTCCCCAAAGCAACTCATCAATTCCGTCTTGATTGATATCAACAACAGGGGTAACATGGCTTCCCAGACATCCTTCAGCATCTCCCGGTATTTTATGTTCCCAGCGTAAACTCATATCGGGGTTCCATCCCTGTATAGCCATTGGTCCGTATGTGCCCTGGGCTGTAAGGAGTACCGGAGTATTATTAACAAAACCTCCCATAATAAAATGACGGTACAAGGCTGACATTGTTTGTGGCTGTGCAGGTTGTGGCCAGGGCCATTGGCCTTCAGTCTTTCCTGTAAGCGGATTGACCTTCTCAAGCACATATTTGCGGTGGTCAAGCGGATGCTCAGTGTCGGTATTATTAACAATCCAAATTTCGTCCATTCCATCCTGGTCCAGGTCAAATGCAAAAATTGGGCTGAACCATATTCCCGGAACCACGCCTTCTCCTAAATCCCTTTTCCAGATTACATTGCCGGTTTCATCAAACAGAATCATTTTCAGTGTATGTTTCGGAAAGAAAAACATACCTATCCAGGGATCTATTTCTGCATCTTCCGAATAAAGCGCTGCAATGGCTTTGGGTTTGTTTTCACCAAGGTTTACAGGCACCGCCCGGAACTGACCTAAGGGAGTTCCAAGATTAATTTCAGCAACAACCCGGATGTCGAAATTCTGAGCTAAAAGTACATAACCCGGTAGAATCAGTGCGAGTGTAATAATCCATTTATTCATAGTGGAAGAGTTTATATTATCATCGGTTTCATTAAATTTTCCGCAATTAATAAAGAAGCTTTTTTCGTTTTAATTCCTGAGTTTTTTAAATTCAGGAAATACTCTTTCTGCATTTTTGTAATAAATTTTTTCAATGACCGGTTTGGGCAACAGAAGACCTTTAAACTCACCATTTACCTTCCATGATGACATTGTTTCATTGGAAGTAAGAAATTTCCAGTCACTTGTCCACTCTTCATGAACCAGTTGCTTTAATTTTACAGGATCTTGTTCCGAACCCAGATAATCGCCTCTGTCGGTGCCATAAATTATGTGATCCTGGTATTTAATAAAGAAATCGCGTACATTTTCCCAATCTTCACGGGCCTGTGCCTGGATGTGGCACATTCGTTCAGCCAGATCGGCCGTTGCATTCGGAAATCTGTCAAAAAAATCAGCCATTTCATTTACACTCCATTCCAGGCTTGCCAGGTGTGCCCCCATAAATTTAAGATTTGGATGTTTCATCAGCATCCGGTCGCGGGCTTCAATCTGATCTTCGTAGGAAGGGAATTCGGGATGCAGGTACATATGATACTCCGGGTGATCCTTAAAATACGCCCTGTCATTGTTTACGGTCATTTCCTCAAGTGGTAACCAGCAGTTGCGCGGTTCTCCAAGGTGGCCAACAAGGGGAATATCTTTTTCTTCGAGGTAATTAAAAACAGGATCAAATTTAGGATCGTCAATCATGATAAACTGGTCATCCCTGTTTTTTTCAACCATTCCAATATTCTTCCAGACTTTTACACCAATAGCTCCCATATTAAATGATTCATCAAGATAGGCAATGGTTTTTTCAGCCCATTTGTCATCTTCCCAGTTTTGAAGGGAAATGGTGGTTATATATTCCAGATGTTTCGGGAAGTTGTTTTTCTGATATATAGCCAGATCTCTTTGTTCTTCAATGGTCATTCCGAGCGGAGCATCGGTGTTTATTGTCAGTATTCTGAAATTATTTTCAACTGCCTGTTCCATAAAGGCAGGGTTTTTAGTATTCACATGACAATGGATATCAATCTTATTCATTGTATTGAAATCAGCTTCTGATAAATATTCTTCCTTTGAGTTATCACAGGAAACAAAAGCTTTCACTGTCAATAGTAATGCAATCATGCTTAAGGAAATTGATTTTCCCGGGTATCGATATTTTACTTTCATTTTTTTAAATAATTAATTGTTGGGTAATTATTTTCATAATATACTATTAAAAAGTTACTAAATCAAATGTAGTTTATTTTCTTGGTCCGATATATTTTTTGGCAATCACAATATTGTCAATAAAAAGCACCTGGTCGCTTGGAGCTACGTCAGAACCTCCGTGGTATACATTTAACCAAACAGTTTCAATTTTAAGGTCAGACGTTTTTCTATAACTTAAATCGGTTTTTTCATAAGCCGGTAGTCCGTCTATCCAGCCTCTGAGAATACCATCGTTTAGTTCTGGTGTATTTAATTTGACATACATTTCAACACAGTACCACCGGTTCTTTTCGAGGTATCCTCTGTTTTCATTATTCCATACCCAATGACTTCCCCATTGTCCCCTCATGTCGGCATGATATACATAATTTCCAATGGGAGTTTTTCCATTCGTTGTCCTTTCATACAGACCTCTGGCTGACCATCCGTTGTAGCCGTCGGAGGGCCTGCCACCCCAGCCTCCCCTGTCGTATGTTCCTGCTATGCCGGGAAATTTACCGCCGAATGAAGGAGACCATCCATCTCCAATCCGGAGGTAATATCTGAAGTATATCTCCTCAGGTTCGGAACCTGTTTTTTGTTTGAACTTATAGGTAATGCTGAGTCCTGAATTTTTACCTTCGGGTACAGTAACCTGAAGTGCATTGCCATCGAATGGTATGAATTTTTCTTTTTCATTTGAAGTTACCACAGGATGCCCTGACGTATTCCAGTTAAGACCCCAGTTCGGGTTTTCGAAATCGGTAAACAGCACTACATCAGGATCGGTTTCAATATTTTTATCATTTTTATAGAATTGTGCAATTCCTCCGGTTTTTTCTCCTTCCAGTACTGCAGGATTAAGGCTAATTTCATTTCCGGAAATAATAATACCCTTTCCGGCGATTAATTTATTCTGCTTATTATTCCAGACTGAAAAATCACTCTGATTGATATTTTGTGAAACGGAAGTTTCAAAGACCGGGTCTTCTTCGATCAACGGGTTTACCAGGGTTTCAGCGCTTTCGGCATGCTGTGCATAAGGTATGCTCGCTATCTGGCTTAATCCTGTCAATGTATATGCAGAGCCACCGTTTGGGTCTGTTTCAGTTTTAATGAAATAAGGTCCTTTCGTCCAGTCGATGTCTTTAAAATTTGGTTTCCACCAGGATTTGTTTCCGGTGCCAATTTCAATGTTTACCAATCCATTGGCATTGGTGGCAGTTGAATGGGTCTCGCTATAAACGACCGGCCCTTCTGCTGAACCTTGATGGATACTTACCTGAATGCCTACAGATGCATTTGCAATCATAGCATTATCATTATTCCGGATAACAGTCTGGTAGTTCATTTTTTGAGGGGACTGAGCCCATAATCCCGGCGCTATGAACAGGGTCAAAATGATGTAAACGATTTTTTTCATGGTTATTAATTTTTATTCTAATATTTTAATGATTAATAAATTGACATTTTTTTTGTCTGGCTAAAACTTCCGGCAGAAAGTTTATAAAAATAGGTTCCTACCGCTAATGAGTCGGCATTAAAGATAACCTTGTATTCACCTTCTGACTGGGTTTTATTAACCAGGGTGGAAATTTCCTTTCCTTGTGCATCAAGAACTTGTAACATTACATGACATCTTTCAGGCAACTGATAACGGATGGTGGTTGATGCATTAAACGGATTCGGGTAATTATCGGCCAGATTGTATTTTTTATTTCCAGGTAACAGTTGTGAACCTGTAACCGGTTGTCGGGTCAATTTATATACATGCCGTTCATAAGGTTTAAAATGGTCTTTGAAAGACCCGGAAGCGGAAGTAATCGTCCGGTCTTCAAACAATACCTGTATGGTTGTTTCAGCAGGTAAATCTTTAACCGAAAAGGTAATTTCTCCTGCATCATTGTTTTCGGTATTTACTGCAATAACGTATTCAAACTCATTGCTGCTTCTTTTATAGATATTCTCAATTTTACCAGAATTATCCTGGCAAAGTCCTTTTTTTCCATTCACATCAATGGTAACTGCCGGAGGAAGCAGGAGATGATTTATTTGGTTAATTTCGTTTGCAATTTTCGTTAATGAATTCCAGATGGGGTTTGCACCGGATAGAGACCAGTAAAAAATTCCATTGGCTCCGTGAATTATTGCCAGATAGGCTTCTGCAAAACTCATATATGCCTGCTCTGAAGAACGGTCGTAAGCTTTCAAAAAAGCAATAAAAGGTTTTTCTTCACTGGTTTCCTGCTGTAAAAGGTCAGCTCTTTTTCCAATTTCACTGATTGAGGAACCAAAGGCAGGATATACATCGTAACCCTGATAATCTGCAATGTCTTTATAATGTCCAAATGCTCCTGCACGCCAACCAATTTCAAGTGCATAAATTGGATGGATTGAATCTCCTTTCCGGATGGCATCTTTGATTCCCATGCACCATTCCAGTGGTGCATAGAAATCCGGAAACCCTGAATGATCTGGTTCGTCAACCGAAGACCAGCCTAATAATGCCGGATGATCTTTATGAAACGAGCAGACATTTGTTATGAAATTCAGACATTCCTGCTCCGTTTTAAAATAATCAGGTATTACCGGATAGCGAACATCGTGCTGAAAGACACCAATTGTTTTGAGTCCTCTTGAATGACAGGCATCGAGAAATTCCGTAAAGCCATAGTGATAGGGCATTTTATCCCATATATTTTTTTCTTCATAAGGTCTGCTTTTATTCATCCAGTTATAAAATAAAAGGGTATTGAAGCCACCATCAGCCACCTGTTGGAATCTGGCTTCCGACATACCTGTCCATCCGGCAGCTAAACCTATCGGGAAAAAAGGTTTTCCATCTGCATACCAGGGTGTATTTTTATCCATTTCAGGAAAAATATTATTTTCTGCCGGATAATATCCGGGTGTATCGGCTTCTACTGTCAGTAATTCTTTTGATTTGGCCAGCTCTATCCTGTCAATTGCCAAATCAGACTTTAAACCGCGACTGTATGTGCCATCACCAATTTTAAAACGATATTTTCCCTCGCCAGCTTTTATTGCAGTTGGTATTACAGTGATTACCTGTACTTTCCATTTGTGGTCGAAGTTACCTCCCAGACCTCCGATTTTTATAAAGCCTGAGCCATTGTGTGCAAATACAGGTTCAGGACCATATAAAGCTGGAACATTGTCTTTGTAACGGATGCCAAGATACAAGGTATCGCCTGGTGCAATTGCTGAAGTATAAAATTCGGCATTAGTCGACATCCTGATGGTACGGGCTTTAATTAAATCGGGATGTTCGGGTGCATCTGAAAATACCCAATAGTCAGTGGATGTTTCCTGATGAATGAATTCTCCATAACTTCCCCCTCCCGGAATATTTGGGCCTTCCCAGTTGAATTGTACCAGGTATATTTCAGACGATGGAGAAAAATCATCGTTGTCACCGAAATTATTTACAATTTTATCCTGTGCCTGTATAAGTAGATGAACCGGCAAGACCAGAAAGACTATAAGCCACTTTTTGTATAAGATTCTCATTAGTTGTTGATTTTCTAATACTATATAATTTCAGGAAAAGAAATAAATTAATGAACGACCATTACTTCATCCCAATCTTTAATCATTTTATTTCCAAATATATCTTTCGCTTCAATCTGTACTTTATACAAGCCAAAGCCCATTTCCTTAATTTTACTGCCAAACACACTGTCTGAGCTGGTGCGATCTCCGTTCATTCCGTTATCAAAAAGTTCGATATCAAAAGTCTTAACAGGGGTACCTGCCATACTTGGAGTATCTGTCAATGTAAACCTGGCACGGACTTCTGAAATTTCACCACCATCAAACAAACTGGCATGGATTGTATTATCTCCATACATTTTTACCCATTGGAGTTCTGGTGGTGTTTTATCATTTCCTTCTATTCTTATATTAACAACACCCCGTTTGATGATATGATCAGGATAATCGGGCAACCAGTATTCATAAAAAAACTTAGCATTATGGCCATTGGGAGTATTGGAAGCAATTACCGGTATGGAATATTTTGCTGATCCTCCAACATGATCATAGCTTCCCCAGTTATCCGATTTGCGGACATGTATTCCTGCCGGATTAATATACGAATCGGTTGAATACAGCAAAGCCCTGTGATATCTTCCATTGTCGTTAATTAATATGACAATAGATTCTCCAGGATTGGCAATACCGTCGCCATTACCTTTTCCCAGGAAAGTTGAAACAGTATCGTCACCGGCAGCAGCTACTTCAAATTCTTTACCGTCAGCAATTATGAAGTCGGTTGTTAAAGGACTATCGGTTTTTATCGGGACATCTATATTATTGACCCATTCATTTCCATTTTCATCACGGATAATGAGTTTCAATCGCTCAATTTCAACGGTGTCACTTACAATAAAAGTAAACTCAGCCGGCGAAGTTTTAATTTCACCTGGTTTAATATTCTGAACGACGGATTCTGCTTTAGTGATATCAGCACTTTTTCTGAATGCTTCAAGTCCTGCAGTTAATTGCCCGCTTGATTTGGTTCCTTTATTCAACAACTTCACAGCAATGTTAGCCTCTTTATTATGGGTAGCCCATTCCCTGTTAACGATTTTCCAGGAAGCAACTGCAATGTTGGCAGCTTCTTCTTTTTTGCTGATACCAATCTCATGAAGGTCACCGTTTAGTTTTATCTTTAACCGTCCGGAATTGTCGCTTTTAATTGTTTGAACCGATGATTTCTCTTTCTCGGGTAAAATATCAACAAGTTGATATTCCTGGTTTTTTTCATAAATTGGTGGTGTTGTAATGGTCACATTTACATACGGCAATAATTCCCCATCGGGCATAAAAGTTCTTGATGAGCTTCGAAAACCTTTTTTATCCACATTTTCAAGGATAGTAAATCCTGAAATATTTCTGTCGGATTCCACAAGGTAGTCCCATACTTCGAAAGATGGGTAAACATCGATATGGTGCCATTTTGAAGGCTTTGAAGGTGGATTCCTGAAGCTTTTCAACAAAAAATCAAACATCTCACCAAGACCGGCAGTAGAATGTCCGGCATCATAAATTGCATATTCATAATTATCCATCACCTGGGTCCAGACTTTATTCATGTCTTTATGATAAGCCCGGATAAAATCCTTGTCTCCATAATTGAGGCGGACATTGAGGCCGTTGTAGTTGTTATACAAATCCTGGTGGCGATATTCTGCAGGAAAATCTATTGGCCCTACAACAAATTCCGTTGAACCACAGAAGTTGCCTGCAGCTGATACCAGGTGCGGATACTTGCCAGCTATCCAAAATGTCATAAATCCTCCCATTGAAAGGCCTGAGATAGCTCTGTTCTCCCGGTTGGCAATAGTCCGGTAATTTGCATCGATATGATTAACCAGTTCAGGGAAATACAACGGAAATTGTCTGTATGTCTCTACCGGCCCGATATTGTGTGGTCTTAAATAATACTCCTGATTTGGCCGCCGGTTGTATCCGTCTGCCTTTACTACAATTACGTCATTTAATGCTACATAATTTGCGATGTTATCTCTATCATTGCTGTCACCCTGGTCAGCCTGAAAGCTGGTAACACTTCCAAAATATCGTTGAGACCAGCCATGGTAATAATAAATCACCGGATATTCTTTGTTATTATTTTTATAGTAATCTGGCGGCAGAAACACCCGAAAGTTTCTAAACTCCCCCAGTAAATTACTGTAATGGCTGTTGTCGAGGATAATTGCTTCCTGAGCATTTGTTTGCCTGGCAAAGATTATACAAACCAATACAATGATTGATTTTAAAATTAACCGGTTTGTCAATGATTTAATTAAATCCATATTATTAATTTTAAGATTCGATGCATCCATTATTTTATTTTTTCATTCATCCATAATATGACTCTTGCTTATATATTCCATATCTTTCTGAGATTTGAAATAATCCATCCAGATATAATGGAGGGTTTTACCTTCCTGCACTTCAACGCTATGTTTTGATCCCAGTGGTATATGCAACAGGATTTTTTCCAGAAACTCTGCTTCCTTATTATCAGCTTTTACGATGCAGTGATTATTTGCCAGCCCGAAAAATAATTGCTCAAGCATAGGATGCTCGTGCTCATCAATTTTATCAGGTCCGCTTGTTTTAACTGAACCCATACAGAAACGGGGAATTATATTTTCAGGCAACAGCATTCTGTTAATTGTTTTTGCACTTTTAATTGCTTCCTTGTATTGCCGGCATTGAGAATAAGATATGAAAAAGGGAAAATTACTGATGTTTTTCTGAAGGCCAGCAATATCTTCAGGTAAAAGTTCCAATTCGATTTCTAAAACTTCGAGAACATCATTTACGGCCGACAAGTATACGTCCTGACTCCCATAAGGCACAAACAATGAAATTTCGTTTACATTAAAAGTTTTGCTCCCTTCTTTTATTGTACCAGAGCCATTGAAAAATAAAAAAACATTAAGCGTTTTCTTTTTATTTATATGATGATATGTATTATCAGGTGTTACACTGAAATAGAATATATTAACGCCGTTTATTTCGTCAGGGAGAATTGGTTTACGCACAATTTTTCCATCTGCAATGCTGAGGTTCTCATTTCCACAAAATTGCTTATTGATCTCCATATATCCGGTCTAACAATTTATGTGATGATTTTGCCAGCAGATCGGGACTGCCGGGTAAAACGATAGCTACACTTGATTCATATCCTCCATGTTCCCGTTCATCATCAGTCGGAATATAAGAAATGTACTCATTTGCAATGCTGACAACGATTGGCTTTTTATCGGCATATGGTTTAATCATATCTTTTCCAATCTGATTAAAAATTTCACCTTGAGTGGCTAATAATACTTTATCATTTAATTGAAGAGCAAACAGATTGATGTCAAGCTGGTTTTTTTCTTTCCATTTCGGGCGAACCATATTTTGGGAGCCTTTTGCACGATAAAGTGCCCAAAATTTATTCTGAAGAATTCTTCTTTGCATGGGGTTTGTTTCCTTATCATACTGTGCTTCCAGTTCATCCATTTCTGCTTTTAGCTCTTCATCCGAATAGAACAGGCTTTCCTGTAACGGAAGGTAAACGGGTTCGGTAAACCAACCTAATTTGTTTAGGGGTTCCCATTTTGCCTTTTTATACCTTTCAATGATTTCTGATGCAAGTTTTTCTCCATAATCTTTGGCAAATGAATGGGAATATTCTTTATTAAGAGGTCTCAGGTCACCGCAAGGACCCTGTCCAAACAAGGCTATACCTCCTAATTCTTCTTCAATATTTCTTTTGAGGTATCCAGGGAAATCAGCTGAAACATCGCCATTAACAACTTTTGAAGATACAATAACAGCATGTGCTGCAAATCTCAAAAAGCTTCCCTTTAATTCGCCTGAATGCTTGTCGCGAATAAATAACGCCTGCAATTCGTCATCAACTTCACCGTAAGAAACATATTTTTTTTCCGGGTCCAGATATTTTTGGGGATCAACTCCAAGGTTCTTCACCCAATCTGCAATATGATCGGTAGCATCTATATGGTCATCATAAATTTTACAGCCATCGTTAAACATAACAGTTCTGGTCCCGATTCCTTCAACATGGATACGCCGGTTGATGACATATTTTTTACCATCAATTTTTACATCCAGTGAAGCAATTTCAACTTCCGTTCTGTTATCCTTTGCTTGTTTAACTGCATTATAAACGGCTTCCTGGTATTTGTCGGGCTCTATTTCCGGAGTAGCGTGCCCATGAGTAGGTAAGAACAACAAGCGTTCTTTTTTTAAGCCCAATTTGTGAATCAGCGGTTCGCTTAAATGATCCAATTGCTTGTATCGAAGTAATGTCTCATCAAGTGTAACTATCGCCCATGCGCCGTTATTGTCTTCTCCATACATAGCAGAGACATAGATTGAGTCGGCGAGTTTTCTTGTTTCACCTGAACCTGGACGCCAGCGCCCTTCGACACGATCTGAAATGGAAAACTTTTCTTCTCTTCGGTATCTGTCTTTCGAAGCAGAAGTTTGCTCTGCAGAAACAGGATCTTCATAAATACCTGCTTCAGAAAGATTGACTTTGCCAAAACCTATTGTAAAAGAATGATCTTTGGATGTACAGCCAAATAAAAAAAGCACACTTAAAATGGTAAAAAAAGTATATTTAAGGCTATTGAATGATGTATTCATAATTCTAATTGCTTTCATTATCTTTTGTTGGTAAATATAATTATTTTATTTTTTTTGTTTGTTTTGTAAATGAAAGATTCCGAAAGAGACTGATTTTTTTTAACTTTATAGCCGAAATCTGACATATAAGATTATTATGACTTCAAATCTAAACAGGAGAAAGTTTATATACTCTTCCCTATTTGCCAGCCTGGGAATTTCTGTTTTCGGGCAAATAAATCAATTTAACCTTAACCCGCTCCAATTACTGGATCCTTTAATGGTAGGTTCGAATGGGAAACCGATCAAAACATTGGGTAAATGGAAAAAGTATCGTAAAGTAATAGAAAACAGATGGCTTAATTATATGGGTGCAATTGCAGCCAATCCTTCAATTCCTAAAATCAAAATATTAGAAGAAGATTATCCGGAAGGATTAATTCGGCAGTTAATTGAATACGAAGGTGAGCCAGGAATAAATGTCCGTGCTTATCTGCTTAAACCTCAAAAAGTCAGTAAACGGCTTCCTGCTGTTGTAGCGCTTCATTCTACAAGTGACTACGAAATGTTATATATATCAGGAGTTGAGAAAGGAAAAATTGTTCCGTTTGGTTACAACATGGCAAAAAAAGGATATGTAGTTATTTGTCCTCAATGTTTCTTATGGCATGAGCGGAATGAACGCAGCTTTGAAGAAATGACCAGACTCTTCCAGGAAAGACATCCTCACTCAAAAGGAATGGCTAAAATGTTATTTGATGCCCAGCGTGCTGTCGACGTCCTTGTGGCTTTAGACGAAGTAGACAAAAAAAGAATTGGAGCCCTGGGACATTCCCTTGGTGCTAAGGAAGCATTTTATCTGGGAGCATTTGATGACCGTGTTAAAGTGATTGTAAGCAATGAAGGAGGAATTGGGATAGATTTTTCTAACTGGGATGCTGTCTGGTATCTGGGAGAGGATATCCATCAATTCGGTCATCAGCATCATGAAGTATTGGCTTTGGTTGCGCCAAAACCATTTCTTCTTATAGGAGGCGATTCTGCGGATGGGGAAATAAGCCGCCCGTATATTGAAGCTGTGAAACCGGTTTATAATTTGTATGGCAACGATAATAACAGACTTGACCTGTTTAATCATGGAACAGGGCATAGTGTACACCCTGAATCGGAAAGAAAAACGTACGACTGGATGATTCGATATCTTTGAGCAGGAGTGTTGTGGGCAGTTTCTGCATAAATAAAAGGAAAATGATCAAAAGTATTCTTGAAATATCTTTATTTATTTTTATTTCCACCTATGTATTTGGAGGAGATAATGTTGAAAACAAAGCGGTTTCTTCATACAAACCTGTAAAATATGTTGCATTCTCGGCTGATACAGAAGCTTACTTTACTCCGGTAAATTTTGAACAGTTTCAGGGTGAGTATACAAGTGAAATAATTAAAGTGTGTGAGCTTCATGATATTCCGTTTACCTGGCTTATTATAGTTGATAAACATCATGTTGAGACAAGGGCTATGGCTGAGAAGCACTATCCATTACGTAAGCATATTGATGAGTTTTCACTTCATGCACATTTTAAATGGTTCATAATGAGTCATTCTGACGATTTTGAATCATTTAAAATGCCTGAAAACAGAATTCAATGGCTTACTGATGCAAAAAATGCTATAAAACATGCAGGCCTTCCAAAGCCCCGGACATTTCGTTATGGTGGAGGTGACAGTCAGGCTAATTTTTATCATATTGAAGATATTAAATTCTTAATAGATAAATTGGGAATCAGGAATTTTCTGTTTTCCGAAGAAAACCTGCAAAATGTAATTGGTATTGGGTCTGTCACGCATTTACACAATAACGTTTGGGAAATTGATGGTAAAAGAAAGGTTACATTGCTTTCTACGTGTGTTTATCTCGATGTAGATGAAGAAGTCGTAATCAGAAAGATTTACGAAAGACTGGATTCTGCTGATTACGCTGTTATAGGCTGCCACGATTACAGAAAAAACGTTCCTGTAAACATGCATAAAGCAATTGAGGCCATCAATGAAAAGTACAGTGTCAGATATGTTACTATTGACCAATTAGGGAAGTTAATTCGAAAGGGAAAAGTTAAAAATCCGATTTAAAATTTATTACAATGTTACAAAGATCTTTTTTGCCATTTGTTTTTTTGATTCTTTATTACCTTGTTGGTTGCACAATTAGTGCAAGCAGTCCATCAACTTATGAAGAACAGGATGCTGCAAACAATATACGATTTTACCTTTCCAGGGTTGCCGCAGAAATTACTGACAATTCTCTTGCAGACATTAAATCAACGGCTGATTTGGAGAAAATCCGTTCTGAACGGCATGGACAATTCATTGAGATGATGGGTATTCAGGATTATGCGGGAAAGGAAAAAACAGACCTGAAAGTCACAATAACAGGAACAATTCAGCGTGATGGTTACCGGATTGAAAAATTTCATTATCAATCGATACCTGGTTTATATGTTCCTGCTCATTTATATATTCCTGATAATATTGAACAGCCCACAGCAGCAATTTTATATGTAAATGGCCATTCTATTACACAGAATGTGCATTACCAGCCATACCCTGCTAAGTTTGCTGAGTTGGGATTTGTATGCCTCATAATTGAAACCATTCAGTTTGGGGAAGTAAAGGGACATCACTGGGGATGTTATGCCAACGGTTGGTTTAACTGGTACAGCCGCGGATATAATCCTGGGGGTGTAGAGCTGTGGAATGCTATCCGCGGATTGGATATATTGGCTTCCCGGCCGGAAGTAGATCCTGAAAGAATGGGCGTAACAGGAATTTCCGGAGGAGGGTCTCAAAGCTGGTATATTGCAGCAGCCGATCCAAGGGTCAAGGCAGTAGCACCGGTATGTGGTGCCAGTACTTTGAAAGATCAAATTGGAAAACGAACAGTAGATGGACATTGCGACTGCATGATGCCTACAAATACTTATCTGGTAGATTTTCAGGATATAGGTGCCCTCATTGCACCCAGGCCTCTGCTGATTGCTCAGGCCGATGGAGACGGAATGAACACCATTGAATCGGCAAGAGAGTTGCATGCTGATATAAAAAGGTTATATGATTTGTACGATGCAGGAGACAGAGTTTCATTGATCGAAACTCCCGGGGGCCATTCTTACCACAAGTTATCAAGAGAAGGCTCACATTCCTTTTTTCTGAAGTATTTAATGGGAAAAGATATTTCTCCTGAAGAGGCCGGAGATATTGACCTTAATACTGAAAACCGGTTGTCGGCTGATGAATTGAGGGTGTTTACTGAAGGTATCCCTGAAAATGACCTCACTCCTGTAATTCAGGATCATTTTGTTAAACTTGCAGAAGCTCCTGAACTAAATAATGAGAATTCCTTTTTTAGCCATAAGGAGCAAGTAAAGAAATCCCTTTTGGAAAAGACTTTTGGCGCTTTCCCGGAAGTTGCCCCACCATTTGATGCACGCAGGGAGTTTCGTGCTAAAGATGGAGGTAAATACGGCTGGAATATATACAGTTTCGTTCCTGAAAAAGGATGGCGCCTGAATGTGGATTTTCATTGGAGGGCTGATACGGCTGTTAAGAAACCACTAATGATTGTACTAAAAAATTACGATGAAGATCGCTGGGGGCCGGAAAGTTTCATCTCAGGGCTGGATACTACGTGGAATATAGCCTATTTTGAAGCACGGGGAATAGGTGAAACCGGTTGGGATCCTGCATTGCAGTGGCATATAAGGAGGGCATCTGCCTGGACGGGCAGAACCATTGCTTCCATGCAAGTGTACGACCTGTTGCGCTGTATAGAGTTTTGCAGAACATTACCAATGATTGATCCTGAAAGAATTTCAATCGCTGCAAAAGATGAAATGACAGTGGTTGCTCTTTATACTGCTCTGCTGGATGGACAATGTGAGCAATTGGTGCTTAAGAATCCGATTGAAACACAAAATAGTACCAGCCAAAGAAACGGCAAGGGACAGGCTGTTGAAATGCTAAATGTACTCAGGATTACAGACGTAAATCAATTGCCTGCATTAGTCAGTCCAACGCATACCACCATAATAGGAGAATTACCTGAAAGCTATTTGTGGTCAAAAAATACTCTGGATCGCCTTGGTAAGGAGAATATCGTTCAGGTTGAAAGGATGCGGGATGTTGCAGTAGTAACTGATTGATTTAAATTCAGCGTTAACATCTGATTATATATCACATGCATTATTGAAATTTAATGGAAGCTGTAAAATGAAGAATTTATCTAATGAGATTTAAAATGAGAATTAATTGTTTTGTAATTTATCTGCTTGGCATTTTTTTTAACAGCTTAGTTAGTCTGGCTAACCCGAAAGATACATGTGCCGTTTTGACAGGGACTCCTCTAAATCCGGATTCTTATCAGACAGTAAAATTTATTCTCGAAAAACAGCTTAATTGTTTTGTAAAGGATATTTCTCTGGAGACAGATGAAATTGCTACTGCAGATTTAACCAATATCAAATTTCTTTATTGGGCCGGAGGTCCATATTTTAAATTTAATCCTTCTGAAGCTGCTGCTAAAAATATCAGGAAGGCTGTTGCTAACGGAATGGGATATTTTGGAACATGCGGAGGAAGTTTAATTGCTGTAGATTCTACACGAAATCCCCGTGCAAACCAATTAAGTCTTTTCCCAGGTTATCAACCTTATGGAAACGGAAGAAGTATGAGAGATTATGAACTAAATTTAGAACATCCGGTAATTGTGAATTCATCGGTTGCTGATAGTTTTAAAATGAGGGAAAGTATTCATTACAGTGGAGGAGGAAGCGATTTTTGTCCTTCTGTTCCCGGGCTTGTAAACTGGGTGATTGGAAAAGATGTGCTGCGTAATACCCCTGCATTAACCTGTACAATGTATGGAAAAGGAAGGGTGTTTTTATCGGTTGCTCATCCGGAAAGATCATATTTGCCCGCAACGTGGAAATTTGTTCTTCTTGCAGCCGAATGGTGTCTGGGACGGAATAATCCGTTAGAAAATAAAGCACCAGTAGTACAAACCAGTTTTCCACAAACAGGCAAAGTCAATCAGGAATTAGTATTTTCTGCGGTCGGATCTGATGACCCGGAAGGATATCCACTAGGTTTTATATGGAATTTTAACGATGGAACAGAATTATCTTTTAAACCTGAGGAGAAACATGTTTTTTCCCGTAAAGGTGACTATAACGTTACTTTAAGGATTACCGACGGAGTAAATGAAATATCCTGTTCACAGATAATTACTATCGAAAACTAGTACTCCTCTTTGCAGAAAGGGATAATAAAAATTATTGCTGTATTTAATTTGAGAAAAATAATGAAATCAAATTTATCACGCCGGAAGTTTATAAATGATTCGTCAAAGGCAGCTTTGGCATTATCAGTTGCAGGATTTACAGGTTCATGTTCATTGTTTAATGAGAAGGGAGAAAAATATAAAATTCCACGTCGCAAATTGGGAAAGACGGGGCTGGATGTATCTATTTTATCTTTTGGCGCGGGGACGCAGTTTCTTCAAAATAACGATGGTGAGTGGGAGAAAGTGTTACAGGAAGCAGTCGATGCAGACATCAATCTGTTCGATACTGCTCCCAGTTATCTTGCTTCAAGATTCTGGCAAACAGGAGATGGCAAATCACTTGACAGCAGTGAAGAAAGATTAGGACGTATTTTGCCCCCCTACCGAAATAAAATATATTTAGCTACAAAACTTGAAACACGAAAACCTGATGAGGTACTGGAAGAACTGGAAGGCAGTTTAAAAAGGATGAACACCGATTATGTAGACATTCTGATGATTCATGGCATCAGTGAATCGGATAAATTGTCTGAAATAGAAAAAGGAGTATACAGGAAAATGGTTCAGATTAAAGAATCAGGAATGGCAAAATATATTGGGTTTACCAGCATGCAACATGCACATCATGCAGCCCTTTTTCTTGAAAAGCTGGATTTTGATGTAACGCTTCTAACAATGAACCCTACAAAATATGGTGATTTTGCAGAGGTAGCATTACCTGTAGCGCAAAGAAAAAATGTAGGTGTCCTTGCTATGAAGGTCATGCGGGACATTGTTGGAAAGGAAGCTTCTCCCAAAGAGTTGCTGGAGTATGTCTGGACCCAGGAAGGAGTTGCCTCTGCACTGATTGGTTATCATGGCACCGTGCCAATTACTGAAAACGTTCTGTTGGCACAGGAGTTCGGTGAAATGAAAGTAGCCGAATTGGATCGGAAAGATTTGGAGAAACGTTTGGCCGGTTTAGCCGGTCCTCATGCACTCAGCTGGGCACAACCCGGATACAGGGATGGTGCTGCCGTTGTGCAGGGTGGAATTGAATTTTTAGGTTAAATTTTATGTTATAACTTATAGCTTGCATGACTTTTTTAAGGAAAATCAATTTAATGGTATGAGAAAGTTGCCTGTTTTCTTATTAATTTGGACGAATGAGAAC
Organism: Mariniphaga sp.; assembly: GCA_041684965.1. Lineage (GTDB taxonomy): Bacteria > Bacteroidota > Bacteroidia > Bacteroidales > Prolixibacteraceae > Mariniphaga. Next base: position 443,189 of record JAWLGR010000001.1, read on the forward strand.
TTTAATTAAATAGCTATGTATTTCAACAGACCAAAACGATTCAAACCCCTTTTGCTTACTGTTCTTCTGGTTGTATACTATACAGTCAGCGGAACCGATGTAACTGTTCATAATGCTTCCGGTTTAAGGAGTGCCCTGTCAGGTGCCCAACCTGGTACGAACATTCTTCTTATGCCTGGAAATTATGGAAATGGAATTTGGATAAGCAATATCAGCGGGACACCTGATAATCCTATTACAATTACTGCAGCAGAGAAACAAAACCAGCCTGTTTTTGAAGGAGGAGGACAGGCATTGCACTTTACTGATTGTAATTATATCATTGTTAGCAGTATAATAGTCAGGGGAAGCACCAGTAATGGAATAAATACCGATGACGGAGGTAGTTTTGATACGCCTTCGAAAGGAATGGTATTTGACAATATTACAATTGAGAACATTGGCCCTTCAGGCAATCACGATGCGTTAAAACTTTCCGGCCTCCAGGATTTTGTAGTAAAAAACTGTACCTTCTCCGGCTGGGGAGGTTCGGCCATTGATATGGTAGGTTGCCAGGACGGAATTATTGAGAATTGTCGTTTTATTGGTAAAGCAGGTTATTCGCAGGATAATGGAATACAAACCAAAGGAGGTACTGAGCGCATTCTTATTCGTCTGAACTTTTTTAAGAACGCTGGTCAACGTGGAATTAATATCGGTGGAAGCACGGGCCTGGCCTATTTCCGCCCGAAACTGGTAAATTATGAGGCAAAAGACATAGAAATTGCCGGTAATCATTTTGTTGGCAGCCCGGCACCTGTCGCTTATGTTACGTCAGTTAACTGCACTGTTCATCACAACACAATCGTCTTCCCCGAAAAATGGGTAATGCGTATTCTTCAGGAGCAGCCGATCGACCAGTTTTTACCTTGCCAGTACGGTGTTTTTGAATCCAATCTGATCATATATGATACAAAAGTTCAAACTTATGTAAACATAGGTCCAAATACCTTGCCTGGAACTTTTTCTTTTAGTAAAAATGTATGGTATTCAGTTGATCTTAACCGCACCCCTTCTCTTCCTGCTGAAGAAAAGGATGGAGTATACCAGGTAAATCCCATGGCTTTAAATGCAGAATCAGAGGATATAAAAATTGAAAGCAAGGATCCACGTATATTGGTGGCAGGAGCACATGCGTACAAAACGATGTTAGCTAAAAAGAATTTTAGCTACCAAACTATTATACGAAATCAAAGCAACGAGTTGGTTGTGGATGCAGCTATAGGGATGCAAATAAGTATTCTTCAGGGGTCTGAAAACGGAAAGGTTGTTTATTCTGAAACCCATAGTCCGATATCCAACAATAATGGATTGGTGAGTATTTTAATAGGCAGCAGAAGTGGATTTGATGATATTAACTGGTCTGCAGGACCCTACTTCCTGAAAACTGAAATAGATTTTACAGGGGGAACAAGTTATACAACCTCAAATGTTCAGGAAATTTTAAGCATCCCATATACCTTAAATGCAAAAACTGCAGAAGGTTTTTCCGGTACTGTGCCTGAAAAGGATCCACTTTACGAAACTTCTGCAGGAAAAGGTATTAACAGAACCAAAATGGACAATTGGAACATTAAGCAATCTTCTTTAACCGGTGGAAATGGTATAATTATAAAAGATAATGTCATTAGTGTAGATGATAATTATTTTTCCGGGGATACTACTAAAACAGAAGGTGCAGTTCCTTAATAATGAACAAATAACAAAATTCAGTTATGAAATTTTTGCTGTACAAGTGTAACAAAAAGAAAAGAAGAAAAATATTTTCATTTCTGCCGAATTTAGGCTTGAGCCTTATATTTCTTCTGATGTCAATAAATCTTATGGCCGCCGGGAAAGAATTAAGAGTAACAAATGCAGCTGAATTCCGGGAAGCATTGAATCTGGCTGAACCGGGGACTACAATCCTGCTGGCTCCCGGTAATTATGGAAACCAGTTTACTGTTACCAGTTTGTACGGCACTCCTGAAAAGCCAATTACAATTGCCGGAGCAGATAAACAAAACAAACCTTTATTTGAAGGGGGGGCACAGGCTTTGCATTTTAGAGCATGCAGGTACATTACAGTTCGTGATCTTGATGTAACAGGATCTACTGGGAACGGAATAAATTCTGACCATGGAGGTAGCCATGAAACAACTTCCGTTGGAATGGTTTTCGAGAATATTACAATACAAAATGTTGGTCCTACCGGTAATCGCGATGCCTTAAAACTTTCAGGGCTGAGAAAATTTACTGTCAGAAACTGTACTTTTTCAGGATGGGGAGGATCAGGCATTGATATGGTAGGATGCCGGGATGGTGTTATTGAAAATTGCCGGTTTATTGGAAAAGAAGGCTTTTCCCAGGATAATGCTGTTCAGGCAAAAGGTGGCAGTGAAAGAATTATAGTCAGGCAAAATTTTTTTCATAATGCCGGACAGCGTGCAGTAAATATTGGGGGTAGTACCGGACTCCAATTTTTTCGTTCCGACGACATTGATTATGAAGCAAAGGATATTGAAGTGGCCGGAAATGTTTTCGTAGGAGGCATCACCCCGGTGGCTTTTGTAACAGCTGTCAATAATAAGTTTCACTATAATACCATTGTTGATCCTGAAAAATGGATAATGAGGATTCTTCAGGAAATGCCGGTCAGCCGGTTTCAGCCTTCCAATAATGGAACTTTTGAAAACAATCTTGTTGTATACAGTAGAGGTATTCAAAGTTTTGCCAATATCAGCCCTGATACAAAACCTGAAACATTCGTATTTCAAGGGAATGTTTGGTATTGCAGTGATGGAACACGACAACCAGATTTGCCTGTTGACGAAATAAATGGAGTGTATCAGGTTGATCCTCAAATTAAACTTTCAGAAATGGGCGAAGTGATGGTTCAATCCAATGACCCCCGGATACAAAAGGTAGGTGCGCATGCATACCTGACCAGGGAAAACAAATACCAAAATGGAATAGCTGCTATGTATCCTGCGGATAATGATATTGAAAACCATCCCTCAGTTGTTTTTACTGAAAATTTTGAGGCAGAGACCATTGAAGAGGTTTTATTAAACTGGACCTGGAGCCGGGGCACAGAAGACCATCGTGTTACACTTGTTTCTACTCCTGGGCCAGATGGAAAAACAAATAATAAAAGCCTTAAGATGACAATTCTGCGGGATAAAGAGGGAGATGGAAGTGATCTGAGAAAAATATTCGATGAAGGGTACGAAAAATTGTATTTTCGGTTTTATGTTATGTTTGCTGAAGACTTTGGGTTTAATCACCATTTTACCAGTATCTCGGGTGATTTAAATCCAACGCCATGGGCTAAAGGAGGTGCCGGATTGAGACCTGATGACAGGTTCAGCAGCACAATTGACCAATCCTTAAAGAACGCCAGCTTAACTGGCCCGGATCATACACCTCCGGGTTATTGGTTTTTTTATTCCTATTGGCCGGAAATGCGTTCATGGCAATCCCCAGAGGGAAAACCCGACGGCAGGCCAAACCCCTATTATGGAAACAGCTTTATGCCGAATAAACCAATTCCTGCAATAAGGGGCAAATGGCAATGTGTTGAAATTATGATTCGTTTGAATTCTGCACCTGACATAGCGGATGGTGCCCAGGCATTTTGGATTGATGGAGAATTGGCAGGCAGTTGGGACCCGCTGGAAGAAAATCCGGTGAAAGGTTACTGGAACGGAATGGTATTTCGGAGTGATCCCAATCATGAGGATGCTCAACCTTTTACCGGTATTAAATGGCGTACATTGCAGAATCGTGAGCAGTTTGAAAGACTAAAGATTAATATTATCCGCTTGCAGAATTACGTTTCAGGTGGCACCTTTGAACAGGCCGATAAATATGCTAAAGAACACCCCGGTTTTAAAATAAATCTTAAGGAAGCTACTGTCTGGAAGGATAATATAGTTGTTGCAACTGAATACATAGGTCCAATAGAAACTTTAAAACAGTAATACCGGTAAACCATTTATAATTTTTATTAATGAAAAAAACAATCGCATTTTTGTCTGCATTTTTAATTCTCCTAAATGCATGGGCAGAAACTTCACAGAAATCAAAACTTAAAACCGTCGATAAAATTGGCAAGGGTATCGCTGCCAGATATCCCGGTGATATAGGAATAGAGAAACATCCTTCCGTAATTTTCATTGAAAATTTTGAAGTATCCTCTATGGATGAAGTTATGAAAAACTGGAGCGGTAATATGGGTGCAAATGACCACCGGTTGTCTCTTGATCATTTGAGGGGACCTGACGGAGGTGAAGGCAGGAGTTTGAAAATGACAATCTTGCGTGAGCAAGGTGGGGCAGGAAGTGATTTGAAAAAGATTTTAGATAAAGGGTATGAACAGCTTTTTTTTCGGTTTTATGTAAGATTTGCTGACGATTACGGATTCAATCATCATTTCACAAGCATGTCGGGCGATATGAATCCTACTCCCTGGCATGTAGGGCGGGCAGGTAAGAAGCCAACAGAACATTACAGCACTACCATTGATTTATTTACACATAATGTAAACCGCGGTCCTTCTTATGAACCGCCGGGATACTGGTTTTTATATTCCTACTGGCCGGAAATGAAATCGTGGCAGACCCCCGAAGGAAAGCCGGATGGCCGGCCGAATCCTTATTACGGGAATAATTTCATTCCGCAAAATCCGGTAACTGCAAAAAGGGGAGAATGGCAGTGTGTTGAAATAATGATACGGCTGAATTCGGCACCCGACAAGGCAGATGGGGCGCATGCATTTTGGATCGATGGTGAACTTGCGGGGCATTGGGATCCTAAAGAGAAAGACCCGGTGAAAGGTTATTGGATAAGAGAAAACTTCAGGCAAAATCCCGACCATAAAGATGCAAGGCCCTTTCCTGGAATTAAGTGGAGAACTTATGAGGATATGGACAGTTTTGAAAAATTCAAAATAAATATTATAAAGTTGCAAAATTATGTTTCCGATAAGTCCTGGAAAGAAGCGGACAAATATGCAGAAGAACATCCCGGTTTTAAAATCAATCTGAAGGAGGCCACCGTCTGGAAAGACAATATTGTTGTAGCGACGGAATACATCGGTCCCATGGAACCAAAAAAGTAGTTGGGAAAACTATTTGTTGAATCAATTACCGGTAATTCAATAAAAATGTATAACAAACAATTAAATAAAAGAATTATGAATCGATTTTTTATCTTTTTGCTCATTTTCACTATCCCTATGTATATCTGCGCACAAAAGTCTCAAAAATTAAAACCGGTCGATAAGATCAAAAAAGGAATTGCCTCCAAATATCCGGGTGATGAAGGAATTGAAAAGCACAAATCAGTTGTTTTTGCTGAAAATTTTGAAGCCTCATCTATTGCCGATGTTGTGGCAAACTGGTCTTGGTCGAGAGGCGATAAAGACAACCGGCTTTCTCTTGATGAAATCTTGGGTCCGGATGGAAGTACCGGAAGAAAAAGTTTAAAGATGACTATTCGCAGGGAAGAAGGTGAGCGCAACGCCGGCAGTGATCTGATTAAAATATTCGATGACCGCTATGAACAGCTTTTCCTGCGGTTTTATGTAAAATTTGCTGACGATTTCGGATACAATCATCATTTTACAAGCTTGTCGGGAGTTGTGGACCCAAAACCTGCCCCCGGAGGTTCAGCTGGTAAAATACCAACCCATCATTTTAGCAGTACAATTGATCAGTTAACAGGGAACATTAACGGAACGGGGCCTGCAACTACACCCCCGGGCTATTGGTCACTTTATACTTATTGGCCTGAAATGAATTCGTGGCAAAGTCCGGAAGGTAAACCCGACGGACGGCCCAATCCTTATTACGGCAATAATTTTATGCCTCAGAACCCGGTGCCTGCCAAACGAGGCGAATGGCAATGTGTTGAAATTATGATCCGGGTAAATTCTGCACCCGATAAACACGATGGTGCTCACGCCTTCTGGATTGATGGTGAACTGGCAGGTCATTGGGATCCGCTGGAAAAAGAACCGGTTAAAGGGTACTGGAGGGGCGATCGTTTTATTAGCAATCAGGAACATGCAAAAGCAGAACCTTTTCCTGGAATACGCTGGCGGAATTTTGAAGATAAAGAACTGTTTGAGAAATTGAAAGTCAACAGACTCAGGGTGCAGAATTATGTGTCGGGAACTTCATGGAAAAATGTGGATAAGTATGCACAAGAGAACCCCGGATTTAAAATTAATAAGGAAGAAGCTACCGTATGGAAGGACCATATTGTTGTTGCAACGGAATACATAGGGCCAATTGTACCGAAAAAATAAACTATTTTAAAAATGAAAAATAATTCAATCCAAAAAATAATATGGTTTACAACTATTATTTTTTTTGTAATTACCAGCCTGTATGCACAGGCACCTGTAAAAAAAATGAACTATGAGGCTGTCATCCATAACCATAAGGATGAGTTGGTTAGAAATGCACCTGTGGGTTTACAGGTGACTATTCTGAAGGAGGCTTTAAATGGCCCTGTTATTTACAGCGAAACCCATACAACTGTTTCAAATTCCAATGGTTTGATAAGTGTTGATATTGGAGCGGGTAAAAAATCATGGTGGCGGCCTGATTTTAAAGATATTGACTGGTCATCCGGCGTTTTTTTTATTCGAACTGAAATTGACCCAACCGGAGGAACCGAATATACACTAAATGAAACAAGCCAGCTTTTAAGTGTACCGTATGCTATGCATGTCAATACTGCTGAAAATTATTCCGGCACTCTCACTGAAGAGGACCCGGTATTTGAAGCTTCAGTGGCTGGCGGAATAAGTGAAGCAGACTTTCATTTCTGGAACAGTAAGCAAGAAAAACTTTCGGCAGGCAAGGGAATTACTATAAAGGATAACCGGATTGAGTTCAATGCTGATGATTTTAAGGAAAAAAGCTGTGAAGGACCAGCCTGGCCTGAATGCAGACTGCGTGGTGCAAACATAGTTACCAACATTACTAAGGAAGATGTTGATTTTTTTGTAAACAACCTGGGGGGGAATTCCGTGCGTCTCCTGACAAATAATTTAGCTCCGGCACCTCCTGCAAAACCTGATCCGCAGAGGATGGAACGTGTATTTCGGACCATTGATATGTGTTTAGATGCGGGGTTATATACTATACTATCATTTAGCCCTTCATTTGAAGACAATGATGCATTTTTCAGCAGCGAAGAATATATGAATTCTTACATTGAGGTCTGGAAAGAAATTGTTACCCGCTATGCAAACGATCGCCGTGGTGTTGCATGGGACCTTATGAACGAACCGCACGATAAACTTGCCAATACCCATTGGCAACCCTATGCAAAAAGGCTGGTGGATGCAATTCGGGAAATAGATACTATACATACCATTGTGGTTGAACCGCCCGGTTGGGGCTGGCCCTATGGCTTTGAACATCTGGTTCCGATTGAAGGCGACAATATTGTTTATAGTTTTCACTTTTATGGACCTATGGACTTCACCCATCAAAGAAATAACGGTATGCTGAAAGCAACCGAAGAACAATGGCTGGCAAGGAAATATCCTGGTTTCATTCAAGGCGAATATTGGGATAAGGAAACAATCAGACGCCAAATTCAACCTGCTTTCAACTGGGCAAAAAAACACAATGTAAAAATGTGGTGTGGTGAATTTGGATGCACCCGTTGGGCCGTAGGCGCAGAACAATGGATTCATGATATACTTTCAATTCTGGAGGAAGAAAAAGTTGGATGGTCGTGGTATGCATTTAGGGAATGGTATCCGATGGATATTGAAATGGACCCGGATGCACGTCTGGAACGTACAGATCGTTATGAAACCGAATTGGTGAAATATTTTAAACAGCTATTTAATCAAAAAGATTGAAAAATACCTGTGAAGGATGCAATCAAAAACGAACTTTTAAATTAAAAAACTTTGAACAAGATGAAAAGATCATTATACCTGTTATTTAGCTTTCTATACTTAAACATGAGCGTTTTTGGGTACACATTAAATGAGCATCCCAGAATTTTTATTACCAAATCTCAATTACCGGCTTTGGCGAAAAATGCAGAAGGTACATTAAAAGAGGAATACAAACAGATAAAAGCACAGGCCGATCAGATAGTAAAAAATGGGCAACCAAGGGTTACAAACCGGTTTGCTCCACCCATTGGCCTGGTTAGTTGTGGTATCAGCTATTTGATTGAACGTGAATTGGGAAATGAATCTGAGAAGTATGCCAATGCCATTAAAAAATACTGGGGAAACGGTGAAGTATTAAATATGGAAGGGGATGGCTTTTTCGGTTTTCACGGCATGTTGTACGATTGGATATACGATGCACTTTCATCAGAAGAAAGAAAACAATATGGCGATCAGCTTGGGCAGTGGTTGCGGTACTATACAAAGTCTCCTGAAATTATGCTGATGAATGGTCATTGGTGGTACAATCAGACCTGGGGGCCTGCCCATCTTAACACACCCAATACCAGGGATGGAATCACGCCTAAACTTTTTGTTGCACTTGCACTCAAAGATGCTGGTACCATTCACGATGCAGATGCCGGAAGGTTTCTTGATTCCTGGAGCAAAAGGGTGCCTGCTGAATGCATACCTGCATTTGATGAAATGGGTGGTGTGTGGTCGGAAAGCATGGGACACGGCGGATACGGACCTCTTATTGTCATTCCATGGGCTTTTGAAGCCTGGCGCACTGCCACAGGTGAAGATTTGTTCAAAAAATCTGCCCCAACCGGCTATCTTCCGGAGATGACTGTCTGGACTGTTCATACTACCGTTCCTTTTGCAAATCATACTGCCTGGATTGATGACAACATAGCATCACAACCACGTGCTTTTGCAAGAATTGCTCCTATATTGGCCGCCCGGTATAAAGATGGAGTAGCCCAAAAGTTCAGCGATGAAGGCGCCGTTGAAGGATGGAGCAGAGTTCCATGGGAACGTTTTCTTTTTTACAATCCGAAGATCAAATCCAGTGATCCCGAAAAAGAAAAGTATGCTCTTGCCTATCATTTTGAAGGTGCCGGACATGTGTATATGCGCGAAAAATGGAACGATCCCAATAGTACCTGGGCTTTCTTTGGAGCAGGACCATTCCTGGCAGGTCATTCAAGAGACGATGAAGGTCATTTTATGATTTCGAAAAAAGGATACCTTGTATTGAGAGCCGGTGGTTCCGGGCACAATGATTCGGATTATTATGTGGGAGGATCACTTGCGTTTAATATTGTAACCATTTTTGACGCGGAGGAACAGTTTCGCAGAACAGACCCAAGGCGAAAAGATGGGGTGAAAAACGAAAACGATGGAGGTATGATACGCTATTTGTACAGCTCCCATAACCGTATTGAGCGTGCGGAGATGAAATCGTATCACCACAACAAAAACTTCACGTATGCTGCCGCTGATCTCTCTCAGGCCTATTCTACGCATAAGGTCAATGAAGTTACACGTCAGTTTTTCTATCTTCGCGGTGACCGGGAATTTTTTATTATTTTCGATCGCATTGAAGCAACAAATCCATCCTATCCAAAACACTGGTTCCTTCATATACCCGGAGAACCGAAGATCAACGGTCAGGAAACAGTTCTGAATGAAGGACATGTGTATTCGTACAGGGGCAATTCTGCAACATGGCTATCCGACCCTGCCGGTGAGCAAAATGTACTTTCTTCAGGTAGAGCAAGGGCTTTTTTTACAACTCTTCTGCCTGAAAAACCAGTGATTACAAAGCGGGGAGGAGAAGGACACGATCTGTGGGGACATCCCAATGAACCTACTGCACAGTACAATCATGCTGCACCAGGGGATAACAACAGAAGGAAACTGCCTTTGGTGCCATGGAGATTGGAAATTGAAGCACCACAAGGGGAAGAGAAAGCTTATTTTTTAAATGTTCTTGAAATAGGAGAGGAAGAAGACAGGGTGGCAACAAGTCTGGAATTAATTGAGCAGGATGGATTTTACGGTGTGAAAATCAATCAGCCTGGGAATCCCGTTGAATTATTATTCTCAAACCAGGGTGAACTTTCAGCCCGCGTGAAGTTTGGCAAAAAGAAATTTCAGAATTTAAATTGAAAATTTGCCCTGACAGGGCTTCCTGTCCGATGATAAAGCATATAAAAGATGTGAATACATAAGGCCAATTGTACCCAAAAAATAAATATAAAAACGAGCATGATAATAATTATCACTCTTGAGCATGATTTTAATTTCATGGGAATTACATATGATGCCTGTATATAAACGTTTAAAATATGAAAAATAATTCTATCCAAAAAATAATGTCGGTCACAACTATTGTATTGTTTGTAATTACCAATCTATATGCTCAGGCACCTGTAAAAAAAATGAATTATGAGGCTGTCATTCACAACAATAAGGATGAGTTGGTTAGAAATGCACCTGTGGGTATACAGGTGACTATTCTGAAGGAGTCTCAAAACGGCCCTGTTATTTACAGTGAAACCCATACAACTGTTTCAAATTCCAATGGTTTGGTAAGTGTTGATATTGGAGCGGGTAAAAAATCATGGTGGCGACCTGATTTTAATGACATTGACTGGTCATCAGGCGCCTATTTCATTCGAACTGAAATTGACCCAACCGGAGGAACCGAATATACACTAAATGAAACAAGCCAGCTTTTAAGTGTACCGTATGCTATGCATGTCAATACTGCTGAAAATTATTCCGGCACTCTCACTGAAGAGGACCCGGTATTTGAAGCTTCGGTGGCTGGTGGGATAAGTGAAGCAGACTTTCATTACTGGAACAATAAACAAGAAAAACTCTCAGCAGGAAAGGGAATTACTTTAAAAGATAACCGAATTGATTTCAATGCTGGTGATTTTAAGGAATCTTCACAAAATTCTACGGTGCCGGGAAAGGTTTCAACACCCTGGCCTACCATACACAACCTCGCAGTCGAATGGAGCATTCAGGGTGATGATAATTTGAACGGTGTAGTGACTGTAGAGTTCAGGAAAAAAGAAAGTGGTGAATGGAAAACGGGAATGCCTCTTAGAAGAGTGCCTGCAGGAGAAAACATCGGGTTTCAATGGGAAAACAAACATTCCGGTAGTATTTTCGATCTTGAGCAGGATACAGAATACGAGATAAGACTGAAATTGTACGACCCCGATGGCGGAAATGCTGAAAAGATTGTAACAGCAAAAACACGGCCTGAGCCTGTTATTACCGATAAGGCTGCAATTGTAGAAATCAAACCGGGTATATACGATACGTTGTACACTGAAAGCGGAACACCTGACAGCCCCAGAGTTTATCGGTGCAGTGAAGGAACTGCCACCTTTTCACATATTGATGTACGCAATAAAAAGTGGGTGTATATTGAAGGATTAAATGTTGTGAATCTAAAAGAACGGGGAAGAGGCATTCATCTGAACGGGGCTGAAAATTGCGTGGTACGTAAATGTACCATCAATGCAGTTTATGGTATTGTGGCTTATAGACCCGGTGCTACCAATTGTTATTTCAGCGACAATGTAATTACCGGAATATGTGAATGGAACAACGAGGCAATGGGAGCCCACGGTGCCAATATTGGGGAAGGTATTGAAATTACCGGTCCCGGAAACGTTATTTGTTACAACAAAGTTACCGGGTTCAGGGACTGCATATCAACAATGGAAGACAGCCACGTAGTGAATCAGATGTGCATCGATATCTACAATAATGATATCTATAGCGGAGTGGACGATGCCATTGAAGCCGATTTTTGCTTTTCGAATTGCAGGATAATGCGTAACCGGATTACAAACAGTTATGTGGGATTAAGTTCCCAACCCGGACTGGGGGGGCCAAATTACTTCATTCGAAATGTTATGTACAACGTGGTTCATGCAGCATTTAAACTGAAGCGCGCCAGCCGGGGTGATGTTGTTTTGCACAATACCGTTGTGAAGGTTGGCGCAGGCCTAGGTGGAAATTCAGCAATGGATCATGCCTATTTCAGAAACAATCTTGCCATCGGAGGCCCTGATGGAGGTATTAACTGGGGCGATTATGGAGCAGGTACCCCTTCTGCTGCTCAAATTATCGATCCAGGACCGAACAGTGATTTCGATTATGATGCCGTAGGTGTTTACGAAATTGATTACAGGGCAACAATTGGCGGTAAGCCGTTTGGTGAAGTTGAGAAAAACGGTATCGAACGAATCAAAATTGAGGAGGTTTTTTACAACGTAGAATTCCCGTTTCCCCCTGTGCCTGAACGTGAAGTGCCCGATTTACGTCCAAAAACCGGTTCCCGGGTGGTAGATGCAGCAGTAATTATTCCCAACATCAATGATAATTACAATGGAAGAGGTCCTGATATCGGGGCTTATGAGGCCGGAGAGGAATTGCCGCATTACGGGCCGAGGTATTGAAATGAATGAAACGATTAAAAGAAATACGTAGTGAGCATGATAAGATTTTCATGCTGCCTGACAATGGTTAGTGAATTGTGCTAGTTATATATTACACCTTTTAAAATAAATACCATTAATAATATGACTGGACAAATAGCTTTTCGGCTAATTCTCCTGACTCTTTGTAGTCCGGTGCTGATGGCAGCTGAATTATATTCTGAAGATGTATTGGCCTGGAATACTGTTGTGGAAGTGCCGGTAATCCTGCAGAATCATTTGAACGATGAGTTTCCTGATGAAACGATATGGGCATCGGCAGGTTCCATTGATAAATTTTACAGTATTCCGGATGCCCGGCAAGTAGAATCGGATGCCCGCATCCTTGTATTGTTTGATGGCCAAAACCTGTTTTTTAATGCTGAAATGCAAGATGCAAATGCAGGTGACGCATTGCAGAAATGCTATCTGAGCAATGAACCGGATCTCAGGCGAACCTCAAACATTAGTATTTATCTTGAACCGGAACACAATCATGGCAAGTACTATCGGTTTATTGTTGACTCAAAAGGAAACAGGCAGGATTTGTGTGTGGATGATGAATCATGGCAAACCAATTGGTTTGTCCGGGTTGAAGATAAGGCTGACGGGAATGTGAAGCTCCTTATAAAAATTCCTTTAGAGGGATTGGGAAAAAAAATCACTGACGGCGACGTTTGGGGATTTAATGTTGTGTTGAATGGCGTTGCCGGAACACAAACAATCAGTGCTGCTCCGGTGGAATATAAAATGGCAGATGCTTCCGGATTTGGACATTTGTTGTTCAATGAAAAGTTAACCCCGGAACGGGTGTTGGAAATAAAACATTCTTTACCCCGGATGCACCAGGATCAGTACAGGGAAATGATTTCATCCTCTAAACTTATGTGCGGGCCTGAACTTAAAGATATAGAAGGAGAACTCCGGCAGGCAGCACCCGGGAAAAAATGGATTTTGAAAAACGGAAGAAACGTAACATGTATCGGCCTGGATAACGATGAAGTAGTTCATTCGGCATATCCCTTTATTTATGAGAAATATGAAAATCAGAAGCTTCATTACCTGAGAAAATTATACCGGCTTGAAGAAATTGTTTCGGCTGGCAAAAACGACTTCGAAAAGATGCTGCTATTAAATGAATGGCTGGTTAATCATGTACCCTTTGGTTCACCTCCTCCTATCCGGCCGGATGCTATGCATGTTTTGGAAAATGGGTTAACCGGGCAGACCTTCAATTGTACCTATCTGTCATTTACCCTGATGCAAATGTACATGGCTTTGGGTTACACAGCCCGAAAAATAACTTCTGTCGGACACGGTACTCTGGATGTGTGGTCCGATTACTGGGGAAAATGGATTCAGATCGATCCCAGCCGGAATTCTTATTACAGAATGAGATATACCGGTGTCCCTCTTAACAGCAATGAAATCAGAAGAGAACATTGGAAGAACGGAGGTATCGATATGGAAATGGTATATGGAACAGAACAACGGGCAGAACGGGTAACCCTTGAAAAAAGGGAAAAGGATGGTTTATTGCAATACCGGACCGACGGGTACCAATGGGTGGCCTATAAATCAAGAAACAATTTTTTTGAAATTCCTTTTGCCTACTGGAATTTTGATTATTTGATTTTGGAAGATGAATTTAACAGAGATCAAATCTGGACCACAGGAAATAAAACCGACACAAGGGAAATTTTGGGGACTCGTACCAGTCGTGTCGAAGATGTTTTCTGGACATTGAACCAGGCCTGTATTCATCTATATGACAAGGAGGATGCAGGTTTGTTGGTCCAGCTTGAGACCGTTACCCCAAATTTTAAAACCTTCGAATATTCTGTTGATGAGGGTGAATGGAAAAAAACCGATTCTGTTTTTCAATGGAAACTTCATGAGGGGCAAAACACGCTCAGGGCACGCAGCGTAAACAAATTTGGCATTTCTGGCAAAGAACATAAAATTGTCTTAAAAATGGAACCATATAATTGATAGTTAATGAAAATTGCAGGAATTATTTTATTCATTGCTGGTCTGATTCTTCTGGGATTTAATATAACCGGCCTTTTTAAATCTTTACGGAACGAGGATTTATACAATGAAGTTACCCCCTATAAAGATGATATCACTGTCACTTTTCAGGAAGTAAAAAAACAGTGGAATAAGCGCAGTGATGAATCGGATAAGGAATTTGCACTTCGTGCAAACCAGCTAATCAACAATGCTATGGCCCATTACTGGAAGGATGAAGGAATCAAAAAATATTACATGCATGTGCCGGTGTGGGAGAATTACCTGTTGACATTGAAACAGACTTTAACAGGAAAAAAGAAATACGAATTCCGGAATTACAGGAAAGCTGTTGAAAGGGGAGTGGGCATCTGTTCTCAGCCATGTATTGCATTGCAGGATTTGCTGCTTGCAAACAATATTGAAGCCGACCTTTGGGATATATGGGGGCATATTGTGGTGGATGCGCGATTTGTTGACGGTTCACGTTATACGCTTGATCCCGATTATGGGAAGTATGTACCTCATGGAATGGAACAAATAATGTCTGACCCTGAATTGGTCAGGGAATGGTACGCAGATCAGGATGCAGTTTATGCTGATCATATTACAGAACACCGGAATACAGAGGATATTGTCAGGTTGTATGAAAAGGACCGGAACCGTATTTACCACATGAATAAAGGATTTGAAGATTTTTCCTATGTGGCCGTGTGGATAATTCCATTTCTCCTGATGTTGCCTTTCATGATTGTAAAAATTAAAAAATGAAGTCATGTATAAAATAAATGCATTCTTAGTATTTGTCGTATTACTTATTCTGAACGTAATAGTTACACCGGCATATTGCAACAGCAATCTGTTCCAGCGGAGGTGGCATCATGTCTCGGAAACTTCTGCAGTAATATACTGGCAACTAAATGATATCAGTAAGGCTGCAACCAGTTATGTAGAGTATGGAACAACTGAAATACCCGACCAACGTACCGCTGAAACGGTAAAGCCCCGGTGGGCACATTTGCACCGGCTTACCGGACTTGAGCCCGGAAGGAATTATTACTACAGGATGGTAGTCGTCGACCCTCTTGATGGGGAAAAAAAGGAAAGTGAACTGGTGCAAATAACTACAGCCCGAAAGGAAAATGCTATTTACATTCCAAATGAAAGCTCAGGCAAATCACCTTACATCCTGGATAAAGAAAATGCACATTACGTTCTGAAAAAAGATATCGTAACAGACGGGACAGCAATTATTATACAAGGGTCCGGAATAACCTTCGACCTTGATGGTAAAACGATTGTTTTTGGCAACAATACATCTGAACAGGTATTTGGTGTTCAAATAACGAATGGTAATAATTGTAAGGTGGTAAATGGATTAATTATTCAGGGTAAACGTTCCGCCGATTACAGCAATGCAGTAAGGAGTTTTAGATCAGACAATAACGGTTTGGAAATCTGTGGAATCAGTACCGATGTTCATTTGAAAAATGCCCAGCCGATGGCATTCAGGCATGCAGGTCTAAAAATACATCACAATGATATTTACAGCAGGGTTACAGAATTGGATTCACGGCACTACCCCGGAAATACATTGCTTCGGATTGATGCTTCGGGTGAAAATATAAGTATTCATGATAACCTGCTGACCGAAGGATGCCATTTGGGTATAGTGGTCAGAAACCAGACCAAACTTTTGAGCAATGTCGAAATAGCCTGGAACGATATCCGGCACCATCAGCAATATGTTAATGGATATGCCATTTCTCCCGGTTCAGGTGCAAAAGTACATCACAACCGGATTACCTCAACCGGAAGAGGAGTTCATATTACCGGCGAGAATACAGAGTTTTTTAACAACTACATCGATATTCGGGGGCATCAGCATCTAAGCGATCTTCCCGAAAATACCCGTCCGTTTCATCATCGGCAGGTAGAATTGCATGGAGTGAAATTTGAAGGGAGCAGGACAAAAAATTGTAAAATCTACAATAATTTCGTCCGCATTACGCAGCATCAGCCTGTTGACTCTGACGGACAGGGAGACCCCGTCGATAAAATGGAAAATGGTGTTTACTTCCGTTCAAAAGCTTCTTCAATTGAAAAAGGCAAAATCGTTGATTTGCAGCAGAACTGGGAAAAGGATCGGTGGCGTTTCTATTATGTAAAGTATGACCCCGGTATGCCTCCCGTCCTGATTACCGGAAACGATGAAACAACTCTTTATGGTGATTTCAATGCAGTAAATTCAGCAGAATATACCGTATATATGAAGTGGATATATGTACCCCCTACACCCTTGAATGTTGCCTGTTACGATCCCAATGGGATGAATGAAATTCATGGAAATACGTTTATAGGTATTACAACTTATAAAAATACCCGGCATGGCGGCTACGGCGATTCCGGCCAGTGGGCTACATCTGTTATGTTTGTGGGAATGGACAAAGGAGCTGCACAGAAAGGAAACTATTCAGCCTGGATTCACGATAATAATTTCTTGAGTAACGATCTATTTCTGAATTCATATACCAGCATAAATATGGATATTAAAATGGAAAATAATACATTTACCCTGTTGAATGAACCTTTTAGTATCAACCGGGAAAGCCGCATCCGGGATGTGGGAGCGGATTTTGAAAACATGGTAAAGGCAAATGGCAATATTTTTAAAGAAGAGTAAATATTAAATAGAATTCGAGTATTAGTAATAATTAAAAGAACATGAACATTAAATTTAAATCCAAAAATCAAGTATTAGCCCGTATCAAATTTTGGTATATCTGCCTGATGGTACTGGCATTTTTTTCATCCGGGCAGGTGTTGGCGAAACAGACAGAATCGTTGTTGTATAAGGAGGGGATTCATCTTATACCTTACCCTCAGAAGGTTGCTTTTACAGGAGAAGATTTTTTTACGGGGGAAGAGGTTGCTATTGTTCTGGATTCCAATGCCAGTGAAAAGGATAAATTTGCTGCCGGAGAATTGCAGAAGCAGCTTGAACAGGAGTGGAAAATAAAGGCAACAATTACGAATGCAAAATCAGGAAAAAGAATTGTTCTTACAAGGAGACGTGTTCCATCGGAAATCAATTCACTTCCATCCAAAAAAGTTTCGCAGGCATACCAGCTTACAACAGCTGCTGACGAACTTACCATTCGTGCAAAAGGTGAAACAGGATTGTTCTATGGTGTGCAAACTTTATTGCAAATTGTCCAGGATAAAGGGAACGGGCTTTATGTAAAAGGAATGGAAATAACCGACTGGCCTGATATACCCACCCGTGCATGCCATTACGATACCAAGCACCATCAGGATAAACGTTCTTATGTTGAAAGCTTTATTCGCGATTTGGCTAGGTATAAAATCAATATGCTGGTTTGGGAGTGGGAAGATAAATTTGCATATCCCAGCCATCCTGAAATTGGTGCTCCCGGTGCTTTTACAATGGAAGAAATGCAGGAAATGACCCGGTATGCTCAAAAATACCACGTACAGATTGTTCCGTTGGTACAAGGCCTTGGTCATGTCAGTTACATCCTGAAATGGCCGCAATACAGCCACCTTCGCGAAATTCCTGCATCGAACTGGGAATTCTGTCCGTTGAAAGATGGTTCTTATGATTTACTAAATGACCTGTGGCAGGATGCCATTAAAGCAACTCCCGGTTCAGAATACATCCACATAGGTTCGGATGAGACTTACGAATTGGGGCTGGGGGTGGAATGTGGCTGTGAAGCCCGTGTAAAGGAAATTGGAAGACACGGGTTAATGACTGAATTCATTAACCGAAGTGCAAAACCATTGATTAAAGAAGGGCGGACTGTAATGGCATGGAGCGCCCAATATGTTCCGGAATCTCAGTTGAATCCTGTAAAAGGGTCTGTTCTCCTTAGTTCAGGTGAAAAAGTAGAGGAAACCAAAACAATTAAAAAGGCAGGCTATGAAGTTTACATTTATGATCCCAACCCGGGTATAGAACCATTGTTTTTACCCTATTTTTACAAGGTAAGGGCAATCGCCAGGGATGGGGTGTATGCTGATGAAGAAGAGATTGAAAATGCTCTTACGCGTTCATACAAAGCTGTTTCACAGGCAGCTAAAACTGGTATTTTCGATGGAATGATTAATACTTCCTGGGATGACTCGGGTCTTCACAACCAGGCCTGGATGCTGAGCTTCATAAATTCAGCTGAGTATTCCTGGAGTGGCAGCTCACCATCTCTCGACGAATTCAGTGATAAGTTTTTCCTGAATTATTACGGAGAAAATTCTTCCGGTATGAAAGAGCTTTATCTTTTGTTGAATAAAGCAGCTTATTATTTTTATAAATCACTGGAAAGACGTGTATGGCATTATGGCGATATTGGAAAAACACATCTTCCTGATCTTCCCCGTGGCGATAATCTTGAATACGACCAGTTCTGGAACAGGGAATATGCCCATAAGGTGGAAGAATCACGTGAACAGTTAAAACTCATGGAACGGGCCTCAGAAATTATCTGGACAAATTTAAAGGAAGACGTTAAAAACAGTTATGACCTGGAGGTTTTCAATTCAATGGTGGAATTGGTAAAACACACCTGTAATACCTATATTGCAATGTCAAATCTGGAACTTGCAATCAGAGATGCCCACCGGCAGCGGTACCTCGATCACGATAAAGCATATAATTCGTTGCTAAAAGGGCTCGAAATAGTTGATAATAATCTTGCCGAACGCGAAAAGGTTTATACCGATCTGGTAAATACCTGGGAAAAAACCAGACTTCCGAAGGGAATGTCAACTCCGGATAAAGAATTTTTCCACCGGCAGGACCGGGCAAGGCATTTTGCATTTCGTCGGGCCGATATGAGTTACCTCATTATGGATGAAGAGCTGTTGGGTATGGAAGATTATAGAATAAACCTTTCAAAATACATCGACTGGTATAAAAAAACATTTTTATAAATTTTTAAGTCATGAAAAAATTACAACTGTTTTATACAATTTCATTTTGGTTTTTTATTTTATTTTTTATTAACCTTTTACCTGTTCATAGTCAGGTAATTAATGAATGTGAAAACTGGCAGGAAAGGCATCCGGAATGGATATTTTGTGACGACTTTGAGAGTGGAGTAGATGACCCGATGGTTAGAACAGGCCGTTATTTCGAATACGGGAGGGATGACGGTGACTTTATTCCTGTACAGGGTGTGGGAATTGGAAATTCCATCGGAATGAGGACCATTTTTCAACAAGGTGAGGTGGATGCGGGCTCATTGAAACTGGGTTTTGGAAGAAACCCCGTAGGTTATATGAACAAGGGTATTCGTAATACCGAGGATTTCAGGGAAGTCTATTACAGGATGTACTTGAGGAATGATCCTGAGTGGGAGGGAAACCCTGCCAAACTTTCGCGGGCAACAGTATTTACCCAGCCAAATGTATGGACTCAGGCCATGATAGCCCACTTGTGGAGCGATGGAAATTACCGACTGTTACTTGATCCCGCGAGCGGGGTAAATACCAATGGAGAGGTTGTGACTACAAGATACAACGATTTTGATAATCTGAGATGGTTGGGAAACAAATCCGGTGTCACTACTATTTTTGACGGGAACCACGATGACTGGATTTGTATTGAACATCACGTGAAGCTGAACGACCCGGGTGAAAAAAATGGAGTGCAGGAATTCTGGATCAACGGCAATCTTGAAGCCAGCAAGACTAACCTTGATTTTGTTTCAACTTACGATGCATATGCCATCAATGCAATTTTTTTTGAAAATTACTGGAATAATGGATCTGTAAAATTACAGGAAAGGTATTTCGATAATATTGTTGTTTCAACTGAACGAATTGGATGCCTGGATCTTACTGTTAATACGAAAATTGAAAAACAATTTGATATCAATGTGTATCCAAACCCAACTGCGGGAATAATAAATTTTTACTGTGCAAATCAATCTGAGCAGGAGGTGAAAGTTTTGGATATTACAGGGAATGTATTAATAACTTTGAGAAATGATGGACAGAAAGGGAGCGTAGATATTTCACATCTGAAAAGTGGAATGTATTTTTTGCACATTTCTTCCGATAAAAATATATTTACCTGCAAAATAATAAAAGAATAGATGTATTCGGAGGATAGAAACCGGTTCAACCGGAATGTTGAACGACAATCTAAAAGTTTCGTCTGATTCAATGAAGAAACTTGAAAATTCCGGTCGTATCCATTCGCTTGATGCTTTACGTGGCTTTGACATGTTCTGGATTGTTGGGGGAGGAGCTTTTATTGTAAGCCTTGCCGGCAACAATAATATCCAGTGGCTTGATAAACTTGCCCTGCAGTTTCAGCATGCAACGTGGGAAGGGTTCTTGTTTTATGACCTGATATTTCCATTGTTCATGTTTATTTCGGGTGCTGTAATCCCGTTTTCAATTCTTTCAAAAGCGAAAAAGGGAGTACCAAAAAAACATCTGATAATAAAGGTACTCCGGAGAATGCTGCTGCTAATTGCTTTGGGTATTGTTTACAACGGAACGCTACGAAGCGGGTTTTCAGAAGCACGTTATGTAAGTGTGCTGGGACAGATTGGCGTAGCTTACTTCTTTACTGTCGTCATTTTGTTGTTTACGCACTCTGTACAGGGCAGGTTAACCTGGCTGACTGGGATACTGGTTGTTACCGCTATCCTGCAATTGTTCGTTCCGGTGCCCGGTATAGGTGCCGGTGTGATTACTCCTGAAGGCTGTATTAACGGATTCATCGACCGGATGTTATTGCCCGGAAGACTGGCTTATGATGCCGGGGGTATGATATCCGGACATGGAATATACGATGCACTGGGTATCCTGAGTACCTTTTCTTCAATCGGCATTACCCTTATGGGTACTTTTGCAGGGGTTGTATTAAAATCAGACCGGCATTCGGAATTCCGGAAAACAGGAATGCTGACAATTGCCGGTGCTGTTTTAATAATTTCTGCCCTTATACTTCACCCAGTCTACCCGGTTGTGAAAAATTGCTGGACATCAACCTATACCTTACTGGCGGGGGGAATTAGCTTTATGCTTGTTGCCTTGTTTTACCTTCTGGTCGACATTTGGGGAGGAAGCAAATACTTTTTTTTCTTCCGTATTATTGGAATGAATCCACTTTTTATTTATCTTTTCTACCGGATGGTAAATGTCTGGTTTACTTCTGAATTTTTATTCGGCTGGATTGTTGTCCATTTCGGTGAAGGGGCAAAACAACCAATTCTTGCATTTGGGAACATACTCCTGGTTTGGTTGCTGCTTTATTTTCTTTACAAAAAAAGAATCTTTATAAAAATTTAATGCCTGCAAAAAATAAAAAATAAAATGAAGTAAAATGGAAAAAAGGGAAGTTGTTAAACGGGCATTGGAGTTTAAAGACATACCTTATACTCCGTGGCATTTTAAATTTACGGTGGAAGCAAAAGACAGATTATCCAAATACCTGGCAGGTGAAGATATGGAAGACTACCTCCAGAATCATTTTGTTGAGCTGGGTAATGATATCGGTTTTTTTAATTATTTGGGAAACGATCTTTACCAGGATGTATTTGGTGTGGTGTGGGATCGGAAAGTCGACAAGGATATAGGCATTGTTTCAGAGATTGTGCTGCACCAGCCTTCCCTGAAGGGTTATGTATTTCCAAATCCGCTGGATAAACGTTTCTTTGAAGACATCCCCGAGAAAACGGCAGTCTACGCCGACCGTTTCCGACTGTACGCCATCGGGTTCTCTTTTTTTGAAAGGGCCTGGACAATGAGAGGCATGGAAAACCTGCTGGTCGATTTTTTAATGAACCCTGAATTTGTTCATGAACTAATGACATCGATTACGGAATACAATATAGCCCAGATAAAGGAAGCTCTGAAATACGATATAGACGCTGTGGAACTTGGCGATGACTGGGGCAGGCAGGTAGCCCTTATAATGGGATACGACTGCTGGAAGGAATTTATTTATCCATACCTGAAACGAACCTTTGAAGTGATAAGAAGTAACGGGAAATACGTGTTTCTGCATTCCTGCGGCGACGTGGATGAACTGTTTGACGACCTGATTGAAATAGGACTTGATTGCTTTAATCCATTCCAGCCTGAGGTAATGGATACGAAAAAGCTGCTTAATCAATACCACAAGCGGTTGTCATTCTGGGGTGGCCTCTCCATTCAGAATACTTTGCCATTTGGCACCGTCGATGATGTAAAACAAGAAACAAATTATTTGCTAAATGCAGGTAAAAAGGGGGGATATATATTGTCACCTTCCCATTCTGTGGAAGGAGATACACC
Organism: Mariniphaga sp.; assembly: GCA_041684965.1. Taxonomy (GTDB): domain Bacteria; phylum Bacteroidota; class Bacteroidia; order Bacteroidales; family Prolixibacteraceae; genus Mariniphaga. Next base: position 465,965 of record JAWLGR010000001.1, read on the forward strand.
ACTCGAAAATATGATTGCTTTTATTGAAGAGGCCAAAAAAAAGTTGGTAATGGTATAATCATTTCTACCCGTAGAATTTTTACTTCTCGGCTTTGGAAGAACATAAGGAACCGGAGAAAAAGAAGGTTGACCTATGACTGTTCCTCTTTCAGCAGATAATGATTAACCTCCTGTTGCACCATGAAACCCAAATGGAATCCATTCCATTACTTAACCTGTGGATTAATAGCAACTGGAAAAAGCTCCCCGTGCTATGCCCTTCACCAAATAGTTATTTCTGTGCCCTAATCTCCGCGTTTTTTTAAACAAGATACCTTGTGGGTTTTTTCTTTGTCTTTGACCTGGCGTTTCCGCAATTTTGCTGAACAGAACGATCGGATGCGTGACAACGGTATTGAGGGTGATATCAATGGGCTTTTCTAAAGAAAAACTGGATGGTAATAAGTGTAACCAAACCCGATAAATTGTATGTCCGCAACTGATATGAAATGAACCACTCAGGAAGATTGTAATTCAAAACAGTGCGATTTTAGCAAAAACACCAGAACCACTAATTGCTTTGAACACTTTGATGCTGAAATCAGCCAGAAAATCCAATACTCAAATTTAAACTTTATCAGTAAAATATTCACTGCCCTTTCTATTTCATCCTTAATATATCTTCGTGTTAAATTCGCGATAAATTCGCTACAAATTCGCTACAAATTCGCGTTTTACCGAGTTTGTTGCGAATTTGGTCTGAATTTGGTCTGAATTTAATATGGGAAAATATATAATTATTGAAGAAACTGAGATTAGGCTTAACCAGAACTGATAAAGAGGGTGTAAAGGGAGTGTAAAGAGGGTGTAAACTAAAGTCTGTCTGATTCTTTTTGTTCATTCAGCTTTAACTCAAAACCTGTTACTCGTAAATAGCAAAAATAAAATCGTCGTAATACAATTCAGATTGTCCGGTATTCCAGATATAAAGTGCGAACTCAAAATCATTGTTTTGAATTTGGGGCAATTGAATCAACAATGATACTTGTTCCCAAACACCTCTTTTGCTTACTAAATTCTTAAGATTAAGTGCCTTATAATAAATGATTTCTTCACCTGAGCTGATGGCAACTACAATTTCGCAATTTACAATAGTGTCTGTTATAAAATAGGAGGAGAAAAACAGGGAATGAGAATCATTTCTTAATACCGACAGATTGTTTTCTTTATATGTTAAGCCAAAAATAACATCGGGTGTCAGGTGCCCGGAAAATTTGCCGGAATAGGCACGATCTTCAGTTGGGTTGAAATTTTGCCACAAACTATCTGGCAGGTTTTCAAAGGTTACAATTTTTTTGTAAACGGGCTTTTTTTTGTCAAGTCTCATAAAATCAAAAAGACTTTGTGGATTGTTTTCTGTAAGCCTGCAGACTGAAATTTTGCCATTGTCAGCAATCTTATCCAGCTTTGATAAAATAGGCGGGTAAGAAGTGTATAGGTCAGCAGCAAAAAGTTCATTCTGCACAATAACGTAATCAACATCCCAGGTCAGCGCCTTTTTAATATTTTCCGGAGTGGTACTCATTACTGCAAACCCTTTCCTTTGCATGAGTATGAATGGAATGTTCGGCGCATCGGAATCCATAACAAGTACCTTTGAACTTTTAGGGATACCAAGTGAATCCAGGAGCTTCGAGGAACTTTTATAATTGTCAATGGTTGTTAACATCCTCCCTCCTGTTAGTTGTTCCCTTCTTTGTTTCTGCGATTTGGCAGGTTGAATAATGAGAACCAGGGAAACAAATCCGGTTACAGCAATGGCTGTATTTTTAATATCCCTGTTTACAGTAATTGGTATCAGGGTAAGAATAAAAATCAGAGTCATTAATACAGGGAAAAAGAAGGTGTCCAGGAAATAATAATCATGAGCAGGAAACTGGCGTAACATCAACAATGCGAAAGCAACACATCCAAAAAGATAGGTTGCTGTCAGAAGACCAAAATAGCCATTTGTTTTTTCAATTCTGGTTTTTCGTAAGCCAAGAAATATAAACCCAGTTAAAAGAATTGCAATCGACGTATAATAATGGAAACGTGTGAAATATTGAAAAGTCAGATTTTCATATACATATTTGATAATATCCTTCGCCTGGTTAAGGTTTTCAGGAGGCAGAATATGATTTAAAAATATTGAGCCGTAGGATTTTCTCAAATATCCGTTATAAAATAAATAGAAAAGCAGAAACAAAGCTGAAAGGCTGAAAGGGATTATTTTCGGCAGTAATGCAGTTTCTTTTTTTATCAGCCTTATGAATTCAATGGCTGCCACTGCTACGAGAGGAATGGCAAAGGTTGTCCGGGCAAGCGCAGCCAGTGTAAGGAAAAGGATACTTAATAATAACCTTCTTTCCCTGTTTTCTGCCAGGTATTGATAATAAAAATAGATGCCAATTATTGCATTTGAAAGGGATGGAATTGTAGGAAGAAACCCCCCCTGATAATATACAAATACGGGTGATGTTGCAGCAAACACGGTAACGAATACTGATTTTAAAAAATTTTTAGTGACAGCAAATGATAACCTGAACAGAAAAAAAAGCCCCCAAAAGCTGTACAATAAAATGTACATGCGAAAAATCCAGGGTGAAGAGTTTCCCGAAATCTTCATAAATATAGCCGGGATAAAATCATGAATGGGAAAATCTACTGCTGTTATTGTTTTTTCTGAAGGAATTTGCCAATTATCAGGAAACTGATGATTATAAACGAAAGTTTGAGGTTTGAAAAAATTTAATCCATTTTCAGTAAAACCCAAAGATAAGGCATAGCGGTCGGATTGTGCCCAGGCATGCATATAAGAGGGAAATTCGTTAATGTATTTGAAGTGGTATACAAAACCAAGCGTTGCAATAAGAAAAAGTATCGCAATTATTTTTACCGCTTTTTTATTCATTCCTGGCACCTGCATGTAAACGCATGAAAGCATTCCATGATTTATTATTTTCTATTCGCAATTTTGCTGTTGTTGCATAAAATTGAACACGACTTTAGTGAAGCTGTTGTATATTGATCCGAAACCTAATCATAGTATAAAATTTTCAGACAAAGCCAGTGTTCTGATTTAGCGTGCTAAAACTAGAAAAAGTTTTTGTTTCCAAAAAAGATTCTCATGTGAAAACATTTTATAACAAAGCCTGCCGGTTCTGATTTACAATGCATGACCTGTGTTCTGGTATTTTTTTGTTTTCTTTATATCTTTATGCGACGACTGTTTTACGGTTATGAATATAAGGATGGGATTTAATGGAACCGCATTAAATGAGGTAAATTTACAGTGGTACCAGTATTTCATCAATTAGGAAAAACATTATATAAAGACAATTTTATGAAAATTTTAAAGATTCCGGTTTTGTGTTTGATTGCTGTATTTATGCTTCAGTGCACTGTCGACCGGTTTGATGTGGTTATTATAAATGGAACTGTTTATGACGGAGAGGGCAATCAGCCAGTTCAGACAAACATTGGAATTGAAAATGGCTTAATTGTTAAAATTGGTAAGAACATCTCAACAAAAGCAGCTGTAGTTATTGATGCAGGCAACAAAATTGTTGCACCCGGATTCATAGACATACATACACACTGCGATGGTCAGGTTTTAAGAGAAGGAATGAATACGGTTGAAAATTACCTGAAGCAAGGTGTAACTACCGTGGTAACCGGGAACTGTGGTGGCGGGACATATGAAGTGGAAAAATTTTACAGTCATCTTGACTCTATTGGAATAGGTACCAATTTTGTGCACCTGGTGGGGCACAATACCATCAGGAACAAAGTGATGGGTATGGAAGACAGGGCCCCGACGGATGAGGAACTTGCGGAGATGAAAAAGTTGGTAATAAAGGGCATGGATGAAGGAGCGGCTGGTATTTCTACCGGGCTTTTTTATACCCCGGGAATTTATTCTTCCACCGATGAAGTGGTTGAACTGGCAAAAATTGTAAAAAAATACAATGGATTGTATGCCACTCATTTACGCGATGAAAGCAACTATTCTGTAGGACTTGAAGAAGCTGTAAAAGAGGCGTTAACCGTTGGCGAACAAACCGGAGTAAGGGTGGAAATAGCTCACATCAAAGCGTTGGGCAAACCTGTATGGGGCATGGCTGAAAGAATTTGCTCCCTTATCGAGCAAGCCAGGGAGAGAGGTGTTCATGTATATGCAGATCAGTATCCGTACAATGCCTCCAGCACCGGCCTAAGCGGAGCCGTAGTGCCTTCATGGGTGCGTGCCGGCGGTGGAATGAGAGACCGCTTGAACAATTCTGAACTTTTGCCTCAAATTAAAACTGAAATAGCTGAAAACATTGAACGCAGGGGAGGGCCTGAATCATTGGTAATAGTTTCCTACAGAGGCAACAAAGAGTATGAAGGGAAAAACCTGCTTGAAATTAGCCGGATTATGGACCGTACACCTGTTGAAACAGCTATAAAGCTGATACTTGAAGGCAGTCCGGGTATTGTGTCTTTCAATATGAACGATGATGACGTTGTTCATTTTATGAAAAAAGATTATGTAATGACTTCTTCCGATGGTCACATCGAAGTTCCTGGTGACGGGAAGCCTCATCCCAGATGTTACGGGGCGTTTCCCCGTAAAATCAGGAAGTATGTACTGGAAGATAAAATACTGAGCATGGAACAGGCAATTAAAGCTGCCACCTCTATGCCTGCCGGCATGATTGGTATCAGCGACAGGGGAAGTATACAAAAAGGTCAGATAGCGGACATCGTAATATTTGATCCTGAAACAATAAGTGATATTGCTTCTTTTAATGAACCGCATCAGTACAGCACCGGTGTGGAATATCTTCTTATCAGAGGAGATCTTGTAATCGAAAACGGAGAATACAACGGAAAACTTGCAGGAAAGCCTTTGAGGATAAACAAAGATTAAATCTTTGCCGTGAATAGTCGATAAAACTGTCCGGCAAAAATTACCGTTTGATAAATCTAACGGTTATATTGGCTGAGCCAGGCGGCAAGGGGGAGCTTTACCTGATTTCCTGACATAGATACCGAAGCAAACCAGTTTGACAAAGCATTAACTGTTAAAAAGAAATACCGGTTTAATCCGATATCTCTTTAAACAGATATTTTACAATTTCGAATGAAATGCCATCATATCATTCGTATCTTTCTTGTTTTAGTTTTCAGGCTCTATTATCATTAAAACTTCACCTTTTGAAACTGAGTCGCTTGCATCAAATTTGACTTCTTTAACTACACCATCAATTGTAGAATCTATGTTGTTCATCATTTTCATAGCTTCAATGACTACAACTGTTTCACCAGCTGCAACTTTATCGCCAACTGCCTTTTTATATTCAACAATCATTCCCGGAAGCGGGGCAGTCAGACTACCAGTTTTTTCCAGCTCTTTGATACCTGCCTTTTTTTTGCGCCAGATTTGAGGTGTAGCAATTCCATGAGGGTCATTGATTTCTACCATAAAAGTTTCTCCATCAACGGTAACCTCCAGCTCACGCCCGTTACCCGATGGCTTTTTTGAAGTCAGTTCTCCTGATAAAGCTTTACGAATTATCTCCGCCTCTTTTTTAACCTGATCCAGGGTTCTGGGTTTTACTTCTTCCGGAATTTCTTCCAAACCATATTTCCATTTCAGGAAACGCCTGCCGGTCACAGGATACAGGGCGCAAAGCACAAGATCATCCTCGTCTTTAGCCAAATCGCTGAATTTCTCCTTTACATCGTCCATCTCAGGTTCAAGAATCGAACCCGGACGAACAGTAATGGGGTCTTCTCCGCGGGGATAATCTTTCAGCGCTTTCTGTTGTACTCCAGGATTTATTGGCTGGGTTGTTTTCCCGTACAGGCCGTAACAAAGATCCTTTACTTCTTTTGTAATTTTGGCATACTCTCCTTCGTAAGAATCAAAAAGGACGTTGTTTACCGTTTGTACGCCCACAATCTGAGATGTTGGTGTTACCAGGGGGATATTTCCCAAATCTTTACGGACTTTTGGCAATAAACGGAATACCTCCTCCAGTTTGTCCAGTGCATCCATTGCCTTGAGCTGGTTAACCAGGTTTGAAAGCATTCCACCCGGAGTTTGATGAAGCAATACATTAATATCGGTAATAGCATATTTCGGATTGTTATCCAGGTGTCTGTATTTTGGAATGTATTTCTCCATTTCTTCGGCAATGGCATTAATCTTATCGATATCCAATCCTGTATCACGGGTTGTTCCCAATAACGACATGATAACAGGCTCAACGGCAGCATGTGAAGTGCGATAGGCGTAGGGCCCGATACAGGTATCAACAATATCAGCACCGGCTTCAATACCCTTAAAAATAGACAGGTCGCCCATTCCGGAAGTAAAGTGGGTATGTACATTCAATGGAATGTCAGTTATCTGCTTAATTTCACGCACCATATTGTAGATATCATATGGAGCTATTAATCCGGCCATATCTTTTATGCAAATGGAATCGACCCCAAAATCTATCAGTTCTTTTACCTTGTCAAGGTAGTATTCCATATTGTAAACATCTCCGCCCAGACGTGGCTGGTCAAGTGTGTAGCATACCACTCCCTGGAAATGTTTTTTATTGTTTTTGATTACTTTTGCCGCAGTTTCAAAATTGCGATAATCATTTAATGCATCGAAACAACGGAAAATATCCATACCGTTATCTATTGCCCGCTGAACAAATGCCTCAACCACATCATCGGCATAATTCCGGTAACCCACCAGGTTTTGTCCGCGTAAGAGCATCATGAACGGTGTTTTTGGCATGTGCTTTTTTAAAGTGCGCAGACGTTCCCAAGGATCTTCTGCCAGGTAACGGTGCATGGCATCAAAAGTTGCTCCACCCCACGTCTCCACTGCATTAAATCCCACTTCGTCCATCATTTTGGCTACCGGAATCATGTCTTCCGTACGGCCGCGTGTGGCAAATAAAGACTGATGGCCATCGCGTAAACTTAAATCATTGATTTTTATCGGGTTCTCAGCCATTGGCCGATTCACGTCGTATTTTACCGGAGTCATTTCCAGGATCCCATGTTTATCGTATTTCATTGTATCTTTTTCTTATTTTAACTTCAAATACATTGTCCTTTTTATAAAATTGCCTTATGGATTAAATAATTTAGGCTCTGCGTAAAACGCGTCCTCTGAGCTGAATTACCTGCCGTTTGTTCATGGCAATTTCAATGCCTGTACGCGACCAGCTGTTAAATTGGGTTACCTTGCCAGCTGGCTCTGTTGCATTCAGTTTTTCTTGTTCTATATAATAAGCTGCTGCTATAATGGCTGCTTTTTTCTTTTTTTCGTAAGTAGTCATAACAGTATATTTTTATAAAGTTTATTCTTTTACAATGGTATGTTTCCGTGTTTTTTTGCCGGAAGAACTTCTGTTTTTGTTCTCATGGCTTCCAATGCATCAATTAATCGGACACGGGTTTCCGATGGAACGATTACAGCATCAATATACCCTCGCTGCGCTGCCAGGTAAGGAACATTAAAAGCTTCCTCATATTCATTGATCTTTTCCTGAGTTTTCGCTTTTTTATCATCGGCATCTTTAATTTCCTTACGATAGGTTGAAATTACTTCAACTGCACCTTTTGCTCCCATCACTGCGATTTCAGCTGTTGGCCAGGCAAAAACCATGTCGGCACCTAAATGTTTTGAGCACATGGCAAGGTATGCTCCACCGTAATTTTTACGTGTTACTACGGTAAATTTCGGAACTGTAGCTTCTGCATAACTCCAGAGCAGTTTGGCTCCATGTCTGATGATCCCTCCCAGCTCCTGTTGAACCCCGGGCAGATACCCCGGTACATCCACAAATGTGATTAATGGAATGTTAAAGGCATCGCAGGTTCTTACAAAGCGGCTTATCTTATCCGAAGCATCGATGTCGAGACATCCTGCCTGTATCAAGGGCTGATTGGCAATTATACCTACCGAATGGTTGTTCAGTCTCCCAAAACCTACTATGCAATTTTCTGCATAGCGTTCATGTACTTCATAAAAATGTCCCTGATCGAGAACCGATTCAATCACTTTCTTCATATCATACGGAGTTCTGGCATCATCCGGAATGATGGTGTCCAGTTCTACACACATTCGCCCGGGATTATCACCCATTGAAATTACCGGTGCCTCTTCGAGGTTGTTATCTGGAAGGTAGCTTAACAGCTCAATGATTGATTCTATGGTTTCCTCATCATTGTCGCATGCAAAATGTGCATTGCCGCTTTTTATGGAGTGCGATAATGCTCCGCCTAATTCTTCAAAGGTGGTTTCTTCTCCGGTAACCGTTTTAATAACATAGGGACTTGTGATGAACATGTGGCTTTGCTTCTTTACCATATACACAAAATCGGTCATGGCAGGAGAATAAACTGCACCCCCGGCACAGGGCCCCATGATTGCCGAAATCTGAGGGATTACTCCTGAAGCTCTGGAGTTCCTCATAAAGATTTCTCCATACCCCTTTAATGCATCAACCCCCTCTTCCACGCGGGCCCCTCCCGAATCATTCAGGCCAACAACAGGCGCCCCTGCTTTTACGGCAAGATCCATTATCTTGCAGATTTTTGCTGCATGCATCTCTCCCAGTGAACCTCCTCTGGAAGTAAAATCCTGGGAGAAGGCAAATACAACGCGGCCATTCACTTTACCATGTCCAGTAATGACACCATCAGAAGCTATGTCCTCCTTTTCCATTCCAAAATTTACCGAACGGTGTTTTACTAACATGTCAATTTCACGAAAAGTGCCTTTGTCGAATAGTAAACCTATGCGCTCACGCGCTGTAAGTTTTCCTTTCTGATGCTGTTTGGCGACTCTCTCCTTTCCTCCCATCGCTAGTGCTTCTTCTCTTTTCTTTTTTAAGAGTTCAATTTTTTCTGATACTTTCATGAAATCTTCTGTTTTTAACCGGGAATTTTCTTCCTTTTTTCTATTTAAGTACTTCCGGAATTCAATTTCCCGGTTATCTGTTGTACACTAATTTTTTTTATTATCTATAAAGAAATAATTCATTAAACTGTCGAATGTCTAGTTTTCTCTTTGTTAACTAGCAATCGTTTTTGCTCAATTTTATCCCATAACACTAGGCTTCTAATTTAATTTTATGATGTTCTTAATTACAATGCAAATAAAGAATAAAATCTTTAAATAAAAAAATGCACAGATATGGCTGTGCGTTAAAATTTGTGAACTACAGGGTTTTTTTGTCGAAAACTGCCTTGAAATAACAGGTCCAATTATAGTACTTGCTATTTATTAGTATAGTTGATTTATTGAAAGTGATTTTTTTCTGCCTGGGAGTTACAAATTATAAAAAAATATAGCAGAATTGTGCATTTTTGAAAGGGGTCAAAATTTATTATTTAATTGTTAATTTTTTATTGGAAAGCAGAGGAGAAATAGGACATACAAGTAATGAATTGATCATGTAACCAGAAGATATATTACGGGACCATGAATGACCGGAAAATAAGCAATGACGTTTAATTGAAGAATATATTCGTCAATACACTCTTACTATATATTTCCCTTTAGCGTTCCTTTTCTTTTGGGAAGTATAGCCACACAATATCGTGCATGGTATACAGTAAATACCTATCACCGTCATGTACCAGTATCGGACTTGAATGATCGCCCTCCACGATTGGGTTATCCGGGTATTTTTTCCAGTTTACCAGATCAGTCGACATGGCTACGCTTGAAGTCCATAATGCATTTTCATCCGGGTCGGCCCAGTTGGGATTTGTAGAGCCATGATAATACATGTAGTACCGGTCCTTGAACTTAACAATCTGGTTGGTGGCAACCGCTCCCGAGTCGTATTCTTCAGGTCCCATTTTCAGTACCGGTTCATCCTGCACGTTAGTCCATGTAAGCTTATCGTCGGATGTAGCCAGCCAGATGCCTTCATCATTGCGTTCATAATACAAATGCCATTTGCCCTCTTCTATCCAGACAGTCGGCGTACCATAGGGCCCGGAAAGGGTATCTCCGGTTGTAGTGATGATTGTAAGGTCACCCTGTTCCGTCCAGTTAATTCCGTCGGCAGAAGTCATCAGATGGGCTATATCATTTGCTCCCTCTGCAAACATGTAATAGGTGCCTCCATCTTTAATCACAAACATGTCTTCAGTCCATTTCGAATCGAATATCGGGCTGTCGCTGTAACGCGACCAGTTGATGCCGTCGGGGGAGGTGGCATAACCCAGGTATTTGGGATCCGGTTCTCCTCCATTGTATCCCGAATACCACATTTTATATACCCCGTCTTCATGGAGGATATATCCACGTTCCCGAATCTGGTTGTCCCAGGTGCCGCTTCCGGTACCACTGAATACAGGGTTGTTTTCATAGGGTTCAAAACTTACCATTTCTGCCGGAAATTCTTTTGTAACCTCATTTGGATTTTGACAACCCCCAGCTGTTATAAGTAACAGCACTAAAATTACGATATGTTGTGGTCGCATACGATCAAATGTTTTAAAGTAAAGTTCAAAAATAGTTATTTATAAGAACAAACAGACAGACACATTAAAAGAAATGCCAGTCCAATGAAGAACTTTTATGTCAGGTGTAGAATAAAAATTATAGTTAAATAAAATCTATAAGTGCTAAATTTTAAAGGCAAATCAATAAACAAAAATCACGAGTTACTTTAATATTTTGTTTAAATTTAATTCACATTTACCGTTTATGTTATTTTATTAAAATATTCCTATTGATAATGATTAAAATAGCTCTGGTGCTTTGCTCATTTTTATTGATTTCAGGGTGCAAAAAGGAAGAACCTGTTGATTTAATTAATCCGGCAGAAGGATTAACAAACCGGTTTTTTTATGCATATGACAAAAAAATTCCTTTGCTCGAAAAACCAGTTGCTCTTACAGTTAAGTTTTTCGAAGATATTGATAGTGCCAGAAAAGCAGAACTTTTTACCGGACTATTATCTGTTGATAATATAAAATGGCACAACCCGATGGTTGCAGAAATTAATTGTAACGATGAGTTTGCTAAAAAAGAAATGATGGCAATACTTTTTGCCCGGAATGAAGTAAAAGTATGCGTCCCCTTTTATACCGATACATTAGGGGCGGATATGGGTTATACAGATGATATTCTGATTGCCTTTCATCAGGGAGTTAGTAGTACCGAACAGGAAAGGCTTCATAAAAAATACGGTACAGTGGTGGCAAAAACCACTAAGATCTATCAGAAGCTGGTTGTTTCGAAAGGAGTTGATGCTTTAGAGGTTGCAAACCGCTATTACGAGAGCGGGTTGTTAAAGTTTGCCCAGCCAAATTTTCTTTCCTCTCCGGAAGTTTTTATGCCAGCGCAGTAAGAGCTAAGGTACGAGGAAAAAACAGTACAGGGATTAATAGTTTCAGGAATTAATAATCCTGATTGATTGGTTTTAAAGATATACCAAACCTGACAGGTTTATGTCTTTTCCTTTGGGCTCAATTAATAAATATTTTATTACGTTTACCATCAATTTTAAAGATTATTATCCCTTTCTAAAAGAAAACATTGGTATTTAAGTTATTAACTAAGGACGTGAGTTTTTGAAGAAAAGATTAAGCTATGCATCATCTTAATAATTCTCCTTACAGAAATTCAATTAAAAATCAACAATGAAGAAATTTACCATACCTTTTTTTATTTTAATTCTGCTTAACCTGTCTTGTGAAACAAAAATTGAATCTACTGCACAAGTTGAACAGTGGCATGAAGTTGAATTGGTTTTTAATGCCGAGGGGAATTATCAAAATCCATATACAGATGTGGAGTTTTGGGTTGAATTTACCGGGCCAGATAATGAAAAACTCATCCGGCCAGGCTTTTGGTACCAGGGGCAGGTATGGAAGGTTAGGTTTGCCAGCCCGACCGATTCGGGAAACTGGCATTGGACAAGCCATGCTTCCAATCAGGCTGACAAAGGATTAAACGGGAAAACAGGGACATTGGCTGCCGGGCCTTATACTGGCAACAACCCGTTGATTGCCCGTGGTCTGTTAAGAATGTCACCCGGAAAACGGAATATGGTGCATGCCGACGGCAGTCCCTTTTTGATGATTGGTGACACTCCATGGGCGCTTCCCTGGCGCGGAACTTATGAATCGGTTGCCGAATATGCTGAAAACCGTCAGGCCCGTGGCTTTAATACAGCCCTGTTAATGTCGGTACAACCCGATCGGGAAGCTGTCGGGCCGCGCAGCAGGATTGAAGAAGGGGGATTTGATGTGGCTTTCGAAGATTTGAAAGACGGGCATATCAATCAGCCCAACCCGGAGTATTTTCAATACTTCGATTCCCTTCGGAATATTTTGATTAATCATGGGATTGTACCTGTTTTTCAGCCCGTATTTCATGGGTTTGGCTGGAAAGGGAAAAATGTTTTGGGTAAAGATATGAATGCGGCTGAGTATGCCCGATTTTGCAGGTATCTGCTTGCACGTTACGGAGCTAAACCTGCTATATGGCTGGTTGGTGCGGACAGCGACGGAAGCAATGTGGGTGTAAAAGAGGGAGGTGAAGAATTTGAGAAATGGGATGCTTACCAACAGCCCACCGGCTTGCACTATTCACCTTTTGATTCTGAAAAACCGTCCTGGTGGAATAGACCCGAAGAGTTTGTACCTCATTTAAACCGGGTTTCTCAGGACCAGGACTGGCTTGATTTTCAGTGGTGTCAAACCGGACATGGGGGAGACCACCAATTATATAAAGTGGCTTTAATGTACGATAATAAACCAACCAAAGCTGTTGCAAACGGCGAGCCTACCTATGAAGGAATCCGCGATTCGGCGAATGGTGCCGGATGGTGGCAGGGAAATGAAGCGTGGCTGCAGTTTACTTCTGGCGGAACCATGGGCGTCGTTTATGGAGCAGGCGGACTTTGGAACTGGAAGCACAGTGCGGAGGAAACCGGCTGGCCCGATTGGGCAAATTCGAAAGCTTCGTGGAAGGAAGCGATTCAACTGCCCGGAGCTGTTTATGTGGGATATATGGGAAAAGCATTGAAAGATTTAAATATTACCGATATTGAGAAGCATCCTGAACTTGCTGGCGGACAATTGTGCCTGGCAAAACCGGGAAAGCTGTACATTGTTTATCTTCCGGATGGTGGAGAGGTGGCTGTTAAAAACCTTCCTTCCAGGATTTCAGTAAAATGGTTTGATCCCAAAAAAGGGGAGTTTGTTGCGGAACATACAGGCCAGGTCTCACAGGATGTGTATCAGTCGCCTGTTCAGGGTCCTTCAGTATTAATCATTCAAAACCAACTTTAACGGATATCTTATTAATCAACTATAAATATGAAACCAACTTTAAGCCTTCTGGTTGTTTTTTCTATATTTTTGACCTTATCTGGTTTTGCACAGCAATCCAACCAGAAACATCGGGTATTAGTTCTGACAGATATTGAAAACGAACCCGATGATGCCATGTCGATGGTTCGCTTCCTTACTTATTCCAATCAATGGGATGTGGAAGGCTTGATTGCTACAACTTCGATCCATCAGAAGGATAAAGTTGCCGACTGGCGTATACGGGAAATTGTTGCCGCATACGGGAAGGTGCGCGATAATCTTTTGCTACATGAAGAAGGTTATCCCGAAACAGATTATTTAATGGATAGGATAAAAGTCGGTTTTCCGGCTTACGGCTTGACTGCAGTGGGATTAGATAAAGATTCCGAAGGCTCGGACTGGATTATTTCGGTGGTAGACAAAGTCGATTCCCGTCCGGTGTGGGTAACGGTTTGGGGAGGTGCCAACTGTCTGGCACAGGCACTTTGGAAAGTAAAAATGACACGGACACCGGAAGATCTCAATAAGTTTGTCGCCAAAATCAGGGTGTATACCATTTCTGACCAGGATGATTCCGGTCCATGGATGCGCAGGAATTTTCCCGGACTTTTTTATATCGTCAGTCCGGGTGTTCACATCAAGGGTGCTTATCATTACGCAACCTGGAGCGGCATCAGCGGTGACAAATGGCACAATTTCGGCGGCCCTGATTTCTCCCTTGTCGATAATCCGTGGCTGGATGAAAACATTCGTAAAAATCATGGTCCGCTCGGGGCAGAACATCCGCATACGCCCATCCTGATGGAAGGCGATACCCCTTCTTTCCTGTTTCTGATAAACAATGGATTAAGTGATCCCGAAAACCCTGACTATGGAAGCTGGGGCGGCCGCTATGAATTATATACCCCGCGCACCCGGAAATGGTTTTCGGAACCTGAAACCCGTCCAATCTGGACCGATACGGAAGACGAAGTGGTGGGACTGGACGGAAAATTGTATAATACGAATAAAGCCACTATCTGGAGGTGGCGGCAGGCGTATCAAAACGATTTTGCAGCACGTATTGACTGGTCTGTCAAAACCTACGAAGAAGCTAACCATCCACCTGTTGCAATGCTGAACCATCCGAATAAAATTACAAGAGAAAGTGGTGAAAAAGTTGTACTGGATGCCGAAGGTTCAAAAGACCCGGACGGCGATGAACTTTCGTATGAGTGGATTTATTACCGCGAAGCAGGGACTTATGAAAGTTTCCGCCCGATTGTGATAGAGGATAAATCGATGAAACAGGCGCATTTTATTGCACCCAAAGTCAGCCAGCCTGAAACCATCCATATAATCCTGGCAGTAACTGATAATGGGGAACCGGCATTGACACGATACCAAAGGGTTATTGTTTCGGTATTGCCATAAAAATCGCGTGGGGTTAATCGTTTTAATTAAAATATAGCTTACAGTCACGGCTATGGAGGCATTTGTTTAAATAGATTTGCAACAATGCCAACAACTGAATCAAGAATAGCATCACATACGTTGAGCTGGTGGCTTTAAGTCCACCTGCTCAGTTCAATACATTTTGATAAAAATTCAGCAGCTGAACTTTAGTCAGCAGCTGAAGTTCCCTCCCTTGAGCGGGTAACTATGGAATGTAAGTGAAATAGTTGTAAGAATTCATTTGTCCAACCTTTAAATATCTTCGGCTGATAACAGGTTGACTTTCATCATTGGCCAAAAATTCAGCAATCAACAGATAACCACCTGGTTCTTTTGGAATATCAAGTTTAATGGGAAAGTCTTTGTGCGATAATAGTATTGCTTATAAACGAAAAAAAAGGAATGAATTAAAACCTCATGATACTCATGTTTGTAAAGAACATTAACCACCAAAACACTATATAACATCAAAATTAAGAGAATTATTGGGATTTGTGAATTTAGTGTTTTGGTGGTAAAAAAATGAAGATTTACCCACTAAAACAACATATTCA
Organism: Mariniphaga sp.; assembly: GCA_041684965.1. GTDB lineage: Bacteria > Bacteroidota > Bacteroidia > Bacteroidales > Prolixibacteraceae > Mariniphaga. The sequence continues at coordinate 481,309 of JAWLGR010000001.1, forward strand.
ACATAAACAATAAAAACCACAAAAACTCCTCACTTAACAACAGCTCCCTTTTCATCATACATCGGGCCTATGTATTCAGTTGCAACAACCACGTTGTCGAAATAAACGCTGTTTTCATCATGAGTGGCCTTTTTCTTTTCCATGTGCTCTTTGCTGATGTACCAGCGCAGGATGATGTGGTCGATTTTAACCTCTTCGGATGTTCGCCAGTTGAATCCTTCAAAGGGCTGAGGATTGTCTCCGCCAATAATAAACCGGTCACCTCTCCAGTATCCTGATGGCTGGCCGGTTTTCCAGTGCCCGATTTTTTCCCCGTTTATCCAGAATGCCTGTTCCCCGTCGTATTTTCCGGGTGTGTTTGCCTTCAGCATGGCTTCCACGCAAATCCATTCATCTTTTTTGAAAGGCGTCTGTCCCGGTACCCGGAATGCATTGCCGTAATACGGGGTTGGACGACCGTCGGGTTTGCCTTCCCTGCTTTGCCAGCTGTTCATCTCGTGCCAGTAAGTATAAAAATACCAGGTCTGTTCATTGGTGGGTTCAATGCCTGTCCAGAATGCCTTGTCGCCGGGAGGCTTATTGCCTGCGTATGAGCGTAAGCCGCCGGGCATGGCATAAATCTTTGCAAAGTGATGGGGAATGATGGTGTTCTTATCGAATTTGGTATAAAAGCGCAGGTAGATTTGGTCCTGTCCCGGTTCTATTTTATACACCACGTCGCCTCCTGTATTTACTCCGCGTGTTGCAGTCGATTTCAGTACATGCTTTCCCGAAAAGGCAGAACCGGGATGGGAGATGACTTCACTTACCTTCCGGTTAAACGAGCTCCAGCCCTCAAGGCCGTTTTCAAATCCCGATGCAAATAGTACAGCCGGGTCCTTCTGTATGTTTTCATCGTACCGGTACCTTTGGGCAATTCCAGCTTCCGTTTCGTTGTTTACCTTTTTTGCAGCGGGTTTATTTTGAGCAGCTAATCCTAAAACTGTGAAGACAAATAAAAACAGGTAATAAATTTTTTTCATAATAAGCTTTTCATAATTCTGTTTAACAATTCTCACTGCATTGAAACCTGGTAATAGTGTTCTCTGGTTTCATGCCACTGAACCTGTGATGGTAAAAATAAATAAATAATGCTTCGTAACTGAGGATTTTCAATGTTATTCCACTCAGATGTTGTTTGATTGTGAGGTTTAATGTTCCTTTTTTACCACCAAATCACAAAAGCACAAAATCGCATCAATTGTTAATCTCTGTCATCCTTATAGTCATTGGTGAACGCTGACAGGTTTTACGGCTGTAGTAAACTTTTAGGTTCGTTTTTTTGCCACCAAGGCTCAAAGACACTAAGAATTCACTAAAGCCTTTGTGAATCTTTGGTACGCCACGAAGCGTACGTTTATATAATAATTAAAAACCTGGTAATATGAAAGGATTACACAGACCAATTTGTCGTTCAGTCTGAAGCAGCTG
>JAWLGR010000055.1:0-22021 GCA_041684965.1 Mariniphaga sp.
ATCTGAATCAATCCGATTTGCAATCAATGTTGCTACTAGTAAAAATGAATATACTTTCAATAAGAGGTATTAATCATATAAGAGACCTGAGTAGTTACAATTATTAAAGGATAAAAGTAACTGCTGAAAAAAGAATTCAAATAAAAAAAATTCAAGCATTAATCATTGACAAATAATTTCTTACAGATAAAATTTTTATTAGTTAGTCTGTATACTGACTGTCCCGAAGGGACAAAATGTTGGTAGAAAGTTAATTGCGAAATTATTCCAAAGTCCCACCGGGACGGAACATTTCTTTTCCGTTCTTCAAACTCTTCCTTATTGATTTCTCCCCGGGCGTACCTTTCCTCCAGAATTTTAAGGACCGACTTCCGCGGGGGCGGGCTCTACGGTTTATCTTTACTTATAACCCTGATTATTATCCAGATTATCAATACAATGAGAATTATTCCAATAATCCACCACCAACCCATACCCCAGCCGTGGCCTCCGAATCCATCCATCATAATCTACTCCTTTCCTTTTATATTATTATTTTGACTGTTCATCATTCCTCCGCGTTTTGCCCGATCCTCTTGGGTCAGGGAGGTAAATTTGATTAATGATTATCTGAGCCTTTTACCTTTGTATGCGAATGCTAACAGAAATGAGTCAGATTGTTTTCTTTAACAACTGCGCATTTACAGCAACTATTATTGTGCTCAGACTCATCAGCACAGCTCCGATGGCCGGGCTGAGTACAATGCCCTGGTTGTAAAGTACACCGGCTGCAAGAGGAATGGCAATCACGTTGTATCCCGTAGCCCATGCCAGGTTTTGTGCCATTTTTCGGTAAGTTGCCTTTCCGAAAAGTATAAGGTTGGCAATATCTTTTGGATTTGAGTTTACCAGAATGATGTCGGCAGTTTCAGCGGCAACATCAGTGCCTGAGCCAATAGCTATTCCAACATTCGCCTGGGCAAGTGCAGGTGCATCGTTAATACCGTCACCGGTCATGGCAACAAAGTGTCCTTTTTGCTGGAGCTCTTTAATTTTTTCCTGTTTTTCATGAGGGAGTACATTTGCCATAAAACCATCCATGTTTAAAGTTTCAGAAACTTTTTGAGCAACCCGTTCATTATCGCCTGTCAACAGAAGGTTTTCAATGCCCTGTTCTTTCAGTATCCTGATTGTTTCAAAAGATTCTTCCCTTATCTGGTCCTCAAAGGAAAAATAACCTGCCACCTTACCTTTAATGATAACATACACCAGTGTAGCTGTACCTTCATCCTCTCCAACCGATGGTGCTTTAATTCCTTCATCTTTTAAATAATTCGGACCGGTTACCTTTATTTCCTTTCCTTCTACAATGCCTTCCAATCCTACCCCCGGCAGGGAATTGAATTTCTCTGCCTTTGGAATTTTTACCTTCATTTCTTTTGCTTTATTTAAGATTCCTTTGGCAATATAATGTTCTGAATGTTGTTCAACGGCAGCTGCAAGGCGCAGCAGTTCTTCGTCTGAGTATTCCTCCGACAACGATTTGATGGAAGTCAGTTCATGCGAACCTTTGGTAAGCGTACCGGTTTTATCGAACACAACGACTGTTATTTTGCGGCTGTTTTCAAACGCAGTACGGTTTCTGATGAGCAGTCCCTTACCCGCCGAAATTGAAGTTGAAATGGCCACAACAAGGGGAACCGCCAGTCCAAGCGCATGAGGGCATGATATTACCATCACGGTTACCATTCTTTCCAGGGCAAATACGAATTCAAAACCCAGCAGCAGCCAGGTGAACAAAGTTACAAAACCTACTCCCAGAGCAACAAACGTCAGAATCTTAGCGGCTTTGTTTGCCAGGTGCTGTGTCTTTGATTTTTCTTTCTGTGCATCCTCAACAAGCTTAATAACCTTATTTAAATAACTGTCGTTACCACTGGAAGTTACTTTTACCTTAACAGATCCATTCCCGTTAATGGAGCCACCTATAACCTTTTCACCCGTGGTTTTTTTTACCGGTTTGCTTTCACCGGTGAGCATGCTTTCATCGATGTGTGTTTCACCCTCAATAACCTTTCCATCAACAGGTACCTTTTCACCCGGTTTAACTACCACTATGTCTCCGGCTGTTATTTCCGACACCTTTACTTTTACAACTTCATCTCCTTTGACAATATTAGCCTCCGATGGCATCATTTTAACCAGCAACTCAAGCGACCTGGATGCCTGGCTGATGGATTTCATCTCCATCCAGTGGCCGAACAGCATGATTACTATAAGGGTAGCCATTTCCCAGTAAAAGTCCATTCCTTCCAGACCAAATACAATCGCAGTGCTGTAAGTCCAGGCAACGGTGATTGCCACCCCGATAAGCGTCATCATACCTATTGCATTTTTTCTCACTTCATCCCACAATCCTTTCAGAAATGGCCATCCGCCATAAAAGAATATGAATGATGACAGTGCGGCAAGCAAATAGTCAGCTCCGGTAAAGGTGATCGTGAAACCAAACCAGTGCTGTATCATCTCGGAGAGCAGGATAACCGGGATTGCAATTACAAGAGAAATCCAGAACCGTTTTTTGAAATCGTCAATCATTGCGGAATGGTCATCTCCTGAATGCTCATGTCCATGTTGTTTATGATTTTTTTTCTCATATTCCTGATGGGGGGAATCCATGGCATCTTCAGCCATTTTCTTTTTTTCAGGCTTTGGTGAATGCCGGTGGTTTGAATGATCGTCTTTGTTGTGATTGTGTTTGTGATTTTTATGGCTATGTTCCATTCTATTAAAATTTTATGTAAGTTATGAATTTTTAAAAAAAGAGAAAATTTAAATAATGATTTTATATTTGCCTTTATGGAAACAACCCGACTTGTAATTGCCGGAGGATTTTTAGGTGCCGGTAAAACTACTTTACTTTATGAGGCAACCAGGAATTTAATGGAAAAGGGCAAGAAAATTGCCCTGATTACGAACGATCAAGCACCTGATTTGGTTGATACAGCATTACTCTTGCAGTCGAAAGTGAATGTGGCAGAAATTAGCGGCAGTTGCTTTTGCTGCAGCTTCAATGAATTTTTGGATGCTGTAAAGCTGATAAAAGCTGAAGCTCAGCCTGATATCATTATTGCCGAACCGGTAGGCAGTTGTACCGATTTATATGCCACTCTTATCCGGCCACTAAAAAAAATTATGAACACTCAACTACTTGTTTCACCATTGACCGTGCTTGCAGAACCGGCACGGCTTGCCGATATTTTAGAAGGCGGAACCTCGGGATTACATAAAAGTTCAGCTTATGTATACAAAAAGCAACTGGAAGAAAGCGACATCATACTTATTACCAAATCAGACATGCTTGAACCTGCTGATGCAGGTATACTTGAAGAAAAGGTAAAACAGCAATTTCCGGGAACTGAAGTTTATTCAATCAGTTCAAAAAACGGTGAGGGTATAAACACCTGGTTAAATAATGTATTGAACAGCACTGTAAGTAATCAGAGGGATTTAAAAATTGATTATGATTTATATGCTGAAGGAGAAGCAGTACTTGCCTGGCTCAACAGCTCTGTATCACTGCACGGCAGGCAGGTAAACTGGAACGATTTTGCCCGGGAGTTTCTAAAAAGGCTCAGTTCGGAGATAACCCGTTTAAATGCAGAAACAGGTCACATAAAAATAATGCTCAAATCTGGAAATGTAACATTAACTGGTAACATTACAGGTAAGGCAGATTCTATGCTCATACGGGGAAATGCAGGTATCGGCGATGAGGCCGTTATGATACTCAATGCCAGGGTAACCATGGATCCGGAAACGCTGGAAAAACTGACAAAAGAAGCGTTAAGATATATGGAAAAATCCGTATCGTTTGATATTACCACCTGGCGATGTTTCAGCCCTGGATATCCCCGGCCAACATACAGGTACTCACTAAAAGATGATATCTAGAATAGCTGTTTTCAATTTCCCCGCTGAGCTGCAGTTAAAGAAATAACGTTAAAGGCTTTAATTGAACCCCCGTTTCAGATTATCAAAGAGAGTATACTACCATTTTTTGCCGGAATCAATTTTTGTGCATCAGGCACTGCTCTGTTTTATGAGTTCATCAGCGTTCTGGCATTCTTGCCTGCAGAGACAAATTTCCACATTTGGTGTAGAGAGAATGCTACATTTAAAATGAAGAATTCTTACACCGGAATTTATGAATGTTTTGAAAAACAGATCTCTGACTGTTTTTTAAGTTTAGTGGCACAAGGGTTGAATTACAGATGGCAGCATTCGTTTGTGAAGGTGGTAAAAAATAAAAAGCTGGTAAAATTTAAAAATTTATATATAATGAATGACAATGCCAAAATGAAATTATGGGAGGTTTGTTTACATAAACCTCTGTTTCGGGAAGAACTAAATAAACTGGTCAGCCGGACAAATGAGTATGAAATATTTGAAGTGCTGAAATATTGCTACGATAAGTACTCCGACATGCATGCCGATGTATTGCTGGAAGTTTTTTTAAATTACAGAAAACAAAACAGCGAAAACAATGCTCTTCCGGTAGAAGACAAAGAACCTGCAAAAATCTGGAACTGAGAGATAGAAACACACAAACACACTATATATTGTTTATTTATTAAAAAATGCTCTTATTCCCGGGAATAGGAGTGTTTTTTATAAATTCAGTTGATTATTTCTTTTCTTCCCGCTTGTTGCTTTCCTGCAAAGCATGCAAGGTAAAAAGTATGCTTTGAATCCCGCAACTATTACTTTTTTTCCGGCTGTTGCAGAAAATACTTCCGGAAACTTTGTTTCGAATACCTCTTAAGATAATCTGCAGATTAAATCCTGCCAGTGGTTTAAATAATCGATACCAGGCTTTTTTCTGCTTCTACCATTATACGAAAGAAGTTTTCACTTTCACCCAGTTCCACTTTTGCCAGGTAATACAAAATACTCAGGCAGGCACGTGCTTTGTACAAATTAACGTTGCTGAAAAAATCATACTCCAGATCATTGGCTGCCGAAAGATAAGTATCTAAAAATATACTTACCGGAGCTTTTCGCTGAATTTCAGAATTATTGAAAAACATATTGAGATACTGAGCCCAAAAAGTGCCTACATCAAAAGCGCGGGGCAGTTGATAGGAGCTGTCGAAATCAATAACAGCAATATATGGATCATGCTCCTCCTTATTGATGAAAATATTCTTGGGATGATAATCACCATGTCCCTGAACCAGTATTTCCGGCCGTGTGGTAATTAATTCCATTTCTTTTTCCAAAACTATTTCTTTTATTTCACTTACCCGCTGCAAATGTTTATTATTGGTTTCGACCAGGCTTTTCAAATAGTATTCAATCCTTTCCGGCTCAATTCGCAGGTATTCATCTGCAGGAGGGATTTTTAATTTCATATTGTGAAGCATGCTCAGCCATTTTGCTGTCATTTGAAGGTAATTTGATGCTTCTGCAGGCTTCGCTTCGATTAAGGTATCAAATAAGTTTTTGCCACCAATACGTTCCTCTATGAGCAAAAGGTTGTGCATATCTTTATCGAGTGGCTTAGGTATCCGGTAAGGGCCTTCCCCGAATCCTTGCTGGATTAGTTCTTCTATTATCAGGTGCGACCGTTCACCTGACTTCCATGCATTGATATCATCAAAGGTTTTAATAATAAGTTTTCTTCTTTCCTCTCCATTTTTAGGCCCGATTGTTACTTCTGTAACCTTTGTATTGGTGGTTCCGGCGCGTTGAATTTCTTTATAAAATGGCCTGCATCTTCCTGCTTTTAGCTCTTCAACAAGATCCTCTATAGTGTGAACCGGATGGTCAAACAGGGTGGGATAGGAGCCAGTGTAACTTAATGCATGTGTATCGGTACCTCCAATTGCTGTAAACTTATGTGTATGCCAGGCTTTTAATGCATAGCTGGCTTCCAGGATGGTGTAATTGGAATTAAATATTTCAACACCGTTGATTAACGGGCTAAGCAATTTTTCCGGAGCCGGGATTTTCCTGTTACGGTATGGATGTGCCCACACTATTGCAGCATCGGGATTTTCGGCTCTGATATCTGCCAGTGATATTTTTTGTTTCTTATAGGTCTTCTCTGCTCCATAAACAAGAACATCGCCATAATCTGAGGTAGTTACTTCCTGTCCCGATAGAATTTTAAAAGTTTCCGGTGCTCCTGCCTCTTTACGGACCAAATCCAATTCCTCATCGTTCCATTTATAATGATGATCGGTAAATACGATTGCCTGTATGCCAACAAGTATTGCTTTTTTAACCATGTCTGCGGCTGAAACGAGGCTGCAGGCTGAATGTTCCGAAGTGTGACAGTGCATTTCTACTATCATAAATTTTCTTTTAAATAAAGAGTTATAACAACAATCAATGTGTGCAGGTTCGGTAATACAAAACAATCAACCTTGGATACTGTGGCAATCAAGTCCAATGGAGATTTGTGTCTGTAGCATATTTTATACAATCCATTTTGTAATTACTTCCATCAATTGCTCTTTCTGAATGGGTTTTGAAATATAATCTACAAAACCCGATTGGAGGCATTTCTTTTTGTCACTTGCCAAAGCGAATGCTGTTTGGGCAATTATCCGGGCATCGGGCTTAAACTCAAGTATCTGTTTAATTGCATCAAAACCATCAACTACAGGCATACGGATGTCCATTAAAGCTACTGAAAGCCCATTGTTTTTTTTAAACAGTTCAACTGCATCAGCTCCATTCTCTGCCCAAAGTATATCGAGGGATAGCTCACTTAACAGCTCCTTTAAATAAAACCTGTTGAAACTGTCATCCTCGGCGATAAGAATTTGCTTTCCCTTAAAAATACCTTTATTAATGTTTTCCGTATTATTTGAAATAACATTATTAACATAAGCTGGTTTATAGGGTATTTCAAAGGTAAAAACAGTTCCTTTCCCTTCTTCCGAATCAATTCTTATTACACCTCCCAACAGGTGAATTATACCCTTTGCAATAGCAAGACCGAGCCCTGTACCATCGTATTTCGTCTTTCCCACAGGATTTTCCAATTGCTGGAAACGTTCAAAAATAACGTTGTATTTATCTTCAGGAATGCCAATTCCTGTATCTGAAACTTCAAAAACAATTCTATTCTTGTTAAGGGTATAACCAAACTCAATACTTCCTTCGTTGGTAAATTTAATGGCATTCCCGATTAAATTGGTCAGCACCTGCCTTAAACGGACCGGATCGGTATTTATAATAAGGTCGTTCAGAGAATCAGGAACATCTGCTCTAATTTCCAGATTGTCTTTTCCTTTTCTTCGCTTCAGTTCGTTATAAGTTGCCTCAAGTTCAATAAACATGTTCCCCAGGTGGCAACTTTGAAAATTGATGTTTAATTCTCCGGCTTCTATTTTGGAAACGTCAATAATATCGTTTATCAGGTTTAGCAACTGATTCGAATTGCTTTCTATTATATCGACATACGTGTTTCTGGTCTCCTCGTCCAGATTGTCATTTCGAAGCAATTTTGCAAAACCAAGAAGTCCGTTCAGGGGTGTGCGTATTTCATGGCTCATATTTGCAAGGAACTGATCTTTATAAATATTGGCAGCTTCCGCTTTTTTCTTGGCTTCGAGAAGTTGTATTTCATTTAGCTTTTTTGATGTAATTTCAATTACAAAACCTGAAACAATGTTTTGATTTGGATTCTTAGAAACTATTTTGCCAATGCTATGAAACCACTGGTAATACCCGTCTGCGTTTTTCATCCGATACTGACACTCGTACTTTTCAGATTTGCCGGATAGATGGTTTTGTAATTCCTGGTTTACAATTTCAACATCATCAGGGTGTATAATTTGCAAAAAGTGGTTATGGTGGGAGAAATCTTTATAACTGTATCCCAGCATCTGTGTTTTTTTCTTATTAAAAACTATTTTACCAGAAGGCATTTTCAATTCCCACCAGGCCATATTACCTGCCTCCAGGGCAGTTGTGAGTCTTTGTTCCGATTCACTTAAATCGTGTCTGGCTTTTTTCAAACTGCTAATATCAACAAAAGTAATAACAATGCCTTCAATTTTCTTTTCTGAAGTAATAAAGGGACTTATGCGTTTGAGGTACCAGTTACCTTTGTTGTCCTGTATCTCTTTTTCGAATGATTCAAGTTTTTCCAAAGCGATTTTGGAATCGGAAATGATTGAATTACGCGTCTGGTCTGTAAATTCAGATGCAAAACTGGCTATCGACCTTCCCAAGTCGGATTCTTCGAGATTGAAGATTCGTTTAATCGCAGGAGTAAACTTTCTGATGTTTAGATTGGTATCCAGGAACAATGTGCCAATATCGGTGCTGTTAAGTAAATTGTTGATATCGTTGTTCAGGTTTTCCAATTCTTTGTTCTTCTCCTGAAACTCTGTATTGACTGTATAAAGTTCTTCGTTTACTGACTGCAATTCTTCGTTTGAGCTTTGCAGTTCTTCGTTTGAAGACATAAGCTCTTCATTTGAACTTTGAAGTTCCTCATTGCTCGCTTCCAGTTCTTCTACTACACTTTGCAGTTCAGCACGGGTTTCTTTTAGTTCGAATTCCAGATCTTCAATACGTTGTTTTGAGAAATTTGAGATATCTTCATTGGAAAGGATTATCTGTTCTGCCGGATTATCGGGAGGACTGATTCCCAGCTGGATTAAATATAAAATATTTTGGTCAGTACCTTCCGTTTTTTCAAAGTATATATCGGTAGAAACTTTTTCATCGTCGATTGTAAAAACCAGGTTTTTTATGCTTGCCGTCTTTTTGGAACCGCTAAGCCTTCGTATTCCGTTGCGAAGGATTGTAGCCAGTTCAGCATTTACCATTTTTAAAATATTATTGGTAAACACTCCATCGGATTGGCTGAACCATTTTCTGAAATCACCCTGTATGAAACTTACAGTAAATTCGCTGTCGATAAAAACACTTACCGGTGCATGTTTTTTACTGAGGTACTTGTAAAAAAACAGCTCATTTTGCTTCGAACTTTTTTCTGATTGCGGTAAACTTAATGATGGATGTATATTTCCGTCACCAATACTATAAGAGTTTTCTCCGGTAATTCGAATTGAAGTTTTATTATCATGCAGGTTTTGAAAAATCTTATGCTTGGTATCAATTACCTTAAACAAAGAACTTATACTGCCGAGAGACTCACTTCCGCCTAAAAAGAGAAACCCATTTTTATTTAATGCGTACTGAAATCCTGAAAGTACTGATTTCTGCGCAATGTTTGTAAGATAGATAAGTAAATTCCTGCACGATATCAAATCCATCTTAATAAATGGAGGATCATTGGTTACATCATGGTATGAAAAAACAATCTTTTCTCTTATTCTTTTAACTATCTGTATTTTTTCCCCTGTTTTGAGAAAATACTCTTCCAGGAAGTCCTTGTTAATTTCAGCACAGTTGTTTACAGGATAACTGCCTGTACTGGCTTTATTCAAAGCATTTCTATCAATATCGGTTGCAAATATTTTATAATCGATACCTGGTTTATTGTTTCTGATGTAATCTTCGAAAAGTATTGCCAGTGAGTAAACTTCTTCACCACTGGAACAACCCGGTATCCAAATTCTTATTGTATCCTGACTGGTTTTTTGCCTGCAGATTGCCGGAACTACAGTATTTCTTAACGTTACAAATGCAGATTTATCTCTGAAAAAACCTGTTACGCCAATTAAGAATTCCTGAGTTATTGCTATTCTCTCATTTTCATTTTGTTTAAGAAAAGATAAATACCCTTCCATTGAATCGATATTATGGAGATTCATACGTTTTTCAAGTCTCCTTATTAGAGTGTTTGTTTTATACTTTTTATAATCTACCCTTGAATGTCTTTGAATCTCAGATAATATCGCATGCAGTATTTTTTCGTTTTCAGTTGTATTATCCCTGGTGTCCTGAAGCTTTAAGCGCTTGCCGGTGAACTGTGCAATTTTTTGTGCAATTTCATTGGGAGGTAATATAAAATCTGCAAGATTGGTTGAAATAGCAGAATTAGGCATTCCGTTAAACTGGGCAGATTCCGGTTTCTGAACCAAGATTGTACCCCCAGCTTCCTTGATTGTTTTAATTCCTCTTGAACCGTCAGACCCGGTACCTGAAAGTATAACACCTATTGCTTTATCCTTGTATGATTCACCAAGCATATGGAATAAAATATCTATAGGAAAATTCAGATGGTCTTTAGGAGCCTTATCGAGCAGAATAAACCGGTTATTTTTAATCCCGACATCTTTATCACGCTTGTTCAGATAGATGCAATCGGGCTGTATTTCCTGATCTTGTCCGGCAGTAAAAATTTCCATTTTGGTATGTTTTGCGAGCAGCTCAGGCATGAGACTTTTAAAATCGGGCGACAAATGTTGAATAACAATATATGCATTACCTGTTTTTTCAGGCAGGTGGTCAAAAAATTGCTTGACGGCATCGAGTCCTCCAGCCGAGGCTCCGATACCCACCACATAAAAATCCTTCGGTTTCATAATACAGTTGTCAAATATATTTCATTTTTTTTCAATGATTGCTACTGCCGGAATGTGGCATGATGGCGGCCGGGAATACATTCCGGACCGGCTAATAAATAAAACCGCAGTGCGGGTCAGAATGTTCGCAAGATTGCCAGAAAGCTTCCTTACTATATTATTTGATTCAGCCTTGGAAAATCAGTAGTATCAGGTCTTTTATCTATTCTGTAAAAGAATGGATTGTACTGACTGCCGTCTCTATATGAGTGGGTGAAATGTAGGAAGGATTTTATCCCTGTTAAACTTACCTGTTCCACCGGAGTAGTAACCGGACACAAGTACAGACAGAATAACTGCGATTAATTTCAGCCATTGAACAAATTATCGAATGAGTCTCATGCATTTTCCTCCTGAATAAATGTGTTTTTTCGGGAATTCCACTATTCTTCTCTGAGGCATTTTAAAATCATCAAGTTCCAGTACTTCAATTTCATCATCATTAAAACTCTCAAGGGCGAAATGCACTTCATATATCCTGTTATTTTTTTACGGAAGAGTGATGAAAACCGATCTTCTTTCAATGTTTTGAAGGTTCCTTGTTTTGTGCCCCTTACCTTCAGTATCTTCCATGAGCAAAATGTCACCTCCCTTGAACATCCTTTTTTCGCCCAATGAAGTTTCTATTTCAATTTCCCCATCCAGGAGAATAATAAACTGTCGTTGGGGAGCATTATGAAAATCGTAATCATAGGAAGGTTTCACCGTTCTAAAAATAACTTCTTTAGCTGGTATCCTATCAGAGAGAGAGCCTATCGTGCCTTTCTCCTCCAGGTTTATTTCCATGTCTTTAAAATGACTGTCACCATTACTGTCGTTATATACTTTTGTAACTTTAACCATAATCTTATTCTAAATTCTCCAATGCTTTTCTATCCCAGTGGGCCTTTTCTACACCTGCACTATATGTTGTGTTTAAAAATGACGATAACGTTTCTTCAGGATTTTTTGCCTGTTGTACGACTTTATACGGCAGTATAAATTCATGAAGTGATTCATGAAAATAAGCTTCTTTGGGTTGAATAGTTACATTTTTATATCCATCAGGTTCAGGGTAGATGTATGCATAAAATGCCGGCTCAGGAATTGCCTCATTCCCAGTCCAGAATCCGCAGCTTGCCACTTCATGCGAGTATGCTTCCTGCGCTACCCAATCGGGCATATTGGGTATGCCTCCCGGATGTTTTGGTGCTTTTCGTCCCGAAAAACGTGATACTGCCAGATCAAAACTACCCCAAAAGAAATGCACCGGACTGCACTTTCCTTTAAAATCACATTGAAATTGGGTAAAAACATTCATCATTTTTAATAGCGCCTGATGGAAAGCCTTCACATGTTCTTCTTGATAGGTAGCATGTTTTGTATCTTCATCAAAAGGAATTGGATCCTGAATTTCATTAGGGACAGGATTAATTATTAGATCTATTTTTAAATCACTTAAAGTCCTGAATATTTTATAGTAAAAATCAGAAACAGAGATATCAGTAAGGCTGAATTCTCTGTATTCTCCTTCACTAGTAATAATTTTTAACTTGTGTAATAAAAAATCAAAATCAATTTGAAAATGTTTGTTTTTATATGGCATATCAAGCGTTGAAAGGCCAGTGAGCGTAATGTGCAGGGTTATGTGCCATGAATGATTTCGCCAGGGTAATACGGCTAACTTTATTTTACCCGCAATTTGTGTCCACATATGCACGGTATCATAGGTGTCTTTCCCTTTTTCATATGAAAGTACCGGCCATTGATTGTCCATGATATTTAACTTTTAAAATTAAAATTTGAAAATTAACTGGTTAGCCTTATCAATTTCATCCTGCGAAATGGAATGAGAACGACCTTCATATACATGAAAATCTACCTTTGCATGCATTTTTTCAAGAATACTTACTGTTTCTTCTACACGTTCTAATGGTACATGAGGATCGGGATTTCCGGTACTTATAAAGAAAGGTGTCCTGTTAAAATTGCCGGAATAAAGCTCCTGGTTTATTGTTTCTCCAATAAGCCCTCCTGTAAATGCTGCAACACCTCCATAATTTTTTGCATGCCGGCAAACAAATTCCAGTGCAAGGCATGCACCCTGTGAAAATCCTAGGAAATATATGTTTTCAGGGGCTATGCCTTGTTCTGATATTTCCTCTACAAGTTCATTGATTAAATCCAGTGCTGAAGACAACCAGGGTTCATTTTGTTCTGATTTTGTTAAAAAAGAGTATGGATACCATGTTTGATTTGTAGCCTGTGGTGCAAAGATTGCGTGGTCGGACACATTTAAACGGGGAATCAGTCCGAGGATATCCTCAGCGCCGGCCCCCCGGCCATGAATCATAATAAGGGCCTTATCGGCCTCACGTAGAGCTTTTCCTGTAGTATAAATGTTTGTACTATGCATAACTGTTACATCTTAATTTCCGGCAATGCCTTCTCAATTTTATCACGCATTGGCTCATACTGAGCAGGAAGTTTCAGCTCACCTCCCAATTGTTCTATTGTTTCATCAGTGGCGAAACCCGGATTATCAGTAGCTATTTCAAATAACACGCCTCCAGGCTCCCTGAAATAGAGTGAGAAGAAATAATTTCTGTCGATTTTCTCTGTAATATGCAGGCCTCTTGCAGCGATCTTTTCACGAAAAACCATCAGGGTTTCTTCATCCTTTACCCGGAATGCAACATGGTGATTTGTGCCACCTGCATTAATTCCCCTGGATGCATTTGGCTCTTCAAGTAAATCAATGATTGCTGCATTATCAACCGCTTCGGTTCGGTAACGGTAAATATTACGATCTTGTTCTACTTGTTTGTAACCAAATACTTCAGTTAAAATCGCAGCGGTTTCCTTCACATCGTTCAGGGTAAGCGTAACTGAATGGAAGCCTTTAATTGCAGTATTGGTATTTATTTCGGTGGTTTCCCATCCCTTTCGGTTGTCGTCATGCTTTGTCTCAACTAAACTGAGCCATAAACCGTCCGGATCCTGGAAAGGAAGCTGTTTTTCACCAAACCTTTCACCAATTGAATCGTATTTAACATCTAGCTTTTCAAAACGTGCCTCCCAGAAATCCAGGCTGCCATTTGGAACAGAATATCCTATTTCGGTGGCCATGCCGGTACCGTTTTTACCCTTCCTTACATTGGCCCAGGGGAAAAAAGTCAGAATAGTCCCCGGATTGCCTGTTTCATCACCAAAATAAAAGTGGTAGGTTTGAGGGTCATCAAAATTTACTGTTTTCTTTACCATGCGCAGCCCGAGTGTTTTGGTATAGAAATTATAATTGCGCTGGGCATCGCCTGCTATGGCGGTAATATGATGTATGCCTAATATTTTGTTTTCCATGATCCTTATATTAAGGTTGTTTTACAAACTGCACTTCCCCGTTGATGCGTACTTCCTCGCTTACCATTACACCTCCGGTTTCAAGCGCAGCATTCCAGTTCAATCCCCAGTCGTTCCTGTTGAGTCTGCCGTTAAAGGAGAAGCCTGCCTTTTCATTTCCATAAGGATCCTTGATATAGCCTCCAAATTCAACATCCAAAACCACTTCTTTGTTTATCCCCTTCATGTTAAGAACACCTTTTAGACGGTAATTGTAATCGTCCAGCTTAATGAGTTCTGCCAATTCAACAACTATGGGGTTAATTGATGCAAAACAAACTACAAGACAAAATACAACTGTTAAGAATTTGCATTTCCATCTCTTAATAAAAATACATTTAGTTTTTGAAAATAATGTAATATGTGACGCGGTTAATTTTTGGAATTTAAACCTCGAAACTTATTGTAAAAAACTGACTCTGTTTATATATTTTTTTGAGTTACTTTCATCTTCGAATTCGTCTTAATTTTAGTAAAAAAAACAAAAATTATGGAACAAGTTGATAAACAATTAAAAAAAGGCAACAATATTGCCTTAACCATTGGTATTGGGTTAATGCTGCTGTTAATCGTTTTATGGTTGCTTATCTGAAAAATAATTTTCAGATAAATTTATTTGTGTAAAGACAGCAAAATTAATTATTCATTTTAAATTAAAAGTCATGTCAAAATTTCATGAAGCTATGAAAAATGCAAAAAAATCTCCCAAAAAAAATGTAAAAGAAAAGCGAATGGAAAAAAGAGAAAAGAAAGCTAAGAAAAATGTATCGTCTGATATCAATAAAGTTTTTGAAGGAAAGGACAAATAGTTTTTAGTGTTATGATCAAAATGATTAATAGCTGTTACTAAGAAATTTTGTCGACGTATCTTTGATTAAATAATTACAAATTATGGAAAAAGATGCAGAAAACAGAAAAAGAGAACTGTTCTATTTTAACAGGCCGGTTGAAACCGAAACGAAATATTCAAAAGCCGGTGATATTGATGCTGATATTAATTTTACACACTGGTGGAGTAGTCATTCTAAATATGTTGTCGACTGGCAGCTTGAATATGATGATAAAACTCTTCCTAAATAAATTTCTGACCTTTTAAAAACAAGACGGGAGAATAAACAATATGGGAAGTAAAAAAAATACTACGTTATTAATATATCAATGCTGGGCTGGGGATTTCCACCACATATTCCAGAGAGGAAGTACGGCGTTTTTGGAATAACACAAGCATTATTCGCCTACCGCGATATTAATTAAACATTTGTGGTACCCAAAATATGGAAAGATAAACTTACAGGACGCACAAGATTTTGTGCATGATGGTATACTCTAATTGACTGTACACTCCAAATGATAAAATAAGCGACAGCCTCACTCACAAAGGGTTTCGCATGTTACTAACATACTACTAAAGTTTGTTTTCGTCGATCATATCTCCGGTATCTGAGAATATTAAAATATATCTCTCCTGCTTATCATCTCTCATGATTATTTCATACTCCAGCTTGTTGCCTTTATTTCTTAATATTGCATTCATTATCTCTCCTTTTTGGATAATTATGTTTTTAATGGCCATCGGAAGAACATTTGCGTGGAGGTTTTGTCTGTACTCCACTAACTTTCCGAATGAATCGAAAACAGCGATATGTTCCGTGTCATTTTTAAAAAAAATAGCCTCGTGGTGTTGTTCCTTATTAAACCATTCAACATTCGCGGTGTTTTCAAAGTTTTTAATAAAAGATTTTCGGCATATTTCCGGAGGTTGTACTTTACTCCCTTCTATAACTCTTTTGAAAAATTCGTTCATTCTTTTCTTTTTTGACGTAAATCAGTTATTATGTAACATTAATTGTGTTGTAAATATTTTTTTGTGTATAAATACAAAACCCTGGCGCGCGCCCTTTTAATACGCATTTTTGCAGCATCTTCACTAATTCTTAAAGCAGAACCTATTTGCTTCATCGATAAGTCATCCAAATATTTCATTAATAATAAAGCTTTTTCTTCCGGGTGGATGAGCTCCAATATGTTCATCACTTTATCGTAATCGATTTCTTCGGTTAGTTCCTCCGTCTCATCAATAATCTCAGGTATTTCATTTTCAAGGATCCAGTTGGGATAGTGCAGTTTCTGTTTTTCACGCAGGTAATCGATACAATGGTTGTATGTAATCGAATACAACCATGACGAAAATGTAGATAGCTGTTTGAAAGACGAAAGCTTTTCGAAAACCTTGGAAAAGATGTCCTCGGTAAGTTCTTCTGCACAATTTCTGTTCATAACCAGGCTGTAACACTTGTTAAGAACTTTGCTGGAATAACGCTTATATAGTATCTCAAAATCTTTTGGTGACTCACCGCTCTTAATTCTGTTAATTATGTCGGCATCACTCAAGGTATGGTAAACGTTATCTTTCATTTTGGTTATAAAAATACGTTACAAATTTAATCTGCGCCGTCTTAATATCAGTTATTAAGATAAAAATAGATGAAAAAATCAATTGTTATTGCCTTTATATTTTCATTTATACTTGAATATCCTCAAGAAAAGGAACTTCTTCCGCAGGCAGTTGAAGCAGCGTTTAAAATCAATAACCCCGAGTCTAAATGTAGTAATTATAGAGTTGATAACAATTTGTATAACCTCGAATTTAATTTTAAAGGACATTTATATACATCTGTTTTTAATAAAATGGGAGATTGGATTGAAACTTCTGAAATTATTTCTGACATTGACATTCCCAAACAATTGACGATCTATAAAAACATTCATTTACTATAGCGAAAGTGCAACTAATTATATAATAGTTATTTAAACAAAAAAAAATAAACAGTTAAAAAATGAAAAACAGACTAATTTCAAGTATTGCATTACCATTTATAATGGTGCTGCTGTTAACAGGCTGCGCAAAAATCCCACAGCTTGAGATTGATGCGGCCAATGCTGCCGTTGAACAGGCAAAAATTGCCGGTGCAGATATTTATATCTATGAAGACTATCTGATGTTACAAGACTCACTAAGAGCAGTAGTTTCAACTATTGAATCGCAAAAGTCGAAATTATCCAGAAGCAATAAAATTGCGAAAAAAAATCTGGCTGATGTAAAACAGTTTGCCGGAGAAGTGCAGCAAAAAACTGAAATTCGCAAAGGGGAATTAAAAGAAGAAATTCAAAACACGATTGCCGAAGTAAAGGCCCTGGTAGAATCGAATCGGCAATTAATCCTTGAAGCGCCTAGAGGTAAAGAAGGCACTTCTGCACTCGTGGCTATAAAAGGCGAAATCGATGCTGTGGAAACATCTATTATCGAATCCGATACATTATTTAATGCGGGAGATTATCTTGCCACCATCAATAAAGTGAAGGCTGCAAAAGAAAAGGCTACAGCAATAAATACTGAATTGTCAGAAGTTATTGCAAAATTTAAAACAAATGTGAAAGGCAGGAAAACGTAATTTGTTTTTAAACTCCGATTTGTAACCCCGGTTTCGATTTGTCGAATCGGGGTTATTTATGAAAAATTCTGTATGGATGAAAAAAGTATTTTGGTTATTAGTAATTTTTTCAGCTCTATTGTTAGCAGCAGGCATCGCAATAAAAATAAAAACAGATAAATTACCGGTGTGCGAAATAAACGTTGCCAGAAAAAAGCTTGAAGTGCGACTGGAGCAGTCTGCTGATTTTGCTCTTCATTACCATCTCAGGCTTTAAC
Organism: Mariniphaga sp.; assembly: GCA_041684965.1. Classification (GTDB taxonomy): domain Bacteria; phylum Bacteroidota; class Bacteroidia; order Bacteroidales; family Prolixibacteraceae; genus Mariniphaga. The sequence goes on from JAWLGR010000055.1 coordinate 17,623, forward strand.
ATATTATGATTCAGCCACGATTGAGTGGGGCAATCAGAATCGCAGATTATTTTTTTACGTAACTACGGGAAAGCAAGCAAATTGACAAATAAATCTTTTGAAAGCAGTCTGGATGTAACCAATGAAGCCAGGAATAATATTTCAGAATCAGAAGAAAATCTTGCGTCGAGTCTTGATAAACTCGGTGCGAAAATCAAAAATTTTGATGAAATATTTAACAAGTTTCCAATGACTAAAAAACAGCGCAGCAAAGTAGAAAAATGCAGGTTACTCTATTTAGAAGGTATGCACGCATATACAAATAAGAATTATGTAGCTGTAAATCAAAACTCATTTGTTTAACAAATCGAGTGTTAACCTATTTTTCGTGGTCTGAATTATTGCGCCCATAGTAGCCTCTTATATTAACATTGGTGGGATTATATCTTTTTGAACATTACAAAAAACAATTAATTCATGAATAATAAGAGCAGCATAAGAAAAATAAAAAACGTAACCTTAATTGGTTCTGTCGTAAATTTATTATTGACAGGTGGGAAAATAATTGCTGGTATTATTGGTAAAAGTTCTGCAATGGTTGCAGATGGTGTCCATTCTTTGTCAGACTTTATTACAGATATAATTGTTTTGATTTTTATCAGCCTATCAAAGAGAGAGCGGGATGAAAACCATCGATACGGACATGGTAAATACGAAACATTCGCTACAATGCTAATTAGTTTTGCATTATTTATTGCAGGAGCTGGTATTTTTTTGAATGGTGTAAGAAAAGTCCTTGATTCAATAAATGGCATGGTAATAGAGCAACCCGGATATGTGGCGCTTTTTGCGTCAATAATTTCAATAATTACAAAAGAAGGTTTATTCTGGTACACAAAAATAATTGGGTTGAAAGTAAAAAGTCAGGCGGTAGTAGCAAATGCATGGCATCACCGGTCTGATGCGTTCTCATCAATTGGCACTGCATTAGGAATATCAGGCGCAATCTTTTTGGGAGAGAAGTGGAGAGTACTGGACCCGATTGCCGGAATAATCGTCAGTTTCTTCATTTTTAAGGTTGCCTGGGATATTGCAAATCCAAGTATTAAGGAACTGTTGGAAAGTTCACTGACCGATGAATATGAAAATGACATCGTAGAAATAATACGCAATACGCCCGGTGTTAAAGGATTTCATAATTTAAAAACAAGGAAGATAGGTGACGTCATTGCAATTGAAGTTCATATAAAAGTGGATAAAGAATTGACTGTTGAATCCTCACATCATATCGCCACCCAGGTTGAGAAATCGTTGAGAGATAAGTTTGGTAAACAGTCTCACACAGGAATACATGTAGAACCATTTTACGGATTGGATTAGAAAACGCTGTAACTGCCATGAAGCTGACGGATTCATTGATCATCGCTTTGTATCGGTTTTTTCGGAATACAAAAACATGTTGGAAATGATTTTGGTCATTCAGTTGGATAAAGACTTTAACGTATCAGTAATCAATTTATCATTCGGAATTGCTTATCAACTAAAATAGATAGTTAGTTAAAAAGAGATCTCTTTTGGCAACCTTCATTTTATTATTTGTTGCGTCCAATGTTGATGAATGTTCCGCTCTCAGGCATCATTTCTTTCCAGTTCCTATCAAAAGCAACAATGTCTTTTGATTCGGTTTTATTGATCTATGTATCTTTATGTACCCTTATGTATCTTAAAGTATCAGTATGTAACATTATTTAGCTGCTTGTTGTGAATTTTTGTTGCTAACAACAAATTTTTAATAATAGCAACTGATTAGCAACAAATTTAGCTAAAAAATAACAACAGAAAAGAGAAAATAAATTTGTGTAAAGTGTTGTAAAAGAAAGATAAAGGAAAGAAATGGAAAGTAAATTACTTTCCGATGCAAAAGTTCTTAAAAATATGCCCCAGTACTTCATCTGTTGATACTTCGCCTGTGATTTCTGACAGGTAATGCAGGCACTCGCGGATATCCTGGGCCAGGAAATCACCCGTGAGACCCGATTCAAGTCCATTAAATACACGTACTATAGCTTCATGGGCATTTTTTAGGATTTCGTAATGACGGGCATTGGTCACAATAATATCCTCCTGATTGATTTTGTCTGTATTGATTGTATGAATCATTAAATCAATCAGCCCATCGAGGTTTCTTTTATCCCTTGCTGCTATGAAAACACGTCTTTCACTTTTTTCCAGTTTCAGTTTTTCAAGTGCTGATATGGTGTCGGACCTGCCTGTATCAACTTTATTCGCAACAAGAATGAGTTGCTGGTCTTTTGTTATCCTTTTCCTGATACTGTCGATGCGGCTTTTTACAACAGGGTAGGGGTTTTGAGTATCCACCACAAGCAGAACAATTGTGGCTTCGCTGAGCTTATGCCAGGTTCGCTCAATACCCAGCGATTCGATATGATCGATGGTTTCGCGCAGTCCTGCTGTATCAAAAAAACGAAAAGCTGTACCATGAATATTAACAACATCTTCAATCACATCACGTGTAGTGCCATGAATTTCAGAAACAATAGCTCTGTCTTCATTCAGCAGGGCGTTCAGAAGTGTTGATTTTCCCACATTGGTTTCACCTATAATGGCAACAGGAATGCCGTTTTTTATAACATTGCCCAGTTGGAACGAATCCTTCAGCTTTCGTAACAGTTGCTCTACTTTTTCTGCAAGTTTTTTTAATTCCGTACGGTCGGCAAATTCAACATCCTCTTCGGCAAAGTCGAGTTCCAGTTCCACCATTGCTGTAAAGTGAAGCAACTGGTTGCGCAGTTCTCCGATTTCAGCAGAAAATCCGCCCCGCATCTGATTCAATGCCAGCTTATGTGCTGCAGCATTGGATGAAGCTATGACATCGGCAACGGCTTCTGCCTGCGACAGGTCCATCTTGCCATTTAAAAATGCACGTTGCGTGAATTCTCCCGGCAGCGCAAGCCGGGCACCCTGTTCAACTAATACTTCCAGCAGCTTTTGCTGTATGTAAACCGAGCCATGACACGAAATTTCCACTATGTCTTCACCAGTAAAAGAATGAGGTGAACGAAACACTCCAATCACCACTTCGTCGATTACCTGCCCGTTTGCAACAATTTTACCAAAATGTAGGGTGTTGGCAGCCTGTACTTCAAGTTTTTTCCCTTCTTTTGGACTTTGAAATACCCGGTCGGCAATAGCAACAGCATCGGTACCCGATAAACGGACTACCGCAAGAGCTCCTGTTCCCTGTGAGGTGGATATGGCACAAATAGTTGACTGGTCAAGCATATTCGTTTACTTTTGTGCAAATATATATCATTTATTTTGACACAATTTAAGCAGAAAGCGAATACGATTGTTTAGAGTGATATGGATTTAATGATAAAAGAAACAGCAGAAATTATTAAGGAATCAAAATTTACCCTTGCTTTTACCGGTGCCGGCATATCGGTTGAGAGCGGGATTCCTCCATTCCGCGGAGAAGACGGATTGTGGAATAAATACAATCCGGAAGTGCTTGACCTGGGTTTTTACATGAATAATCCCGAAGAGTGCTGGATTTATATCCGGGAAATATTTTATGACTTTTTTGCAGATGCAAAACCCAATAAAGCACACCAGGTGCTGGCACGGATGGAACAGGAAGGTCTGTTACATTCACTGGTAACACAAAATATTGATAATCTTCACCAGGATGCTGGCAATCAGATTGTGCATGAGTTTCATGGTAATTCAAAACGTTTGGTTTGCCGGAAGTGCGGGAAAATATACGATGCAAATAAAATCGACCTGAAGAAAGTACCTCCCCGGTGTGTATCGGATCAGGAAATTCTTAAGCCTGATTTCATATTTTTTGGTGAAGGTATTTCTCCTTCGGCTTTCGAAAATTCATTTGCCGATGCTGAAAAATGCCAGGTATGTATTATCGTTGGATCAACCGGAGAAGTAACACCTGCATCATTTGTGCCACGTACCGCTAAACAAAACGGTGCTACCATAATTGAAATCAACCCCCGGGAATCGATGTTTACCGATTCAGTAACTGATATTCATCTGCAGGGAAGCGCCAGTAAAATTTTAGCTCAACTTGAACAGTATCTTTTTATATAAATTAACATGCCATAATCCGGCTATTAAACATCATAACAATTTAAAACTATCCAATGAATCCGGATCAAAAACTTGTTTGCCGTATTTGCTTTAACAGCAACAATAACAAAGTATATGTAGCAAAGGAAATGATGCTGGGGTTCTGGGATGAGTTTTTATATTTTGAATGTTCAAAATGCAATTGCCTGCAGATTGCCGAAATTCCGGATAACATGTCAAAATATTATCCTTCAGATTATTACAGCTTTAAAAAATATAAAACAGATATATTAAATAGAGGTTTGGAATTTTTATT
>JAWLGR010000110.1:0-3832 GCA_041684965.1 Mariniphaga sp.
CCGTAATAATGAGCAACTTTTGGAAGATCTTCTCCGGGAATGTTCAGGTAATTGGGAATGTCGTAAAAACCGGTTGCAACGACCACATTTCTGGCTGCGTAAGTCTGTTTTTCGGTATTAACCTGATGTAAATTATCCTTCGGAGTTTCTACCGAATTCACTTTTTCAAATAATTTGATGTTGAGTTTATTTGAAGTGCTAATTCGCCGGTAATATTCCAGGGCTTCCGCTTTTACCGGCTTGGGATTATTGCTGATAAAGGGTATATTGTCCAACTCCAATTTTTCGGAGGTGGAAAAAAATGTCATTTTGGTAGGGTAGTGGTATAGCGAATTTACCAGGCATCCCTTTTCCAGAATCAGGTATGAAAGTTGTTTTTTTTGGGCTTCCAGTCCGCAGGCAATTCCTATGGGACCGCCGCCAATTATAATAACATCAAAAATATCCTCAGGAGTTTGCAAGTAGTTTCAGGTTTTTAATAGTTTCAATTTGATCTTTAGCCTTAAAAACAAAGCTCCCGGCAACCAAAACATCGGCACCGGCTTCAATTAATCGGGCAGCATTTTTATCGGTTACACCCCCATCGATTTCTATAAGCGTAGTGGCGTTGTGGGTAATTATTATTTCTTTAAGGCGTTGTACCTTTTTGTAAGTATTTTCTATAAAACTTTGTCCTCCAAATCCCGGATTAACACTCATCAAACAAACCAGGTCTATGTCCTGAATAACGTCCTGTAATAAATCTACACTGGTGTGCGGATTAATGGCCACTCCAGCTTTCATTCCTTCCGCTTTAATAGCCTGAAGCGTGCGATGAAGATGCTTGCAGGCTTCGTAATGAACCGTTAGGTTATCTGCTCCCAGTTCAGCGAATTCACTGATGTATCGGTCCGGATCTACGATCATGAGATGAACATCGATGGTTTTCTGAGCATGTTTATTGATGGCCTTTAAAACCGGCATACCGTAGGAAATATTCGGCACAAAAACACCGTCCATTATATCTATGTGAAACCAGTCGGCATCACTTTTATTTACCATTTCAATATCACGCTGGAGGTTAGCAAAATCGGCTGCAAGAATTGAAGGTGCAATTAATTTATCGCTCATCTTTTTGTGGAATTAAGCCACAAAAGTAACCAAATAATATAAATTCTTAGGTTGGTTAATGGACTAAAAATGATCTTTTACCACAGCCCTGGCTGCATTGAAACCGCACATGCCATGAACACCTCCCCCGGGCGGGGTAGAAGAAGAACATATGTAAATTCTAGGATCGGGGGTAGCATAGGGGGTTGATTTGGCGATTGGCCGGGTAAATAGCTGAGTGATATCCTGCTTGCCGCCGTTGATGTCTCCCCCAATAATATTGGGATTAAAGGCTTCCAATTGCACAGAATTCATAGTGTGTTTTTTCAGGATACATTGTTTAAATCCGGGGGCTGCGCGTTCTATCTGGTCTTCTATTATTGCCGAAAAATCTGCAATACTACCATTAGGTACATGACAATATGCCCATGCTGTGTGTTTTCCTTCAGGTGCTCTTGTATTATCGAAAATGCTATGCTGGGCCACCAGTACGTAAGGATTATCTGTCATTTGCTTATGATGAATTCCTTTTTCTGACTTTTCCATTTCTTCTTCTGAAAACCCTATATGTACGGTACCTGATTTCCGACATTTCTCACTTGTAAATGGTATAGGTTTACTTAGTGCCCAATCTATCTTAAATACCCCTGCACCATATTTAAAGGAACTCATTCTTTTGCGATAAAGGTCTGAAAAATCTGTTCCTTTTATTTTTAATAACTGCTTTGGGGTTAAATCGAATAAATAGGTTTTTGACCCGGGGAGTTCCTCGAGGTGAGCTATATTTCTTTCAAGGTGCAATTCCCCGCCTATAGAAGTATAGTAACTCAACATGCTGTTTATAAAATTCTGTGCTCCGCCTTTTGGAAACGGCCAGTTGTATTTATGCGCCATAGTACTTAACACAATTCCGAACGAGGCGGAAGCCATACTATCCAGTGGTAAGGTTGAATGTGCTGCAGACCCGTAAAAAAATATCCTTGACTTTTCATTCTTGAAATAATGCTTTGCAAGCATTTTTGCCGAGGGTAGTGCTTTCATTCCGAATTTTATAAAATCCAGTGGATGTTCTGGAATTCCCAAAGGCCCGAGAAGATCATTTTCAATTTTTCCCCAGTTTTTGACCAGGGGTTCAAACAATTTTATATAAGAAGCTTCATCATCACCTAATTGGGCAGCTGTTTCTCTTATATCAGTAAAGCAGGCATGGGCGGTACCATCGTTAAACGGATGGGAATAGGGAATTTCAGGAAAGATCCATTCCAAACCATGGTCGGAGAGGGGGAGGGACCGCAGGAAGGGAGAACCAAAACCCATAGGAAGGACGGCTGAACCCACGTCGTGTTTAAATCCCGGTAAAGTTAATTCCTTAGTGCGGGTGGAGCCTCCGGGGGTGGAAGCCTGTTCAAAAATTGCCGTTTTCAGGCCTTTCTGCTGCAAATATATTGCCGCTGAAATTCCATTAGAACCGCTCCCGATAATTATAGCATCGTAGCTTAAAGGCATTAAGTGATTTTTTTAAGGTCAAGGTTCCCAAGATACTCCCGGAAGGAAATTTTACCATTAGTTTCCCCAATCATATCGTTTGTAGTAATAAAGGTAAAATAATCCAGTTTATCATTAATTCCTTCACTGAATATTTTTGGCAATCCCAGGCTGGCGCTTATTTTAGCCATAGGTTCGGGTATTTCAATAATTTCCCCACCAACAATTTCTTTTATCATTTGTGCCATTTCCCGCCTGGTGTGAACATTGGGGCCCCCTACTTCAACCAATTCCGGTCCTTCAGTAAGATATGAAACCGCTACTGCTGCCAGATCCTGGTGGTGAATACTGTTGGTTTGTACATCTCCCGAGCCAATTAATGGGATTACTTTGCGTTTGGCCATAATAGCGAGATCATTCAACCCCGAAAAAAAACCTACGGGTCTCAAGATCGTATAATCTATACCTGAATTTCTTAGTTCGTCTTCAAATAATTTATGAGCCCTCGCAATGCTGTAATCTTTTGTGGAATCTGCACCCATTATAGAAACATATATAAAACGTTGAACTCCATTTCTAACAGCATCATCCAGGATATTTTTATTAGCCTTAAAATCACTTTCGAAATAAGATTCTTCAGAAGGGGTAAAAAGACTAATACTTTTTCCTAGAGCAGAAATTACCGTCGTAACATCCTTGGTGATATCTTTTATTCCTTCCGGATCCTTGCCGGCATCTCCTTTCCAGACATCATCGGTATAATCAGTGAGCTTTGAAACCCCTTTATCTGACCGGGTTAACGCCCGTATATCTTTCCCTTCCTCCTTCAGTAAATTTATAATTTCAGTTCCCAGGGCACCTGAAGCTCCCACTATTAAAATTTTTCCATCATCATTCATCTTCTCCGTATTTAAAAATTATTCAAGAAGATACTCAGAAAATGAACAGGAAAGAAAAGGGATGGCTTGCGATTAACAAAAGATTAGCTTGTGTTAACATATTCCATTCGGCGAATCATGAATGTCTGGTTAAGAGATGGGTAGAAATAAAAAAACCCCGGTCATCACTCCGGGGTCATTCATCAATCAAAAAACGAACAGTTATATTAGTAACCGGTAATCAGCCGGTATTAACTGTTGTCATCTTAAATATCTTATCCTAAATAAGTTTTCAGAATCTTACTTCTTGAGGTATGTTTCAACCTTCTAATGGCTTTTTCTTTAATCTGTCTAACTCTTTCGCGTGTAAGATCAAAAGT
>JAWLGR010000111.1:0-3798 GCA_041684965.1 Mariniphaga sp.
AAAAGCGTGCAAACAATACAAAAAGCACAAAAACCGCCAATGTAAACCTAAAAGTTGTTACTTTTCAAACCAAATTTTTTACTTGCGGATTTGAGGTATTAGGTTATTTTGATTCTGTTGCTTCAGCAATGGTTTGTGTCATTCAGAATAATCATCCCGAATATGGACTGCATCTTTAGCCTTGCGGTTTAATGTTTTCCCGACATCAGGAAAACATTCCCGCAAAAATACGGCATAACGTGTATTCAAAATACCATTTTGTTGAGTTAAACAAAATGGTATTTTTTTGGTCGTTCCATTCCCTGCCATCCAAATAAGTACATTCTGTTTTTTTACTCCTTTCCAATTCTCAGTTATCAGAGCAGATTACGATTAAATTATAATAAAGGTATTGATCGCCCGCCGGAATGTGCAAGGGTATATAAACTACCTGTTCCGCCTTTCATAAATGGGCCGCCCTTGCACGTATCCGTCGCGGCTCAATGATGATCCATTATAATTTAATCAGCGTGCCAGAGGCTAAAATAAGTCCCCAGGGCAGGGGCAAATAGAAATGTATTTTGAAACTGTTGAACACAAAATCAAAGAAGTTCAAACTGCCAAAGAAGCAGCAGAACTTATTCATTCCGGAAAAGTAATTTCCTATGAAGCCATAAACTGGAAAAGCAACAACGGTGAATTCTTTGCCGTAAGTGATACCCACATCGATGATGTTGCTTTTGGAGAAACAGCAATCCTGAAAAAAGATAACGATATTTTTTATCAGATTGAATCCATTACCTCTGCCTGGGTCAAAACACCTGAAGAACTCACCAAACTGTTTAAAGAATCAGAAATAACTGAGTTATTCAAAACAAAATGCAGTTTAATCATCGGAAAAGCAACAACAGAAAAAGCCAACTTTACCTGTGGATGCTGTGGAGATTGGTTTCATTCATCTGTAACCAAACAACTAAAATTCAACCAGGATAGCGGCTATGGTATATGTCCGAAATGTGAACGATTCTATACATTCTAATCCTCTGTTATCTAAGTAAGTTGTGATTAAATTATAACAAAGGTATTAATCGCCCTCCGGAATGTGCAAGGGTATATGAACTATCTGTACCGGCTTTCGTATGTGGATCGCCCTTGCACGTATCCGTCGCGGCTCAATGATGAGTTTCATTATAATTTAACCGGCGTGCCAGATTTATTCGCCCACCGGCGGAAGCCAAAATAAGTCCCCAGGGCAGGGGCAAAATTTCATGAATGATTTATATACCGATACAGAACGGGAACAACTCCAGGAAATTAAACGATTGCGAAAATTTATTCCTGAAGCTCGCGAAATTTTCGTAGAAGCAGCTTTTAAGTTTACGCTTCATTTTCCACACAATTTTATCGAAGAAGCCTGGAAAGACAATGACTGGCTGATAAAACACCTGCGTGATAAATTTACCAGCCTTTGCAGAAAAGATGGATACGGAAGTCCAAGTGCTGTTGTTAGCTTATATTCTCAGCTTGACCATGAAAACAGAAAAATTTTCATTAAATACATTGTTGACTGGTTTAATTATAAATGGCCCATAAAATGATTACACACAGGAATTTCAAACTGATAGTAAAGTCTTTATCAGATAAAGACAAAAAAAGAATCCTGAATTCCAATAAAGAATTTTGCGTACTCATGCTTCATGTTTTCAATGCAGGTTATACAGTAAACTGTATATTAACCAATAACTACATCAGATACCAAAATGTAGGAAATCATGGAAATGCCATTGTTCCCATTGAAGAAGTAACTGAAATTTTAAATTAAAATAAATTTCAAAATACCATTTTGTTGATTTCAACAAAATGGTATTTTTTTTGGTCGTTCCATTCCCCACCATTCAAATAAGTACATTCTGTTTTTTTACTCCTTTCCAATTCTCAGTTATCAGAGCAGATACGATTAAATTATAACAAAGGTATTAATCGCCCACCGGAATGTGCAAGGGTATATAAACTATCTGTGCCGGCTTACATATGTGGGTCGCCCTTGCACGTATCCGTCGCGGCTCAATGATGATTCCATTATAATTTAACCGGCGTGCCAGTAGCCAATACAAGTCCCCAGGGCAGGGGCAAAACTGATGTTCAAAGTAATTGTAGCAGGTGGCAGGGATTTTAATGATTATGCCCTGCTGGAGAAAACACTTGATAAACTCCTGAAGAATAAAACAGATGTACAAATTGTATCAGGCCTGGCAAGAGGTGCTGATTCATTAGGTGTTGTATATGCTGTTAACAGAAACATTCCGGTAGCAAAATTCCCTGCCAGGTGGGAAGAACATGGAACAATGGCAGGTTACCAGAGAAACATTGAAATGGCTCAGTATGCAGATGCCTGTGTCTGTTTCTGGAATGGCAAATCACGGGGAACTGAACACATGATCCGCATTGCCCGCAAATTAAAGCTTCAAGTCAGAATCATAAAATACTAAGCCATGAAACTGACACACGTACACCGCATTTCAACTACTTCCAGACTTACCGGTCATGCTCTGTACAAGGAAGCGAAACAAGGCAACCAGGTAGCTGCACAAAAAGTTATTAAGGATATTATACCCATAAAAAAACAGTTCCGTTATCTGGAAGGTTATGTTTGCCCGGTATTGAAATCCAATGGCAACAAACTGCCCCTGGCACTGGCTTACCTTATGGCTTCCCATTCAAATATGACGCTGTATGATTCCATTTACCTGCAACATACCTCACATGGTTCATCCATGACGGAACGGCTCTATTACCAACCATCCTTTTCAGGTATGGTTAAACCGGCAGATTACGTCATCGTTGATGATGTTTACACCACCGGCAAAACCCTGAAATCGTTAAAAAACTACATCGAATCAAAAGGCGGAAATGTCATATCTGCCTGGTGTATCGGTTCCGGTCCTTCGCTGGAATTTGAACCCAAAAGATTGTTGGTCCGGTTGCTTACAGCCAAATTCCCAAACATAAGCAGGTATTTCGATCTGAATGAATTGACTTCCCCGCAAATTCATTACCTGCTGCGGTTATCATCTTTAAACAAACTCTGGATGATTCACGCTGACAATCAGCTATCGCTTATGCTGGCCTGATCACCAGCTTTTCTTCATTCCCTAAATCCTTCCGCTCCCGGACTTTTTTACGCTTCCATTTTTGTTTTACGAAAGCCAGTAATTCTACACCTCCAAAACTATTCTCCAGTTCCGGACACCCCGGCAGCAGTTTCGTTCTTTTGCGGATTTTAATAAGTTCTCATGACAATTTTAAATGCTGTGCAAAGAAACAGTCTGGCCCGGAACAGTCAAGGATTTTCCCGGCATATCCTGTCCCGATTCGTCGGGTCTTAACGGTATTCCAGTTCCTCCTTGCCTGTTCCTCTGATGCCAGGCTGAAGGGAATTCACATCATTTTAAAATTTATTATCATGAAAACTTATTTAGTGAAATCCACAAAAAGAGAATTGAACGAAACTACTCCTGTATGGGATGCCTTTAAAGACCATTTGGAAAATATCTACTTTCCGGGTGCATTGGAGTTACTGGCAAAAGATTTAATTGCTTTCGAATACGAAGCATACAAAAATGAAAGAGTTTAAAAAATAGTCCTTTCTGCTACCTGGCAGGAAGGATTTTTTTTGGTCATTAAAAAACCTGTTTCCTCCTGTATCTCAGGTGGGTTCGTTTAAATTATAATAAAGGTATTGATCGCCCGCCGGAATGTGCAAGGGTATATAAACTATCTGTGCCGGCTTTCATAAGTGGGACGCCCTTGCACGTATCC
>JAWLGR010000056.1:0-21251 GCA_041684965.1 Mariniphaga sp.
ACCCGTAAGCACCTTATCGGCAAAGCGTTCAATCATTTCAATCATAAGCAGTTTCATGACGCCAGTTTTTTTGGTATGGCACAAATATCTGACTTTTTTTATAACCAGCCAGCAAAGAAAGCACTCTCTAAATTAATGCAATACCACTTTCAAAAGTTAAAATAACAGGTTCAAATGCCTTAACTACACCTCCGGCAACTATCGTTTTCACAAGGCAAAACCAGCCAATACTTTTGTTTCGTAATTCTTTACTAACACTGACAAAATCATTTAAAATTATGAAAACTAAATTTTTTGCAACTTTAACACTGACCGCAATCCTATCGCTGGCAGGTATTGCGCAGGTAAACGAAAAACGTTTTGGAATTGAAATCAACGGTGATGTATCCATTGTTTCGAGCGACCTAAACGGAGCCAGCCTGAATACCGGTTTGGGCTTTGAGACTATCCTTCAGTATCGGTTTATGCCATACACCAGTCTTTACGGTGGTTGGGGGTATATGCATTTTAACGCCAATGAATCCTTTGCCGGACCTGATGTTGACTTCGAACAAACCGGGTATATACTGGGATTGCAGTTTAAGTATCCATTTGGAAGTTCACCCATCTCCTATTTTGCAAGGGCAGGTATCCTTTACAGTCACCTCGAAACCGAAAACAAAAGTGGTGAAATAATCAGCGACACCGGTCATGGGGTTGGCTGGCAGGCAGCAACCGGCATTGAAGTTTCACTGGGCAAAAACTGGAGCCTGGCACCTGGGATAAAGTACAATTGGCTTTCAGGTGAGACTGAAATCGGGGGTGAGAAATACCAGCTTGATCACAGGTTTGTCGCTGCAAGGATTGGTATCATCAAAAGGTTCTAAATGCTATTGAATTCTGTCGGGAACTTGCGCTGCCTCGTTCCCGACAGGACAATTGCCACGGAGACCCTATAAAAAACAAAAGGTTCAAAAACCAAAAAGATAATAATTATGTCGTTGCTATTTGGTGGATTTGGCTTTCAAATTGTATTGCCCAATCCCTTACTGCCCTAAATGGTAAGGGTATCGCACTTTATTGAAACCACCACCTCGATGCTTCTGTTTGGAGCAATAGCAGGACTGATTTGTTACGAAAAGAAAAAACCTTACGGCATAAGAGTAATTTAGCTTATAAAAAATGTTTTTAGCAATAAGAAACAAAAATCAACTCGGCTTATCACAGTTTGAATAAAATGAATTTAACATTAAAACCAAATTCACACCTCATGAATGCTCCCACTAGAAAATTTGCTATTCCATTCAGAATTGGCATTGAGCCTATGAAAAGGCTTCTTATTGCAGACTTTCAAAACGATTCTGCGTACGTATCAATTGAGCCTCAGCTTTTTGATGATGAGATTAACGGGAAGGGGTTAAGAGTACTTGTTTACAGGACAGATAAAATGGTGGATGTATATCTCCAGAAGGGCGTAAAGGTAGATCAGGAAACCTTTAGCATTGGTGCAGGGATTGGAGTGCTTAAAGAAACAACAATTGAACCTAACCTTTTTGAGATAAACCAAGACGGCATAAATCTTCACATAGCATTTGCCGACAAAAATGGTGATGTTGTTGAGATGAAGATAAAAGAAAGCAATACCAGCAAAAAACGAATGAAATTTCTTGCTCCTGTTGGTAACGATATAAAGATTCCAAAGCAACTCTTCCTTGCTTTTATGGAAGACTTTGATTTTGTGCTTAGGAAAGGAACTGCTTTTTTTGCAAGGGTTGGTGATCGGGTTCTAACGCCAAGTTTTTTTCCCATTTCTCGAAATGGTGAAAAAGTCTTCTTTGCCAGATACTCCAACAGTCCTGTAGTGGGAACTATAAACCCTGCAATGAATTCTCCATTAATTTTCCAAACCGATAAAACCGGTTTGGTTGAGGTAGAAGGTATTTCGTTGCTACTCCAAAATGGCAGGGTGAACTCAATGTCCAGGAAGTATAATGGCAAAACTATTTCAATAGAATTTTCAGAGGGTATGGTCAACCTTTATGAACTCCAAGATGGGGTTAAACATACTGGAAAATGGATATACAAAATAGCTGATACGATAATTACGGGGGGTAATTCAATTTTTCTTAAAACAGGAGACAAGGTTAATGTTCACATAAACGTAACCCGAAAGTGGATTCCCGAAAATTTGCCATTAAGCTTTCAGCTATTCACTTTCTTTGTAAAATCATTTAGAGAGTGGCCAACAAGCTATAACTGGAAAGGGAAGGTAGATCTTTCGAATGAAACAATTTTGGATGGGCAATGGCTTAGGAAGTGAATGACAAATTGATTAGCAGATTGAAGTTTCTACTTGAAAAACTCTTTGCATAAAACAAATGAAAACTAAATCACTTAAACCTCTAGCCATAACCTTTTCTCTGGGAGGTATTTGGGACACCATTGCAGGGATCCTTTACATTTTTGTAATTGGCACGGGTAGAATCATTGATTACCCGCCCATGGATCCATTTTACGCCATTTTTTTAGGCTCTTTTTTTTTATGCTTTGCCTACCTGCAAATACTGTCGTCGTTCAATATCAGGCGATACGCATTTAACGTGGGTTGTCTGCTTTTCGGGAGGCTTTTCTACCTAATTGTACTTTGCTACTTTATGCTTTTTGTAAAAGATTTTCCTTCAACCTTTTGGTTTACTGGTTTAATTGACGGAGCCCTGGTTATTCTATATATATTATTCTCCGTCCGTGGAGGATTAAAGATAGCAGATTTATTCCTGCCGAAAACTATTTTAACCGCGTAATAATAGTGGTTTGAAAACCATACTCACAAATTTCGTGTTTCTCCATCTTAAATTGGGATTCTGGCAAAAATCTCTCAATAAATGGCAAATCGGGCGCATAATGAAATTTGCCGCCAATTTTTAAGGAATCTAGCATTGTCATATATTTTTTCCCATACTCTATGAACTCGCCATCCACTCTTAAATTATGATGTCTGAAATGATTTGAGAATCCAAGGTTACTAAATATTGTTCCCCATTTTTCCACTCCGTAATCGTACTCCAGCCAGTCTGAACTGATCAGGTTTTTTTGGGTAAATAAATATCTGTCAATTCCAAATATTTCGATTCCTAGTTTACTTAAGTAATCAACGAAATTTCCATTTTTTCCGCAGCCCACGTCCAATACGGGTTCCATAATAGACTTAATGTCAAGCTTAAGTATCTTGATTTGCAAATCTGGTCTGTATTCTGCACATGCAACCGGTTCAATATTTAAGTCAGCATTAGAATAAGTATTCTCTGAAAATGGATTGGTTTTTTGCAACCAGAGCCTTAAGTTTTGATAATGATCATTGGAAATCGTTTCAATGGACTTTTCATTAGTCCTTATGATGGAGAATAAATTGCGGTAAATATTTCGCAAGTCATTTCTGGCCTGACTGTTAAATGAGAAATATTGATTAATCCTGCAAAATTCTTCAAACGCTTTTTCTGTCGCATAATCAATAAGAATCTTTTCCGACTCTGGATTTAATTCGTGAATTTCGGAGATTGCCTTTATCGTCTCTTTAATAAATCTGAAATTATCAGGCAGAAAAATATTCCTCCCCTGGTTAGAGATAATTTGGGTCTCAATGATTTTACGAAGCTCATCCATTTAAAAATGTGTTTTTTTATTGACACAATAAAAGCATTCTCAACGCTTAATAGGAGCGCAATGGTTTTGGAGGCCCACAGTATTATCCTTCAAAGATAACCTGTATATGAATAGTCTTTCAAAAAATATTTAAATAGCCTTCCCCCAGAAAAATACTTTTTTTCACACTATTCCACTTTAACCACAAATTCACCCTTTCAACCCGCTCCTTCATTCACCAAAACGGCACTTTCATCCTCATTTCTTTTCTTAACACTTCTTCTTAAACTAATTTTGTCCTGATAATCCATTAAAGAGGTTCTACAACAAGGGGAATTTGGTCTAAATCCGCTGCTTGAATACCCAGAGTGATTCGGAGATAATAAGAATTATTGCTAGTCATCAAATTTGTCTAATTCAATTATAGAAATGCGTTTGAACAAAGGAGCTGGATATTTTTTACTGCCAAGCAGATTATTGTTTTTTTTGATTTTTCAAGCAGTTATTGCATTGATTCTTAATTCCTGGGAAAAATCTGAAAAATACTGGTTGCTCTCAGCCACTCTGACAAATATTGTCAGTTTATGGCTGTTATTGATATTGTTCCGTAAAGAAGGGAAGAGTTTTGTTGAACTATTCAGGTTTAATAAGGAAACTTTTAAGAAGGACATCCTGATTTTTTCAGGACTGGTTATCATTGCAGGACCAGTAGTTTTTCTCCCAGGGTATTTTTTAAGTATCCTTTTGTGGAATGACCCAAATGTTCCAACTTTAATGATGTTTGGTCCAATTGAAAAGGGATTAACCTATTTTCTATTAATAGCTTTTCCGGTCACCATTGCTTTTGCTGAGCTGCCAACTTATTTTGGCTATGTTATGCCTGCCTTGGCAAAACACCATAATCAAAAATGGATGGCTGTTATGCTTCCTGTTTTGTTTCTTTCAATTCAGCATGCAACATTGCCTTTTATTCCCGATCTAAAATTTATTATTTACCGTTCCCTGGTTTTTTTGCCACTGGCCTTTCTTATTGGAGTTTCAATTTTTCTCAGGCCTAAGCTATTTATTTACTTTGTAATTCTGCATGGGCTATTGGATTTGGGTACCGTGGTAATGTTTTTAATGGAAGCAAACTAAATTGTTCGTCGGTAATGGTCTAACCTTCAATTCTGCACGCTCAGCCATTAATACCGCACCTTCATCCTCTTAATTTTTGTTAACCCTGTTACCCGAACTATTTTTGTCCTGATAAATTGATTAACAAAAAAAATCAGACATCATGAAAGCTTATAGAATTAATAATTTTAGGGGTTTCTGTTTGGCAGCTCTTTTTGTCATAAGCATTGCGCTGATGGCATCCTGCGAAAAGGATTCATATAACAGGTATGGCTTCGACTCCGATTTCGGGACAAACTCATCAGGACTCACCATGATGAGCATTGGCAGCAATGTTTCGTCTATAAGACTAAGTGGCAATATTTTCATGGATTCTGGAGAAATGAAGGTTGAATTTATCAATCCTGACGGATTTATCATTTACAGCCGGAACTTTTTTGCACCAGGAAATTATTCTGTTAACGAAACCTTCAAGGCTTCACGTGGAATTTGGAAATTACGGTATACCAGTCTGGAAGGAACCGGGAGTATTGATTTGCATTCCAACTACAGGTAAACTTCTTCTGTGATAAAACCGACAAAAACACACACAAACAGCTTTGCCACATCATATGCTTTTTAAGTTGTCTGGTCGGTTTGCAAAATATAATTTTGCTGTTAATGAATGAGTGGAAAACAAAACGGGGTACAAAAATAAAACAGGTTCTTGCAGGACGAAGTAATTCGTTTTTAATTACCACCCCTAATTATCATATCCTGGTGGATACCGGAAAATCAACATCCATCAGAAAGCTACTTTTTAACATTGAGTTGAACAAGCCCGCTAAGGCTCAACTGGATTTTCTCGTTCTTACCCATACCCACTTCGATCATTGCCAAAATGCTGCATTGATAAAAGAGAAGTTTAAATGCAGGGTCATCCTTTCTGAATATGACTATGAATTTGCAGTTTGCGGAGCTAGTCCACTGCCTATAGGAACCAATATGGTAACCAGAATAATTTCTGGTTTGGGAGCCCGGTTTTTCAGAAAAAGGTGCAGTTTCAGTTCATTTATTCCGGATATTACATTCAGAGATCACTTCGAAATAAGCGACCATGATTCAAAAATTATCCTGATTAGTACTCCAGGGCACTCCCGCGGCAGTATTAGTGTGATCATTGATAATGAAATTGCCATTGTTGGTGATGCCCTATTCGGTGTGTTCAAAGGAAGTGTACTTCCTCCTTTTTTTGATGATCAGGAGAAATTGATTGATAGTTGGAGAACCCTTCTGAATACTGGTTGTGACTTATTCTTGCCTGGGCATGGAAAAGAAATACAAAGGTTGCGATTAGCAATTGAATATGACAAATTTTTGATTTCAAAAAATAATTAAAAATGGAAACCTTATTTTCAGTACAAAAAGAAGAATTGGAAATTACTGTCAATGGGCCCAACGATGAGAATGTAACCAGCCGGGAAGATCGGATACCATTCCGATCATTGCTCCCTTTTTCCCTGATAACTTTCGGAATTTCATGGGTTGTCATTGCATTGTATGTGTTCTTACCTGAACCCATGGTTCGCCTCTTTGGACAGTTAACAGGTAGCCATCCCTTTTTCTACCTGGCCGTATGGTCGCCGGCCATAGCTGCATTTTCCATAATCATCAGAAAATGTGGTTTTAAGGGTATTAAAGCCTTTATAAAGGGTCTTTCTCTATGGCGGGCACCCTGGGGCTGGTATGTTTTCCTTTTACTGGGAATACCAGTAATATTTTTTGCCGGAGTTTACCTTAATGGGTCACTTTTCACAGAACCCTTGCCCTATCAAACCTTTGCCCCCGCCTTAATTGCTATTGCATTGGCTTTAATCAAAGGGCCGGTTGAGGAATTTGGCTGGCGTGGATTTGCACTCCCTTTATTGCAGAGAAGGGTCGCACCCATCTGGGCTGCATTGATCATCGGTACCATATGGGGTTTGTGGCACACACCTGCATTTTTGCTCAGCGGCACCCAGCAAAGCCAGTGGGATTTTGCTCCCTTCTTCCTGGGGTGTATCGCTATAAGCGTAATTATTTCTGCTTTATTTAATGCAACAAAAGGGAGCATACTTCTTTGCGCCTTTCTGCATTTCAACCTGATGAACCCTCTGTGGCCCGAAGCACAGCCCTATGACACTTTCCTGCTCTTTGTTGTGGCGGTCATTGTGGTTTGGATTTACCGCAAAAGCATGTTTCATCGCGAAGGTGGAATAAAAAGGGTCATTCCTGCGAATTAATTCCGGAGTCTTTTTCTTCGGGCCAAAATAGATTAAGAGAAAATATATACTCAGCTATTAATTATATACCTAATAAAATGAAACTATTCCTAATAGGGGGAAGACCATGCTCGGGTAAAACAACACTATCTTTTAAATTAGGCAGGAAGCATAATATAAATGTCGATTGTTTGGATGTATTTGCGCAGGAATTTATTAACCAATCTACCGAGGATTATCCAAATATGTATAATTGGAAAGACACGAATTTGATTGAAATGCTTCAAAAAGAACCAAAAGAGCAATATAGGGATTATATAAAAACGTATGAGGAAATGTTGCCCTTTTTGTTAAAAGCTATTGATGTTTCAGAAAAGAAGGAGTCAATACTTGAAGGGTCAATTCTACTGCCAAAGTTTGTTGAAGTGTTTAAGAAGAGTCATGTTGTCAAAATTTGTTATCTGTTAACTGATGATGCTTTTGTACGGGAAAGATATTACAGCCGTGATTATGTTCAGAATATGCTAAACAAACCTAAAGGGAAGAAAGCTTTAAATAATCTTCTTCTGCGTGATTCCTTATTCTCTGGATATATCAATGATGAAATAAAAAATTTTGCCTTACCTAAAATAGTAATTCATGCCGATGATGATGTTGAAACAAATCTGAAGAGGTTGGAAGCAGCTCTTGGAATGGAAGAGTAATTTATAATTAAATATCCCCTCAAATGAAAACAATCACCTTACACCAGGATTTACTGGATGCCTATTCAATAGAAAACCTAAACAATATATCACTGATCCTGATCCGGTTATATAAGGACCAGCAATTTAGCGTGTTGCGAAAAATTGCTGCCATCATCAATGATTTTGTGGAAATTGAAATACAGGATGATGGTAAGGGATTTTCAAAATTCATGATGCTTTACCATCCTGACAGGGCCAGATTTCACCTGGATAGGATAAACGGATTTGCGCAGCAAAATGACTACGATGGATTGATGCAGTATTCGCACATCCTGTTGTTGGAAAAAATTGAAGAAATTGCCACAAGCCTTGATAGTTTTGAAGATATTGATTACTCACCCGTTTACGAATGGGATTTTGAAACCGCCGGTTTTAGTGTAGTAAATGATTTTGAACGCCCGAAGAAAACAAAAACAAGCGTGGTAGGCTGCGATTTTTATGATGCTGTTAAAAAACGAAATTTCGAAAATACCAGTTTTAATTATCCCCCATACTATCTTCAGGATATGGACGAGTTTGAACTCTCGTCATGCTGCATTGTGAATCTTGATGGGGTTGAAAACTGTATACATGCCCTGGAAATGGATCTTTCTGATAACATGATATTTGATCTGGAGTTGCTGGCTGGCCTTTCACGATTGGAAACGCTAAACCTTTCTGATAACGAGATTGAAAACATTGACCCACTCAGCAATCTCCTGAATCTGAAAACACTTAATTTGTCCAACAACAGGATCACCGATATTTCACCTTTGTTTGACCTTCCTAAGTTGGAGTATTTAAACATTACGGGGAATAAATTGGATGCTGGGCAAATAACCCTCCTTATAGAGCTGGGAGTAAATGTGGAAGTGTAATCAATAACAAAAGGTATCAAAAGGTGATTTGCCTATATTCTGTATGAAAGCCTCCTTTACTGTAAGAAAAACCTGATAAAAAGTTAGCTTAGTAATTCTGAATTCAATTTAAATCCTATCATCTTCCCGCGTAAAATTCAATTAAACTTTTAGCACCCTTTTTCACAGACTCAACCTTATATCTGGCGCTCTCAGCAATCATTATTTTCACTCTCTTCAAGCCCAATTTACCTTTGCTTTCATTAACAAATAATCAAAAAATGAAAGCAAAACTAATTTATCAAATTTTTCTTTTCAGCTTTATTGCTGTTTTTTCTTTTTTTAACGGACAGGCCCTTGGAGCCACCGTAAAAGGAATGGTTGTAAACTCTCAGAATCAATATATTGAATTTGCAACCGCAGCCTTGCTAAATCCTGGGACAAACCATATTGAAAAGGGAGCGGCTTGCAACGAAAAGGGCTGTTTTATCATTGAAAACGTCGCAAAGGGCGAATACATCCTCTCTGTAAGAATGCTCGGTTATGATACCAACGAAACCGAAAGGGTTATTATTGAGGTTGAAGATCAAATGGTAGAAAAAACCATTATTTTAAAAGAAACTGCTCAATTAATCAGCGAGGTAGTTGTAACCGCAAAATATTCTTTTGTGGAACAAACGGCTGACAAAATAATCATTAACCCCAATGCATCCATCATCTCATCGTCGGAGAGTGTATACGATATCCTTAAGAAATCGCCCGGGGTAAATATCGACAACAACGATAATATCACCCTAAAGGGAATGCAGGGTGTAATCATAATGATTGACGATAAGCCCACCTACCTTTCGAGCAATGAGTTAGCGCCGCTACTCAAGGGGATGATTGGCAAAAACATTAAATCTATTGAGATTATTGAGAATCCATCAGCCCGCTTCGATGCTGAGGGAAACGCTGGAATTATCAACATTAAAACCAAGCATAATAAAGCTCCTGGGTTCAATGGCAGCTTAAATTCCGGAATCACTTTCACAAGAACAGTGGGCGGAAATGCGGGTGCGGACCTTAACATGAATCTTGGAAAGCTAAATGTTTATGGAAATTTTGCTTATTACGACTGGAAAGGTTGGTCAGAAATGAATGCAACACGAAGGTTTACCAGCGAGAGCATGAACGGAGTTTACCAGATTATGAAAAATGAAAGCACAAGCAATGGCAGTGCTTACAACTACAAAACAGGAGCCGATTACTACTTGGCAAAAAATCATGTAATTAGCTTTATGCTCCGCGGAAATGAAGGCCAAAACGATATGACAGATGCTGGGAACACTGCGTTTGCCGACAGGTTTATGGTTATTGATTCAACATTAGTAAGTATAGCGGATAGAGGAAACACTTGGGACAATCATACTTTTAACCTCAACTACAAGTGGGATATAGACTCAACTGGCCGTTCGCTTACCGTGGATGCTGACTATGCCCGATTCTTTTACAACGGCACCAGCGATCAAACAAGTAAGTTTTATGATGCTTTTCATGTTGATATGAATAAAGATGTTTCGCTTATAAGCGAAATTAGAAACAATATAGATATCCTTTCGGCAAAGATTGATTATGCTTACCCAATAAATAAGACCTATTCGTTTGAGGCTGGTTTAAAAAACAGCTACGTAAAAACCAACAGCACAGCCTCCATGTTGGGATATTTCAATCAAAACGACCGGTTTATTTTCGAAGAAAATATTCAAGCTGCATATGCAAACGGACAGGCAAAGTTTGAAAAGACATCTGTTCAGCTTGGGGTTAGGGTGGAGAATACCATATCAACCGGCAATTCAATTTCAACTCATCAAGTCGACAAAAAAAACTATCTCGAGGTTTTCCCTTCAATTTTTATTCAGCAGACTTTAAAGCATGAGCAAACACTCGGGTTAAGGTATAGCTACCGAATTGGCAGGCCAAACTACCACTTGTTAAATCCATTCGTTTGGATCATCGACCCCTACACATACAATGTCGGGAATCCCAACTTAAAGCCCCAATTCACTCATTCTTTGGCATTGAACCATACCTTCAAAGGAAAACTATTTTCAAGCATAGGTTATAACTATACAAGGGACTTGTTCACCCAGGTGGTCTCACAAAACGACGAAACAAGGGCGATTTATCAAACAATGGAAAATTTTGGTCATTCTGCCGATTTCAATTTTAGCGAAACTATTCAGTTACAACCAACCCAATGGTGGCAATTAAATGGCATGACAATAGTGATGCACAAAAAAATTACGGTAAACGAATCGAGTAATAACGAGTTCAAGCGCTGGAGCTACATCGCCAATATGAGAAACAGCTTCACTTTGCCTAATAAAATTAGCCTGGAGTTAAGCGGCAACTATATGTCGAAACAGCTAATCGGAAACTTCACAATTAAACCCCGATATAGCATCGATTTAGGCATGCAAATCAGGGTGCTAGAGGACAAGGGATCAATCAGGGCGTCATTCAGCGACATTTTTAATACCAGCTCTTCTGGGGCCTACTCCAAATATGGCAACATCGACCTGGATGTTAATAACAGATTTGAAACACAGCGCCTGAATATTTCCTTTAACTATCGCTTTGGAAAAAGTGATTTTAAAACCCGGGCCAACCGTTCAACCTCATCGAGCGAGGAGCAAAGTCGAAGCTCAAAGTAGTTGAGAAATCCAAATTTAAATCCTGTAAAAATCAAACTGAGATGAATAGCAAATGCATAATTATCTGCGAGTCAATTTACAACGGCAATACGTTAAAACTCGCAAGGGCCATGGCCCAAAAATTGGGCTGCAAATTGGTTATTGCCGACAAGGCGCTTGCCATGAATTTGGATGATTATGAAACCATTGGTTTTGGTTCGGGAATTTATTTTGGCCGGCACCACCCGAAACTCTTCGAGGTAATTGAGCATCTCAACCCGGAAAAGCAGGATGCTTTCATTTTTTCGAGCCGCGGAAATCCTTTCCTGGGAAAATATCACCAGCCACTAAAGGATGCCCTGCGCGAGAAAAACAAAAATGTTATCGGAGAGTTTTCTGTGAGAGCATATGATGAAACCGGGCCCTGGGTAATAATTGGGGGCGGTCACAGGGGCAAACCCGATGAAAAGGATTTGAAAAAAGCCGCCCGGTTTGTCCAAAAAACCATGCCCTATCATTGTATGCCCGATTACTACCAACAGGTGCAAAACAAATTGCCAATCACGGAGGGTCAGCCTAATTCATATTTATTTGGCTCGAATGGCAATTCGGTATTACTCTGTGGCGACAGGGTAACCTTTAATCAAAACAATTGCAACGGTTGCGGGAAATGCGTGGATGTTTGCCCACTGGGAATCATCCAGCTTCAGAACAGAAAGGCTTTGTCAACAAGCGAACTTGATTGCACCCTTTGCCGCTTGTGCGAAGTTAACTGCAGGCAACGAGCTATTACACTGCATTACCATTGGCGCGATGCCATAAGGGTTGCACAACGGCATGGAAAAAGGACTTCGCTTTACTAAAACTTTGAATCCATGAGAACAACAGTCTTTTGTTTAGCCTTGCTTATCCTGCACCTTTGGGCTTCAGCAGAGGCCACTATAAAACTGAAAATTGAAGGAGTGGAAAAAAACGGAGGAAAAGTTTACGTGTCAGTTTTTAACGAAGAGACAGGCTACAAGGCCAGGGAGCCATTTCTGTCTTTTATTCTCAATGCCGATAATGAAACGATACACAGGAGCATGAATCTTCCCGCAGGTCATTATGTCTTCTCAATTTACCAGGACAGCAATGATAACGGGAAACTCGACACCAATATGGTTGGTATTCCCAGGGAAAAGTTCGGCTTCAGCAACTATGATGGGAAAAATGCACCAGGAAGTTTCAACCGGCATAAGGTCGAAATCCAAGATGAGAAAAATGAGGTTGTTGTTAAACTACACAAGATTTAATTCATTGAGAATGAAAAACAAAGCTAAAATAACGGCACTATTGATGATTTTGCTGCTTTCCTTTTCGGCAAATATTTTGAAGGCCAGCAACCAACAGGCCCTAAACTCCGACGCTGCCGGGAAAGGTTCCATTCCAAAAATCAAAATGACCACCCTGGCTTTTGGTGGCACAGGTGTTCTTTTCACCCAAGTCAACAATCAACTTGGCGTGATGACCGGAGGCAGAGGATCAGCAACATTTAACAACCGCTATACTTTTGGTGGCGCAGGCTGGGGAATGCCCAAAGGCGTTGAAATTGAAAGCACCAAAACCGATACGCTTGAGTTCTTCAAATTTGGATATGGCGGCATTGAATTTGGATATGTATTCTATGAGGGACAAAATTTGAAATTTGGTTCAAACTTACTTGCAGCCTGCGGTGTGGGCTTCAAAGAAACCATTCCCAAGTCGAAGGGTGAGGTCAACATGTTTCCTGTATTTGAACCATCGCTGTATTCACAACTTGCCTTGGGGAAATTGCTTAGGTTGGAAATTGGGGCAACCTATCGTTTTGTTGCTGGGTCAAAGTTTTCTTACGTAAACAATCGGCAACTAAACGGCCCGTCAATTTACATCGCATTTTTGGTTGGTACTTGTAACTGCAATTAATACCAATTTAATATGAAAATTAATAAACAACACATTGTAAAAAAGGCGGAAAAAGTGATGATTTATTTAATTCTGGCGTTTTTGGGGCTTTTCATCTCACTGCTAGTTTACCTGGCAATAGTAAGCCCGGGCAAGTCCGAAGCATTCAGGGATGAGAATGGGAAAATCCTTGACGGAAGTATTTCCGAAAAAATATTTGTCCAAATAGGAGGAGTAAAACAGGGAATGTTTATCCAGAGTAAAGATTCTTCTAATCCCGTATTACTTTACCTTCATGGTGGAATCCCTGATTATTTCCTTACCAAGAAATACCCAACAGGACTTGAAGACTACTTCACTGTGGTTTGGTGGGACCAACGGTGGGCTGGTCTTTCATACAAGGCCAAAATATCTCAGGGGTCGATGACACTGGAACAAATGATATCAGATACAAAGGAGGTGACGAACTACCTGCGTAAGCGATTTGGACAGGACAAGATTTACCTTATGGGACGTTCGGGCGGAACCTTTATTGGCGTTAATGTGGCTGCACAGGCACCTGAATTATACCACGCTTACATTGGCGTGGCCCAGATGTCGGACCACTTAAAATCGGAAAGAATGGCGTATGAATATATGCTGAAAGAATACAGGGATGCAGGGAACAGTAAAATGGTACGAAAACTTGAGGCCTCACCGATAACAGACCTGATTCCATTCGGATACCTTAAACTGCGCGATAAAGCCATGCATGGCATTGGTGTTGGCACTACACGTGAAATGACTTCGATCATACACGGTATTTTTTTACCATCGCTTACATGCAGAGACTATACATTTACTGAAAAAATTAATTTGTGGCGAGCCAAAGCCCGGGCCGGTGTTCACCCGCTTTGGGATACGATTCTGGCTACTGATTTAACAAAACAAGTTCCTGAACTGAAAATTCCGGCCTATTTTTTTCATGGCATTTATGACTACACCGTTTCGTATAATTTGGCTAAGAATTATTTCGAGCAGTTAAAGGCACCCGTAAAAGGTTTTTACACATTCAACCAATCGGCTCACAGCCCGATGTTTGAAGAACCGGAAAAAGTAAAAGAAATCATACTGACTGATGTTTTGACAGGAAGTAGCAGCCTTACAGATAAATAGAAAAAATAATAACATGAAAACCAAATCATTAAAAACCCTTGCAGTCACCTTCTTTGCAAGTGGCATTTGGGATACCGTTGCAGGAATTCTATACATTTTTGTAATAGGCACCGGGCGAATAATTGATAATCCACCAATTGATCCCTTCTTCGCCATTTTTCTGGGGTCGTTCTTTTTGTGTTTTGCCTATCTGCAGTTTTTCTCTGCCTTCAATATCAGGCGGTATGCGTTCAATGTGGGTTGCCTGATTATTGGAAGGTCGTTCTATGTTATTCAGCTTTATGCATACATGATGTTTGTTTCGGATTTTCCTTCAACATTTTGGTTTACAGGAATCATCGACGGGCTGTTTACCATTCTATATATGGTTTTTGCTTTTCGGGGAGGACTGAGAATGAATGATTTGTTTCTTCCCAAGGCTCATGGTTGAGGAAAATTTATAACAGAACGAACCCACGGATAAGTAGATTTTCAATTAAATAAGTCTGAAAAAATCAGTGAAAATGAAACAAATGAAAAATGAAATAAAAGCCTGGATGTTTTGGGTTTTAATATTTTGCACATGCTCGTTACAGGCACAAATACCTGATTATGTTCAGGGAGATGTGAACTATACGCTTACGCTGGCATTTCATAAGGTCGATACCTTGTTGGTAGTTGTGCCTCATAACTACAAGATTAATGATCAGGAAAAGACAGATATTGAGAACTATGTGTTTTGGGATCAGTATCAAAAAAAACCGTTTTATACCTACAAAACCGAGACGGAGTTAACACAAGAAGATCAATTAAGGAATATTCAGTTTTATGGACCATTCTTCGATTTTCAAGTGGCCGAAATTCAAAACATTCCCATAAAGCAGATAGATGGAGGTTTTATGTTTAACAACGAAGAGTTTTCCAGCCCCACCGATGCCTTTTTTTATATTAACGACGAGGCTACCAGGCTTTTTACTTGTCGAAATTCGACGCAGGTGTGGCACCAATATGCCAACCTAGCTGCCGGGTACTTTCCTTTATATATATTCAGGGGCACAGAACTATATCTAAGTGGCTATTGCTCAAACACCACACAAGAGTCACGGATAAATTACATCATGAAAATGAGGCAAGCTTATTTTAAAAAAGTTGCTACCCGACATTTCGATTTTTACCTGGCCAAACCAATTTATAATGATTCACTTAGGCAAGTAATTTTGGGGCAGGCAGATAAAAACCTTGAGAAGTTATGTGGAATTCTAAACACCGACACCCTAAACCTCGAAAGAATGACAACATATGTGTATAATAGCATGCCCGATTTGCAACAATTCCTGTCCATGTCACCACAAATGACTATTTATGGAAAATCCATTGGAAATGTAAACCATGTTTCAACATTTGACATGTCTGTATTCAACCATGAATTGGCACATACGATAATTGGAAATAAAATTGGGATTCAGTCAAGTTTTTTTTGCGAGGGGTTTGCTGTTTATACAGGATACTTGATGGAAGATAGCAATTATGAAAATGACCTGGATTCAACAAAAACTCACCTTGACCTGCTAACTGAAGATATGATTACCGGCCCCGACTATCGGTTTTATTCATATCCACCTTTGTATCCTATTTCAGGTGTTTTTACGCGCTTCATTATCGAAAAAATTGGCATTGAACCATTTAAAGCCATTTATGCACAGCAAAACATTGAAAATGCCTTTTTGGAAAACGGCTTTCCACTGGAATATCTGATTACGGAATTTAAACATTACATAAATACGGGAAGGATTAGGGATTAATAATTCTATTGTGCTTAATGCTAAAAAATGTCCTGCACATTGATAAAAAGTGAAAAACCAGAAAAAATAAAATATTATGGAAGTACTTATTCAAAGAACAAAAACAAAGGATTTTCTGATAACAGAAAACATTACCCGCGAAACATTCTGGAATTTGTTTAAACCCGGTTGCGACGAACATCTGGTTTTACATAAGCTGAGGAAAAGTAATTGTTACATACCCAACCTTGACATGGTTGCCCAATCCGGAAACAAAATAATAGGTCATATAATAACTACCAAAGCGAATGTAACAGACATACAAAATAAGGAACACCAGGTGTTATGTGTAGGACCAATCTCGGTGCTTCCTGAGTTTCAAAAGAAAGGTATTGGAACAAAACTCTTAAAAGAATCAATTGCTATTGCTAAAGAATCAGGCTATTCAGCCATGATACTATTTGGGCACCCGGATTATTATCACCGTTTTGGATTTGTTAATGCACAGAATTATGGAATTACAACAAAAGAAGGGATGAATTTTGAACCTTTTATGGCTTTGGAATTATATCCAAATGCTTTGGCAGCTGTGAGAGGAAAGTTTTATGAGGATAAGGCATTTGAAATCAAAGAAGAAGAACTCATTGAGTTTGAAAAACTTTTTCCGGAAAAAGAAAAAGGCAAACCTAAAATTGACATTCATCATTAGAAACAAAATGACTCTGGAAGAATTAGGATATAATAAAAATTTTGAAGCATTTAGAATAGAACAAAAACTGAATGACTTTGAAACAGGAAGAATAATTTCAGAACATAAGGAACGGTATACTGTAAAAACTACGCAAGGAGAATACGAAGCTGAAATTACGGGAAATATGCGATTTTCAGCCGTAAGTCGTGAAGATTTCCCGGCAGTAGGCGATTGGGTAGCATTGTCGACTCTAATTTTAAATGGCTGAAGTTCTAGGAAACTTACATTAACTTCCTGGAAAAGGAAAAACGATTATTTGGATTTGGATTCAAGTTCATCACCCCGGACCACACCTTCAATCATACAATCATCACCCTGAGCATCTATTATTTTCCTAAACAATCCAACCGATTTACTTTTGCTTTCGTAATCTTAACAATTAAAATCATGCAAAAACAGACAAGAATTTATGGAATTACATTCGTGATTCTCTTTCATTTTTTAACCGGTAGTTTTGCAGCAGCTCAAAGATCTACCGTTGACAAAGATGCTGAAAAAATACTAAGTGCCTATGTTTCTGCCATTGGTGGAGAAGAAGCATTAGCAAAATTGGAGAATGTTGTGATTAAATCCGACATGTTAGTTATTGAAGCAGGAGTAACTATAAACCGGGAGGTAGTTCAGGATAAAACTAATAAATCACATATTAAGGCAAATTCTCCCCAAACCGGCGATATATACAGGGGCTTTGACGGTAGTAAGTATTGGGAAAAAAACAGGTTATCCGTTACCGAAATCGATGATGAAGTAAGAATACAAAGTTTTTTAAATGAGTTTGCATTTATGCGTTTTGCCGAATGGAAAAAGAATTTGCTTCATGCTGAATATCTGTATTTAGATAGTATTGATGGAGAGGAATTTCATTGCATTGCTGTTAAGACCATCTATGGTGTAGAGGAGGCATGGTATTTCAATAAATATGATAATTTATTGTCATACACAAAAGAGCAACTTGAAATGATGAGTGGAGAAGTAACGGTCGTTACAAAGTTTGAGGATTACCGTGAAGTGGATGGAATAAAGCACTCTTTTACCCAAAATATTAATATGGGAGATAGGAATAGGAGAATTACTCATAACAACATAATGCATAATCAAGTTATTGATCCGAGCTTATTCAAAAAACCGCTGAGCGATTAATTGGTTATCCAATGTTAGTAGCATTACTAATCTGATTGATTCATCCAATTGCATCAGTTCCTTTGCTTTTGAACCGAAGAACGCAATAATGAAATCAATTAACCGGGAAAAACATTACAGATTGTAAATAAATTTCAAACCAATTAAACACGCTCAGATCTTACATTTGCACTCTCAGTATTAATTCCAATACTTTCAGCCAATTTATTTTTTTTATATGAATTAGCTTAATTAATTTTATTCCAGTTTATCAAATATAATTTGTATGACATTCAGGCAAATACATAAACTTCTTTCGTTTAACAAGCTGTTCAAGCTTGTACTGGGTATGGCTTTAGTGCTGCAGCTAATTGTAATCACCTACAATCATTTTAGCGGATACCACGAGCTGAATAGCTATACCGAGTTTGTTCTGAGGGTTATTCGGGGAATTTTTTACAGTACGATTGCAGGATTCGCCATTGCTTACCCCGATCTTTTTGTGATTCAATTTCTTAACAAGAATTACCAATGGAGTAAGGGAGTTCTGAAACGAGCCGTCATTCAATTTTCTTTGATGCTCCTAATTGCCGTTAGTATTTCGTCGTTGTTAACCATTTTTGCACATTGGGTAAGCAGCTACCCGCAAGGTTTGCGTAATGTTCTATTTAACAATGCGCTCATATATTGCGTTGTAAACGCATTCTTTATGTCGATACTTGAGGCGTGGATATACCTTGATGAGAGTTTAAAAGAAAAGACCAGGGCAGAGAAATTACAGCAGGAGTTGATAAAGGAAGCGGCCAACCGGGCAATATATGAAGCCCAAATAAAGATTGAAGAGGAAAAAAATAAATTTGCTCAACAGCTAATTGAGCATGAGAAAAAGCTTAACCACCACCTTGAAGAGGAAATAAAAAAGCGCGAAGCCATAACCCAGCAGCTGAATGAAAAACGCGAGCAACTCAATAGCATTCTTTCAAACCTGGCCGGTGCAGCCTATCGTTGCTATTTCGATGAGGATTTCACAATGAAGTATATCAGTGAAAAAATATTTGAAATCTCCGGCTACCACGCATCCCAGTTAATTGATAATTCAGAAATTACTTTTGCTACTATTATACACCCCGACGACCAAGAAATATGCAGAAACTGTATACTTGAAGCCACCAAAGAAAAAAAGCATTATGAGTTTGAATACAGAATTATTCACAAGAATGGTAAGGTAGTTTGGATAAACGAAAATGGCAAGGGAATTTATAACCAGCAGGGCGAATTGGAGTTTTTGGATGGAATAATCATTGATATTTCCAGACGAAAAGAGGCCGAATTTGCTGCTGCCGAGAGCGAACGAAACTATAAAGAATTGACAGATCTCCTTCCACAACCAATTTTTGAACTTGATCATGAGGGTAATTTTCTATTCCTTAACGGTTCTTGTAAAGAATTTTTGGGGATTGTGATGCCCGAAGACCCCAGTGTAAAGATATCTGCACTAGACTATTTGGTTAAAGAGGATGTGCCAAGGGCTCAAGACAATATTAAGAAAACAAATCAGGCTTATCTTGTTTCTCCAAATGAGTACACCATGAAAAGGCCCGATGGATCACGTTCCCCTGTTCTGATTTATGGATCTTCCATAATCCGTAACAACAAGTCTGTTGGGCGCAGAGGAATAATTATTGATATTTCCGAAAGAAAAAAGCAGGAGGAAAAAATATTAAAAGCTAAAGAGGAGTTAGAACGAATTAACAATACGCTGGAACAAAGTGTTGCCGAGCGAACAAAGCAGCTAACTGAGGCTAACACGCAGCTGCTGAAAGTGCAGAAGGAGAATCTGCAGTCGCAATTCGAAGTGCTAAAACAACAAGTAAACCCACATTTTCTGTTTAACAGTTTGAACGTTCTAACCTCGCTCATAAAGGTTGATCCCGATTTGGCCGAGTCGTTCACCGAGAGATTATCAAAGGTTTATCGCTACGTGCTCGAGAATAAGGAAAAGGATTTGGTTAGCCTAAGCACCGAGCTCGAATTTCTAAACGCATACCTTTTCCTGCTCGAGATCAGGTTTATGAAGAAACTCCTTATCGATATTAAAATTGACAACACATTTTACGACTACCTGATTCTGCCCATTGCCATTCAGCTAATCATTGAGAATGCCATCAAACACAACACATTTTCAAAGGCGCAGCCTTTAAGAATTGAAATGTTCGTAGATGACCATCAGCGATTAAACATTGTCAATAACCTGAATATAAGGGAAACAATACTTGTATCAACAGGTGTTGGCCTCGAAAACATCAACCGGAGGTATGCGCTGGTATCGGATCAAAAGCCCGAGTTCGTTAAGACCAAGGAGCATTTTATTGCCAGGCTTCCCCTGCTAAAATCAGAAAAAATTGAAACTGAATAATACTACCCCAATGAAAGTCGTAATAATAGAAGACGAAGCGTTTGCCGCTTTGCGATTGAAAAAGATGATTCAGGATTACAACCCCGAAATCAAAATCCTTGCCGAGCTCGAATCTGTTGCCGAATCGGTGAAGTGGTTTAAGTCAAACCCCGAACCAGACCTTATTTTCCTGGATATTCACCTGGAGGACGATCTTAGCTTTGCCATCTTTGACCAGGTGAACATTTCGAGCCCCGTAATCTTCACCACGGCATTCGATGAATATGCCATTAAGGCGTTTAAGCTAAAAAGCATCGATTACCTTCTGAAGCCAATAGTGCATGAAGAGCTTGCTGCTGCCCTGAAAAAGTATGAGCAATTCAGCGGTCTTCATAGTAACTCCATTGATCTGCAGTCTCTTTATAACCTGCTGACCAGCAATGAGAAAAAATACAGGGAGCGCTTCTCAATATCAATTGGCTCAAAAATTAAAATGGTTGAAGTGGCCGATTGTGCTTATTTCTTTGTTATGGACAAAGGGGTTTACCTTCGCACTTTCCAGGGCAATACTTACAACGTCGATTTCACGCTTGACAAGCTTGAGGAACTGCTCAATCCTGCAAGGTTCTTCAGGATAAACCGCAAATACATGGTTAATATCGCATCCATAACCAATATGATTGCTTATTCGCGCAGCAGGGTAAAACTTGAATTAAACCCAAAGGCAGATGATGAATATGAAACCATTGTAAGTATTGACCGTGCTGCAGATTTCAAGAAATGGCTGAATAATTAGTATTGATGCAAAAATCATTTGTTACAAAAAATAAAAAACATTTGTCTAAAAGAAAAAAAATTCCGTACTTTGCACTCCCTTAAAAAGCGCATATTACTTTCAGAACATAAAATATTTTAGAGAT